>JBEKGN010000001.1:0-328413 GCA_050012775.1 Roseiarcus sp.
GCTGCGATCGTAGCGAGCGCGGTTTTCCTTCGTCCACATCGGCGGCGGCTCCCCAAAGAATCAGGCCGCCTCCCTTGAATCACAAATGACTCAGCCGATTCAATATGTTCCCGGACAGACACTTAGAATTCAGCACCTTGGGCCGGCTCTTACCTTTTGCGTCCTTTGTATGCAGGTAAGTGCTAACAGTGAGACCCGTTGCGGTTTGACCGCTGACCGCCAGCGCTATCACAGAGAAGTCCCGTGACAGATGCCTTGCGTAGTGGAGGGCACCGTCTGCCGCGAAGCGCACGACCCGCTTGTTCCGAGCCTCGTCACTTTCGGTGAGGACTACACCGGCCAGGAGTGATTCTAGTTCTGTCGACGCATGGTCCTTCGTGTCCGCCTTGCATTCGACGATGATCAGAAAGTCCGGGTCGTCCGGGTTGCTGATAATGAATTCTGGAGAGCCCTTACCACCTCCGCCGGTCTTGCTGGCCTGCTTCAGGAGCTTGGTGACGGCCTCGATATTCGTCTTTTGTTCGTCCACCTTCACTGAGTTAGAAATGTCGAAGTAGCCCAGCGCTTGCAATCGTCCCCTGACGAGATTTTCCGTAATGCGCTCGTTCTTCGTCACTTGTCGGCCCTTCTCGTCGCATAACGCCTCGCGAATCCGGGAGAGGCAAATCACTCTTATGCCAAAAGCGATAAAGAAGTCACACTGGCTCGCCAGTTGATTTCGTTTGAGTCACCCATTCGGGATGTCGGACCGGGTTTCGGTGACACCCGACCAAATCCACAACATCAACCGGCCGCATCGCCGCGAAGCCGCGCCCCGTCCATTCGCCCTACGCCGACGCCCCACGGTTCACGCCGCGCGCGGCTCGATCGCGTCGAGAATGGCGTGGATTTGGCGACGCTTGCGCACAAGATCGAAATCCGCCTGGAGCCCGAGAAAAAGGCCCTCCGAGACGCCGAAATAGCGCGCCAGGCGCAGGTCCGTGTCGGCGCTGATCGACCGCTTGCCCAGCACGATCTCGTTGATCCGCCGCGGCGGCACGCGCAAGGCGCGCGCCAGTTCGTTCTGGCTCAGGCCCATCGGCTTGAGGAAGTCTTCGAGCAGAACGTCGCCCGGCGTCGGATTCGGCAACAAATCCGCGTCAGTCGTGATAGTCGACGATTTCGACATGAGCGGCGCCTCCTTCGCGCCAGATAAAACAGATGCGCCACTGATCGTTGATGCGGATCGAATGCTGTCCCAAGCGATCGGCCTTCAACGCCTCGAGCCGATTGCCCGGCGGCGCCCGCAAGTCGGACAAGACGCGAGCGTTGTTGAGAAAGCGCAATTTCCGCAGCGCGGTCGACTGAATCTCCGGCGGCAGTTTTCGACTCCGCCGGCCGGACCAGATGAGCGCGGTTTCCGGATCGGCGAAGTCACGGATCATCGCTTCTTATAACGCATGACGTTATGGGGCGCAAGCGGCCAGACAGGCATCAAGCCTGAGCGTCGCCCGTCCCGCCCCCCTCCCCGCCGACCCCCGGCGCCTCCGCGCGCCGGCTCCCCGCCGGCGCCGCTTCGTCGAGCCAAGCCTCGACGGCGCCGCGGCCGCTTTGATGCAAGCGCTCGAGAAAGGCCCAGCCGAGGTTTCCCGCGCTCTCGTCCGCGAGCCCGGCGAATTCGTCCTGCGCGGAGATCCGGCCGATGCGCAATCGCCGCAGCTTGGGCGTCGCGCCGACGAGCATGCCGTATTTGAGCGCCTCGAGCTCGGAATTCAGCGTCGCGTTGAACTGAATCTGTTCGAGCCGTTTGGCGATCTCTCGCGGCGTCTTGGGCAACCGCTCGGACGAAGTCGGCGTCACCTGCACGATCAGCAGGTTGGCGGCTTTGGAGGCCAGCGCCAGCGGAATGAGCGGCGGATTGGCGGCGTAGCCGCCGTCCCAATAGGGCTCGCCGGCGATTTCGATGGTGTGGTGAATGAGCGGCAGGCAGGCGGAGGCGAGCACCGCGTCGACCGTCAATTCCTCATTGGCGAAAATGCGCAATTTGCCGTCGCGCACCCGCGTCGCGCCGATCAGCAGCTTCATCGGCGATCGCGCGCGTAAGCTTTCGAAATCGACCTCGGCCGCCAGCGCCTCGCGCAGCGGGTTGAGATTGAAGGGATTGAACTGATAGGGCGAAAGCGCGCGCGCGACGAAGCCGAGGCCCGCGCCCAGCGGCGAGGCGGAAAGCGAGGCCGCGGGCACGAACGCGGCCGCGTCGCTCATCCGTTTCCAGAATCGCGCGAGCCGGGCCTTCGCCCCCTCGCGCCCGCCCTCGAGCAGCCCCGAGGCGAGCAGCACGGCGTTGACCGCGCCGGCGCTGGAGCCGCTGATGGCGTCGAACGCGATTCCCCGCTCTTCGAGCAGCCGATCGAGCACGCCCCAGGTGAAGGCCCCGAACGAGCCGCCGCCCTGCAACGCCAGGGAAAGCCGCTGCGGCGGCCAGGCCGGCGCGGGCTCGTCGAGGCCGACGAAGGCGCGCGCCCTGTTGATCACGTTCATGGTTGGCGCCTTCCGGTTGCGCGACATTCGACAGTAATAATTGTGCACTGCAACATAGGCTTTCCCGTGGCGCCTCGTCGCAATCCCGCTTCGCCTTTCGCGGGCGCGCGGTGATAAGCTCGGCGGGAAACCCGAGCCGGGGCGGCAAGCCGGTGATCTCAGCCGTTCTCTTCGACATGAACGAGGTCTTGTGCCGCTACGACCGCGAGGCGCGCATCGCTTGCCTCGCGCGCGTCTGCGCGAAGGCGCCGTCCTTCGTCGAGGCGGCGATCTGGGGATCGGGCTACGAGGATCTCGCCGATTCCGGGGCGATGGACGCCGAGGCTTACCTCAGCGGCTTCGGCGAGCGCCTGGGCTGCGCGCTGACGCGCAAGCAATGGATCGCGGCGCTGCGGGCCGCCGTCACGCCGATTTCCGAAGCGCTGGCGCTCGCCGCGAGAATCGCGCGTGAAACGCGGGTCGCCGTGCTGACCAACAACAATTTGCTGGTCGCGCGCGAGATCGATCGCGTCTTTCCCGAGCTGAGGCCAATCTTCGACAAGCGCTTTTTCGTCTCGGCCGAATTTGGCGCGCGCAAGCCCGACCCCGAAGCCTATAGACGCTGCCTCGCCCGGCTCGGCGCGGCGCCCGCGGCCACGCTGTTCGTCGACGACAGTGCGAAAAACGTCGCCGGCGCCGAGCGGGCGGGGCTGCACGGGCATGTCTATACGAGCGTCGAGGCGCTGGCGGAAGCGCTGAGGCGCGAGGGATTGCTGCGGGCGGGCGGGTGAGAATGGACGGAGTTGGCAAACGGTTCCGCGGACCGCCAACCGCCGTCATGCCCGGCCTTGCGCCGGGCATCCACGCCCTCAGGCCGCCGCGCCGCCCGAAGCCGAGCCGCGCGGCCCCGGCCCTATCCTGCACGTCATCGCAAGCTTCACCGCGTCATGACCGGGACAAGCCCGGTCATGACGCGTCCAGGCATCGGCAAATAGCCGCAAAGGCGGCGCTGGCTCTTGGTCCGCACATCGTGTTGGCGACGAAAAGCGGCCGACCCCGACGCTTCAGCGGCGGCGACAGCGCTGCTGCACGACCGCGCCGCGCAGAAGGAAGCCGGCCAGCACGCTCAAGGCGGCGCCGGCGGCGAGGATCAAGGCGGCGCGGCGATCCATCGCGCGATCCCCGGCCAATCCTCCTTCAGCGTGCGCGCGCCCATGAACAGGCCGATATGGCCTCCCGGCACGGTCTTCTGAAGGATGCGATCCCTGGGCGTCCCGATATATTTGGCCGCGTCGAGGACCTGCGCCGGCGCCGTGATGTCGTCGTTGGCGCCGGCGAGCAGATAGGTCGGGCAGACGATGTCGCGCAGGTCGAGCTTGCGGCCCAATCCGAGAAAAGAGCCTTTCGCGAGCCGATTCTCCTTGAAGAGCTGGGTCATCACCTGCAGGTACCAACGCCCCGGCAGGTCGATCGGATTTTCGTACCAGCTCTCGAACGTCTCCTCCTTGGCGAGATAGGCGGGGTCGTCGAGGTTTTCGTAGAGATCGACGTAATTCTGGAAATAATGCTGCTCCGGGTGCATGTTCTTCCAGCCCTGCAGCATGAACTTGCCCTTCATCAGACCGCCCCCGAGCTGCACCAATTCCTGATAGAAGGAGTCGGGGGATTCGTGGGCCATGCGCTTGATCGGCCCGTCGCCGGCGTCCGTGTCGATGGGCGCGCCGGCGAGCACGAGCGCGTTCACCTTTTCGGGGAAGCGCGCCGCGATCATCGCCGAGGTCCAGCCGCCCTGGCAAAGTCCGACGAGATTGACGCGGCCGCCGAGATCGTCGATCGCGACGACGAGCTCTTCGAGGTAGTTGTCGATCTCGAAGTCCTTCATGTCGTCCGTGGCCGACTTCCAATCGGTCAGCGCGACATGAGCGAGGCCATTGCCTAAAAGCGTCTCGACGAGACTCTGGCCCTTATGATAATCGGCGATCATCGCCGAGTGACCGGCAAAGGGCGCGTCGACCAGCGTCGCGATCCCGCCGGGCTTGCCGTAGTCGCGCAACGCCATGGTGCGCAGATCGAGCCGCACCTGGTTGGGCGTCGCCAGGACGGGCCTCAATTGGTCGTCGATCTTGATCTCCTCTTCGACGAATTTGAGGTTCTTCGCATAAAGCTCCGTACCCTCCTCGACCAAGGCCGCCGCCAACGCCATCGGCCAGAACGCCGGCACGCTCGCCTGCGAGAGTTCGGATGATTTGACGGACAGCTTTTTCGGCATGACGGTCGCTTTCCTATCGACGGCCGGCGGGAAGGACGAGACGGGCTGGATTGACTTGCCCTGCCGTTTCTCGCGCGACGTTCACCCATCCTGGCGGCTGCGGGACGACGCGCCGCGCCTCACGCCCCCGGATAATCCTCGATCCGCCCGATCGCCGGCTCGCGCACTTCGCGCAGCGTTTCGCCCACGCGCTCGACGTCGCGCATGACGCGCAGGACGTTGCGCGAGGCGATCTTGGCCAGATCCCGCTCGGAAAAGCCGCGGCGGATCAATTCGGCGAAAAGAAACGGGAAGCGGCCGACGTGTTCGAGGCCGACGGGCTGCGCGCCGCCGAAGAAATCCGAGCCGATGCCGACGTGATCGATTCCCGCGATCTCCGTGAGATAGACGATGTGGTCGGCGACCTCTTCGAGCGTGGCGCGCGGCGCGGGGCCGTGGCGCGTCTCCAGCTCGGCGAACTGGGCCTTGGGATCGGCGGCGAGCGGCGCCTTGCCGTAGCCGTCGCGCGAGCGTTTGAGCCAATCGCGCAAGGCCTGCGAGACGAAGCCGGGCACGAAGGTCGCCATGACCACGCCGCCCTTGTCCCTGAGGCGGCGCAGCACGTCGTCGGGCGCGTTGCGGGGATGATCGCACAGCGAGAAGGCGTTGGAATGGGAAAGCAGGATCGGCGCCTCGCTGACGTCCATCACGCGCCTGATGCCCTCGTGCGAGACATGGGCGCCGTCGACGATCATGCCGAGCCGATTGCATTCGCCGATCACCGCGCAGCCGAACGCGTTGAGGCCGCGATGGCGCGGCGCGTCGGTCGCCGAATCGACCCAGTCGAGCGTTTCATTGTGGCAGGGGATCAGCATGCGCACGCCCGCCGCGTGCCAGACGCGCAGCGGCGCCAGGGAATTCTCGAGGCCGACGCCGCCTTCGACCACGATGTAGGACGCGATCTTGCCGGCGCGCCGGGCGCGGGCGAAATCGGCGGCGCCGCGCGCGGGCAGGAAGACGTTGGGATGGGCCGCCTCGATGCGGCGGATGAGGTCGATTTGCTCCAGCGCGGTGCGCGCGGGATGCGGCGCGCCGGTCGGCTGGAACGCCGACCAGAACTGCGCGCCGACGCAGCCTTCGCGCAGGCGCGGAATATCGGTGTCGCCCTTCTCGTGCACGCGCGTCAGATCGTAGGCGAGGACGTCGCCGCGCGCCTTGGCGTCGTTGCGGACGACCCAGGCCAGGTCGTTGTGGCCGTCGAACAGCGGCGCGCGCGAAAGAAGCGCCCGCGCCTGGGTCAGAGCCTTGTCGTCCTGCATCGCGTCCCGCTTCCTTGTTTACGAGACGGCGAGACAATCATCATTTGCCGCTTCGCGCCAGTGGCGCGTCGGCGGCCTCCAGCTTCGGCGCGATCACGCGAGCCTCTCCCCCTTCGGCGAAGCGAACGCCCGCCTCGACGCAGGCGCGGACCCACCCCCCGATGGCCCGCGGCTCGCCGCGCGTTATCGCCAACACGATCGCGGCGTTCGCCGCCTGCGCGCAGGCCGCCGGGGCCGGGATGATCGGTTTCTGATCTGGCGCGCTGACGCTGCCGCCGGACCGGCCGACCGCGAGCGCGAGCCAGGTCGTCGGGAGCTCCTGGTCGCCCGCCACGCCGATTTCGAGCGCGGCGCGGCGGCGCTCCTCTTCCGGCGCGCGCACCCAGGCGTCGGCGGCGCGCAAAGCGTCGTCCTCGGCGCGCGGTCCGAGAATCGCGCCGACGCACTGACGCGCCCACCAGACCGCCTCGCGGCGCGGCAGCAAATAGGCCAAGAACGCGATCGCATCGATCGGCCGCCGCGAGACGAGCAAGCGTCTGACATAGTCGAGCGGCGTCGACGCGTCGCCCGGAGCGGGCGCGATCCGCCGTAATTCCCTGAACGCTTCGGCGACGTCGCGCGCCGTCGAGAAGCGAACGCGTGAGGACATCGCGTTGCTCACACCGGAATGCCGCTGACCACGGCCGCGGCCGCGACCAGGCTCGGCGTATTGAGAACCGCGCCCACATTGACCGCCGAGGCGGCGACGTTGACCGCGGCGTCGCCGGTCAAGGTGATCGTCGGCGCCATGATCGTCACGCCGCTCGGCTGGATCATGACCGTCGACACCCCCTCCATGGACGTCAGCGTGATTCCGGTCGCGTCCATCACGATCTGGGCGAGCGCGCCGCTCGGGCCGACGTTGAGGGTGATCGACTGGAAGGCGTTCAAGGTGAAATTGCCGCCGCCGGTCGGCCCGCCGACGTTGATCGTCTCGTTCCCGCCGACGGTCTCGGTCTGGCTGCCGTTGATGTCGCGCGTCTCGTCGCCGAGCGACTTGAACATCAGCGCCTTCTGCGCCCGCAGCTTGATGTGCTCGTCGCCGGCGGTGTCGTCGAACAGCAGCATGTTGTAGCCGCTGCTGTTCTTGCTCGATTTGGTGAGGATCCCCGTGCGCGTCTTCTTGGACGGCAGGTCGGCGACGACCTTGTTCGTTCCGTTATAGACCGAGCCGACGACCACCGGCCGGTCGGGATCGCCCTCCTCGTACTGGATCAGCACTTCGTCGCCGATGCGCGGCAGGAACAATGCGCCGCGATGGCTGCCCGCCCAGATCTGCGCGACGCGCACCCGGCGCGACGCCGTCCTCTTGCGGTCCCAGTAGAACTGCACGCAGATGCGGCCCTGCTCGTCGACGTCGATCTCCTCGCCCTGCTTGCCGACGACGAGCGCCGACTGGACGCCGGAGATATAGGGCCGCTCGGCGTCGAGCTCGGCGCGAAACTGGCGGCTGCTCGGCGTGAACTCGAAATTGCCGAGATAGCTCGGCCCGTCGACCGTCCCGCCCGCCGAGCGGTAGCGCTGCGCATGAAAGAAATGCGAGCAGGCGACGACGAGATATTCCTGGTTCTCGCCGCCGATCGGGTGCTGGGCCAGCGTGACCAGACCGCCAGGGAACAGCGAAAGCGCCGAGCCGGTGCCGGTGCGCCGGTCGTCGAGCGACTGCGCCGCCTCCGCCTCGACCTTCGCCAGGTTCGTGCCGACGCCGCGATCGACGTATCCGCCGGGGTAGTCGTACATTTCCATCGAGTCGTGCGCGTAGCCGCCGGGCTTGTCGGAATCGGCGAGCAGATTGGCGCCGGGCTTGTTGTAGTCGTACTCGTTGAGCTTGAAGCTGCCGCTTTCGACGGTGCGGCCGCGCGACCAGTCCTCGAGATGCTGCAACTGGCGCCGCCCGCCCTCGCTGACGGGCACGTAGGGCACGCTCGACAGATCGGCGATCGGCTTGTGGCTCGCCTTCATGTCGGCGAGCACCAGCGTGTGCTTGCCGTCGGAATATTCGAAGAAATAGTAGATTCCGTACTTCTCCATCAGGCGGCTGACGAAATCGAAGTCGGTCTCGCGATATTGCACGCAATATTCGAGCGTCGGATAGGAGGATTTCAGTTCGTCGCGAAAATCGGAAAAGCCGCGGTCCGTGAACACCTGCTTGATGATGTCGCGCGGCGACTTCTGCGAGAAGATGCGGCAGTCCGACGTCAGCGAAAGGAGCCACAGCCACGGCCGGATCACGAGCTGGTAGGCGTAGAGCGTGTCGCGTTGGCCCGCCCAGCGCGCCTCGGCGAGCAGCCCGTTGAAGTAGCGGTCCTTGTCATCGGCCGTCTTCAGTTTGACAGTGACGCTCTTGCCGAGCGCCGCGTTGAAATCGATGTTCGCTTCGGTGGACATCGCCTCGATGCGAAACTCGAAGAGTTCGCTCAGCGACTCGCCTCCGTCGAAGCGCGAGAGAGTGAGCTTGTCGTCGCCGAGCGGCGTCGTCAGTTTGCCGACGCGTTCGTCTTGCGAAAGATTGTCGCCCATGAAGTCCTCGTCATTGCTTCAAAACGCGCCGGCGTCCGCGAGGTCGGGTTCGAAAGACGATGCGACCGGCCCGCAACCCGACGCGCCGGCGTCCTTCTCCGATCGGTTACGGTCTGACCCTCTTCAAGACGAGCTCGAGCTCGGCCAACACGTGAACATCGGCATATTGTCGGAGCGATAGACCGAAAACAACGGATAGAGCTCATATTTCGCCGTCCACGGGTTCATCGTGTGCAGGAGAGCGCGTTCGCTGTGAATGTCCTGATTGGACATATAGAGGACCCCCCAGACGATCTGGGCGTGAAAGAACACTTCGTTCGGCTTGGCCGGATCCTGAATGCGCCAAGCCGCCATCATCATGCCGTTGGTGCGCAGTCGGTCGATGATGAACTGATCGGTCAACGTCGTGCGCGCCTCGTCGACGCGCTCGAAAGCGTTGAACAAATAGTTGAAATCCTTGGCGATGACTTTCAGCTTAGGGATCGTGACGCCGCCGGTCGGCGTCGTCGCGTATTGCTTGACGAGGTCGTCCTCGCTCGCCTGCCTGGCCGATTGGTTCGAAGCGAGAAGGACCGACATGCAGCAGGCCCAGCAGGTGTCCAAATCCTTCTGCCGGGCGAGCCGAGGCGGGTTCGATTCGTAGTCGCTGTCCGTCGCCATGCTCGCGCCCTCGCCTTTCGCCGCCGAACCTTTGCGGCCACGGCCGCGCCGGCGGGAGCCGATCGGCCGACCGGAGCCGCCCGATAATGGCTTTCCGGCGCTTGTCGATCGGCTATGATGCCGAGATAGAATTACGGTCCGCAAGGCCTCTTGGCCATCCCTTCGCCCGACGGAGCCCGAACCGCGTCATGGTCGAAAGTCCAGAAGATTCGTTCGCCCTGCCCCCCGTCTCCCCGGACGATCCTTGCGGCCCCGATCTCGACTTGGCCGGCGACTCCGACTTCATGAACTTCATGGCGGCGACCGAAGGGCAATTGCCCGCCGCCTATTTCAGCTTCGACCGCAAGACCATCGATTTCCCCGCCGCTTTGGAAACAGCCGGCGGACTGCTCGCGCGCTCGCACGACCTGCGCCTCCTCGTGCTCATGGCCAAGCTCGCCATTCTCAACCGCGATCTCAGCGGTTTCGCGCATTGGCTCGGCGCGATCGCCTGGCTCGTCGTCAATCATTGGGACGACGCGCATCCGCGCGCCGAGGACGGCGACTATGCCGCGCGCCTGGTGCAACTGGCGACGCTCGACGACGGGCCTGTCGTGGCGCTGCCGCTGCAATATGCCCCGCTGGTGGAAACCCAACGCGACGGCGTCTTCGTGTTTCGCGCCCAGCTCGTCGCCTCGGGCGACGCCAAGCCGCGCGAGGGCGAGAGCCTTCCCTCCGCGGGCGCGATCGACAAGGTCCTGATGAACGTCGATCTCGACAAGCTCGCCGCGGCGGTGAAGAATTTGCGCGCGGCGCGCGCGGCCATCGAGACCATCCGCGCGGTCTCGATCGAGCGCGTCGGCTTCGAGCAGGCGATCAGCTTCAACGCGCTCGCCCCGCTCGTCGAGCGCATGACGGGCTTCCTGCAAGGCGCGCTCGCCAAGCGCGACCCCACGCTGGCGACGGCGCCCGAGACTTCCGACGGGCAGCCGAGCGCCGAAGCCCCCAGGGCGGAAACGGCGACGGCGCCGGGAGCTTTGGCGACGCTCGCCGACGTCGACGCGGCGCTCGGCGCGGCGCTCGGCTATTTCGCCGCCTGGGAGCCGTCGAGCCCCGCGCTGCTGCTGATCGGCCAGGCGCGCGAGACCCTGGGCAAGAATCTCTACGACGTGATGAAATTGCTCGCGCCCGCCCACGCCGACGCCGCGCGGGTGTTCGTCGGCCCCGACGGCGCCTTCACCGTGCCGGTCAGCGGCCTTTCGGGCGCGCCGGGCGCCGAATTCCCGCGCGCCGACGCGGAGCCCGCGCCCTCGCGCGCGGCGGCCCTCGCCCTTATCGACAACGTCGCGAGCCATATGCGGCGCGTCGAGCCGTCGAGCCCGGCGCCCTACCTGCTCGATCGCGCCAAGGCGCTCGCCTCGCGCGATTTCCTCAGCCTGCTGCAGGACGTGCTGCCCGAGGACGATCTCGCTTCGATGAAGAGCGGGCGGTGAGCCCCTACTTGCCGACGTCGGTCAGAAACGTCGTCCAATCCGGCGAATCGAGCGTGTCGATCTCGGCGAAATTGACCGCTTGCAATCCGCGCCGCCAGCAATCCGAGATGCCGAAAACCTTGAACTTGCCGCGGTCGATGCACATCGAAACCGCGCCCTTCAGCACGTCGGCGGCGTCGATGTCGGTGGCGTAGAGATAAACGAAGCGGCCCTTCAGCGGCCCCTTGATCGGCGTCGCGCACGACCCCGGCGTCACCGTCCACCAGCCTTCGGTCGAGAAGTCGGCGCCGGCGTTCGCGCCGACCGCGAGATTGATGAGAACGCGGGTCTTGTTGCAGACGCGAAGGTCGGCGCGGACGGGACCGAACGACCCGGCGAGGGCCACGAGGGCGAGAAGCGCCCGCCGGGAGCGAAGCCTCGTCAAGGACAACAAGCTCCCGCGCGCCGAATCGCCGACGCGCAGCATCCCTTCTCCCCGCTTGCGGGGAGAAGGTTAGGATGCGGGGCTGGGAGATAAGCCACGACGACGCGGCCAACGACCAGGCCCCTCACCCCGGCCCTCTCCCCGCTCGCGGGGAGAGGGGGGCGCTCGCGCCGCAACGCCGCGCTTCCCGGGCGATCACGATTCGTCGACCTCATCTTGCCAGCGGTATAGCTCGCCCCATTCCCTTTTCCAAACGGCGTCGGGATCGATGACGACGATCGCCAACTTCAATTCGTTGGCGAGTTTGACGGCGGCGGCCAAGGCGTCCTTGGGCGGCAGGGACTCGCTCATCCTGTCCTCGAGCAGAGCGTCGTGCGCGCTGCGGGGGCAAAAGACCTTGGCCCATTGCCCATCCGAGCGTTGCTGCAGAATGATCGTGATCGCGTCGCCGACGACTTCGTCGACCTGTTCGAAACGATTGGCCATGGCCCGCTCCTCATCGGTTCGGCGCCGGCGCGCCCGTGCGACGGCTCGTCAGCTCACTTCGTAGACGAACGCGCCGTTCGCCGCCGACACCTTCGCTTCGTGGATCTCCTCGCGCGCGAGCGAGCGCTTGAGGATTTCGCGCGACAGCGCGGGCAGGATCGTGTTGGTGATGACGTTGTCGATCACGCGGCCGCCCGAATCGGGATCGTTGCACAGCGAGACGATATGATCGACCGCGCTCGGGTCGGCGACGAACCGGGCGCGATGGTTGTCTTCGATCCGCTTGCCGATCCGGCCGAGCTGCAGGCGCACGATGCCGGCGAGCATGTCCGGCGACAGCGGATAATAGGGGATCGTGACGATGCGCCCGAGCAGCGCCGGCGGGAAGACCTCCAGCAGCGCGGGCCGCAATTGCGCCGCGAGCGCCTCCGGCTCGGGCGGCGCCGCGCTCTCGGCGGCGCGCATGATGACCTCCGTGCCGACATTGGAGGTCAGCAGGATCAGCGTGTTCTTGAAATCGATGCGCCGGCCGGTGCCGTCCTCCATCACGCCCTTGTCGAACACCTGGAAGAAAATCTCGTGCACGTCGGGATGCGCCTTCTCGATTTCGTCGAGCAGGATCACGCTGTAGGGCCGCCGCCGCACCGCCTCGGTCAGACGCCCGCCTTCGCCATAGCCGACATAGCCGGGCGGCGCCCCTTTCAGCGTCGAGACGGTGTGCGCCTCCTGGAATTCCGACATGTTGATCGTGATGATGTTCTGCTCGCCGCCGTAGAGCGTTTCGGCGAGCGCCAGCGCCGTCTCGGTCTTGCCGACGCCCGAGGGGCCGCACAGCATGAACACGCCGATCGGCTTGTTGGGATTGTCGAGCTTGGCGCGGTTGGTCTCGATGCGCTTGGCGATCATCGCCAGGCCGTGGTTCTGCCCGACGATGCGGCGGTTGAGGATATCGGCGAGGTGCAGCACCGTCTCGACCTCGTCGGCGACCATCTTGCCGACGGGAATGCCCGTCCAGTCCGAGACGACGGCGGCGACCGCCTGCTCGTCGACATGGGCGTAGATCATGCGCTTGTCGGGGCCGATGTCGCCGAGTTCGCCGACCTTGGCGCGCAGAGCGGCGCGGGCGGCTTCGGCCTCGCTCAGCGCGACAGCGCCGTCCGGCGCCGCGACGGCGGCGATGTCGACGCGCGGCGCGGCGCGCTCCGCTTCCGGCGGCGGCGGCTCGACCGCGGCGACGGCGCCCGCCGCCTCGGCCTCGGGCTCGGCGGCGAGCTTTTCGCGCAAGGCGAGGATTTCCTCGACGAGCGCGCGCTCCCTCGCCCAGTCGGCTTCGACCGCCGCGAGGCGCTCGCGCTGCTTGACGAGACCGGCGTCGATCTCGGCGATGCGCTCTTCGTTGGCGGAGCCGAGGTCGCGTTCGCGCGCCAGAGACTGCTTCTCGCTTTCCAACGACGTGATCGCGACCTCGGCGTCCTCGATCGCGGCCGGCTTGGCGTGCTGGCTGATCGCCACCCGCGCGCAGGCCGTGTCGAGCAAGCTCACGGCCTTGTCGGGCAATTGCCGCGCGGGGATGTAGCGATGGGAGAAATTGACCGCGGCGACGATCGCCTCGTCGCTGACGCGCACCTTGTGGTGCTTCTCCATCGGAGCGACGAGGCCGCGCAGCATCACCGCGGCGGTGGCGACGTCGGGCTCGCCGATGTGGATCGGCTGGAAGCGCCGCGTCAGCGCCGGGTCCTTCTCGAAATATTGCCGATATTCGGCCCAGGTCGTCGCCGCGATGGTGCGCAGCGTGCCGCGCGCGAGCGCCGGTTTGAGCAGGTTGGCCGCGTCGCCCGTGCCCGCCGGGCCGCCCGCGCCGATCAGCGTGTGCGCTTCGTCGATGAACAGGATGATCGGGGTCGGCGAGGCCTGCACTTCGTCGATGACCGAACGCAGACGCTGCTCGAACTCGCCCTTCATCGAGGCGCCCGCCTGCATCAGGCCGATGTCGAGCGCGTGGAGCTTGACGCCGCGCAGCGGCGGCGGCACGTCGCCGGAGGCGATGCGCTGGGCGAAACCTTCGACGACCGCGGTCTTGCCGACGCCCGCTTCGCCGGTGAGGATCGGATTGTTCTGGCGCCGGCGCATCAGCACGTCGACGATCTGGCGGATTTCCTCGTCGCGGCCGAGGATCGGGTCCATGCCGCCCGACTTGGCCTTGGCGGTGAGATCCTGGCTGAAGCGATCGAGCGCCGTGGTGCCCTTGGCGCCCGGCGCCGCGGTCGTCCCTTCCGAACTCGCGGCGGCGATGCCGGAGCCGTCCATCGGGCGAAGGTTGCCCTCTTCCGACTCGGCCCAGATCGAGCGATGGCTCGCCGCGACTTCGTCGACCGGAATCTTGGCGAATTCCTGCGAAATGCCGACGAGCGCGCGCCTCAGCTCGATCGACTTGAGCATCGCGACCAGGAGATGGCCGGTGCGGATCTGGGTCTCGCCGAACAGCAGCGTCGCATAATGCCAGCCGCGATCGAGCGCGTCCGCGACCTGGTTGGAGATGCCCGGCATCTCCGTCTCGTTCTTGCGGAAGCCGTTGACGACCGCCGTCGTATCGGCGAGCAGTTTGGCGCGGCTCAGCTTGAAATGGTCCGCCGTCAGGGCGAGATCGGTGCGGTCCTTCTGCAAGAGGTGCAGCATCCAATGGCCGAGCTCGATGTTGCGATTGCCGGCGCTCTTGGCCTGCCGCAGCGCCTGTATGAAGGCCTCGTAGCCGACGCGGTTGAGTTTGCCGGCCACCGATTCGACGCTGATGTCCGCGCCCATGATTTCCTCCATCCCTAATTCTCGTGGGTCGCCTCGCGCTCGTGCGCCAAACGGCTGACGACATGAAATCTCGCGTCCTTGCGGATCGTTTCATCCGTCTTCGACCAGTTCGGCGCCATCCAGCTCGTCCAGCCGAGCTTGGCGCCTTTGCCGAGACGAACCGGGGTGATTTCTCCGGCGGGGATCGCCAGCTCCATGTCCCAGTCGTATTCCTCGCCGACATAGAGAAACACCGCGTCGCCGATCTCCCGCGCGTGATCCGATCCCGGCAGGAAGCGCTGGTATTGCGCGAAATCGCGCACGAAGACGCGAACGCGGAACTTGTCGCTCACGCTGAACATGCTGGAGCCCAGCACGCAATCGCTTCCCAGGCGGCTCTGGCGCGCCCCGAGGCGCGAGCGCTCGCCAGCGTCGAGCGTCAACCAGGCGCCGACGAATTCGTCGATCTCGACGCGCGTCCCGAACAATCCCGAAAGCAGCGCGCGCAGCCGCGAGGCGCTCTTGACCCGCGGCGCGAGCAGGCCCGCATATTCCATCTTGGCGAAATCGGACAGCGAATCGGCGTCGCGGAACAGCGGCGCGCCGACCCCGATCATCGAACCGATATAGGCGCGAAACCGATCCTCGCCGGGCCGGTCGTTTTGCGCGATCGGACGCGCGTCCGCCCAGGCGCGAAAAAACAGCGCGATGAAGCGGCGCTGGAAAATATCGGCGAAACGCGGAAACGCGTCGTCGCGCTCCAGCAGCCACTGATAGCTCTCTTCGGTGGTCGTCAGCGGCAGCGCGCCCTGCGGGCCGAACATGCCGAGGAAACGCGCGATCAGGCGCATCCGCCCCGACGGCTCGACGAGCGCGCCGTCGAGGTTGGAGGCGGGAAACTCCATATAGGGGTTTTGCGAGACGACGAGATATTCCTCGGCGAGAGTCGCCGCGTCGCCGAGGCGCGGCTTGCCCGCGTTCTCGCGCTCGAAACGCCTCAGCGTCGCGAACATGTCGAAGCGCCAGGGCTCGGCGAGGAGTTCGGCGCGGAAGCTCACGAGACGCCCCTCAGGCCGAGACGCGGCGGCCAGCGCATGATTTCGCCGCGCTCGCTCGTGCGCACGACCACCTGCGTGAAGTGATTGATCGCGACATATTCGGCGAAGAAGCGATCGAGAACGGCCCCCATCAGAAACGCGCCGGAGCCCTCGAAGGCCTTGTCGTCGATCAGCACGGCGACCTCGAGGCCGCGCGCCGCCGCGGCGCCCTGGGGTTGGCGGACGCGCCGAACGATCGGCCGCGAATCGAGGCTGCGCAGACCCCGGATCTTGCGTTCGGTGGCGCTGTCGGAAACATCGGCGAAGAGGAGGAGAATCTCGCGCAGCGATTTCGCGCCGTCGCCCGCCGCGCGCTCGACGAGACCGAGATGGTTGAGGCTGAGCATGTTGACGATGCGCCAGGCGACGTCGCCGATCGAAGCCCCGTCCGTCTTGCCGACCATCGCGGTCATCGTCGGCTCGCGCGGACGCGTCGGCCCCGCGATGCAACGCATTTCGAGATCGACGTCGTCGAGAAGGCGGAAATCGGCGCCGCCTTCGCCGACCGGCAGATGTTCGGTCAAATGGCGGTTCGTGCACAACGCCTGCACGCTCAATTCGGCGACCCGGTTGACCTCTTGCGGGTCGGAGCGCTCGCCCAGCGACAGGAACATGTCGGTGCCGGTGTAATCCGACTTCTGCCCGTATTTGCGTTCTTCGGCCGTGCGCCGACGCGGCAGGCGGCGCACGGTGTAGCACAACCCCGAGGCGCTGCGTCCGGCGGCCGCCGAATAGAGCGGTTCGACCGCGACCTTCTGCGTGACGCCGGGAATATGGGCGAAAACGTTGAGAATGCGGTTCGGCTCGAAGTCGAGCGCGCGGCTGCGGTCCGGCACGACGGGATATTCGTGCTGGTTGGATTTCACCGGAATGCGATCGACCGTCTTTTCGAACAGATTGACCGCGGGCGCCGCGTAGAGCGCGAAGAATTCCTTGCGCACCGCGGCGGCGAGGCGCGGATTGGCCTCGTCGAAGGCGAGGACGACATCGACCGTCTTGGCGGCGAGGCGCGGCGCGATCGCGCCGAGGCCGGTCAGATCGAAGCCGAGAAAGCGGCGCGGAAAAACGAAATAGTCGCGCAGGAAATCGAAGCCGCGAAACAGGCGCTTGTCGTTGGGGAGCAGCGCCTCGTCTTCGTCGAAACCGATCTGGCGCAACATTTCGTCGCCGCCCTTGACGACGACGGGATCGCCGAACGCATCGAGATAACGGAAATAGACGCCCCGGCAATGCGCGAACACCTGTTCGTAAAGCGCGATCGCATCGGATTCCTGGCCCAGGACGTGAACGCGCAAGTCCTTGACGCGGCACGCGGAGAAACGCAGTTCCGGCCGCGTCTCGACCTCCTTGTCGGCGGGCTCGTCCTCGAGGCGCGGCGCCGCCCGCACGCTCAGCTGCAAGCGCAGGCCCGCCGCGCATTCGACGCCCAGCGGCAGGCCCAGGGCCTGCAGCGGGCCGGCGCTGGCGAAATATTCGGCCCGCGCGATCTCGAACGGCCACAGCGCGATCGGCGCCGTCAGTCTGAAACGGCAGGCGATGTTGCGCTCGAGTTCGCGATAGGCCGCGTCGAAATAGGCGCCGCGCGCGATGACGCGGCCATCGCGCAAGGCCGGATCGCCGAATTTCGGCTGCGCCTGAGCGAGAAGGAAGGACGGCGTCGGCGCGAGATAATGCGGCGCGAGCTGATCGATGAGATTGGTCGTGAAGTCCGAAAATTCATGCTTGAGTTTGAGCTGCACGCGCGCGGCCAGAAACGCCGCGCCTTCGAGCAGGCCGCCGATCATCGGATCGAGCCGATCGGCCATCAGACCGCCCAGACGCTCGGCGACGCCGGGATATTCCTGCGCGAATTCGCCCGCCTGTTCGCGCAGGAGCGAAAGTTCGCGATTGTAGAATTCGAGGAACTCGCGGTTCATCGCGTCACAACCGATCGATTCTGATCTTGCCGTCGAGTTCGACCTCGGCGACGAATTCCACGGGAACGTTGACGGGTTGCGCGCGTAAGTCGGCCTTGACGAGGAAGCGCAGCTTGAGATCCTCGACCGCGACGTTCGCATCGCGCGACGCCTTGATCGAGCCGGGCGCGAGGCGTGGCTCGAAATCGGTCAGCGCAACCTCGATTTCGCGCGCGACATCGGACAGACTGTTCTCGTCGATCGTGCGCCACGAGAGATCGGGGAAACCATAGTTCAAGATGGAGCTGCGCACGGCGGGAAGCGTCGACAAATCCGCCGCGGCGTCGAGGTTCGTCGTGTTGAGCAGACCCAACAAATCCGTCATCACTTCGCGTCGCAATCCCGATTCCGAGATCGGGCTGCGCGTCGTCACCCGACGCGCCGCGATGACGCGCTCGCCCGCTTCGTCGCGCAAGTCCAGCCGCTGCTTGGCGTCGCGCTTTTCGTGCGCGGCGCGAAACGCGTACATCAGCGGCGGAGCGAGGCGGTCGTTGCGAGGCGTAGCCACGGTGCGTTCCTACCCCTTCGGCGAATTTCGATTTCACTCACGATAGACTAAATTCTTCCGACAGGAATTCGCTTACGACAAGACATTCGTCATGAGGTTGTAGGACTTCATGATGGCCGGGCCAAGCGAGCCTTTGCTGTCCTGCGTCCAGTAGGTGTACTGGATTTGGCCGTAGGTGAGCGAGAAGTTTTCCAAAGGCGTGCTGTCGTGTTTCACCTCGAGATTGTACGACGAGATCACGCACGCCTTGAGTTCGATTTTCACGTAATCCACGGGAGCGCCGCCCGCCTTGCGAACGGTGATCGTCGCTTTGAAGGTCTGGCCGTTGCAAAGATTGGCGAACAGATTTGGCGACGACTTGTCCATATGCTTGGTCAAGCGCATCTCCGATAAATTCACTTTGGCCTTTCCGCCTTGCGAAACCGAGCCCGCGTTCAGCCCGCCAATGGCAAACGACACAATTTCGATCTGGTTTCGCTTCTTGTCGTCCTGCGATTCGCCGTCGACGCCGTCGATCTGGAGAAATATGTCGCTTTGGGCCATAGCCATTCCTTCGGCGGTCGGCATGAAATTCGCATGCCGCGAGATGAACCGTCAGGCGCCGAGCGCGCGAAGACAAAGCGACGCGCCTGCCCTGCGATCGCCCGCTCCGTCGTGGTTTCGCGCCGCGGCCGGATTGCGAGATGACGCAGTTTGTTCTCAAGCGGTCGCAGAACCGCCGTCCCCGCCGCCAGAGTCGCCCCCGCCGCCGGAGTCATTGCTCGCGACAGTAGTGTTGGGATCAGTCGGGTCAGGAGTTGGGCTCCCGTCGGGCGTCGTTGCCGCGCCGAAACTCGCTAAGGCGATTGACGCGCCAACGCCAGGAAACATCGCGGCAAATTGACCCCAGGATAACAGGATTGCCTCGATATCGAGGCCAAACACCCAAAGCACGACCGCTTGACTCGTGTCCTGTGTGCCCGCGTTCCCTCCCATTGTCGCCAAATAGCCATGGCACGGGAAAGTTCCCAGACCAAAATCTCCGTTGGGGGAGAATTCGCAAATTTGTACGCCGCCACCCGCACTGGATGTCTGCACCAGCGAGGCCGCCGCTCCGAGGTCCGCGCCCTTACTCTCGCCAAACGCGTTGTACGAGTACGGGATAGCCATTTCGGAGCCGTCGGCCTCATTCTTGAGATAGAGCGTTCCCGAGCCGCCCGTCCAAGCAAGAAGTGAATAACTGCCTTCTCTCGAAGTGTCATATACCCAGTCGGTGTCAGTTAAGAACAGTCCCATGACTACCTCCCGTAGGTCAGACTGCATCGCGCAACATGAGCCTGTTGCGCGGCGCCTGTTAGGCCGATGCGATCTACGCCGTTCGGCCGGAGACTCGAGCCGTTATCGGATGCTCGCGCCGGCGCTTGCGTCGGATAACCTTCGGCCGCCTCCGACCGTGACAACTTGGCGCCGGAATAAGAGTTCAGCCCCACTTGTTGGCGGCGACGTCGTAGTACTTGACCACCTTGGCGCCGGCGGTGCCGTCCTTGTTTTGCGGCGTATAGGTCATCTCGATCTTGGCGAAGTTTAGCGTCAGGGTCTCCTCGGCGAGGGCGCCGCCGGCGCTCTTGGACGAAAACGATGAGATCATCACTTTTTCCATCTTATAAATCAGGTAAGCCAGCGGATGCTCTCCGGACTTCTTGACCGTAAGCGTCGCTTTGTCGAAATGCTTGCCGTTGCAGCATGACACGAATAGGCTTGGAGAGGACTTATCCGTGTGTTTGGCGCAATGCATATCCTGCACGGCCGCCTTACCGGCGCCGCTGCCGGTGCCCTCGCCCCCGGTGCCATGGTTCGTCACGCCGAGATGGAACGACTTCACATGGATCTCGCCTTTGTGCTTGTCGTCTTGCGACTCGCCCTCGAGGCCTTCGATTTTGAGGAAATAGTCTGCTTGGGCCATCGTCGTAGCTCCTGATCGAGAGTTGCGTTTCGCGCCGAGCGGCCTAGCCGCCCTTGAAGCCGTCCGGGCGACTTGCCCGTTGGATTTGTTTTACGGTCCGCAATGTCGGGCTTTCGTCGATGCGGACCGCTTTCAGAAATGTTTTTATTGTTTTTCCTGTGGGATCTTCGAGACCAGGCTCATGCCGATGTCCATGCCCTCAAGCTGGAAGTGCGGGCGCAGATAGAAATTGGCGGCGTAATAGCCGGGGTTTTCCTCGTCCGCGACGACGGTGACCTTCGCCGCCGCCAGCGGAAACCGCGCCTTGATCTCTTCGCTGGAGTTCTTCGGATCGCCGTCGACGTAGAGCGTGATCCACTCGTTGAGCCATTTCTCGAGCTGGTCTTTTTCCTTGGTCGAGCCGATCTTGTCGCGCACCATGCATTTGAGATAGTGCGCGAAACGCGACACCGCGAACATGTAGGGAATGCGCGAGGAGAGATTGTCCGCCGCCGTCGCCTCGACCTTGTCGTAGAGCTTGGGCTTGTAGATCGACTGCGCGCCGATGAACGCCGCCTTGTCGGTGTTCTTGCGGTGAATGATCGAGATGAGGCCGGACTTGGAAAGTTCCGCCTCGCGCCGATCGGTGATGGCGATTTCCGTCGGGCATTTCAGATCGACGCCGCCGTCGTCGGTCGGAAACGTGTGAGTCGGCAGATTGATGACTTCGCCGCCCGACTGCACGCCGCGGATGCGCACCGTCCAGCCGTATTCCTTGTAGGCGCGGTTGATGTTCGCCGCCATGGCGTAGGCGGCGTTCATCCACCCGTATTTCGCGCCCTTGTGGCCGTCGGTGTCCTCTTCGAAGGCGAATTCCTCGACCGGCTCCGATTTCGCCCCGTAGGGCAGGCGCGACAGGACGCGCGGCATGCACAACGCGACGTAGCGGCTGTCGACCTGGTCGCGCAGGCCCTTCCAGGCGGCGTAGTCGGGCGTGTCCATCAGCTTGCCGATGTCGCGCGGATTCATCAGTTCGGTCCACGAATCCATGCCGAGCAGATTGGGGTCGGCGCCGGTGATCAGCGGCGCCAGGGCGGCGGAGGAGACCTTCGACAGATCGCGCAGCAGTTGCACGTCGGTCGGCGCGTGGCTGAAATGATAGTCGGCGATCAGCGCGCCATAGGGTTCGCCGCCGAGTTGGCCGAACTCGCTCTCGTAGATTTTCTTGAACAGCGGGCTCTGGTCCCAGCGCGCGCCGGGATAGAGCTTGAGATTGCGATAGAGCTCGGTCTTGCCGACGTTCATCACGCGGATTTTCAGCGTCGCGTCGGTCTCGGAATTGTAGACGAGATAGTGCAGGCCGCGCCACGCGCTCTCCAAATGCTGGAACTCCGGCGCGTGCAGGATTTCGTTCATCTGCGCCGAGAGCTTTTCGTCGAGACGCGCGATCATCTCCTCGATCGTATCGATGACGTCGCCTTTGACGAGGCTCGAGTCCGCCAGCGCCTGGGTGACAAGCGTCTGCACGGCGCCTTCGACCTCGCTGGCGGCGCGCTCGCTGCGCGGTTTGAAATTCTGCTTGAGCAGGGCGGCGAAATCGTCCGCTTCGGCGACGGCCGGCGCTTCCGCCGCGACGCCCTTCTGTTCCTGTTGCGTGGCCATGGCGCTTCCCCTTATTCGGTCGAGCCGTCGCCCGAAGGCTTCTGGCTGAGTTTCTGCTTCATCGCCGACATCAGTTGCGGATCGGCGAGCAATTTCTTGAGCGAGTCCTCGGCCGCGACCTTGCCGTCCATGTAGCGCAGCAGATTGGACAATTGCTCGCGCGCCGCCAGCAGCTTCGCCGTCGCCGGAATCTGCCGCGCGATCGCCGCGGGCGACATGTCTTCCATCTTCGAGAACTTCAGATTGACGCTCAGCTTGTCGCCGCCCTCGCCGCCGCCGAGCTTGTTGGGAACCTTCATCGTCAAGCCGGGCTCGATCGCCGCCATGCGCTTGTCGAAATTGTCCATGTCGATGTCGAGGAACCCGCGATCGTTCATGTCCGGCTTGGCCACGGCGGAGTTGTTGCCGGAAAGGTCGGCCATCACGCCCATTACAAAGGGCAACTCGACGAGCCTTTCCGCATCGTAAGGATCTTCGTAGGTGATGTGGACGCGCGGCTTACGGTTGCGCGAGATGAACTTCTGACCGGAATTACTGTTCGAGGCCATGGTGTCGTCTCCTGTCCTTTCGCGAATTGATCCGCGTGTTTTTCCCAAGCATAGTATTTTGCGCAGCCAGCGCAATAAGCGCCGAATCGGTCGTCCCGATCGCGCCGACTCTCCCGCCTCGGGGCGCCTGCGTTCATTACGGGACGAAGCGGGCTCGCCGCGGCTTGGAGGCCGGCAGGGCGGGGGCGCGCTTGTCAAGACGCCGATCGGGCTGATAATGCGGCGAGGCGAACGCGGGCCGCCTTCGACCGCCCGTCGGCGAAAACGCGAAAGATTCGAGCCATGAGCGCTGCGCCGGCGGCCAAATCGGGTCGCGACATCGTCGCCTATTTCGCCGGGCATCTGGCCAATCTCGTCAACGGCAACGATGCGCTCGGCGAGGCCGAGGACATTGTCGTCGTCAAGCCTTTTCAGCTTTTCGAGCGCGTTCGCCGCCTTTTGATCTCGAACCGCCGATATTCCGAGGGGCTGGTCGGCGTATGGGCCTATCCGCCGCCGGACGGCGTCGAGGAAGCCGCGGATTTCTATTTCGACCAGGTGCTCGATCGTCCGATCGCGGCGCGGCGCGGACAGCCGACCTCGGCGGACAATCTGGCGGCGCTCGTGGCGAGCCGCGCCGCCGAACCGCGCGCGGCCGGGCCGACCGGCGGCCCGCTGTCGACCTGGAAAGCGCTCACCGGCGGCGCCTCGCAGCTCCGGCGGTTCAAGCAAAGAAGCGAATTGTTCGAATTGTCCAACCGCATCCTCAAGTGCCTCGATGCGGCGAACCGGCCCTACGCCGAAACGCTGCGCCTTGGACTTTGCCCCAGGGAATGGCTGGTCGGCGACGCCGCCGTCGGCGTCAACACGCTCAAGTCCGCGAACGCGTTCCTCAAAGCGCTGAAAGCGGAAATGCGCGGCGAGTTCGGCCGCCGGCCGACGCAGCGCGAGCTCGAAGCCGCTTTCGCGAGCGCGCCAATCCCCGGATGCAAGGACGCGCGGGAATTCGCCTCGGGGCTGCTCGGTTCGGCCGTTCTCACCCGCCTCGCCGGCCAGGATCAAACCTATCTCGTGTCCTTCGACGCGATCGAGGCGACCCAGGGCGCCGAGCTCCCCGAGGCCGCGGACGAGCCGCTGATGACCGCCGAAGAAGCCGCGCCGTTTCTCAGCGGCGCCGTCGAAGCCGGCGCCATCGCGCCGCCCGAACGCGATCTCCTGGCGGCGATCATGGGCGGGCAATCGCTCGCCGAGGCGCTCGGCGCCAATCTCTTTCTGCGCCGGCGGCTGAAGAGCGACTTCGACGGCGATCTGGCGGCCTATGTCGAGGAATTGTCGTCGCGAACCGCTCGCTTTGTGATGGCGGCGAAGGCCAGACCGTAAGCGTCCCCTGACCTCTTGCGCCTCTTCGTCGAGGCGGCGAGAGTCGTGTTGAGGAGATTGAGATGGACCGCACGTTCGACCCTGGAGAGGCGGCGCGCTTCTTGCAGACCCTGCGCGTGGCCACGCAGACGGCGCTCGCGCTCGACGACCTGCGGCGCGGGCGCGGCCGGGAGCGGTCTCTCTCGTCATTCACGGCCTTGGCGGCCAAAGGGGCGGGCGAATGGCGGTTTCCCGCCGCCGGCCTGCTCAGCGCCGACGGTCTCGTCCTCGCCCATCTCCTTCACGAGGGCGAGGAGACGAAGGTGCTCGCCCTCCAGGCGCAGGGCGTCGCCGGGCTCACGACCTACGCGCTTCGCGGCGCGCGCCTGCGGCTGGGCGAGGCGTTGCAAGTCGAAGGCGTGTTCGACCGCGACGGCGCTCTGCACATCGTGCTCGACGACGCGGCGTTGAGCGAAGCCGACCTTTCGCGTCTGGAGATCGAACTGCTGGATCTGGCGCCATGACGGCGCGCGTCTTCGTGCCCCTGGTCGGCGCGAACGGCGAAGGCGCGCAACTGTTCGAGGCGATCGCCGGCGATTTCGCCCCCGAGGCGCATCCGGCGCGGCTGCTGCCGCAAATCTCCGAGCTGTTCGATTTCGGCCTCTACGGAATCGGGCAGACGGTGCGCGAAGCGGTGACGCGATTTGTCGCGTCGCGGCGCGCCAGGCTCTGGCTCAGCCGGAGCAACGGACGCGTCGATTCTTGGAACTTGCGCATTTCCGATTTGCAGATCGGCCGCCTTTCCGACGAGAACGCCCGTTCGGCCGGGCTGGGGCTGGCGCTCGCCGCCCTTTGCCAGGCCTTTTCGCGCGATCCCGGAATCGTCTTCGCCACCGGGGAAATCCTGCTGCCCTCGGGTCCGGGCGCGCCCGCCGTGGCCATCGGCCCGGTCGGCGGCCTGCGCGGCAAGCTCTCGCTGGTCGGCGATTACATCGTTCAGCATCGCCAGGCGCTCGAGGGCAAAAGGATGATCGTCGTTCTGCCGGCGACGGCGACGGACGGGCGAGCGCTCGGCGCCGCCGAGGCGACGACGCTCGATCGCTTGCGCGAGGAAGCGCGTGGGGCGGGCGCGCGGCTGGAATTCGTCTTCGCCGACACGCTCGACGGCGTCGAGGCGGCGCTCGGCCCTTTCGCCATGCGCGAGATCCTGACGCCGGCGCGCGCGGTCGGGCTCGCCGCCGCGCTCGGCTTGTTCGCGGTGCTGGTCGCCGCCTGGATCGCGCTGCTGCGCGCGCCGATCGCGCTCGCGTTCGAGCCGGTGGCCGCGCCGGCGACGACGCGCCCCGACGACGCCGCGCCGCAACGCGCGCGATACGATTCGGCGACCGACAAGCTGCAACTGCTCGGGCCCTGTTTCGACGACCAGCGCCAACCCGTCGTGGTGGGCGGCGAAACGCTCGTTCTGCGGGTCAGCGCGCGCGACGCGCTGCCGTTCGCCAGCCGTTTGCGCGCGCCGCGGCTGTTCATCGCCTCGGTCTCGCGCGCCGCCGATCCGGTGATCCTCGACGCCGAGCATTTCCGCTCGCTCGTCGGCGCGCCGCGAGCCGATTCCGCTTTCGATCTGACCGCGGCGATCCCCATCGAGCCGGTCGAGGACGAAGTTCGACTGTTCGTCGTGGCCACGCGCGACCCGTCGATCGAGATCACCGGCCTGCAGGAGGCGCTGCGCAAGAATCTGCAGGGCCTTACCGGCGCGGCGGTGCTGACCACGACGACGAGTTTCCTCGCCGATCGCCTCGGCGCCGAAATCGAATACCAGTTCAAGGTGACCAATGACCCGCACGCCTGTCCGTCCTGACGAGCCGGCGCCGACGCGCGCGCGCGCGCGCAGGCTCGCCTGGTTGCGATGCGCCGGCGCGATCCTCGCCGCGACGCTGTTCGCGCCCGCGCTCCAAGCGGCTCCGCTGACCTTGAGCGCAGAAGCCGACTTCGCCGCCCTCGCCGAACGCGTGCGCGACTATGCCGGGGCGAGCCGGGTGAAATGGATCGTCGCGGCAGGCGCGCAGGCGGACGCCGACGCGGCCGTCGCCGCGCTCGCGCGCCATCTGACGCCGGCGGACCGCTATCTCGTCGCGCGCGTCAAGGCGCAAACCCTCGCCGACGCCGCGCCCGACCTCGCCGGCGCAGCCACGCCGCTCGCCTGGATCGCGCCGCAGATCGGCGCGGCGCCGGGCGCGCCGGCGTGCTCGTGGCAGGTCTGGGTTTCCGACCCGGCGTTTCCCTCCCCCGGCGACGCGCCGCTCGCGGTGCCGCTGGCGCCGAACGATCGCCTGCCCGTCGGCGCGGCGGCGACGTTCCGCGTCGGGCACTCCGGCCTGCTGCAATCCAAGCTCTACGCGTTCGACGAAACGCGGCCCGGCGCCATCCGCGACCTCGCGACCGTCGCCGACGCCGACATTCCGGTGGCGGCGGCGCCGGAGGGCGAAACGATCTTCCTGGCGATGGCGCGTGAGACCGCGCCCTTTCTCGAGCGGCTGAAATCCGCCCTCGCGGCCAGCGAAGGTCAGCGCAAGGACCTCGGCAAGGATTTCGCGCTGCGCGACAAGCTGCTCGGCGAAGGCCGGGGCATCGGCGCGAATATCCAGGTCATCCCCCCCGGCATGGTCGCGCCCAAGAAGGAAACGACGGCGAACGGCGACGCCAGGCCGCGGTCCGAGGGCGCCGGCGCGCTGATGGAGACCTGCCTCTTCGCGCTGATCCCCGCGCGGTGAGGGGCGAGGGCGGGATTCGGCTGATTTGGCATGATTTTTCCGCTATTATCCGCCATACGACCTGATTCCGGCGACCGGGAGCAGCGGCTCGTCATGGCCGGGCTTGTCCCGGCCATCCACGCGCCGGAGTTGCAGAAAGTCCTTCGAGGATTGGCGCAGGCGGAGGGGCGTGGATGGCCGGGACAAGCCCGGCCATGACGGCGCGAGATTATCTTCCTAACGGTCACGCTCGCTCGGACTTGGGGGAACGTTATGAAAGCAAAGACCTTTGATCGAAAGTTCGACGCGGGCGAGGACGTGAGCGGTCACCTCGACTGGTCCAAGGCTCGGCGCCGGAACGTGGAATTGAAGCGGGTTAACGTCGATTTTCCCGTTTGGGTCGTCGAGGGGCTCGATCGGCAGGCCGAGCGTCTCGGCGTCACCCGGCAGGCCCTCATCAAGCTCTGGATCGCGGAGAAGCTCGGCTAGAGCATTCTGCAATGAGATTGACGCGGGGCGTCCCTTCTCCCCGTTCACGGGGAGAAGGTTAGGATGAGGGGCCTGGGGATGAGCCGCAACAGAGCGGCCAACGCCCAAGCCCCTCACCCGGCCTCTCCCCGCGAGCGGGGAGAGGGGGCGCCCAGACCTAAATGCAGAATGCTCTAGCGGCGAAAGCCGCGGTTCGGCTCGCGGCTCCGCTGGTCGGTTGCGGATGGCGAGCGGATTCTTGCAAGAGAAACTTGCAACGGTTAAGCCTTTGACATTCCTATGATCGTCGCGTGTTGCAAATATCTTGAATTTTGCACCAGCAGAAACAGCAGAAGAATTAAGATGCGCGGCGCGACTCTGCGAAGGCCGCGCCGGCTAGTTCTGCTGTTCAGGCGTCGTCATGCGAAAGGGAAGACGACAGCTCACGGTGCGCGTTGGCTTGAGCCAACAAAGTGGTAGCCTTGGTCTCGAAGGTCTGGATAGCGTCAGCGCCGGCCGCAAAGCGAGCGGGAGGCTCTTCGAGTGCAGCAAGCTGCACAAGGGCTTTAGCCAGTTTGGCGGGATCGCCTCCCTGTTTGCCATCCATGCCGCGCCACGCAGAAACAGTCTCCCTGGTACGCTCGGCATAGTCGTTGATCGACGGACGAGCGAAGGTAGTGGAGTTACTGGTGAGCAGCTCGGTACGGAAGAAGCCGGGCTCGACTAGCATCGTGCGAATGCCGAAAGGGGCCACCTCGGGGGTGAGTGACTCCATCCACCCTTCGACGCCGAATTTAGCTGCCGCATAGGCCGTACAAAACATGCCGCCGCTAATGCCTGCCGTGGAGGAGATGGTGAGCAGCAGGCCAGAGCGTTGCTTGCGCATTGCCGGCAGCGCTGCACGGACGACGTTCATCGGGCCGAACAGCAGCGTCTCGATCTGTTGGCGCACCTGATCGGGACTGAGCTCCTCAAAGAAGCCCGCGTAGAAGTTGCCCGCATTGTTGACCAGAACGTCGATGCGGCCAAACTTCTCGACAGCGGCAGTGACGGCAGCCTGTGCATCTTCGGGACGTGTGATGTCGAGCTTGAGGCTCAACAGGTCCTCGTGGACGCCCACTGCCTTTGCGACCTTCGCTGGGTCGCGGCCTGTAGCAACGACGGCGTGGCCGGCCGCCAATGCCGCTTTGGCGATATCAACGCCCAAACCGCGACTCGCGCCGGTAACGAACCAAATTTTTTTATCAGTCATGGGCTGTCCTCGTTGTGACCAATCTACTGCCGCCCGTTTCAGGCTACCACCTCTATTACCGAGCTGCTGTCAGCCACGTCCCTGCCTTCGCCTTACTTGTCGAAGAGCTGCGCCACAAAGCGACCTGATGCGGTGCACAAATCTTGATATTTGCAACGCCAATCGCCATTCGCTAATCCCCGCGCTTGCCCGGCGCTGGCGATCCAGGCCAGCTTGGCGTCTTGGTCTCGATCGAGAAAGCCCCAGCCGTCTGTAGGGCGCCGAGGACCTGCACGAAGGCGAGTCGCTGAACCTTCATCCGTGACTGCTCGAACACGCCATGTCGCCGCGCGGCGCCCGCTTCACTCGACCAGCTTGAAGAACTCGGCCTCGACCGACGCCGAACTCGCCGAGGCGTCGCCGCTCAGCCGGGGCGCGACATCCGCCAGCGGAGCCGAGCGCAGCCCCTCCAGCGCGGCGATCGGCTTGGCCGAGGCGATCGCGAGCACGATCTGCAGCGGACCGACCGAGGACGCGTCGGCGACCAGCGGGGCGCTGAACGTCGCGGCATCGCCGCCCACAGCCGCCTTCGTTTCCAGCCGATGCGCGACGCCGTCGTTGTCGACGAGGAGCAGGACCAGATGGCGGCCGGCGACGCCGGAGATCGTCCCCGCCAGCGGCCTGCCCCGCCCGACTTCGTAACTCGTGAGTTCGATGCGCGGCGCGGCGGCGCCGTTCGCCGACCCCAGCCTGATCAAGTCCAACGCCGGGCATTCCGCGGCGGCGATGAGGCGCAAGCCCAATTGCGGCTCGACGCCGACTTCGCGCGTATAGCCGGCGTCGAAGCGCTGGAAGGGCGCGAGTTCGACGCCGACGCCCTGAAGCGCGTGGACGGCGCCGCCGCCGGGCAGAGGCCGAACCAGGAAGCACGCGCCGCCGTCGAACCCGGCGATAAAGGCGCTCGCCTTGTCGAGGGGCGCCGACGGCGGGCGCGCGGGGCTCTGCTCGGGCGTCGCGGGCCGCGGCGCCGGCGCGACGACGATCTTGACCGCCATGCGCGTGGCGAGACCAGCCGCGTTGGTGGCGACGACATCGAAGGCGAAGGCGCCGGCTTGCGTCGGCTTGCCCGAAATCTCGCTGAGGCCGGAGCCGAGATCGACGAAGCTCAGGCCGTCGGGCGGAGAGGGCTCGGCGCGCAGGGCCAGACCGCGCGCGTTCGCGCCGACGTTGAACGGCGGCAACGCCGTGCTGTAGTCCTCCCCGACCCTCGCGCCTTCGAGGACGGCCAGCGCCTGCGAGGCTCGCGGCGGCGCCGGTTGCGGGCGCGGCGTCGAAGCGGGCGCGGGCTCGCCGGCCGGCGGCTTGTCCGCGACGACGATCGTCGCCGTCATTTGCGCCGTTAGCCCGTTGTGATTGACCGCGACGACTTGCAGGCTCGCGCTTCCCGCGCGCGTCGGCGCGCCGTCGATTTCGCTTCCGCCGCCGCCGAGATCCTTGAAAACCAGACCGTCCGGCGGCGGGTCCGCCTTGAGCCGCAACCCCTTGCCGCCGGGATCGGCGAAAGCGGGAAGCTCCTGGTGATAGGGCTTGCCGACCGTCGCCGGCGCCAAGGCGACGAGGGCCTGCGGCGCGCGCGGCGGCAAGGCGTCGATCAGCTCCTCGCTGGTGGGAACATGCGCGGGCGCCGTCGGGGTCGCCGTCGGCGTCGGGGCGGGCGTCGCGGTCGGCATGGGCGCGGGCGTCGGAGCGGGCGCCGGCGCGCCGCCCAGCGGCGTTTCGACGGCGTTCGAGGGGGCCGGCGTCGGCGAGCCGAGCGGCGGCAGCTTGGTCGGGATCGGACTTGGCGTCGAGGTCGGGGCGACGAGCGACGACGCCGACTTGAACCAAAGCGCGGCGTCGTCGCGAAAAACGTAGAGCGTGCCGCCGACGCTGGCGACGACGATCAGCGCCGCCGCGATCGCCGCCGTGCGCCCTCCGGAGGAGCGGCCCGGCGGCCGCGCCTGCCGCCCGCCGCGCTCCGGCGCCTTCGCGGCGCCGGCGCCGCGGGTCTCGCCCCACTCGGCGACCGCCGCCATGCTCGCCGGGCGATTCTCCGGCGAGGGTTGCAGCATCGCCTGAATGAGCGGCCGTATCGAAGCGTCGATGTCCGAGAGGTCGGGAACGACGCGGCGCTTCTCGATGACGTCGACCTGCGAGCCGCTCATGTCGATCGGCCGCCCGCGCAAGGCCTCCGCGAGGACCAGGCCGAAGCTGTAGATGTCCGACTTGAACGTGACCTCGCCGCCGGCGAGGCCGACCTGCTCGGGCGAGACGTAGTTGTACTTGCCGGCGAAACCATCGCCGATGATCGTGCCCTCGCCCGGCCGATGCGAACGCGCGATGCCGAAATCGATGATCTTGGCGCGCCGCACGTCGCCATCGGGCAGAATGACATTGTCCGAGGAAATGTCGCGGTGGACGACGCCCAGACGGTGCGCCGCTTCGAGCGCGCCGCCGATGCGCCTTTGCAGGATCTTGACCTCGGCGAGCGGGAGCGGCCCGGAAGCGAGCCGCTTGGTCAGCGAGGGACCGTCGACGAATTCCATCGCGAGATAGGCGCGCTGCAGATCGGGATCGACGGAAAAGACGAAATAGCGCACGATCGCTTCGTGCTGGAGATTGTGCAGGGTCGAAGCCTCGCGCCGGAACAGCGCGAGGGCGTCGGGATTGCGCGACAGCTCCGGCCGGATCATCTTGATCGCGACGAGATCGTTGGTCTGGATGTTGAAGCCCTTGTAGACTTCCCCCATGCCGCCCTCAGCGATGAGCTTTTCGATCTCATAGATGCCGTTCAGCCGCGCGCCGGGTCTCACGCTGCCGCTCGAGGCGGGCTGGAATACGGTCTTGTCCTCCACGGCGCGCGCGCTCCAGACCTGATGCGAATTGCCAAACCCAACCCGCGAAAGGGCCGGCGGCGTCGCTCTCGAAGCGGCCCGCGCGAGCCGGCCTCCGCCGGACGCATCGCCGACCCGGCGCCGCCGACCGGGCTCGCGAGCCTAACGCCGAAGGGCGGCGAGGGGAACCGGATTTCCGCCGCCTGGCCGTCGAGCCGGCCGATCCCCTGCCCGCTTCGGCCGGACAAGCAGACCGTAAGCGAAAGGTCAGTCAAGCCATCGCGCGTCGACCGGAAACGCCTCGGCAATATCGATCGGCGCGGCGTCGAAGGAGCCAAGCCATGTCAAACCCGCCAGTTCGCCGCGCGCGCCCCGTCGCGACCGCAGAAGGCCTCGCCATGTTTGACCCTGCTGCGAAGGAGCGGCATAATTTCCCCAAGCTCGCCGAGCGCGAGCGGAAAAAATGGGGAATCTCCATGCGCGCGTCTTTGACTTTGGTTCTCGGCGCGGCGGTTTGTTTTGCGGTCGCGCCGTCGGCGCTGATCGCCCCCGCTCAGGCCGATCCCGCCTATTCCGCCGACAAGGTGATCGATATTTTCGTCAAGGACAAAGCCGCCGCCGACGCGGCCAAGGCCAACGGCAAGAGCCGTTCGATCTGCGTCGGCACGGCGGCCGACTGCCCCGCGCCGCCGACGCAATCGGCGACCCGCTTCGATCTGCTGGTGAACTTCGAGTTCAATTCGGACAAGCTCACGCAATCCGCCAAGGACAATCTCGACCAATTCGCCAAGGCGCTGCTCGATCCCCAGCTCAAGGGGCAGAAATTCGAGATCGACGGCCATACCGACGCGACGGGCGCCGAGGAATATAATCTCGGCCTGTCGGAGCGCCGCGCCAACGCGGTCGTCGCCTATTTGGCCTCGCAAGGGCTCGACCCCGCCAACCTGGTGGCCAAGGGCTTCGGCAAGACCAAGCCGCGCGTCGCCGACCCCTTCAGCCCGGAGAACCGCCGGGTCGAAACCCATCTCCTGGAGTGATGGGCTCGCTTGCCGCTCAGGACTTCTGCGGCGCGCCGAGAAGGCGCCATTGCTTGAGAGCGGGCGCCAACGCGGGTCCGCTCTTGCCGTCGATCGGGCCGGAATAATATCCCGCGGCCTGGAGGCGCGTCTGCAGAGCCTTGACCGTGTCGGCGGTCCATGTCTGGCTCTTGCTGGTTAGATCGGCGACGGATTCGCCCGAGTCGGCGGCGACCGCGCGCAGCAGTTCGTCGGCCGCGGCGGCGGGATCCTTGGCGACGCCCCGCCCCTCGTCGAGAACGGCCGCGGCGGTGTGATAGCCCTTGGAGTAGCCGAAACTCGCGGCGCGCCGATAAAGATCGAGCGCGTCCGACTTCTTGCCGCCAAAGCCGTGTTCGGCGAATTCGGCCAGATCGTAGGTCGCTCGGGCCGACCCCGCCTCCGACGCCTGTTGCAGCAGCGCATAGGCGCGCGGCAGATTCTTTTCGATGCCGGCGCCCTGCGCCAGCGCGACGGCGAGATTGATGGCGCCGTCGGCGAGACCGCGCTGGGCCGCCTTCTCATAAAGCGCATACGCCGCCTTGAGATCCTTGGGCGCATGGTCGCCGGTTTCCAGCATCAGGCCCAGGCTGTACATGGCGCGGGCGTCGCCGGCGTCGGCCGCCTTCTTGTAGAGCCCATAGGCTTCCTCGAGACGCCCGGCGGCGGCGGTCGCGCGCGCGAGCAGAGCGACATAGTGCGCGATCTCCGGATGGCGCGTCGCCGCCTCGCCGCAGACGCCGATCGCGGCGGCGGCGTTCTCGCTGAGATTCGCGAGATCGACCCCCGGCATGCTGGCCGTCGCATCGTCCGGATGAGTCGCGAGGCGCTCGCACACGACGCCCGGATCCGACGCCGCGCCTTGCGCGTCCCGCAAGCTGGCGAGCAGGTCCTCGGCCTCCTGGACATGCGCGCCGGAGGGATAGCGCGCGAGATAGAGTTCGACGAGCTGGCTCTGCCGCCCGCTGCGCGCCAGGCTCCACAGGAGGTCGTCGACGTTCGCATTCGCGGTCGCCGGCGGCGGTTTGCCCGACTTGCCGACTTCGGCGAGTATCGCCCTGACGTCCGCCGTGTGCGAGCCCTCGGGGTAGCGATCGAGATAGATGGAGAGCAGCCTGGGATCGCGCTGGGCTCCGGCGAGCCGCCAAAGCAGGGTTTCGGGCGAAGCTTCGCTCTCCGCGTCGCCGGCGAAATAAAATTGCCGCGTCAGCGAGGAATTTTCCCAGGGAATTTGCGCGCCGCCGGTCGAGGCGATGACGTCGCGGCGCACCGCGATCATCATGCTGGAAATGTCGACGCCGGGCGAGGCCATGTGCCCGAGAAGCGATCGCGCGAACGGGCTGTTGCGGCCCCCGCCGTCGAACGCGACGTTGTCGGGCTGCGTCGCGAAGGCGATCAGAAATCCCGCCGCGTTGCCGACGCGCGCCAGGCCCGCGGAGCGCAGCGTGACGTTGGAATCCTTGAGCGGATTGTTGCGGCAAGCGTCGAGAAACACCAGATGGACGCCGGCGCCCTTGGACTGCGCGTCGAGCGCGTCGTCGAAGTGAATCGTGCGCTTCTCGATATCGTCGACGGTGTGCAGCTGCGCGTCGACGGGAATGAGATAATTGTGGGCGGAAACCTGCAAGCCGTGGCCGCCGTAATAGAACAGCGAGACATCGGCCGCCGCGGCGCTCCTGCCGAAATCCGCGATGGCGCGCTGCATTTGCGCCTGATCGAGATCGACGCCGAGCGTCACAGTGAAGCCCAGGGACTTCAGCGCCTCGGCGACGTCCTTGGCGTCGTTGGGGGGATTGGCGAGTTCCGGAACCGCCTTGTAGCCGCCGTTGCCGATGACCAGAGCGACGCGGCTTTCCGCGAGCGCCGGGCCGGCCGCGACAAGGGCGAGCGCCGCCAGCGCGGTCAAGCGCCGCGCCAATCCGCCGACGCGACGCGCTCGGCGCCGGCGCGTTGGAGCCGTTCCGACCGTTGTGAATTCGCGCGCCGCGCTCATGGGCGTCATCTGAGCAATTTGGTTCGGCTTCGGATGCAATCGGGCGCGCCACGAGTCAAGGCTCGAAACGAGGCCGCGCGAGGGCTCGGCTCGAGCGCCGCCGTTCCGCTCTTAAAGCCCGCCCGCCTTTTCCAGCGACAGGCTCGCCACGTTGAGCGTGTCGGCGACGAAGCCGCCGCTTCGCGTCTCGCGCTGCTGCGTCGCGGGATCTTCCGCGCGGACCAGCGAGACGTCCTTGTGAATGACGGCAATCGCCTCGTGCAGGGCCTTGACCGCTTCCGCCGTCGTGCGCGCGGCGCGCACCCGTCGCGCGGCCTTTGCGACGACGTTCGGCATATCCTGCAGTTGCCGCGGCAACCGCGGCGCGACGACGGCGAGCGCTTCGGCGTATCGATCGAGCGCGTCGGCGACGCATTGCTGACTGACGCATTGGCATTCGTTGATATACGTCTGGGTGGCGCGCGAGAGCGCCTGCACGGCGTCGCCGGCGTCGTCGGACGGGGATGGGGTCTCGAGGACGAGACCGCCGCCGCAAGCGCCCGAGGCGCCGTTGGCGCCCGGCGCGCCCCCGCCATGACCGGCCGACGGGGCCGGAGCCGGGGCGGAGTGGGGGCCCTTCCCGCGCGCGGCATACGCGTCCGCGCCAATCGCGAAAGCGCCCAGGAACAATATCGCCGCGAGCGTTCGCGCGACGGCGGAAAACGAGATCGAACGCATGTGCTGTCTCCATCCGCGCAGAGATCGGGGATCAGTCCAAATTCGCCGCCCGGCCGACCGAATTTCTCTCGCCTCTTCGCGCTTACGGTCCACGCAACGGACGATGGCGCCTTTCGACGTCGCTATTGTTACGCCAAAGCTTGCGTTCGGTCTATTCTTGCCCGGCGCGCCGATCTCGACGCCGAAATCGGCCGGCGCGGCGCCTGTGCGGCCGCCAATTTCCTTGCTAGCGCCCAACTTCCTGGTTAGGCGAGAGGTCGGCGAGCGCAAACCCATAAGAGAATTCTGGAGCGCGACGACACGGCCATGACCCGACGCGGCGGCACCCTCGCATTGGCGGCCTCGCTGGCGATCTTTTGCCTCTGCGCCAGCCTCGTCGGCTGGCGCCTCATGGCGCATCGGCCGGCGACGGGGCCCGAGCCGACGAAGGTCTCGAGCGCCCCCGCCCCCGCTCCGGCCAGGGCGCCGGGCGCCGCCAAACTTTCGACCATCATCGACCTTCCCGGCGATCCGGTGCTGGTGCGGCGCGGCGCGGTCTCGGCGCCGCGAGAGCTGCGGCTCGCCGTGCCGATCAAGCTCGCCGCGAATGCGCCCAAACTCGACGGCCAAGCCTATTACGTCAACTCGGCGCTGGTCTCGACGGACGGCGGCTACATGGGGAAGTTTCCCGAAGCAGGCCAGGAGGCCGACGCGCTGGCGGAGCGCCTCGCGATGAATTCCGCGCAAATGGCCGGCGCAGGCGACGCCGCGCAGATGGACGCCGGCGCCGACGACGACGGCGGCGCCGACACCCCGGACGACGCGCAGGACCTGATGCTGACGAGCGCCAACTCCAACCAGCTCGAGGTCGTCGCCGGCGGGGCCGACGGCCGGCCTCGACTCAAGCAGACGATCCTCAAGACGGTCGTGGCGGAAAAGATCGGCGACTTGCTGATCGCCAACGGCTTCGCCGAAGACGGCGCGCGCGCGGTCGAGGGCGCGGCCAAGGCGGCGTTCAACGTGCAGACCCTGCCCGCGCAAAGCGTCGCCCTCGCGGTCGGCGCCCTCGACGCGGCGGGCGACTATCGCGCGACCCAACTCGCGATTTACGAAAACAACGATTACGTCGGCGCGATCGCTCTGGCCGAGAGCGGCCTCTATGGCGAAGGCGCCCAGCCGACGATTCCCCAGGGGCTTCTCGACGATTCCGGCCGGACGGCCGACGCCGCCGTGCATTTCGATCTCGCCGACGGCGTCTACAGCGCCGGCTTACGCAACGGGATGCCCGAACCGGCGATCCGCGAGGCGATCCAGCTCCTCGGGCGCCTCGCCGATCTCAGGTCTCCGCTGCTGGCCGACGAAACCCTTCGCGCGATTTTCGCGCGCGATTATCGCGACAAGTCGAAATCCTCGGGCAAGATCGTCTATGTCGGCTTGCGCGGCGGCGGCGGCGGCGCGGTCGATTGCTATTCCTTCGAAGCGGCCGACGGCGCGTTCCGCTGTTTCGATCCCAAAGCCGCCTCCGAGCCCAAGGCCGGCGCGGCGCCGCAGAGCCTCGGCGACAGCGGCGCCGCCAGCGTCGGCGGCATTCTCGCGCCGATCAAGGGCGCTCCGGTGACCTCGCTGTTCGGCATGCGGTTCCATCCGATCCTGCACATCCTCAGACTGCACGCGGGGATCGACTTCGGCGCGGCCGTCGGCTCGCAGGTGCGCGCCTCGGCGGACGGCAAGGTGGAAATCGCCGGGCCGGTGTCCGGCTTCGGCAACCATATCCGCCTCCAACACAAGGGCTTCGAGACGTCCTATTCGCACCTGTCGGAAATTCCCGCCGCGATCAAGCCCGGCGCCGACGTCACGCAGGGCGAGATCATCGCGCTTTCCGGCAACACCGGCCTGTCGACCGGGCCGCATCTCCATTTCGAATTCTATCTCAGCGGCGTCGCGGTCGATCCGATGCCGCATATGGGCACGGAGGTCCAGGCCTCGGCGGGAACGCTGGCGAGCGGCGCCGTCGCGGCGACGAGCCCGGTCGCCGCGGCCGGCGCGAGCCCAGCCGAAATCGCCGCCTTCCCCGCCGCCAAGGCGCTGGTCGACGCGGCGCTGGAGGAGGCGGCAAAGTGAGGCGGCCGGCGCTCGCTCGCCGGCGTTGCGTCACGCCGCCTCCGGTCGGCGCCATTTTCCGTTGCGGTTCAACGATTCCGACATTTTGAGATGCGATTTTCCGCCGCTTTGCGCGGCGCTTGCGCGACCCCGGACAGTTGCGCGCCGGCCGAGGCCGGTCCCGGGTCGGCAGCATGGCCGCCGCGCGTTTGCGTAAAGTCGGCCGCGCCGCCGTGATACTTTTGGCGCGCCTCTTGAATCGACTGATCCAATGGACTACGTTCACTCATGTCTGGAACTGCCCCGATCACCGTTGTCGAGACGCCGGAGTTCCTGTCGGCGACGCGAAAGCTCCTGACCGAGGAGGAACGGGCGGTTCTGATGGATTATCTGGCCCACAATCCGACCGCCGGCGACTTGATCCAGGGAACCGGCGGCGTGCGCAAACTGCGGTGGGGGCTCGAGGGGCGCGGAAGGCGCGGCGGCGCGCGTGTAATCTACTTCTACCACAGCGCCGACATTCCGCTGTTCGCGCTCACTGCTTTCGCCAAGAACGAGCGGGCGGATTTGAGCCAGAAGGATCGGAACGATTTCGGGCGCCTGACGAGGCTCCTAGCCGAGACCTATGGAAGGACGAAGCGATGAGCAAAGTGGCTGACAGTATCCGCCGCGGCCTGGAAGAAGCCGTCGTCTATGCGCGCGGCGAGGCAAAGGAAAGCGCCTTTCGCGTCCATGTGCCGGCCCTGATCGACGTGCGCGCCATTCGAACCAAGCTAGGCATGACTCAAGAAGAGTTTGCCGGTCGGTTCGGATTCAGCGTCAACACGCTACGCCATTGGGAGCAAGGCAAGCGCCAGCCGGAAGGGCCGACGCGCGCCTATCTGCTCGTCATCGACCGCGCGCCGAAGGCGGTTCAGAAAGCGCTGCGCGCGGCGTGAGCCGGAAGATGGCGTGGCCAACCCGGATGGATGAAGCGCGACGAGACTCGCGCCAGTCTTAGTTTCGGGCTCGCCGCATCATGTGACGCAAGGCGGCAACGACCGGGCGTGCGTCGGCTGCCTAAAATTTTGCGCCGGCCTCCTCCCGACGGTTCTCGCGCCGCCTCGCGCTCGCCTCACTCGCGTTTCGCCTCGCTCCGCGCCGCGGCCGCCCTGAGCCAGCCGCCGTTCGAGCGCACCGTGCGCTGGTCGGGGTCGCAGACGACGACGATAAGCGAGACATTGTCGCTCGCGCCGCGCTGCAGCGTCAGCGCGATGAGGTCGTCGCAGGCCTTCTGCGGATCGTCGGCGGCGAGAGAAGCGGCGATTTCGGCGTCCTCGACATGAGCGGTCAGTCCGTCGCTGCACAACAAGAACCGATCGCCGGCGAACGCTGGCCCGTCGACGATTTCGAGTTCGGCCTGATCGGCCGCGCCGAGCGCGCGCGTCACCACGTTGCGGCGCGGCCAGGTTCTCGCTTCCTCCTTGTCGAGAACGCCGCGGTCGATGAGGTCCTGCACCTCGGAATGATCGCGCGAGATTTGCGCGAGGGCGCCGCCGCGCAGCAGATAGACGCGGCTGTCGCCGCACCAGACGCAGGCGAAATGAGCGCCGTGAACCAGCACGGCGACGAGCGTCGTGCCGACCACGGACGCGCCGCGCGAACGCGCCAGCGCCCGCAATTCGGCGTTGACGCCGACGATGCGCGCTTCGAACTCGCCCAGCAGCGCCGCGGCCGACGGCTGCGGCGCGAGCGTCGCCAGCGCCGCGACGACGGAGCGGCTCGCCACGTCGCCGCCGCCGTGGCCGCCCATGCCGTCGGCGACGACCCAAAGGCCGATCTCGGGCCGCGCGAGCACGCTGTCCTCGTTGAGCTTGCGCACCTTGCCGACATGGCTGGCGCTCGCCGTGCGAAACGTGAAAGCGCCGGTCATTCCAGGGACCCCTCGACGATCGCCGGCGCGCGGGCGAAGGCGCCCGTCAACATGTCGGCGAAACGCGCCGCCGCGGGCAGGCCGACTGAAGACAGCGCCAGCGGCGCGAAGCCTTCGCCGCCGATCGTCCACCAGAAGGACTGCGAGGCGAAAGTGCGGCGGTGGCCGAAACGGCGCGCGGCGCGAAAGGCGAGCGACAACTGCCGATCGATGTCGCGCACCAGCACGCCGCCTTCCGGCAGCTCCTCGAGGCCGGATATTTCGGCCGCTCGCGGCTGCAAGGCTGGCGCCGCCATCGCGGCGACCCTCGCCGCGATGGCCTCGAAGGACGCGCTCGGGTCGAGCGCGTCGAGCAGAATGGTCTCGGCGGCTTCGCACCATTGATCGTTGGAGTCGAGTTCGGGCGGCAACAGCGAGGCCCCGCCTTCCCCAGCGAAAACGGCGAGCGGAAACGAACGTCCGACGCCGTCGACCGACGGCATGAAGGCGCCGATCGTCGCTTCGCCGCAAAAGTCGGCGCCGAGCCAGAAGCGCCAGATCGGCGCGCGATTGTAGGCTTCGCTCCACGCCGCGCCGAGCATCTGGCGCGAGGTCGCCACGCTCGCCTGAAGCCAGGGCTCCCAGACCTCGAGGAATCGGCGCGGCGCGTTGGCGGCGACAAAATCGCGCTTGGCCGGCAACTTACCGAAGAGACCGGCGGGCATCGGACCTCACAATCCGTTGGGGCACTTGAATTGCCTGAGCGAAGGCATGCTGAGGGGATTGTTGAGCGAGGCGGAAGTGAACTGGTAGGAGACTTCGCGCCCGCCGACGACGAAGCTGACCTTGACGGCGTTGCCGTTCTGGATCGGCGAGCCGGCGTCGACGAGCCGGAACAACGCCCAGGCGCCGGAGCGCTCGAGATTGGATTTGCGGTCGGGCATATCAGGGGCCATGACGATCGACGCCGCCCCGGCGCCCGCGCCGGGCCATTGCACGGTCGAAGCGGCGTTGACGCCTTGCTGGGCGACGACGGTCGCGCCGTTGATCGAAAGCGTCGCGGTCTGCGCGTCGCTGCTCAGCGTCAGCGGCTTCACCTCGAGACTGACGTTGGGCTGATTGCCGCCCGTCGGAAAGAAGGCGTCGCGAATTTCGGCGGCCTGCTGAAACTCGCGCAGCGTCGTATCCGACAATTTGCGCGTCATGCTCGGATTGGGCCGCCACACCCAGGTCTTGCCGGTCAGATTGACCAGCGGCGCGAGATTGGTCGAGAAAAACCTATCGATGACGCCGCCCGGCGCGAACAGCCGCGCGAAATCGGCCATCGGCACATCGCGATCGCTCTTGGCGAAGGGATAGCGGTTGGCGGCGATCTGCTGACAGGAAGCGGAGACCTGCTCGGCCATCGCGTCGGCGATCTGGGCGATCGAACTCGCGTTGGCGTCGCTGGAGGCGTCCTTGGCGACCTTGTCCATCATGCCGGCGAGCGGCTGCGGCAGCCGCGTCACGTTCGCTCGCAGGCTCGCCACCTGCACCTCGACCTGATCGAGCGCTTGCTTGGCCTGGGTGGGATTGTCCGCGGCCAGGGTCTCCTGGCGATAAAGCTCGTTGAGATTGGCGAGCAGCGCGTCGATCGGCCGCGAACCCGCGTCGCCGTCGACGAGAATCTGGAACGGCTTGAAATTGGCTTCGATCGACGCGCCGGGAACCTCCGCCGGCGGATCGCCCGCCTTGCGCTGCGATTTCATCGCCAGATCGAGCGCCTCGCGGCTCACCGAACCCAAGCGCCGCGTCGCGGCCGCCGCGGCGTCCTTCTTGGCTTGGTCCGCCGCGCCGTTGGCCGCCGGCGCCGACTTGCGCTCGCGCGTCAGCGCGGTTTCGTCGCGGACGGATTCGAAGATTTGCTTGATCGGCGAGGTCGGCGCCGAAGCGGCGCTGAGCGCGAGATATTTCGGCTTGTCGGCGAGCAGCGGACGCAACTGCAGATTGCCGAGCGCGACGTTCCAGGCGGCGAGAAACTCCTTGCCGTAGAGATCGAGAATATCGGGAAACAGGCTCGCATATTGCTGCTTGACCGCGCCCTGGTCGCCCGAGGCGCCGAGCACCCAATTCTCCTTCTGCAATTTGTCGGCGATGGTGGGCATGTGATCGAGCAGCGCGGCATAGAAGCCCGCGTAGGTGAAGAACGCGGGCACGCGCACCGTATCGAGGCTCGCGCCGTTCGCCGCCTCGAAAACCAGCGCCATGTCGGGTCCGCCGCGCTGCGCGGCGACCCAGTCCTCGATCGGTTCGTTGTGCGCCTCGGACTTCAACAGCGTGTAGGCGCGTTCGGAGACGCGCATGCGCGCCAGCGTCGCCTGCGCCTGTTCGACCAACGGGCCGTTGAGCGAGACCTTCGCCGTTCCCTCGATGTCCATGTCGAGCATGGCCTCGAGATGCGATCGCAACAGGGCGCGACCCTGCGCGTAGGGCGCGCCGGGAAAAGCGCGCTCTTCCCAATCGCGCGCGAACCAGCTGACGATCAGGTCCTTGTCGACGCTCGGCGCCTTGCCGCCGAGCATGAGGTAGACCTTCAGCGCTTCATACACAAAAGTCGGATCGGCGATGTTCTTCTGGATCTGCTGCTCCAGCGAGAGAACCAGCCGCGGCCGCATCAGGCGTTCGAGCGCCTGCTGATAGACGAGATCGGAAGCGTCCTGCAGCCGCGAGCGCTGGCTGAGGCCGAAGGTCTGGGAGATCGGCGTCGACGCGTCGCGGTTGGCGTAGCCGACGGGCAGATCGGGCAAGGCGCCGATCAACTCGTAGATCGGCAGCAGATTGGGGTCGGTCACAGTGTTCTGCTTGATCAGCGGATCCGCGGCTGCCGCGTAACCCTCGACGCCGCGCTCGGTCGCGACGATGAGCGCCGCGTTGCGCGCGTAGCTCATCCACCACAGCCCGAGCATGCCGATCGTGGCGAGGCCGATCAACGCGAACAGCGCCGCGCGCAGGGCGAACGAGCGGCGCACCGCGGCGATGTTGGTCGACACCCACCCTGCCTCGCCGAACACCACCTTGGCCAAGAGATCGTGGAGGAAATAGCTCTTCCCGGCGCCGGAGAACGCCGCCGCGCCGAAACTCTCGACGCCGTAGCTCCTTTGCAGCGCGCCGACGATCGAATCGAAGGGCGTGCCCTCCTGCGTGCCGGAGGTGAAGTAAAACCCGCGCAGCGTCGCCGTCGTCTGGTAGCGCGTCGGCTCGAAGATGCGATTGAGAAAATCGGCGATCGGCTTGCGGATGGCGCTGAGCTGGGCGGGCAGGCCGAACAGGATCGCGCGCGAGCGCAAGTCCGGCTCCTCCTGCAAGCGCTCCGGCATGCGCTCGGAGACGCGCTGGATCAGGAGATCCATCTCCTCCGGGACCTTGCCGACGTTGTTGGCTTTCTTGTCGGCGGTTTGGAACGTCGCGCCCCAGACGGCTTGGCGTTTGGCTTCGTCGAGATCGGCGAAATATTGGGTGAAGCCGACGATCAAATCCATCTTGGTGAAGACGGCGTAGACGGGAAAGTCGACCTTCAGTTCGTCGTGCAGTTCGGTGAGGCGCTTGCGAATGGCGTCGGCGTGCGCGGCGACATCGGCGGCGGAGAGATTGAGCACGTCGGCGATGCTGATCGCGACGATGACGCCGTTGATCGGTTGGCGCGGGCGGTTGCGGCGCAGCATGTCGAGAAAGGCGAGCCAGCTCTTGCGATCGACCTTGGCGTCCGAATCCTGAGTGGTGTAGCGGCCGGCGGTGTCGATGAGCACCGCCGCGTCGGTGAACCACCAATCGCAATAGCGCGTTCCGCCGACGCCCTGGATCGCCTTCGCCGCGTTGTCGGCCGCGAGGGGAAACTTCAAGCCGGAATTGATCAGCGCCGTCGTCTTGCCGGCGCCGGGCGGGCCGATGATGAGATACCACGGCAAATCATAGAGCGCGCCGGCGCTCGACTTCGCCGTGCGCTTGAGCGTGGCGAGCGCGTCCTCCATTTTCTCCTTCAGGACCGGCGCGTCGCTTTCGTCCGCGACCGGCTCGGTCATCGCCTTTTCGAGCGCCGCGGCGGCGCGACGGCGCCTGACGATCCGCCAGGCGATCGAAGCGCCGACGATCAGCCAGATGACGAGGACGACGCCGAGGCGCACGCCGACGCTCTCGAACGGCTGCGCGTCGCCGATGAAGACGAGCGGACCGCCGAGCCAGATCAGCGCCGCCAATATGAGGGCGGCGACGATGCTGAGCGTGATCCAGAGCCAGGCGACGATCGTCATGGAAACGGATTCTCCTGCCTCGTAAGCGAGACGCGCCTTCGGGTCCGATCAGTCGGCGCGCGGGATGGAAATTTCCACGCGCCGGTTCTTCGATTTGTTCGGCTCGGTGTCGTTCGGGGCCACCGGATTGTCGGTTCCTTTTCCCGCCACCGTTACGCGGTCCGGCTTGGCGAGATCGGATTTGAGAAGGCCCGCGACCGATTTGGCGCGCGCCTCGGAAAGCTCGAAGTTCGACGGGAACGCCACGGTCTTGATCGGATCGCTGTCGGTGTAGCCGTCGACCCGGATCGCACCCGGCTCCTTGTCGAGCGACAGCGCGATCTTCTTGGCGATCGGCGCAAAACTGTCGTTGACCTTGGCGCCGCCGGAGGGAAACAGCACGACGCTTCCGACGCGAATGATGATCGAGGTCGCGGTCTGATCGGCGCTGACCTTGCCGGCGAGAATTTCGTCGGCGAGCGCGGCGCGGATGCGCTCGAGCTGCGTCGACGTCTTCGCCGGCGGGTCGGGCGGCGGCTTGACCGCGGTCTCGCGCGCGATGGCGATTTCCGTATCGGGGTGCACTTGCGCCATCTTGACCGCGAGGGCCTCGGCCTGCCCGCTCAGCATGTTGCGCAGGAAGAGATAGGCGCCCAGCAGGATCACGCCGGCGACCGCCGCGACCGCCCAGACGGGAACCTGAAACCGGCTGCCCGCCAGGGCGATGGTCTGGCCGCGCCAATGCGGCGAGAGATCCTCGATCGTCTTGGGCTGGGCGCGGCGGATCGTATCATAGAGGTCGCGGCGCACGCCCTGCAGCGCGCCCGCGCCCCCCGAGGCGCGATAGACGCCTTCGAAGCCGAGGCTCAGACACGCGTGCATGACTTCGAGCAGGCCGAGATTGACGGCGGGGTTCTGTTTGGCGCGATCGAGTTCCTGGAAGAATTTGACGCCGCCGGTGCGTTCGCTGAAGAAGCGCACGAGCATGCTGTATTGGGTCCAAATCTGACGATCCTCGCTCGGCAGATTCTGCACGATGTCGTCGGCGCAGGCGGCGAGCGCGTATTTGGCGACGCCGACCTGATCGGCCGAAGCGCCCGCGGCGCGCGCGTCGATTTCGAATTGCTGGATCGCCTGCGCGACCTGATCCATCAACTGGCCGGCGCCGGCGCGAGAGAGCGAGGCGCGCAGCCTCCCGAGCAGCAGCAGCAGCGACGCGGCGGCGCGCATCAGCGGGTTCGCCGCGACGGTCACGAGATCGACGGACACATGCGGCGATAACGGCGCCGGCGTCATCGGCGCGTTCGCCGCGCTCTGTTGCAGGTAGGGATTGACCGGCGGCGGCGGCGGCGACGTCATCCATCCGTCCCAATTGGCCTGTCCGGCGGGCGGCGAGGCCTGCGGCGGAGGGGCGGGCGAATAGGGCGGCGGCGAATAAGGGGGCGCGGGATAGCTGACCGGCGGCGTGGGGGTCGAGGCCGGCGGCGCGCCGCCTGCCGGGGGCGCGGGATAACCGCTGGGCGGGCCGGGCGACGCAGGCGGCGCGGGGCGGCGCCCGCCCGGATTGGGACGGATGATGGTTCGGTCGCGACGACCGAACGGATCGTCGTTGTCGGTCATCGCCTGTCTTCCCTGATCGCCCACAGCTCCATTTGCAGTTCAGGCCAATCGCCGGCGAAGTGCATCCCGATCGCGCTGGCGACGCTGAATTCCGGCCACAGCGGCGAAGTGCGGTCGAAATAGAAGTAGACGTGATCGGTGATGGCGCGAATCTGCGGCGGCGGCGTCGGCAGATGCACGAGATTGATGCCGGGCAGATGGGCGTGGACGATCTCGTTCATCTTGGTGTTGGGTCCGACTTTGAGGAACGCCGGCAGGTTCTGCTGGATTTCGGTCAGCGGGCGGCGCGCCGACACTTCGAGCACGAGCGTCGCGTTGCGGAACAGCGTGCGGTCCTTGATCGTCGAGATGAAGGCGTTGGGCGCGCGCTCGATGAGTTCGAGGCGGATGGCGCGCCGATCGAGACGGGCGCTGAGAAAGTCCTGAATGTCGCGCAGCACCGGCGCGAAGACGCTTTCCAGATCGTCGTGATTGTACATCCCATATTCGCGCGCGCGCCGCTCGGAGGTGGCGAAGGTCGCGAGTTCGCCGGCGATGCGCAGAAATTCCTCGTACAGGCGTTCGGGGTGGACGTAGCGCGAGGCGCGGAAATGCTTGAGCACGGGAATTTCGCGATTGAGCATTTGCAGCATCAGATAGTCGGCGCTCTGCAGGCCGCCGCCAGCGGTCGCGTCGCTGGCGTAGCGCGCGAGTTCGTCGAGCTTGGCGCCGATCCAGCCGACGACGCGGTCGAGCCAGCCCTCGACCGTCGGATGCGCGGCGCAAACGAGCAGAGGCGGCGCGAACTTCTCGTCGAACACCAGCGTGCGGTCGTGCACTTCGACGATTCGCGCGATCGGCAGGCCGACATAGCCCGGCTTGGCGGTCTTGCGGATTTCATAAGCGAGGCGCGGATAGGCGACCTCGACTTCCTCCTCGATGCGCAGATGGGAGGTGGAGTCGATGACGGTTTCGGCGCCCACGACGAAGCGTGCGGCGTTATCGGCCCTCTCCGGACTGACCTCGCGCGCATTGTCGGCGCGCGCCGGCATGGTGAGCCACACGAGTTGGCCAGCCGCCGCCTCTGGCGCCTCGATCGGCGCCGGCGCCGGGCTTTCCCCGGGAAAATCGAACAGCCCGCCGTCCGGCATGATCCCCGAGGCCCGGCGCAACGCGAACTTGCTCTGCTGAGCCAAATCGCGATCGATTTCGACCGTCGCGAAGCCCCAGGGGTAGGGCGTTACATGCCGCGCCCGGCTCTCGATCGCGGTTTCGAGGTAGCGGTCGCCCTGTTGCAGGTGATGCGGGCGAAGAAAAAGCCCCTCGGTCCAGTGAACTTTGGCGTTCCACGACATGCCCGCTATTCCTCATCCCGCTCTTGCGTTCCCCCGCCGCGCCTGGGCGGCCTCGCCGCCTCGCGCCTTACGAGGTCTTGTTCTGCAACCGATCGTAAGCCTCCGCGAACAGCGCCATGAACGCCTCGAGGAGGCGGCCGTCCGCGCGCTTGGTCTTGGCGCGCCACCGCTCGGCGTAGACGTCCCATAGTTTCGCTTTACGGGACCCCACGAGGGCGCCCAGGCCCTTGTCGGGCTCCACCGAGCGGTCGATTTTCTCGGGCGCGAGATCCTCGAACAGCGCGTCCAGCGCGCCCTGCATTGCGCCGAAGGTCAGAATCTGGTGGGTCTTGAGGTCGGAAAAGCTGCTTTCGATGGTCGCGCGGGCGTCGAGATAATTGCGCGTCGGCGGGCCGAACATGATGGCCAGCGCCTCGTCGGGCGATCCGGTGAATTTCAGCGGATTGTTTTCGAGCGCGCGGATCATCGTGCGGCTCGACGAGCGCATGAGCGTCTTGGATTCGGCGCGCGACGACAGCAATTGCGCGAGGTTTTGCGCGGTCAGGCGAAGCGCGAGGCCGATTTCGTCGGCGAGCGCGTTCGGATCGCGGCCGGCGATCGCGCGTTCGGGGATTCCCGCCGCCGCGGCGATGCGGGCGATCAGCTCCGAGGCGGGCGGCCCCGGCGCGGCGGATGACGGCGGCGGCTCCGCCGCCGGCCGGCGCGGCGAGGGCGCGGCGGGCGGGGGCGCCGGCGCGGGGACCGGCGACGGCGGCCCGCGCAACCAACTGTCGTCGGCGGCGACCGGCGTCGCGAATGCGTCGCCCAGGGAACCCGCGGGACCCACGGAGGAGGCGAAATCGAGAAAGTCGGCGGTCCGTTCCTGAGGCTTTTGCACGCGGTAGGCGACGCGATCCTCCGGCGCCGCCGCCTCGCCGACCGCGCCCCAGACATCCGCGCGCGCCGCCGCCGCGGGCGCCGCCGACGGCGCGGAAGCGACGGCCGCCGCCTCCCCTTCGATCGCGACCGCGATGACATAGGGCCCGATGTTCAGGCGGTCGCCGTTGCGCAGGAGATGCGGCGCGTCGAGGCGAAATTGCGCGCCGTTTACGAAGGTGCCGTTGGTCGAGACGTCATGCAGCCAGTAGCCGCCGTCGCGAAAGCGGATCTCGCAGTGCTTGCTCGAGACGTAACGGCTCGGATCGGGCAACGCCCAATCGAGATGCGCGTCGCGCCCGATATCGAGACCGCGCCCCTTGACCTCTACGCGCAACGGCCCGCCGTCGGGCAATCGATCCATGTTCTCGATCGACAGTCGAAGCGTCATTGTCGTGCCCGGACCCGCAAATCCATTGAAAAGCATTATCCAGCTCTTTTTGGCGAGCCGCAAGGATCGCGCGAACCCGGCCGAAGTTGACGGACCGCGCTTCGCGGCTAACCTGCGCCGCAGCAAAAGGGGGCCGCGATGACGGGAATGGTCAAAGGGCCGGCGATCGTCCTGGCTCCGTTCGCCGGCGACGCGGCGCCGTTCCATTCGTTCGACGCGATTTGCCGCTGGGCGGCCGCGCTCGGATACAAGGGCGTGCAAATCCCGACCTGGGACGGGCGGCTCATCGATCTGACCCGAGCCGCGGCGTCGAAGGCCTATTGCGAGGAACTGACGGGAATCGCCGCCGGCCACGGCCTGACAATCACCCAATTGTCGACCTGTCTTCAGGGCCAACTCGTCGCGGTCAATCCGGTCTATGACGAAGCCTTCGACGGCTTCGCGCCGGAGGAGACGCGGGGCCGCCCGCGCGAGCGGCAGAAATGGGCGGTCGCGCAATTGCTGATGGCGGCCGAGGCCTCGCGTCACCTCGGCCTGAAGGCGCACGCGACGGCCTCGGGAGGGTTCGCCTGGCCTTTCGTCCATCCCTCGCCGCGGCGCGCTCCCGGTCTGATCGAGACCGCCTTCGAGGAATTGGCGCGGCGCTGGAAGCCGATCCTCAACGCCTTCGACGAGGTCGGCGTCGACGTCGCCTTTGCGATCCGTCCGGGCGAGGACGTTTTCGACGGCGCGACGTTCGAGCGCTTCCTCGAGGCGCTGAAGGGCCACGAGCGCTGCGCCATTCTCTACGACCCGTCGCACCTGCTGCTGCAACAACTCGACTATCTCGCCTTCCTCGACATCTATCGCGAGCGCGTCAAGGCGTTCCACGTGAGGGACGCCGAGTTCAATCCCACCGGGCGCCAGGGCGTCTATTCCGGCTATGCGCCGTCGGTGGAGCGCGCCGGGCGCTTTCGCTCGCCCGGCGACGGGCAGGTCGATTTCGGCGGCGTTTTCTCCCGGCTGGCGCAGTACGGCTATTCCTCCTGGGCGACGCTCGACCGGGAATGCTGCCTCGATCATGGCGAGGACGGCGCGCGCGAGGGCGCCGAGTTTATCAGGCGGCGCATCGTCCGCGGCGGCGAACCGGGCCGCGACGACCGGCCCGGCGGCGCGGTCAACAAGAAACAGATCAAGCGGGCGCTGGGATTGCGCTGAAGGGAGAAAGCGGCATGGCGATAGAGGGACGCAGCGACGCGGCGCCGGGCCGCAAGATCAGCCTCGGCATGGTCGGCGGCGGCGAAGGCGCCTTCATCGGCGCGGTGCATCGCCTCGCCGCGCGCATGGACGGCCACTACGAACTCGTCGCCGGCGCGTTGTCCTCGACGCCCGAACGCGCGCGCCGCTCGGGCGAGCCGCTCGGCCTGCCGCCCGACCGCGTCTATGACGACTACGAATCGATGGCGAAGGCCGAGGCGGCGCGCCCCGACGGGATCGAGGCGGTCGCGATCGTCACGCCGAACCACATGCACGCCGGGCCGACCTACGCGTTCCTCAAGGCGGGAATCCACGTCATCTGCGACAAGCCGCTGACGACTTCGCTCGCCGAAGCCAAGAAAATGCAGGCCGCGGTGGAGAAATCGCGGCGCATCTTCGCGCTCACCCATAATTACACCGGCTACCCCCTGGTCCGGCGCGCGCGCGAAATGGTCAGGGCGGGCGATCTGGGCGAAATCCGACTCGTCCAGGTCGAATATCCGCAGGACTGGCTGACCGGCCCGACCGAGACCACCGGCAACAAGCAGGCGGAATGGCGCGTCGACCCGAAACGCGCCGGCGCCGGCGGCGCGCTCGGCGACATCGGCACGCACGCGTACAATCTCGCCGACTATGTCTGCGGCGTCGAACTCGTCGAACTCGCCGCCGATCTCAGCGCGTTCGGCAAGGGCCGCCAGCTCGACGACAACGCCCAGATCATGCTGCGTTACGCCAACGGCGCGCGCGGCGCGATTTGGCTGAGCCAGGTGGCGCCCGGCCACGAAAACGGCCTGCGCCTGCGAATCTACGGGACGAAGGGCGGCCTACATTGGGCGCAGGCCAATCCGAACGCGCTGTTCTGGTCGCCGCTGGGCGAATCGACCCGCATCGTCACGCGCGGCGGGCCGGACGCGGGCGAGGCGGCGGCGCGGGTGACGCGCGTCCCCGCCGGCCACCCCGAGGGCTATCTCGAAGGCTTCGCCAATATTTATTCCGACGTCGCGCTCGCCATCAAAGCCGCGCGCACGGGCAAGAAGCCGCCCAAGGGCGCGCATTTTCCCACCATCGAAGACGGCGTCAAAGGCCTCGCCTTCGTCGAGGCGGCGATCCGGTCGTCGAAGGCCAACGGCAAGTGGGTGAAACCGGCCGGGGCGTGAGCGGCGCGGGCCCGCCCCGCCTCTTAAGCCTTCTCCACCCGCACCGACGAGCCGTCCTCGACCGCGACGACGCGCACCTTCGCGCCGGCGGGCAGATCGTCGCCGGCGACGCGCCAGACGCTGTCGCCGACGCGGATGCGCCCGAAGCCGCGCTCGATTCCCTCGTCGAGGTAGAACTCCTTGCCGATCAGCGCGTGGGCGCGGCTCAGCGGCAGCTGCGGCGTTCCCGCGTCGAGCGAACCGTAGACCCGCCGCCCGACGAACACGAAGGCGACGACCAGCGCGGCGAACAGCAGAAGTTGCGGCGTCAGCTCGAGGGGAAAGACGAACTCGACGGCGCCGACGACCACCGCCGCGGCGCCGATCCAGATCAGAAAGGCGCCGGGAACGAGCGTCTCGGCGGCGCAGAGCGCGAGCCCGGCGACGAGCCAGACGACGTAAGGCGCGAGCGTGAACAGGCCGAAATCGACCATGGCCTAGCCCTGTCCGGGCGCTGCCGGCGGCGCTGGCGGCGGCGAGTCCGGAACCACGCCGGCCGCGCGGCCGGCGGGGCGCGCGGCGCTCTCGCTGAACGCGCCGGCGGCGATCTGCGAAATGCCGCCGAGCGTGCCGGCGAGCGAAGCCAGCTCCAGCGGCACGATGAACACCTTCTGATTGGGCGCCTGCGCGAGCGCCTGGATCGCGCGCACGTATTTGTCGGCGATCAAGTAATTCAGCGCGGCGACATCGCCGTGGGCGGTCGCTTCGCTCACCATCCGCGTCGCCGCCGCCTCGGCCTGGGCGGAGCGCTCGCGCGCCTCGGCGTCGCGGAACGCGGCTTCCTTGCGCCCTTCCGCCTCGAGCACCACCGCGGCCTTGCGCCCCTCGGCGCGGGTGATGTCGGACTGGCGCATGCCCTCGGCCTCGAGGATCACCGCGCGCTTCTCGCGCTCGGCCTTCATCTGCCGGCCCATCGCCTCGACGAGGTCCTTGGGCGGTTCGATATCCTTGATCTCGATGCGCGTGACCTTGATGCCCCAGGGCAGCGCCGCCGCGTCGATGACGGTGAGCAGGCGCACGTTGATCTCGTCGCGGTGGGACAATAGCTGGTCGAGGTCCATCGAGCCCATGACCGTGCGGATGTTCGTCATCACCAGATTGAGCAGCGCCTGTTGAAGATTGGAGACCTCATAGGAGGCCTGCCGGACGTCGAGCACCTGGTAGAAGGCGACGCCGTCGACCGTCACCGTGGCGTTGTCCTTGGTGATGATCTCCTGGCTGGGAACGTCGAGCACCTGCTCCATCACGTTGAGCTTGCGCCCGACGCGGTCGATATAGGGAATGACCAGCCCGAGCCCGGGCGTCAGGGTCTTGTTGTAGCGTCCGAAACGCTCGACCGTGTAATTGTAGCCCTGCGGCACTTGCCGCACGCCCATCAGCACCGTCACGAGGACGAACAGCACGATGACGATCGCGACGACGCTGAATCCCTCGACCATTGGCGTAAGTCTCCCCTCGGACCGCGGCCCATCCGCCGTTGCGCGTATCGGCGCTTACGGGACGGCGCGGACTGTAGCCCCGCCGTGACCGCATGGCCACGGAAATCCCGTCGCGGATCGTCGCGAGCCTAGCGCGCGATTGTGACGGATCGGCTCCGCGACCCGCGACGGGGCGCTTTTCCGGCGAATTCGCTATGGGCCGCCGTCGCCCTCGCCCCGGGTCACGACGACCCCGACTTCCCCGGCGCTCAAGGTCCGCCCCGCCGCCTTGGCGTCCTCGACGCGGTCGAGCCGCAGCAGCGCGAGCGCGTGGCGCCCCGACGACGAGCCGAGCACGCCGACGGGAAGCTCGCCGTCCGTCACCGCCGCGCCCGGCGCCGGCGCCGGGCCGTCGAGGCGCACGCGAACGACGCGTTTGCGCGCCTCGCCGCGGTGCTTCATGCGCGAAACGACCTCCTGGCCGACATAGCAGCCCTTTTCGAAATCGACGCCGTTGAGGAGATCCAAGTCGGCGTCGTGGGGAAAGGCGTCGCCATAGGCGAAGTCGACGCCGCCCTTGGGGACGCCGAGACTGATGCGCAGCGCCTCGTATTCGCCGACGCTCGCTTCGCCGACCGCGACCGCCTTGGCGCGCGGGAGGATCGCGCGATGGCCGAGGGCGCTGGCGCGCGGATCGGCGTAGAAGACCCCGCCCGGCGCGTTTTCCGGCTCGCCCTGCCAATAGGCGATGATCCCATGATCGGCGCTTTCGTCGACGATGACGATTTTGGCGCGCAGCTTATAGAGCGCGAGCCGCTTGGCGAGGTCGGCCGCGAGCGCGGCCGGACAATCGAGCAGAAACTCGTCCGCGGCGAGAGGAGCGCGCACGACGAGGAAATCGAACAGGATCTTGCCCTGCGGCGAGAGCAGCGCGGCGTAGCGCGCCTCGTGCGGGCCGAGGCTGGCGACGTCGTTGGTCAGCAGCCCCTGGAGAAAGCCCGTCGCGTCCGCGCCGCTGACGCGCACGACCCCGCGGTCGTCGAGGAAGGCGGCTCTTCTTGTCATGTCGGGGCCTCCAATGCGCTTGCCATGCGCGAACTTGTTAATTAGGCCGATCGAGCCGCCGCGCAAGGAAGGGAGCGCCGCCCGATTGAATTTTGCGACGGCCCGTCGCAAGAATGAAACCCACGAACCTCGGCGGGATTTAGGGGCAATCCAATTCTCAACCACCCCGCCGTCATGGCCGGGCTTGTCCCGGCCATCCACGCGGCGACGGCGCTCACCACGGCGTGGATGCCCGGCACAAGGCCGGGCATGACAATGTGAATTGAATCGCGCTGCCGGGATATGACGGATTGCAAGCGACGCGCGACTTCGAGGAAACGAACCGATGAAGCTTCACTACTATCCGGAGACGGACAGCCTCTACATCGAATTGAAGCCGGAGCCCGGCGTGCAAACGCGTGAAATTGCCAGCGGCCTGAACGTCGATCTCGACGCCAACGGCGAGGTTGTCGGCTTCGATATCGACTTCGCTTCGAAACGATCCGATCTTTCCACGCTGGAAACAATCGCCTTGCCGGCGCCCCCGTCCGTCGCCGCATAGCGCGCAAGGAAGGAACCCGGGATGTCGCGCCTGTTCGATAGCATTCTCGCCGACGCGACCGTCGTCAACCAGGACGGCGTGGGACAGCGCGACATCGGCGTGATCGACGGCAAGATCGCCGAGATCGGCGATCTCGCGGCCGCTTCGGCGGGCGAGCGCCTGGATTGCCGCGGCCTGCATATCCTGCCCGGCGTGATCGACAGCCAGGTCCATTTCCGCGAACCCGGCCTGACCCACAAGGAGGATCTGGAGACCGGCTCGCGCGCGGCGGTCCTGGGCGGCGTCACCGCCGTGTTCGAAATGCCCAACACCGATCCGCCGACGACCTCCGCCGCGGCGCTCGCCGACAAGGTCGCGCGCGCCACGGGGCGCATGCATTGCGACTTCGCGTTCTGGGTCGGGGGAACGCAGGACAACATCGCCGATATCCCTGACATGGAGCGCCTGCCCGGCGCGGCGGGAATCAAGGTGTTCATGGGCTCCTCGACCGGCAAGCTGCTGGTGCCCGACGACGCGGGCGTGCTCGCCATCCTGAAGGCGACGCGCCGGCGCGCCGCGTTCCACAGCGAGGACGAGGCGCGACTCGCCGAGCGCAAGGGCTTGCGCGTTCCCGGCGACCCGTCCTCGCACCCGGTCTGGCGCGACGAAATCGCCGCGCTGCGCTGCACCGAGCGGCTGATCCGCCTCGCGCGGCAGGCGCGCGCGCAGGTCCATGTGCTGCATATCTCGACGCGCGAGGAGATTCCGCTGCTGCAAAGCGCCAAGGACGTCGCCAGCTGCGAGGCGACGCCGCACCATCTGACGCTGAGCGCCGACGATTACGCGCGGCTCGGAACGAAATTGCAGATGAATCCGCCGGTGCGCGGGCCCGAGCATCGCGAGGGGATCTGGCGCGGCCTGGCCCAGGGCGTGATCGACGTTCTCGGCTCCGACCATGCGCCGCATACGCTCGAAGAAAAGGCGCGGCCCTATCCCGAAAGTCCCTCGGGCATGACCGGTGTGCAGACGCTGGTCCCGATCATGCTCGATCACGTCGCCGCGGGACGCCTGACCCTGCAACGCTTCGTCGATCTGACCAGCGCCGGCCCGGCGCGCATCTTCGGCGTCGCCGGCAAGGGCCGCATCGCCGCGGGCTACGACGCCGATTTCACCATCGTCGACTTGAAGCGCCGCGAGACGATCCGCGATTCCTGGATCGCCTCGCGCTGCGGCTGGACGCCCTACGACGGGCGCGAAGTCGTGGGCTGGCCGGTCGGCACGATGGTGCGCGGGCGGCGGATGATGTGGGAGGGGGAACTGACGACGCCGGCGCAGGGGGCGGCGGTCAGGTTCGCGTGACGCCCCCCGCCCCTAGCCCGCCATCACGTACATCGTCAGCCACTGCGCCGCGAGCGCCGGCTTTTCCGCGCCCTCGATCTCGACGGTCACTTCGTGGCTCATCAGCCATTCGCGCTCGGAGCGCCGCATCGCGCCAACGAGCTTGAAGCGGCCGCGTATGCGCGATCCGGCGGGAACGGGCGCGAGAAAGCGCAGGCGGTCGAAGCCGTAATTGACGCCCATCGCGACGCCGGAAACCTTGGGCCGCGCGTCCTGCGCAAAAGCCGAAAGCATCGCCAGCGTCAGAAAGCCGTGGGCGATCGTCCCGCCGAACGGCGTCGCGCGCGCCGCTTGCGGGTCGACGTGGATGAACTGCCGGTCCTCGGTGATCTCGGCGAAGGCGTCGATGCGCGCTTGATCGATGACGAACCAGCGCGAGACGAAGGGCTCGCCGCCGACGCGCGCGGCGAGCTCTTCGATCGTCATTTGTTGTCGTGCGGCGCCGTGCATCACGCGGGCTCCCCGAACATCGGCGGCGGGGCCGCGGCGCTGAGGCCGCCGTCGACCGGGACGATGGCGCCGCTGGTGTAGGCGCCGCCGCGGCCGGTCAGAAACAGCAGCGTTCCCGCGAGATCCTCGGGCCGGCCGAGCCGCCCCATCGGCACCGTCGCGGCCGCGCGCGCCGCGCCCAGCTCGTCGCCGACCGCGTAAGCCGTCATTCTGGTCGCGAACGGTCCGGGCGCGATTGCGTTGACCGTGACGTGGCGCGCCGCGAATTCCTGCGCGAGAATGCGCGTGAGGTGATGCACGGCGACCTTCGACGCCGCATAAGAATAGGCGCTCTCGGACTGCGTGACGAGCCCCATCACCGAGCCGATGTTGACGATCGTCGCCGGGCGGTCCGCCGTGCCCGAGGCGACGAGCATCGGCATGAGGTCGCGCGTCAGCGTGAACAGGCCCGCGACATTGACCGCCATCACGCGCTCCCAGCCCTTCCAGGGGAAGGCATCGAACGGCTCGCCCCAATTGACCCCCGCGTTGTTGACGAGAATGTGCAATTCCCCCGTGCGCTGGCGCAACTCGGACGCGAGCGCCGCCACGCCCGCCTCGCTCGCCACCGTGCCGCCGAAGCCCTCGCAAGGGCCGATCGCGCTCAATTCGCGCGCGGCCTCCTCGCAGGCCTCGGCCTTGCGCGAGGCAATCAGCACGCGGGCGCCGGCGCTGAGCAGCGCCTCGGCGCAGATTCGGCCGAGCCCCGTCGCCCCGCCGGTGACGAGCGCCGTGCGTCCGGCGACGGAAAAGAGGTCTGTCAAGGCGAACATGCTTCCTCCCAAATGCGCGAATCGACGGCAGACTAGGCGAACGCCGGCCGTTCGCCAATGCGCGGCGCAGGCCGCCCGCGCCATTGCGCGGTTCGACCGATGGGCGTTAGGATGCTCTGGCCGAGTCCCGTCAACCGCGTCGCTACGCTCAATCTTGGCGGAGAGCCGATGCCCGTCGACAAGCCGCTGAATTTCGTCGTCCTCGTCGGCAGCCTGCGCCGCGGGTCTTTCAACGCCGCGATCGCCCGCGCGCTGCCGGGGCTCGCTCCGAGCGACGTCGCGATTGTCCCGCTCGGGTCGGTCGGGGAGTTTCCGCTATTCAACCAGGACGTCGAGGCGCAGGGCTTCCCCAGCGCCGTCGTCGCGATGGGCGAGGCGATCGCCGAGGCCGACGGCGTGATCATCGTCACGCCGGAATACAATTATTCGGTTCCCGGCGTGCTGAAGAATGCAATCGACTGGCTGTCGCGCCTGCCGACCAAGCCCTTCGCCGGCAAGCCGGTGGCGATCCAAAGCGCCTCGCCCGGCATTTTCGGCGGCGTGCGCGCGCAACACCACCTGCGCCAAACGCTGGTCTTTCTCGATGCGCGCGCCCTCGCCCAGCCCGAGGTGATGATCCCCCAGGCGCACAACAAGGTCGACGCGAACACAGGCGAGCTGACCGACGCGACGACGCGCGACTTCATCGCCAAGCAATTGCAGGCCTTCGCCGCCTTCGCGAGGCGGTGAGCGCCTGGTTACGCCGCGACGGCTTCGTGGCGTTTGATTTTGCCGATGTCGACGCCAATTTCGGACCGAGCTGTCTCGAGTTCGTATTGGCTTTGCAGATTCATCCAGAACTCCGGCGTCGTCCCAAAGAACGCCGCAAGACGAACGGCCGTATCGCCGCTGACGCCGATTTCCTCTCGGGACAGTCGCTCGATACGGGTGCGCGGCACCCCGCACGCCTTCGCCACGGCAAGCGCGCTCAAACCAAGCGGAACGAGAAATTCTTCGCGAAGAACTTCGCCGGGGTGCATCGGAGGCAGTTTCTTTCTCGCCATCTCGCGCTCCAATCCTAGTGATAGTCGGTGATTTCGACATCTTCCGGCCCCGCGTCCGTCCACCGGAAACAGACGCGGAATTGATCGTTGACCCTGATAGCGTGTTGGCCCTTCCGATCACCGCCCAACTCGTGCAGCCTGTTGCCCGGCGGTTCTGCGAGGTCTCTCAAGGCGCCGGCGGCGGCAAGCATCTTGAGCTTGCGGCGGGCGACCCGTAAAAGATTGGGAGGGAACCCCTTTTTGGGGGAATATCCCTCGGCGATCTCCTCCGTTATCTCGTCTCTGAACGACTTTATCGCCACGCCGTCGCGCCCCCGCCGACCGGCTTGATGTATCAAGACATGATACGAACCGCAAGCGAAATGTATCATTGCCTGATGCATCTGTCGGGCGCGCGCGTGCGGTAAGCCAACGAGACCCGCGATGCTCTCACATCGGGCGGACTCGGACACGGGGTTGACGCCCGCCCCGGCCGCGGCGACAGTGCCGAGCTTCGCCGCAGGTCCGAGGGCCCATGAAAGTCTCGCTCGTCCAGATGAACTCCATCAGCGACAAGGCCGCCAATATCGCGGCGGCGTGCGCGTTGATCGAGCGCGCGGTCGTCGAGGAAGCGCCGGACTGGGTGCTGCTGCCCGAGCAGTTCGACTGGGCGGGCGGCGCCAAAGGCGACAAGGCGGCCAACGCTGAAGTTCTGCCCGGCGGCCCGGCCTATTCTATGGCGCAGGAGCTCGCGGCCAAGCATCGCATCTTCATCCACGCCGGCTCGATCATGGAGAAAATCCCCGGCGACGAGCGCATCCACAACACCTCCGTCGTCTTCAACCGCGCGGGCGAGGAGATCGCGCGCTACCGCAAGATTCATCTCTTCGACGTGACGACGCCGGACGGCGTCTCCTACCGGGAGAGCGCGAGCGTGAAGGCGGGCGACGCGGTCGTCACCTACGACTGCGAAGGCGTCACGATCGGCTGCTCCATCTGCTACGACCTGCGTTTCCCCGACCTGTTCCAGGCGCTCGCGGAACGGGGCGCGCAAGTCATCGCCCTGCCCGCCGCCTTCACCCTGCAGACCGGCAAGGACCATTGGGAGACGCTGCTTCGCGCGCGCGCCATCGAGACGGAGACTTATGTCTGCGCCAGCGCGCAGACCGGAAGCTTCACCATCGGCAATGAACAGCGCCAAACTTACGGCCATTCGCTGGTCGCCGATCCCTGGGGCCATGTCGTCGCCAAGGCTTCGGACGGCGTCGGCCTCGTTTCGACGCGGCTCGACATGGCCCAGGTCGAGCGCGCGCGGCGGCTGATCCCGGTGGCGCAGCACAAGGTCAGGCTGCCTCGCGCCTGAAACGGCGTCGGGGCCGCAAAATGTGGGGTCCGCGCGCGATAATTATGCTTTGCGCGGCAATATCATGCGACAATATGGCGTGGTCGGGCCGGCCCCGCGCCGGCTCGGGAACGGCGGGAATTGCGCTCATGGCGGATGACGAACTGGACCTCTCCACGCTCTCCGACGAGGATCTCGTCGCGCAGATGCACGAAGACCTCTACGACGGCCTCAGGGAAGAAATCGAGCAAGCCGTCCGCATCCTCTTGGACCGCGGCTGGACGCCCTACGACGTGCTGACCAAGGCGCTGGTCGAGGGCATGCGCATCGTCGGCGTGGATTTCCGCGACGGCATTCTCTTCGTGCCGGAAGTGCTGATGTCGGCCAATGCGATGAAGGCGGGCATGGCGATCCTGCGTCCGCTGCTCGCCGCCACCGGCGCGCCGAAGATGGGCAAGATGGTCATCGGCACCGTCAAGGGCGACATCCACGACATCGGCAAGAATCTCGTGTGCATGATGATGGAGGGCGCCGGTTTCGAGGTGTTCGACATCGGCATCAACAACGGCGTCGAGAAATACCTCGAGGCGATCGAGAAGCACCAGCCGGAAATTCTGGGCATGTCGGCGCTACTGACCACCACCATGCCGTACATGAAAGTGGTGATCGACACGCTCAAGGAAAAAGGCATGCGCAACGACTATATCGTGCTGGTCGGCGGCGCTCCCTTGAACGAATCCTTCGCGCAGGCCGTCGGCGCCGACGCCTATTGCCGCGACGCGGCGGTCGCGGTCGAGACGGCCAAGGCGTTGCTCGCGCGCCGACAGGGTTCCCCGCAATCGCTGGAACGCGTCTAGAGCCCGCGCCAGGGGGAGCCGCGCGCCCCGACCTCATGAGGCGTTACCCCGTGAAAGCCGACGCCGAAATCGCAGACGAAACCGAGGCGGAGCGCGTTTGGCCGCGCCGGCGCGAGGGCGCCCGACGAATTCTGGTCATCGCCTGCGGCGCGCTGGCGCGCGAGATCCTCGCGCTGCGCGAGGGGCCGCTCGGCGCGTTCGACGTGACGTGCCTTCCCGCCCAATTGCACAATCGGCCCGAAGGCATCCCCGAGGCGGTGCGTCGCAAGATTCGCGCGAATCGCGCCGCCTACGACGAAATCCTTTGCCTCTACGGCGATTGCGGCACGGGCGGCGCGCTCGACCGCGTGCTGGAGGAGGAAGGCGTCTCGCGCATCGCGGGCGCGCATTGCTACGCCTTCTTCGCCGGCGAAGCCGAATTCGCGGCGATGATGGCCGAGGAGCCCGGCACGTTCTTCCTCACCGATTTCCTCGCCCGGCATTTCGACCGGCTGGTGATCGAGGGCCTCGGCCTCGACCGCTTTCCGCAATTGCGCGACGATTACTTCGGCCATTACCGCCGCCTCGTCCATCTCGCGCAGAGCGACGACGCCGAATTGACCGAGAAGGCCGAAGCCGCGGCGCGGCGTCTCGGCCTCGCCTTCGAGCGACGCGCGACCGGCCTCGGCCATCTCAAGCGCTTTTTCGACGCGGCCGCCCGCAAGAAGGAGGAGGCGCCATGGCCAGCCTGATCGCCCTCTATTGGCGCGACATCCCGAGCCAGGTGATCGTCAAGGCCGGCCGCGCGAGCGCCAAGCGCGAATTGTCCGAGCGCTTCGTGCGCGCCATCGACGCCGCGGCGATGCACGCTCACGCGAGCGACGCCGACGCCTATCTCGCGGAATGGCGGCGCAGCGAGCCGATTCCCTGCGGCGACGACCTCGAAGCCGAGGCGGAAGCCGCCGCGCAGCGCTTCGAGGCCGAATACGACACGCATCGGCTCGCGCTGCTCGCCAAGCGCGACGGCCGCGAGGCCTGACGCCTTGAGCGCGCTGACCCCTTGCGCCTTCGAGCCGCGCGGCAAGCGACCGCCGCCCGACCGCGCCTTGCGGATGCGCTCGTGGAGCGTGCGCCACGCTGCGCTACTGGAGCGCGTCTACGATGTCTTCGAGACCGCGCTCGTCGCTTTGGCGCCGGCGCTGGCGCAAATCGGTTACAAAAGGCTCGAACGCCCCTTCGCCTTCGTCGAGCGCCATGTGAAGGGCGCGCTGTTCGACTGCCGCATGTGCGGCGACTGCGTGCTCTCGTCCACGGGCATGTCGTGCCCGATGAACTGCCCGAAGGCGCTGCGCAACGGCCCCTGCGGCGGCGTGCGCGAAAACGGACATTGCGAGGTCTATCCGCAAATGCCCTGCGTATGGGTCGAGGCCTTCGAGGGAAGCCGGCGCATGCGCCACGGCGCACGGATCGAAGCGCCCCTGCCGCCGGTCGACCAGCGTCTCAAGGGCTCGTCGGCCTGGCTGCGGGCGGCGCGCCGGCGCAGCGGCGGCGAGGCGGCATGACGACCTCAGCGCCCCATCCCCACGACATCGGCCCCGATCCCGGCGCGCCGCTGGTCGATCTGCCCGGCCACAGCTCGCGCGGGCGCCTCGAGCGCGTGCTCCGGCGCGGCGAGTTCGCCGTCACCGCCGAGCTCGATCCGCCCGATTCGGCGGACCCGCAGGACGTCTATGAACGCGCGCAGGTGTTCGAGGGCTGGGTCGACGGCGTCAACGCCACCGACGGCTCGGGCGCGCATTGCCACATGTCGAGCGTCGCCGTCTGCGCGCTGCTGACGCGCGTCGGCTATTCGCCGGTGCTGCAAATCTCCTGCCGCGACTACAATCGCATCGCCATTCAGGGCAACGTGCTGGGCGCCGCGGCGCTGCAAGTGGGCAACATCCTGTGCCTGACCGGAGACGGCGTGCAATGCGGCGACCATCCCGAGGCCAAGCCGGTCTTCGACCTCGACTCGATCTCCCTGTTGTCGATCATCCGGCGCATGCGCGACGAAGGGGTGTTTCTTTCCGGGCGCAAGATCACCACGCCGCCGCGCGTCTTCATCGGCGCCGCGGAGAACCCCTTCGCGCCGCCCTACGATTTTCGCGTCGTCCGGCTCGCCAAGAAGATCGCCGCCGGCGCGCAGTTCGTGCAGACGCAATATTGCTTCGATCTGCCCTTGCTGCTGCGGTTCATGGAAAAGGCGCGCGACATCGGGCTCGACGAAAAATGCTTCATTCTCGTCGGCGTCGGGCCGCTCGCCTCGGCCAGAGCGGCGCGCTGGATGCGCGCCAATGTCGCGGGCGTCCATATCCCCGACGCCGTCGTCGCACGGCTGGAAGGCGCCAAGGACCAGCGCGCCGAGGGCAAGCGCATCTGCATCGAAATGATCCAGCAATTGCGCGAGGCCAAGGGGGTGGCGGGCGTGCATGTCATGGCCTATCGTCAGGAGCGACACATCTCGGAAATCGTTCACGACTCAGGCGTGCTGAAGGGACGCGCGCCCTGGCGGCGCGATTTCGTGCCCAAGATGCAGGCCGTGGAAAGCCTGGGGGCGGGATGACGCCGACATCATTGATTTCGCCGTCATTGCGAGCGAAGCGAAGCAATCCAGATATCGGGACGCTTCCTGGTTTGGGCGGTTGCGCGCAATCCCAGATCAAGATTTCCTCAGGGGCGCCGGCGTACGAGCCGCTCACCATCTCGATCGCTGGATTGCTTCGCTTCGCTCGCAATGACGTTCAAGTTCGATAGGGAAGCATCCATTCATGACCGAAACGCGCATCTCCTCCGCGAAGAAAGAAGTCGTCATCGGCTTCGAGCGCCGCTTCGTGATGATCGGCGAGCGGATCAATCCCACGGGACGCAAGCTGCTGGCGGCGGAAATGGCGCAAGGCGACTATTCGCGCGTCGTCGCCGACGCGCTCGCGCAGGTCGAGGCGGGCGCGCAGATGCTCGACGTCAACGCCGGCATTCCGCTCGCCGACGAGCCGCGCATCCTCGCCGAATGCGTCAAGCTGGTGCAGGAGACCGTCGACATTCCCCTGTCGATCGATTCCTCGATCGTCGAGGCGCTCGAGGCGGGGCTCGCGGTCTACAGGGGCAAGCCGCTGATCAATTCCGTCACCGGCGAAGAGGAGCGCCTGGAGCGCGTGCTGCCGCTGGTGAAGAAATACGGCGCGGCGGTGATCGCCATCTCCAACGACGAGACCGGCATTTCCGAGGACCCCGACGTGCGCTTCGCCGTCGCCAAGAAAATCGTCGAGCGCGCCGCCGACTTCGGCATCAAGCGCGAGGACGTCATCGTCGATCCCTTGGTGATGCCGGTCGGCGCGATCAACGACGCCGCGGCGCGGCTGATGCATCTGTTGCGCCGCCTGCGCGAGGAGCTGAAGGTCAACACCAGCTGCGGCGCCTCGAACTTCTCCTTCGGTCTGCCCAACCGACGCGGCCTCAACGCCGCTTTCCTGCCGATGATGATCGGCGCCGGCCTCACCTCGGCGATCATGAACCCGCTGCACGCGGAAGACATTCAGGCCATTCTCGGCGCCGACGTGGTGATGGGCCACGACGCCAATTGCGCGGCCTGGATTCGCAAATACCGCGAGCCCGCTCCGGAGGGCGAAGAAGGCGGCGGAGGCCGCCGCGAGGGCGGACGCCGCCGGGCGCGGGCGTGACGCCTTGAGCGAGCATCGCATCGTCTTCACGCCGTCGGGCAAGCGCGGCAGCTTCGCGGACGGCGCAAGCGTCCTCGACGCGGCGCGCCGGCTCGGCGTCGATCTCGATTCGGTTTGCGGCGGGCGCGGCATTTGCGGACGCTGCCAGATCGACGTCGCCGAGGGCCAGTTCGCCAAACACGCGATCGCCTCGTCGCGCGGCCATGTCACGCCGTGGAACGAGGTCGAGCAGCGCTACGCCGACAAACGCGGGCCCTTGAGCGAGGGACGCCGCCTCGGCTGTCAGGCGAGGATCCGCGGCGATCTCGTCATCGACGTGCCCAGGGAAAGCCAGGTCCATCGCCAAGTCGTGCGCAAGCGCGCCGAGGCCCATCCGATCGAGATCGATCCGGTCGTGCGCCTTTGCTATGTCGAGGTCCGCGAGCCCGACATGCACGACCCCTCGAGCGATTTCCGGCGTTTGCAGGCGGCGTTGCGCGAACAATGGGGCGTCGAAGATGCGGGCGCCAACCTCAGCGTGCTGCGCGGGCTGCAAAAGGCGCTGCGCGCCGGCGCCTTCAAGGTCACCGTCGCCTTGCGCTGCGAGCGCGAAATCGTCGCGATTCTGCCGGGCTTTCGCGAGCGCGCCTATGGGCTCGCTTTCGACATCGGCTCGACCACGATCGCCGCGCATCTGTGCGATCTCGCGACTGGCGAAGTCGTCGCCTCGGCCGGCGCGATGAACCCGCAGATCCGCTTCGGCGAGGATCTGATGAGCCGCGTCTCCTACGTGATGATGAACCCCGGCGGCGAGGCCGATCTGACCAGCAGCGTGCGCGCGGCGATGGACGCGCTGATCGGCGAACTCGCCCATGAGGCCGGCGTCGCGCGCGGCGAGATGTTCGAGGCGACGATCGTCGGCAACCCGATCATGCACCACCTTTTTCTCGGGCTCGATCCGACCGAGCTCGGCGGCGCGCCTTTCGCGCTGACGCTCGACGGCGGCTTCGAGGCGCGCGCCGGCGAACTCGGCCTTGGCCTCGCCCCCGGCGCCTTCGTCTACGCCCTGCCTTGCATCGCCGGCCATGTCGGCGCCGACGCCGCGGGCATGGTCCTCGCCGAGGGCCCCTATTTGCGCGACGAACTGACGCTGCTCGTCGACGTCGGCACCAACGCCGAGATCGTGCTGGGGAATCGGAATCGCCTGCTCGCCTGCTCCTCGCCGACCGGCCCGGCCTTCGAAGGCGCGCAGATTTCCTGTGGCCAGCGCGCCGCGCCCGGCGCGATCGAGCGCGTGCGCATCGACCGCGCGACGCTGGAGCCGCGCTACAAGGTGATCGGCTGCGATCTCTGGTCAAACGAGCCCGGCTTCGCCGAGGCGACCGCTATCAGCGGCGTCACCGGAATCTGCGGCTCCGGAATCATCGAGGCGATCGCCGAGATGTATCTCTCGGGGATCGTCTCGCCCGACGGCGTCATCGACGGCGCGCTCGCTGAGCGTTCGCCGCGCGTCGAGGCGGTCGGCAGGACGTTCTCCTACGTGCTCAGCGAGGGCGAGCCGCGTCTCGTCGTCCATCAGACCGATGTGCGCGCCATTCAGCTCGCCAAGGCGGCGCTTTACGCGGGCGCGCAATTGCTCGTCGAGCGCCTCGGCGCCGGAGCGCCGCAACGGATCGCCCTCGCCGGCGCCTTCGGCAGCCATATCGACCCGCTTTACGCGATGACGCTCGGCATGATTCCCGATTGCGATTTGAGCAAAGTCGTCGCCGCCGGCAACGCCGCGGGCACAGGCGCGCGCATCGCGCTGCTCAATCGCTCGGCGCGCGCCGAAATCGAAGCGGTTGTGCGCCGGATCGAAAAGATCGAAACCGCGATCGAGCCGAGCTTCCAGCAGCATTTCGTCGCGGCGATGGCGATCCCCAACAAGATCGACGCCTTCCCGAACCTCGCCGGGGCGGTCGAACTGCCCGCGCCGAAGGGGGGCGGCGGGGCGACGCGACGAAGGCGGCGTTAGGCGACCGAAGCTGGTTCAGAACGCCGCGCCGCGCAGCCATCCCTCCAGCGCGATCCCTGAGAAAAGGATCAGCCCCGCGTCGCGATTGGAGCGGAACAATTTGAGCGCCGTCGCCGGGCTCGCGCCCTCGACCTGGGAAAGCTGCCAGAGAAGATGCGCCGCGTAGCCCGCCCAGCCGAGCTCGGCGAGGAAGCCCGCGCCGACCCACAGCAGCGCGCCTTGGGCCAGCAGCGCGGTCAGCAGATAGAACAGCCCGACGCCGAGCCGCGCATGGGCGCCGAACAGCCGCGCCGTCGATTTGATGCCGACGATCGCGTCGTCGCGCGCATCCTGCAGCGCGTAGATCGTATCGTAACCGATCGTCCAGCAAAACGCCGAGGCGTAGAGCAACAGCGCGGGCGGCGCGAGCGCGCCGTAGGTCGCCGCCCAGCCCATCAGCGCGCCCCAGGAAAAGGCGAGGCCGAGCACCGCCTGCGGCCACGAGGTGACGCGCTTCATCAGGGGATAGACGGCGACGATCGCGAGCGAGGCGAGACCCAGCGCGATGGAAAACCCATTGAACGAAAAGAGCACGGCGAGGCCGACGAGCGCCTGCGCCACGAGAAACGCCGCGGCCGCGCCGACGCCGACGCGGCCCGAGGGCAGCGGGCGCCTCTTGGTGCGCTCGACGCCGGCGTCGAGCCTGCGATCGAGGATGTCGTTGTAGGTGCAGCCGGCTCCGCGCATCGCGATCGCGCCGACGAGAAAAAGCACGAGATGCCAGAGATTCGGTCCGCGATGCGCCGCCAGACCGGCCAGCGCCGTCGATTGCCAGCACGGCGCGAGCAGCAGCTGCCAGCCGGCCGGACGATCGAGCCGGGCCAATTGCACGAAAGGCAGAGCGAAATTCGGCGTCAGCCGCAGCACGAGGCTGGTCGGGCGCGCGTCGGGCAGCGCGCCGGGCCGGGAAGCCTCGAGGCTCAAAGCGGGCCGGTCGGCAGCGGCTGAGCCTGGGGGGCGCCGCCCTGCGCCTGCTGCTCTTTCACCTTTTTCATCTGCGCGGCCACCGCGCAGGCCCTGGCGGAGAAAGCGGCGCTCTTGACATGGTTGGCCTTGAGCTGAGCGAGCGCCTCGTCGGGGACCTGGCACCAGTCCTTGTTCTTCGACATATAGGCGATCATCGCGTTTTCCGCCGCGTTGAGGCCGGCGGATTTGGCGCAGAAGACCGCCGGATCGAGTTGCTTGCCGTGCGCGCTCTTGACCAGATAGTTGATCAACGCCAGTTGCGCCTCGCGCTGTTGCGCGAGCTTTTGCAGATCGTCGCCGCAGTTCTGCTGCGCGTAAGAGGGAGCCGCCCACCCCGCGCCGCCGAGCGACAGCGCGAGAAACAGCATCGTGGTGAAACGCCTCGTCATCGTCGAGAATCCCGCATTCATTAAGTTTTCCATATTACAACAACTCGCGTCCGCGCGACAGCGCCGCAAAAAAGCGGCGAAAACGGGGCGACGGCGCGAATTCGACGGACGCTCACGCCCAGCCGCGCGCTCGCGTATCGATCGCGTAGAGCTGCGGCGCAGCAGCGATCGCGGCCATGCCGACGAGCACGGAATCGGCGCGCATGACCAGCCGCGTCGGGATGCGGCGCGCCAGCGCGTCGACCGGCGCCTTGGCCTCGAAGGCGCGGCGGAACGTCGCGTCGTCGAGAAAATCGACGATGCGCGGCAGCACGCCGCCGGCGAGCGTGACGCCGCCCGTGGCGACGAAGGCGACGCCCATGTCGCCGGAAAAACGCGCGACGATGCGCCAGAACAGCCTCAGGCTCGCCGCCTCCTCGCCGTCGCGATTCGCCAGCGCCGCGGCGACCAGCGCCGGCCCGTCGAGCGACGGCTTCGGCCGCCCGAGCGCCGCCGCGCGCGCGGCGTGCACGCGAACGAGGCCGGGACCGGATATGACGCTTTCGGTGGTCACGCGGCCGCACACGCGCTCGAGATGCGGCCACAGCGCGCCCTCCTCGTCGCCGACCGGCCCGAAGTCGATGTGGCACGCTTCCGAGGCGAGCGGCGTGTGGCGTCCGCCCGCTTCTATGAGGGCGCCGATCCCGAGGCCCGTGCCCGGCCCGAGGATGACTTGGGGCCCGCGCGCGCCGAACGGCGCCGGCCCGATCGCGCGCGCCCATTGCCTCGGGATCGCCGGCAGCGAAAGGGCCTGCGCCTCGAAATCGTTGAACAGCAGACCCTGGCCGAGGCCGAGCCGGCGCGCCGCCTCGGGGCCGTCGATGAGCCAGGGCGCGTTGGTGAGCTTGAGCTTGCGCCCGTCGACCGGCCCGGCGCCGCAGGCGATGACCGAACGCGGCCGCCCGCCGAGTTTTGGGATCGCCGCCTCGACCGCCTCGACGAGGCCGGGATAATCCTTGGTCCTGAGATGCGCGACCGGCCCGAGCGGCGCGTCGGGCGCGCCCTGCAGCGCCAGGCGCACCTTGGTGCCGCCGACGTCGCAGACGAGGACGGGGAAGGGAAAGGCGAAGTCGCTCATGGCGGCATAAACGCAAGAAGGCGCGCCGGCCGTCAAGGCGAGGCGCCCCCGCGCGCGAAAAAATGCTCTATCCTCCTGTCGTGAGCGAATCGCCGACATCCCTCCGACCCGGCTTCTATGAATTCTTCTGCGGCGGCGGCATGGCGCGCGTCGGGCTGGGGGCGGCGTGGCGTTGTCTCCTCGCCAACGACTTCGACCCGCGCAAGGCTTCGAGCTACGCCGACAATTGGGGCGAGGGCGATCTCAGATGCGGCGATATCGCCGCGCTGACCAGCGCCGACCTGCCCGGCGGCGCCGATCTCGCCTGGGCGTCCTTTCCCTGCCAGGATCTTTCGCTCGCGGGCGCGGGCGCGGGGCTTTCCGGAGCGCGCTCCGGCGCCTTTTGGGGTTTTCACGCGCTGATGCGCGATCTCAAGGGCGAGGGGCGCGCGCCCAAGATCATCGCGCTCGAAAACGTGCTGGGCGCGCTGACCTCGAAGGGCGGGGCCGATTTTATCGCGCTGTGCCGCGCGTTGGACGGGCTCGACTATCGCTTCGGCGCGCTGACGATCGACGCCGCGCATTTCGTGCCGCAATCGCGCCCGCGCTTATTTCTCGTCGCGCTGCGCGACGATTTCTTCCCGCCCGAGGATTTGACGGCGTCGGCGCCGAGCGCGCCCTTCGCCGCGCCAGCCTTGCGCCGGGCCGCCGCCGGCCTGCCGCCGACGCTCGCGGAACGATGGCTGTGGTGGCGCCTGCCCGAGCCGCCGCGCGCCAACCTCTCGCTCGCCGACTGCCTCGACGACGATCCCGAGGACGCGCCCTGGCACAGCGGCGAGCAAACCCGCGCCTTCATCGCCGCGATGTCGAAGGCGTCGCTGCGCGACCTGGCGGCCGCCCGCGCGCGCGGCGCGCGCCAGGTCGCCGCCTTGTTCCGGCGAACGCGCCCCGACGGCGCCGGCGGAACGACAGTGCGCGCCGAGGCGCGCTTCGACGGCCTGGCGGGCTGTCTGCGAACGCCCGCCGGCGGCTCCAGCCGGCAGTTCCTGATCGAAGTCGAGGGCGAGGCGACGCGCTCGCGCCTGATCGGCGCGCGCGAAGCCGCGCGGCTGATGGGCCTGCCGGAGAGCTATCGGCTGCCCGCGCGCCGCAACGACGCCTATCGCCTCGTCGGCGACGGCGTCGCGGCGCCGGTCGTGCGCTTCCTCAGCGACTATCTGCTGCTGCCGCTGCTGGCGGCGCAAAGCGAAGCCGCGCGCGACGCTCCGTGCGCCCGGCGCGCATGAAGGCGCCGCGCAAACCCTCTCCCGAGCGCTCCGCGGTCATGCGCGCGGTCAAATCGCGCGACACCGGGCCGGAACTGGCGGTGCGCGCGATCCTGCGCTCGCTCGCGCCCGGCTATCGCCTGCATCGCGCCGATCTGCCGGGCAAGCCCGACATCGTCTATGCCAGCCGGCGCCTGGCGATTTTCGTTCACGGCTGCTTCTGGCATGGCCACGATTGCCCGCGCGGCGCGCGCATGCCCAAGAACAACGCCGATTATTGGCGCGAAAAGATCGCCCGCAACCGCGCGCGCGACGCCAGGTCCGTCGCGGCGCTGGAAGCGATGGGCTGGCGCGCGCTGGTGATCTTCGAATGCGCGCTCAAAGACCCGGCGGCGCTGCGCGCGCGCCTTGGCGCCGCGCTTGCATCGGCGCTATAGCGCGCAAATGGCTTGCGCCGCCGATTGACGCGCTGCAACATAGACGAAAGTTCAATTCAGGCCGGCCCGCCCGGCCGGCCGCTCGGGGCCCCGCCAATGCCGATCGCCGTCGTCAAGGAGCGCGCCGAGGCGCGCGAAATCGCCGAAGCGGAAAAGGACGCGCCGCTGCGCGCCGACATCCGCCTGCTCGGGCGCCTCCTCGGCGACACCGTGCGCGAGCAGGAGGGCGCCGAAGTCTACGCCATCGTCGAGCGCATTCGCCAGGCCTCGATCCGCTTCCACAGGGACAACGAGGTCGGCGCGCGGCGCGAGCTGGAGGCGACGCTCGACAGCCTCGACAACGACCAGACGCTGAGCATCGTTCGCGCCTTCAGCTATTTCTCGCATCTGTCCAATATCGCCGAGGACCAGCACCATATCCGCCGCAACCGCGCGCATGTGCGGATGAAATCGGAGCCGCGTCCGGGCGCGCTGGCCTACGCCTTCAAGCGCGCCGCGGACGCCGGCGTCGACGCTCACGCGCTGCGCGCGTTCTTCGACCATGCGCTCGTCAGCCCGGTGCTCACCGCCCACCCCACCGAGGTCCGGCGCAAGAGCACGCTGACGCGCGAATTGGAAATCGCCGCGCTGCTCGACGCGCGCCAGCGTCACGGCGGCGACGAGGTCGAACTGGCGCGCGCCGAGGAGCAATTGCGGCGCGCCGTCTTCATCCTGTGGCGCACCAACATGTTGCGGCAGACGCGGTTGAAGGTCATCGACGAAGTCGCCAACGGCCTTTCCTACTACGACTACACGTTCTTTCGCGAACTTCCGCGCATCTACGGCGCGATCGAGGACGAACTGGCGCGCCAGGAGCCGGCGGACGCGGGCAAGCGCATCGCCTCGTTCCTGCGCATCGGCTCGTGGATCGGCGGCGACCGCGACGGCAACCCCTTCGTCACCGCCGACGTGCTGAGCGAGGCGACGCGGCTGCAAAGCGCCAGCGCGCTCGGCCATTATCTCGAAGAACTGCACGAGCTGGGCGGCGAATTGTCGCTGAGCTCGGGGCTGGTGACGGTCAGCGACCCGCTGGCGACGCTGGCGGAACGTTCGAGCGACGCCTCGACCACGCGCCGCGACGAGCCTTACCGGCGCGCCATCGCCGGCATTTATTCGCGCCTCGCCAAGACGGCGCGCAATCTCGACCATGTCGTCGCTCTGCGTCAGCCGCTGACCGACGCCCCGCCCTATGCGACCACCGCGGAGCTCAACGCCGATCTCGAAATCATCGCCCAGTCCCTCGAGGCCAATGGCGGCGCCATTGTGGCGAACGGCCGACTGCGCGCGCTGCGCCGCGCGGTCGACGTCTTCGGCTTTCATCTCGCCCCGCTCGACCTGCGCCAGAATTCCGACGTGCACGAGCGCACCGTCGCTGAACTCTTCGCCGCGGCGACGCCCGGCGTCGCATATCTTGGGCTGGACGAAGAGGCGCGCGTCGCGCTGCTGCTGAGCGAACTCAAATCGCCGCGCCCGCTCGTCTCGCCGTTTTTCGCCTATAGCGAGGAAACGGCGGGCGAGCTCGCGCTGTTCCGCACCGCCGCGGCGATCCGCAAGACCTACGGTCCCGACGCGATCCGCACCAGCATCATCTCCAAGACCCAGGGCGTCTCCGACATGCTGGAGCTCGCGCTGCTGCTCAAGGAAGTCGGGCTCGTCGGCGCCGACGGACGGGCCGCGCTCAACATGGTCCCGCTGTTCGAAACGATCGACGACCTGCGCGCCTGCGTGCGCGTGATGGACCGACTGCTCGCCCTTCCCGAATACCGCCGCCTCGTCGACCATCTCGGCGGCGAGCAGGAGGTGATGCTCGGCTATTCCGATTCCAACAAGGACGGCGGCTTCGTCACCTCGGGCTGGGAGCTCTACAAGGCCGAGATCGGCCTGATCGAGGTGTTCAAGAAGCACGGCGTGCGCATTCGCCTGTTCCACGGGCGCGGCGGATCGGTGGGGCGCGGCGGCGGGCCGAGCTACGACGCGATCCTGGCGCAGCCGGGCGGCGCCGTGCAGGGCCAGATCCGCATCACCGAACAGGGCGAAATCATTTCGAGCAAGTATTCCAACGGCGAAGTCGGGCGGCGCAATCTCGAAACCCTCGCCTCGGCGACGCTGGAGGCGAGCCTGCTGCAGGAGCAGGTCGCCGCGCCCGATCCGGCCTATCTCAGCGCGATGGAGGCGCTGTCGCAGAGCGCGTTCGCCGCCTATCGCGGGCTCGTCTACGAGACCGAAGGCTTCGAGCGCTATTTCTGGTCCTCGACCGTCATCACCGAAATCGCGACGCTCAACATCGGCTCGCGGCCCGCCTCGCGCAAGAAGACGACGGCGATCGCCGATCTGCGGGCGATTCCCTGGGTGTTCTCCTGGGCGCAGTGCCGCCTGATGCTGCCGGGCTGGTATGGTTTCGGCGCGGCGGTCAAGGAGTTCGTCGCCGCCAATCCTGGGGACGGCCTCGATCAGCTCAAGGCGATGCACCGCAACTGGCCGTTCTTCCGCACCCTGCTCTCCAACATGGACATGGTGCTCGCCAAATCGAGCCTCGCCATCGCCTCGCGCTACGCACAGCTCGTCGCCGACGTGAAGCTGCGCGAGGCGATCTTCTCGCGCATTTCGCGCGAATGGCGCGATTCGGTCGACGCGCTCAACACGATCATGGAGCAGAAGCACCTGCTCGAGAGCAACCCGCTGCTGCTGCGCTCGATCCGCAACCGCTTCCCCTATCTCGATCCGCTCAACCACGTGCAGGTCGAACTGCTGAAGCTGCACCGCGCGCATTCGGCGAGCGACAAGGTGCTGACGGGCATTCAGCTGACGATCAACGGCATTTCGGCGGGACTGCGCAACAGCGGGTGAGCGGTGACGACGTTCTCCCGCCCAGAGCCATGATATGAGGGAATTGCGGCGCCATTTTCCGCCGCCTCGCGTTCCCCCGTTGACGTCGCCTCTCGCAGTCCCTATATTTTGACTGGTCATATCCACTAGTCAATCTTTGAGGGCCGCCATGCGTTCGATTCAAGCGGCCGAGGCCAAGGCGCATCTGTCGAGCCTGCTCGACGAAGTCGAGCGCGGCCAAACCATCGTCATCACGCGCCACGGCAAGCCGATCGCCCGCATCGTTCCCGAGGCTGACAGTCGTCAGGCCCGGATCGCCAGCGCGATGGCCGAGATCGAGGAATTTCGCAAGACGATGCCGAGGATTGCGCTGGAGGACATCCTCTCGGCGCGTCACGAAGGGCACAAATACTGATGCCCTTCGTCGTCGACGCCTCCGTCGCCGCCTGCTGGATCATGCCCGACGAGCGCCACGCCGTCGCCGAACGCGCCTTCGCGCGCATCGCGAGGGACCCGATCGTGGCGCCATGCCTGTGGTGGTTCGAACTTCGCAACGTTTTGATCGTCAACGAGCGGCGCGGGCGCATCGACCCGGCGCAATCCGCCAAGGCGCTGCGCCTGCTCGCCGCGCTGCCGGTCGCGATCGACACGGAAGTCGATGAAGACGCCTTAATGCAACTGGCCCGCCGGCGCCGGCTCACCGTTTACGACGCCGCCTATCTCGAACTGGCGCTGCGCAAGCGATGCCCGCTCGCGACGCTCGACGTCGCGCTGGCCGATGCCGCGCGAGCGGAAGAGGCGCAGTTGATTGGAGAGGGCGACACTTGAATTTGGGCGCGCGAGCCCGCCTCACCTCTCGCTGAGCGCCATATCGTCGCGATGAATCATCTCCGCCCGCCCGGTCACGCCCAGCACATGCGCGATGTCGCGCGAGTTGCGGCCGCGGATGCGTTCGGCGTGCAGCGCGTCGTAGGCGACGAGGCCGCGGCCGATCTCGGCGCCGTTTTCGTCGCGGATCGCGACGCAGTCGCCGCGCGCGAATACGCCTTCGATGCGCGTCACCCCGGCCGGCAGCAGGCTCTTGCCGCTCGCCAGCGCCTTGGCGGCGCCGGCGTCGACATAGACCGCGCCCTTGAGTTCGAGCGAGCCGCCGATCCAAACCTTGCGCGCGGTCACCGGATTGGACGGCGTCAGGAACCAGGTGCAGGGCGCCCCCTCGCCGATGCGCGCGATGGGATGCGCGACGCGCCCGTCCGCGATCACCATATGGGCGCCGCCGCTGGCGGCGATGCGCGCCGCCTCGATCTTGGTGCGCATGCCGCCGCGCGACAGCTCCGAGGCGGCGCCTCCCGCCATCGCCTCGATCCGCGGGGTGACGCGCTCGACGAGCGGGATCAGCTTGGCCTTGGGATCGTCCTTCGGCGGCGCCTCATAGAGGCCGGCGACGTCGGAGAGCAGGATCAGCAGATCGGCGCTCGCCATCGTGGCCACGCGCGCGGCGAGCCGGTCGTTGTCGCCGTAGCGGATTTCGCTGGTGGCGACGGTGTCGTTCTCGTTGATGATCGGGATCGCGCGAATCGCGGAAAGCCGCGCCAGCGTCTCGCGGGCGTTGAGATAGCGCCGCCGCTCCTCCGTGTCCTGCAAGGTCAGCAGCACCTGGCCGGCGACGATGCCGCGCTGATGGAGCGCCTGCGACCACGCGCGCGCGAGCGCGATCTGGCCGATCGCGGCCGCCGCCTGGCTGTCCTCCAACTTGAGCGCGCCCTTGCGCAGCCCCGCGACGGTGCGCCCGAGCGCGATCGCCCCGGAGGACACCACGAGAACGTCGGCGCCGCGCGCGTGCAAGGCCGCGATATCGGCGACCAGCGCGTCGAGCCAATCCTGCTTCAAAACGCCGCGCCCGCCGTCGACCAGAAGGGACGAGCCGACCTTGACGACGACGCGGGAAAATTGGTCGAGTGCGGGAAGCTTCGTCACGGTCGGCGCAAAGTCGGAAACGGCGAGAACATCGTCCTGGCCGTAGAGCAGCCCCGGCGCTAAAGCAAGCCGAGCGGTTGACCGCGCGCCGCTGGATTTATTAGAATGAGTCTAATAAACCTCCCTCACGCCAGCGCGCCGCGCGCTGGCGTTTCGTTTTTCGGCCCGGCGCCCGCGCCGGTCCTTGCCGAACCGCCGTTGATGGATTTTTGGGAGTCCTGCCGATGCGCAATTTCGACGACCTCTCCGAGCGCGAGATTCTCGCGCTCGCCATCGGCGCCGAGGAGGAGGATGGGCGCATCTACGCCGACTTCGCCGACGGCTTGCGCGAAAACTATCCCTCCAGCGCGCATGTGTTCACGGACATGGCGGCCGAGGAGAACATCCATCGCCGGCGCCTGATCGACCTCTACGTGTCGAAATTCGGCGAGCATATTCCGCTCGTCCGGCGCCAGGACATTCGCGGCTACATCTCGCGCAAGCCGATCTGGCAATTGCGCCCGCTCGGCGTCGACGCGGTGCGCTCGCGCGCGCGCGAAATGGAGCAGGACGCCGCACGCTTCTATCGCCTCGCCGTCGAGCGCACGAGCGACGCGGCGGTGCGCAAATTGCTCGGCGATCTCGCCGAAGCCGAGACCAAGCACGATCAAACGGCCGCGGCGCTGGAAGCCGAATATCTGACCCCCGAAGCCCGCCACTCCGAGGACGAGCACGCGCGCCGGCGCTTCATTCTGCAAATCATTCAGCCCGGCCTCGTCGGGCTGATGGACGGATCGGTGTCGACGCTCGCGCCGGTGTTCGCCGCGGCCTTCGCCACCCACAATCCGTGGAACGCGTTCCTCGTCGGCATCGCGGCCTCGATCGGCGCCGGCATTTCCATGGGCTTCGCCGAGGCGCTCGCCGACGACGGCAAATTGTCGGGGCGCGGCACGCCGCTGCTGCGTGGAATCGTCTGCGGCCTGATGACGATCGCCGGCGGCATCGGCCACACCCTGCCCTATCTCATCCCCGATTTCTTCACCGCGACCGCGATCGCCTGCGTCGTGGTCGTCATCGAGCTCGCCGTCATCGCCTGGATTCAGTGGCGCTATATGGACACGCCGCCCCTTTCCGCGGCGGCCAAGGTCATGCTCGGCGGCGGCCTGGTGCTCGCGGCGGGCGTCATCATCGGCAGCAGCTGAGCGTAGGCGACTTGGTTCAGCCGCGCGATTTCACGAATGCGGCAAAAGCGCGCAGCGTCGTCTGCGAGACGTAATGCTCGACGCCTTCGGCGTCCGCCTCGGCCGCCTCCAGAGGGACGCCGACCGCGAGCAACAGGTCGACGACCAGACGATGGCGCTGGCGCGATCGTTCCGCCATCGCCTTGCCGGCGTCGGTGAGAAAGACGCCGCGATAGGGCCGCGCCACCGCCAAGCCCTCGCGCTTCAGCCGGGCGATCGCCTTGCTCGCGGTCGGGTGGGCGACGCCCAGGCGTTCGGCGATGTCGGTGGTGCGCGCCTCGCCGTTGCAGGCGATCAGATCGGCGATGAGCTCGGTGTAGTCTTCGAGCATCGAGGCGGCGCGCCGCTGCCGCGCCGCGCTGAAGCGCTTGGCCTGAACCGGCGCGGTCGCCAGATCGGGCTTGCGCGACTTCGCGTTGGCGTCTCTCACGATCGCAACCACTCCCTCGCCCCCGGCTCGCGAGCCGCGAGGGCGTCGTTCCCGGCGCCCGCGCAGCCGCGCTTCATACGCCGGGTCGCCGCCGCGTTTCAACACCCGCGTCAAATGCGGGCGTCGGCGAAGCCGACCGCGGCCCCGCGGACCGCTTCGTCGCCTGGCTCCCGGCGACGCCTAGCCCGCCGATTCCCCGCCCGCGCCCGGCCGTCGCGGCTTGCGCCTGGTCAGAGAGCGGATCGCCAGCGCGAGCAGCCAACGGCCCTTGAACAACCGCACGCGGGTCTTGCTGAAGGGAATGCTGGGACGGCGCCCGCCCCGCCCTCCAGCCGGCGAAGGCCGATGGCGCCGAAGCTGTCGGCGCATGTAGCGCTTCGACCATCGCGGACAATAGTGCTCGAATTCGCGATTGATCAGTCGGATCGGGACGCCGCCGAGGCGAAAGGCCTCGGCGATGGCGAATTGCTCGAGATCGTGCCGGAGCAGCCCGGCGGCCCAGAGCCTGTCGAGCAATTCGACGGCGTCCTCGAGCAGCGGAAGATGTTCGGGTCGCGCCGCGACGAGGCCGGAATTGAGCATCAGCGCCTTTTCCGCGTCGAAGCGGTAGCGGCCGAGATGCGGCAGCGTCGTCTCGTAGCGGCCGAAAAACGGATAAGGGTCTTTGCGCACGAAGGAATTCATCGCCGCGCCCGCCGCAAGCGCCCGCGCCACCTCGGCGTCGAAACCCCGCCTGATGAAACTGTCCGTGTCGAGCAGCACGCAGGCGCGCCCGTGCAGCCTCAGCGCCTCGGCCAGAACGAGCGGCTTGGCGCGAAACATATAGGTCCGGCCCCAGGTCATTTGCGCCAGGCGCGGACCGATGTCGACGATCCGCTCCTCGCCCCCGTCGAACGCGCGCGGCTGATCGGTGAAGATGGTGATTCGCGACGCATCGCCGCCGATCTCGGGCAGCAGCGTCTCGACGCTGTACCGCAGCTCCCGCATCACGCTCGGGGACTTGCCGTAGCAGAGATAGATGTATTGGTGATCGGTCATCGCGAGATTTCAAAAGGCCTCATTCGCGGCCGGCCGAGGGCGAGAGTGTCGGTGCGAGCGGCCCCCTCTCCCCGCTCGCGGGGAGAGGGCGGGGGTGAGGGGCTGGGTCATTGGCCGCGCCGTTGCGGCTCATCACCCCGCCCCTCATCCTAACCTTCTCCCCGCTCGCGGGGAGAAGGGACGCCGCGCGGCGTTGCGGTGTGCGTCGATCCAATCGCATCATGCTTTAGCTTCGGCTCCGCTCCAGCACCTCGCGCACGCGCGCGACGAGTTCCGCCTCGGGCGCGGCGAACTGCGCGCGCTGGCGCAATTCGAGGTAATCGGCGCGGTCCTTGCTCGCCTTGGCGAGTTCGGCCCCAAGCGCGAGATCGCGGATGACGACCTGCCGCCCGCCTGCCGCCTCGCGTTCGTTCGAGCCCTGGATGATCGCGCAGAGGCTGCCGCGCTTGTCGGCGTATTTGAGCTGCGCGTTGAGGCCGCTCGCGCCCAGGTACATTTCGGCGGCGATCCCCGCGCCGCGCAGGCTCGTCACCAGGCGCTGATAGTCCGCCACATGGTCGCGGTCGAGCACCACGACGACCACCGGACCGGGCTTTTTCGCGGAAGCGACGATCGGGCTGTCGATGGCCCGCAACGCGGAGAGCAGCCGCGAGACGCCGATCGAGAATCCCGTCGCCGGGGCGGGCTCGCCGCGAAAGCGCGCCACCAAGCCGTCGTAGCGCCCGCCCCCGCCGACCGAGCCGAAGCGGATCGGCTTGCCGTCCTCGCCGGGCGTTTCGAAAGTGAGTTCGGCCTCGAAGACGGGGCCGGTGTAATATTCGAGGCCGCGCACGACGGAGGGATCGATGCGGATGCGGCGAGTGCCATAACCTGACGCGCTAACGATGTCGGTGATCCGGGCCAGCTCATCCAAGCCTTCCTCGAACTTTTTGGCGCCCGGGAAATGGTCACGCAAGCGAGCGACCATCGCCTCATTGGTAACCGGCAAGAAAGCGTCCTGACCGCTAAGACCTGTGGCCAATTGGACAGAATCTTCACGCAGATTTGGGCTTAGCCTCACGCCTTGCTGCTCATTCATCGGAGGCATTCTGAAGATATCAATGAGGTTGGCGATCTGACCGCCCTCTAATTGCGCGCCCTTGGTGAAGTCCCCGCTCTCATCCTTGCGACCGGCGCCGAGCAAAGCGACGACGCCATCGACGCCGAGACGGTCGAATTTGTCCATCGCCCTCAGCACGGTCAACCTTCGCCCCGCGCTCTCGGGGCCGCCGAGGCCGATCGCGTCCATCAATCCATCGAGCACTTTGCGGTTGTTGACCTTGATCACATAATCGCCGCGCTTGATCCCCAGCGCCTCCAGGCAATCGGCCGCCATCATGCAAATCTCAGCGTCAGCGGCGACGCTTGCCGCCCCAACCGTATCCGCATCGAACTGCATGAACTGGCGAAACCGCCCCGGCCCCGGCTTTTCGTTGCGGAACACCCAGCCCGCGCGATAGCTGCGATAGGGTTTTGGCAGCTTTTCGTAATGCTCGGCGACGTAGCGCGCGAGCGGCGCGGTGAGGTCGTAGCGCAGCGACAGCCATTGCTCGTCGTCGTCCTTGAACGAGAACACGCCTTCGTTCGGCCGGTCCTGGTCGGGCAGGAACTTGCCGAGCGCGTCGGTATATTCGATGAACGGCGTCTCCACCGCCTCGAAGCCGTAGAGCTCGTAGATGGCGCGGATCTTCGCCATCATCGCCTCGGCGGCGGCGATATCCGCGCTATCGCGGTCGACGAGCCCGCGCGGCAGGGCGGCGCGAACGCGAGGCGATGGTGTTGGATCGGTCATGGAGGCGAGCGCCGGGGTTGGAAAGGCGCTTGCCTTGCCCGACGCGGCCCCTGGGGTCAAGCGGCGCCCGCCCCAGGCCGGGGGCGGCGCATTGACAGCTCCGCGGGTTCTTGTCACGGCTGGCCCTCTTTCAATCGGGACGGCGGAGCCGGGGCGCGATGGGGGAGCCAGACGACGACCATGCCTTGCGCGCCAAGCTCGACGCGCTCAGGGGCGCGCTGGACCGGCGCGGCGCCGAGAAGCGCGCGGCGGAGGCGCGCGTCCCCTCCGAATCCGAGCGCGCCGCGACGGCCTCGGCGATTTCGATGGCCGTGCGCGCGGCGAGCGAATTCGCGGCGGCGATCGTCGTCGGCGGCCTGATCGGCTGGCAATTGGATCGCTGGCTGGGGACAAAGCCGGCGTTCCTGATCGCGTTCTTTCTCATCGGCGCGGTGGCCGGCGTCTGGAACGTCATCCGGGCGACTTCGCCCAAAGGCCCGCCAAAAGATCGCAATTCGAGCTTGTCTGACGGCGCCTCGCCGGATAAAGACGTGCGGCGCTCGGCCCCCACGGCCGGCGCCGAGGCCCCGGGCGGGGCGGACGATGACGAGGACTAGACGTGGCAGGCGAAGCCGGACCGGCGATCAATCCGATCGAACAATTCTCCATTTCGCCGATCGTGTCGGTTCAAGTCGCCGGGCATGATTTCTCGCTGACCAATTCGTCGCTGTATATGTTGATCGCGGTCGGCATCGCCTGCGCGCTGATGGCGGTCGGGGCCAACGGCGGCGCCGGAATCCCCGGACGCCTGCAGGCGCTCGCCGAGATGGCTTATGAATTCGTCGCCGGCATGGTGCGCTCGGCGTGCGGCGAAACGGGCATGCGGTTCTTCCCGCTGGTGTTCAGCCTGTTCATGTTCATTCTCATCTGCAATCTCGTCGGGCTGATCCCCTATTCCTTCACCGTCACCAGCCACATCATCATCACGGTTTCACTGGCGCTGCTGGTGTTCTTCACCGTCATCATCGTCGGCGTGACGGAGAACGGCCTGCATTTCTTCAAGCTTTTCGTTCCCTCGGGCGTGCCGATCTACATTCTGCCGCTGGTCGTGATGATCGAAATCATCTCGTTCCTGTCGCGCCCCTTGAGCCATTCCGTGCGTCTGTTCGCCAACATGCTCGCCGGCCACATCACGCTCAACGTGTTCGGCGGCTTCGTCGTCATGCTGCTGAGCGCCGGCGCGGCGACCAAGGCGCTCGCGGTCCTGCCCTTCGCGATGACGATCGGTCTCGACGCGCTCGAACTGCTCGTTGCGTTCTTGCAGGCCTACGTCTTCACCATGCTGACCTGCATGTATCTCAACGACGCGCTTCACCCCGGCGGTCACTGACCGGTCGTTTTCCCTCAACGCCAACTATCGAAAAACTAGGAGTTAAGAAATGGAAGCCCACGAATTAGCCCAGGCCGCGAAGTACATCGGCGCGGGCCTCGCCGCGATCGGAACCGGCGCCGCCGGCATCGGCGTGGGCACGCTGTTCGGGCAGTTCCTCAATGGCGCGTTGCGCAACCCGAGCGCGGTCGACGGCCAGTTCGGCCGCCTGATTTTCGGCTTCGCCGTGACCGAAGCGCTCGGCATTTTCGCGCTGCTGATCGCCTTCCTGCTGCTGTTCGCCGTCTAAGGCGCGCTCGATCTCCTGACGCATCGCGGGAAGGCGCCCTCCCGGCGCTTTCCCGCCATAGGACATTTGAAAAGCGATGGCTCAACCCGCGCAAACACCGGCTCCTCAAGCGACCCAAGCCGAAGTCGGCCACGAGGCCGGCGGCCACGCGAGCTTTCCGCCCTTCGAGAGCGGCACCTTTCCCTCGCAGCTGCTATGGCTGGCGATCAGCTTCGGCGCGCTCTATTACTTCATGGCGAAGACGGCGCTGCCCAAGGTCGGGGCGGTAATCCAGGAGCGCAAGGCGCGCATCGCCAAAGATCTCGACGACGCCACTGCGATGCAGCAGAAGGCGGACGCCGCCGCGGCCGCGCACCAGAAGGCGCTCAACGAGGCGCGCGCCAAGGCGCAAAGCCTCGCCCAGGCGGCGCGCGACCAGCTCGCGGCCGAATCGGAAGCCAAGCGCAAGGCCCTCGACGAAGAGCTCGCGGCCAAGTTCGCCGCCGCCGAGAGCCAAATCGCCGCGACGCGCGCCCAGGCGATGTCCAACGTCGCCGCCATCGCCAAGGACGCCGCGGCGGCGATCGTCGAGCGCCTGATCGGGCGCCCCGCGCGGGCGGAGGCGATCGCCGCCGCCGTCGATTCCGTGAAAGCGAACTGAGCGGGAGCCCTTCATGGAATTCAACGCCGAATTTTACGTCCTCCTCGGCTTTATCGTCTTCTTGTGCCTGCTCGGCTATCTCGGCGTGCACCGCACCGTCCTCACCGCGCTCGACGCGCGCGGAAAGGCGATCGCCGATGAGCTGGCGCAAGCCGCCAGGCTGCGGGCCGAGGCGACCGCGCTGCTCGCCAGCTTCGAGAAGAAGGCCGTCGAAGCCGAGGCCAACGCCGCCGCGATCATCGCCGAGGCGCGCGCCCAGGCGGAGCAACTCGCCAGGGAAACCGCCGAGCGCATGAACGATTTCGTCGCCCGACGCACCAAGCAGGCGGAAGCGAAAATCGCCCTCGCCGAGACCCAGGCCGCCGCCGACGTGCGCGCCGCCGCCGCCGACCACGCCGCCAAGGCCGCCGAAGTCGTGCTGCGCGGCGAGACGCAGGGCGCGGCCGGCGCGGAGTTGGCGGCGCGCGAAATCGCCGCGCTCAAGGACCGGCTGAACTGACGCGCTGAGTCGCGCAGGCCCTCATCCGGCGCTTCGCGCCACCTCTCAGCGAACGAGACGTTCGCCTGACACCCGCAAGCGGGAAAAGGGGCCGCGCCGCGAAGCCGCTCGCCCGCTCCGGACGAATGCTTCGCATTCGCCGTCGGGAGAGGGGTTGGGGTGAGGGCGGGCGGCGCTCCCATCCTTCCGAAATCCGTATCGGACCCTTGACCCCCGGCGGGGCGCGCATCATGGTGGCGCGTCTCCTCGAAAAAGGCGAGAGTCGGCCATGAAACGCATCCTTCTTTGCCTCGCGGCGTTGCTCGCTCTTGGGGCCGGCGCCCATGCGGGGGGGATCGTCGTACCCGCCGAACAGCGTTATTCCGCGTATTCGGCCGAGTTGCCGCCCTGCGACGACCCAGGCGTCCTCGCGCGAATCACCGATCGCTTCGCGCAACGGGAATCCGGCTATTGGAATTCGCCGTTGCAGATCGCCGGCTATGACCGCATCCGCGAGATCGGCTTCCGCTCCAACGGCCTCGGCTATATCCCGCGTCGCTATTGCGTCGCGCGCGCCCTCGACGCCGATTCGCGCCCGCGCACGGTCATCTATGACGTCGAAGAGAGCCTGGGCGTCATCGGCTGGGGCTATGGCGTGGAATGGTGCGTCGTCGGCCTCGACCGCAATCTCGCCTACGCGCCGGCCTGCAGCGCCCTGCGTCCGTTCGTCGAGGGCGTCCTCAGCGACAAGGCGTTGCGCGCGCTCTATTAGCGCGAAGCGGCAAGCTCAGCTTTCCTCCTACAAGCGTCGTCGCGCAGCAGAATCGGCCATGCCCCTTCGAACGATCCTCGGATTTGCGCTCGGCGCGCTGGCGCTCGCGTTTGCCGCGTCGGCCGGCGTCGCGCAAGGCGCGGGCGACTTCGATTTCTACGTCTTCGCCTTATCCTGGTCTCCCGGGTTCTGCGACACCGGCGGCGCCGACAAGTCGCCGGACCAATGCGCGAGCGGCGCGGGAAAGGGCTTCGTCGTGCATGGCCTATGGCCCGATCGCTCGTTCGGCCCGGATCCGCAGAATTGCCAATACGGCGTCTCGATCCCCGGCGGCGCGTTGCGGCTGACGGACGACGTCTATCCCGACGAGGGGCTCGCACGCTACGAATATCTCAAGCACGGGACGTGCACCGGCCTCGGCCCGGAGGATTATTTCAGCGCGGTGAAATCCCTGCGCGAGCAGATCGTGATTCCCGACATACTGAAGGCGCCGCGCCAGCAATTGACCCTGGCGCCGAACGATCTGGAGCAGGCTTTCATCGCCGCCAACGCCAATTTGCAGGCCGACGACATGGCGATCACCTGCCGAAACGGCGAACTCGTCGACGTGCGCATCTGCGTCTCCAAGGATCTGCGCGCCTTCGCCAATTGCCCGAAAGTGTCGGGCCACACTTGCCATGCGTCGTCGCTCGCCGTCGCGCCGATCCGTTGAGCGCGCCATGATCGGCGCGGCGCGATGAACTACCGCCATGCTTTTCACGCCGGCAATTTCGCCGATGTCTTCAAGCATGCGATCCTCGCGCGCATTCTCGTCTATCTCGCGCTGAAAGAGGCGCCGTTTCGCTTCATCGACACCCATGCGGGCGTCGGCCGCTACGATCTTTCGAGCGAGGAGGCGCGGCGTTCGCCGGAATGGCGCGACGGCGTGGCGAGGCTCATCAAGGCGCGCCCGCCGGCCCCCGTCGCCGCGCTGCTGGCGCCCTATCTCCAGGCGATCGGACCTTTCGACGCGGATGGGCGTCCGGCCTCCTATCCCGGCTCGCCGGCCCTCGCCCAGGCGCTGCTGCGGCCCCAGGACCGCATCGCTCTCTGCGAGGCGCACCCGGAGGAACGCGAGCGCCTCGTCGCCGCCCTGGGGCGCGACAGCCGCTTGTCGATCGTGGGGACCGACGGCTATGTCGCGCTCAACGCCTATATTCCGCCCAAGGAGCGGCGCGGCGTCGTTCTGATCGACCCGCCCTACGAAGCGCCTGACGAAAGCGAGCGCATAGAAGCGGCGCTCGCGCGCGCGCTTCCCAAATGGCCGCGCGGAACCTATGCGCTGTGGCGCCCGATCAAGGCGCCCCTCGACGACGCCCGCTTCCTCAATGCGATCGCCGCGCTCGGCGCGCCGAATATCCTGCGGCTCGAACTCGACATCGGCGCGGTCGCGCCGAGCGCGCATTCCCCGAGCCCGCTGAGCCGCACGGGGCTCCTCATCGTCAATCCGCCGTTCGGCCTGATCGACGAGGCGCGCGTCCTCATGCCGTGGTTGACGAAGCTGTTGCGACGCGATGCGGGCGGCGGATTCGTCTGCGCCTGGCTGACGGCGCCCAAGTGATTTCGCGAAATGATTTCGCGTTGCCTCACGGCGGCGGATCGGTTTATATGTAAACAAAATAGGGGAAGCGAACCATGACGTTGCCGAACGCCTTGCGGGGGAAGCTGCGATTGCCGGTGATCGGCGCTCCGTTGTTCATCATCTCGCACCCCGAACTGGTGATCGCGCAATGCAAGGCGGGGATCGTCGGCTCGTTTCCCGCGCTCAACGCGCGCCCGCTCAGCCAACTCGACGAATGGCTGCATGAAATCACCGAGACGCTCGCCGCGCACGATCGCGCCCATCCCGAGAGCCCCGCCGCGCCGTTCGCGGTCAATCAGATCGTGCACAAGTCGAACGTCCGGCTCGAACAAGACATGGAATTGGCGGTGAAGTGGAAGGCGCCGATCGTCATCACTTCGCTGGGCGCGCGCGAGGACGTCAATATCGCCGTCCATTCCTATGGCGGCGTCACCTTCCACGACATCATCAACGTCCGCTTCGCCCACAAGGCGGTCGAGAAGGGCGCCGACGGGCTGATCGCGGTCGCCGCCGGCGCGGGCGGCCACGCCGGCCCGTTCTCGCCTTTCGCGCTGGTGCAGGAGATCCGCGAATGGTTCGACGGCCCGCTCGCGCTCTCCGGCGCGATCGCCAACGGCGGCTCGGTCCTCGCCGCTGAGGCGATGGGCGCGGACCTCGCCTATATCGGCTCGGCCTTCATCGCCACCAGAGAAGCGCGCGCGATCGAGGCTTACAAGCAGGCGATCGTCGACGGCGCGGCCGAGGACATCGTCGGTTCCAGCCTGTTCACCGGCATCTTCGGCAACTACCTCCGGCCCTCGATCGTCAAGGCGGGGCTCGATCCGGACAACCTGCCCAAGGGCGACGTGAAGACCATGAACTTCGGCTCGGGCGGCGGCTCGGACGCGAAAGTTTGGCGCGACATCTGGGGCTCGGGCCAAGGCATCGGCGCCGTCAAGGCGGTGACGCCCGTCGCCGAACTCGTCGCGCGCCTCGCCAGGGAATATGCCGAGGCGAAGGCGCGCATCTGCGCGTCGGCGTGAGCCGAGCGCGAGCGGCTGGTCGGCGCCGGCGAGAGACGGCGCGGAATATGGGCGCTAGCTGCGTGCGAGTGGCGGCAAACGGTGGAAGGTGGCACTTCGTTTTTTCCGACCAACAGTTGCAATACGCTCAAGTGGCAAAACGCGTAACTTAAGGTGGACCGATTCAAAGAGGGCGGATCAGCGTCCGAAGCCCTTGACTTCGGTAATTGTCAGGCCATGAACGCCAACCGCGATCAATGCGTCGCGCGCGTCGTCCAACAGGAAAGGATTGATCATCGTCGTCACGAGCTTCATTTGCGTTCCAGGATAGGAAGATTTAGGCGATTTTGACTTAGACAGCGGAAGTTATCAGCTTACCCGGCCGTAGATTGGTTGGGAAGATGGCTTCGTCGCCCGGGAATGATTTGGCGATGCTCGCGTCGTCTGGCTAATTGGCGCGGTCGTTCACCCCACGCAAGGCGGCCAGCAGATTTTCCAGTGAAAATGGGCGATAGATGAATTTGACGACATGATTGCCGGGCGGCGTTTCGACGCCGCGAAACAGCAGATTTGCGCGGAGAAGCGGCTTGCGCTCGCCGTCGACAAAGACTTGCCATCCCGGATAGAACAGGTCATGCAGAACCACCACAGCGGTTCGGTCGGCGGTAACTTCAAGCGTCACGTCGTTGTCATGATAAGACAGGATCGACACCTTTTCCGGCGTCGCGCCGATCTGCGGGTCGCCAACGCGTCCGGCGCCCGCTTCGCCGGGCGATGGTTTGTGGATTCGGGAGACCGCAGCGGAAACTTCGCCGATATCCGCCGGGTCGACCAATGCTTGGCGCGCCATGTCGAAGTCCGGTAGGGCGCCAGCGTTGAGCACGGCATTGGTGTCGGCGGGCATAATGGCATTGGCGATATAGGCGCGCGGCGCCGCGCGGCCAAGGCGGTAAATGAAAATCTTGTCTCCCGCAAAAACCTGCGTCGCCGACGGCCGGGGAAACCTGCGAGGCGTGCGTGCCATTGGTTCATCGAGCACGAGATATTCCAGCCCGAGCAGGTTGGCCAGTTTGCCGCCATAGCTGCGGAACGTTCCCGGAAAATGACGCAGATTGATATCGCCGGCGTTGTCCCCCGGACCCACCAGCCGCTCGTAATCCGCGATGCGCAGCGGATTATAGCCCAGACTGTTTTCGAACCCGTAGACCATGGAGGCGTTTTGCCAGGGGCCGTCGAGACCGAGAATTTCGACGCGCGGGCGCCCACCTGCCGCCCGGCGCGCGGCGATTTCGCGCGTCAGAAAATCGAGGCCCGCCTGTTCGGACGACGACGGCGCCTGGAGCACGGAATAATGTTCGAGCGGTTCGGCATTGAGCGACGAGGTCGCATTGCGCCAGATGAGCTGGGCGCCGGTGGCGACGACGAGAAGAGTCGCGGCCAGAACCCGATTATGCGGGGCTCGCAACTTGGCCAGCACGGCGACGCAGGCGCCATACCAGAGCGCGGACAGGGCGACCGCTTCCAACGAATCCGCCAAGCGGCCCTGCAACCACGAAAAATGCAGACCGGCAATCAGGAGCGAAACCACCGCCACGCCAGCGAGATGCGGCAGCGCATGGCCGATCCGCCGCGGCAGACGCTGAAAAGGGCGCGGCAAACCATCGGCGATATAGCGGTCGAGCAGATAGCCGGACAGAAACGCGAGGCTGACATTCAGGAGGAACGTGGCGTCAGCCGGGCGGCGATAGAGTTTTACTCCGGGCAGATGGTGGTAGATCAGGGAAAAGAACGGAGTGTAATGGCCGACGGCATAAAGCGCCGAGAAAACGAAGGCGGCGAGGAAAAACCGCGCGCCGCGCAGAAACAGGCGTCCGCCGCCAAGTCCGTGCCATAAAATCAAAAGGATCGGCAAGCTGCCGATATAGAGATAGTCAATGCACCGGTCGGTATAATCCGGGTCGAGGCGGGCCATGACGTGGGAGCCAGGGCCCCAGTAATCGTAATTCCAGTCGATCGAACCGAAGAAGTCGGGCGCCAGCAGTGTGATAAGATTCACCGGATTCAACGAACCGGCGACCGCGGTCGCGTAACCAATGCTCGGTCGGTTGGAGCCGCCGAGGAACTGCATCGTCAACAGCACCGGGACCACCAGAATGGCGCCTCCGACGATCGCGGCGATAAGCAAGGGCGCCCAGCGTTCCTTCAAATAAGCGAACGGACGTCCGCTGCGTCCTCCATGCCAAAAAACGTTGGCGACCAGAAACACGCAAAACAGGTAAGCGACCTGATCGCGACCCAAGGCCATCATGGCGGCGCAAAAGCCGAACACGACGCCTGCACGCCGGGAATTGTGCGCCAGCATAACTTCGAGCGACCAGAAAGCCAGCGGAAACCAGCCATAGGAAATGATCATGCCCGTATGTTGCAGGCGCGCGGAGGCTGAGCCGCCAAACATATAGATCAGAGCGGCGAGCACCGCCGCGGCGGGCGCCCAGCCGCGCCGACGAGAAAGCCCGACGATTCCCAAGCTTCCCGCCGCCAGATGGGCGAAAATCACGAGATCGAAGGTCGCCATCGTCGCCTTAGGGTCCAGTAGCGCGAAAAGGCCCATAGTCGGCGTGAACAACAGAGATTGCGGATCGGCAGCGGTCGGATGTCCGCCGAAATGGTAGGGATTCCACAACGGGATCTCGCCGTGCTGCAAAGCCTCGGCCAAAAATCGGAACATAGGATAGAAATGATTTTTCGAATCCCAGGGCACGACTGCGCCGGTCAAAATCCAGCGGGATGCGGCGGCGACGGCGAAAAATGCGAGAGCCGCGCATGCGCGCAGGGTCTGCGCGCGCGTCCAGACGTGCAGACCGATCCCTTCGATCCGGTGTTGACCAAAATGCGGAGCGACGAATGGCGGCGCGCCAGCAAGGGTTGAGGCCGGGGTCGTGTTAGCGTTGGTCAGCGACATTTATTGAGCTCTTGCCGGGACGAAGTGTTTTGACTGCCGTTGGCGCTATCGCATTTTTTGCTCCGGCCACGGTAGAGCCCATTTCCTGCGCAAGACGATTTTTTCAAGGCCGACCCGGAATTTTTGTCGAAGTCACGGCGAAATCGTCATGAGGCTTCGCTGCGATCGAACAAAGGTGTGTTCCCGGTCGGAAATGGCGGCCGCGGGCTTCTTTGAATGGCGCCGCGATCGACCGCTATTTGTCGACAGCCGAAATATCGAACTGACCCGCCAGCGAGAGATTGGCGACCTTGACATTTCCGGCAAAAGTGCAATCGTTGCACTATGCCGTTCGATGAATTCGCATGCCCGTGTTGCGGCGCTTCGGCTCCGTCGGCGTCCGCATGTACGCTGACGACCACCGGCCGCCGCACTTCCACATTGTCGAGTCCGACTTTCATGCGCCCGTGCGGATTTCGGACTTGACGCTGATTGCGGGCGATGCGCCCGAACGAAATCGCCGAGGCGCTGGCATGGGCGCAGGCTCGTCAGGAAATGCTCGCCCTCAAGTGAGCGGAACTCAACGAGCGAGGTTGACCATCCCGAAGAAGAATTTGCCACGCATCGTCGCCGTGGCGGCCGACAAGAAGCCTTTGACCTTACGCATCCAGTGGGACAGAGCGGAGGAAAGCCGCGTCGACGTGTCGGGTCTCATTGAGACCTTCCGCGTCTATGAGCCGTTGCGCCGCTCGCCGAATATGTTCGCTCGCGTGCGCGTTGGCGAACACGGAACGGACGTCGTGTGGTCTGACGAGATCGATATGCCGGCCGATACGCTATGGCGGCTCGCGCAAGAGCAGACGGGCCTCACCATGTCGGCGGACGCGTTTAAGCACTGGCGCGAACGCAAGGCCTATACGCTGGACGCCGCCGCTCGCGCGCTTGGCGTCAGCCGTCGCATGGTGGCCTATTACGAACAGGGCGCCAAGCCAATTCCCCGCGTCGTTGCGCTCGCCACGCGCGCGCTCGAATTGGCGTGAGCGCGCGAGCCCGTCATAACCGCTCGACGAAGCTCTTGCGGCGCCCTTCGCCGGCGCCGCGGCGGAGTCAAGCGCGGCGTTCCGATCGAGGCGCAAAAATATTTTCGCTCGGGTATTGCGGGGACAATCGCCCGCCCGCGCCTTGAGCGCGCTCGCCTCGCCCGGCGATCCGTGACAGAAAGCTTTTTCCGGCCGGTCGACGCGCGTATTTTGGCGTCCGAGTCGAGTCGCGTTTCGCGTTCGCTTCCAACCCTTCAAACAGAACCGCTCGAAGAAGCCCATGGCGACCGTTGAACAATTCCCGGGCCGGCTTGCCGCCATCCCCAATCCTTCCGAACCCGCCTACCGCGCGCCGCCCCTCAACATCGAAGCCGAGCAGGCGCTGCTCGGCGCCATTCTCGTCAACAACGACGCCTTCGACCGCGTCTCCGACTTTCTCAAGGCGGAGCATTTCGTCGAAGAGATTCATCGCCGCATTTACGAGATCGCGGGCTCGCTGATCCGCGCGGGCAAGCTCGCTTCGCCGATCACGCTGAAGACGTTCCTGGGCGAGCACGACCTCGGCGGCGTCAGCGTGCCGCAATACCTCGCGCGTCTCGCCGCCGAGGCGACGACGATCATCAACGCCAACGATTACGGCCGCACGATCCACGACCTGGCGGTGCGGCGCGAGTTGATCCGGATCGGCGAGGACGTCGTCAACGTCGCCTACGACGCTCCGGTCGATTCGACCCCGCGCGACCAGATCGAGGAGGCCGAGCGCCGCCTCTACCAGATCGCCGAGGGCGGGCGCTACGACGGCGGCTTCCAGCGCTTTTCGGACGCGCTGAAGATCGCCGTCGACATGGCCGCCAAGGCCTATGAACGCGACGGCAATCTGAGCGGCGTCGCCACCGGCCTCTCCGATCTCGACCGCTATATGGGCGGCTTGCAGGCCTCGGACCTCGTCATCCTCGCGGGCCGCCCGGGCATGGGCAAGACGGCGCTCGCCACCAACATCGCCTTCAACATCGCCAAGGCCTATCGCGGCGAAACGCGCGCCGACGGCGGCCAGCAGACGGTCGACGGCGGCATCGTCGGCTTCTTCTCGCTGGAAATGTCGGCCGAGCAATTGGCGACCCGCATCATCGCGGAGCAGTCGGGCGTCGCGTCGTACAAGATTCGCCGCGGCGACATCACCGAGACCGATTTCCATCACGTCGCCGAGGCGGTGCGCGAGATGCAGTCGATCCCGTTCTTCATCGACCAGACCGGCGGCATTTCGATCGCCCAGCTCACCGCGCGCGCGCGGCGCCTGAAGCGCCAGCGCGGGCTCGACCTGCTGGTCATCGACTATATTCAATTGCTGTCCGGCTCCAAGACGCGCGGCGACAACCGCGTGCAGGAGCTGACCGAAATCACCACCGGCCTCAAGGCGCTCGCCAAGGAGCTGAACGTGCCGATCCTGGCGCTTTCCCAGCTCTCGCGCCAGGTCGAGCAGCGCGACGACAAACGCCCGCAGCTGTCGGACCTACGCGAATCCGGATCGATCGAGCAGGACGCCGACGTCGTGCTGTTCGTCTATCGCGAGGAATATTACCTCAAGAACAAGGAGCCCCGCCCCGGCTCGGAAGAGCACGTCGCGTGGATGAACGAAATGGAGCGCGCGCACGGCCGCGCCGAGGTGATCATCGGCAAGCAGCGCCATGGGCCGACGGGCATGGTGGAATTGCAATTCGAGGCCGAACTGACGCGCTTCGGCAACCTCGCGCGCGAGGAGGCGATGCCGGAGATAAGGTGAGAGGGGCGCGCCCCACGCCCGCTCGCGAGCCCGCCTACCCTGTGACGCCGGCGGATCGGCCTACGTATCGTAGGAATGTTCGCGGATCGCCAGAATCGCCGCGAGCATCGCCAGATTGGCGGCGAAGACGTAATAGACCGAGGCCAGGGGATTGCCGGTGACGCCGACGAGCCACGTCACGATATAGGTTGCGGTGCCGCCGAAAATCGCAACCCCTAGGGAATAGGTGAAGGCGAGGCCGGTCGCACGGACCGCCTTGGGGAAGATCAGCGGGATCAGCATGATCCCGACCCCGCTGCTCGCGCCTTGCAGGACGCTCAGGATGGCGATCGCGAGCACGAGCGTTGTCGCGCTGGGGCTCGCGACCAGCCACCACATCACCGGCAGCAGCGCGATCAAGAGAATGACGCGGGGAATGACCGCGATCGTCTTGATGCCGAAGCGATCGGCGAGGTAACCGCCGATCAAGGCGCCGGCGGCGCCGGTCAGCCCGACGGAGATCGAGCCCAGCATCGCCGCGGCGTCGGGCAAATGCAGCGTACGGATCGCGTAGGGCGTCATATTGATGAGAAAATATTGCATGATCGTGCCGCCGGCGATCAGGGCGACGCCAAGCAGCACGCTGAACCAATAGTCCTTCAACACAATGGAAATGACCGCGCCCGAATTGGCGGGAATGGCGTTGGGCTCTTGCGCCAGCGTCTCCTCGAGCTGGTTGCGAATGTATAGGCCAATCGGCGCGATGAGGATGCCGAGCGCGAAGGGCGCCCGCCAGCCCCAATCGTTCAGGTTCTGCTTGGAAAGAATGACGGCCAGCAGAAAGCCCGCCAGGCCATAGGCCAGGCTGCCGAGGTTCTGGCTCGCGAGCTGCCAGCTGGCGTAGAAAATTCGCCGTCCCGGGGGCGCGGCCTCGAGCATGAACATCGTCGACGGCCCCATCTCGCCGCCGACCGCAAAGCCTTGCAGCAGGCGCGCGAGAACCAGCAGGATCGGCGCCGCGACGCCGATCGTGGAATAGCCGGGCAGAATCGCGATCATCGCGCTGCCGAGCGCCATCAGGCCGATCGTCAGGGTCATCGCGGCCTTGCGCCCGGCGCGATCCCCGTAAGCGCCGATCAGCAGGCCGCCGAGCGGCCGCGCAAAGAAGCCGACGCCGAAAGTCGCGGCGGCCGCGAGGTCGCTGGCGAGCGTATTATTGCCGGGATAGAAGGTCTGGCCGATGATGCCGATATAGACGGCGTAGACGCCGAAATCGTAGAATTCGTAGCCGTTGCCGAGAACGACGGCGAAGACGCCCTTCGCCCCGAGAGAGGGCCTCGCCCTTGCGTTGACCGCAAGGCCTTGCTGCGCGCTCATGACGACCGCCCCCTCGGCGTTTTTCAAGACGGTGATCTTGTTGTTCTCTCGGGCAACCTTGCAACGCCTGGGCACGTTGTCAAATGCGCTGCGTCGTCGGCCCCGCCGAGAGGCCGGCGGGGCCGGTCTTGTTCGCGTCAATCCACCTTGTGCAAAATCTTCTCCATCTCGGCGAGCGTGAAGGCGCGCAGCGTCTGCGAGCGGACATTGCCCGCCTTGGCGATATTCAACTGAAAGGCCGTCGCCGCGACTTCATCGGAAGCTTCGGAGATCACGAGGAAGTCGTATTCGCCCTGCAGCCAGAGCGTTTCCTTGATCGTGATCCCGGCCTGCGCCCCGGCCTTCTTGGCCGCTTCGACTCGTTTCGGCGCATCCTTGATGTTGTGAATGCCCTTCTCGGTGTATTTGTAGAGCGTGACATAGGTGGTCATGGCGTTTCCTTCCGCTGCGAGGGGCTCGAGGAAATTCATCGCGATCGCCGCCAGGCCCCGTTGCGCGCGGCGGTCGCTCTAAGATCAGCACCATTTTTTCGGCTTCGCAATGGGCGTTCGGACGGCGGCCGGCGCGCGGCGCCTAAAGCCCCCTCGCCTTCACCTTCTCGGCCTTGGCGATCGCCAGCCGATTGCGCAGCGGCAGGCCGAAGGGTTCGGCCTCGATCTCGAACACGTCGCCCTTCTGCGTCTTGATCCCGTCGCTGAACGAAAGCGTCGCCGTGCCGAAGAAATGCACGTGGACGTCGCCGGGGCGGCGGAACAGCGGGTATTTGAAATGATGCGCCTCGAGGTTGGCGATGGAATGCGACATGTTGTGCTCGCCCGAGACGAACGGCTTTTCCCACAGGACGTCCTTGCCGCGCCGGATGCGCGAGACGCCGTGGACGTCGGGCGGCAGGTCGCCAACCAGCAGTTCGGGCCCGAAGCTCGACGGGCGCAGCTTGGAATGGGCGAGATAGAGATAGTTCTGGCGCTCGGTGACGTGATCGGAGAATTCGTTGCCGAGCGCGAAGCCGACGCGCGCGGGCGCGCCCTCGGGATCGATCACATAGACGCCGACGATCTCCGGTTCCTCGCCGCCGTCGAGCGCGAAGCTCGGGCTCACGAGATCGCCGCCCGGCGCGACGATCGTCGAACCGTCGCCCTTGTAGAACCATTCCGGCTGGACGCCCGCCGCGCCGGGCTTCGGCTTGCCGCCTTCGAGACCCATCTTGAACATGCGCATGGAATCGGTGAGCGCGTCGGCGTCGGCCAGGGTTCGGTGCATCTTGTCGCGCCCCTCGGCGGAGCCCAGATGCGTCAGCCCGGTGCCGGTGACATAGAGATGTGCGGGATCCCGGTGGTCGATCGGGTTGAGCACGCGGCGCTCCTTGAGCGCGGCGCCGAGATCCACCGGCTTGCCGACGCCGCGATCGGCGATGAGCTTGCGCAGCGGCGCGCCCGCTTCGATCGCCTGACGCGCAAGCTCGAGCGTCGTCCGCGCGCCCTTGACGAGGCGGCTTTCGCCGCGCGCGGTGACGACTAGCGCGCGCTTGCCGGATTCGTCGACGATTTGAGCGAGTCTCATCCTTTGTCCCTATTGCCGCGCGAAGGCGCGCGATCGGCTGAATGCGCGGTCGCTCGAGGTTGAATAGCGGCGCGCCTACATCGTCGCGCCGATTTGCCACGGCACGAATTCCGCGTCGCCGTATCCCAAAGCCTCGGACTTGGATTTTTCCCCCGAGGCGACGGCGAGAACCTTGTCGAAAATCTCCTGGCCCTTTTGCGCGATCGAAACGCCGTCGAGCACATCGCCGCAATTGATGTCCATATCCTCGGTCATGCGCTTGTAGACCTCGTTGTTGGTGGCGAGCTTGATCGACGGCGTCGGCTTGCAGCCGTAGGCCGAGCCGCGCCCGGTGGTGAAGGCGACGACATTGGCGCCGCCCGCCACCTGGCCCGTCACCGAAACCGGGTCGTAGCCCGGCGTGTCCATGAAGACGAAGCCCTTGGCCGTCACCGGCTCGGCATAGCGATAGACGCCGTTGAGATTCGTCGTGCCGCCCTTGGCGGCCGCGCCGAGCGATTTTTCCAGGATCGTCGTCAGCCCGCCCGCCTTGTTGCCCGGCGACGGGTTGTTGTTCATTTCGCCGCCGCTGCGCGCGCAATAATCCTCCCACCAATGAATGAGATCGACGAGCTTGCGGCCGATTTCGGGCGTCGCGGCGCGCCGGGTCAGCAGATGCTCGGCGCCGTATATCTCCGGGGTCTCCGACAGGATCGCCGTGCCGCCGTGGCGCACGAGAATGTCCGCCGCGGCGCCCAGCGCGGGATTGGCGGTGATGCCGGAATAGCCGTCCGAGCCGCCGCACTGCAGCGCCAGCGTCAATTCGCTCGCCGGCAGCGTTTCGCGCCGGGCGGCGTCGACGATCGGCAGCATCGCCTTGATGCGATCGAGCCCCGCCTCGACCGCCTTGCGCGTGCCGCCGCTCGCCTGGATCGTCAAGCTGTGGAAGAGATCGCCCTCCTCGATGCGGTAGTCGTCCTTCATCCGGCCGATCTGAAAGACCTCGCAACCGAGCCCCACCATCAGCACGCCGCCGATGTTGGGATTGGCGGCGTAGCCCCACTGCGTGCGCTCGAAATTGTCGAAGCCTTCGCCCTTCGAGGCGATGCCGCAGCCGGTGCCGTGCACCAGCGCGATGACGCCGTCGACATGGGGGTAATCGGCGAGCATGCCGGAACGCTCGACTTCCCGCGCGATCAGCCGCGCCACGGTCGCCGAGCAGTTCACGGACGTCAGGACGCCGAGATAATTGCGCGTCCCCGCTTTGCCGTCAGCGCGGCGATAGCCTTGGAACGTCGCCTGCCGCTCGACGGGCAGGACGGCCTGCGGGCGCGCGTCCTCGCCAAAGCGATAATCGCGGGAAAAGTCATGGACGCCGCAATTGTGCTCGTGCACCCATTGGCCGGGTTCGATCGGCTTCGACGCGAAGCCGATGATCTGGCCGAACTTGCGGATCGGCGCGCCGGTCTCGATCGGCGCCGTCGCGATCTTGTGGCCCTTGGGGATGCGCTCGACCGCGGCCGGGCAAGCATCGGGCGCCTCGCCGACGCGGATCTCGTCGATGGCGACCATCACGTTGTCTTCAGCGCTCAGGCGCAAGGCGCGCGGCGTGTTCATGGGCGTCAAGTCCTCGTCGGCGGCCGCTCAGGCCGAAAACAGCGCGGGTCGTTCCCGCGCGAAAGCTTCGAAATGCTCGGTCGTGCCCGCCAGATGTCGATCCATCGCGGCGCGGGCGCCGGCGGCGTCGCCCGCTTCGATCGCGGCGACGATCGCCAAATGCTCCGTCAGGGTCACGCGAATTCGCCCGGCCGGCGCCATGAGCAACCGGCGGACCCGTTCGAGATGCGCGCGCAAGCGGTCGAGGATTTCGCCGCTGTGCTTCAGGCCCAAATGCGTCGCCAACACCTGATGGAACTCGACGTCGAGCCCGTAAAACCTCTGGCGATCGCCCGCCTCGACCGCCTCGCGTTCGCGCGCGATATTTTCCGCCAGCGCCTCGCGCCCCTCGCGCGTCAGGCGGCGCGCCGCCTCGGCGGCGATTTCGCATTCCAGCGCCCGCCGTATGAACCAGCGCTCGCGGACGTCCTCGACGGAGATCCGCGAGACGAACGAGCCGTGCTGCGGTTCGATGACGACGAGCCTCTCGAAGGCGAGCCGGCTCACCGCCGCCGAGACGGGGAAGCGCGATACGCCGAGCCGCTCGCACAGCGACTGTTTGTCGATCGGATCGCCCGGCTCGAGAGTCCCCGCCAGAATCGCCTCCTTAAGCTCGCCGTAAACATGGTCCGCCTTGCTGTTGACGCGCTCCCCCATGATCCGTATCAACTCCCGCGCCCGCTTCGGGGGCTGACGCCGCGCGCCCCTTCACAGCTGACATGTTAGAGGCTAGACAGACAGCGGGCCGCCGTCAATCGCTTAAGGGCGCCAAGACCGGAACGTCGATGACGACTTTGCATTTGACCGAGGCGACGACGCTGCCGTCCGACGGATTCGCGGGCGCCCTGTGCGGCCGCGTCTGGCGACCGGATGTCGCGGGCCCCTCGATCGTCGCCATACGCGCGGACGGGGCGTTCGACATCAGCGCGCGCTTTCCCACGATGCGCGATCTCTGCGAAGCGCCCGATCCCGCGGCCGCCGCGCGGGCCGCGCCGGGAGAACGGCTGGCGCCGCTGGCCGAGATTCTCGCCAACACGCCGCCGGACGCGCGCGATCCCGCCAAGCCCTGGCTGCTGGCGCCCATCGATCTCCAGGCGATCAAGGCCGCAGGCGTCACCTTCGCGACTTCGATGATCGAGCGCGTCATCGAGGAGCGCGCGCGCGGCCAAAGCGCCGCCGCCGCGGCGATTCGCGCCGACATGACCCGGCTCGTCGGCGCCGATCTTTCGACGCTCGAGCCGGGCTCGCCGGCGGCGATGCGCTTGAAGGACGCTCTGATCGCCGACGGCGCCTGGTCGCAATATCTGGAGGTCGGCATCGGACCGGACGCGGAGATCTTCACCAAGAGCCAGCCGATGTCCGCCGTCGGCGCGGGCGCCGACGCCGGTTTCCACGGCGCATCGGCCTGGAACAATCCGGAGCCCGAAGTCGTGCTCGCGATCAGTTCGCAGGGCGCCATCGTCGGCGCGACGCTCGGCAACGACGTCAATCTGCGCGACTTCGAAGGGCGATCGGCGCTGCTGCTGGGCAAGGCCAAGGATCAGAACGCGAGTTGCGCCGTCGGCCCGTTCCTGCGCTTTTTCGATGCGACGTTCGACCTCGACGATGTGCGCGCGGCGCAGGTGAATCTGCGCGTCGAAGGCGAGGACGGCTTTGTGCTCGAGGGCGGCTCCTCGATGGCGCGGATCAGTCGCGATCCCGTTGACCTCGCGGGCCAGTTGATGGGGGCCTCGCACCAATATCCGGACGGCGCGGCGTTGTTCCTGGGCACGATGTTCGCGCCCGTCGCCGATCGCGACGCGCCGGGCAAAGGCTTCACTCATAAGCCCGGCGACGTCGTCGCCGTCAGCGCCGACAAGCTCGGGCGCCTGACCAACCGGATGCGGCATTGCCAGGACTGCCCGCCGTGGGATTTCGGCGTCGGCCTGCTCATGCGCAATCTCGCTCGTCGAGGCTTGATTTGAGACGGCGAACCGGACAGCATTTGAAACACTTATGAGGGCGGCATGAACGAGATCCATAAGAACTACATCGCGGGCGAGTGGCTCGAGGGCGAGAGCGCGACGCGCAACGTCAACCCGTCCAACGCCAACGACGTCGTCGGCTTCTACGCGCAAGCCAGCGTCGCTCAGCTCGACGCCGCGGTCGCCGCGGCCAGCGCGGCTTTCCCGGCTTGGTCGCGCACGTCGCCGCAGGAGCGCCACGACATTCTCTCGCGCGTCGCGATCGAGATCGCGGCGCGGCGCGACGAACTCGGCCGGCTGCTGGCGCGCGAAGAAGGCAAGACGCTTCCCGAAGCGATCGGCGAAGTCGGCCGCGCCGCGCAGATCTTCGACTTCTTCGCCGGCGAAGCGGTCCGCATACCCGGCGAGAAATTCGCCAGCATACGCCCGGGCGTCGACATCGAGGTGACCCGCGAGGCGGTCGGCGTCGTCGGAATTATCGCGCCGTGGAATTTTCCCATCGCCATTCCCGCCTGGAAGATCGCGCCAGCTCTTTGCTACGGAAATTGCGTCGTCTTCAAGCCGGCCGATCTCGTGCCCGGCTCAGCGCATGCGCTCGCCGAAATCATCGTTCGCGCCGGCGCGCCCAAAGGCGTGTTCAATCTCGTCATGGGCCGCGGTTCGGTGGTCGGTCAGGCGATGCTCGACCACCGCGGCGTCGACGCCGTCACCTTCACCGGCTCGGTCGCGACCGGGCGCAAGGTGGCGAGCGCCTGCGCGAGCGCGATGCGCAAATTCCAGCTCGAAATGGGCGGCAAGAATCCGCTGATCGTGCTCGACGACGCCGATCTCAAGACGGCGGTCGAATGCGCGGTCAACGGCGCGTTTTTTTCCACCGGCCAACGCTGCACCGCGTCCTCGCGGCTGATCGTCACGCAAGGGATCTACGGGCGTTTCGCCGAGGCGCTCGCCGAGCGCATGCGCGGTCTCGTCATCGACGACGCGCTCAGACCGGGCGTCCATATCGGTCCCGTCGTCGACCAGACCCAGCTCGACCAGGATCTGTCCTACGTCCGCATCGGCCAGGACGAGGGCGCGAGGCTCGCGCTCGGAGGCGAGCGGCTCAACCGCGCCGCGCCGGGGTTCTATATGGCGCCGGCGCTGTTCGTCGACGTCGACAATGCGATGCGCATCGCCCGCGAGGAGATTTTCGGACCCGTCGCGGCGATGATCCCGGCGCGCGATTACGACCACGCGCTGACGCTCGCCAACGACACCGAATTCGGCCTCTGCGCCGGCATTTGCACGACGAGCCTCAAACACGCCTCGCATTTCAAGCGCAATGTCGAGGCCGGCATGACGATGGTCAACCTTCCGACCGCGGGCGTCGATTATCACGCGCCCTTCGGCGGCCGCAAAGGCTCGAGTCTCGGCTCGCGCGAGCAGGGCCGCTACGCCGCCGAATTCTACACGACGGTCAAGACCGCCTATACGATGGCGTGACGCGACGCGAATAAAGGGGCGCCGACGGCATGATCCTCATCTCCGGCGAGGCGTTGATCGACCTTATCCCCGATCCCGACAACGACGGCCGCTACGACGCCGTGCGCGGCGGCTCGCCCTATAATGTCGCGATCGGGCTCGGGCGGCTCGGCGCGCCGACGGCGTTCGTATCGCGAATTTCGGCCGACGCCAACGGCGAAGACCTCGCCGCGGCGCTCGCCAGGGACGGCGTCGATCTCAGCCTGATCGCGCGCGACCCCAGGCCGACGCCCCTCGCCTTCGTCATGCGCGGCACCGCGCGAACGGGATCGCGTTATTCCTTCTACCTCGACGCGACGGCGTTCGACGGACGTTGGCCGTTCCCCGCCGTCTGGCCCGAGGGCGCCCGACATCTGCATGTCGGCTCCCTCGCCGCCGTCGATTCGCGCCACGGCGAGAGCGTGATCGCGGCGCTGCGCCTGGCGCGCAAGCGGGCGACGACGAGCTTCGACCCGAACGTCCGCCCGCTGGTGACGCCGGATCGCGAAAGCGTGGTCGCGCTCGTCGAGCGGCAGGTTTTGCTCGCCAGCCTCGTCAAGGCGAGCGAGGAGGATCTGGAATGGCTCTATCCCGGCCGCGCGATCGAGGACACGCTGAGCCAATGGGCGCGACTCGGGCCGAGCTTTTGCGTGGCGACGCTCGGACATCGCGGCGCCGTCGCCTTTCTCGGCGGCCAGCGACTAAAAGTCGCGGCGCCGAAGATCGACGTCGTCGACACCGTCGGCGCCGGCGACAGTTTCATGTCCTCGCTGCTCGCCGCGATGGATGGCGACGGCGCGCTCGGCGCCGACGCCCCGCCGCCGAGCCTCGATCGGCTCGGGGCGTGGCTCGCCTTCGCCGCGACGGCGTCGGCGATCACCTGCACGCGCAAGGGCTCCAATCCGCCGACCCACGCGGAGGTGACGCAATATACGCCGGCGTGAATATTCGTCGTTGAACCAAGGACGAATATGATGATCATTGCGGACGGGCGACGACGGGGCTAAAAGACGCGCGGCGCAGCTGCAACGGGACAAGCAACGATGGCCTCGACCGAATCAACGTCGACCCCTCCACCCGCCCGTCCTCTGTCGCCTCACCTAGGCATCTATCGCTTGACCCTGACGATGGTGATGTCGGGCGCCCATCGCATCACCGGCATGGGGCTCTCCGTCGGCGTGCTGTTGCTCGCGTGGTTTCTCATCGCCGCGTCGATCGACGCGACCGCTTTTTCGTATTTTTCCGCATTCATCCAGTCGTTTATCGGCCGGCTCGTGCTGTTCGGCTTCACCTGGTCCCTGTTTCATCACATGCTCGGCGGCGTTCGCCATTTCATCTGGGACGCCGGCTACGGCCTGGAACATCCCGAGCGCGAGCAATTGGCGCAGGCGACGTTGATCGGCGGCTTCGCGCTGACGCTCATCGTCTGGGCCGTCGGCTACGCCGTGCGATAAGGGAGCGCTTGCAATGGCCAATACGGGCAAATCGCTGCGGACGCCGCTGAGCCGCGTTCGATATCTCGGTTCGGCGCGCGTGGGGGCCGAGGAGAATTGGCTGCAGCACGTGACCTCCGTAGCGCTCATCCCCCTGACGATCGCATTCGCCTGGCTCGTGCTGACCCTGCTGCACAAGGACTATAACGGCGTTCGCGCCGAGCTGGGCCGACCGCTTCCGGCGATCGTTCTCGTGCTCTTCGTGCTCGTCGGCCTCTATCACATGCAGATCGGCCTTCGCGCGATCATCCTCGACTACGTGCACGGCCACGCCCGGGAATGGGCGTTGATGATCACTGCGTTCTTCGCCGCGGCGGTGGGTCTGGCCTGCGTTTACGCCGTGCTTCGCATCGGCTTCGTCTGAAATCCTTAAAAGGGCTCGACACGAATGGCGACCAACGGCTCCAATGGCGCAAGCGCCCCTGCGCTCGGGCAGAACGCCTATCCGATCACCGACCACACCTTCGACGTCGTCGTGGTCGGCGCGGGCGGCGCGGGCTTGCGCGCGAGCGTCGGCTGCGCGCAGGCGGGGCTGCGCGTCGCTTGCATCTCCAAAGTGTTCCCGACCCGCTCGCACACCGTTGCGGCGCAGGGCGGCATTTCCGCCGCGCTCGGCAATATGGGGCCGGACGATTGGCGCTGGCACATGTACGACACCGTCAAGGGCTCGGACTGGCTCGGCGATCAGGATGCGATCGAATATCTCTGCCGCAACGCGCCCGCCGCGGTCTATGAACTCGATCATTGGGGCGTGCCGTTTTCGCGCACCGAGGAGGGAACGATCTATCAGCGCCCGTTCGGCGGCATGACGACGGATTTCGGCAAGGGCGTCGCGCAACGCACCTGCGCCGCCGCCGACCGCACCGGCCATGCGATGCTGCATACGCTTTACGGCCAGGCGCTGAAGGCCAATTGCGAATTCTTCATCGAATATTTCGCCATCGATCTCATCCGCGACGCCGAGGGACGGGTGCGTGGCCTCGTCTGCCTGAAGATGGACGACGGCACGATCCATCGTTTTCGCGCGCAGACGACGATTCTCGCCACCGGCGGCTATGGCCGCGCCTTCTTCTCGGCGACGTCGGCGCACACCTGCACCGGCGACGGCAACGCAATGGCGCTGCGCGCCGGGATCGCGCTGCAGGACATGGAGTTCGTGCAGTTCCATCCGACCGGCATCTACGGCGCGGGTTGCCTCATCACCGAAGGCGCGCGCGGCGAAGGCGGCTATCTCGTCAATTCCGCCGGCGAGCGCTTCATGGAGCGCTACGCGCCTTCGGCCAAGGATCTCGCCTCGCGCGACGTCGTCAGCCGCGCGATGACCGTGGAGATCCGCGAAGGCCGCGGCGTCGGCAAGCTCAAGGACCATATCTATCTGCACCTCGACCATCTCGACCCCAAGGTGCTGCACGAGCGGCTGCCCGGCATTTCCGAAAGCTCGCGCATTTTCGCCGGCGTCGACGTCACCAAGGAGCCGATCCCGGTGCTGCCGACCGCGCACTACAACATGGGCGGCATTCCCACCAACTATCACGGCGAAGTCCTGACCAAGGCCGGCGCCGACCCCGATTCCATCGTCCCGGGACTGATGGCGCTCGGCGAGGCGGCCTGCGTCTCGGTGCACGGCGCCAACCGGCTCGGCTCCAACTCGCTCATCGACCTCGTCGTGTTCGGGCGCGCCGCCGGCCAGCGCGCGGCGGAGATCGTCAAGCCCGGCGAGCGGCAGGCCGACCTGCCCAAGGACAGCGCCGACGCCGCGCTGGCGCGCCTCGACCGTTTCCGTCACGCCAACGGCGGCACGCCGACGGCGGCGCTTCGCCTGAACATGCAGCGCGTGATGCAGAGCCATTGCGCCGTGTTCCGCACCGGCGCAACGCTTGATGAAGGCAAGGCCCTGATCCAACAAGCCTGGCGCGCCGGCGCCGACGCGCACATCAGCGACCGCTCGCTGATCTGGAACTCCGATCTGATCGAGACGCTCGAATACGACAACCTGATCGTTCAAGCCGTCGTCACGATGGAGGGCGCCGCCAATCGCCTGGAAAGCCGCGGCGCGCACGCGCGCGAGGATTATCCCAAGCGCGACGACGCCAACTGGATGAAGCACACGCTCGCCTGGATCGACGCCGACAAGCACGCCGTCACGATCGATTACCGGCCGGTGCACGCCTACACGATGAGCAACGACATCGCCTATATCGAGCCGAAAGCGCGGGTGTATTGAGGCGCGGCGCCGAATGCATGGATAGGGAACAATGGTCCAATTCAACCTGCCCAAAAATTCCCGGCCGACGCCGGGCAAGGCCTGGCCGAAACCGGCGAACGCCAAGCGTCTGGCGGAGTTCCGCATCTACCGCTGGAACCCGGACGAGGGCGTCAATCCGCGCATCGACACCTATTATGTCGACCGCGACGATTGCGGCCCGATGGTGCTCGACGCGCTGATCTGGATCAAGTCCAAGGTCGATCCGACGCTGACCTTCCGCCGCTCCTGCCGCGAGGGCGTGTGCGGCTCCTGCTCGATGAACATCGACGGCGTCAACACGCTCGCGTGCACCAGCTTCTTGGACGAAATCGACGGCGCGGTGAAAATCTATCCGCTGCCCCACCTGGAGGTCGTCAAGGACCTCGTTCCCGACCTCACCAATTTCTACGCCCAGCACGCCTTGATCGAGCCCTGGCTGAAGACGACGACGCCGACGCCGGAGAAGGAATGGCGCCAGACGCCCGAGGACCGCGCCGATCTCGACGGACTCTACGAGTGCATTCTGTGCGCCTCGTGTTCGACCTCCTGCCCGAGCTATTGGTGGAACGGCGACCGTTATCTAGGCCCGGCGATCCTGCTTCAGGCCTATCGCTGGCTGATCGATTCGCGCGACGAGGCGACCGGCGAACGGCTCGACGCTCTCGAAGACCCGTTCCGCCTCTATCGCTGCCACACGATCATGAACTGCTCGAAGACCTGCCCCAAGGGCCTCAACCCCGCCAAGGCGATCGCACGGATCAAGACGATGATGATCGACCGGCGAGCGTAAGCCGCCGGCGGCGCCCGGGTCACACGTTCTTCGACAATCCCAGCTCGATCGCGCGCAATTGCGCGTCGAACAGAGAGCTGGTGAAATCGACGAAATCGCGCGAAGCCTCGCGCATCAGCGACAACGGCGTCGGACGGCGCGCGGTCAGGCGACCCGTGAACTGGTTTTCCTCGAACGTGAAATGCGTCTTGAACTTGCCGGCGAGATGAATCATGCCGATGTTGTCGGGCATGCAGACGATGTCGATCGTCTCGACGCCGTGATTGCTCGCGGCGCTCGCGATGCGCCGGAACAATTGCTCGCCGATGCCGCGCCGGCGATAGGGTTCTTCGACGCTGAAGGCCGCCTCGGCGTGGATATGGCGCTGGAACGGCGCCTGCTCCGTCCAGATCGCCTCGCTGGAGCGCAATTCGCCTGCCCCGTGCATCTGGCCGTCGACAAAGGCGCCGAACACGAGGTCACCCTGGCCGAAGCAGCTCTCGGCGTAGTGAATGATGAAATCGTCCGACATGCCGCCGCCGAACCGCTCATGGCGGCTGCGCGCGTCCAAACGCAACATATGGTCGCGAAACAACGGCATGTCGGCAGGCCACAAGCGCCGAATCTCCACCGCTGGGTTCGTAGAACTCGCCATGATCTCACCTTCGAATCAACTAATCCGGCGTCTCGACCCCGCCGAGATATTGTGCGCTGCAGCAAGAAACGCAAGCCCCCCGGTTGCGCCAACTTGCCGCGCCGGGGCGAAGGAGGGTCTCACGCCGCCTCGGGGGAGAAGCTCGCTGAAGACATTCTGATAGGCCACAAGGGTGTATTTACCGTGAAAATGCGCGGCGCCCAGGCGATTCGGCCGCCTCCGCGCCCCGACGGCTCTAACGCCCTCGCGCGTCGAGGCTTTCGCCGACGACCTCGAACTTTACTCATTTTTCATTAACCGTTGGCAGGGTTACACAGTCAGGCGCGGGCGGGAAGCCGGCGGGTCGGATTTTCGCCTGGATCGCGGTCCAAAGACCGCCCGAGAGAAAAGAATCGCCGGCGCCTGTCGCGATCGACGAAGGAAATCACGCCATGCTGCTTGCCGCGCCCCATGCCCTTCGCACTCTCGCCGCCGCGCTCGGCGTTTGCCTCGCGCTCGCCGCTTCGGGCGCCGCCGCGACGACGACGAAACCTGCCGACAAGAACGCCGCGCCCGCCGCCGCCAAGCCGGCGCTGGTGGGAACCTATGGCGACTGGAGCGTCTTCCAGAGCCAGGCCGGCAAGAACCGCATCTGCTACACGCTCGCCCAGCCCAAGGAGCGGGCCCCCGCCGACCTCAAACGCGATCCCGCCTACGCCTTCATTTCCGAGCGGCCGGGGGAAGGGGTGCGCAACGAAGTCTCCTTCATCATGGGCTTCGACGTGGCGGGCGCGGCGCCTGCCGCCGAGGCCAAGGACGCGAAAGAAAAGGACAAAAAGAAGGACAAGAAGAAGGAGCCTGAAACCGTCGCCCCGACCGCCGTCATCGGCGACGCGACCTTCGACCTTCTGCCCAAGGGCGCCAATCTCTGGGTCAAGAACGCCGCCAAGGAGAGCGAGCTGATCGCGGAAATGCGCAAGGGCGCCAAGCTGCAGATCAAGGCCGCCTCGAAGAAGGGCAACGTCACCGTCGACACCTATTCGCTCGCCGGCTTCGGCCAGGCGATCGACCGCGCGCTGAAGGATTGCCCGGCGAACTAAGCTGGGCGGCGGCCGCGCCTACAACGCGCCTCCCTGCCGACCTACCGCGCCGTCGACCTCATGGTAGCAAAACTTCCGAAGCCTTTCCCCTGTCAAGGATCGAAGACCGCCTTCGGCGGCGCGCTGAAAGCGCGTCCTTGACAGGGGAAAGGCTTCGGAAAAGGACGCTTCCATGAGGTCGACGGCGCTCTCTGCCGAAGGGCAAGGCCAATTCAACCCCGCCGCGCCGCCATGAAATAATTCACGCCCAAATCCCGCGACAGCCGCCATTCCCCGCGCAGCGGATCGTAGCTCACGCCGCGCCGCTGCGTGACCTCGAGACCCGCGGCGCGCAGGGCGGCGGCCAGTTCGTCGGGGGTGACGAACTGCTCCCAATGGTGGGTGCCGGGGGCAAGCCAGCGCAGGACGTATTCGGCGCCGACGACCGCCAGCGCGAAGCTCTTGAAGGTGCGGTTGAGCGTCGAGAGGGCGAAGAGGCCGCCGGGCTTGATCAGCGAGGCGGCGGCGGCGACGAAGGCGGGAACGTCGGCGACGTGCTCGACGACTTCCATCGCCAGCACGACGTCGAATTGCTTGCCCTCGCGCGCCAGCTCCTCGACGGTTCCCGCGCGGTAAGTCAGCTTCGCGCCCGTCGCCTCGGCGTGGGCGCGCGCGATCGCGATCGAGGTCGGCGCGGGATCGAGGCCGGTGACGTCGGCGCCCAGGCGCGAAAGCGGTTCGGCGAGCAGGCCGGCGCCGCAGCCGATGTCGAGCAGCGTCACGCCGGCGAGCGGGGGGCCGCCGCCGGAATGGCGGAAATGCGCGGCGATCGCGTCGCGCAGCCATGCGATGCGGGTCGGGTTGATGCGGTGCAGCGGCGCCATCGGCCCCGCCGGATCCCACCAGTCCGCGCCCAGCGCGTCGAAGCGCGCGACTTCCCCGGAGATCACGCTCGGCGCGGGGTTTGCGGCGGCCATGAGAAATATCCTTTTACGCATCGGCTATCGCTTGGGTGCGCGCGCCCTTCCCCCGCAAGGGGGGAAGGGGTTCGCACCCATCCTTCCGGGCGTTGACCGCCCCGGCCGCCCCCTTTATACGCGCGCCTCAACGGCGGCGCGAGCCGTCCCCTCCTTTTTCCGCAAGCGGAATCTTCATGGCGCGTCTGGTGATGAAGTTCGGCGGCACGAGCGTCGCCAATGTCGAACGCATTCGCAATGTCGCGCGCCATGTCAAACGCGAGGTCGAGGCGGGGCACGAGGTCGCCGTCGTCGTCTCCGCGATGTCGGGCAAGACCAACGAACTCGTCGCGTGGTGCCGCGAGGCGGCGCCGATCTACGATTCCGCCGAATACGACGCGGTCGTCGCCTCGGGCGAGCTCGTCACCGCGGGCCTGCTGGCGATCGTGCTGAAGGACATGGGGTTCAACGCGCGCTCGTGGCAGGGCTGGCAGATTCCGCTCACCACCGACGACGCGCACGGGGCGGCGCGCATCGCCGGCATCGACGGAACGAATATCGTCAAAGGCTTCGCCGACAACGAGATCGCGGTGGTGGCGGGCTTTCAGGGCGTGCATGCGCCGACCGGCCGGGTGACGACGCTCGGGCGGGGCGGCTCCGACACCTCGGCGGTGGCGCTCGCCGCGGCGCTCCACGCCGACCGCTGCGACATCTACACCGACGTCGACGGCGTCTACACCACCGATCCCAGGGTGGTGCCCAAGGCGCGCCGCCTCGATAAGGTGTCGTTCGAGGAAATGCTCGAAATGGCCTCGCTCGGCGCCAAGGTGTTGCAGGTGCGCTCGGTCGAAGTCGCGATGGTGCACAAAGTGAAGCTTTATGTGCGGTCGTCCTTCGACGATCCCGCCGATCCGAAACAGGGCACGTTGATTTGCGACGAGGAGGATATCGTGGAACAGCAGGTCGTGACCGGCATCGCCTTTTCGCGCGACGAAGCGCAGATCACCCTGCGCAACGTGGCGGACAAGCCCGGCGTCGCGGCGGCGATTTTCGTTCCCCTCGCCGAGGCGGGCGTCAACGTCGACATGATCATCCAGGTCGTCTCCGACGACACCACGACGACCGACATCACCTTCACCGTGCCGACCGCCGAATTCGACCGCGCCAAAACTCTCCTCGAGCGGCGGCGCGAGGCGATCGGCTATTCCGCCCTGCACGGCGCGCCTGACGTCGTCAAGATTTCCGCGATCGGCATCGGCATGCGCAGCCATTCCGGCGTCGCCGCGCGCGCCTTCAAGGCGCTGGCCGACAAGGGCGTCAACATCCGCGCGATCACCACGTCGGAGATCAAGTTCTCCATGCTGATCGACGAGGCCTACACCGAACTCGCGGTGCGCACGCTGCACACGCTCTACGGGCTCGACGCCAAGGCGTGAGGACGGCGCCTCTTCCCCCGGGTCCTTTCCCCGCGCGTCCCTGCGTCGCGTTGACGCATGTCAAGGTCGAGTCTCCCGAAGCGCGATAACATTGTTTGGTTGAAACAGCTCGAAGGGAGAACAGCCATGGGCGCGACGAAGAGTCCCGGCCCGACGTCGAGCGCGACCGCCGTCAACGCCGTCGCGGTGCAGGAAGGCCTCGCCAAATCGATGATGGCGCCGAAGAAGATGCTGGAGGCGAACCTCAGGGCGGGATCGGCGCTCTTGACCTTCGCCAGCCAGAGAATGCAGGCGCAGGCCGAGTTTCTCGGCCGCTTCATGCATTGCGACAGCATCGAGCAGGCGGCGACGATGCAATCGAAGTTCCTCGAGACGATGATTGGCGATTATAGTCGAGAGATGAACGAGTTGATGGAGATCGCGCGCGAGAACTCCGCCTTTCTCGGCGCTGCGGCCGAGCCGTCGAAGACCGGCAAGGCCCAATAAGGGAAGCGGGCGCGCCGGGAGCGCCGGCGCGCGGCGTTGATGGGGAAGGCGAGGTTTCATGGATCCGGCGATCGCCAAGGAATTGGCCGCGCTACGCGAGGAAATCGAGTCGCTTCGGGCGGAAACGCGAGCCGGCCAGGCGGCCGGCGCGCCGGCGCCCGCCGCCGACGACGCGGGGGGCCCGCTGGGGGCGCGGATCGATCAGGCCAAGGAATTGATCGCGGCGATGCAAGGCGTGGTCGAGAGCGCGGAAAGCAGCGTCGCCGTTCACCCGATAGCGGGCGTCGCGGCGGCGTTTCTCGCGGGTCTGCTGATCGGGCGTGTGACGAAATCCGGGTGACAGGGGGCGAAGTCTCGATATGGAAAAACTGACCCGCAGCCTGCGCGCGCTCGCCCGCGCGGACACGCTGATCGCAACGATTTGGCTGACCGTCGCGGCCAAGCGGGGCGCCCTGCTGGCGCTGGCGGCGCTGATCGCGGCGCTCGGCATCGGCATGCTCAACGCGGCGGGTTATTTCGCGCTCGAGCCGCACATCGGACCGCTATGGGCGGCGGTGTCGGTGGCCGGCGCGGACTTCTTGATCGCCGTGATCCTGTTGGTCGCGGCCTCCTACGTGCGGCCGGGGCGCGAGCTCGATCTGGCGCTCGAACTCAGGGACAACGCTTTCGAGCAGATCGCCGCGGTCGCCGCCAGTCCGGTGGATCTCGCGAGTCAGGCCCTGCTCGGGCCGCTGATGGCGATCGTCTCGAGGCAATTGCGCTCGTTCGTCGGGCGCGCGCCGAAGGAGCCGAAGGAGAAATGACGCGCGGTCCGGCGCGTCGCTGGTCTCGTCGGGTTTAAGCCGAGGCCACATCGTGCTATTCCAAACGCGCGACAGGATCGAGCAGCCCCGACGTTCATGACCAAGGCCTTCAACCCGGGCGAAATCGCCCAAGACGCTTCCGCCCAAGACGTCCGCGCCGCGATGCGCGCGATCGGCGTCGAGGCGCGGGCCGCGGCGCGCGCGCTCGCCAACGCGCCGGCCGAGGCCAAGACGCGCGCCATTCTCGCGGCCGCGCGGATCTTGCGCGAGCGCTCGGGGGAAATCCTCGCGGCCAACGCCCGCGATCTCGCCGAGGCGCGCGCCAAGGGCCTCGCCCCGGCCTTTCTCGATCGGCTCGCGCTCGATTCCCCGCGCATCGAGCAAATCGCGCGCGGTCTCGAGGACGTGGCCGCCCTGCCCGATCCGGTCGGGCGCGTGCTCGCCACTTTCGAGCGGCCGAACGGCCTGAAAATCGAGCGCGTGGCGACGCCGCTCGGCGTCGTCGGCGTCATTTACGAGAGCCGGCCCAACGTCACCGCCGACGCCGGCGCGCTCTGTCTGAAGAGCGGCAACGCCGTCGTGCTGCGCGGCGGCTCCGACAGCTTCCATTCCTCGGCGGCGATCCACGCCTGTCTCGTCGCGGGCCTCGCCGAAGCCGGCCTGCCCGAGGCGGCGATTTCGCGCGCGCCTTTCGCCTCGCGCGAGGCGGTCGGGGAAATGCTCGAAGGGCTGGGGGGCGCGCTCGACGTGATCGTGCCGCGCGGCGGCAAGAGCCTGGTCGAGCGCGTGCAGCGCGAGGCGCGCGTGCCGGTCTTCGCCCATCTCGAAGGCGTCGTGCACGTCTATGTCGACCGCGCCGCCGATCTCGACAAGGCGCTTCGCATCGTCGTCAATTCCAAGATGCGCCGCACCGGCGTCTGCGGCGCCGCCGAAACGCTGCTCGTCGATCGCGCCGGGGCGCCGCGGCTGCTCCAGCCGCTCGTCCGGGCGCTGATCGCGGCGGGCTGCGCGGTGCGCGGCGACGCGGCGACCCAGGCGGCCGAGCCTAAGGTGAGCGCCGCAGGCGAGGAGGATTGGCGCGCCGAATATCTCGACGCGATCATCGCGGTCAAAGTCGTCGACGGGTTGGATGCGGCGATCGCCCATATCGAGGCCTACGGCTCGCACCACACCGATTGCATCGTCACCGAGGACCCGGAAGCCGCCGCGCGCTTCCTGCGGGAGGTCGACTCGGCGATCGTGCTGCACAACGCGTCGACGCAATTCGCCGACGGCGGCGAATTCGGCTTCGGCGCGGAGATCGGCATCGCCACCGGCCGCATGCACGCGCGCGGCCCCGTCGGCGTCGAACAGCTCTGCACGTTCAAATATCGCGTGCATGGCGACGGGCAGACGCGCGGGTGAGCGGCGCCTCTCCTTCCCCCTTTCGGGGGAAGGGGCCGGCGAGGGACCGCCTCAGTTCAGCGCCAGCGCCACGAAGCGCACGTCGCCGGCGCCGTTGGAGACCAGCAGCAGCGCCGATTTCTTGCCCGCCTTTTTCAGCGCGTCGATGGACTTGCCGACATCGGCGGGTTTTTCGACCGCCTGCTGATTGACTTCCTCGATCACGTCGCCGGCGCGCAGGCCCTTTTCGGCCGCGGGAGAATCCGGCTCGACGGCGGAAACGACGACGCCCTTCACGCCCTCCTTGATCTTGAAGGTCTTGCGGGCTTCCTCGTTGATCGCCGACAGTTCCATGCCGAGCGCCTTGGCGACGGCCGGATTGTCGTCGGCCCCGCTCGCCTTGTCGTTGGCCTGCGCCACTGCCTTCTCGCCGTCCTCGAGGCGGCCGAGCGTCACGGTCTTCGTGATCTCCTGACCGTTGCGGACAATGACGACCTCCACGTCCCTGCCGACCGGCAGAGCCGCGACCAGACGCGGCAGATCGCGCGATTCCTTGATGTCCTTGCCGTCGAACTTGACGATCACGTCGCCCGCCGCGAGGCCGGCCGGCTTGGCCGGGCCATGTTCGTCGACGCCGGCGATCAGCGCGCCGCGCGCGCTGCCGAGCCCCAGGCTTTCCGCGATCGCGTCGTCGACCGGCTGGATGCGCACGCCGAGCCAGCCGCGGCGCGTCTCATGATACTTCTCGAGCTGGTCGATCACCGGGGTCACGCTCGCCGAGGGGGTGGCGAAGCCGATGCCGATCGACCCGCCCGAGGGAGAAAGGATCGCGGTGTTGATGCCGATCACTTCGCCCTGCAGGTTGAACAACGGGCCGCCCGAATTGCCCTTGTTGATCGAGGCGTCGGTCTGCAGGAAATCGTCGTACGGGCCGCTGTCGATGTTGCGGTTGCGCGCCGAGATGATGCCCGCGGTCACCGTTTCGCCGAGGCCGAAGGGATTGCCGACCGCCATCACGCCGTCGCCGACGCGCATCTTGTCGCTGTCGCCGAACTTCACCGTCTTCAGCGGCTTGTCGCTTTCGACCTTGAGCACCGCGACATCGACCTTGGAATCCTTGCCGATGATCGTCGCCTTCAGCTTGCGCCCGTCGGTGAAGATCACCACGATGTCGTTGGCGTCGCCGATGACGTGATTGTTGGTGATGACAATGCCGCTGGCATCGATGACGAAGCCCGAACCCAGCGAAGACATCTTGTGCGCACGCGGCGCGCCGTTGTTGAAGCCGTGGTTCTTGAAGAATTGGTCGAACATGTCGTCGAAGGGCGTGCCCTTCGGCAAGTCGGGCATCGGCTCGGCGCTCTTCTCCTCGACCGTTTGCGTCGCGGAAATGTTGACCACCGCCTCGGCGACGCTGTCGACCAGATCGGCCAGATTGGTCGGCCGCGCTTGCGCGAATGCCGACGCGGCGGACAGCGGCGCCGCCGTCGCGCCGATCGCCATCGCGGCGACGGTCAAGACGAGCGCCGCGCGCTTGCAGCGGGAATGGGTCGTCGCTGCGACGTGATCAAAACGCATGGCGTCTTCTCTCCTGATTCTTCGGCTCGGCGCCGCGATGATCGTCACCTTGGCCGCCAATCATGTCCGTTACGCGGCGAAGCGGCTCCCCCGCGAAGCGTCAAAGCAGCGTTCGCGCGATCCAGACGATGGCCACCCCCAGAACCGCCGCGCCCAGGCCGACGCCGCGCAGGCGTCCGGGGTTTTGCCGCGCAGCCTCGGCCATGCGCTTGCGCATCGCCTCGGTGAATCCGGCAAGAAGCAGACCCTCGATCGCGAAAACGAGGCCGATCGCCGCGCCGAAATCGCGCATGTCATTGCGCCGCCGGCGCGTTCGCCTGCGGCTCGGCCGCCGTCGCCGTCGGCGTCGGCGTCGCGAAATAGCGGAAGAAATCCGACTTCGGGCTCAGGATCGCGCGCGTGTCGCCCTTGAACCCTGTCTCATAGGCCAGCATCGAGCGATAGAAGGCGAAAAACTCGGGGTCCTTGCCATAGGCGTCGGCGAATATGCGGTTGCGCTCTCCGTCGCCCTCGCCGCGGATCTGGTCGGATTGCTGCTGCGCCTGGGCGATCGTCACGGTCACCTTGGCGTCGGCGTCGGCCTTGATCTGCTGGCTCTGCTGCGAGCCTTGCGCGCGAAACGACGCGGCCAACCGCTGGCGTTCGGCTTGCATGCGACGGAACACGGCCTCGGAATTCTCCGGCGGCAGGTCGGCGCGCTTGATGCGCACATCGACGACCTGGACGCCGAAGCGCTCGGCGCCCGCCTTCACCTGAACCAGAATGTCGGCCATCAGCGCGTCGCGCCTGTCGCGCACGATGTCGACGATCGAGGCCTCCGACAGCGTGCGGCGCAAGGCCGAATTCAGCATGCCGCCAAGCTGGGCGTCGGCGCCCTTGATGTCGAACACCGACTGATAGAACCGCAGCGGATCAGCGATTCGATAGCGCACGAAGGCGTCGACTTCGAGCCGCTGATTTTCGGCGACCAACACCTCCTGGCGCTCGTTGTCGAGCGCGAGGATTCGCTTGTCGATATAGACGACCGTATCGGTGAACGGGACTTTCGCATAGAGACCCGGCTCGCCGATGAGATCGCGCACCGGCTGGCCGAAGCGCAGCACCAGCGCCTGCTCCGTCGGATCGACGGTGAAGAAGGTGAAGCTCGCCACGACGATCGCGACAACGGCGATGATGAGGAGCGCGAAGCCGCTAAGGGGATTTCTCATTTGGCGGCTCCCGCCGATTTTTGTTGCAGCGGGTCGAGCGCGATGTAGGGCACCGGCGCGCTGGCGCCGCTGGCGTCGAGAATCGTCTTGCTCATGCCGGCGAGCACGCTCTCCATCGTCTCGAGATACATGCGCTCGCGCGTGACGCCCGGCGCGTTCTTATATTGCGCGTAGATTTGGTTGTAACGCGCGGTCTGGCCCTTGGCTTGCAGGATCGTCTGTTCGCGATAGGCCTTGGCCTCGGCGAGGATGCGCGCGGCCCCGCCTTCCGCTTCGGGCACGACGCGATTGGCGTAGGTGTCGGCGTCGTTGACGGCGCGCTGCTGATCCTGCTGCGCCGCGGTCACGTCGCGATAGGCGGGAATCACCTCGGCCGGCGCGTCGACCGACTGCAACTGCACCTGCTTGATCAGGACGCCGGCGTTGTACCCTTCGAGCACTTTCTGCATGCGGTCGAGCACATCGGGCTCGATCGACTTGCGGTCGCTGGTCAGCACGCCGTCGATGGTCTTCAGCCCGACGACTTCGCGCATGATGCTCTCGGCGACGGCTTTGACCGTCTCCTTGGGATAGAGAATATTGAATACGTAATACTCGGGGTGCGCCGGATCGATCTGCCAAATCACGCGAAAGCGCACGTTGACGATATTCTGGTCGCCGGTCAGCATCTGGCTTTCCGCGAGAGTGTCGGCGCTGTTGGCGTCGCCGCGATAGCCCACCTCGGTGATCTGCTGATCCCAGACGGGAACCTTGATCACCGAGCCCACCGGCCATGGCCAGTTGGTGTTGAGGCCGGCCGCCGTCTTGCCGGTATAGCGGCCGAAGACGAGGTTGATGCCGACCTCGTTCGGCTGCACGGAATAGAAGGAGCCGAGCGCGAACCAGATCAGCAGCACGGCGAGGGCGAGCAAAACGACGCCGCGCATGCCGAAGCCGCCGCCGAAGCCGCCGCCGCCGCCCGGAGCGAGGCCGCGCAGGCCCTCCTGCATCCGGCGCAGCAATTCCTCGAGATCGCTCGGCGGGGGCGACCCGGCCGGACCCTGGCCCCACGGCCCCTGTCCCGGAGAGCGCCAGGGACCGCCGCCTTGATTGTTCCAGGACATGAGACCTCGTCTCGGCGCGCCACGCGCCACGCGCGCCTATATAGGGGAGCCCAGCGGCGGCGGCAACGAAAACGGCTCGCCCATGCCTAAATGCCGCCGGCGGGCCCGCTCGCGCCCGCGGTTTTGGCCGCGCTCGCCTCGCGCGGCGCCAAGGGCGCAATGCGCAGCGCCGCGATGCGGTTGCGCTGCCTGCGCAGCACCTCGAAGCGCATGCCGTGAAAGCTGAACGTCTGCTTGGGCTCGGGGATCGCGCGCGCTTCGTGGATGACGAGACCGGCGATGGTCGCCGCCTCCTCGTCCGGCAAGTTCCAGTCCATGGCGCGGTTGAGGTCGCGGATCGTGACCGAACCGTCGACGATGATCGAGCCGTCGAGTTGCTTGCGCACGCCTTGGGCGAGAACGTCGTGCTCGTCCTTGATGTCGCCGACGATCTCCTCGATGATGTCTTCGAGCGTCAGCAGGCCGAGCACCACGCCGTATTCGTCGACCACGAGCGCCGAGTGGGTCTTGCGGCTCAGGAACGCCTGCAATTGATCGCGCAACGTCGTGGCCTCGGGAACGAACCAGGCTTCCAATGCGATGTCGGCCGCCTTGAGTTTGCTCGCGTCGCCGCCCGCCGCCGCGAACGCGCGAAACAGATCCTTGGCGTGCAGCATGCCGATGATGTTGTCGGGATCGCCGCGCCAGAGCGGCATGCGGGTATAGGGCGAAGCGAGCACCTCGCGCACGAGTTCGTCGGGCGGCGAATCGGCGTCGATCGTGCGCATCTTCGTGCGGTGGACCATCACGTCGGAGACGGGGATCTCCGACAATTCGAGCAGACCGCCGAACATGTCGCGTTCGTCACGCGCGACGCCGCCCTCGCGATGCAGGATGTCGACCGCGCCGCGCAATTCCTCATGACCCGAAACGCTCGATTCCCCGCCGGCCAGACTGACGCCGCACAGGCGCAGCATGCCGCGCACCAGCGCCTCGACGGCGCTGACGACGGGACCGAAGACCGTGACGAAGAACGAGACCGCCGGCGCGATCAGCAGCGACATCTGGTCGGGATAGGCGATGGCGATGGTCTTGGGCAGAACCTCGCCGAAGATCACGATCAGGGCGGTCATGATGACGGTGGCGTAGACGACGCCCCGCTCGCCCACCGCCGCGACGAGCACGCTGGTGGCCAAAGCCGAGGCGGCGATGGTCACGAGTTGTCCCCCGAGCAGCATCGCGCTGATGAGGCGCCCGCGCGTCGCGATGAGCTTGTTGGCGAGCGCCGCGCGCTTATCCCCGGCCGTCTCCAACGCGTGCAAGCGCGCGCGCGAAGCCGCGGTCAGCGCGGTCTCCGCTCCGGCGAAGAACGCCGCGGCGACGAGGCTGAAGACGATCAGGAGGGCGGCCACAGGTATCGACATGAAACCTTTTTAGCACAAGAGCCGAAAAGGAAGCAGCGGGAGGCGCGAGAGGCGCCGCGCCGCGGCGCCGACCCCTCGGCTGTTACAAGAGGCGCGCGTTTTCGGCGCGCTTGGCCGATCGCGCCTTGGACCGGCTGTCCTTCTCCAAGGCCCGACGGACGTCGGCGGCGGAGTCCTGGAGCAGTTGGGCCATGCACGCCTGCGCTTCTTCCGGCTTTTGGGCGGCGATGGCCTCGAGAACGGCGCCGTGTTGGAGGAGCCTCTCGTCCTTGATCGCCACGCCCCGCCAGCCCATCCTGAACGTGCCGACGAGGGCCGTTTCGATCAGGCCGCCGAGCGCCCCGATCAACCGGTTGCCGGTCGCGTCGAGAATCTCCTTGTGAAAGCGCACGTCGGCGCCGATCAGATCGCCGCGCCCGCTTTTCCGGCGCTCCATGTCGGCATAGGCCGCGCTGATGCGCTTCAGCGCCGCCGAATCGCGGGATCGCGCGGCCAGAAAGGAGGCCCGCGGCTCGAAAATCTGTCTGAGCTGAAAGACGTCGTTGACGAAATCCAGCGTCGGCGCGGCGCGCATATGCCAGGCGAGGAAATCGGGATCGAGCATGTTCCAGTCCGACTTGGCGCGAACCAGGGTGCCGACTTTTTGCCGCGAGACGATCAGTCCCTTGGCCTCGAGCGCGCGGAAGGCTTCCCTCAAGGTCGGACGCGAGACGCCGAAACGCACCAGCAGGCGCGCTTCGGCGGGCAGCCGCGATCCCGGGGGATGAAGCCCGACGATGATCTCGCGGCCGAGCACGGAGGCCAGGGAATCGTTGGCGTTGCGCTTGTGCGCGAGTCCGCCGTAGGCGAAGTCGGTCTCTTCGTCGCGGGCGCCCGTCTTGGCGCCTCGCCCCGTCGCCGAACGGCGCCTGTCCAGTGTCGTCTCAACCAAGACTTCGCTCCAGAAAACAAATGCTTAGGCTAGAGATCTCCCCGCCTTCGTCGATTTCGAGATTGCCCTTTGCGCGACAATGAAAACAAACAACAGGGCGCCAATGAAGCTTTTGACCCGCCAACGCGTCAAGCGGCCATCGAACGTGATCAAGGTCTGAATCCTCCGTCGAATCAAGCCTGCAAACAGCGCCGGCGACGAAGCCGACGCCGCCGACCGCCAACGGATAGCCCCAATCGGCATAGAATGCACAGATAGCTCCCGCAATGGCGCCGTGAAAGCCGCCGAGCGCCGGGACTTCGCCGCGGCGCGCCGGTCCTTTTGCGCCCGCGGAGGCGGCGCCGCTCGCAACGGGACCGGCGGACGCAGTTCGAACCGGCCCCTAGCCGCGCGCGATCTCGCGTTCCAGAAAGCCCAGCGTCTGGGCCTCGGGAACGTCCTTGGCGACGAAGCTCTCGCCGATGCCTTTGACGAGGATGAACGTCAGGCGTCCGCGCTCGACCTTCTTGTCCTGGCGCATTGCCCCGAGGATCGCTTGCGCGTCGGCTTCGAGGCCGGGGATTTCGGCGATGCGGGTCGGCAGGCCGATCGCCTTGAGGTGAGTCTCGACGCGCACCGCGTCCTGCCCCGAGCACAGGCCAAGCTCGCGCGAAAAGCGGAACGCGCAGGCCATGCCGATCGCCACGCCCTCGCCGTGCACGAGGCGCGCGCCGTCGTAGCGCGTCAGCCGCTCGAAGGCGTGGCCGAACGTGTGGCCGAGGTTGAGCAGCGCGCGTTCGCCCTGCTCGGTCTCGTCGGCCGCGACGACGCGCGCCTTGGCCGCGCAGCTCGCGGCGATCGCCTCGAGACGCGCCGGGCCGCCGGAAAAGACCTCGCGCCAGCGCGTCTCCAGCCAGTCGAAGAAATCGCGGTCGCCGAGCAGGCCGTATTTGACCGTCTCGGCGTAGCCGGCGCGAAATTCGCGCGGGCTCAACGTGTCGAGCACCCCCGTGTCGGCGAGCACCAGGGAAGGCTGATGGAACGCCCCGATCAGGTTCTTGCCCGCGGGCGAATTGATCGCGGTCTTGCCGCCGACGCTGGAATCGACCTGCGCGAGCAAAGTCGTCGGCATCTGCACGAAGCGCACGCCGCGCCTCAGGCACGCCGCGCAAAAGCCCGCGAGATCGCCGATGACGCCGCCGCCGAACGCGACGACGATGTCGCGCCGCTCGATATGGGCGCCGATCAGCGCGTCGCTGACGCGCGCGAACTCGGCGTAGGACTTCGTCGCTTCGCCGGGCGGACAGACGATGACGGCGGTCTTCAACCCCGCGCGCGCGAGGCTTCGCGTCAATTTCTCCAGATGCAGCGCCGCGACGGTCTCGTCGGTGACGATTGCGCATTGCGCGCCGGGCGCGAGGCGCGCGATATGCTCGCCGGCAGATTCGACGAGCCCGTCGCCGATCAGGATCTTGTAAGCGCGGGCGCCGAGCGCGACGTCGACTTCGCGCAACGCCGGGCCGTCCGGCGACGCCGCCTGGTCGCGTGGCGTGGCGACGCGCCGGCGCAGGCCCGCCAGGATCGCGTCGACGACCGAGTCATGCGGCCCGTCGTGCGATTCGATCGTCATGTCGGCGAGCGCATAGGTCGGGCTGCGCTCGTCGAGGAGGCGGCGCAGGGTCGCCTCGGGATCGGCGGTGCGCAGCAGCGGCCGGTTCGAGCGCTTGCGCACCCGGCGCAACAACACCTCGAAATCGGGCTTCAGCCATATCGAGACGCCGGACTGGCCGATGCGCTGGCGCGTCGCTTCATTGAGGAAGGCGCCGCCGCCGGTCGCCACAACCTTGGGCCCGTCGACGAGCAGCCGCGCGATCACCCTGCGCTCGCCCTCGCGAAAATAGGCTTCGCCGAAGCGCTCGAAAATCTCCGGGATCGTCATTTGCGCTCCCGCCTCGATTTCGGCGTCGGCGTCGACGAAGGGCAGGCCGAGGCGTTGGGCGAGCCGCTTGCCGACGGAGGTCTTTCCCGCGCCCATCATGCCGACGAGCACGATCGAGCGCCCGCCGAGGGCGGCGGCGAGTCCTTCGGCGTCAACACTCGCGGTTTCGTTCATGCCATCCTTCCCGACGCCCGAAGCGCGCCGGCCGCGGCGCCGCGCCTTTCGAGCCGCCGTTCCTATCGCAACCGCCCGCCGATGGCCACAGGCGCCTTTCCTCTACGCCAAAGGACGGCTTGCGCGACGCGCCAAGACTTGTAAGCATACATCAAAGGCTTAGCCTGGAAGACGATAGGAGGGGGCGATGCCCGCTGCGGGTCAAAATGGCGAACACAGGATTGCCGGACCGCGATTGATCGCGATCGTGGGCCCCTTCCAGAGCGGCAAGACCAGCCTTCTCGAAGGTCTTCTCGTGCGCGGCGGCGGCGCGGCGCGGCAGGGCTCGGTGCGCGAAGGCACCAGCGTCGGCGATTCCAGCCCCGAGGCGCGCGCCCACGCGATGAGCGTCGAGCCCAACGTCGCCAGCGTCGATTACATGGGCGACCGCTTCACCTTCTTCGACTGCCCGGGCTCGGTCGAGTTCTCCCATGACATGCGCCTCGCGCTGCCCGTCTGCGACGCGGCCGTCGTGGTCTGCGAGGCCGATCCGCGCAAGGCGCCAGCGCTGCAAGTGATCCTGCGCGAGCTCGAGGAGCTTCGCGTTCCCCGCATCCTGTTTCTCAACAAGATCGACCTCGCCGCCGGGGGCGTGCGCGAAACTCTGGAGATGTTGCAGTCGGCTTCGCGCGCGCCCCTGCTGCTGCGCCAGATCCCGATCTGGGAGAACGGCGTCGCCACCGGCTTCGTCGATCTCGCGCTGGAGCGCGCGTTCGTCTACCGCGAGTCCCAGCCCTCCAGCGTGGTCGCGATGCCGGGCGGCGTCGCCAGCGAGGAAAAGCAGGCGCGCTATTCCATGCTCGAGCGCCTCGCCGACTACGACGACGCGCTGATGGAGCAGCTCATCAGCGACATCGAACCGCCGCGCGACCGCGTGTTCGACGACCTCGCGAAGGAATTGCGCGAGGGCCATGTCGTGCCCCTGCTGATGGGCTCGGCGACCGCCGGCCATGGCGTGACGCGGCTCCTCAAGGCGCTGCGCCACGAGGCGCCCGGCGTGACGCAAACCCGCGCGCGCCTCGGCGTCGAGCCGGAGGGGCCGGCGCTCGCCCAGATCATTCGCACCATCCACACCGCCCATGGCGGCAAATTGTCGCTGGCGCGGGTCCTGCGCGGCGCCTTTTTCGACGGCGCCGGCGTCGTCGGCTCTCGCGGGGGCGAGGAGCGCATCGCCGGGATCGCGCGGCTGATCGGCGCGGTCTCTTCCAAGCTTTCGCGCGCCGAGGAAGGCGATACGGTCGCCTTCGCGCGCCTGGAAAGCCTGACGACCGGCGATCGCTTCAGCGACAACAAGAAGGCGCCCGAAGCGGCCCCGATCCCGCTGCCGCCGCCGCCGACCCAGGCCATCGCCATTCACGTCAAGGACCGCAAGGACGAAGTGCGGCTCGCCGCCGCGCTCGCCAAGCTGTGCGAGGAGGACCCCTCGCTCGCCTATGTCCACGATCAGGAGTCGGGCGAACTCAAGCTGTTGGGCCAGGGCGAAATGCATCTGCGCGTGGTCGCCGAGCGCCTCGCCGAACGTTTCGGCGTCGCGGTCGACGCGAAGAAGCCGTCCGTCGCTTATCGCGAGACGATTCGCGACGGCGTGACGGTGCGCGGGCGCCATAAGAAGCAATCGGGCGGTCACGGCCAGTTCGGCGACGTGCTGGTCGAAGTCGGGCCTCGCGAACGCGGCGAGGGTTTCGCCTTTTCCGAGCGCGTCCACGGCGGCACGGTGCCGCGGCAGTATTTTTCCTCCGTCGAGATGGGCGCCCGCGACGCTTTGACGCGCGGACCGCTCGGCTTCCCCGTCGTCGACGTCGCCGTCACCTTGCTCGACGGCTCCTATCACACGGTCGATTCCTCGGACATGGCGTTTCGCGCCGCGGCCAAGGCCGCGCTCGCCGAGGCGCTGCCCAAGGCCCGGCCCGTGCTCCTCGAACCCGTTCTCGCCGTGACGATCTACGTGCCCTCCGACGCGCTGGCGCGCGCCAGCGCCCTGGTGAGCGCCCGGCGCGGGCAAATCCTCGGCTTCGAGGGGCGCAAGGGCTGGGAGGGCTGGGAGGCCTTACGCGCGCTCATCCCCGAGGCGGAAATCGGCGATCTCATCGTCGAACTGCGCTCCGCCACGTCAGGCGTCGGCGCTTTCGAGACCCAGTTCGACCATCTCGCGGAATTGTCGGGACGCGCGGCGGATCAGGTGATCGCGGCGCGGAAGAAGAGCCTGGGGTGAAGGAGGGGCGGCGCGACGGCGAGCGCTTCGCTCGCCAGCGGACGCCCGCCCGTCGCGGGGTTGATGCCAGCGGCCGAAAGCAATGACTCGTCCTGGCCGGGCTTGTCCCGGCCATCCACGCCGGCCAGCCGCCGCTTCGCAAGACGAAAAGCCGCGCACTCTCAGCCTCTTCGTGAGGAATGGAAGCAGCTTCACCGCGTGCGGACGATTGCTTCGCAATCGCCTTGGGATGGCCGGGACAAGCCCGGCCAGGACGGCCGTTAGCGTTTTCGGCAATTGGTATGAGTATCCCATCGCCGCAACCTCGAGCTTTTCCAAGGATTTCCAAACTTTTCCAAGGAAATTCCAAGCTTTTCCAAGGAAATTCCAAGCTTTTCCAAACCTTTCCAAGGATTTCCAAATTTTTTTCCTTGGTCGTTTCGAGGAAAATCAAGGACTTATCGCTCGGTCAGCCCGGAATCGCGTTTTCTCCGAATTTCCGCGTCGTCTCGGCCGCGACGAGCGGCCCCGCGGCGCCCTGCCGAACGCGCTCGCGATTCAAGGTAGCGCGAATTCCGATTATCGGAAAGAAATTGTCGGCGGCGATTTCCGCGAGGGGCCTCGGGGCGAGCGCGGGATTACGCCATTACGGCAATCGCGGCGACAGCCGCTTGGCGTGGGCTGCACCCCTCCGGTGGGACACGTCTAATTCAGTGCGCCGCCTCATGCCTCTGGAATCCATCGCCCTGTTGCGCAATGATCCCTTATTCAAATCGCCCGCCGTGACGACCTGTCGCATCGGGCCACGCTCCGCCGAAGATCATGGCGCCGCCAACGCGCCTACGCCAAGCGAAAAGAACGCGGTCGCGATTTTGTCGGCGCCGAATAGCTTTCTGGTTTCGGGGCTTCGGCAAGGGAGGTCAGCCAGTGACTGAGAAGAAATGGTTATCGCGCCGGGTGGGCCGACATCCCCTCCATCCCGAGACCTTGATGATGGGGTATGGCTACGATCCTTTCCTCTCCGAGAGATCGTTGAAGCCGCCGGTGTTTCATACCTCGACCTTCGTCTTCAAGTCGGCGCGGGACGGCAAGGAATTCTTCGAGCTGGCCTATGGCTTGCGGGAGAAACGACCCAACGAAGAACCCGGCCTCATCTACAGCCGGATCAACAATCCCGATCTCGAAATGCTGGAGGATCGTCTCACGATCTGGGACGAAGCCGAGGCGAGTCTCGTCTTCGCCTCGGGCATGGCGGCCATCTCGACGAGCCTTTGGGCTTATGTTCGGCCGGGAACCGTGCTCCTGCATTCCGATCCGGTTTACGGCGGCACGGATTTCCTGCTCAAGAAGATACTGCCGCAATTCGGCGTTACGTCGGTGGGGTTTGCCGCGGAGGGCGGGGTCGCGGCTCTCGCGGCCGCGGCCGAACAGGCCGAGTCGATCGGCCCGGTAGCCGTCCTCTATATCGAAACCCCCGCCAACCCGACCAATGGCCTCGTCGATCTGGCGGCGGCGCGCGCGATCGCCGACAGGATGCGCGATCGCCGACCGGCGATCATCGTCGACAACACGATGCTCGGTCCGCTTTATCAGACCCCTCTCGCCCACGGCGCGGACCTGGCGATCACGTCCCTGACCAAATATGTGGGGGGCCATTCGGACCTGATCGCCGGCAGCTGTTCGGGTTCGCGCGCCAAGATCGATCCTGTCCGTGGGATGCGGACGATCCTGGGAACGATGTGCGATCCACAAACGACGTGGATGCTGATGCGTTCGCTGGAGACGATGAAACTGCGGATGGACGCGGCCGTTGGCAACGCGCGCAAAGTGGCGGAATTCCTGCGAGGGCGCCGCCACGTCAAATCCGTCTGGTACCTGGGATTTCTGCCGGAGGGCCATCCGGACCGCGCCGTTTTCGAACGCCAGTGCAAGAGCGCGGGATCGACATTCAGTTTCGAAGTCGAAGGCGGCGAGGTCGAGGCTTTTGCCGTTCTGGATCGTCTCGAAGTCATCAAGCTGGCGGTTTCGCTGGGGGGCACGGAATCCCTGGCGAGCCATCCCGCCAGCATGACCCATTCGGATATTTCCGCCGACGAAAGGGCGCGTCTGGGCATTACGCCAAGCTTGATCCGCCTTTCCGTGGGGATCGAAAATTCCGACGATCTCATCGCCGATCTCGACCAGGCCCTTGCCGCGATCGCGTGACCGAGCGCAAACACTTAGCGCGCGACGCCCTCCTCACGCCCCCGGAGGCGGACCGGATCCGTGCAAAGAGAAGCGGACGGCGCCCGGCGACAGGGCCTTACGGTGATCCACATTGGCGAATATCGCCGCGCCGATCCGTGCATGGCTCCGCCGATGACGCAACGCGCGTCACGTTTCGGCAAATCCCCGTTGGCGCCGCCGACGCTCGCGCCACGCGCCCCGAACCGCCTATCCTCGCCGAGGCGTCAGTCCGAGATTCAGCGAGGCCGACTCGTGGAAGAAAGCTCTGAGAACCCAACGCTGTCATGGCCGGGCTTGTCCCGGCCATCCATGCCGTCCCGCAGCGCCGCACCTTGAACGTTTCGATTTGCCGGCGCCGCGTGCGGACGATTGCTCCGCAATCGCCTTGGGATGGCCGGGACGAGCCCGGCCATGACGGCAAGAGAGCATTTTCCGACAGGTCGCGCTCACTGAGGTCTGGTATCAGTCCGGGAAGCGCTCCAAGCGCGGCCCTTCGCCCGAAAACTCGAAGCGCGCCACGTTCAATTGCATCGCGAGAAAGGCGTAGTAGCCGCTGATGGCGGTCATATCGACGACGCCCTTCTTGTCGAAGCGCTGCTCGGCGCGTTGGAAGGTCGCGTCGGACACGCGCTTGTTCTTTTGCAGTTCGCTCGTGAAGTCGTAGATGATCTCTTCGTCGGCGCTCATCCCCGCGGGCCGGCGCCCGTCGGCGATCGCATCGGCGATGTCCTTGGCGATCCCCGCCTTCAGCGCGATCGGGTAATGGACGCACCACTCGTAGTCCTGCGACCACGCGCGCGCGGTGATCAGAATCACGAGTTCGCTCAGCGTATTGCCGATAGCCGAATGGTAGCGCAGATAATCGCCCATGGCGCGGGCCATGGACATGACGTCCGGGCTGTACATCATCGGTTCGAAGGGGCCGAACACCGGGACTTTGCGTGCGGCCAGGAATTCCTCGGCCGCCTTTTTCTGATCGGCGTCGTATTGCTCGGGCGCGATCGCCGGAAGGCGCTGCTGCGCCGGCGCCGGACCTGCGACAAGCACGGCGCCGGCGCACAGGATGCAAAGCGCGGATAAGCGGAACATGGACCGGCTCCTTCGGCTATTGCGGATTACGCGGCGCGAGCGCGCCCGAAAACCGCTCGCTGTCGATGGGCTCGCATCCTAACCCCGATTTCTGAAGGACGCTCGCACCCTTTTGACCCCTTCGCTCCCGCTGCTCCGGCGCCGACGGATTTCGAACTGCGGCGCTCGCGGGCGCCGCGGCATCTGGCCGTCTGTACACCCGCCCCGCGTTCGCTTATGGAAGGGCGCGATTTTCTCAACCCACGGAGTCGAGCGGCGATGGCCGAAGCCCCCTATAGCAGCGATCGTCTGGCGACGGTTTTCGGCGGTTCGGGCTTTGTGGGACGCCATATCGTGCGGGCGCTGGCGCGAGAGGGCTGGCGCGTGCGCGTGGCGGTGCGGCGGCCGGACCTGGCCGGATTCTTGAATCCGCTCGGGGCGGTCGGGCAAATCGAGGCGGTCCAGGCCAATCTGCGCTACCCCGAGTCGATCCAGGCGGCGATCGAGGGCGCGAACGCGGTCGTCAACGCGGCCGGCGTCAAGCGCCAGAGGGGACGGCAGAGCTACGAGGCCGTCCACGTCTTCGGCGCCGGCGAGATCGCGCGCGCGGCGGCGGCGCAGAAGGTCGGCGCCCTGGCGCTCGTCTCCGGGATCGGCGCCGACCCGGCATCCCGAAATCCCTATATCGCCAGCAAGGCGCGCGGCGAGGCGGCGACGCGCGAAGCCTTCGCCGGCGCCATCGTGCTGCGCCCATCGATCGTATTCGGGCCGGAGGACGAGTTCTTCAATCGTTTCGCCGCGCTGGCGCCCTTTACGCCCGCATTGCCGCTGTTCGGCGGCGGGACGACGAAATTGCAGCCGGTCTTCGTCGGCGACGTCGCGCTCGCGGCGGCGCGCGCGCTCGACGATGCCGCCGCGGCGGGGCGAACCTACGAACTCGGCGGCCCGGAAGTGATGAGTCTGCGCGAGGCGATCGAGCGCACCCTGCGCATCATCGAGCGAAAGCGAGCCCTCGTCCCGATTCCCTTCGGCGTCTCGCGCCTGCTCGCGCGCGCGACGGATTTCGCGAGCGCCGTCTCGCTCGGCCGCTTCCCCAAGATGCTGACGACGACGCGGGACGAGATCGAGCTGCTGCGCCACGACATCGTGGTGTCGGCCGCCGCGGTCGCCGAAGGGCGCACGTTGCGCGATCTCGGCGTCGCCGCGCAGGGCTTCGAGGCGATCGCGCCCGCCTATCTCTATCGCTTCCGCAAGACCGGCCAATACGCGAGCAGCCGCGCCGCCTGAGGCGGCCGCGCCGGCGCCGCGCGACGAACGACGAACGGCGCTCTTGCGCGCGCGCGGCGCGACGACTAGGCTTCCTGGCGTCGGCGCGCAAAAAGCGGCGCGCGACAAGCCTTTGCAAGAGGTCGGGTGTCCACTTCCGCCGCTGATTATCTCGTCGACCGTCGCCATCTGCGCCGCCAGGTCGGGTTTTGGCGGATCGCCGCGTTCGTCGCCGCCGTGCTCGCCGTTCTCGCGCTGGGATTGCGGTGGTACGGCGCCGGGCTCGGTCAGGCGCATATCGCGCGGCTTTCGATTTCCGGCCTCATCACCGGCAACGAGGCGACGCTGAAGCTGATCCGCCAGGTCGCGGATTCGAAAGCCGCGGCGGCGCTCATCGATATCGACAGCCCCGGCGGCACGACCGAGGGCTCCGAAGTCCTCTACGAGGAAATCCGACGCCTCGCCGAGAAGAAGCCGGTCGTGGCCGTCGTCGGATCGATGGCGGCTTCGGGCGCTTACATCGCCGCGCTGGGCGCCGACCGCATTTTCGTTCGCGGCAATTCGATTGTCGGATCGATCGGCGTGCTCGTCCAATTTCCGAACGTGTCGGGGCTGATGGACAAGGTCGGCGTCAAGCTCGAATCGATCAAGTCCTCGCCGCTCAAGGCCGCTCCGAACGGATTCGAGCCGACGAGCGAGGATGCGCGCGCCGCGATGGCCGCGCTCGTCGCGGATTCGTTCTCCTGGTTCAAGGATCTGGTCAAGGAACGGCGCCATCTGAGCGACGACGAACTGGCGCGCGTCGACGATGGACGGGTGTTCACCGGGCGGCAGGGTCTGCCGCTGAAGCTCGCCGACGCGATCGGCGGCGAGCGCGAGGCGATCAAGTGGCTGGAGGCCGAAAAAGGCGTCGCCAAGGATCTGCCGGTGCGCGACTGGCGAGCCAGCACCGGGCTCGCCGGCTTCAAACTGACGAGCTTGGCCGCCGCGGCGGCGGACGCCTTCGGCTTGCGCTCGATCGCGGGCGCGCTGCGGCGCGGCGATTGGGCGGGCGAGGGCGGTCCGGTTGACGGATTGGTCTCGATTTGGCAACTGTCTAGCGGGGATTGACGCGCGGCATGGCGTTTTGCTCGTGCGTTATAGTTTCGAGGGGCGTCTCCTTTGATCAAGTCCGAGCTCGTGCAGCGTATGGCGGCGCGTAATCCGCATCTCTATCAACGCGACATCGAACACATCGTCGACGCCATTCTCGGCGAGATCACGGAAGCCCTGGCGCGCGGCGAGCGCGTCGAGCTGCGCGGATTTGGCGCGTTCTCGACCAAGCAGCGCCTCGCGCGCACGGGGCGCAATCCGCGCACCGGCGACAAAGTGCCGGTCACGGAGAAACTCGTGCCGTTCTTCAAGACCGGCAAGGAAATGCGCGAACGCCTCAATCACAAGCCTGGCGCCTGACGCGCACGGCCGATTGGTTTGCGCTGGGCGCGCTTTCGCGCCATTCTCGCGCCGCGCTTCCCCTACGCGAGAAAGTCGTCGGTTCCGCCCATGGTTCGCTTCCTGAAACTCGTCCTCATCGCGCCCATCGCGATTCTTCTTCTGATTTTCGCCTTCGCCAATCGGCATTTCGTCACGGTCTCGTTCGATCCCTTCTCGTCGGGAGACATCCCCGCTTTCGCGATCCAGGCGCCGCTGTTCGTCGTCCTGATCGTCGCGGCCATGCTCGGCGTCGTCGCTGGCGGCGCGGCGACCTGGCTCGCGCAGGGCAAGCATCGTCGCGCCGCGCGGCAAAACGCGTTCGAAGCCGACAAGTGGCGCGCCGAGGCTGAGGCGGCCAAGGCGCAAGCGCTCGGTCCTCCGGCGCAACGCTGAACGGGGCCGAGCCGGGATGCGCCATTTCACCGCCGCCGAAATCGACGCCGCGCTCGATTTTCCCTCGCTGATCGACGCGCTCAGCGAGAGCTTTCGCGGCGGCTTCCACGCGCCCCAACGCCATCACCACGAAATCGAACGCGCGGGCGAGCCCGCGGCGACGGCGTTGCTGATGCCGGCGTGGACGGCGCCCGGCGCCAGCGCCGGCGAATATCTGGGCGTGAAGATCGTCAATGTCTTTCCCGGCAATTCGGCGCGCGGCCTGCCCGCCGTGCTCGGCCTCTACGTCCTGCAGTCCGGCGTGACCGGCGCGCCGCTCGCCACGATGGACGGAACGCGGCTCACGCTGTGGCGCACCGCCGCCGCCTCCGCGCTGGCGGCGCGCCATCTCGCGCGCAGCGACGCGAAGAGCCTCCTGCTCGTCGGCGCCGGCGCGATGGCGCCATTCCTCGCCCGCGCCCACGCCAGCCAGCGACGAATCGAAAGAATCGCGGTATGGAACCATCGCCCGGAGGGCGCGCATCGGCTGGCGCAGGGCCTGATCGCGCAAGGGTTCCGCGCGCATGCGACCGGGCGGCTGGAGGAGGCCGTGCGCGAAGCCGACATCATTTCCTGCGCGACCCTTTCGCAGACGCCGCTCGTCGCCGGCGCCTGGCTCAAGGCCGGCCAGCACCTCGACCTCGTCGGCGCCTTCAACATGCATATGCGCGAGGCCGACGACGCGGCGCTGAAGCGCGCGCGAGTCTTCGTCGACACCAGCGCCGCGCTCGAGGAAGGCGGCGACGTCGCGATCGGCCTGCAGAACGGCGCTCTTACGCGCGCCGACGTCGTCGCCGACCTCGCGGCGCTGGTGCGCGGCGCGCCGGGCCGCGGCGGACCGCTGGAGATCACGCTGTTCAAATCGGTCGGCGCGGCGATCGAGGATCTCGCGGCGGCGATGCTGGTGTGGAAGAAGGCGGGCGGCGAGAAGCTTTGACTCCGCCGCCGTCTTGACCCAAATAGTCCCATGCCTACGACCGTCAAAATCTGCGGCCTTTCGACCGCCGAGACGCTTCAAGCGGCGCTCGAGGCCGGCGCCGACATGGTCGGCCTGGTGTTCTTCGAGCGCAGTCCGCGCTTCGTCGGGCTCGATCACGCACGCGAACTTGCGACAAAAGCGCGCGGGCGGGCGAAAATCGTCGCGCTCGGCGTCGACGCCTCCGACCGGACGCTGGCGGCGATCATCGCGAAAGTCGCGCCCGATATCCTGCAATTGCACGGCTCCGAGAGCCCCGAGCGCGTCGCCGAGATCAGCCACGCCTTCGGCGTTCCCGTCATGAAGGCGCTCGGCGTCGCCGAAGCCGCCGACTTCGCCAAGGCGCTGGAATACGACGACGCCGCCGATTGGCTGCTGATCGACGCCAAGCCGCCCAAGGACGCGACGCGGCCGGGCGGCAACGGCGCGCCGTTCGACTGGCGCCTCGCGCGCGGCTTCGCGCCGAAAGCGCCGTGGCTTTTGTCGGGCGGGTTGGAGCCGGCCAATGTCGGCGAGGCGATCGCGCTCAGCGGCGCGCGCCGCGTCGACGTCTCCTCAGGGGTCGAGAGCGCGCCCGGCGTCAAGGACATCGAAAAGATCAAGGCGTTCGTCGCCGCCGCGCGCGCCGCGTTCGCGCGCCGGGACTCGGCGCGCGACGACGAGGCAAGGAGCATCCCGTGACCAAGATCGACAAACCCAATTCCTTCCGCAACGGCCCCGACGAGCGCGGCCATTTCGGCATTTTCGGCGGCCGCTTCGTCGCGGAAACCCTGATGCCGCTCGTGCTGTCGCTTGAGGAGGCCTACAAGGCCGCCAAGGCCGATCCGAGCTTCCAGAGCGAGCTCGACTATTTCCTCGAGCACTATGTCGGACGCCCGAGCCCGCTCTATTTCGCCGAGCGGCTGACCGAGAAGCTCGGCGGCGCCAAGGTCTACTTCAAGCGCGACGAACTCAACCACACCGGCGCGCACAAGATCAACAATGTGCTCGGCCAGATCCTGCTGGCGCGGCGCATGGGCAAGACGCGCATCATCGCCGAGACGGGCGCCGGCCAGCACGGCGTCGCCACCGCCACCGCCTGCGCGCGCTTCGGCCTGCAATGCATCGTCTATATGGGCGCGGTCGACGTCGAGCGGCAGAAGCCGAACGTCTTCCGCATGAAGATGCTCGGCGCCGAAGTGCGTCCGGTGCAGTCCGGCGCGCGCACCCTCAAGGACGCGATGAACGAAGCGTTGCGCGACTGGGTGACCAATGTCGCCGACACGTTCTATTGCATCGGCACGGCGGCGGGGCCGCATCCCTATCCCGCGATGGTGCGCGACTTCCAATGCGTGATCGGCAATGAGACGCGCGTCCAGATGCAGGAGGCGGAGGGCCGCCTGCCCGACTCGCTGGTCGCCTGCATCGGCGGCGGCTCCAACGCGATCGGGCTGTTCCATCCCTTCCTCGACGAGCGAAGCGTCGAGATGTACGGCGTCGAGGCGGCGGGCCTCGGCCTCGACGTGCCGGACGGCCACGCCGCCTCGCTGTCGGGCGGACGCCCCGGCGTGCTGCACGGCAACCGCACCTATCTCCTGATGAACGACGACGGCCAGATCAACGAGGGCCATTCGATTTCCGCCGGCCTCGATTATCCCGGCGTCGGCCCCGAACATTCGTGGCTCAAGGAATCGGGCCGCGTGACCTATCTCTCGGCGACCGACAAGGAAGCGCTCGCCGCGTTCCAGCTGTGCTCGCTGCTGGAGGGCATCATCCCCGCCCTGGAGCCCGCCCACGCGCTCGCCAGGGTGATCGAGCTCGCGCCGAAGAAGCCGAGGGATCATCTGATGGTGATGAATCTGTGCGGACGCGGCGACAAGGACATCTTCGCCGTGGCGGATTATCTCGGCGGGATGTGAGCGAAGCCGGATCGGATCGCCCCGCCGCGCGCGCGTTTGCGCGGCAAGCGCGTTTCGGTTAGTGAAGGCGAGGCTGAGCGCGTCCCAATTCGCGGCGCGCCGGGGGCTCTCGACTTCATGACCGCGCCGGTTTTCGTCAGCCATTCCTCGCGCGATCTCAAGCCGGTGCGCGCGCTGGTCGATGCGCTCGAAGCGCATGGGATCGCCTGCTGGATTTCCGAGCGCGACATCGCCGCGGGCGACAATTACGGCGATTCCATCGTCGACGCGATCGAGAAAGCCAGCGCCATGGTGCTGGTGTTCTCCGGCGCCGCCAATGATTCCGACGAAATCAAGAAGGAAGTGGCGCTCGCCAGCCAGCGCCGCATCACGCTCGTGCCGGTGCGCATCGAGGATGCGACGCCGAGCAAGGCGTTCCGCTACGAACTGGCGACGCGCAACTGGATCGACGTCTTCCCCGATTGGGACGCGGGCGTCGCCAAGCTCAGCGAACGCCTCGCCGCGATCCTCGCGCTGCCGCCGAGCGAGCGCGCGACGCCGGCCCCGACGCCCACGCCGGCGCCGCCGCGCTCCAACGCCGCCGCCTATGGCCTCGGCGCGGTCGTCGCGCTCGCGGTCGTCGCGGGGGGCGTCTGGTTCGCGACGCGCCCGGCGCCTGTTCCGACGCCCGTCCCGACGATCGCCACGCCGACCCTCTCGCCGACGGCCTCGCCCTCGCCGACCGCGACCGCTACCGGCGCGGCAAATGGAACAACCTCGGCTTCGACGACGATCGTCGCCACGATCGTCGCCTCGCCGACCGCGACGGCGTCTCCATCGCCCGGGCCGACACAGACCGAGAGTCCAGTTCCGTCGCTAGCGCCGACACCCGTCGTCACCGCCGGCGTCGCCCCCCCGGCCGCCAAGCCGGCGGCGGTCGTTCCGGTCGGCCCGCCGCCCGCGCTCGCCGCGGGCGATCCCGGCGGCGAGGTCTTCAAAGAATGCGACGAGTGCCCGGAGATGGTCGTCGTCCCCGCGGGAAAGGCGATGCTGGGATCGCCGTCGGGAGAGCCGGGACGGCGGCCCGACGAAATGACGCCGCATCAAGTCGAAATCGCCGCGCCGCTCGCCGTCGGCCGTTACGCCGTCACGTTCAAGGAGTGGGACGCCTGTTTCGCCGAAGGCGGCTGCGGCCATCGCTCGCTCGGCGATCTCGACTTCGGCCGCGACCGCCGCCCGGTCCTTTTCGCGACCTGGAACGAGGCGCAGCTCTATGTCGACTGGCTGAAGCGCAAAACCGGGCAGCCCTATCGCCTGCTCAGCGAGGCCGAATGGGAATATGCCGCGCGCGGCTGCACGAGCCTCAAGTGTCCCTATGCGCCGTTTTGGTTCGGCGCGATCACGCCTGAGATCGCGGTCTACAATTGGCGCGATTCCTACCAGGGCAGCCCGAAGTCCTCCGCGCCGCTCAAGACAGCTCCAGTCGACAGCGGCCCGCCCAATCCGTTCGGGCTTTACAACATACTCGGCAATGTGCGCCAATGGACATTGGACTGTTGGAGCGCTGCGCCGGCGTCCGCGGCGTCGAACGGCGCGCCGGTCGTTTCGGGCGATTGTTCGGCGCGCGCGACCCGCGGCGGCTCGTGGGCCGACAAGCCGGTGGAGCTGCGCGCGGCGGCCCGATCCTGGGAAACCGTCGACGAGGGATCGGAAAAAATCGGATTTCGCGTAGCGAGGCCGCTCGCGCCGTGAGCGGGCCGCCCCATGAACGACATGAGGTTCGACATGACGAAGCGAGGGGCGGATCGGATCGCGCGGGCCGCTTCGGCGCTCGCGGCAATCGCACTGATCGGCTTCAGCCTGTTCGGCTCGGACGCGGCGAACGCGCAGACGCGGCGCGCCTTCGTGCTCGGCGAGCAGCGTTACTCCGATCACATGATCCCGAGCCTCGAGCGATCGGACGCCGACGCGAGCGATATCGCCGCCGACCTCGAACAGGTGGGCTTCGACAAGAAGAACATCACGCTGGCGACCGAATTGCGCGCCAAGAGCGATTTCGACAAGAGGTTCGCCGCCTTCCTCTCGACCGTGAAGGAGGGCGACGTCGTCTTCTTCTACTATTCCGGGCACGGCCTCGGCGTCGAGGCGAACAACACCAACTATCTCCTGCTCGGCGACATCAAGAGCCTCTATAGCTATACGCGCGATCAGCTGATCGAGGCGGATCGACGTCGCGACGACATCATTCAGTTGAAAATGTCCTCATTCGAGGGCCCTTACGAAACCGACGAAATCGCCAAGAACGGCGTCTCCGTCGCCGATCTGATGGCCTCGATCGCCGATAAGAAGCCGAAGATCGCCGTTCTCATGCTCGACGCCTGCCGCTCGTTGATTGAAACGACCGCCGACGAGCGGGAGGTCAAACGGAGCGCAACGTCGGGCAGCCGATTGTTGCCGACCAAGGATCTCGCCGCCGGCTCGATCGTGGTTTTCTCCGCTTCCTTCGGCGAAACCGCGATCGAGAGCTTCGGGTTCAGCGATCATCGGCGCAACTCCCTGTTCACCGAGGTGGTCAGGTCGGAGCTGCAACGACCGGGGCAAACTCTGATCGAGCTGGCGCAGCGGCTCAGTCGCATGGTTCGCGCGTTCGCTCTGTCGGGCGGGCGCCAGCAGGAGCCCGAGTTTTTCGAGAATCTGGGCGTCAGCGACAATTTCGCCCTGGTCGACTCGGTCGGCGGCGAACGGTTCCCGTTCACCCAACAACAATGCGAAGGCGCCCAGGTCGATTGGGAGGAGATCAGCCAGCAGCCTGAACGCGAGGCATTGGAGCGACACCGCCGGCGCTTCCATGATTGTCCGACCGCCGAACTCGCGCGGCGCGCCCTCGTCAGCTTGATCGGCTCGTCCGAAGTCGCGACGCCGACGATCGCCGCCGGCGCCAAGCCGATCGACGATTGCGACCGTCTCGCCGCGTCCGACAGCGATCCGGCGCGGCCCCCCGAAGTGCCTGGCGTGCCGCTCGACAAGATCGATTTCGACGCGGCGATCGCCGCCTGCGAGAAATCGATTCAGCGCAACGCGCGCGTGCCGCGCTTCCTCTTCAATCTCGGCCGCGCCAAATTCGCGGCGGCCAACGCGGTGCGGCTGGACGATCCCACGCGCAAACCCCTCATCACGGACGCGCGCGCCGCCTACAACGACGCCGTCAACCGCGGCTATGTCGCGGCGCTCTACGACTTGGCGAGGCTTTCCGATTACACCGACGCCACCGACCAGGATCAGGACCGCGCCAACGATTTGCTGAAGAAGGCGGCGAACCAGGAATTCCCTCCGGCGATGTACGAGCTTGGCCGCCGATACAGCGACGGCTCGTTCGGCCTGCAGCGCGATCTCAGCGAAGCCTACCGGTGGATGGTCAAGGCGGCCGAAAGCGGCTCCGTGCCGGCGATGGTCCAAACGGCCCAGGCTTTGTTCTACGGCCAAGGCGTTGCGCAAAATCCACGCCGCGCCGTCGAATGGGCGGAGCGCGCCGCCGACGCGGGCTCCGACGCCGCCAAGTTCAACCTCGGCTGGTACTACTATTACGGTTCCCGGCTCAAGAATTCCGCTGGCGACGTCATCCCCAACAGCGTTCAATCGGATTATAGTCAAGCTCTGCTTTGGTGGGGGCGCGCCGCCGAAGACAATAATTCGGACGCCCAGTTCAATTTGGCCTACATGATGGAGCGGGGACTGGGCCTGCCCAACCCGCAGCCGGAGATCGCTGAACGCTATTATCGGCTGGCGGCGCATGGCGGCGATGAAGACGCCGAACTCGAGCTGGCTCGCCGGCTTCGGGCGGGCCGCATGTTGGTCAAGCCGGAGAATGGCGCGAACGAGGCCATGGACTTGTTGAACCGCGCGCTCAGCCACGGTTCGGCGCGCGCCGCCGACATGCTCGCCGAAATCTACCGCGATGGCGAACTCGATCAGCCAAAAGATCCATTGCTGGCGATGAAATACGCATTTCTCGCCATCAAGCTTTCCACTTTGGCCGATCCGACAAAGAAGGACGGCAACCCGTTTTGGGAGATCGGCGGCGGTATTCTTTTGGCGGAAATGGCCGTCAATGGACAAGCGGTCGACGTCAACGATCGCGCCCTGCTCAACCCCGACGAAATCGATCGCCTGCAGCGGTTCTACGGCACGGTCGATCCGGCGACGCGCAAGGTGAAGACCCGCATGCTCAGTGTTCCCTTCTGCGGCGGCGCGTTCCCAGAGCGCGTTTGGGTTTGGGACTGGGGCCGCTCCGAATCGCCGACGGAGCCGCAGTTCCGCAGCCTCGAACGCGAGACGCGTTGCTACGACAACGACATCTTGCGCCGCACGCTGTCAGCCTCGTTCGACGCGGCGCGCAAGGCGAAAGTTCCCTTCGCCGACCTCATCAACCAGCAGATTCTCTCGGCGCAGGCGCAGCAGCAATCTCAGGGCCGGCCGCGCCATTGACGAGGCGGCGGGCGTTGAACGCGCCTGTCGAGCGGCCTATATTGACGTCATAGGGCATCGTCGCATCATCGGGAGACTTCCATGGTTGCGGGATCGTCACGAATCGCCAAGCGCGCGGGCGCCATTGTCGCGGGCGTATTGACCTTGAGCGCGGGCGTCGTCTTCGATCATCCCGCCGCGCTGGCGGGCAACCCGTTCGGCGGCTTCATCGGCGGATTTCTCGGCGGGGCCGTGCCCTACCAGCAGCGCTACCATCGCGCCGCGCCGAACCGCAACACCGGCGCCCCGCCGCAAGGCGCCGAAGCGCCGTCCCCCGCTGATTCCTCCCGCGCCCTCGCGTCGCTAGCGCCGCCGGCGACGCAACAACAGCAGGCGATTTTGAAATCGATAGTCGCCAGTCAGTCACTCGGCGCGGTCGGCGAGTGGGACGATCTGGAACAGATCGGCAAGGCGGACCAGGAAGCCGAACGCGATTACACAGGCATGGTCGAGAAGCTGATCGAGGACATCAAGAGAAAGCAGAGCGCCGGGAATGGGGCCAAAGAAGGCGACATTACCGAACACGCGATTCTCGAGTCCCTCGATTCCGCGATCCGCGAAGCCACCCTGCAGAAGTTCGAGACGTTTCTGGGCGAAAACTGGTCGCCGGAGCGCTTGCGGGTGATGATCCTCGAACGCGTCAACAACGAAATCGGCACCCTGTTCGAGGGCACCAATCACGGCGCGGTGACGATGAACGACCTCGATTTGATCATCAAGAAGTCCGCGCGCAACGTTTATTCGCGCCTGTTCGAGACTTCGGAACTGCTGGCGTCCAATCGCGGGTCGACGCTATTCGTACAGCGCCTCTACCAGACGCATGGCGATCTGGTGAGCGGCGAGGTGCGCGAGAGCGCCGAACAATTGCTGTCGGAAGCCTCGTCGTCCGGGGTCGCATCGTTGGAGCCGTTGCTGCGCCGCGACCCCAACGCCTTCGCGCTGCGCTACCGCGCGCAACGCATCATCTACGATTGTCTGTCCGACAACGTCGAGGCGATCACTTCCAGCGAGTCGGGCATGGCGACGTCGGCGGAAATCGCCAAGCGGGTGCTCGACGTCGATCACGACCAATGCGCCAAATGGGTCGCCGCGCAATTGATCGGAGCGGACGGCAAGGTGAAGCCGCAGGAGCCGATGCCGTTGCGCGTCATCTGGACCGCCGAAGGCCCAAAGGACGATCCCTCGATGTACGGGCGCGCGTCGGACCAGCTTTAGGCGGTCGGCTCGGTCTTATTCCTTCCCCGCCACGCCCGCCTCGGCGAAAGTCGCCATGCCGTTGTGGCAGGCGACGGCGCATCTGACGATCCCGACCGCGAGCGCCGCGCCCGTGCCTTCGCCCAATCGCATGCCGAGGTCGACGAGCGGCGTCTTGCCAAGGCGGCGCAGAACCTCCGCATGGGCGCTCTCGGCCGAGACGTGGCCGGCCAGGCAATGGTCGAGCGCGTTGGGATCGAGCGCGTGCAACACCGCCGCCGCGGAGCACACCACGAAGCCGTCGAGCAGCACCGGCACGCGCTGGATGCGCGCGGCGAGGATCGCGCCCGCCATCGCGGCGATTTCGCGCCCTCCCAGACGACGCAGCACTTCGAGCGGGTCGCTCAGGGAATCGCAATGCCGCGCGACCGCCGCGCGGACGGCGTTCGCCTTGCGCTTGAGCCCCGCGTCGTCGACCCCCGTGCCGCGGCCGACCCAATCCTCCGCCTCGCCGCCGTAGAGCGCGTGATAGATCGCGGCGGCGATCGTGGTGTTGCCGATGCCCATTTCGCCCAGGCACAGGAGATCGGGTTGCGAGGCGAGCGCCTCCATGCCGAAGGCCATCGTCGCCGCGCAGGCCTTTTCGTCGAGCGCCGGCTCTTGCGTGATGTCGCCGGTCGGCTGCTCCAGCGCGAGTTCGAACACTTTCAGCGAAATGTCGAGGGTTTTGCAAATCTGATTGATCGCCGCGCCGCCGCCGGAGAAATTGGCGACCATCGCCCGCGTCACGGATTGCGGGAACGGCGAAACGCCCTGGGCGACGACGCCGTGGTTGCCGGCGAAAACCGCGACGAGCGGCGCGTCGACGTGCGGGCGCGCGGCGCCCTGCCAGGCCGCCAGCCACTGCGTGATCTCTTCGAGCCGCCCGAGCGAGCCCGCCGGCTTGGTCAGCTGCGCCTCGCGCGCTCGCACGGCGGCGAGCGCCGCGGCGTCGGGCTCGGGCATCGCGCCGATGAGGGCGCGGATATCGTCGAAAGGACGCGTCGAGTCATTCATGGCGGGGCGACTTTTCTCGAGATGCATCAGGCCGCGGCGGTGGTATCGGAATTCTCCGGGGAAGGAAATGGCCTCCCGGCGCGAGACCTGCGTCGTCGGGCCGCGCCGCTATTCGGCCGCCGCGCGCAACGCCAGGCAGCGCGTCAATAGGGCGCGCAACGGGGCGGGCTTCAGCGGCTTGTTGAGCAAGGCGACGTCGGCGCGCGCGGCCGCCTCGCGCACCTCCTGGCTGCGGTCGGCGGTGGCCAGAATCGCCGCGACGGAAAAGCCGACGCCTTCGCGCAGCGCGGCGATGACGGCGAGCCCATCGCCTTCGTCGAGGTGATAGTCGGCGATGATCGCGTCCGGCGCGCCGTCGAACGCCGCCAGCGCCTCACGCGCGTCGTCGAGCCCGCGCGCGATGGCGACGCGGCATCCCCATTTGCCCAGCAGCACGCGCATGCCGTCGAGCACGCGCGGCTCGTTGTCGATCGCCAGAACGCGCAGGCCGCTCAGCGGCTCGCCCGCCAGCGCCGGCTCCGGACCGAGCGCGTCGGCGGCGAGGGCCGGGCTCGACGCGCCGAGCGGCGCGACGACCGCGAACACCGAACCGACGCCCGGCTTCGAGCGCAGCGTGACGACATGGCCGAGAACCCGCCCCAACCGCTCGACGATGGAAAGGCCGAGCCCGAGGCCGCGCGCCGCCCGCGCGCCTTGTTCGAGGCGCTGAAACTCCCCGAAGACCAGGCGCTGCTTGTCGGCGGGAATGCCGAGCCCGGTGTCCCAGACCTCGATGCGCACCGCGCCTTCGATGCGGCGGCAGCCGACGAGGACGCGCCCTTTGGGCGTGTATTTGACGCCGTTGGAAACGAGATTTTGCAGCAACCGCCGCATCAGCCGACGATCGGAGCGCACGCTCAGCGACGAAGCGACGAAGCGCAGCGCCAGTCCCTTGGCGCGCGCCGTCGGCGCGAATTCGATTTCGAGCTGACGGAAAATATCGTTGACGCGAAAGTCGACGATTTCCGGCCGCGTCGCGCCGGCGTCGAGCCGGGAAATGTCGAGCAGGGCGCCCAGGATTTCCTCGACCGCCTCGAGCGAGGCGTCGACGTTGCGCGCCAGCGCGACGCGTTCGTCCGCGCCGGCCTCGGCCGCGCTTTCGGTCAGCGAACTCGCGTAAAGTCGCGCCGCGTTCAGCGGCTGGAGAATATCGTGGCCCGCCGCGGCGAGGAAACGCGTCTTGGACAGATTGGCTTCCTCGGCCTCGGTCTTGGCGTGCGCCAGCGCCTGATTGAGACTCTCGAGCTCGGCGGTGCGCGCCTGCACGCGCCGCTCCAGCCGCTCGTTGGCCGCGGCGAGTTCCTCCTCGGCGAGCACGGTCTGCGTCACGTCGGTGTAGGTCGTGACGATGCCGCCGTCGGGCAGCCGCGCCGAGCGGATTTCGATCACGCGCTGGGAGGGATAGAGGCGCAGGCGCAACGGCTCGTCGTCGTTGAGCAGGCTCTCGATGCGCTCGGCGACGAAGTCGTCGGACGACCCTGGCCCATAAGCGCCGCGCGAGGCGTTGAAGCGCACGATCTCGTCGAGTCCGACGCCGAGCCTGAGCATCGAGGGCGGCAGGTCGAACAGATCGGCGAATTCGCGGTTCCAGGTGGTCAACGCGAGATTGTTGTCGAAGACCGTGATGCCTTGGCGCGCATGGTCGAGCGCGTGTTGCAGTTGATCGCGGCTCGATTGGATCGCCGCCGAGGCGTCGTCGAGCAATTTGAGCGCCGACTTGCCCGACATCGCGCGCCGACGCAGCAGCAGCGAGAGCACCAGCCGCGAGGTCGAGGCGCCGATCGCCGGCGACAGCAGATGCTCGGCGTGGCGGACGAGATGGGCGTCCGCCTCGTCGCTGGCGGACAGAAACAGCCCGCGCTCGCCCATGAACGCCTCGAACGCGCGCCGCGCCCGCGCCGCGCCGAGATAGCGCGCGACGGTGGCCTCCAGCTCCCCCGTGGTCGCCGAGGCGCGCCACAGGCGGAAGGCTTGCGGCTTGCCGCCCGGCGCGGCGGCGACGAAGGCCATCGCCTGCACGCGCTCCAACGGCGTCGCCTTGCGCGTCAAGGATACGAGAACGAAGGCCGCGACATTGGCCCCTAGGGAAAGCGCGACGCCGCCGACCAGCGGATAGGCCGAAAACGCGACGAGCGAGGCCGGCCGAAGCCACAGGATTCCGAGCGGCCCGCCCGCGAGAAGATCGGCGAGCGCGCCGTCGGCGTTGAGCGAAGGCAGAAACAGCACGTAGACCCAGACCAGCGACCCGAGGACCATGCCCGCGACGGCGCCGCGCGCGGTGCCCCGCCGCCACATCAGCCCGCCGAGGAACGCCGGCGCGATCTGCGCGATCGCGGCGAATGACAGAAGCCCGATCGAGGCGAGCCCCGCGCCGTTCGCCAGCTGCGCATAGAGATAGCCGAAGAAGAGAACGCCGAGGATCGCCGCGCGCCGCACCAACAGCACGTGCGCGCCGATTTCGCCCGCGCCCGCCGCGTCCGTCCGGACGGCGCGACGGCGCAGCAGGATCGGCATGACGAGATCGTTGGAGACCGTGATTGCGAGCGCGACGCTGTCGACCACCACCATGCCGGTCGCCGCGGAGAGCCCGCCGAGCATCGTCGTCAGCGCGAGGCCGCGCGCGCCGGCGGCGAGCGGCAGGGCGAGAACCGTCAGATCGCGGTCGATCGCGCCGTCGGCGAAAGTCGCGAGTCCGGCGATCGCCAGCGGCGCGACGAACAGATTGATCAGCACGAGATAGACGGGGAACAGCCACGCCGCGGCGACGATATCGCGCGCATTGCGATTCTCGACGATGCTGACGTGAAACTGGCGCGGCAGCAGCAGGATCGCCGACGCCGAGAGCAGCGTCGTGGTCAGCCAATTGGCCGGATCGGGGGCCGATTGGATCACCGCGCCGATGCGCGCGTGGGTCTCGGCGACGCGCGTCAATTCGCCGATCCCGCCGGAAAGACCCCAGACGACGAACGCGCCCACGGCGAGAAAGGCCACCAGCTTGACGACGGATTCGACCGCAATGGCCAGGATCAGCCCGTTCTGATGCTCGGTCGGATCGATGCGCCGCGTGCCGAAGGCCATGGCGAAGGCCGCCAGCACCACCGTCACCGCGAGATAGAAGGTCGAAGACGGCGCGCCGGGCGTCAATCGACCGTGTTCGAACGAGTCGACGACCATCAGGATGGTCTGGGTGATCGCCTTGAGCTGCAGCGCGATATAGGGCGCGGAGGCCATCAGCGCGATGAGCGCGGCGAGCGCCGCCACCGCCTGGGACTTGCCGTAGCGCGCGGACACGAAATCGGCGACCGTCGTCAGGTTCTGCGCGCGCGAGAGCGCGGCGATGCGCGCCATCAGCCGATGGCCGAACCCGACGACGAGGATCGGCCCGATATAGATCGGCAGGAAATCGAGCCCATGCGCCGAAGCGAGCCCGACCGAGCCGTAATAGGTCCAGGAGGTGCAGTAGACGGCCAGGCTCAGCGCATAGACGAGCGCGCGCTGTTTGCCCACGACGAACCGCCGCCCGCCGTGATCGCCCCACCAGGCCACGGCGAAAAGGAAGCAGACATAGCCGAAGGACGCGACGAAGACAGTCGAACCGTTCAGCATGGCGCGGCGTCGCGAGGCGGGATGGCGGGCGGCATCAAAATATACTAGTGCGAAGCGAGGCTTCCGTCACGCGGGCCGAAAAAGTCGGCGTAGGTTTCATAAAAGGAAGCCCTTTTGCGTTCGTCTCGCATTCTCCTGTTTCCCGCGCGGACCCCTCGCCCATGAACAATCTCATTACCGATGTCCCGGGCGTGCGCGTCGGCGCCGCGCAGGACGCGCGGCTGGCCTCGGGCGTCAGCGTGGTCGTCTTCGACGAGCCGGCGACCGGCGGCATGGCGGTCCCCGGCGGAGCGCCGGCTTTGCGCGACGGCGCGCTGCTCGCCCCGGAGATGACGGTCGCCCAGGTCGACGGCTTCGTGCTTTCCGGCGGCTCGGCCTTCGGCCTCGATGCGGCGGGCGGCGTCATGGCTTATCTCGCCGCGCAGGGGCGCGGCTTCACGGTGGGATCCGTGCATGTGCCGATCGTTCCCGGCGCCGCGCTGTTCGATCTCGACAACGGCGGCGACAAGGCCTGGGGCCGCCGCGCGCCCTACGGCGATCTCGGCTTCGAGGCGGCGGCGAGCGCCGCAGTGGACTTCGCGCTGGGCACGGCGGGCGCCGGCTACGGGGCGACGACCTACGACCTGAAAGGCGGGCTCGGCTCGGCGAGTGCGACGTCCTCGCGCGGCTTCGTCGTCGGCGCCCTGGTCGCGGTCAATTCGGTCGGGCGCGCGACGCGCGGCTCGAGTCCGCATTTCTGGGCGGCGGCCTATGAACGCGACGCGGAATTCGGCGGGCTCGGCGCCGGCGGCGCGCCCGCCGCCGATGCGCTCACCTTGGCGCTCAAACGCGACGCGCCCGCCAACACGACGCTCGCCGTCGTCGCCACGGACGCGGCCTTCGGCAAGGCGCAGATGACGAGAGTGGCGATCATGGCCTCGAGCGGCTTCGCGCTGGCGCTGCGCCCCGCTCTCGCGCCAGCGGACGGCGACATCGTCTTCGCCGCCTCGACGGCGCGCGCGGCTCGGGTCCCGGACTTGCGCGATCTCACCGAGATCGGGACCCTCGCGGCCGAATGCGTCGCGCGGGCGATCGCGCGCGGGATTTACGAGGCGACTCCCCTCCCCTTCCCCGGCGCCCGGCCGAGCTGGCGCCAGCGCTATGGCGCGCCCTAGCCGAAGCGGTCCGCCCGGAACGGCGCGGGGTCGACGAACGGCGCCTCGCCCGCCATCATCTGCGCCAGCAACAGGCCGCTGACCGGACCGAGCGTCAGGCCGAGATGCTGATGGCCGAAATCGAACCACAGGCCCTTGTGGCGCGGCGCCGGGCCGATGACCGGAGCCATGTCGGGCAGGCACGGCCGGCGCCCCAGCCAGGGCTGCGGGTCGCGCCGCTCGGCGAGCGGAAACAGCTCGCGGCCGAACGGCTCGAGACGATCGAGATGGGCGCTGGAGGGCGGATCGTCGCGGCGCGCGAATTCGGCGCCGGTGGTGAGGCGGACGCCGCGCGCCATCGGCGTGATGATGTAGCCCTTTTCGAGATCGAACACCGGCCGACCGAGCGCTGCGTTTCCCTTAGCGCCGTAATGCATGTGATAGCCGCGCTTGACCCCGAGCGGCAGGCGATAGCCGAGCGCCGTGGTGATATCCTCCGCCCAGACGCCAAGCGCGACGACGACGTCGGGGGCTTGCAGCGGGCCGTCCTGCGTGGCCACCGCCCATCCCGCGCCGCTGGCGATGAGCGAGCGCGCGTCGCCCTTGACCAGCCTCCCGCCGCGCTTGAGCAGAAGATCGGCGTAGGATTTGGCCAAGGCCTCGGGATCGGGGGTCGTCAGCGGTTCGGTGAAATGCACGCCGCCCTTGGCGACCTCGCTCAGATGCGGCTCGAGCGCGACGAGCTGCTCGCGGTTCAGCATGGCGGTCGGCATGCCGTAGGGCTTGATCTCCTCGGCGTCGGCGAGCGCGAGGTCCTCACCGCGCGAGGTGCGGAAAACTTTGATCCAGCCGCCTTCCCGCAGCAGCGCCTGCGCGCCGGCCGGCCCGGCGATCGCGAGATGTTCCGGCAGGCAGCGCATGACCAGCCCGCGCATCGCCATCGCCGTGGCCATCCGCGACTTCGGTGAGGAGGCGAGAAAATAGCGCCACAGCCACGGCGCGATCGAAGGAAGGGCGCTGTAGCGAATTTGCACGCGCGGATCGAGGTTGAGCGCGGCGACGGCGATTTCGAGCGGCGCGCGCGGAAACACATAGGGGAAGACCGCCTCGCTCTGCACGATGCCGGAGTTGCCGGAGCTCGTCTCGCCCGCGACGGCGCCGAGGCGATCGACGAGCGTGACCGCGCGGCCGCGCGCCTGCAAGTACAGCGCCGCGCAGACGCCGACGATGCCGGCGCCCAGGACGATGACATCGGTTTTCGAAGACGACACGCGGCGTTTCTCCTTGTTGCGGACTTGCGGCCCCAATGTGCCCGGGGGAACGCGCTTCTGGCAATGGGCCATGAAGACGCGGGAGCGGGCCTCGATCTTTGCGCCGGCTTCCTATAGACCCCTTCTGCCCTTTTCCCCAACGGACCCGCCCCACATGATCCCGCGCTATTCCCGCCCCGAAATGGTCGCGATCTGGGCGCCGCAGACGCGCTTCAAGATCTGGTTCGAGATCGAGGCGCACGCCTGCGACGCGCTCGCCGAGATCGGGGTCATCCCCAAGGAGAGCGCTCGGGCGATTTGGGAGAAGGCGGGGAACGTGACCTTCGATGTCGCGCGCATCGACGAGATCGAGCGCGTCACCAAGCACGACGTCATCGCTTTCCTGACCCATCTGGCCGAATTCATCGGCCCGGATTCGCGCTTCGTGCACCAGGGCATGACGAGTTCCGACGTGCTCGACACGTGTCTGGCCGTGCAGTTGCAGCGCGCCAGCGACATTCTGATCGCCGACGTCGAAGCCCTTCTCGCGGCGCTGAAGCGGCGCGCCTTCGAGCACAAGCTGACGCCGACGATCGGGCGCTCGCACGGCATCCACGCCGAGCCGACCACCTTCGGCCTCAAGCTCGCGCTGGCCTACGCCGAGTTCACGCGCGCTCACGCGCGGCTCGTCGCGGCGCGCGCGGAAATCTCGACCTGCGTCATTTCGGGCGCGGTGGGCACCTTCGCCAACATCGATCCGCGCGTCGAGGAGCATGTCGCGAAGAAGATGGGCCTGGTTCCCGAGCCGATTTCGACGCAGGTGATCCCGCGCGACCGCCACGCCGCCTTCTTCGCCGCGCTCGGCGTCGTCGCCTCGTCGATCGAACGCCTCGCCACCGAAATCCGCCATCTCCAGCGCACCGAAGTGCTGGAAGCGGAGGAGTTTTTCTCCGAGGGGCAGAAGGGCTCCTCGGCGATGCCGCACAAGCGCAATCCCGTGCTGACGGAAAACCTGACGGGCCTCGCGCGCATGGTGCGCTCGGCGGTGACGCCGGCGCTCGAGGACGTCGCGTTATGGCACGAGCGCGACATTTCCCATTCCTCGGTCGAGCGCATGATCGGCCCGGACGCGACGATCACGCTCGATTTCGCGCTCGCGCGGCTGGCGGGCGTCGTCGACAAGCTCGTCGTCTATCCCGAAAACATGCGCAAGAATCTCGACCGGCTCGGCGGCCTCATCCATTCCCAGCGCGTGCTGCTCGCGCTGACGCAGAAGGGCGTCTCGCGCGAGGACGCTTATGGGCTGGTGCAGCGCAACGCCATGCCGGTGTGGCGCGGCGAAGGCGACTTCCTGAGCCTGCTCAAGGCCGACAAGGACGTCGCCGCCGCGCTCAGCCCTGGGGAGCTCGAAGCGCTGTTCGACCTCGGCTATCACTTGAAACACGTCGACACGATTTTCGCGCGCGTGTTCGGGGGCTGATTGCGCAGGCCCTCATCCGGCCCTTCGGGCCACCTCTCAGCGAACGAGACGTTCGCCTGACACCCGCCAAGCGGGAGAAGCGAAAAAGCCCCTCTCCGGCTTGCGGGAGAGGGGTTGGGGTGAGGGCGAGGGCCTTACGCCTGCGGCCGGTTGCGCGCGTTCATGAAGCCCTCGAATTCCTCGCGATCCTTGGCCTTGCGGACATTCTCGACGAATTCGGAGAATTCGCGCTGCGCCTCTTCGAGCTTGCGGCGCTCCGCCTCGAGGCGCGCGAGTTCCCCCGCCCGCCATTCGTCGAACGCGGAATTCCCGGTCGGAGCGCCGGCAGACCCGCCGCGGCCCCACGGCCCGCACGAATAGGAGCGCGACGCGCCGGCCATCGCGCTGCGCGCTTCGTTCCATTTGCCGGTCGCGAAGGTCTGCAGATCTTCGCCGCCCGTCTTTCGCTGCCAGAACTTGTAGGCCAGGATCGCCAGGCCGATCGGCCAGAAGACGATGAATCCCAGAATCATGGCGACGAGTTCGAACGCGGTCCAGCGGCTCGCGCCGCAGCCGCGGCGTCGCCACGTCGTGTTCGCCCATTCGCCCGGCCCGAATTCCCGCGCGCCATTCGACCCGCCAAAGCTGCTTTGCGCCGTGCTCATCGAGAGCCTCCGTCATGATGCGCCGCGCCGTTGAAACCGGACTCGGCTGGCAAGACATTGGGATGCGGCGCGCCTGGCGCAAGGCCGCCGCCGGGAAATATCGCGCCACGCGGCGCAAGCCGGCGCGCGCTCATCCGCCCGCCGCTTCAATCGCTTTGCACCGCGCCGAGCCGAGCCTATATCAAGGCGCCGATCGTCCCCTTGGGAGAGCCCGCCTTGCTCCGTTTCGCCCTCGCCCTTGCCCTTTGCCTCGGCTTTGCCTCGGCCGAGGCGCAAACCGTCGAGAAGGCGGTCCCGCAAAGCCCGAGCGAGGCGCATTTGTCCTTCGCGCCGGTGGTCAAGAAAGTGCGGCCGGCGGTGGTCAACGTCTACGCCTCGCGCGTCGAGACGATGGCGCGCAATCCCCTGTTCGACGATCCCGTTTTCCGCCAGTTCTTCGGCCAGCAAGGCCAGGAGTCGCGGGTCGCGCAATCGCTGGGCTCGGGCGTCATCGTCGACGCCAGCGGCCTCGTCGTCACCAATCACCACGTCATCGAGGGCATGACCGACGTGAAGGTCGCTCTGTCCGACCGTCGCGAATTCCCGGCCAAGATCGTGCTGCGCGATCCGCGCACCGATCTGGCGGTGCTGCAAATTCAGAGCGACGAGCGCTTTCCCGTGCTCGAACTCGGGGATTCCGACGCGATCGAAGTCGGCGACTTCGTGCTGGCGATCGGCAATCCCTTCGGCGTCGGCCAGACCGTGACGCAGGGCATCGTCTCCGCTCTCGCGCGCACGCAGATCGGCATCAACGACTACGGTTTCTTCATCCAGACGGACGCCGCGATCAACCCCGGCAATTCCGGCGGCGCGCTGGTCGATCTCGACGGACGCCTCGTCGGCATCAATTCGGCGATCGTTTCGCGCTCGGGCGGCAGCGTGGGGCTCGGCTTCGCCATTCCCGTCAACATGGTCAAGAGCGTCATCGCGGCGGCCAAACACGGCGGCGCCACGGTCAAGCGGCCGTGGCTCGGCGCCAGCCTGCAAAACGTCACCAAGGACATCGCCGATTCGATCGGCCTTGAGCGGCCCGCCGGCGCGCTGGCGGTCAGCGTCTTCGAAGGCGGCCCGGCCGCGGCCGCAGGGCTGAAGCGCGGCGACGTCATCACGGCGATCGACGGACAGGCCGTCGACGACGCCGAAGGCGTCGGCTTCCGGCTCGGCGTGAAGCCCTTGGGCGGCGTCGCGGCGCTGACGGTTCAGCGCGGCGGCAAGTCCCTCGTCCTGCCGCTGAAACTCGCCGCGGCGCCGGAAACGCCGCCGCGCGAGGCGATCCGCATCGCCAGCCGATCGCCGTTCCAGGGCGCGCTGGTGATGAACGTCTCGCCGGCGGTGGCCGAGGAACTGTCGCTCGACGCCATCAGCGAAGGCGTCGTCGTGGCCGATGTCGCCGAAGGCTCGCTGGCCGCCAATTTCGGCGTCCAGAAGGGCGACGTCGTCCTCGAGGTCAACGGCGCAAAAATCACGACCACCCGCGATCTCGACGCCGCGAGCGGGCAGCGCGCGCGCAGCTGGGATCTGACGATCGCGCGCGGCGGAGAGGTGATCCGCTCGCGCATCGGCGGGTAGAAGTTTCCGCGCGGGGGCGCGTCGACCTCACGCCGCCTTGCTGGTCGGCGCCTTGGCCTTGCCGCGCGCCAGACGGCGTTTCAGCGACGCCCACAGCGCGCGCATTTCCTGGGCGGCCGCGCCGTGCGGGTTGATTTCGGTCACGCCCAGGCCGTGGCGCGCGGCTTCCTGATAGTCGACGCGAGCCAGCACGAGCGGCGAAATGAGGCCGCCCATCTCCTCGAGCGCGGCGACGGCGTTGTCGACGCGCGCGGTTTGTTGGGCCGGCGGGCACTGGTTGAGCATGAATACGAAATCGCTCGCCGCCGCCTTCAAGGCGGCGCGCGTCTGAGCGCTGGCCCAGAGGTCGAAAATGCTCGGGCGCGAGGGAATGACGTTCAGATCGGCCTCGCGCATCGCGGCCGCCGAAGCCGCGCCGTCCGCGCCAGGCGTGTCGATAATCGCGAGCGTGATCCCCTTTTTCTCCAGGGCGCCGATCAGCGCCGGCAGTTTGCCCGCCGTCGCCGCGACGACGGCGATGTCGTCGAGTTCACGAGTCTTGGACCAACTGACCAGGGAAGCCTGCGGATCCAAGTCGATGACGCAGACGCGCTCGCCGACTTCCTTGGCGGCGACCGCCAGCGAAGAAGCCAAAGTACTTTTCCCCGACCCGCCCTTCTGAGTTACGAAAGCAATCGTGCGCATGGACTCCGCCCTTTTTAGTGCGCCCGCCGCGAATCACGGCTGGGATCAATGGTTAAAATCACTGTCCATGTTTGCGGGCATTATGGTTAACAAAGTGTAACCATCGGGGCGGGCGACAATGAAAATTCCTATGTTTCCATAGTGATACGCGTTTTCTTTCTGTATGATCGCCGCCGTTCGACGGCCCCGCTCGTCACGCCTCACTCGCCGTCCAGCGGCGCCGCGCCCTTGGGCTTGCCGTCGGCCGACAGCGCGATCTTTTCGATGCGCATTTCGGCGTTCTTGAGCAATTGATCGCAATGCGCCTTCAGCGCTTCGCCGCGCTCGTAGAGCTTGATGGAGTCTTCGAGCGCGACGGCGCCCTTCTCCAGCTTGTCGACGATCGATTCGAGTTCGGCCAGCGCCGTCTCGAACGGCATCTTGGCGATTTCAGCGGGCGATTCGGTCATGGCGCGATCCTCGGATTCGTCGACGGTCCTAGCGCGGGAGCCTCACAGCGGCAAGGCGGTCGTCTTCTTCACGGTGCGCAGCGTCATGGTCGACTGCACGCGCGAAACGCCGGGCAATTGCGTGAGAATGTCGGTGTGGATGCGCTCGAAGTCGCGCGCGTCGCGAAACGCGATCCGCAGGAGATAATCGGAGGCGCCGGCCAGAAGATAGCATTCGATGATCTCGGCGTGACGGCGGACTTCCTGCTCGAATCGATCGAGCGCCGCCCGGCCCTGCTGGTCCAGCGTCACCGAGACGAAGGCGGCGCCGGGGAGGTCCGCGGCGACCGGATCGAGCAGCATGACATAGCCCGCGATGATCCCGCTGTCCTCGAGCATGCGGACCCGCCGAAGGCACGCCGATTGCGACAGATGGACCCGGTCGGCCAATTCCGCGTTGGTCAGACGGCCGTCGCGCATCAATTCGCGCAGGATCGCCCGGTCGCGATCGTCGATTTCGTCAATTCGCATAATCTCTCTCGAATCGAGCCAGAATTCGCATATCATGCCAGAAGCCGGCGGCGACAGCCCCATTTGGGAGAGAAATTTCTTCGACGCCGCAGGATCATACGGTTTCCAGATGACGGGAGGATTCGATGCTCATCGGCGTGCCCAAGGAAATCAAGGACAATGAGTTTCGCGTCGGGCTGACGCCCGCGTCCGTCGCCGAGCTGACGCACCACGGCCATTCCGTGCTGGTCGAAAAGTCCGCGGGCGTCGGATCGGGACTTTCCGACGACGAATATGTCGCGGCGGGCGCCGCGCTGATCGACGCGCCGCAAGAGATATTCGCGCGCGCCGAAATGATCGTGAAGGTCAAGGAGCCGCTCAGCGCCGAGCGCAAGCAGCTTCGCCGCGGCCAGATCCTCTACACCTATCTGCATCTCGCGCCCGACCTCGCGCAGACGAAGGATCTCGTCGCCAGCGGCGCGACCTGCATCGCCTATGAAACGGTGACCTCGCCCTACGGCGGCCTGCCCTTGCTGACGCCGATGTCGGAAGTCGCCGGGCGCCTCGCGCCGCAGGTCGGCGCGCATGCGCTGGAAAAGGCGCAGGGCGGGCGCGGCATCCTGCTCGGCGGCGTGCCGGGCGTGCCGGCGGCGGAAGTCGTCGTGCTCGGCGGCGGCGTTGCGGGCACCCACGCCGCGACGATCGCGCTCGGCATGGGCGCCAACGTCACCCTGGTCGACAAGTCGAACGAAGCCCTGCGCCGTCTCGCCGCGCAATTCGGCACCGGCGTGCGCACGATCTATTCGACGCGCGCCACGATCGCCGAACTCGTCAAGCGCGCCGACCTCTTGATCGGCGCCGTGCTGGTGCCCGGCGCCGAAGCGCCGAAGCTGGTGACGCGCGCGATGCTGTCGACGATGAAGCCCGGCTCGGTGATCGTCGACATCGCCATCGACCAGGGCGGCTGCTGCGAAACCTCGAAGGCGACCACCCACTCGCACCCGACCTATGTCGTCGACGGCGTCGTGCATTACTGCGTCGCCAACATGCCCGGCGCGGTGGCGCGCACCTCGACCTTCGCGCTCAACAACGCCACCCTGCCCTTCGCGCTCGCGCTCGCCGACAAGGGCTGGCGCCAGGCGCTGAAGGACGACGTCCACCTGCGCGCGGGGCTCAATGTGCACGACGGCAAGGTGACGTGCGAACCGGTCGCGCAGGCGCACGGGCTCGCCTATACGCCGGCTGCGAGCGTGCTGGGCTGAGCGCTCAGCGCGCCGCGCCCACCGGAGCCGCCGCGCTCGCCTGAGCCACGACCGTCGCCGGCGGCAGGTCGCCGCGGCCGTTGAGGGCGCCGGGAGCCCAGTTCAGGCCGACGCGCATGGCGTAGAAGATATGCGCGCCGATGCGGTCGACGCGCCGCAGCGAGGGCGCCCAGAACGGATAGACGTAATTGGCGTGGTAGTTGAGCGCCTCGGCGACCTTCGGATTGTAGTTGACGCCGCTGACGACCTCCTGCGCGATGCGGGTCGCCACCGCCCAGGCGCCGGGCTCTTCGATGCGCAGCGATTTGCCTTCGCAGGCGAAGGAGAACTGGCACGCGAAGGGATGGTTGCGATCCTGATAGACGACCGCGCAGACGTCGCTCGGGAAAATGCCGCTGCGCACGCGGTTGAGCACGACCTGCGCGACCGCGGCCTGGCCCGGCTCGGGTTCGCTGCGCGACTCGAAATAGATCGCCTCGGCGAGGCAGCGCATCTGCCGCGCCGAATCCTTGGGGTCGATCAGCGCGGAATAATTCGGCTTGCCGTTGGCGTCGGATTGCGCCGCCACCGTCGTTTGCGCGGCCGGGCGCGCGGCGGCGACGATCAACTTGCCGTCGCTCGGCGTCGGCGTCGAGGAATTCAGCGCCAGCTCCAGCGGCACGCCCGGCGTCGCGCCATCGTCGAATTGCCGTAGCGGCTGGCTGGCCGCGATCTCCGCGCCGGAGAGGATCGCCGTCGGGCTGCGCGACTCCTGCGGCCAGTCCTCGGCGCCGTCGTCGCCTGATGGGGCCGGCCGCCGCAGATGGGCGTCGAAGCCGGGGCGAAGGACGATGAAGGGATCGCCTTTGCGCGTGCGGTCGATCGCGGGGAAATTCGCCTTGCCCTGTTTGACCGCCGCATTCGGCTCGATTTCGTCGGGAATCGCGTTGAGATCCTCGGGGGCCCCGAGCGTCAAACGGGCCTCCAGGATCGGATAATCGTCGCCGTCGCGCGCCGTGGAGGGCGCGGGCAAGCCGAACGTCGAGGCGAGAAACGCTTCGCGAACGGGCGAGGCGCGGTCGCCGCGAGCCTTTTGCGCGACGAGGCCGCCGGTCCCGCCAGCATCCTGTCCGGCTTGCGCGGTGATCGACACGACAAGCCCCAGCGCGATGCCCCAGGGCGCGACGGCCGAACCTGCCCAGGCTAAACGCGAACGACCCATACGCAACCCACGCTGTGATTGAACGCCATCGCCGATGCCGCGTCGAACGCTTGCGCGTCGCGCTTTTGGCTCGTTCCGCCGGGCGGCTTGACCCGCCCCGCGCAAATCGAGCGCTTTTCTTCATACCGGCTTAAGGTTGCGGGCGGGTTACCGGGCAAATTCCGGTCGCGTCCCGCAATGGGTCACGCGCGCGGGCGGATTTTCGCTCAGAAGGTCGGCGGCGTGCAGGCGGAGACGACCACCAGTTCGCCGTCGCCGGCGTTGCGGAAGGCGTGCGGCTTGCGGCTGTCGAAGCAATAGGCGTCGCCCGTCTGCAACTCGTAGCGCCGGCCGTCGACTTCCAGCGACAGGCGCCCCTTGATGACGATTCCGGCCTCCTCGCCCTGGTGCGACAGCATCTTGGCGCCGGACTGGGCGCCCGGCCTATAGCGCTCGTGAATCATCTGAAGCGCGCGGCCGTTCAGGTTGGCGCCGACCTGACGGTAGGACACCGCGCCGCCGGCGATCTCCGTCAATTCGTCGGCGCGAAAGACGATCCTTTCGCTTTGCTCCTCGGCGGCGGCGAAGAAGTCCGCGATGCCGACCCCCAACGCCGACAGAATTTGGCGCAACGCGGAAATCGACGGGCTGACGTGGTCGGCTTCGATCATCGAGATCGTGGCGTTCGACACGCCCGCGCGGCGCGCCAGTTCGCGCTGGGAAAGCCCCAGGCGCATGCGCCGCGCCCTGAGGCGCGGCCCGACTTCGATATCGCGATCCGTAGTGTTCATGTGTTCATTATTTAGAACAGCGTGAACAGCGCGACAACTGGACAATCGGCATGGGCGCGGGCATTGTTCAGAAAATCAATCAAGTCCGGGAGACAAGCCATGTCCGCCGCCGCTCAGCGCGCCGAAGTTCCCAATGATCTCGCCGCGTTCTGGATGCCGTTCACGCCCAATCGCGCGTTCAAGAAGCGGCCGCGCCTGATCTCGCGCGCCAAGGACATGCATTACTACACACCGGAGGGACGCGAGATTCTCGACGCGACGGCGGCGCTGTGGTGCTGCAACGCCGGCCATAACCGCCCCTCGATCGTCGCGGCGATCCAGGCCCAGGCGGCCGAACTCGACTTCTCCCCGAACTTCCAGTTCGCGCATCCCCAGGCGTTTCAGCTGTCCTCGCGCCTGGCCGCGCTGGCGCCGGCCGACCTCGATCATGTCTTCTTCACCAATTCCGGCTCGGAGGCCGCCGACACGGCGCTGAAGATCGCCATCGCCTATCACAACGTGCGCGGCGCCGGCTCGCGCCAGCGCCTGATCGGACGCGAGCGCGGCTATCACGGCGTCGGCTTCGGCGGCATTTCGGTCGGCGGCATGGTCAACAACCGCAAGTTCTTCGGCTCGCTGCTCGCCGGCGTCGACCACCTTCCCTCGACCTACAGCCGCGAGCATCAGGCCTTCACCAAGGGCGAGCCGGATTGGGGCGGGCATCTGGCCGACGCGCTCGAGGGGATCGTCGGCCTGCACGATTCCTCGACCATCGCCGCCGTCATCGTCGAGCCGATGGCGGGCTCGACCGGCGTGCTGCCAGCGCCCAAGGGCTATCTGCAGAAGCTGCGCGCGATCTGCGACAAATACGGCATCCTGCTGATTTTCGACGAAGTGATCACCGGCTTCGGCCGTCTCGGCTTCGCCTTCGCCGCCGAGCGCTACGGCGTCATTCCCGACATGATCACCTTCGCCAAGGGCGTCACCTCCGGCACCGTGCCGATGGGTGGGGTCATCGTGCGCAAACATGTGCACGACGCGTTCATGCAGGGGCCGGAGTCGGCGATCGAACTGTTCCACGGCTACACCTATTCCGGCCACCCCTTGGCCTGCGCGGCGAGCCTGGCGACGCTCGACGTCTATCGCGACGAAAACCTGTTCGAGCGCGCCAAGGCGCTGGAGCCGAAGTGGTGCGACGCGCTGATGACCCTCGGGGACCTGCCGAACGTGCTCGACATCCGCTGCGTCGGCCTCACCGGCGCGATCGACCTCGCGCCATCGAGCGGCCCCGGGGTGCGCGGCTACGCCGCGCTGGAATATTCCTTCCACGAGGCGGGGATCATGCTGCGCCTCTCCGGCGACACCATCGAACTGACGCCGCCGCTGGTGATCAGCGAGGATCAGATCGGCGAGATCGTCGACAAGGTGGGGCGGACGATCAAGGCGGTGGCGTGAGGGGGCGGCCACGGTTCGAATCGTGGCCGCCGCGGTCGCCGCGCCAACGGCACTCAGCTCTGGATCGGACGCAGCGCGGCCTCGAGCGCGTGCAGCCGCGCCAGGCCTTCGGCGTCGGTCTTGCCGAAAGGCTCCTCGCACAAAGTAACCAGCGCGGCGCCGTCTTCGAGGGCTTCGACTTCGACGTCGGCGGGATATTTCGCCCGCGCGGCGAGGTTCGCGGGCAGGTAGGTGATCCAGCCGATCCATGGTCTGAGCTGTCGTTCGCTACCGGCCATAATCGAATCCGCGATCTTGGGGCGAGCGCGGGCGTAGGGAGCGAGCATCGCGGCGCGCTTTGGATCGCGGATCTTGGGCAGGTTGTAGAACGAAAACTTCGCGCACATTTCCGCGGGTTTCCAGATCTCGCGCGAACCTCATCAACGGCCTCGATTCGGAGGCGCGCCACGGCAGTCCCGTGGACGGAGGCAAGTCGGAGAGCCGCATCGAGATGTCGTTTAGGTTGATCGATTCGGGCTTCCCAAACGCGCCAACGTGGCACCAGGTGTCGGCGTAGCTCGACTTACGGAAATCGTAGGGCGGAGGTCCCGCGTGGCCACCCCAAATGAAGCTCCCGAGCTCCGGCCAAGGGCCGGGCGGGGCGTCATACTGGCCGACGCGGTCGATCAAAAGCTGCTTCGCCGCGGCCTCGCTCAGGGGAACCGGCACGGTTTCCTTCTTGGTTTTGGGCGACTTCAGCCAGCTTCGATAGATCGGGTCAAAGTTCGGCAGACCGGTGACGAACTGAGAGAGCCTGCGCGCGTCGTCGGCTTGCGCCGGGTCGCGCGGCTCCCACCAGACATCGAGTTCCAGATCGCTCATCAAAGACCTCCGCTCAGTTCGGATCGAAAACGACGGACAGGTTTCCAAAGCTCAGGCCGCCCGCGATGTTCTTCAATCCCCGATAACCCTTCTCGGTTTGCGCGTGCCAGACGACCAGGCGGCCCGCGGCGGCCGCCGTTCGCGCTTGGCTCGTCATCTGAAATTTCGGGTTATTCTCCAGCTCGACCCACCAGTACAGCACATCGTTGGCGTCAAACAGGTGATCGATATTCGCCTTGGCTTCGAGAAGGAATCCCGTCTCCGGATCGCAGCCGTCGAACCTGACGTTCCCGAAGACGATCGCCCATCCGTAGGGCAATCCGCTGACGTATTCCTGGTAGGCGATGGAATTCTTTGATGCGGCGCTTGTTTCCGGCGTCCTGACTCGAAAGCGCCTGTGATTGAGCGCGTATTATCGGTTCAGACGATTGATATGACCGGTATTATGCGTTGGATCGATTGATCGAAACCTAGCATGAAGGGCGAAATCCCCAGGAGTTCGTCCTTTGACCAGCATCGACGCCCATGTCGCGCTAACCCCCCGCCTCGGCCCGCTTCCCGCTCTCGCGCCCGGCCTCGCCCTGACCGCGGGCATCGCCGCGCTCGCCTTCGCCTTGCGCCTCGTTCCCGGCGTTTCGGCGCTCAGCCCGATGATCCTGTCGGTCCTCATCGGCGTCGTCGTGCATAATTTCGCCGGCGCGCCGCACGCGGCCCGCAAGGGCATGGCCTTTTCGCTACGCGCCATCCTGCGCTTCGCCATCATCCTATTGGGCTTGCAGATCACGGCGCGGCAAGCCGCCGACCTCGGCCCCGGCGGCCTCGCAATGATCGCCGCCGCGCTCATCTCGACTTTGGCCTTCACCCTCGTCATGGGCCGCGCGCTCGGCGTCGCGCGCGGGCTCGCGCTGCTGATCGGCGTCGGCACCTCGATCTGCGGCGCCTCGGCGGTGATCGCGGCGAAAACGGCGACCGGCGGCAAGGACGACGACGCCGCTTACGCGGTCGCCTGCGTGACCCTGTTCGGCACGCTCGCCATGTTCGCCTATCCCGCGGCGCAAGGCTTCCTGCATCTGTCGCCGCGCGCCTACGGGCTGTGGGCCGGGGCTTCGATCCATGAGATCGCTCAGGCCGTCGCGGCGTCCTTTCAGGGCGGCGGCGACGCCGGACAATTCGGAACCATCGCCAAATTGACCCGCGTCGCCATGATGGCGCCGGTGGTGATCGCGCTCGGCGAAATGACCGCCCGGCTCGGCCTCGCGGGCGACGGCGAGCGGCGGAAGCCGCCCTTCCCGTGGTTCCTGATCGGCTTTCTCGCCCTGGTCGCGCTCAACAGCGTCATCGTCATTCCGCATCAGGTCGCCGCGCCCATCGGCGTCGTCACGACCTTTTTGCTCTCGATGGCGATGGCGGCGATGGGTTTGGTCACCGATATCGGCCATATCCGCGCCCGCGGCCTCAGGCCCCTGGCGCTGGGATTTCTCGCCTCGCTGTTCATCTGCGCGTTCAGTCTGGTAATGGTGCGCCTGATCCCTTGAGGGCAGGCGCCGGTGACGCTGGAGCAATTGCGCGTTTTCGTAGCCGTCGCCGAATGCGAGCACGTGACGCGGGCGGCGCGCCAATTGAACCTGACGCAGTCGGCGACAAGCGCCGCCGTCGCCGCGCTCGAGGAGCGTCACGGCGTCAAGCTCTTCGACCGGATCGGACGGCGCATCGCGCTGACCGCGGCCGGCCGGGCGTTCTTGGGCGAAGCCAAAGCGGTTCTCGCGCGCGCCCTAGCCGCCGAACGGGCGCTCGGCGACCTTGCGGGCCTCAAGACAGGCGAGCTCGTCCTCGCCGCCAGCCAAACCATCGGCAGTTACTGGCTGCCGCTCCGCATCGTCCAATTTCGCGCGCTTTATCCCGGCTTGACGATCAAACTGCGCATCGGCAATACGCTGAGGGTCGCGGCGCTGGCGGGCGGCGGCGAGGTCGATCTCGGCTTTGTCGAAGGCGAAGTCGCCGATCCCTCGCTCATCGTCGAGCCGATCGCATGGGATGAATTGCTCATCGTCGCCGCGCCGAAGGAGCGCGGCGTCTTGGACGGCTTGGACGCGAGCGGGCTGACGGCGGCGCCCTGGGTGGCGCGCGAGAGGGGGTCGGGCACGCGCGAGGCCTTCGAGGCGGCGCTGACCGCGTTCGGCGTCGACGCCTCGATGAGAAACATCGCGCTGGAGCTGCCCTCGAACGAGGCGATTCGCGCCGCGGTGGAAGCGGGCGCGGGCCTCGCCGTCATGTCGCGCCTCGTCGTCAGCGCCTCGATCAAGGCGGGGTCGCTGATCGCGTCGCCGCTGACCTTGCCGCGCCGCCGTTTTTTTCTGCTGCGTCACAAGGAGCGCTACGAATCGCAAGCGGCGCTGGCCTTCGTGCGGACGATCGAAAATTACGACGAAGGGGCGGGCGAAAGCCTCCCCGTCACGCCGTGACGCCGAGCAAGGCCGGCAATTCGTCGAGGCTCCGGATCTCGAAGTCCGGCGCGCCCGGCAGGCGCTCGCGGCGCTGGCCGTAGCGATTGCACCACACGACCCGCATGCCGAAATCCGACGCGGCGTGGGCGTCCCAGGCGTTGGACGACTGGAAGGCGACCTCCGTGGCCTCCAAGCCGAGGCGGTCGAGCGCGTATTGATAGACCCGTGGATCGGTCTTGAAGACGCGCACGGCGTCGACCGAAAGCACCGCGTCGAACAGCGCGCTCAGGCCAGCGCCCGCGACCGCCTCCTCCAACATGCCTGGCGAACCGTTGGAAAGAATCGCGGTCGCAAAGCCCGCCCGACGCAAGGCGCTGAGCACGCCGGGAACTTCGGGGAATGGCGACAGGGTGCGATAGAGGCCCATCAAGCGGTCGCGCAATCCCGGCGTGGCTATGCCGAGACTGTCGAGCGCGAAATCCAGCGCGTCGCCGGTGACTTGCCAGAAGTCGGCGTAACGGCCCTGCAGCGAACGCAGCCACGTGTATTGCAGCTGCTTGTCGCGCCACAGCGCGGTCAGCGCCGCGCGCCGGCCCGGCTCGATCTCGGGGCAGGCCGCGGCCGCCGAGGCGAAGTCGAACAACGTGCCGTAGGCGTCGAAAACGCAGGCGCGAACGCCTTCGAGACGGCTCATCCCAAGAGCTCCGTTTCCTGACGCAAAACGGGCGACGCGTAGGCCGCGCCGCCCGGAACATTCAGCAATGCGAACGCGTGTTTCGGCGTCAGCTCTCGCTCGAGGCGCTCTTGTCCGGGGCCGGACCCGAATCCTTGCCCTTGGCCTCGACGTCGCGGTCGACGAATTCGATCACCGCCATCGGCGCGTTGTCGCCTTGGCGAAAGCCCGCCTTCATGATGCGGGTGTAGCCGCCGTTGCGCGTCTTGTAGCGCGGGCCGATGACGTCGATCAGCTTCTTCACCAGGTCGGCGTCGCGCAGACGCGAGATGGCGATGCGGCGGGCGTGCAGGTCGCCGCGCTTGCCGAGCGTCACCAGCTTCTCGACGACCGGGCGAAGATCCTTCGCCTTGGGCAGCGTGGTGACGATCTGCTCGTGCTTGATCAGGGCCTGCGCCATATTGGCGAACATCGCCTGACGGTGTTCGGCGGTCCGGTTGAACCGACGCTTCGCGTGTCCGTGATACATTTGGCTGTCTCCTTCTCGGGTCTACGGCCGCCGTGCCAAGGAACGGCCGCTTGTTTTGGGCAGTAGGCAATAGGCAGTAGGCAGTAGGCAGTATAAGCGGTGGGATGCGTTCCTACTGCCTACTGCCCAATGCCTACTGCCTTCAGTAATGCTCCTCGAACCGCTTGGCCAGCTCTTCGATGTTCTCGGGCGGCCAACCCGTAACTTCCATGCCCAGATGCAGACCCATCTGCGCGAGCACTTCCTTGATTTCGTTGAGCGACTTGCGGCCGAAATTCGGCGTCCGCAGCATTTCGCTTTCCGACTTCTGGATGAGGTCGCCGATATAGGTGATGTTGTCGTTCTTCAGGCAATTGGCGGAGCGCACGGACAGCTCGAGTTCGTCCACCTTCTTCAGCAGGGCCGGGTTGAAGGCGAGTTCGGGGATCGCGTGCTGCGCTTCCTCGCGCCGCGGCTCCTCGAAATTGACGAACACCGCGAGCTGGTCCTGCAGGATGCGCGCGGCGTAGGCGAGCGCATCCTCCGGCGACATCGCGCCGTTGGTCTCGATCGTCATCGTCAGCTTGTCTTTGTCGAGATCCTGACCCTCGCGGGTGTTCTCGACGCGGTAGGAGACCTTCTTGACCGGCGAGAACATGCTGTCGATCGGCATCAGGCCGATCGGCGAATCCTCGGCGCGGTTGCGATCGGCCGGCACATAGCCCTTGCCCGTCATCACCGTGAATTCGATGCGGATGTCCGCGCCTTCGTCGAGCGTGCAGATGGCGAGCTGCGGATTGAGGATCTGGATGTCGCCGGTGGTCTGGATGTCGCCGGCGGTGACGGCGCCGGGGCCGCGGCGCTTCAGGATGAGGCGCTTGACGCCCTCGCCCTGCATCTTGACCGCGATGTCCTTGACGTTGAGCACGATGTCGACGACGTCCTCGCGAACGCCGGGAATCGACGAGAATTCGTGCAGCACGCCGTCGACGTGAATCGAGGTGATCGCCGCGCCCTGCAGCGACGACAGAAGCACGCGGCGCAACGAATTGCCGAGGGTCTGGCCGAAGCCGCGCTCCAGCGGCTCGGCGACGACGGTCGCGACGCGGCGCGGATCGTCGCCATGAATGACTTCGAGCTTCTTCGGCTTGATGAGTTCTTGCCAGTTCTTCTGGATCACGACTTGAGCCTTCCGTTCGACGAAGCTGCGGGGCGACGCCTTGAGGGGTCCGGCGCGGCGCCTGGACGCCCGCGTGGGGCGCGCAGGGCGGCGCGCCGCGATTGAATCAGACGCGGCGACGCTTGCGCGGCCGGCAACCGTTGTGCGGGATCGGCGTCACGTCGCGGATCGAGGTCACGTTGAAGCCGGCGGCCTGGATCGCGCGAAGCGCCGACTCGCGTCCCGAACCGGGGCCGGAGACCTCGACCTCGAGCATGCGCATGCCATGTTCGGAGGCCTTCTTGACCGCGTCCTCGGCGGCCATCTGGGCGGCGAAGGGCGTCGATTTGCGCGAGCCCTTGAACCCCATCGTTCCCGCCGACGACCACGAGATCGTATTGCCCTGCGCGTCGGTGATGGTGATCATCGTGTTGTTGAACGTCGAGTTCACATGGGCGACGCCCGACACGATGTTCTTGCGTTCTTTGCGGCGAACGCGGGTTGCTTCCTTAGCCATTGGTTCGTCCTTCAAGCGCGCCAGCGGCGCGAAAAACCTTCAAATCCGTGAGGCGTCGAGCCCGCGATCACTTCTTCTTGCCGGCGATCGCCTTGGCCTTGCCCTTGCGCGTGCGCGCGTTGGTGTGCGTGCGCTGGCCGTGAACGGGCAACGAACGGCGATGGCGAAGCCCGCGATAGGCGCCGAGGTCCATCAGGCGCTTGATGTTGATCGCCACTTCGCGGCGCAGATCGCCCTCGACCATGTAATCGCGATCGATCGTCTCGCGGATTTGCAGCACCTCGCCGTCCGTCAGCTGGGCGACGCGGCGCTCCGGGGGGATATGCACCTTCTCGCAAATCTCCTCGGCTTTCTTCGCGCCGATGCCGTGAATATATTGCAGCGCGATGATGACGCGCTTGTTCGTGGGTATGTTGACGCCTGCTATACGAGCCACGGCCCATGCTCCATTTCGGCGGCGCCCCGGCTAGATGCCGATGCGCGGCGGTTGAAAAGCCCTCGACGTCCGGTGGAGACCGGCCCTTGCCAAGAGACCCCAAAACGCAAAAAGTCCCATGCGCTCGCAATGGCGCCGGGACCCAGAACGCGTTCGGGATGCCGCCTATATAGAGCGACGACCGCCGCCCGTCAACCGGGCTCGCGCCGCCTTTGCGCCGGAGCGCCCGTTGGGCTATTGCGGCCCCTCGCCGCCTCAATTTCCCGGAGATCCATCGTGACTCGCAAGATCCATAGACGCGGCGGCGGATTCGATCCGCCGGAAACACGCCCCGCGCGGCCCGCGGCGAAAAAAGCCAACGGCCGGTCCGAGCGGCCCCGGCCGCGCCAGGACAGCCTCGACAAACCGACCCCGAGATCGCCGCGCCAGCCGCGAACGGCCGATGTCGTGCACATCTACGGCTTTCACAGCGTGATCGCGGCGCTGCGCGCGCCGCGCCGCAAGCTCATCCGCCTTTACGCGACCGCCGCCGCCGCCGAACGGCTCGCCGAGGACATTTCCGCGCGCGGCGTCGAGACGCGCATTCTGGAGCCCGCCGAGATCGCCCTGCGCGCGCCGCGCGACGCGGTGCACCAGGGGGTCCTGCTCGAAGCGCGGCCGCTCGAGCCGATCGACATTTCCGAATTGCCGGCCAAAGGCCTGGTCGTCGTGCTCGATCAGATCACCGATCCGCACAATGTCGGCGCGATCCTGCGCACCTGCGCGGCCTTCGCCGTCGACGCGCTGGTGACGACCGAGCGCCATTCGCCTGACTTCACCGGCGCGCTGGCCAAATCCGCGTCCGGCGGGCTGGAGCATGTGCCGATCTGCAGCGTCGCCAATCTGGCGCGCGCGTTGGGCGAGCTCGGCGATCTCGGTTACTGGCGCGTCGGACTGGATTCGGAAGCGGCGCAGACTCTTCGCGAGGCCCAGCTCGCCCGCCCCCTCGCGCTCGTTCTCGGCGCCGAAGACAAGGGCTTGAGGAGGCTGACGCGCGAACATTGCGACGTCATGGCGCGGCTCGACCTGCCCGGCGCGATCAAGAGCCTCAACGTGTCGAACGCCTGCGCCATCGCGCTGGCGATCGCGAACGGCAAATTGTCGGAACCCGCTTAGCAGACGCGGCGGACGGGCGGCGGCGGCGCTAATTCAGCGGCGGGACCGTCTTGGCGTAATTGAGATCGAAGGTCTTGTTGCGGAGCGGATCGAGCGCGGTCCCCTCCGAGGCGTCGAATGCGCGGGGGCGAGACGGCTGGGCCGGATTGTCGAGGCCCGCGACGCGCGCGCCGGCGCTCGCCGGGTCCGCGTAACGCGCGATGCGGGCCTTCTGGTCCGCGAGCGCGGCGGCCGAAAGCGGAACTCTCGCGATCGAATCGACCGTCGCGCCGGCGTCGGCGTCCTCGGCGAACGCGGCGCCCGTCGGAGCGTCGTTGACCCCGGTGACCACGGCGCCGAGGTCTTCGGGCGTCTTCCCGCTCATTTTCGTCGGCGACAGCGAGCCGTCGGCGCCCAGCAGCGACTCCCGCACGCGCAACTTTTCGCCGAACTTGGCCAATTTCGCGCCGAGCGCGCCGCCATTGTCGGCGGGACCCGTCGCGGCGGCGAGCGCCAGGGCGCCGAAAATCCTCGGGTCGACCGGTTCGAGCGCCCCGTGCTTCGCGGCGGGCGCGGCGGCCGGGGTCGGCGCGGCGTCGGGCGCCAGCCTGTCCTTGGCGTCCTGCTCGATTTGCCGCCACCGCGCGACGTTCTTGAGATGCTGATCGAGCGTCTCCGCAAAGGCGTGGCCGCCCGTTCCGTCGGCGACGAAATAGAGCTCCTTGGTGCGCGATGGATTCGCGGCGGCCTCGAGCGCCGCTTTGCCGGGATTGCAGATCGGTCCCGGAGGCAGGCCGTCGATATTGTACGTATTGTAGGGCGTCGCCTGATCGAGCTCGGCCTTCGTGATGGGGTGGCCGAGCGTGCCCTTGCCGAACGCCAGCCCGTAGACGATCGTCGGGTCCGATTGCAGCTTCATGCGCTTCTGCAGACGGTTGACGAAGACGCCGGCGACCCGCGGGCGCTCGTCGACCTTGCCGGTCTCCTTCTCGACGATCGAAGCCAGCGTCACGAGTTCGCCGGGCGACTTGATCGGCAGATCCCCCGCGCGCTTTTTCCAGATGTCGTCGATGGCCTTGGTCTGCGCCTTGGCCATTCGCGTCACCATGGCCTGGCGCGTGTCGCCGCGCTCGAAGAAATAAGTGTCCGGAAGCAGCGAGCCCTCGCGCGGGGGCTCCTTGATGTCCCCGACGAGCACGTCGTCGTCCCGCAGGCGCTCGACGATTTGGTCGCTCGTCAACCCTTCGGGAATGCTGAGCTTGTGCTGCACGACCTTGTGCGCGATCAGTTCGGCCTCGACCTGACGCAGACTGACGCCCGCCTTGAACGCGTATTCCCCGCGTTTGAGCGCGCCTCGGCTGCCGTCGAGAAGCGTCATCGCGGAGAACCAGATCGCGCTGTCGATGACGCCCTCGCGTTCGAGCTGATCGCCGATCGGGCCGCCGTCGTCCTCGCGAGCGATGACGACGATCTTGTCGGCCGCCAAGGGGCCCGGCTTGCGCGCCTCGATCATCGCCCAAGCCAGCAGCGCGAAGCCCGTCAGCGCGCCGAGCAACGCGAACGACAGGAAACCGCTCAGACCGGAGAGCCCGGAACGCCGCGTCCGGCGCGGCGGCGGCGGGGCGGGCGGCGGCTCGGCGGCCGGGCGCGAACGCGCGCGCCCGCCGAAAAGGCTGACGCGCGGCGGGGGCTTGGCGTCGTCGCCCTGATTCTTGGCATCGTTGCCCTGATTCGACGTGTCGTTCATCCGGGCCCGCCGTAACTCGACTCATCGCGCGCTCGCGCCGCGCCAGTCTATCCACTTTTGCGGCGAAAAGAAGGGACGAAACCTCAGGCGCCGATCTGGGGCGGCCCGCGGAAGATCAGCGACGCGTTCGTTCCGCCGAACCCGAAGGAGTTCGACAGCGCGACATGGATTTTGCGCTTCCTGGAGACGTGAGGCGCGAGATCGATCGCGGTTTCGACTGAAGGGTTGTCGAGATTGAGGGTCGGCGGCGCGATCTGGTCGCGCAAGGACAGAATGGAGAAAATCGCCTCGACCGCGCCGGCCGCGCCCAAGAGATGGCCGATCGAGGACTTGGTCGACGACATCGTCACCGTCGCCGCGGCGTTGCCGAGAAGGCGCTCCACCGCGCGCAACTCGATTTCGTCGCCCATCGGCGTCGACGTCCCGTGCGCGTTGACGTAATCGATGTCGGAGGCCGACAGCCCCGCGCGCTTGAGGGCCGCGCTCATGGCGCGATAGGCGCCGTCGCCGTCCGGAGACGGCGAGGTGATGTGATAGGCGTCGCCCGACAGTCCATAGCCGATGATTTCGGCATAGATGCGCGCGCCGCGGGCCCTGGCGTGTTCCAGCTCCTCGAGCACGACGCAGCCCGCGCCCTCGCCCATCACGAAGCCGTCGCGATCCCGATCATAGGGGCGCGAGGCTTGCTTCGGCCGATCGTTGAAAGCCGTCGAAAGCGCGCGGCACGCCGAGAATCCGGCGAGCGAAAGGCGATTGACCGCCGATTCGGCGCCGCCGGCGACCATGACTTTCGCGTCCCCGAGAGCGACCAGCCGCGCCGCGTCGCCGATGGCGTGCGCGCCGGTCGAGCAGGCGGTGACGACGGAATGATTGGGGCCCTTGAGCTTATGGGCGATCGAGACGTGGCCGCTCGCCAGATTGATCAGGCGTCCGGGAATGAAGAACGGCGAAATGCGCCGCGGACCTTTTTCGTGCAAGACGATGGAAGCTTCGTAGATCCCCTGCAGGCCGCCGATGCCCGAGCCGATCAGCACGCCGCTGTCGATCTCGTCTTCGTAGGTCTTGGGCGCCCAATCGGCGTCGCGCAGGGCCTGGGTCGCCGCAGCCATCGCGTAGACGATAAAATCGTCGACGCGCCGCTGCTCCTTGGGCTCCATCCAATCGTCGGGATTGTAGGCGTCCGGCGCAGAACCGCGCGGAAGCTGCGCCGCGATCTGGCAGGCGATGTCGGACACTTCGAAACTCTCGACGCGCGCGGCCGCCGATTCGCCCGCGAGCAATCGGCGCCAAGTGGCCTCGACCCCGCAGGCCAAGGGCGTGACCATGCCCATTCCCGTGACCACGACGCGTTTCATTCCCACTCCTTGGCTCCCATCGACTATGGAATGTCGCAAGAGGGCTCGATCCCCCGACGCGACAAGGGCCGGACTTTCGCCGGCCCTTCCCTAGCGCGCGGAACGCGGCGACCCGGCGAGCGCCGTCACTTGCCGGCGGACGCCTTTTCGAGAAACTTCACGGCGTCGCCGACCGTCACGATGGTCTCGGCCTGATCGTCGGGAATCTCGACCCCGAACTCTTCCTCGAAGGCCATGACGAGCTCAACCGTGTCGAGCGAGTCGGCGCCGAGATCGTCGATGAAATTTGCATTGTCGACGACCTTCTCGGCGTCAACGCCGAGATGCTCGACGACAATCTTCTTTACCCGCTCCGCGACATCGCTCATTTGCCTTTTCCCTTATGCGGCCGGGCGCGAACGCCCGCCTGTGATTGATCCCCAGTATCGATCGCCAATTGATCGAGCCGTTGCGAACCGTCCCCCGCGACCGGCGCCGAACTCCGGCGGACCGCGCCTCGAATACGATCCCATGCGGATTACCCCATCCGACACGAAAGGCGCTTCGGCGACGAAACGGCTCGATAGCATATCTCACCGGTCAAGGCGAGAGGCCGCGGCGACGCGTTCGATGCGTCGCTCGATCGCGGCAATCGCCTCAAATCATTGCCATTCCACCATTGACGTGGAGAGTTTGCCCGGTGACGTAGGCCGCCTCGGCGCTCGCGAGATAGACCGCCGCGGCGGCGATATCCGCGCCCGCTCCGAGCCGGCGCATGGGAACCGCCGCCAGGATCGTTTCGCGCTGCTTCTCGTTAAGCGCGTCGGTCATCGGGCTCGCGATGAAGCCCGGCGCGATGCAATTGACGGTGATGGAACGGCTCGCGATTTCCCCCGCCAGCGCTTTGGACATGCCGATCATGCCCGCCTTGGCCGCTGCGTAATTGCCTTGTCCGGGGTTGCCGGTGACGCCGACGATCGACGTGATGCCGATGATGCGGCCCCAGCGGCGGCGCATCATGCCCTTGAGACTCGCGCGGGCGAGGCGAAACCCGGCGGTGAGGTCGACCGCGATGACGGTGTCCCATTCGGCGTCCTTCATGCGCGCGAACAGATTGTCGCGCGTCACGCCGGCGTTGTTGACGAGAATGTCGAGCGAGCCCATCGCCGCCTCGGCGGCGGGGACGAGCGCCTCGACAGCGTCTTGATCCGACAAGTCGCACGGCGTCACGTGAACGCGGGTCCCCAGCTCGCCGGCCAAAGCCTCGAGAGCCTCGCGCCGCGTGCCCGAGAGCGCGACGGTCGCGCCTTGCGCGTGCAGGGCGCGCGCGATCGCGCCGCCGATGCCGCCCGAAGCGCCCGTCACCAGCGCCGTCTTTCCCGTGAGATCGAACACGATGGTTCGCCTTTCCTGTTCCCGAGCCTTCAGTTCGCGGCGCCCGCCTTGAACGCCGCCACATCCGCCGGCGTTCCCACGCTCGAGGCCGTCGCGCCGTCGGCGATGCGCTTGATCAGCCCCGCGAGCACCTTGCCGGCGCCGAGTTCGACGAAGCGCGTCACGCCGTGCGCGGTCATATAAAGCACGCTTTCGCGCCAGCGCACCGTTCCCGTCACCTGCGCGACGAGGCTGGCGCGGATGGCTTCGGGATCGACGAGCGGCTCGGCGCTGACATTGGCGACGAGCGGAATTTTGGGCGCGCGTACCGACGTCGTCCTCAGCGCTTCGGCCATCGCCTCGGCCGCCGGGCGCATCAGCGAGCAATGAAAGGGCGCGGACACCGGCAGCGGCAGCGCGCGCTTGGCGCCCTTCAGCTTGGCGAGCTCCATCGCCCGCTCGACCGCGGCCTTCGTCCCGGAGATCGCGACCTGGCCGCCGCCGTTGTCGTTGGCCGCCTCGCAAATCGCGCCGGTGAGATAGAGGTCGCTCGCCGCCTGCGCGGCGATTTTCGACACCTCGGAAAAGTCGAGGCCCAGAATCGCCGCCATCGCGCCTTCCCCGACGGGAACAGCCCTCTGCATCGCCTGGCCGCGAACGCGCAGCAGCCGCGCCGCATCCTCCAGCGTCAGCGCGCCGGCCGCGCAGAGCGCGGAATATTCGCCCAGCGAATGGCCGGCGACGAAGGCGGCGTCGCGCTGCACGTCGAGCCCGGCTTCGCTTTCGAGCACGCGCACGACCGCCAGGCTCGTCGCCATCAGGGCGGGCTGCGCGTTGGCGGTCAGGGTAAGCTCCGCCTCGGGCCCCTCGAAGATCACGCGCGACAGCGCTTCGCCGAGCGCCGCGTCGACGCGCGCGAAGACCTCCCGGGCGACGGGAAAATTCTCGGCCAGAGCCTTGCCCATGCCGACCGCTTGCGAGCCTTGCCCGGGAAACACCAAGGCCGTCGTCATCCCCATCCTTCCGCCAATAAAAGTCGCGGGCGGAAAGACACGGCTTGCCCCGGACTGTCAAGAGCGGGCGGGGTGAAGGGCGAGGTGGGGGCGGTTAGCCTTATCGGCAAATTAACCCGCCCTTCTTAGCCTGCGCCCTCGATTTATCGTCGTTTCACCACGGAAACTCTCGGGCGTCGCGGATGAACGCGTTGGCTTCCAAGGCATGGGCCGCCCTGCGCGACGCCGACTGGCTCAATCGCGAGCGGGCGGTCGCCTATTCCCGCATTCTCTTCTTCTTCACCTTCGCGCTCGCGCTGATCTGGATCGCGCTCGCGCATGGCGGAATCGATCGCGCGGGCAAGCCGCTCGGCTCCGACTTCGTCAGCTTCTGGACCGCCTCGAAGATCGCGCTCGACGGCCGCGCCGCCGACGTCTACGACGTCGCGGCGCATTGGGACGCGCAAAAGGCGCTGTTCGGTCCCGACGTCGCCTATGCCGCCTTCTTCTATCCCCCGCCCTATCTCTTGATCTGCCTGCCGCTTGCGGCGCTGCCCTACTTCGCCTCGCTCGCGGTCTGGCTCGCCGCGACGGGCGCGGCTTACTGGCGCGTGCTGTGCGCCTATGCCGGTCCGCATATCGACGCCTTCGCGATCTTGGCTTTCCCAAGCTTTCTCGTCAACGCCGGACACGGCCAGAACGGCTTCTTGAGCGCCGCGCTGATCGGCGGCGGGGCGCTGCTGCTCGACAAGCGCCCCGTGCTGGCGGGCCTCTGCTTCGGCGCGTTGGTCTACAAGCCGCAACTCGCACTCATGATTCCGATCGCGCTGATCGCGTCGCGGCGCTGGACGGTTCTCGCCGCCGCGAGCGCGAGCGCGAGCGCGCTCGTCGCCGCCTCGTGGATCGCCTGGGGCGGCGCGATCTGGCGGGCGTTCCTGACCGCGACCCCTTTGGCGCGGGCGACGCTCGAGCGCAATCTCGTCGGCTACGAAAAAATGCAGAGCGTCTTCGCGGCGGTCCGCCTGCTGCATGGCGGCCTGACGCTCGCCTATTCCCTGCAGGCGGCGACGGCGCTCGCCGCGGCGGCCGCGCTCGTCTGGCTCAACCGGCGCCGCTTCCGCTCCGAGGCGGAGGGGCCGGCGATGGTCATGGCGGCTCTGCTCGCCAGCCCGTTCCTGCTCGATTACGATCTGACGCTGCTGGCGATCCCGCTGGCCTGGATCGCCCGCGAAGGCCTGCGCGCCGGTTTCGCGCCCGGCGAAAAGAGCGTGCTCGCCCTCGCCTATGTCTTGCCGTTGTTTTCGCGCACTCTCGCGGGAAACTTGGGCCTTCCCGTCGCGCCCCTGGCGATGGCGGCGGTGTTTTATTTTCTGTTGAAGCGCGGAGCGGCGCCGGCGAACCCGGCGCCGTCCCGACCTCAGCCGGCAAAATTCTTGCTCGCAGCCGAAGAATCGTAGAGGGACGTTCATCCGCGCCACGGCGAATAGGCGCCGCGCGGGACGAGAGGACGAAGTGGCTCCCGCTCCCGGCAAGACATGCGGCCCCTGCACGCTGTGCTGTTCGGCCCTGGAAATCTCGGAATTGAAAAAGCCCGCCGGGCCGGCGTGCGCGCATTGCTCCGGCGGCTGCGCGATCTACGCCGGCCGACCGCAGGTCTGCCGCGATTTCGAGTGCGACTGGCTCACCGATCGCGCCCTGCCTCTCACCCTGCGTCCCGATCGGGTCGGCACGATCCTGATGGAAGCGGACGAGGGCGACGAATACCGCGCGGTCTGCTCGCCGCAAAAACCCTTGGCCTGGCGCAACCCGCTCGTGTTCGCTCATCTCGTGAGAATCGCCAAGTCCGGACGCATGGTGGTCGCCAAGGCGGGGCTCAACTCCTGGCGAATTTTCGCCACCGGGGAATGGGGGCCGACCGTATGAGCAATTTGATTATCTTCTGGGCGCCATGCCTAGCCTGTGAGCAGGCGCGATCATGCCGCATCGGCTTGGCGGCGTCTCGCCTTTCCCGGCCATGGCGTCGGCTCGGAACCAGTGCTATGGACCACTCTTCAAATGTGAACTTGTCGCGACGATGATCGCTTGCGAAACAGTCGGGAAAGCCCTCGCGCGCCAAAGGGGAGACTTCGGCGGCCATGAAAAAAATTGAAGCCATCATCAAGCCCTTCAAGCTCGACGAGGTCAAAGAAGCGCTGCAAGAAGCGGGCGTTCAAGGGATTACGGTCCTCGAAGCGAAGGGGTTCGGCCGTCAGAAGGGCCATACCGAACTCTATCGCGGCGCCGAATACGTCGTGGATTTTCTGCCCAAGGTGAAAATCGAGGTTGTCGTCGCCGACGAGAACCTCGCCGTCACGGTGGAGGCGATCCGCAAAGCGGCGCAGACCGGGCGCATCGGCGATGGCAAGATATTTGTATCGCATATCGACGAGGCCATCCGCATCCGGACCGGAGAAACCGGAGCGGACGCGATTTAGGCTTGTTTTCGAACGATCGGACTCATTGAAGGGCTTCCCGCCGCTTCGTGGCGGCGGGCGGGGAACAACCGAACGAGACTAGGAAAGGCACACCATGAAGACCGCCAAGGATGTCCTCAAGGCGATCAAGGACAACGATGTAAAATATGTCGATCTGCGTTTCACCGATCCGCGCGGCAAGTGGCAGCACGTCACTTTCGACCAGACGCTGATCGACGAGGACGCCTTTGCCGACGGCCTGATGTTCGACGGCTCCTCGATCGCCGGATGGCGGGCGATCAACGAATCCGACATGACCTTGATGCCGGATCCGACATCGGCCTGCATGGACCCGTTCTTCGCGGCGTCGACGATGGTGATCAACTGCAACATTCTCGATCCCGCCACCGGTCAGCCCTACGGACGCGATCCGCGCGGCATCGCCAAGAAGGCGGAAGCCTATCTGAAGTCGACCGGCATCGGCGACACCGCCTTCTTCGGCCCGGAAGCCGAATTCTTCGTGTTCGACGACGTCCGCTTCAAAGCCGATCCCTACAACACGGGCTTCACGATCGACTCGGTCGAATTGCCGATCAATTCCGACACGCCCTACGAGGGCGGCAACCTCGGCCATCGCATCCGCACCAAGGGCGGCTACTTCCCGGTTCCGCCGCAGGATTCGGCGCAGGACATGCGCGGCGAGATGCTCGCGGCGATGGCGCAGATGGGCGCGGTGGTCGAGAAGCACCACCACGAAGTCGCCTCCGCGCAGCACGAGCTCGGCCTCAAGTTCGGCCCGCTGACCACGATGGCCGACAACATGCAGATTTATAAATACTGCATCCACATGGTCGCGCAGAGCTACGGCAAAACGGCGACCTTCATGCCGAAGCCGATCTACGGCGACAACGGCTCGGGCATGCACGTCCACCAGTCGATCTGGAAGGGCGGCAAGCCGGTGATGGCCGGCAACAAATACGCCGACCTCAGCCAGGAATGCCTCTACTACATCGGCGGCATCATCAAGCACGCCAAGGCGCTCAACGGCTTCACCAACCCCTCGACCAACAGCTACAAGCGCCTGGTCCCGGGCTTCGAGGCGCCGGTGCTGCTCGCCTATTCCGCGCGCAACCGCTCGGCCTCGTGCCGCATTCCGTGGACGTCCAACCCGAAGGCCAAGCGCGTCGAGGTGCGCTTCCCCGATCCCGTCGCCAATCCCTATCTCGCATTCTCGGCGATGCTGATGGCCGGCCTCGACGGCATCCAGAACAAGATCGATCCAGGCCCGGCGATGGACAAGGATCTCTACGACCTGCCGCCCAAGGAGCTCAAGAAGATCCCGACGGTCTGCGGCTCGCTGCGCGAAGCCCTCGCCAATCTCGACAAGGACCGCGCCTTCCTTAAGGCCGGCGACGTGTTCAACGACGACTTCATCGACAGCTATATCGAGCTGAAGATGGCCGAGGTGTACCGTTTCGAAATGGCGCCGCACCCGGTCGAGTTCGACATGTACTATTCCTGCTGAGGCGGCCCGCCTCGGTTCGGGGAAGGGCGGCCGCAAGGCCGCCCTTTTCTTTTGGCGGGGCAAGATCGCCGCGCGCCGGCCGTTCTGGACAGCGCGCGCGTCCGGCTTCATTCTGGCGCCGTTCGCGCCCGCCGGGGCGCCGAGTCGCAGCAGGAAGAAACGCCGATGGCCAACCCGAGAGATCACATGCCGCCGCGCGGCGCCTTCGCCCTTCGCCGCCGCATGGCGGGCGCGCTGCTGGGGGTGCTAACCGCCTTCGGCGTCGTCGCGAGCGCCTCGGCCGCCGACGCGGATCACGGCGAGAAGCTCGCGCGGCGCTGGTGCGCGGCCTGCCACATCGTCGCCAACGATCAGACGCGCGGCGCGGACAACGTCGCGCCCTTCGCGACGATCGGCCGCATCCCTGGCCTCGACGCCGACAAGCTCGCGCTGTTCTTGCGCGATCCGCATCCGAAAATGCCGGACATGCAGTTGTCGCGACCCGAAACCGAGGATTTGGCGGCCTATATCATCCGTCAGGCGCAATAGCCGCCACAGCCCCGCTCACGCCGCGATCAGCCCGCTCATCGGCTTGACGCCGAGCGTGACGGGAAACACCGCGCGGGCGAGCGTGTCGGCGGAAAGGCCGAGATGGTCGGCCAGCACGCCCTTGAGGACGGCGCGCAGGTCCGTCGTCGGCTTGAGATCGCGCGCCTCGTAGAGGTCGGCGGCCTTCAGGCCGGGCCAATCGGCGACGACGCGCCCGCCATTGAGCGCGCCGCCGGCGAGGAAAGCGACCGTCGCGGCGCCGTGGTCGGTGCCGGTGGTGCCGTTGACGCGCGCGGTGCGGCCGAATTCGGTGATCGCGACGACGACCGTCTCGTTCCAGCGCGCTCCGAGCTCGCTCTCGAAGGCGGCGAAGACGCCGTCGAGGCCGCCGAGCAATTGCGCGAGGCGCCCCGTCGCGCCGCCCTCGTTGGCGTGGGTGTCCCAGCCGTCGACGGCGAGCGCGCCGATCCGCGGGCCGTCGTCGGCGTTCATCAGTCGCGCCGCGCCCTGCGCCGCCTTGCGCATCACGAGCGCGACGTCGCCCCCAGGCTTGAGCGAATCCATGCCTTGCTTGTTCGCCATGCGCTCGGCCTCGAGGCCCGCCCGCAAAGCCCCGGCGAGCGCGGGGTCGGCGTGGTCGTAGAGGTTCATCAGCCGCGCGACGAGATCGTCGGTCGGCGGCGTCAGGCCCGAGGGCGCCCAGCCGAGGATCGGCGCGGGTCCGCGCAGGACGAGCGGCGCCGTGGCGCCGACCGCGAGCGCGCCCGGCGCGACGACCCGCTCGCCCTTGGGCAGCGCCGCCACGGCGCGATTGAGCCAGCCGCTTTCGATATGGCCGGGCGCCGGCATGCCGCTTTCGAGCACGTCCTGGCCGTCGAAATGCGAGCGCTCGCGATAAGCGGTCGCCGTCGCGTGGACGATCATCGCCTGCTTGGCGTCGTAGAGCCGCGCGAAATTGGTCATCGCGGGATTGAGGCCGAAGAAGTCGCCGAGCCTGAGCGCGGGATGATCGCCGCCCCATTGCAGCGCGAGCTCGCGGCGCAGATCGGAATAGTCGGGATCGCCGATCGGCGCGACGGCGCAGAGGCCGTCGAGCGCGCCGCGCAAGATGACGACGACGAGGCGCGGATCGCGCGAGCCCGCCGCGCTCGCCCAGCGCGGAATCGCGGCGGAGGCGAAGGAAGCGCCGGCGACGCCGAGCAGGGCGCGGCGCGAAAGAAACGGGGCGAAGAACGGCGACATCGCTTACCTCCTCTGGAATTCCGGCGACAGAATCAGCAGCGCGTAGGCCTGCTCCTGGCTCTCCGCGCGCGCCACCGCCTCGCGGGTCGCGGCGGAGGCGCCCGGCCCCAGAATGTCCTCGACGAGCGCGAGCGGCCGCGGCGCGTCCTTGATCTGGCGCGCGAATTGCGCGGCGAGTTCGAGGCGCATCTTGATCCCCTCGGGCGAAGCCCAGTCGGCGCTGTCGTCGCTGAATCCATTCGGCCCGCCGGGGCGCCAAAGCGGCATGCCCAAGAGATCGAGCGCGTTGAGCGCGGGGCCCGGATCGCTTGGGCTACGCGCGAAGGCGCGATAGGCCGCGATCGTCAATTCCCAGGGATTGCGGATCTTCGTCGCCGGCGCGTCCCAGGCGGCCGCGTCGGCGACGAGCGCGCGGGCGAGCGCGCCGAGATCGCCGTCGGTTTCGCGAAAGACCCCGGCGAGGCGCCGCACAAGCCCGGGATCGGGCGAATCGGCGACGAAATGGCGCGCGAATTTCCGCGCAATGTGAGTCGCCGTCGCGCCCTCGCGCGCGACGTCGGCGAGCGCCGCCTCGCCCTGCGCGACGCCCTCCTGCAGATAAACGCGGCCGAGCACGGTGGCGGCCGTCGGCTCGTGCGCGTTGGCGTTGAAGACGAAGGTCCCGGGTTCGCCGAGCTTGCCCTCGCGGCCGACGATCGTCCAGCCGGTCAAAATATAGGCGAGTTGCGTGACGTCGGTCTGCGTGTATCCCGAGCCGACGCCCATCGTATGCAGTTCGAGAATCTCGCGCGCCAGGTTCTCGTTGAGGCCGGCCTTGCGATTCTGGCCCGCCCTGGAATTCGGCCCGACGGATTGCGCATTGTCGAGGAAGTTCAGCATCGCGGGATGTTGCTCCACCGCGCGCAGCATATCGGCGAAGCGCCCGAGCACGTGGGGGCGGATCGCCTCGCGCTCGAAGGCGCCCGCCGCGGCGCGCCCGATGTTGCTCTTGGCCACCGACACGCAGAAGTGATTGGACCAAAACGCGACCAGCCGCTCAAGGAAGCCGATCGGCGCGGCGCAGGCCCGCTCGAGGCGCGCCTGCGCGTCGGCGCGGAAGAATTTCTGCTCCGGCGGCGGCTCGGGCGTCATCATCGGGCTCGTCGACCCCGCTGGCGGCGGGGCCATGGGATCGGGAGCCGTCAGCGCGGCGACATTCGGCGCGGGCATGCCGAGCGCGGCGATCTTGGCCGCGTCCGCGCGCTCGCGCTCCATCTTGCGGCGCAATTCGTCGGCGTAGACCGCTTGCAGAATCTGCGGCGCGCCGGCCAGGGCGGCGCCCTCGAGGCGCGCGCCGCCCGGCGTGGCGAGTTCGCTCAACAACGCTTCGCGCGGATCGCCCGACAGCATCCGCGACCCGGGCCGGGCGCCGAGGCCAAAACGCTTGAATGCAAGGAACCACTCGGAATCGGCGGCTGACATCGCCCGCTCCGTCGGTTGCGCTCCCCAGCGGAGGCGATTATGCCGATCGATGCTGACCGAAACATGAACGGAACCGCGATCCGCGGCGACACCGGTCGCCTCGCCCACGCAAACACACTATATTGAGCAATCCGAGACTCAGCAGAGACGCGATTCCATGACCCAGACGCGCCAAATCCTCATCGTCGACGACGACGCCGATTTGCGCCAGGCGCTGACCGAGCAATTGGCGCTGCACGCCGAATTCAGGGTGACGGAGGCGGCCGACGTCGCAAGCGCCCGCCTCGCCGTCGAAAACGCCGCGCCCGATCTCATCATCATGGACGTCGGCCTGCCCGACATGGACGGGCGCGAAGCGGTGCGTCTCTTGCGGGCGGGCGGGTTCAAACGTCCGGTCATCATGCTCACGGCGCGCGATTCGGACGCCGACACGGTGATCGGCCTCGAATCGGGGGCCAACGACTATGTCGCCAAGCCGTTCCGTTTCGCGGTGCTGCTGGCGCGCATCCGCGTGCAGTTGCGCCAGCACGAGGCGAGCGAGGACGCCGAGTTCCAAATCGGCCCCTACGTCTTTCGTCCCGCGACCAAGAACCTCGTCGACGCCAAAGGCGGCAAGCTGCGTCTGACGGAAAAGGAAGCGGCGATCCTGCGCTTTCTCCATCGCGCCGAGCGTCAGGCGGTGCCGCGCGAAACGCTGCTGCGCGACGTATGGGGCTACAACGCCAACGTCACGACGCACACGCTGGAGACGCACATCTATCGTCTGCGCCAGAAAATCGAGGACGATCCGGCCGACGCGCGCCTTCTCGTCACCGACGCCGGCGGCTACAAGTTGCTGTCATGAGCGCGGCAATCGGAGCGCGGCCCAATGAGCCTTGAAGGCGACGTCCGCCGAATGGGGCGCACGCGCCCCTTCGATCTCTTGCCGCGCGAGGCGCTGCAACTCATCGCCTTCTCCTGCGCTAGGAAGACCCTCAAGGCCGGCGAAACGCTCTTTGCGGAAGGCGAGCCGGCGGACGCGGCTTATTTCGTGCTGTCGGGCGCGATCGATCTCATCGCGCGCGGGGTCGAGCGCCGCGTCGAAGCCGGGGGGTTGATCGGCGAGACGGCGCTGATGACGGACGTCCAGCGCCGCGCCGGCGCGCGCGCCGCCGAAGACGCCGTGGCGCTGCGCATTCCCGGCGACGTGTTTCGCCGCGTCCTGTCGGAGTTTCCGCAGGCGGCCGTGAAGGTCCGCGCCGACGCCGTCGCACGCACGCGCGACTTTCTCGACCGGCTCGAAGAGGTCCGCGCGCGGGCGTTCGAGAGCTAGCGGTGAAAATCTGACGCTTGCTTCCCGCGCCGTAGATGACCGCAGTGCGACGCGGCGCCGTCTTTCGTCACTTGGCTCGCAGTGGATATCGACCGCTGAAAACGGCGCAACCGCGCGAACGGGCCGCATCGGCGATGGCGAGCCGAGCCGGAAGCGGGGTCACTTAATCATTTCCATCGCGTGCTTGAGGCTTTCCCGCATACGGTTGAAGGAGACGGAGAGCGACGAGATTTCGTCTTTCCCCGGCTTGACGTAGACCTCGACGTTCTCCTCGCCCATGCTGACCGCATCGGCCGCTTTCGACACCCGCTTGACCGGCACGAGCACCATATAGTGCAGCAACAGGTTCAAGATGACGAAGACGACGGCGAATATCGCAACGAGAATGCTCATGAAGGTGAAGTAAGCGTCGCGGGCGAGCTTGAGCGGCACCGCCATCGGCACCGACAGAATCTGTGCGCCGACCGTCTCATTGAGCTTCCACCCAAACCCGTTCGCCGTCCCGTACGTCCGCGTCAAAGCCGCCGGCGCCGCCGCCGACGTGCTGTGGCAAGTCAGACAGGCTGCATCGTCGATCGAGACCGGGCGCGCCAGATTGAGCGTGGGTCCGACTGAAGTGTCGCGTTCAACCACCAGCTCCCGGCGGGCTGGTTCGTTACGGAACAAGTCGATGACGTCGGCCTCCCATTCCTGCGCTCGATCGGACAGATTGGTCGGATTGAGCGCGGGTTCGCGATAGGTGTAGCCGGCGAAAGCCGCCTGCACGACCCTGAAGTTTTTCTGCGCCGCGAAGGCGGGGACGTTCTCGGCGACGAATTTCCCGTCAACCTCCTTGGGAAGCAGCGGCACAAGTTCCTGGTCTGTGTAACTGCGAATGGCGTTCACGGCCGTCAACATGATACGCGCGTTTTGCAACACTTGCTCGCGCGCGCTGTCGACGAAGACGCGGTCGAGGACGACGGCGGCGATCAGGAATCCGACCGCGAAGGCGGCCAAGATCACAAGATTGAACTTTGCTCTAAGCCCCATAGTTCGTCCCCGTTGGCGCAAAGATGCACGGCCGGAAATTACTCGAGTCGGCGAGCCGCAAATCTACTCCGAAAGGTGGGCTTAGCGCGATGGCGTCCTTGCGAAAAGAGATGGGCAAGAATCCGCCAGGCTGGCTGCGCCGTTGCGGCCGTCGCCGATCAGCGCGGCTAGCCATCGCATTGTGAATTGGGTAAACAGTTGAGCCGCGGCGATAAATTGGGATAGGCGCGAGAGCGAAATATCGTGTCGCACGAGATCTCCCACATCTTCATTTGCTTCTCATCGAAGGATGAAGCGGTGGCGCGCGAGGTCGCTCAGTTCCTGGAAGCTGAGGGGCTGAAATGCTGGTTCTCGTCGCGCGACGTTTCGGGCGGCCAAAATTATCAAGAGACCATCGTTAACGCCATCGAGAGCGCGAGCGGCATGGTCTTCTTGTTTTCGACGAACTCGGGCGCTTCCGGGGAGGTCAGGAAGGAACTGTCGTTGGCGGGAAGCGTCAATGCGCCGGTCTTTCCGCTGCGGCTGTCGCCGATCACGCCCAGCGGCGCCTTGCGCTACGAACTCTCGACCCGCCAATGGATCGACATGTTTCCCGACCGGGAACAGGCGCTCCTCAAGCTGGCCGAGGCGATCCGCAACGCTCCGGACTCTCGAGCGTCGCACGAGCGCGATGCGGTCGAGCCGGACGCGATCGCGACCGCGACGCCGGGCATTGTCGCCCACGCCGCGGCTACGGCGGCGTCACAGGCAAATCGGCGCGTCCAGGTCCCGCAGGCGCCGATCGTCGCGGTCGGCAGCCAGGAGTTCGAGTCGATCAGGGCATTGCTCGCGCATCATGTCGGCCCGATCGCTAAGATCCTCGTCGAGAAGACTGCCGCCAAGGCGCGCACGCGGGATGAGTTATGCGAGCAGCTCGCCGTTCACGTGAAGACGCCGTCCGATCGTGCGGCGTTCGTGCGCGCCGCAAGGGCGCGACTGGCGATCAAGTCGTAGAACGCCGTCAGACCGACGCAACGTCTTGATCGCGGGTCGTTCCGCCCGATGAAAATCGAAGAGCGATCGGAAGCGGATTTAATTCGCGTATTTCTTAGTCAGGCCGTCGTCGGCTCGTGGCGCGCCAAAATTTGCGCCGCCTGCTCACAGCTCCGCTCCCCCCGAAGCCGACGAACAGCGCCGGAAACCAAGCGACAGATTTTCACCCCTAGTCCGCGCTCGAATTCGCGCCGATCGTCATCGAGCGCCGCAGTTGGGCGACGCCGACGGGCGAACCGACGAATTCGGGCGCGCTGATTTGGCCGGGGCGCGCGCTCCGGGCGCGAGGGGCGACGTGGGTCGGTTGCAGATCGATCATCGCCGCGACCGCCAGGACGGCCAGTCCGACGCCGAGCGAAAGCCAAAACTGCCGGCGCGCCGCCGCGGCGTCGAGGCCGAAGCCGATGTCACCGGTTTCGAAGCGAATGGCGTTTGACATGCGCGGCTCCAAAAGCTTGTGTCGCCCTTACGCTTACGGTCCGCCTTCGCCATGGGGCGTCGGGCGCGCCGTCCCAGCGGGAAAGACGAAGTCGCCATGACCGATTCGCCCGCACATCCCCCGCTCGGCGCGGCGCGCGCCCCGAGCGCCGCCGACATCGAAGCCCTGGCGCAGGCGGCCTTCGCGCAATTGCCGGCCTCGTTTCGCCGGCTCTGCGACGGCCTGGTGATTCAGGTCGTCGATTTCCCCGACGACGAGACGCTCGATGAAATGGGCGCCGCGAGCGAATTCGATCTATTGGGGCTCTTTCGCGGCCGCGGCCTGCCGATTCGGCCCGCGGTCGAGGAAACCGGCGCGATGCCCAATATGATCTGGCTCTATCGGCGTCCGCTGCTCGACTTCTGGTGCGAGGGCGAGGAGACGCTGGGCGCCGTCGTCACCCACGTGCTGATCCATGAAATCGGCCATCATTTCGGCCTTTCCGACGCGGATATGGCGGCGATCGAGGCGGCCGCGAGCTGAAGCGCGGCATGCGGCGAAAGCGCCCTTCACAAGGGCGTCATGCTCGCTATAGACTATGGACGTCGCCGGATTCGGTCCGGCGATTCAATGCGCGGGGGATCGGAGCGTCTTCGTGACGATTCATGTTCAGGCGGAGTCGCCGGAGACTTGTCCGGCCCTGGTGCTCAACGCGGACTTTCGTCCGCTGAGTTACTACCCTCTGTCGATATGGTGCTGGCAGGACGCGATCAAGGCGGTGTTTCTCGACCGCGTGAACATCGTCTCGCAATACGATACGCTGGTGCGCAGCCCATCGTTCGAAATGCGCCTACCCTCGGTCGTCTCGCTCAAGAGCTACGTCAAGCCCTCGCGCTTTCCCGCCTTCACGCGTTTCAACGTGTTCCTGCGCGACCGTTTCACCTGCCAATATTGCGGCGATCGCGATGATCTCACCTTCGACCATGTGATTCCGCGCTCGAAAGGCGGGGTCACCAGCTGGGAGAACGTCGTCGCGGCCTGTTCCTGCTGCAACCTGAGGAAGGCCGACCTCTTGCCCTCGGTGGCGAGAATGTGGCCGGCGTGCGAGCCCTATCAGCCGACGGTGCACGACCTCCATCAGAACGGCCGGCTGTTCCCGCCCAACTACCTCCATAGCTCGTGGATGGATTATCTCTACTGGGATAGCGAACTGGAGCCTTGAGAGCCGCCGCCGGACCGGCGACGAGCTTCGCCGGCCGCGCCCTGCGAGGTCGCGCCCCGGAAACCCATCGGCGCCAAACGGACCTGCTTCCCTAAAGTCCGAGACGAGGATTCCGTCATGGCCGCCGCGCGCCCGGCCACGCGGGCAACGATCAATTAATGTTATACTTTCATGAATTTGTCATACTGGCTTTTCCAGCAGGTAATTTAGCAAACGTTTACTTCGACCGTGTTGATTCCGGCCGCCAGTCCTCGAGCGGCGAGATCCTGATGAACGTTACGGCGCCCAACGAGTTTTCCAAGTTCGCGCCTCTCTTCGAGCCGAAGGACATCGCCGAACTTCGCCGACGGTGGCGCGTCGCGCGCCCGGTAGGCGAGCCGCTGCCGCCCTACGAAGAGCTGTTGCTGGGCAGTCTGGGCCGGATCGACGACAATATCGTCCTTCTCGCCAGCGATTCGGCGGACTGGAACATTCACCGCGTCGGCCGCGACGTCAGGCGTTGGATCGAAGGCGCCGACAGGAACGTTCGGCTTTCCCAGCTGGAGCCGGATTTCGCCTGGGCGCTGTCGAACGCCGCCCAATGCGCCGTCAAGAATAGCGCTCCGCATCTCACCGAGGCCTATTTCGCTCGGCACGGTTATGTGCAGCGCTACGACATTCTCGCGCTTCCCCTGGCGAACCGCTGGGGGCCGCCCTTCATCGCGATCTATGTCGGAGAACGCGGCCAGCGATACAGCTTGGTCGACTCGATCTTTCACTCCAGCGACGAAGGCGTGATCGCGCTCGCAGTGATCCGGGACGAGGACAGGCGACCGATCGATTTTCAGATCATCGATCTCAACGCCCGCGCCACGAAATTGCTCGGCCAGAGCGCCGAGCGCCTGCGATGGCGCCGCCTCCGCGAAGGAGAGCACGCGTTCAGCTCGGATCGCGTAATCCGGCATCTCTACCGTTTGCTCGAAGGAGGCGGCGGCCAGGAACGATTCGAGCTGACGACGCAATCGCACGGCGAAACGACCCATGTCGGCGTCAGCCTCACTCTGATGGGCGATCTCATTTGCGCCTCGCTGGCGGACGTCACGGCGCTGAAGCTGCGGGAGGAGTCCTACCGGCTGCTGTTCGACGCCAATCCCATGCCGATGTGGATCATCGACTCCCAGACCATGCGCTTCCTGGCGGTGAACGACGCGGCGATCGCGCATTACGGCTATTCTCGCGATCGCTTCCTCGAAATGACGGCGGACGAAATCTGCCACGCGGACGAGCGGGACATCCAACGACGCGCGCCCTTCGAGGCCGGCGACGTCAACCAACCCGATCGAAGCTGGCGACATATTCGCTCCGACGGCGGGGAAATCGAGGTCCTCACTTTCGGCCGGAAGGTCGCTTACCACGCGCACGACGGCCAACTGGTGGCGATCGTCGACATCACCGAGCGCAAACGGGCCGAGGCCGAGGTCGCCTATCTCGCTCATCACGACGCGCTCACCGGGCTGCGCAATCGCGCCTATTTCCGCGATCAGCTCGCCGCGACGATCGACCTGCGCCGGCGCAAGAAGGAAAGACTCGCCGTCTGCTTTCTCGACCTGGATCTGTTCAAGGACGTCAACGACACCTTCGGCCATCCCACGGGCGATCGCTTGCTGCGAATGGTCGCGCAGCGGTTGCAGGACGCGCTGAGCGACGGCGACCTGGCGGCGCGGCTCGGCGGCGACGAATTCGCCGTCATCCTCAATCACGCCGCCTCGCCCTCGCAGATCGGCGACGTCGCGTCCGAATTGATCGATCGGCTTTCCCGCACCTACAATATCGAAGGCTTGGACGTCACGATCGGCGCGAGCATGGGCATCGCCCTGTTTCCCGACGACGGCGAGTCGGCCGACGATCTCCTCAAGAACGCCGACATGGCGCTCTATCAGGCCAAGTCCGACGGCCGCAGCCGGCATCGGTTTTTCCAGAAAGACATGGATCTGAAGGCCCAGGAGCGGCGCGCCATCGAGGCCGACCTCAGGACGGCGCTGGCGGCGGGCCAACTCGACCTTCACTATCAGCCGCTCGTCGAGATTTCCGGCAATCGCGTCAGCGGCTTCGAGGCGCTTCTGCGCTGGCGTCATCCCACCAAAGGCATGATCCCGCCCAGCGACTTCATTCCGATCGCCGAAGCGACCGGCCTGATCGTTCCGATCGGCGAATGGGTGCTCAGAACCGCCTGCGCCGAAGCCGCGACGTGGCGGGACGGGATGACGGTCGCGGTCAATTTGTCGGCGATCCAGTTTCGCGCGCTCAATCTCGTCAACACCGTGATCGGCGCGCTCGCTCACTCGGGCCTCGCCCCCGAGCGGCTCGAACTCGAGATCACCGAGACCGTGCTTCTCGCCGAGACCGAAACGACGCTCGCGACGCTGCACAAGCTTCGCGACTTCGGCATCCGAATCGCCTTGGACGACTTCGGCACGGGATATTCGAGCCTGAGCTATTTGCGCGGCTTCCCCTTCGACAAGATCAAGATCGACCGCTCGTTCGTGAAAGATCTCTCCGATCGCGTGGATTGCACCGCGATCATCTCGGCGATTTCCGGCCTCGCCAAGAGCTTAGGGATCGCCACGACCGCCGAAGGCGTCGAAACGCAGCAGCAACTCGATTTTCTCAGACTGCAGGGTTGCACGCAGGCCCAGGGCTTTTTGTTCAGCCCGGCGATGCCCCGCGCCGGCCTCGCCGAACTCGTCGGCAAGATCAATCGACAGGTGGCCGAGGCCGCCTGAACGCGGCGCGACCGCTTCGCGGGAGCGCTAGAGCGCGCTGTTTTTAAATGTGTCCGCCCCCTCTCCCCCCGCGCGGGGAGACGGCACGGGCCGGGTCATTGGCCGCGACGTTGCGGCTCATCGCCGGGCCCCTCATCCTAACCTTCTCCCCGCAAGCGGGGAGAAGGGACGCGGCGCCACATGACGGCATGCGTCGATCCAATCACAACGCGCTCTAACCCCGCCTTTCGCTGTCGAGGTGCGCCATCGCCATCGCTGGATAGCGCTCGCCCTTCGCCGCGCCCTTGGGAATCGCCGCTTCGATCGCGCCGAGGTCGGCCGCGGAAAGCTTCAGCGCGGCGGCGGCCGACGACTCCGCCCATTGGGCGCGCCGACGCGCGCCCACCAGAGGCAGAATGTCGGCGCCCTGCGCCAGAGCCCACGCGACGGCGATCGCCGCGACGCTCGTTGCGCGCGCCTGCGCGATGGCGCGCAGCGCTTCGACCAGCGCGAGGTTGTGATCGAGGTTTTCGCCGGCGAAGCGCGGGGCGGCGCCGCGCCAGTCGGCCGTCTTTTCGCGCGCCTTCGACCAATGGCCGGAAATGAGCCCGCGCCCGAGCACGGCATAGGCGGTGATCCCGACTCCCAGCTCGCGGCAGGTGGGCAGGATTTCCGCCTCGATCATCCGCGCGATCAGCGAATATTCGATCTGCAGATCGGCGATCGGGCAGACGGCGGCGGCGCGGCGGATCGTGTTCGCGCCGACCTCGGAAAGGCCGACATGGCGCACGTAACCCGCCTTGATCAGCTCCGCGATCGCCCCGACCGTGTCCTCGATCGGCACGTCGGGATCGAGCCGCGCGGGCCGGTAGATGTCGATGTAGTCCGTGCCGAGGCGCTTGAGCGAATAAGCGAGGAAATTCTTGACCGCCTGCGGCCGGGCGTCGTAGCCGGTCCAGCCGCCGCCGGGATCGCGCAGCGCGCCGAACTTGACGCTGAGGACGAAATCCTCGCGCCGCCGGCCCTTCAGCGCCTCGGCGATCAGCAGCTCGTTGTGGCCGGAGCCGTAGAAGTCGCCGGTGTCGATCAGGTTCGCGCCCGCCTCGAGCGCCGCCGCGATCGTCGCCAGGCTCTCGCCGCGCTCCGCCGGCCCATAGAAATCCGACATGCCCATGCAGCCGAGCCCGATTTCGCCGACCTCCGGCCCGGTTCGCCCCAACCTGCGCCGCCCCATCGCCATGTTCGCGTCTCCCTTGCTGCAAGACTCGAGTTTAACCGGACGAGGCGACGAAGCAACGACGGCGGCGGCTCTCAGCGGCGCCCTACGTCCCGCCGGCGGCGGCATAGTCCGCGCTCAGGCTCGTCTCCTTCCACAGCTCGAACTCCTGCAGCATCGCGGTGAGCTGGTTCCGCGCGATCTCGAGGCCCTGGCGGCCGAGCACCAGATGATGCGGCGGCGTGGCCGCCTGCAGCGCCTTGATGACCGCCTCGGCGGCGCGCGCGGGATCGCCCGGCTGCGTCCCGCTGTATCCCGGGATCTCCCGGCGCCGCTTGCCCGCGGTTTCCGCGTAATCGGCAATGACGTTGGGCGATTGCTTGAGGGAGCGGCCGCCCCAGTCGGTACGGAACGGACCCGGCTCGACCAGCAGCACGCGGATGCCGAGCGGCTCGACCTCCTGGGCGAGCGCCTCCGAAAGGCCCTCGACCGCGAATTTGCTGGCGGCGTAATAGCCTCCGCCGGCCGACCCGCGAAGGCCGCCGACCGAGGCGATGTTGACGATCACGCCGTGGCGGCGCGCCCTCATGCCCGGCAGGACCGCGCGGATCATCGCGGCGAGGCCGAAGAAGTTGGTCTCGAACTGGGCGCGGACGCCCTTGTCCTCGCCTTCCTCCACCGCGGCCATGTAGCCGTAGCCGGCGTTGTTGACGAGCACGTCGATGCGGCCGAACGCGCGCTCGGTCTCTGCGACGGCGCGCTTGACCTGGTCGGCGTCGGTCACGTCGAGCGCGAGCGAAATCGCCTTGCCTTCGCGCCCGGCGACGACATCGGCGACCTGCTGCGGATCGCGCGCGGTCGCCACGACGCGAAAGCCGTGCCCGAGCGCCGCGCGGGCGAACTCGCGGCCGAAGCCGCTCGAGCAGCCGGTGATCAGCCAGACCGGGGATTCGGTTGGAGTCTTGTCCATGGATCGCTCTCCCAAATTGGACAGCAGCGCGCTTGTGTCGTCGCTGCGCGCCGCGTGAAGCGGCCCCCGATTTTGCGGCTTTTCGCGACGGCCGCGCGGCCTCGCGCTTCCCGGCGCGTTTGGCGGGCGTTCCCTGACCCCGGCTTGCTCACGAACGCCGCGACGATCTCGCCCGAGAATTCTTGCGCCTGGCCATTCAGATCGAATATGCGAAGCGCCGCATTGATGGCGGTCAAGTCACGCTTGCCGCTTCACGAATCGCCGCTTCGGCGCCGTCCCATGTCTTTGCCCGCCTCTTCGCCCTTGACGCCGCCGCGCCGCGGGATTAAACGCATGTTCATGATTTGTTCCGGACGTTGACCATGCGCGCCCAGCAATCGAAACTCGCCGATGATTCTCAACGCGTCGTCGTCGCGCGCCAGCTCGGCGCCGCCTTCGCCGACCGGCTCGTCGCCTCGGAGCGCCGGCGCGGACGCGGCGCGGCGTCGAACGCCTCCGGGCGGTTCGAGATCGTCCGGCGCGAGGATATCGACGACGGTTGGGAGCGCGACGAGGCGCCGGCGCCCCTCGAGACGGAAATCACCCTGGAGCGGCCGCGCACCATCATCACGCGCAACGAATCCCCCGATATTTCGTTCGACCGCTCGATCAATCCCTATCGCGGCTGCGAGCACGGCTGCTTCTATTGCTTCGCGCGGCCGAGCCACGCCTATCTCGGGCTTTCCGCCGGTCTCGATTTCGAGAGCAAGCTGTTCGTCAAGGACGGCGCCGCGGCGCTGCTCGAGCGCGAACTCGCGGCGCCCAAATATCGCCCGCGCGTCATCGCGCTCGGCGCCAACACCGACGCCTATCAGCCGATCGAGCGGCAGTATCGCGTCACCCGCTCCGTTCTCGAAGTGCTGGCCCGCGCGCGCCATCCCGTCGGCATCGTCACCAAGTCCAATCTCGTCCTGCGCGACCTCGATCTCCTCGCGCCGATGGCCGCCGAGGGCCTCGTCAAGGTGTTCGTCTCCGTGACGACGCTCGATCGGAACGTGGCGCGCCGGATGGAGCCGCGCGCGCCGACGCCCGCCCGCCGTCTCGAGGCGATCGAGCGGCTCGCCGCGGCGGGGGTTCCCGTCGGCGTGATGGCGGCGCCGATCATTCCCGCGGTCAACGATTCCGAAGTCGAGGCGATCCTGGCCCGAGCCTATCAGGCGGGCGCGCGCGAGGCGGGCTACGTCACGCTGCGCCTGCCGCTGGAATTGCGCGAGATTTTCCGCGAATGGCTCGCCGTGAACTTCCCGGACAAGCTGAAGCATACGCTCAGCCTCACGCAATCGATGCACGGCGGCAAGGACTACGATTCGCAATGGGGCCGCCGCATGGCGGGCTCCGGCCCCTACGCCTGGATGATCGGACGCCGGTTCGAGATCGCGGCCAAGCGGCTAGGCTATCGCGAGACGCCGCTCGAACTCAGGAACGATCTGTTTCGCGCGCCGGTCCTCGGCGGCGCCGAGCCGCGGCAGCTCTCGCTGTTTTAGGGGAGCGCGGCGATCGCGCGGGGCCATGCGGCGGTCGGCTGTTCCTTCTCCCCGCGCGCGGGGAGAAGGTTAGGATGAGGGGCCTGGGCGAGGATAAGCATCGTCGCGGCTAGCGACCCGGCCCTTCACCCCGCGTCGCGCCGCTCCTCAGCTCGCCGCGCGCCAAAGCGCGGACTGCAAGCCCTCGCGCTTGCGCAATTGGGCCTCCCGCTCGCCGACATAATCGCGGGTGCGCGGCACGACGTCCTGCCGTTTGGCGAGCTGGATCTGAAACACCATGTGCCCGTAAACCCGGAACGAGACTTCCGAACCCGCGAGATAGAATTCCCACATCCGGCAGAAGCGCTCGTCGTAGAGGGCCTTGGCCTCCTCGCGATGCGCGACAAAGCGCTCGCGCCAGACCTTCAGCGTGTCGGCGTAATGCAGTCGCAGAATTTCCGTATCCGTGACGTAAAGCCCGCATCGCTCGATCGCGGCCATCACCTCGGACAGGCTCGGGATATAGCCGCCCGGGAAAATGTATTTTTGAATCCAGGGATTGGTCGCGCCCGGCCCGTCGCTGCGGCCGATCGCGTGCAGCACCATGACGCCGTCGTCCTTGAGCAGGCGGCGGACGTGGGTGAAATATTCGTCGAAGCCGGCGATGCCGACGTGCTCGAACATGCCGACGGAGACGATGCGATCGAATTGCTCCTCGACGTCCCGGTAGTCCTGCAGGCGAAAGGCGGCGCGCTCGGCGAGACCGGATTCCGCCGCGCGCTTGGAGGCGACCGCGAGTTGCTCTTGCGACAAGGTCACGCCGGTGGCGCGCGCGCCGGCGATTTGCGCGAGATAGAGCGCCGTGCCGCCGAAGCCGCAGCCGATGTCGAGGACGGAATGCCGCTCGTCAAGGAGAAGCTTGGCGGCCAGATGGCGCTTCTTGGCCAGTTGCGCCTCTTCCAGCGTCTGGCCCTCGCGCTCGAAATAGGCGCAGGAATATTGCCAATCCGCGTCGAGGAAAAGACGGTACAGCCGTTGGTCGAGATCATAGTGCCGGGCGATGTTGCGCCGGGCGCGCTTGCGATCGTTGCGTTGATGGAAGCGGCGCAGCGCGATGCGCGCCTCGTTCAACAGCGCGATCCAGCTCAGCCCGGCGTAGCCGCTGAGGTTGCTCGCGCCGAGCGCGAGAAAGTCATAGAGGTCGCCGTGCGTCAGTTCGAGGCGGCCGTCCATATAGAGTTCCCCGAGCGCCAGCTCGGGATCGAGCGTCAACTCGCGCTCGGCGGCGCGGTCGGCGATCCTGATGGCGAGTCTCGGCCCGGTCCGGTCGCCGAAAACCCGCACCACGCCGTCGTAGGTTTCGACCTCGAGATGGCCATGGCGGATCAATTTGGTCAGGAAAAACGCGAAGAACTGAGTCATGCGACGCTCCCGGCGGAATGAGCCTGGGCGCCATCAGCCCAACAGGCCACCGAACACTAGACAAAAGTCTACGCATGAAATTCCGGAATTTCAATGTTCCCGATTCGGAGTTCTCGGGTTCGGGCGCCGCGCGCCGCGCGAGCCTCGTCATTGACAAGGCCGGCGGCGGCGCCTATCTCAGCCCGCGATCTATCCCGCGGCGCGAAAAAGGACGCAATCGCCGTCATTTTTTCGCGCTTTTGTCGTCGTCATCGCCTGATATGCCGGGCGGCTTTCCCCAGGGAGTTCGGCGCCCGAGCGCGGATGCGCTGGGAATGTCCAGCCAGCGCGGCCTCGCAAGGCGCCGCTAGGGCGCTGCGGTCAATGGGATCGGCGAAGTCGTTGCGGGGTCGGAAAGGTCGGAAATGCTCGGCTCTTATTTGAAGAAGGTGTTCGGCTCCGCGAATGATCGGCGACTGAAGGGCTATCGGCCGAAAATCGCCGCCGTCAACGCCCTGGAGCCGGAATTCGCGGCGCTGAGCGACGAACAATTGCGGGCCAGGACGGAGGAATTCCGCGCCGCGCTCGCCGCCGGCGCGAGCCTCGAGGATCTCGCCGCTCCGGCGTTCGCGGCGGTGCGCGAGGCGGCCAAACGCACGCTCAAGCAGCGTCACTTCGATGTCCAGCTCATCGGCGGGATGGTGCTGCACGAGGGCGCGATCGCCGAAATGCGCACCGGCGAAGGCAAGACGCTGGTCGCGACGCTCGCCACCTATCTCAACGCGCTCGCCGGCCAGGGCGTGCACGTCGTCACCGTCAACGACTATCTCGCCCGCCGCGACTCCGAATGGATGGGCCAAATCTACACGTTCCTCGGCATGAGCGTCGGCGTGATCGTGCACGGCCTCGACGACGAGGAGCGCCGGCAGGCCTATGCCGCCGACATAACCTACGGCACGAACAACGAATTCGGGTTCGACTATCTGCGCGACAACATGAAGTACGACATGGCGCAGATGGTGCAGCGCGGGCACAACTTCGCCATCGTCGACGAAGTCGATTCGATTCTCGTCGACGAGGCGCGCACGCCGCTGATCATCTCCGGTCCCTCCGAGGATCGCTCCGGCCTCTATGTCGGCGTCAACGCCTTCATCCCGCAATTGAAGCGCGAGGATTTCGACATCGACGAGAAGCAGCGCGCCGTCAGTTTGACGGAAGCCGGCAACGAGCACGTCGAAGCGCTGCTGCGCGCGGGCGGGCTGATGAAGGACGGATCGCTTTACGAAGCGGCCAACGCGACCCTCGTCCACCATGTCAACCAGGCCTTGCGCGCGCACAAGCTGTTCCAGCGCGACAAGGACTACATCGTGCGCAACGACGAGGTCGTCATCGTCGACGAATTCACCGGCCGCATGATGCCGGGCCGGCGCTATTCGGAAGGCCTGCATCAGGCGCTCGAGGCCAAGGAAGGCGTCTCGGTTCAGCCGGAGAACGTCACGCTCGCCTCGATCACGTTCCAGAACTATTTCCGGCTCTACAAGAAGCTGGCGGGCATGACCGGCACCGCGGCGACCGAGGCCGACGAATTCGCCGAGATTTACAAACTGATCGTCGTCGAAATCCCGACCCATCGGCCGGTCAGCCGCACCGACGAGGACGACGAGGTCTATCGCACCGGCGAAGAGAAGCTGCGCGCGGTCGTGCGCGAGATCGAGGAAGCGAACGCCAAGATGCAGCCGATGCTGGTCGGCACGACATCGATCGAGAAGTCGGAGCAATTGGGCGACACTCTCGAGCGCCGCGGCTACAAGAAGATCGACTTCACGCAGCCGAACGCGATGACCGCGCTCTACGCCGCCGCGCGCGCCGGCAAACCGTCGAAGAATTTCGCCATCCTCAACGCGCGCCACCACGAGCAGGAGGCGTTCATCGTCGCGGAAGCCGGCGTCCCCGGCGCCATCACCATCGCCACCAACATGGCCGGCCGCGGCACCGACATTCAGCTCGGCGGCAACGTCGAGATGCGGGTCAAGCAGGAGCTGGACCCGGCGGCCACGCAAGAAGAGCGCGACGCCAGGGAAGCCGCCATCCGCGCCGAGGTCGCCGTCTTCAAGCAGAAGGCGATCGAGGCCGGCGGGCTCTATATCGTCGGCACCGAGCGTCACGAGAGCCGACGCATCGACAATCAGCTGCGCGGCCGCTCGGGGCGCCAGGGCGATCCCGGCCGCTCCAAGTTCTTCCTGTCGCTGCAAGACGACCTCATGCGCATTTTCGGCTCCGATCGCATGGACGCGATGCTCAAGCGGCTCGGGCTCAAGGAAGACGAGGCGATCGTCCATCCCTGGATCAACAAGGCGTTGGAGAAGGCTCAGCAGAAGGTCGAAGCGCGCAACTTCGACATTCGCAAGAACATTCTCAAGTTCGACAACGTGATGAACGACCAGCGCAAGGTGATCTTCGAGGACCGGCGCAAGATGATGGCGCAGGACTCGCTCGAGCCGACGATCGCCGAAATGCGCGCGGGCGTCATCGACGATCTCGTCGCCAAGCACATTCCCCCCGACGCCTATCCCGAGGCCTGGGACGTGGCCGGCCTGAAGGAGGAGGTCGCGGGCAAGCTCAATCTCGATGTGCCCATCGACGCCTGGGCCAAGGAAGAGGGCATCGCCGACGAGGAAATGGCCGAGCGCCTGCACAAGGCCGCCGAGCAGGCCTATGCCGAGCGCGTCGAGCGCAACACGCCCGAGGCGATGCGCTATGTCGAAAAGCAGGTCATCCTGCAATCCCTCGACCATCTCTGGCGCGAGCATCTGGTCACGCTCGACCACCTGCGCCAGGTCATCGGTTGGCGCGGCATGGCCCAGCGCGATCCGCTCAACGAATACAAGTCCGAGGCGTTCGATCTCTTCCGCATCCTGATCGCGCAATGGCACGAGGCGGTGATCGCGCAGATGATGCGCATCGAAGTGCGCTTCCAGGCGCCCGAGCCGGCGCCCCCGCCGATGCAGTTCCAGCACCTCGATCCGCGCACCGGCGAGAACGAGTCGCCGTTCGGCGAAATCGCCGAACCGGTCGACGACGGCCCCTTTTCCTCCCTCGCCGTCGCGGCGACGGCGGCGCCGGCGCTGAGCGGAATCGCCGAGCGCGATCCCGGCAACCCCGCGACCTGGGGCAAGATCGGCCGCAACGAGCCGTGTCCCTGCGGCTCGGGCAAGAAGTTCAAGCATTGCCACGGTCAGCTCGCCTGACGCCGTTTCACGAGGGGACGAGCCGCGCCGCGGCGCTTGCAGCCCTGACGCGCGCCATGCGGGACATCGTCGAGGAGCCGGCGCGCGAAGCGGGGCTGCTGCTGTGCGCCGCCGGCGGGCTCAAGGCGAGCGACCTCATCGGCGCGCCCGAGGCGCCGCTGGGCGCGGCGGCGCGACGCGTGAGCGAATTCGCCGCGCGCCGGGCGGCGGGCGAACCGCTTTCGCGCATCCTCGGCCGGCGCGAGTTCTGGAGTCTTTCGCTGGCGATTTCGCCCGACGTGCTCGACCCGCGCCCCGAAACCGAAACGATCGTCGCGGCGGCGCTCGCGGCTTTCGCCGAGCGGCGCGGCCAGGCGCTGCGCGTGCTCGAGCTCGGCGTCGGTTCGGGCGCGCTGCTCGCGGCGCTGCTGAGCGAGTTTCCCGCCTCGCGCGGGCTCGGCGTCGACATCTCGCAGAGCGCCGCGGCGGTCGCGCGCGGCAATCTCGATCGACTGGGTTTGGGCGAGAGGGCCGAAGTCCGGGTCGGCGACTGGGGCGTCGGGCTCGACGGCCTGTTCGACCTCGTCGTCTCCAATCCGCCCTATGTCCGCAGCGGCGAAATCGCCGGCCTCGCCCGCGAGGTGCGCGACCACGATCCGCGCCTCGCGCTCGACGGCGGCGCCGACGGGTTGGAGGCCTATCGCGCCGTCGTCCCGCAAATCGCGCGGCTCGTCGCGCCCTCTCGCGGCTGGTTCTTCGTCGAAGTCGGCGCCGGCCAGGCCGAAGCGGTGAAGGGCCTGGCCGCCGAGGCCGGGTTCGCCGATCTCGCGATCCTGCCCGATCTCGTAGGGATCGCGCGCGTCGTCGGCGGCCGGCTGATCGCGAGGCCGACGCGACGCTAGAGCGCTTGCGTCCAGCCGCCATCCCATTCACATTCGTCCGCGCCTCCCATAAGGACCCGGCGCCCCCATGTCAGCCGACGACGCCTCCCTCGAGCAGCCGCACGGCGAACTCACCGTTCGCCTGATCGCCATGCCCGCCGACACCAACGCCAACGGCGACATCTTCGGCGGCTGGGTGCTCAGCCAGATGGATCAGGCGGGCGGCATCGCCGCGGTCGAACGCGCCCAGGGGCGGGTGGTGACGATCGCCGTCGAGGCGATGACCTTCATCCGCCCGGTCAAGGTCGGCGACGTGCTGTGCGTCTATACCAGCGTCGATCGCGTCGGGCGCACCTCGATGAAGCTTCACATCGAGGCCTGGGCGCGCCGCTTCTCGTCGCATGTGCGGGAAAAGGTGACCGACGCTTATTTCACCTTCGTCGCGGTCGACGAGAACGGCCGCCCGCGCCCGGTGCCGCCGGCGACTTAGGGCGAAGCGTGCGCGAAAATATCCATCTCGGCGAAGCCCGCCAGATCGAGCCGAACGCGTTCGGGCAAATAGCCGAAGGCGGCGCGCGCCAGCCCGTCGCGGCCCTCGCGCGCGAGCATCGCGTCGAGCTTGTCGCGCAGCGCATGCAGATAGAGCACGTCCGAAGCGGCGTAGGCGAGCTGCGCCTCGCTCAACGCCTCGGCGCCCCAGTCCGAGGACTGCTGCTGCTTGGATATCTCGACGCCGATGAGCTCGCGCGTCAGATCCTTCAGGCCGTGCCGATCGCTGTAAGTGCGCGCGATCTTCGAGGCGATCTTGGTGCAATAGACCGGCGCCGGCATCACGCCGAAGGCATGGCGCAGCACGCCCATGTCGAAGCGCCCGAAGTGAAAGAGCTTGAGGACGTTTGCGTCGGCGAGCATCCTTTCGAGATTGGGCGCGCGCGTCTGTCCCATCGCAATCTGGACGATGTCCGCGGTTCCGTCGCCGCGAGAAAGCTGCACGACGCAGAGCCGGTCGCGGCCGACCTCGAGGCCCAGCGTCTCGGTGTCGATGGCGACGGCGCGGCCGAGATCGAGACCGTCGGGAAGGTCGCCCTTATGGCAGCGGATGGTCATCGCGCGCCGCTCGCCCACGCCGCGCGGCTTCCCGTGAATTCATGCAATTCATTGATATATATCATATTTCCAGCTCGCAAGAGGCCCCGCATGATTAGCAGGCGGGTATCGGAGCGTCAAGCAAGCCTGGAGAACCCGAGCCAGACTTGCGCAGCGACGGCGCCGCGTTCTAGTTTCGCCGCCAACATGATCGTGCAAGAAACGCCGAGCGCGAGGCAGCCCGTCGCCAGGGCCTTCGGTCGGGCCGAGACGGCGCCGGCCGGCCCGTGACCGACGCCGAGGCGATTCCGCTCCATGTCGTGACCGGCTTTCTCGGCGCCGGCAAGACCACGCTGATCAACCGCCTGCTGGGCGCGCGCGAACTCGCCGACGCGCTCGTCATCGTCAACGAATGGGGAGAAGTCGGGCTCGACCATCTGCTGTTCGAGGCGATCGAGGGCGACGTCGTCCTCATGCCGTCGGGCTGTCTGTGCTGCTCGTTGCGCGGCGATCTCATCGACTGCCTGCGCGACCTGCTGGCCCGGCGCGACTCGGGCGCGCTCGCGCCCTTCTCCCGGATCGTGCTGGAGACGAGCGGCCTCTCCGACCCGGCGCCGATTCTGCACGCGTTGATGGCCGACCCGATCCTGGCGCGGCGGACGATCCTCGCGGGCGTGACGACGCTCGTCGACGCCGTCAACGGCCAAGCGACGCTCGAAGCGCATGGCGAAGCGCGGCGCCAGGTCGCTCTGGCCGACCGGATCGCGCTGACGAAGAGCGATCTCGTCGAGACGCCGGACCGCGCCGCGCGCCTCGCGCGGCTGCGCGCGACGATTGCGGACATCAACCCCTTCGCGCCGATCCTCGACGCCGCGGCCGGCGAATTCGGCCTCGAGGATTTCCTCTCCGAGCCGCTCGACTTTTCCCCTCGCGCGGGCGGCGCGGACGCAAGCGTCCACGCGAGCTCGATCCGCGCCTACGCCTTCGCGGAATCCGCTCCGCTCGGCGCGCCCGCGCTGGCGCGCTTCCTCGAAGCGTTGCGGACGATGCTCGGGCCGCGGCTGCTGCGGGTGAAGGGATTGGCGGCGATCGCCGAACATCCCGACCAGCCCCTGCTGATTCACGGCGCGCAACATATTTTTCACGCGCCGCGCCGTCTCGCGGCTTGGCCGCGCGGCGAACGCGGAACGCGCATCGTCGTCATCGTCGACGGCGTCGACGCGAAGTCGATCGCGCGCCTTGGCGAAGCCCTCTCGGGCCGCCCGCAAATCGACGCGCCGGACCTGGCGGCGCTGTCGGAAAACCCGCTGGCCCCGCGGCCCGGCGGACTGCTAGGCTAGGGTGCTGCGCAGGCGAGGCAAAAGATTCGAAGCGCGGCTTGTCATTTCGGCAATCTCGTTCATAGATGAACCATCGCAATCACGCTCGCCACCGGGGAGTAAGCGCCGGCATGCTGACTCGATTGAAGAGCGAAATCGCCTATGCGACAGGCCTCTTGCGCACCCTCTCGCGCACCAAGCGGGTCGCCGAAACGCCGACGCTGACAGTCGGCGACTATCTCGCACGCTGGGCCACAGACTATGCCGAGAGGCTGGCCCTCATCGGCGAACGCGAATCCTTCACCTATCGCGCGCTCGACGCGCGAGCCAACCGCTACGCCCGCTGGGCGCGCGCGCAGGGGCTCGGCAAGGGCGACGCGGTCTGTCTGATGATGCCCAACCGGCCGGAATATGTCGCGATCTGGATGGGCTTCGCGCGCGTCGGCGTGGCGACGGCGCTGATCAACACCAATCTGACCGGCCCCTCGCTCGCCCACTGCATCGCCGTCGTCGGCGCCAAGGCGGCGATCGTCGACGCTTCGCTGGCGACCCAGTTCGCGAGCGCGCGCGAGCAGCTGAGCCCTGACCTCGCGATTTTCGCCCATGGCGAGACGGGAGGCGGGGAACCGCGCATCGACGAAGAGGTCGAGACGTTCGGCGAGGCCGCCCTCGGCGCGCAAGAGCGTCCCGGGCTGACGATCGACGACAGCGCGCTGTTCATCTTCACGTCGGGCACGACCGGACTGCCCAAGGCGGCGCGCGTGACCCATTCGCGCGTGCTGCGCGGCATGCTCGCTTGGGCCGCGGCGGCGAACGCGCGCGCCGAGGACCGCATATACAATTGCCTGCCGATGTACCATACCAACGGCGGCGTCCTCGCGATCGGAATCGCTCTTTCAGCCGGCGGCTCGTGCTATATCCGCGAGCGCTTTTCCGCGAGCGAATTCTGGAGCGACGCGATTCGGCACGACTGCACCTTGTTCATCTATGTCGGCGAATTGTGCCGCTATCTCCTCAACGCGCCGCCGGGCGTCAAGGATCGCGCCCACCGAATCCGTCTGTGCGTCGGCAATGGCTTGCGGCCGGATATTTTTCCGGCGTTTCGGGAGCGATTCGGCATTCGCGACGTGCTCGAATTCTACGGCGCGACCGAGGGCAACGTTTTTCTGTTCAATTTCGACTCGCATCCGGGCGCGGTCGGGCGCCTGCCGGGATGGGCCGCCACGCGCTTCCCGATCAAGACCGTCGCCTTCGACGTCGACGAGGGCGTCGAGAGGCGCGACGCGCGGGGCCACTGCATCGAATGCGGCGTCGACGAGCCGGGTGAATTGCTCGGCGAAATCCTCGAAGATCCCAAGAAGCCCGCCGCGCGTTTCGACGGCTACGCCGACGCGGCCGCCACGAGAGCGAAAATCCTGCACGACGTTTTCCGGCCCGGCGATTCGTGGTTCCGCACCGGCGACCTGCTCAAGCGCGACGCGCGCGGCTATTATTATTTCATCGACCGCATCGGCGACACGTTTCGCTGGAAGGGCGAAAACGTCTCGACGACGGAAGTCGCCGAGACGATCGCGCTCTTTCCCGGCGTGCTGGAAGCGATCGTCTATGGCGTCGCGGTTCCCGCGCACGAGGGGCGCGCCGGCATGGCGGCGCTCGTCATCGACAATATCGCGACTTTCGATCTGGCCGGGTTGCGCGCCCTGATCGCCGAGCGACTGCCCGCTTACGCGCGCCCGGTCTTCCTGCGCTTTCGCCCGAAGCTCGATCTCACCGGCACGTTCAAGCCGAAAAAGAGCGAGCTGGTCGCGCAAGGCTTCGATCCCGCGCGCGCCGACGATCCGATCTTTTTTGACGATCGCGGCCAAGGCGTCTATTCCCGCGTCGGCGCCGAGTTTGTCGCGGGCGTCGAGGCCGGAGCGATCAAATTGTGACGGAGCCGAAGGCCGGGGATTCGGTCTTTGTCGAGACGCCCGACCCGCATGACCTCGCGCGCTGCGAGGCGGCGTGGCTGGATCTTAGCGCCCGCGCCGCCGAGCCCAACGTCTTCGCCGAAAGCGCCTTCGTCATTCCCGCGCTCTTGCGCCTCGCTCCCGCGGGCCGCGTCGCGACGCTGCTGGTCTGGAGCGACGCCGCGCGGGGAACGTTGATCGGCATGGCCGCGCTCGAAATTCCGCGCCTGCCGCTCGGCTTGGCGCGCGTCTGGCGCAGCGAACAGGCCGGACTGGCCGCGATCGCCCTCGATCGCGACGCCGCCGGGCGAGCGCTGAGCGCGATCCTCGCCTGGCTCGGGCGCGAGCGGCGCGGCGTGCAAGGACTCCTGCTGCCGTCCCTGGAGACGAATGGAGCGATCGCTCAGGCCGTCGAGGCCTTGGCCGCGCGCGAATCGCTGCGCCTGGAGACGATCAATCCGCGCCGGCGCGCCGCGTTGCCGGCCGGCCCGGCGTCCCGCTTCGAAGCCGGCCTCGACAAGAAGCGCCGCAAGGAATGGGCGCGCCAGCGTCGGCGCCTGGAGGAGCGCGGCCGCGTGGAATCGACGGCCGTCGAGGGCGCGGGCGGCGTCGAGGCGTTTCTGGCGCTCGAGGAAAGGGGATGGAAAGGCGCGCGAGGCTCCGCGCTCGGCGCGGACGCCGCCCGCGCGGCGTTCACGCGCGAAATGCTCGCGCGATTCGCGGCGCGCGGCCAGCTTCGCATCCACAGCCTCGCCCTCGACGGCGAACCGATCGCCATCGGCCTCGTGCTGCGCTCAGGCGCCCGCGCCTTCTATTGGAAGACCGCTTATGACGAGCGTTTCGCCGATTATTCGCCGGGATTGCAGCTGACGCTCGATCTGTCGCGCCGGCTGGAGCGCGAGCCGGGCCTGGCGCTGATCGATTCCTGCGCGATTTCGGGCCATCCCATGATCGACCGGCTGTGGCGCGCGCGGCTCGATCTCGCCGATCTCGCGCTCGCGCTTCGCGCCGGCCCGGCGCGCGGCTTCGCGCTGGGGCTCGCCGCGGCTGATGCGAAAGAACGGTTGAAGGAACTCGCCAAGCGCGCGATCAACCCACTGCTGCGACGCAGACGCTCCTGAATCGGGCGATCCTATCCGGCGGAGGGCGCCGTCGCGAGCGCGCGTCGGCGGCGGGGATTGAGCGTAACATTCGCGTCACGGTCATCCCGTAACGACGAAGTGACCGGCTTTGCGGCGGGCCGGCGGCGAAACAGTGGCGCAGCGGGCCTCGTTCGCATAAACATTCGCCGTAAGGGAAAGATTCGGTAAACTAGTCCTTTTTATGGTAATCGAGTTCCGAACTGGGGGCGTGGGCGCTGGTATGATAGGCAAGATTTACATGATCGGCGCGGCGTTCTTGGCCGGCGCGTTTTTGAGCGGTTGCTCTCCCATCGACACGCAGATGGGCGTCGACACGCATCTGACCGCTCGCGACAAGGCGATGTTGGCGCTCGCCCCGCCCGAGGAATGGTCGATCCCGATTGTGCGCAACCGCGTCACCGACCCGACCGGGGAGCCGCCGGGAACGATCGTCGTCGACACTGGGTCGAAGCACCTCTATTTTGTGCTGCCGGGCAAGCAGGCGATCCAATACCAGGTCGCGACCGGCGCGGAAGCCTATGGCTGGGCCGGCCGCGCGACCGTCGGGCACATGGTCGAGTGGCCGCAATGGATGCCGACCGCCTCGATCATGCAGCGCTGGCCGGAGTTCAGGGCCTATATCGCTCACGGGCCGCTCGCCGGGGCTTACGACAATCCGCTGGGCGCGCGCGCGCTCTATCTCTATCAAGGCAATCGCGACACGCTCTATCGCATTCACGGCACCAACGAGCCCGACGAGATCGGTCAGGCCGTTTCCTCGGGCTGCATTCGCATGCGCGACCTCGACGTGATCGACCTCTACAGTCGCGTCCACGTCGGCACGAACGTCGTCGTCAAATAGCGGCGGCCGACAGCCCGACGGATGCCGCTCGAGCATAGCGAGCGCAGGTCGGCGCGCTCGAAAGAGGAGAGCCAACGATGATTTCGCCTGTCAAAACGCTGGTCACCGCGACCGCTGTCAGCACCGGCGGCCGCAATGGCCATTCCGAAACGACGGACAAGTCCGTCAGCGTCGATCTCTCTGTGGCCAAGGAAATGGGCGGCCCTGGCAAGCCGGGAACGACGACGCCGGAGCACCTCTTCGCGGCGGGCTACGCCGCCTGTTTCGGCGGCGCGCTCGATTTCGTCGCGCGCAGCCATAAGAAGAGCGCCAGCGGAGCGAGCGTGACCTGCGCCGTCGGCGTCGGCCCGCGCGAGGCGGGCGGGTTCGGCATCGCCGTGAAAATGCGCATCGTCGACCCCGCCTTGCCGCAGGCCGACCTCGAGCAATTCGTTCGCGAGGCCCACGAGAACATCTGCCCCTATTCGCACGCGACGAGAGGCAATGTCGCGATCGAATTCGAGGTCGAGGGCGGCTAGCGTCCGATCGCGCAGGCCGCGACCGGCGACATTGCATCGGCGTCGGCGCGCGAAGCCGATCTCCCGGCTTGCAATTCTGCGGCGAAGCCATCAAGTTCCCGCCGGCCGAGACAAGGCGACGCGCGGCGTCGAAATCTTCGTCTGCGATCATCGGGAGGTCGGCCATGGACGATAGACCGAGCGCCGCGCTCGATTCGCTTTCGAGCGCCACTCTGGCCGACCGCTTCGACCTGACGAAGTCGCGCGTCTTGCTCAACGGCGCGCAGGCGATCGCGCGCCTGCTTCTCGCGCAAAAAGAACGGGACCGGCGCGCCGGGCTGAACACCGGCGGTTTCGTATCGGGCTATCGCGGCTCGCCGGTCGGCGGGCTCGATCAGCAATTCGGCCAATTGGCGGACCTGTTCGCCGCCAACGACATCCATTTCGAGCCCGGCCTCAACGAAGAACTGGCGGCGACCGCGATCTGGGGCGCACAGCAGGCCGAATTGCGCGGCGAAGGCCGCTTCGACGGCGTGTTCGGGCTGTGGTACGGCAAGGGTCCGGGCGTCGATCGCAGCGGCGACGTTTTCCGCCACGCCAACCTCGCGGGAACTTCGCGCCACGGCGGCGTGCTGGCGCTGATGGGCGACGATCCGACCGCCGAATCCTCGACCACCGCGCATCAATCGGAATTCGCCTTCCTCGATGCGATGATGCCGGTGCTGTCGCCGGCCGGCGTGCAAGAAGTTCTCGATTATGGCGCGCTCGGCTGGGCGCTCAGCCGTTACGCCGGCGTCTGGGTCGGCCTGAAGTGCATCAAGGACACCGTCGAATCGACCGCCGTGGTCGACGCTTCGCTCGACCGCGTCGCCCCGGTCGAGCCGACCGATTTTCCGATGCCGCCGGGCGGCCTCGCCATCCGCAGGAACGACGGCGTCCTGGCGCAGGAAGCGCGCCTGCACGAGGAAAAACGCGCCGCCGTCGTCGCCTGGCTCGCCGCCAACCGGCTCAACCGCATCGTCGCCTCGGGCGGCGCGAATCCCAAGATCGGCGTGGCGACGATCGGCAAGTCCTATCTCGATGTGCGCCAAGCGCTCGACGATCTCGGCATCGACGAAGCGCGTTGCGACCAACTCGGCCTGCGCCTCTACAAGCTCGGCTGCGCCTGGCCGATCGAACCGGCGGGTCTGCGCGAATTCGCCGCCGGCCTGTCGCTGATTGTCGTCGTCGAGGAAAAGCGCACGCTTATCGAGGCGCAGATTCGCGAGGAGCTGTACGGGGCCGCGCATCAGCCCGTGGTCGTCGGCAAGCGCGACGAAGCGGGGCAATGGCTGTTTCCCGCCAAGGGAGCGCTCGATCCCCAGAACATCGCGATCGCGATCGGCGAACGGTTGCTGAGATTCAGCCCCGACCCCGATCTCGAAGCGGCGTTGGCGCGGCTCCGCCAGAGCCAGGCCGAACTCGCCGACATCAAGGAGGCGGCCGTGCGCACGCCTTATTTCTGCTCGGGCTGCCCGCACAACCGTTCGACATTGGTGCCCGAAGGCGCGCGCGCCTACGCCGGCATCGGCTGCCATTTCATGGCGCAGTACATGGGCCGCAGCACCGAGGGCTACACTCAGATGGGCGGCGAGGGCGCCAATTGGGTCGGCGAATCGCGGTTCTCCAAGCGGCGCCATGTCTTCCAGAATCTCGGCGACGGCACCTACAATCATTCCGGCGCGCTGGCGCTGCGCTGGGCGATCGACGCCAAGGTCAACGTCACGTACAAAATCCTGTTCAACGACGCCGTGGCGATGACCGGCGGCCAGCGCCACGAAGGCGGGCTCAACGTTCCCCAGATCGCGCGTCAGGTCACGGCCGACGGCGCCAAGCGCGTCGTCGTCGTCGCCGACGACGTCGGCAAGTACCCGCCGCAGACGCAATGGCCGCCGGGCGTCGCCATTCGTCCGCGCGACAAGCTCATCGAAGTTGAAAAGGAGCTCAGCGCGGTCGACGGCGCGACGGTGCTCATCTACGATCAGACCTGCGCCGCCGAAAAGCGTCGCCGGCGCAAGCGCGGCCAATATCCCGACCCCGACAAGCGCGTCTTCATCAACCCGCGCGTTTGCGAGGGCTGCGGCGATTGCGGCGTCAAGTCCAATTGCGTCTCGGTGCAGCCGCTCGAGACGGAATTCGGGCGCAAGCGCCAGATCGACCAGTCGAGCTGCAACAAGGATTATTCCTGCGTCGACGGCTTCTGTCCGTCGTTCGTCACGGTCGAGGGCGCACGGCCGAAGGCGGCGCTCGCCAAGGCGGTCGCGGCGCCTGAAGTTCCCGAGCCGATCCGGCGCAAGATCGGCGAGCGGCCTTACGCGATCATCGTCACCGGCGTCGGCGGAACCGGCGTGGTGACGGTCGGCGCGATCCTCGCCATGGCCGCCCATCTCGAGGGCAAAGGCTGCGGCGCCATCGACATGGCCGGGCTCGCTCAGAAGGGCGGCGCGGTGTTCAGCCACGTCAAGCTCGCACGGCGCCCCGAGGACATCCACGCGATCCGCGTCGCGGCGGGCGAGGCCGATCTGATCCTGGGCGGCGATCTCGTGGTCTCCGGCGCAAGGCAAGCGCTCGCCGCGATGGGCGGGGCCGAGACCGGCGTCGTCGTCAACAGCGCCGAGGTCTTTCCCGGCGACTTCACGCATAGGCCGGATTTCTCGCTGCCGGCCGAACGGGTGAAACAGTCCATCCAGTCACGGTGCGAGGGCAAGGCGCGGTTCGTCGACGCCAGCGCGGCGGCGGCGGCGCTGTTCGGCGCTGCGATCGGCGCCAACATGTTCCTGCTCGGCTACGCCTACCAGGCCGGCTACGTGCCGCTTAGCGCGGAGGCCCTGCGCCGCGCGATCACGCTCAACGGCGAAGCGATCGCGATGAATCTGGCCGCCTTCGATTGGGGACGCGCGGCCTTTGCCGACCCCGCCTGCCTCGCGCCGTTCGTCAAGCCGAACGCGGCGCGCGCGCCCGAGGACCAAAGCCTCGCGGCGATCGTGGCGCGGCGCGCCGATTTTCTCGTCGCCTATCAGAATCGTCGTTACGCCGAGCGCTACCGCGCCAATGTCGAGCAAATCGCGCGCGCCGAGCGCGAGCGCGCGCCGGGCGGCGAGGTTTTGGCGCAGACGGCGGCGCGCAATCTCTTCAAGCTGATGGCCTACAAAGACGAATACGAAGTCGCGCGGCTTTATGCCGACGGCGCGTTCGAGCAGCAGCTTCGAGGCGCGTTCGACGGCGATCTCAAATTGACCTTCCATCTCGCGCCGCCGCTGCTGGCGCGCAAGGACCGCGTCACCGGCGAAGCGAAGAAGATGAGCTTCGGGCCCTGGATGATGAAGGCGTTCCGTGTCTTGGCGGCGCTGCGCGGCTTGCGCGGCACGCCCTTCGACGTTTTCGGCTATTCGGCCGAGCGGCGCGCCGAGCGCGCGATGATCGGGGAATACGAAGCGTTGTGCCGCGAGTTGGCGGCGGGGCTGGCGCCGGACAATCGCGAGACCGCGCTCGCTCTGGCCGCGCTGCCGGACAAAATCCGCGGCTTCGGCCATGTGAAGGCGCGCGCCGTGGCGGCGGCGGAAGAAGAGCGGCGGCGGCTGTTGGAGGTTTGGCGGGCGCCGCCGGAGCGACGGCTGGCGGCGGAGTAGCGGGAGTGTTCGCTGTAGGTCAAATCACTGTCCTAGCTCAGTGCAATCACCCGCGCCGTCATTGCGAGCGGCAGCGAAGCAATCCAGTCGAAGCCGCCGCCGCAATCCCTAAGCCTGGATGGCTTCGCTTTGCTCGCCATGACGGCTATTGATATTTATATTCGGAGTCATCTTGCGTGATTTTATTTGCCGAGCGGTGACCATGGCGATGCAAGACAAAATGCTGCCCGAGATGATGACGGCGCCGGAAACCGGCGAGACGCTCGCGCGCGGCGTGCGTCCGTTCGTGGTGACCTACAAGGGCGAGAGCGTCACGGTGGACCTGCCCGGTTACTATCCCAAGGGGGCGGGCGAAGGCGTGCATGTCGGCAAAGATATGAGCGTCGTCGACGAGGCCTTGCGTTCGATCAAAGAGAAGCTCGAGGGCGTGCCCTCGCCGGCGACAATCCGGCGGGTCCGCGCCAAACTGAAACTTTCGCAACGCCAGGCCGGCGCGTTGCTGAAGGTCGGCGCGAACGCCTTCGACAAATACGAGCGCGGGCTTGTCGAGCCGAGCGGACCGACGAGCCAATTGCTCAAAGTCCTCGATCGACATCCCGAGATTGCGGACGAGCTTGGGTAGCTGACGAACCGGCAGCTTTTACAAGCCCTTGATCTTGCTTCCGCGAAGGGACTTTCGATGCGTTATGTGCTCGCCCTATTCCTGCCCTGGCTCGCCTTCTTCACCATGGGCATGATTCTCTCGGGGATCGTCTGTCTCATTCTGCAATTGACGATCATCGGCTGGCTTCCGGCGACCATCTGGGCGTTTTTCGCGATCAACAATTATTATTCCGAGAAACGGAACGAGAAACTGATCCGAGCGATCGAGAGAGGCGGCAGTCAATCGCTCGCGAGGCCGTAAGGCGGCGCGAGTGTTGATCGGTGCGCCGACCCGGTCCGGCGCCTGACGTTACGGCATCGTCCCGCCTACTCCGCCGCCGCGTTCACCGCGGGATTGTTCGGGTGCTTCGTCCAATTGCGCGGCGCTTGCGCGTAGCTCAGGCCGGTGCGCGGATCGACGCCCTCGGTCTTGTGGACGAGCGTGATGCAGTTCTCCACGGGGCAGACCAGCACGCACAGATTGCAGCCCACGCATTCGGCGTCGTTGACGACGAATTTGCGCTCGCCATTGACAACAGGAAAAATCGCCTGATGCGAGGTGTCCTCGCAGACGATATGGCAGCGCCCGCACTTGATGCACAGATCCTGGTGGATCTCGGCCTTGGCGACGTAGTTGAGATTGAGGAACTGCCAGTCCGTGACGTTGGGTATCGCGCGGCCGCGGAAATCGTCGATTCGCCGATAGCCCTTGCCGGCCATGAAATTCCTCAGGCCGGAGGTCAGTTCGTCGATGATCTTAAAGCCATAAGTCATCGCCGCGGTGCACACCTGAACGTTGCCGGCGCCGAGCGCGATGAACTCGGCGGCGTCGCGCCACGTCGTCACGCCGCCGATCCCCGAGATCGGCAGATCGGCGGTTTCGGGATCGCGCGCGATTTCCGAAACCATCGACAGCGCGATCGGCTTGACCGCGGGGCCGCACATGCCGCCGTGGGTGCCCTTGCCTTCGATCGGGTTCGCCGGCGCCATCGCGTCGAGATCGACGCCCATGATCGCGTTGACGGTATTGATCAGCGAGACGGCGTCGGCGCCGCCCTTCTTGGCCGCGCGCGCGGGCGGCCGGATGTCCGTGATGTTGGGCGTCAGCTTGACGATGACGGGCATGCGCGTGTGCGCCTTGCACCAGCGCGCGACCATTTCGATATATTCGGGGACCTGGCCCACCGCCGAACCCATGCCACGCTCGGACATGCCGTGCGGACAGCCGAAATTCAGCTCGACGCCGTCGCATTCCGTTTCTTCGACGCGGGCGAGAATCTTCCGCCAGGAGTCTTCGTCGCAGGGGACCATCAGCGAGACCACCAGCGCGCGATCGGGCCATTCGCGCTTGACCTCCTTGATCTCGCGCAGATTGATTTCGAGATCGCGGTCGGTGATCAGCTCGATGTTGTTGAGCCCGATCAACCGGCGGTCGGGGCCGTAGATGGCGCCGTAGCGCGCGCCGGAGACGTTGACCACCGGCGGCCCGGCCTCGCCGAGCGTCTTCCAGACGACGCCGCCCCAACCCGCGCGAAACGCGCGTTCGACGTTGGTCTTGCGGTCCGTCGGCGGCGCCGAGGCGAGCCAGAAAGGGTTTGGCGACTTGATGCCGAGGAAATTGGCGCTGAGATCGACCATGTCGTCCTCCGTCAGCTCTGGGGCCGAGATTTTAACGCCGCGTCGATCGATCGCGCCGCCTGCTTGCCGTCTTCGACCGCGCTGACGGTCAGGTCCAGCCCGCCCGCCACGCAATCGCCGCCCGCCCACACGCCGGCAAGGCTGGTGCGGCGTTCGCCGTCGACGACGATGCGTCCGTCCTGAGCGCATTGGATATCCGCGCCGGCGAGCGCCTCGGGCGCTCCTTTCTGGCCGATCGCGGTGAACACCACGTCGGCCTCGATGCGAAAAGCGCCGCCGACGCCGATCAGCGCCCCGCCCTCTTCGCGCGTGCGCTCGAAGACGACGCCGCTCGCGGCGTCGCCATGACTTTCCAGCGCGACCGGGCGCGCCCAGGGACGAATGAGCACGCCGTTGGTCTGCGCGAGGTCGCGCTCGAATCGGCTCGCCTTCATCTGGTCGAGGCCGCGCCGATAGACGATCGTCACGCTTTCCGCCCCCAGACGCTTCGACTGCACCGCGACGTCCACCGCGGTCATGCCGCCGCCGATGACGACGATGCGCCGTCCGACCGGCAGCTTGGTCAGATCCTTCGCCTGCCGAAGCTCGGCGATATAATCGACCGCGTCGATGAGGTTGGCGAGCGCGCCCTCGCCGGCGAGGCCGAGCTTGTTGGTGGCGCCCAGGCCCACCCCGAGGAACACCGCGTCATAGTCGCGGCGCAGCGCGTCGAGCGAAAGATCGCGTCCGAGCGCGAGGCCGTGCTTCACCGCGATGCCGCCGATCGAGAGGATGAAGGCGGCTTCCCTGGCGGCGAAATCGTCCGGCGCCTTGTAGGCGGCGATGCCATATTCGTTGAGGCCGCCAGACTTCTCCCGCGCTTCGAATATCGTGACTTCGTGGCCCTCGACTGCGAGCGCATGGGCGCAGGCGAGGCCCGCCGGGCCCGCGCCGACGACGGCGACGCGCTTGCCCGTCGGCGCGGCGCGGGTGAACGGCGTCTTGCCGGTTTCCATCTGCGCGTCGACGGCGTGGCGCTGCAGCAGGCCGATGCGAACCGGCTTGCCCTCGGCCGCCTCGCGCACGCAGGCCTCCTCGCACAACGTCTCGGTCGGGCAGACGCGCGCGCACATGCCGCCCATGATGTTGGCTTCGAGAATCGTGCCCGCCGCGCCCAGCGCATTGCCGGCGGCGATCTGTCGGATGAAGAGGGGAATGTCGATCGAGGTCGGGCAGGCGTGCTGGCACGGGGCGTCGTAACAGAAGTAGCAGCGGTCGGCCTCGACCTTCGCTTCATGCGCGCTCAGCGGCGGATGCAAGTCGACGAAATTCGCATCCAGCGTCGCGCGGTCCAGGCGGGCCGGCGCGACATCGGCGATTCCAGGCGGTTCGGAGACGATTCCCATTACGGCTCTCCTGCGGCTCGGGACGCCGAGCGCGTTCTCGAGAAATCCTGACCAATCGGTCAAGAGGCTCGCTCGCCTTTCCCGTCATGTCAAGTGCGGGCGAGCGCGTTGCGCGTGGGGCGCGCCGCGGCTAGGTTCGCGCCACAGGCGGCGCCGCGCGGCGCAGCGAGAGATTCGCCGAAGCGCGCCGAAAAACAGTTCATTGCGCGGATTTCGCTCGCCGTCGGCGTTGGAAAGCCATGATGAAGCGCCCAACCGTCCATGTCATCGGCGCGGGATTTTCCGGACTTTCGGCGGCCGTCCATCTCGCGGCGACGCCGAACGCGGACATCATCGTTCACGAAAGCGCCGCGCGGGCGGGCGGCAGGCGCCGGTCTTTCTATGACGACGCGACCGCCATGACCATCGACAGCGGCTGTGACCTCGTGCTTTCGAGCTGGCGATCCGCCTTGGCGGCGATCGAGGCGATCGGCGCGCGCGCGCAATGGCGCGAGGTCGCGCCCGGCGGGATCGCTTTCGCCGACATGGCGAGCGGCGAGCGCTGGACGCTGCGGCCCAACGGCGGGCCTGTCCCCTGGTGGATTTTCGACCCGCGCCGGCGCGCGCCGCGGACGCGCGTGAAGGACTATTGGCCCGCGGCGCGGCTGCTGCTGCGCGCGCCCGCGACCGCCCTGCTGCGCGACTACGCGCCGAGCGGCGGCCCGGCCGCCGAGCGTCTTTGGCGCCCCTTCGCGCTGGCCACGCTCAACACCGATCTCGACCGCGCGTCGGCGCGTCTGGCCGGCGCCGCGCTGCGCGAAACGTTGCGCGGCGGCGCGCGGCCGCTCATGCCGGTTCACGGACTGGCGCGGGCGTTCGTCGAGCCCGCGTTGAAAACCCTGCGTCGGCGCGGCGTCGCGATCCGCTTCGAGCGCCGGCTGGCTGCGCTCGAGTTCCAGGGCGAGCATGTGGCGGGACTCGAATTCGAACACGACCGCATCGATCTCGCGCCCGGCGACGCCGTGATTCTGGCGACGCCGCCGCGAGTCGCGGCGGCTCTCGCGCCAGGATTGAGCGCGCCGCAAGAGTTCAACGGCGCGATCTCGGCGCATTTCGCGATTTCCCCGCCGCCCGGCGCGCCGCCGATCCTGGGAATCGTCAACGGCGCGTTCCACTGGATGTTTTGCGGCGAGGGTCGCATTTCGGTCGCGATCAAGGACGCCGAAGCGTCGATGGCGACGCCGCGCGAAGATCTGGCGGCCGATCTGTGGCGCGACGTCGCGGCGCTGACGGGATTGTCGGACGCGACGCCGGCCTGGCGAGTCATCCGGCAAAGGCGCGCGACCTTCGCGGCGACGCCACGGGAGGACGCGCTGAGGCCGAGCCTCGAGACGTCCTGGCGCAATCTCTTTCTCGCCGGCGCCTACGTACAGAACGGGCTGCCCGACACGCTGGAAAGCGCGGTGCGCTCGGGCGCCGCCGCCGCCGAGCGCACGCGCAAATGGCTCGACGCGCCATGACCGCAAATCTCGCGGGTCGCGGCCCGCGAGATCGGGTCTTCAGTAATAGATCGCGCCCGCCACGCCGCCGCCGGCGGCGATCGCGTCGCCGTTGATCGCAACCGATTTCGACGAGGCGAGGAACGCGACGATGTCGCCGATCTCCTCGGCCGTGATCAGCCGTCCCACGAGGTTGGCCGCGGCCATCCTCCTCTCGACTTCCGCGACGCTGAGCCCGAGCGTCTCCGCCCGGCGCTCGACGACGCCGGGCGTCTTTTCCGTGCGCGTCGTTCCGGGATGCACGCAGACGACGGAAATGCCCTTGGGCGCGAGTTCGTCGGCGAGATTCTTGGTCAGCGCGGCGACGCTGATGTTGCGGATCGTGCCGATGATGCTGCCGGTCGTTCGCGCCGCGAGCCCGCTGATGTTGACGATGCGACCGCCGCCCTGCTCCGCCATCGGCTTGGCGACTTCGCGCGCGGTGCGCAGATAGCCCATCACCTTGACGTTCACTTCGGCCCACAGCGCCTCGGTCGTGATCTCGGCGAGATTCGGCGGCTTCGATTGCCCCGCCGGCTGCGCCGCGCAATTGACGAGAATGTCGACGTGCCCGAAGGCGGCGAGAACCGCCGCCACCATCGCCTTGACCGCGTCGTCGTCGCCGGTGTCGGCGGCGAACGGCTTGACCCGGCGCCCTGTCGCCGCGGCGATCTCCGCCGCCGCGGCGTCGAGCGCGATGCGGTCGCGGGCGACGAACGCGACGTCGGCGCCTTCGCGCGCGAGCGCCGCGGCGACCGCCTTGCCGATGCCGCGGCTGGCGCCGGTGACGATGGCGACCTTGTCGGCGAGTTCGAGATCCATGGCAGCCCCCCGGCTAGATACGAGCGCGCGCTCGATTCAAACAGTCACGACGCGCCGGATCGACCCCTCGGGTTCGGCCCAGCGCAGCGCGCCCCTCGCCAGCATGTAATTGACGTGCGCCAGCGCCTCGGAGAACGCGAAGCCCATCTGATGGAAATCGAGCTTGCGGTGAAAGAGCACGCCGAGAAGATCGGCGGGCGGGCGCGGCTCGCGGCACGCCTCGGCGATCAATTGGCAGCGATGGCGATGGTGCTCGGCGAGTTCGTCGATGCGCGCATGCAAGCCAAAGAAGGGCAATTGATGCCCAGCCAGGGTCAGCGCGTCGTCCGGAATCGTCGTCTTGAGGCCGGCGAGCGAGCGCAGGTACAATCCCAGCGGGTCGCCGAACGGGTCCATCGCCTGCACGCTGACGTTCGGCGAAATGTTCGCGATCGCCTGATCGGCGGCGAAGAACAGCTTCTCCTCGGGAAGATGCAGCATGATCTGCTCCGGCGCGTGCCCCTCTCCCGAGAGGACCGCGAAGGTTCGGCCGCCGATCTTCAGGGCGTCGCCGGCGATCAAGCGGCGATAGGTCGACGGCAGCGGCGAGATCATGCGCAGGTAGCCATGGCCGAGCGTCGTCAACGAGCGCACGGTCGCCGCGTCGAGGCCGTTGCTGGAATAGAAGTCGCGATAGACGGCCGCTTCGAGCCGGCCCGGCTCCAGCGATATCGCGAGGCAGTCGAAATACGCCGACAGGCTCGTATAGATCGGAATGCCGAAGCGCTCGACGAGCCATCCCGCGAGGCCGATGTGATCGGGATGCGAATGCGTGACGATGAGCCGGGTCAGGGGCCGGCCGGCGAGCGGACCGCTGAGAAGCGCGTCCCAGGCGGCGCGCGAAGCGTCGTCGCTGATCCCAGCGTCGACGACCGCCCAGCCGTCGCCGTCGTCGATGAAATAAAGGTTCACGTGATCGAGCGCGAACGGCAGGGGCAGCCGCGCCCAGAGAATTCCGGTCGCGACCTCGATCGCTTCGCCGGGACCGGGGGGCGCGGCGAAGGGAAAGCGCAGCCGCGCATCGCGAACCAGCTCGTTCATCCCGTCTCGCCTCGCGCCTCGTCTGATCCGTTCGCCGGTTAGGCGTTGGCCGCCCCGATGTCAAATCGAGAGGGGCGCGGCGGATCGGCGGCGCCGAGCGTCGCGCCGGCGCGGTCGGGCGGCTCCGTCATCAATTCGCCCTTCGCCGACGAATAGGTCCGCCAGTCGTTGAGCGCCGTGACGATGTCGCAAAAGCGCGAGAGAACCCACGCATTCGCTTCCTCGCTCCAGAAGCAGGGAAATTCCTCGCGCAGCCGCCGGTAGGCGGGGAAACGGTCGGCGTCGACCGCCGCCGAATAGGGATCGAAACGGAACATAGGACCTCCCTGACGGCCCCAAGTCCCGCGCCTCCTGGCGACGCTTGCGGTCCGGCCGTTTTTCCGTTTGTCGCCGCAGGTCTCCGCGACCCTTGTTCCCTGCCCTTCGCGACAGCGAGAGGAATGGACGAAGGCCGGCGAGTTCTGTACTTTCTCCCCTGAGATGGCTCGAAGCGGCGAATGGGCGAATGAAGCGTGCGGCAGGCGCCGACCGGACGAAGCGCGGATCGGGGAGCGATGACCGCACGCGCGAGATTCCGGTATTTTCCCTATATGGAGAGGCGCGTGAGCGGCCCGGCGACGACTTCGTCCATATCGAGGACATCGCGACGCGATCGCGACGCTACGGCTGGCGGATCGACCGCCATGTCCATCACGGGCTCTGTCAAATCCTGACGCTCTTCTCCGGCGGCGTCGACGTCCGCCTCGATGACGTCGCGGGCGCGCGCGAAGGCCCCTGCGTGGTGATCGTGCCGCCCTCGACGGTCCACGCCTTTCACTTCACGCCCGGCGCCGTCGGACAGGTCCTGACTTTCGCCGAGAGCCGGCTCGCCAGCGGCGCGCCCGAGCGAACGGCCCTCGTCGAAGCCGTCTTCGCCCGCCCGGCGGCGATCGATCTCGCGGGCGCCGAGGGAACGGTCGAGCGATTGACGGGGCTCCTCGACGAGATCGCCCGCGAATTTCGCGAACGCGAGCCGGGCTGGACGATGATGCTGGAATGGCTGGTGTCGAGCGTCTTGATGACGATCGCCCGACGCCACGCTTCGGCGTTGGGCGAGGAGGCGGGAAGCCGCCCGGACGCCGAACTCTTCGGCCGTTTCCGCGCTCTGGTGGAGAAGACTTGCTGCGAGCGCCGTCCCGTCGGCTGGTACGCGCGGACGCTCGGCGTCACTGAAAGCCGGCTCGATCGCGCCGCGCGCGCCATCGCCGGCGGCTCCGCGTTCGAGACGATCCAGGACCGCGTGATTCTCGAAGCGCGACGCAAGCTCATCTACATCGCCGCGCCGGTCGCCAATATCGCCTACGAACTCGGCTTCGAGGATCCCGCCTATTTCTGGCGCTTCTTCCGTCGGCGCACCGGCGTGACGCCGGCTGAGTTCCGCCGAACGGCGCGCCGCCGCGCGCTCGGCGGACCCGAGACCGCGTGAGCGCGAGGCCGCCGCGCTGAGCGGCGAATCCCGCGATATCGTCGGGCTCGCCGCCGACCACGCTGACGACCTCGACGCCCTGAATGGCGGCGAGCGCCGCCAGAGGCTTCATGCCGAAGGCGCCGGCGGCGCAAACCTTCACTGGTCTTTTTCAGTCGGCGAAGGCTCGAGCTCGGCGAGAATCATATCCGCCAGGCTGCGGTAATCCGCGGGATCGCCGTCCCGCGCGCTGAGGCGCAGCTCGCCCACCCGCTGTTGCCAGCCGACGGCGGCGTGCGACATCGCGCCCTCGAGGCCGAGCAGGTCGACGGTGAGCGCGACCTCGCGCATTTCCGCCGCGCGCCGCACCCCATGAGTCATCACCCGCTCCAACATATAGGCGGAGCGCTTCTTCCAATCGAAGCCGGGAAAGGTTTCGTCGAGCGAGGCGAGCACGACTTCGTCGACCCCGGCTTTTCGCCCGGACAGAACGCATTCGCAGACCAGCGCCTCCAGTCCCTTGATCATGATCGAGCGCATCATCTTGATCGCCGACGACGATCCCACCGGGCCGTCATGGATCGCCGCCGCCATGTCGAGCGCTTTGAGCGCCGGCGCCGCCGCTTGCGCGCGCGGGCCGCTGATCAACAGGCGCGCGCGATGCAGCAACGGACGGACCGGCGCCATCACCGCGACGTCGACATAGCGTCCTCCCGCCGCCTCGATGCGTTCGGCCGAGCGCGCCTTGGTCTGCGGCGCGCAGGAATTGCAGTCGAAGAAGAAGGCGCCGGCCGGCAGGCCCGGCAGGGCGGCGAGCGCCGCCGCATGCGCCTGATCGGCGGTGACGACGGAAAAGACCAGTTGCGCTCCCGCGATCGCCTCGCGCGCGTTTCCCGCGCCCAGAACCCCGGCCGCGGCGTAATCGGCGCGCTTGCCCTCCCGAACGGCGGCGTCGGAAGAATCGGTCTTGATGTCGTAAGCGGCGACGCGCGCCTGGAAAGCGGGCCGCGTGCGCCAGCCCTCGAGGAAGGCCTGCGCCGCCTCGCCAAAGCCGAGAAAAGCGATGGAGTCGATGCTGATCGGCGATTCCGCCATGCGTCCCGTCTCGCTCAAGCGTTTCCCTCGTGGCCGTGTCTACGACCGAACGGCGACCGGCGCCGAGGTCGAAAGGCGCCGCAGGTTATTCATTTTCTCTATAGCCGGGACGCTCCGCTGTCATCGTCATAGCGAAACGCGCGCCCGGCGGAGATGTTCGATCAGAAGCGCCTGCGTGGTCGTCGGCCGCCAGCCGCGACGAAAAGTGAGGCCGATCCGCCGCGCGCCGATCGGCACGCGGAAAGGCGCCAGGGCGAGCAGGCCCTGATCGAGCTCATATTGGGCCTGACGCGCCGAGAGCAGCGCGAGCCGGTCGCTCCCCGTTAGAACGCCGCGCAGCAACACCAGGGAACTGGTCTCGAACATGCCGCCGGGCATTCGCGCCAAATCGTCCGCCGAGAACAGCTTGTGGAACACGGCGCGGGTCGGGGTTTCCTCAGCTGGAACGACCCAGGGGTAGGCGATCAAATCCTCGCGCGAGACTTTTTCGCGCAGGGTGAGCGGATGGCCGCGGCGGGCGACGACCGCAAGCGGATCGTCGAAAAGCGGCTCCTGCACGATATCGTCGATCGGGGGCGGTTCGCGCAGCGCGCCGATGAGAAAGTCGATCACGCCGTAGCGCAGCCGGCCCAAAAGGCCGTCGTAGGGCGCCGAAATGACTTTCACGCGCGCGAGCGGCCACTCGCGCGAAAGCTGGTTGAGGGCGTCGGGCAACAGCTTGGTGCGGGCGAAGGGCATGGAGCCGACGACGATCAGTCCGGGATCGCGGCTCAGCGTCTCCGAGACTTCCGCGAAACCTTGAAGAAGCTCGGCATGCGCGAGCGCCGCGTGGCGCGCGAACACCGCCGCCGTTTGCGTTAGCTCAACGCCCTGCCGCGTCGCGACGAATAAGGTCGCGCCCATGATGCGTTCGAGATCGCGGGCGGCGCGATGGATCGACGGCTGCGAAAGACCGAGTTCCCTGGCGGCGAGGCTGAAGTTGCGCGTGAACTGCATCGCCGCGAGCGCGCGCAGCTGGGCGACCGTGATCAGCTGCTCGAAATGAGCGAAGCCCGCGCTCGATCGCCTGTTTTCGCCGCGCATCGCCTCGTAGGCGCCGCCCTCGATCAAAGCGAAAGCGCGAACGACGCGATCGTAAAAGAGGCGTCCGACTTCGGTCGCCTTCATGCCGTCGGCGCCGAAGGCGAGCAGCTTCGCGCCCAGCCGCGTTTCGAGTTTGGCCAGCGCCTGGGTCACCGCGGGCTGCGACAGATGGATTTGCTCCGCCGCCCGCGTCGCCCCGCCGAACTTCACCACTGCGGCGAAAGCGCGCAGGTGGCGCAAATTGGGAATTTCGGTCCACATTTCAGGCGATTCCGATCGTTGATCCGACTCCTTATAGCAAAATCTTATGGCGCCGGACGACTTCGAACTGGCTTCGCCCTGCGCTTGGGCGAATGGTGCCTGGGCCAACGCGCTCACGCGCGTCTCGCAGGAGGAAGCTTGAGATGAGCGACAAGACGGCGCTGGTCATCAGCGCGCACGCCGCGGATTTCGTCTGGCGCGCGGGCGGTCGATCGGGCGGACGCAACGCCAAATGCGCCGAAGGCTTCCAGTCGATGTTTCCTCGAACCGTGGACGAACTGTGATGAACGTCGTCGTACAGACCATCGCGCGGGCGGAAGCGTCCGTGATCGCGGGCCTCGCCGAATGCGGCGTGGCGACCGTCCACGAAGCGCAGGGGCGCATCGGGCTCCTGGCGCCCTATATGCGGCCGATCTACGCCGGCGCGCGCGTCGCGGCCTCGGCGGTCACGGTTTCGCTCGCGCCTTGCGACAATTGGATGATTCATGTCGCGATCGAACATTTGAAGGCCGGCGACATCATGGTGGTCGCGCCGACTTCGCCCTCCGACGCCGGCTATTTCGGCGATCTGCTCGCCACATCGGCCAAGGCGCGCGGCAGCGTCGGCCTCGTGATCGACGCGGGCGTGCGCGACGTGCGCGATCTCACGCAAATGGGCTTCCCCGTCTGGTCGAAATGCGTATCGGCGCAGGGCACGGTCAAGGAGACGCTCGGTTCGGTCAACGTTCCCGTGGTCTGCGCCGGCGCCTATGTCGAGCCCGGCGACGTGATCGTCGCCGACGACGACGGCGTCTGCGTGGTCAGGCGCGCCGACGCGGCGGACGTGCTGAAAAAGGCCGAGGCGCGTCTCGCCGACGAGGAAGACAAGCGCAAGCGCTTCGTCGCCGGCGAGGTCGGCCTCGACATTTACAAAATGCGCGAGCGCCTCGCCGCGCGGGGGCTTAAATATGTCTGAACACGAGCCGATCTCGGCCCGCTGCATGTGGATGCGCGGCGGCACCTCCAAAGGCGGCTATTTCCTCGCCTCCGACCTGCCGCGGGACATCGCCGAGCGCGACGCGTTCCTGCTGGCGGTGATGGGTTCGCCCGATAAGCTGCAGATCGACGGCATGGGCGGCGCCGATCCGCTGACCTCGAAGGTCGCGGTGATTTCCCGCTCGACGCGCGAAGCGGTCGACGTCGACTATCTCTTTCTCCAGGTCTTCGTCGACAAGCCGATCGTCACCGACGCGCAGAACTGCGGCAACATCCTCGCCGGCGTCGGACCCTTCGCCATCGAACGCGGGCTGGTCGCCGCCACCGGCGAGGAGACGCCGGTCACGATCTACATGGTCAATACCGGTCAAATCGCGGTCGCGCGCGTGAAGACGCCCGGCGGTCGCCCGACCTATGCGGGCGAGGCGCGCATCGACGGCGTGCCGGGAACGGCCGCGCCGATCCCGATCGAGTTTCGCGACACGGCGGGCTCGAGCTGCGGCGCGCTGCTGCCGACGGGGCGCGCGGTCGACGTCATCGACGGCGTGGAGGCGACGCTGATCGACAACGGCATGCCCGTCGTCGTGCTTCGCGCGCACGACCTCGGCGTCACTGGCGAAGAAAGCCGCGAGGAATTGGAAGCGAACGCCGCGCTCAAGGCGCGGCTCGAATCCATCCGGCTGAAGGCCGGCCCGATGATGAATCTCGGCGACGTCACGGACAAGTCGGTGCCGAAAATGTCGCTGGTCGCGGCCCCGAAGGCGGGCGGCGCGATTCTCACGCGAACCTTCATCCCCCATCGCTGCCACGCCTCGATCGGCGTGCTCGGCGCGGTCTCCGTCGCCACGGCCTGTCTCTTGCCGGGCTCCCCGGCCGCGAGCCTGGCGGCGCTGCCCGGCGGCGCGCGCAAGACGCTCGCCGTCGAGCACCCCACCGGCGAAATGACCGTCGTCGTCGATCTCGACGAAGGCGGCCAGGTCCGCTCCGCCGCTCTGCTCCGGACCGCGCGCAAACTCTTCGACGGAATCGTCTTCGGCCGCTGAACCGCAAGGGCTCTCTGATGGACGCCAATTGCATGCCCTTCCACCGCGAGCCGTCGCGGCCGACCTACGCGCCGCCGGCGGCGGCGGCGGGACAGCAGGCGCCGCTCGTCGACAATCCGACGCGACTTTACTGGTCTCGATAAATCCAAACCTGGATGGGAGGACGCATAATGTCCGCGCACGCACACACGCTGGATGAAATCCCGGGGACGACCATCTTCGACGGCGCGCAGGCCATGAAAGGCTATGCGCTGAACAAGATGTGCTATTCCTTCAACAAGGCCGAGAACCGCGACGAATTCCGTCGCGACGAAGAAGCCTTCATGACCAAATACGGGCTCAACGAGCAGCAGAAGGCGGCGATCCGCGCGCGCAACGTGCTCGCGCTGATCGAGGCGGGCGGCAACATCTACTACCTCGCCAAATTCGCCGGGATTTTCGGTCTTGGCGTTCAGGACGTCGGCGCCCAACAGACCGGCATGAGCGTCGAAGCCTTCAAGGACATGCTCAAGAAGCAGGGAGAATAAATCATGGCCCGCGTCATCGGAGGAATGACCTCCTCGCATATTCCGGCCGTCGGAAACGCCTACGCCAAGCAGCTGTTCGAGGATCCCTATTGGAAGCCGTTCTTCGACGGCTACCCGCCGGTGCACAAGTGGCTCGCCGAACAGAAGCCGGATGTCGCGGTGGTCTTCTACAACGATCACGGCCTCAACTTCTTCCTCGACAAGATGCCGACCTTCGCGATCGGCGCCGCCTTCGAATACGAGAACCAGGACGAGGGCTGGGGCATCCCCACCATCGGCACGTTCAAGGGCTATCCCGAACTCTCCTGGCACATCATCGAAGGCGTCGTCGCCGACGGCTTCGACGTCTGCTCCTGCCAGGAAATGGCGGTCGACCACGGCTTCACCGTCCCGGTGCAGCTGTTCTGGGGCGACCAGACCAAGAACCCGATCAAGACGATCCCCATCTGCATCAATACGGTGCAGCATCCGATCCCGACGCCGATGCGCTGCTATCGTTTCGGCCAGGCGATCGGCCGCGCGATCGCCTCGTTCCCCGGCGACGAGAAGGTGGTGATCCTCGGCACCGGCGGCCTGTCGCACCAGCTGGACGGCAAGCGGGCCGGCTTCATCAACAAGGAATTCGATCTCATGTGCATGGAGAAGATCGTCGACGAGCCCGAAGAACTCGCCGCCATGTCGACCCATGACTTGATTCTCGAGGCCGGCGCGCAAGGGGCGGAGTTCATCCTCTGGCTCGCCATGCGCGGCTGCCTGCAGGGCAAGGTCAAGCGCCTGCACCAGAACTACCACATCCCGATCTCCAACACCGCGGCGGGAACGCTACTGTTGGAAAATCGGGTGGCGTGAGCCCTCACCCCAACCCCTCTCCCGCAAGCGGGAGAGGGGCTTATCCCCTTCTCCCGCTTGCGGGAGAAGGTGGCGCGAAGCGCCGGATGAGGGTCGTGGAGAAGCGTTCTACTGGCGGAACGTGTTACACGAATCGACCTGCCCGCTCTTGAGGCCGGCAGTCAGCCATTTCTGGCGCATCGCCGACGAGCCATGGGTGAAGCTGTCGGGCACGGCATAGCCGCGCGCCGCCGTCTGCAGGCGGTCGTCGCCGATCGCCGCCGCCGTGGCGAGCGCTTTTTCGATGTCGCCGGGATCGAGAATTTTCCACTTCTGGTCGGCGTTGGCCGCCCAGACGCCGGCCAGGCAATCGGCCATGAGTTCGACGCGCACCGAAAGCGCGTTGGCCTGCGTGCGGCTGACGTTCTGCTTGGCGGCGTCGACCTTGTCGAGAACGCCGAGCAGGTCCTGGACGTGATGGCCGATTTCGTGGGCGATCACGTAGGCGTAGGCGAAGTCGCCGCCGCCGCCGTATTGGGTCTGCATGTCGCGGAAGAACGACATGTCGAGATAGACCTTCTTGTCCACGGGGCAATAGAACGGCCCCATCGAAGCCTGCGCGCCGCCGCAACCCGACGAAGTGGAGCCGCTGTAGAGCACGAGCGTGGCGTTGACATAGGCCACGCCCTTCTGCGCCGGCAGAATCTGCGCCCAGACCGCCTCGGTCTCGCCCAGCACATGCGCGACGAAGGTCCGCATCGGATCGTTGGGGCCTGCCGCCGGCCGGCCGACATCGGCGACCGGCGCCTGGATCGCCCCATGGGAGCCAGAGCCGGTGAGGATTTCCGCGCCGCCGATGAGAACGCGCGGATCGATGCCGGTGAAATAGCCGATCAGGGCGAGAACGACGATGACGCCGAGGCCGAGGCCCCCCGTGCCGCCGCCGAGCGGCGCCCCGCCGCCCGCGCCGCGACGATCCTCGATATTGGTCGACTCGGGGGTGTTTTCCCATTCCATGGCGCTCTCCCGGCGGCGTTCGGCGATGTCAAGACGAACGGGCGCTTCCTAGCAGGGACTCCGGCGCGCGGGTAGAGGCGCTCGAGGCCGGCGGATTACGCCTTTCTTAAGCGTTAGCCGCTAACGCTGATCGGGCCTTCCCCCGCGAAAACCCTCACCGCCATGACTCCCGTCTATTCGCTGGTCATCCCGATCTACAATGAGGAAGCCGTCCTGCCGATCCTGCTGCGGCGGCTCGACGCCCTGCTCGATGCGCTCGACGGCCCCGCCGAAGCGATCTTCGTCGACGACGGATCGCGCGACGCCAGTCCGATCGTCCTCGAGGCCAAGGCGCGCGCCGACCGGCGCTATCGCTTCGTCAAGCTGTCGCGCAATTTCGGTCACCAGATCGCGATCACGACGGGCATGGAACGCGCCGCGGGCCAGGCGGTCGTGGTGATGGACGCCGATCTCCAGGATCCGCCCGAGGTCGTGCTCGACATGATCGCCAAGTGGAAAGAGGGCTACGAGATCGTCTACGCCGAGCGCCTCTCGCGCGAGGGCGAAAGCCGATTCAAGCGCGTCACCGCCGATCTCTTCTACCGCCTGCTGGGCAAGCTCAGCGACGTCGAAATTCCCCGCAACGTCGGCGATTTCCGCCTTGTCGACCGCAAGGCGCTCGACAGCTTTCTCGCCATGCCCGAGCGCGACCGCTTCGTGCGCGGCATGTTCGCCTGGATCGGCTTCCGCCAGACCGTCGTGCAGTTCCATCGCCCGCCGCGCGCGGCCGGCGAGACCAAATATTCGCTGACCAAGATGATCCGCCTCGCCGCCAACGGCGTCGTCTCGTTTTCCGACGCGCCGTTGCGCGTCGCGCTGTGGGCGGGACTGGCGATCTCGACCCTCGCCATCCTCTACGGGATTTGGGTCATCGCGCAGTGGGCGACGAACGCCAATCTCGCGCGCGGCTGGAGTTCGATCATCGTCGTCGTGACCTTCCTCGGCGGCGCCAACATGCTCATGACGGGCGTCATGGGCGTTTACGTCGGACGCATCTACGCCGAGGTCAAACGCCGCCCTCTCTATATCGTCGACCGAACGGTGGGCTTCGAGGCCGCCGCCGAAGAGCCCGCGGCGCGGCCGAAAACGCGCGCGGCGACGGCGAAACGCGCGTGAGAGCCCTTCGCGAGCGGGCGGCGTCGCGACGCTTCGCCTGAATTGACGGACAGCGCCGGCCATGTCCCTTTCCTCACCCGCCGCGATCCCGCACGGACGCTTCCCAACGTCGGTTCGGCGCCTGCCCCTGGCGATCGGGCTGTCGCTGGCGATCGGCCTCGTCGCGGTCGCCCTGCAAGTCCGCTACGGCCTGCTCGGCGACGTCTCCTGGCTCATCACCGCCGACGAAAAATGGCTCGACGGCCAGACCCCCTACCTCGACTTCATCGAGATCAACCCGCCCGCCTCGCTTCTTCTCTATTGGCCCGCGATCGCTCTGGCGCGCCTCGTCGGCGTCCGGCCGGAGTTCACCGTCGCCGCCTTCGGATTTTTGAGCATCGCCGCGAGCCTCGGCCTCGGCGCGGCGATTCTGCGCCGGGCGGGACTGATCGGCGGGATCGGGCCGCTCGCGCTCGGCGTCGCGCTCGGCGCGCTCGCGATTCTGCCGGGCCAATCCTTCGACGAGCGCGATCAACTGGCTGCTGTTTACGGCCTGCCCTTTCTCGCGCTCGCCGCCGCGCGGGCCGCGCGCGCCCCCATCGATTGGCCGATGGCCCTCCTGGCGGGGGTCGGCGCCGGACTCATGGTCGCGATCAAACCGCCCTACGTCCTGGTCGCCATGGCCCTGGCGCCGTATCTGGTGAAGCGGATCGGAATCCTCGCGCTGATCGGCGCCATCGAATTCTACGCCGCCGCGGCGGTCGGATTGGCCTATGTGGCGCTGGTCGCGTTGGCTTTCCCTCATTATGCCGCCGACATCCTGCCGCTCGGCCTCGCGCTCTACGCGCCGATTCGCGAATCCATTCCCAATCTCCTGAGCGAGCCCGGCATTCTCCTGACCCTCGCGCTCGGCGCGGCGCTCGTGCGGATCGCGGGGCGGGAACTCGGCGAGCCGCTGGTCGCGGCGCCCGCGCTCGGCGCCCTGGGCGCGCTCGCCGCCTATCTCGTGCAAGGCAAGGGCTGGCTCTATCAAGCCTATCCCGCGCTGGCCTTCATGATCCTGGCCGCGGGCTTCGCGCTCGACCTTCGCACGCTCGCCCCGCACCGAATCGCGATCGGCGCCCTCGCCGGCGTCGCCGCCGCATTCGCGCTGCTGTGGCTCGGCCAATGGCCGCTGCCGATCGCCTTCGCCGCGGCGATCGGCGCGAGCGCGCTCTTGGCCGCCCTCGAACGGACCGGGCCGACCGGCGAGCCGCGCGAATGGAAAACGCCGCTCGCGGAAATGGGCGTCGCCGGCGCGATCGGCGTCGCCGCCGGGCTGTTCGCCATGGACGGCGTGCGCACGCCGGCCCTGGCCCGCGCGCTTGCGAGCCTGGGACCGCATCCGACGGTGCTGGCGATTTCCGAAAGCCTCGCCTTCGGCCATCCCATGGTGCGAGCCGTCGGCGGTGTCTGGGTGCAAAGGGTTCCCAGCCTGTGGATCACCTCGGCCGTCCGCCGTCTCATCGACGAGCATCCGGGAGACGAAGCGCTCGCCGCGCGCTTACGTCCCTATATCGATCGCGATCGCCAAATGCTCGTCGAGGACATCGCCCGAAACCGGCCCGACGCGATCCTGATCGGCAGGCTCGACACGCGCTTTCACCAATGGGCGTGGAGCGATCCCGCGATTACCGCCGCGCGCGCGGATTACCAATTCTTCGCCGCCGAGCCCGACAAGGACTTCCCGGCGGAACTCTATGTGCGCAAGGACTTGATCGGCTTGCGCGCGACGCTTCCCGGCGTCGGCGAAGGCGGCGCCGACGCCGCGCGCGCGCCGGGCCAGCCCCCATGAAGCGCCGCCAACGCCTCGCATGGACGCGGCGGCCCGGACCTCGTATGAATTCCGATATCGAATCGCACCATGCGGCGTAACAACGCGTCGGCTCGCGCGGGGACCGGAATGACCATGCGAACGCGCCGCGTCGCCTCGCCGCGGAAAAGGCGCCGGGGATGCTGACCAACAAAGGCAAGTATGGGCTGAAGGCGATGGTTCATCTCGCGGGGCTGCCGCCGGGGCAGCCCGCATTGGTCGCCGACATCGCCGCGGCCAACAACATCCCGAAGAAATTCCTCGACGCCATTCTCGGCGAGTTGCGGACAGCGGGCCTCGTTCACTCGAAGAAGGGCCGCGGCGGCGGCTATGTCCTCGCCAAGAGCCCGTTCGAGATCATGGTCGGCGAGATCGTTCGCGCGCTCGACGGCCCGCTCGCGCCTATCGCCTGCGCCAGCCGCAAGTTCTATCGCCGCTGCGACGACTGTCCGGCGGAAGTCCAATGCAACGTGCGCCTGATGATGATCGAGGTGCGCGACGCGATCGCCATGGTTCTCGACAACCGCTCCCTCGCCGCGATGCGCGCGATGACCGAGTCGGATTACGGCGAACTGACCTATCAGATTTGAGGGGTCGCGCCGGCGACGGTCGGCGGGCCGGGCGCCGCCGCGCCTGCAATGGACAAAGCGCGACCCGAGACCCTATGCTTTCCCTTGCAGGGGTTGATCGGAATCAACGCCGATTCGAGCTTTACCGCGTAGGGGAGTTTCGAGATGCGCTTCTGTCGGCGGCGTCCGCGTCGCGCATGGCCTCGATAGCGCCGCGGGAATCCCATGCAGGCCGACGCGTCGATGGGAAGGGTCGTATCTGTTCGCGGCGCCGTCGTCGACGTGGCTTTCGACGGCCAGGCGCTGCCGCCGATCAACACCGCCCTGATCGTGCAAGGGAACCGGCGGGAAGCTCTGATTCTCGAGGTGCACGGCCACGTCGACCCTTTCACGGTCAGGGGCATCGCTCTCCAGGCGACAGCGGGTCTGTCGCGCGGCGCGCCGGTGCGCGCGACCATGGCGCCGCTCTCGACCCCGGTCGGCGCCGCGGTGCTCGGCCGGCTCCTCGACGTGACGGGGGCCGTGCGCGACCTCGGGCCGGACTTGCCGGCCGATACGCCGCGCCGCGGAATCCACAATCCGCCGCCCGCGCTCAAGGACGAGACCTCGGCCACGGCGGTGTTCGAGACGGGGATCAAGATCATCGATCTTCTCGCGCCGCTCGCCCAGGGCGGCAAAGCCGCGATGTTCGGCGGCGCCGGCGTCGGGAAGACGGTGCTGGTGATGGAACTGATGCACGCCATGGTCGAGAAGTACCAGGGCATTTCCGTCTTCGCCGGCGTCGGCGAGCGCTCGCGCGAGGGTCACGAACTGCTGACGGAGCTGCGCAGCTCGGGGGTGCTCGCCCGCGCGGCGCTCGTCTATGGCCAGATGAACGAGCCGCCGGGCGCCCGCTGGCGCACGCCGCTGACGGCTTTGACGATCGCCGAATATTTCCGGGACGAAAAGCACCAGAACGTCCTGCTTCTCATGGACAACGTTTTCCGCTTCGTGCAGGCCGGCGCCGAGGTCTCGAACCTGCTTGGCCGTCTGCCCTCGCGGGTCGGCTACCAGCCGACGCTGGCGACGGAAGTCGCCGCGCTGCAGGAACGCATCGCGTCGGTGGCCGGCGCGTCGGTCACCGCGATCCAGGCCGTCTACGTCCCGGCCGACGACTTCACCGACCCCGCCGTAACCGCGATCTCCAGCCACATGGACAGTATCATCATGTTGTCGCGCGCGTTGGCGGCGGAGGGCTTCTATCCCGCCGTCGATCCGCTCGCCTCCTCGTCGGCGCTGCTCGATCCCATCATCGTCGGCGAAGCGCATTACCGCGTCGCCGAGCGGACCCGCGAGACGCTCGCGCGCTTCAACGATCTGCAGGACATCATCGCGCTGCTCGGCGTGGAGGAGCTCGGCGCCGGCGACCGACTGATCGTCAAGCGGGCCCGACGGCTTCAGCGGTTCCTCTCGCAGCCCTTCGTCGTCACGGAGGCCTTCACGGGAACGCCGGGCCGCAGCGTGCCGCGCGCCGAAACGACCGCCGGCTGCGAGGCCATCCTCAACGGCGAGGCCGACGACTGGGCGGAGCGTTCGCTCTATATGGTCGGAAATCTCGAGGAAGCGCGCCAAAAAGAGGCGGCGAGCGTCGCGCAAGGGCGAGCGTCATGAGGCTGCGGATCGTCACGCCGTTCCTGATCGTCGTCGATGAAGACCGGGTGCGCGCGCTGCGCGCCGAAGACGCCAGCGGCAGTTTCGGCGTCCTGCCTGGCCACGCCGACTTCCTGACCAGCCTTGCCATCTCCGTGGTGAGCTGGAAGATCGCCGGCGGCGCGCAACGCTATTGCGCGGTGCGGCGCGGCATCCTCTCCGTCACCGCCGGCCGAGATATCGCCATCGCGACTCGCGAGGCGATTCCGGGCGACGACTTTGCGAGGCTCGACGAAACGGTGCTCGAACGCTTTCGCGCCGATAGCGAAATCGAACGCCAGGAACATGTCGAGAGCACGCGCCTGCAGTTGATCGCTATACGCCAAATCATGCGCCGCCTCAGCCCCGAGGGACGCGAAGCGCCGAGGTGGAACGCATGACGCCGCGCGAACCCGAGCCCGACCAACATGATCCGCTCGTCTCGAGCGTCCGGCTGCGCGGGGAAAGACGCCGAAAATCGCAGCGCGAGGGCGATCTGTCGGTGGCGCGCGGCCTCGCGCAGATCGGCGTTCTCGGCGGCATGATCGTCGCGCCGATGCTGATCGGCATAATCTTGGGCCGTTGGCTCGACCATGTCTTCAATTCGGGCGTTTTCTGGACGGCGTCGCTTCTGCCGCTCGGATTGGCGCTCGGCGGCTGGTCGGCCTGGAAATGGATGAACGTCCGGTGAGCTTGCTTTCCGTGGACGGCTCGGCGGCCGTGGCCGCCTTCGGCGGCCTCGCCGCGCACCTTGCGGCGGGCTTCGCGCTCGGCCTTGTCTATTTTCTCGCGATCTGGCGGAGCGCGCGGCTGTTCGGCGAGGGCGGACGCGCCATTTCCGTCCTATCCCTGACAATCGCCCGGATCGCGCTTCTCGGGGGATCGCTGACATTGGCCAGTCTCGAAGGAGCGCCGCGGCTGTTGGCGATGGCGCTCGGGGCGCTCATCGCCCGCGCCGCCGTCGTCCGCAAAATCGGCGGCGGCGCGTCATGACTTCGCCGCTCGTCAACCTCGCCCTTTTCCATATCGGCCCGGCGCCGATCACCGAGCCGGTTCTCGTCACCTGGGCGATCATGGCGGCGCTGGTCCTGGGGAGCGTCCTCGTCTGCCGCCGCCTGACGCTCATTCCCTCGGCGACCCAAGCGGCCCTCGAACTCGTCGTCGACGCCCTCGACAGCCTGATCCGCGACACCATGCGCGCCGAGCCCCCGCCCTATCGAGCGTTGATCGGCACGCTTTTCGTCTTCATCCTCGTCGCGAACTGGTCCTCGTTGGCTCCGGGGATCGTGCCGCCGACGGCGCACATCGAGACCGACGCCGCGCTCGCGCTCATCGTTTTTGTCGCGGTGTTTTGGTTCGGCGTCCGCGCGGGAGGCGTTCTCGGCTATCTCAAGACCTTCGCGTCGCCGAGCCCGATCATGATTCCGCTCAATTTCGTCGAGAGTCTGACTCGGACGTTTTCGTTGCTCGTGCGCTTGTTCGGCAATGTGATGAGCGGCGTGTTCGTCGTCGGCGTCGTCTTGTCCCTCGCGGGCCTCTTTGCGCCCATACCACTGATGGCGCTCGAACTGCTGACCGGCGCCGTGCAGGCCTATATCTTCGCGGTTCTCGCGATGGTCTTCATCGCCGGGGCGATCAGCGAAAAAAGCCCAGCCTCCGATGCTTCCGAAGAAGGGACGCCGTCATGAATTGGTTAGCCATCGTCAGCATCATATCGGCCGCTCTGGCGGTCTCCTTCGGGGCGATCGGCCCCGCGCTCGCCGAGGGACGCGCCGTCGCCGCGGCGATGGACGCGATCGCCCGCCAGCCCGAGGCGGCGAACACGATCTCGCGCACGTTGTTCGTCGGCCTGGCGATGATCGAGACCATGGCGATCTACTGCCTGGTGATCGCCCTGCTGCTGCTTTTCGCCAACCCCCTGTTGAAATGACGTCATGACCATCGACTGGTGGACGCTCGGCTTCCAGACCGTCAACGTCGGCATCCTGATCTGGCTGCTCGGGCGATTCTTCTGGCGTCCCGTCGCCGCGATGATCGAGCGGCGCCGCGTCTCGACCCAACAGACTCTCGCCGAAGCCGAGGCGCGGCGCGGCCAGGCGGACGCCGCGCTCGCCGCGATCGAGCGCACGCGCGCCGGATTCGCGGGGGAACGCGAAGCGATCCTCGCCGCCGCGCAGGAAGCGGCGGAACGGGAAATGGCGTTGCGTCGCGACGAGGCCGCCAAACAGGCGGAGGCCATCGAGGCGGCCGCCCGAGCGGCCATGGAGAGCGAAAGGGAAGCCGCCGAGAGAGCCTGGGCCGAGCAGGCCGCTCGCCTCGCGGTGGAGATCGCCAGGCGTCTGGCCGCCCGCCTCGACGGCGCCGCGGTGCGCGCGGCGTTTCTCGACTGGCTCATCATTGCGATCCGCGCTCTGCCCGAGGAAAAACGGCGGGCCGCGGCGGCCGACGGCGTCGCGCTCGAGGCGACCAGCGCGACGCCGATCGACCCAACCGAACAGGAACGCGCGCGCAAGCGGATCGCCGAAGCGTTCGGAAGCGAACCGCGAATCGCGTTCAAGACCGATCCTTCGCTGATCGCCGGCCTCGAACTCAGCGGTCCGCATCTTGTCGTCAGCAACAGCTGGCGGGCCGATCTCGCTCAAATTCTGACGGATATCGACCATGCCGACGAACACTGACGCTCCCGCGAACGCATGGCTCGAGCGCGCCCGCGCCAGGCTCGGCGCCGCCGCGTTCGGCGCGCGGGCGGAGCAAATCGGGCGCGTCGAGGAGGTCGAAGACGGCGTCGCGCTCGTTTCCGGACTTCCCGATGTCGGGCTCGACGAGCTCTTGCGTTTCGACAAGGGACAGTTCGGCTTCGCTCAGGCGCTCGAACGCGACCGCGTCGGCTGCGTGCTGCTCGACGATGTCGATACAATCGAGGCCGGGGACATCGTGCGCGGAACCGGCAACGTGGTGCGCGTGCCGGTCGGCCCCGGATTGCTCGGGCGGATCGTCGATCCGCTCGGACGCCCGATCGACGCCCGAGGGCCCATCGAGGCGGAGTCGCACGAGCCGATCGAGCGGCCGGCGCCGGGAATCCTCGAACGCGATCTGGTGACCGAACCCGTGCAGACCGGTCTCGTCGTCATCGACGCGCTGTTCGCGCTCGGTCGCGGCCAACGCGAACTCATCATCGGCGATCGCGCGATCGGCAAGACCACGATCGCCATCGATACGATCATCAATCAGAGGTCCAGCGACATCGTCTGCGTCTACGTGGCGGTCGGCCAAAAGACTTCGAGCGTCCGGCGCGCCATTGAAGCCATCCAAGCTCACGGCGAACCCAGTCGCTGCGTCATCGTCGTCGCGGGGGCCGCGAGTTCGCCGGGCCTGCAATGGATCGCGCCCTTCGCGGGCTTCACCATGGCGGAGTATTTTCGCGACCGCGGCCAGCACGCGCTGATCGTGATCGACGATCTCACCAAGCACGCCGCCGCCCATCGCGAGATCGCGCTGTTGACCCGCCAGTCGCCCGGTCGCGAGGCCTATCCCGGCGACGTGTTCTACGTGCACGCGCGGCTTCTGGAACGAGCGGCGAAGCTCTCCGGGGCAAAGGGCGGCGGCTCGCTGACCGCGCTGCCGATCGCCGAAACCGACGCGGGCAATCTCAGCGCCTATATTCCCACCAATCTGATTTCGATCGCCGACGGCCAGATCGTGCTCGACGCCCGACTCTTCAACGAGGGGCGCAAGCCGGCCGTGGACGCTGGAATCAGCGTCAGCCGGGTCGGCGGCAAGACGCAGGCGCGCGCGCTCAGAGAAGCGGCCGAGCGGCTACGCCTCGACTACGCGCAATTCCTCGAGCTCGAGATATTCACTCGGTTCGGCGGAATGTCCGACGCCCGGGTGCGCGGCCAGTTGACGCGCGGCGCGCGAATCCGCGCGATCCTCGATCAACCCAGGCACGCGCCGCTGCGGCTCGCCGACGAAACGGCGCTGGTCCTCGCGGTCCAGTTCGGTCTGTTGGATTCGCTTCCGCTTCCCGCGGTCGCGCAGTTTCGGCAGAACCTGCCCGGCGCGCTCGACCACCGCGCTCCGGATGTCGTGCGCCTGATCGAGGAGACGGGGGCGCTCGACGAAGCGAGCGCGCAGGCCTTGCGCGAAATGTTGCGCGCCTTCGCGCAGACGTTCGCCGTGAGCGCGCCCCCGCCGAAGGCGGCGAGCAAGCCATGACCAAACGATTGGCGGACGTCAGCGCGCGCATCGAAGGCATTCGCCAGCTCGGCGCGGTGGTGAACGCGATGCGCGGCATCGCCTCGGCGCGCGCCCAACAGGCGCGCAGTCAATTGGTCGCCGTCGAAAGCTACTCGGCCACGATCGCCCTCGCGATCGGGCGCGTCATCGCCTTGGCGCCTTCGGTGGGCCAGGACGGCGCGCGAAAGCCGACCCGCCCGGCGCTGGTGCTGTTCTGCGCCGAACAGGGATTCGCCGGCGCCTTCAGCGAACGGGTCCTCGATGCGGTCGGCGCCGAACTCGCGGCGTCCGTTCTGTTTCTCGTGGGCTCGAGAGGCCGCGCGGTCGCCGCGGAAAGGGGCGTCGCCGCCCATTGGAACAGCGCCATGCCCGCGCAATCGCTCGGCGTCTCCAGGCTGGCCGACCGCATCGCCGAGGCGATTTACGCCCGCATCGGCGCCGGCGGCATCGACCGCCTCGACGCCGTCTTCAGCCAATGGCGGCCTGCGGAGGGCATCCATATCGTGCGTCGCCGCCTTTTCCCGTTCGACTTTCAGGCCTTCGCGCATCCGACTTCCGGCGGGGCGCCGCTATGCAACCTCCCGCCCGATGATCTCTTACGCGATATCACGGCGGATTATATGCACGCGCAGCTCTGCGACGCCGCGCTGCACGCCTTCGCGGCCGAGAATGAAGCGCGCGTCGAAGCGATGGCCTCGGCGCGCAGGGAGATCGACCGCCAACTCGCCTTGCTCAGAGCCACGCAGCGGCAGGTGCGCCAAGAGGACATCACGGCGGAAATCATCGAACTCGCCGCCGGCGAAACCGCCAGCCGGACGATCGGCCGATCCGGCGGCGAAAGCCGGGCGCCGCGCGGCGAGGATGTGAGCCGATTTCCTGGCGATTGACGCGCCGCTCGCCATCCCCGCGCCTTCAGGTCGCGCCCAGTCCGGCGCGCGCGCTGGCGATCGCCCCTTGCAACACGTCCTCGCGCAACGGCAGCGTCGGCTCGTTGAACAGGATCGCGCACAGCCAGTCGAGCGCCAGCGCCAGCAGCGCCTCGTCGTCGGTGGCGAGCTTGGGCCGCATGTCCGGCTCGATCGCGTAGCGATCGAGGAAGCTCGTCTCGAACACGAAACGGCGGAAGGCGTCGAGGTCCGTCGTCGCCATCAGGAACATCTTGCGGGTGCGTTCGTCCGGCTCCTTGCCCCACGGCCCGCCGAGCGACCTCCAAGAGGCGAGCTTCATCAGGATGTGGATCCAGCCGCGGTTCGCCGCGTCATAGGGCTCGACGCCCTCGTCGGCGCGAAACTCGGCGACCGTCCTTTCCCGCGCCTCGTCATGGCCCCGGCAATGCGGCTCCTTGACGAGGAAGTAAAAGTCCTCCGGCGCGTCGTGACCCTTCATCTTCACCGAGGCGAGGCCGAGCGGGTAGTAGCGGCAGGCCGCCGGCCGATCGGCGTAGACGAAGCAGCCGCTGCTCCCTTCGAGGAACACGCAGGGACGCTTCTCCTCGCCCTTGTCGACGCGCTTGAGCTTGAGCACCGGCATGCCCGAGGCCTCGTGCACGCCCGGCGTTCCGAACATGCGCGCGACTTCGCCCGGCTTCAGATCGAGATGGCGCGCCAGACGAATGAGATCGTAGGGCGTCAACGTGATGTCGGTGTCGTGGCAGCATTCATTCCAACAGGAAACGCCGGAATGGCAGGCGAAGCAGAAGGAATCGCCCGCCGTCAGCCGCACCGGCACGACCGGACCGGCGCTCGTTTCCTTCAGCGCGGAAACGATCGGCACGTCGAGATCGGATTCGGCCTCGCGCCGCCGCGCCTCCTCGTCGGCGCGGAGCCGCTCATCGGCCGCGAGCGCCTCGGCCTCGTCGTGCGGATCGTCGCCGCTGGTGGAATTCGCCATCCGTTTCCTTCACACTCGATTGGCGCCGCGAACCGCCGGCGCATCGCTTCAGACGTGACTCGCGGCGATGACGGCGTCGCGTAGGACATTGACCTCATCGCGCGTTTCTCCGCGCCGCGCAACGATGGTGTCGCCGATCGACACGAAGCCGAGGAGCCTGGCGCCCTCGACGACCGGCAAATGGCGAATGTGGTGGTCGTTCATCAGCTTCTCCGCGGCGGCCATGCTCTCGTCCGGCGCGCAAGCGACGACTTCCCGCGACATCAGATCGCGCACGCGACGCTCGCGAAATCGCGCGCTGTCCCTGGCGAAAGCCCGCACCAGATCGCGTTCGGAAATGACGCCGACCAGCGCGCCGCCGGCGTCGCAGACCGGCATGGCGCCGATGTCGCAGGAACTCAATCGCACCGCGACCGTCTCGACGGTCTCCTCCGGCGCGCAGGTGACGAGCTGCTGACGGCTCGCTTTGAGAAAATTGCCGACTCGCACGGGTTTCTCCCTCTCTCGTTGTTATTGGCGGGCCGTGTCGACCCACTCTCTCGTCGGCGGCGCCGTCATTGCGAGCGCAGCGGGACGAATGCTTCGCGTTCGCCTTGGCAAGGACTCCATACGGGGGCTGCGCGGTGGATTGCTTCGCTACGCTCGCAAGGACGGCGCAGGACTGTGCCGAAAAGCCGCCGGCGGCCTTCCTTTCGTGAAATCCGGCTTAAAAAAGCCGGGGCTGGCGAGGCCGGCCCCGGCCTGCTTTGCGCCGCCTAGTGCTTGGCCGCGCCATAGGTCTTGGGAACCAGATCCTTGTGCGGCACCTTCTTGAGCGCCCAGGTCTTGGTTTCCGGATCGAAGCGCGAGTTGACGAACACCTTCCAATTCGTGTCGTCGAGGTCGGGATAGTCGGCGCGATAATAGAAGCCGGGATAGCGCGTCTCCTCGCGGAACGTGATGTGCCGCATATGCGCCTCGCCCGTCCACAGGCGGTGGTAGTTCTCCCACGCGCGCATCAGCTCGTGCAGATCCTTGGCGCGCATGTTCACGCTGTCTTCCTTGAGCAGCGTGAGATAGTGCGCCGCCCGCTTCAGCATCTCGCCGTTGGTCTGGTAGAAGGTGGCGACGCCCGCGACATATTCGTCCATGATCTTCTGCAAGCGCATCTGGAACATGCGCGGCGTGATGTAGAAGGGGTTGACGTCCTCCGCGGTGGTCTTGTCCTTGTGCTCGAAGTAGTTGCGCACGGGACGATAGATTTCCTCGGTGATGGCTTTGATGTCGGCCTTCAGCGTCGGCTTGTAATCGGGATGGTCGAGGCAGAACTTGACCATGTTCTTGCCCGCGATGCGCCCTTCCGCGTGGCTGCCCGATGAGAACTTGTGACCCGAGGCGCCGACGCCGTCGCCCGCGGTGAACAGGCCCTTGACCGTCGTCATGCGGTTGTAGCCCCACTGCCATTCCGGCGGCGCGATATCCTCGGGGCCCGACACCCAGATGCCGCAGCAGCCGGAGTGCGAGCCGAGGAGATAAGGCTCGGTCGGCATGAGTTCGGAATCGTGCTGCTCCGGACGGATGTTGAGACCCGCCCAGACGCCGGCCTGGCCGATGCACATGTCGAGAAAGTCTTCCCACGCCTCCGCCTCGAGATGCTTGACTTCCTTGGGCGTCAGCGTCTCGCCGAGCTTCTTCATCGCGCCGGGCGTGTCCATCAGGATCGGGCCGCGCCCTTCCTTCATTTCCTTCAGCATCGCGTGGTTGCGCAGGCACGAGGGAACGACCATCGCCTTGTCGTAGGGCGCGAACTGGGTGAGCATGTCCGCGTTTTTGGCGACGTAGTCCTCGCCGAAGGCGTTGGTCGCCTTGGCCTTGAACAGCAGGAACCATGCGCCGACCGGGCCGTAGCCGTCCTTGAAGCGGGTCGGCACGAAGCGGTTTTCCATCATCGTCAGCTCGGCGCCGACTTCGGCCGCCATGGCGTAGGTCGAACCGGCGTTCCACACGGGATACCAGACGCGGCCCATGCCCTCGCCGGTGGTGCGCGGGCGGAACACGTTCACCGCGCCGCCGGCGACGTTGAGAATCGTCTTGGCCTTGAAGACATAGAGCTTGTGCTCGCGCACGGAAAAGCCGACCGCGCCGGCGATTTGATTGGGATTGTTGGCGTCGAGCAGATACTTCACGATGAAGACGCGCTCGAAGATATTCTCCATGCCGAGCGCCTTCTTGGCGGCTTCGGCGACGATGGTCTTGTAGCCTTCGCCGTTGATCATGATCTGCCAGCGGCCCGAGCGCACGGGCTTGCCGCCGTCCTTGAGCGTCTTGCCGCCTTGCTTCTGCCAGTTCGCGCCGTCGACGCGGCCGCCTTCCATTTCCTTCCAGATCGGCAGGCCCCATTCCTCGAACAAATGCACGGAATCGTCGACGTGGCGGCCGACGTCGTAGACGAGGTCGTCGCGCGTGATCCCCATCAGGTCGGCCGAGACGTAACGGCAATAATCCTCGGGCGTGTTGTGGCCGAGATAGGTGTTGATCGCGGAAAGGCCCATCGCGACGGCGCCGGAACGATCCATCGCCGCCTTGTCGACGAGCGTGATCTTGACCTTGTCGCCGGCCCAACGTTTCGCCTCGAAGGCGGCGCCGCAGGCGGCCATGCCGCCGCCGACGATCAGGATGTCGGTCTCGTGTTCGACGATTTCAGGATTGCCAAAGCTGGGTTCGCTCATTGTGGAAGTCTCCGCCATGCGTCTCCTGGCAAGCTCGGCCCGGCCCGCGCATCGTTGAGGTCAAGGAGGGTTCAAACGCCGCCATCGCGAGCGCTCACGAAATCTTCGCCAGTTGCTTGCCGGCCTCGGTGAAGAAGAGCTGGTCGGCGATATCGCCGGGCTCCGGCGTATTGCCGTAGGGATCGATCGAGCCCACCGGCGTGGTGCGCACGGGAAACTTGAAGCGCTTCACCTCGCCGTCGCGGAACTTGATCGTCCACATGATGGCGTTGTCGGTGCGCAGCGGGATCGCGGCGCCGCCCATCGGCACCCAGTCGGCGAACGAGCGAACCTCGATGGCCTGCTGCGGGCACGCCTTGACGCAGCACTGGCATTCCCAGCACTGATCGGGCTCCTGATTGAAAGCCTTCATGCGGATGGTGTCGAGCTTCATCAGGTCGTTCGGGCAAATGTACATGCACGCCGTAACCTGACCCCCCTTGCAGCCGTCACACTTGTCCGTGTGCACGAATGTCGGCATTTACCGTCCTCCCTGACCAGTTCTTGTCCAACGACGAGGCTCAAGTCGTACGCGGGGCGCCCACGGAAATCTCCGGCGAGCCGCCCAGCGCTTCGATCGCGCAAGCGTCTTATACCATGATAACCGCATATGACAATGTCTTGAACAACGGGCGTTGCGGCGAGCCTGGCCCTTCTCGATCCCGCCGAGCCGGCGCGTGCGACGCGTTCGGCGCCGGAGCGACGAGCGCGAGAAGGAAATCCGGAGCGCCCGTTCTCGCCTGCTTTCCCGGCGATCCCACGGGTTTGCGCGGGGCGTAAGGCGCCAAAGCCTCGCCGGACGCGCCGTTATTTCGCGACGCGACGCCGCAGCAGGTCCGCGACTTCCGACTTGCCGCGACATTCCGCCACATCGAGCGGCGTGCGCCCCGCGCCGTCTCGCGCCGCAGCGGCGGCGCCCTCGGCGAGCAACAGCTCCACCACGTCGAGCTTGCCGCGCCCGGCCGCCCAATGCAGCGCCGCGCCGCCCCGGTCGTCGCGGGCGTTGGCGGACGCTCCCTTAGCAAGGAAAGCATGGACGATCGCCACATGACCTTTCTTGATCGCCTCGATCAGGTCGCGATCGAGGCCGAAGCGGCCGGTGTCCCAGCCGCCGATCGGCGCGAGGACCAGACGCGGCCCGTCTTCGCCCGGCCGCGCCTCCTGCAGCATCGGCGAATAGGCCTGAGCGAGCGTGTCGACGACGGCCGCGCCGATCCCGTATTCGAGCGCGACGACCTCCGCCGCCTCCGCGCTGTCGAAGCCGAAGATGGCGCGGCCGTCGGGCGACCGCGCATAATAGCGCCGCGGACTGGCCAATTCGCTAACCCGCCGCGAACCGGTTCGGAAATCCCATCGCTGCCTCTCGACGCCGCCGCCCGCGGCGGCCTGTCTTCATCACGGGCTGGCGTGCAGCCCTTGATAATAGCCCATCAGGATCTTGGCGACTTCGGCCCGCGCAACCTCCGGCGGCGGCGCGATGCCCGCGCTCAGCATCTCCCGCACCCTTGTGCCCGTCAACGTGACGAAATCGTCCTTGGTGTGGTCGGGCGCTTCGCACCGCATCAGCACCCTCCCGAGTTTCTTCGAATAGGCGGTGTCGTCGGCTTTGAAGATCTGGATATCGAGGCTGCCCGGCGGGATCTCGTCGAAGATCTTGTGGGCGTCGAAGGGGCCGTAATAATCGCCGACGCCGGCGTGATCGCGGCCGACGATGAGATAGGACGCGCCCATGTTCTGACGGAACACCGCGTGCAGCAGCGCCTCTCGCGGACCGGCATAGAGCATGTCGAAGCCGTAGCCCGTCACCATCACGGTGTTCGCGGGGAAATAGAGTTCCACCATCTTTCGGATCGCGGCGTCGCGCACCGGGGCGGGGATGTCGCCTTCCTTGAGCTTGCCCAGCAGCATATGGATGACGAGTCCGTCGGCGTTCAGGCGCTCCATCGCCATCCGGCACAATTCCTCGTGCGCGCGATGCATGGGGTTGCGGGTCTGAAAGGCGACGACCTTCGTCCAACCGCGCTCGACGATCTCGTTGCGAATTTCCACCGCCGTGCGGAACGTGTCGGGGAACTCGCTCTGAAAATAGCTGAAGTTGAGCACTTCGATCGGACCGGAGAGCAGCGTGCGCCCTTGCGCCGTGAAGGCCTTGACGCCGGGGTGCTTGGGATCGGAGGTGCGAAAGACCTTCTCGACGATCAGCGCGTTCTCGGCGTCGCTGAGCGTCTCCACCGCCTTGACGTCCAGGATCGCCAGCGCCGGCGCGCCCGGCAAATTCGGGTCTCTGAGCGCGATGCGCTCGCCCGCCGCGACGCCGGACGCGTCCTTGACGAGGTTGACGATCGGCACCGGCCAGAACAGACCGCCGACCGTTTTCATGTTCTGCGCGACGCAGAGCGCGTCGGCCTTGTCCATGTAGCCGGTGAGCGGATTGAAATAGCCGCCGCCGAGCATCACCGCATTAGCCGCCGCCGCCGAACTGACGACGATCGAGGGCAGGGCTTCGGCCTCTTTCCGCAGCTGCTCGTTTTCGGCGGGGTCGTAGACGAAGAGCGGGTTGAGGGCTTCGGAGCCGTGGGGCTTGATGAGCTTTGACACTTGTCGTTCCCTCCGATGGCCGTTTTTTGGCGCGAACCGCCCTTCCGGCTTGCAGCGGAGGAGCGTTCAGCATAATATTCAAATACACGAATTATTGAATTGGAAAAAGCGCGGCGGGGAGGAACGGCAACGGCGCGACAAGTTGCCGCATGAGCGTTCACAGCGACAGATCTCGGGAAACGCCCGAGCGAACAGGGGGAGGAACGATGGCGACCGACGGCAGAGGCGACGGCCCGACGAGCCAGACGATTCTCGTCGTCGGCGGCGGAATCGCCGGAATCACGGCCGCGCTCGAGGCCGCGGAAGTCGGGCAGGACGTCATCCTCATCGAACGCGAGGCGAGCCTGGGCGGCCGCGTGACGCGACTCAACCGCTATTTCCCCAAACTTTGTCACCCGACCTGCGGTCTGGAGATCAACTACCAGCGGCTGCGCAAGAACCCTCGCGTCAAGGTCCTGACGATGTGCGAGGTCGTCGACATTTCCGGCGCGCGAGGCGACTACAAGGCGACCGTCAAGCGCCATCCGCGTTTCGTCAACGAGCGTTGCGTCGCCTGCGGCGACTGCGCCAAGGCGACGGAAACGATGATCGCCAATCCGTTCAACTACGGCCTCGACAAGATCAAGGGCGCCTATCTGCCGCACGAGCACGCCTACCCCATGCGCTACGTGGTGGCGCCGGAGGCGATCGCGGCGGGCGAGGGCGACAAGCTCGCGGCCGCCTGCCGCTACGGCGCGCTTGATCCGAACGACAAGGGGGAAAGCTTCGATCTTCGCGTCGGCGCGGTGGTCTGGGCCACCGGCTGGCGCCCCTACGATCCCGACAAGCTCGACGCCTACAGCTACGCTCACAGCGCCGACATCGTCACCAACGTCGAGATGGAGCGGCTCGCCGCGCATGACGGGCCGACGCGCGGCAAAATCTTAAGGCCCTCGAACGGCGAGCCGGCTAAGAGGGTCGCGCTCGTGCAATGCGCGGGCTCGCGCGATCTCAACCACCTGCCCTATTGCTCGCGCATCTGCTGCCTCGGCTCGCTCAAGCACGCCGCGTACGTGCGCGAGCAATACGCCGACGCCGAAGTGCACATCTATTACATCGACATTCGCGCCCACGATAAGCTCGAGGCCTTCTACGCCAAGGTGCGATCCGATCCGCAGGTCGCGTTCATCAAGTCGAAGCCCGCGCACATCCGCATCGGCGAGGACGGCAGGCCGGTGCTGCACGGCGAGCGCACCATCGAGCGTGAGATTTACGCCGAGCCCTACGATCTCGTGGTGCTCGCGACCGGCATGCAGCCGAGCGCGGTCGCCGGCTATCGCCCGCCGTTCGACCTCGTCGTCGACGATTACGGCTTCCTCACGCCTGGGGAGGGCGACGGCGCGGGGATCTTCTCCGCCGGCGTCGCATCGGGGCCGCTCGACGTTTCGATGTCGGTGCAGTCGGCGACGGCGGCCGCGCTGAAGGCGGTGCAAGCGGTCAGGGGCGCGTGACGGGGCGACGCCCTGCGACGGCGGCGCGAAAACGGAGATGGCAAGCGTGTCCGAGAAAAAACCCGGCGTCTACCTCTGCAAGGGTTGCGGCATCGCCGACAGCGTCGACATCGACGCCCTGGAGACGGTCGCCAAGACGGAATTCCGCATCGGCCGCTGCGTCGCGCGCGAAGCGTTGTGCGCGCCCGAGGGCGTCGCCGAAATCAGACGCGACATCGAGCAAGGCGCGGTCAATCGGCTCGTCGTCGGCGCCTGTTCGCCGCGCGTGATGGCCGATCGCTTCCGCTTCGACGGCGTCTCCGTGGTGCGCGCGAACCTGCGCGAACAGGTCGCGTGGTCACAGCCCGCGCGGGCGGAGGACACGCAGATGCTCGCCGCCGACCAGATCCGCATGGCGGCGACTCAGATGGCGAGGACCGAGACCCCGACGCCCGCCGCGCTCGGCGAAGTCGCGCGCACGGTGCTGGTGGTCGGCGGCGGCGTCACGGGGCTCACCGCCGCGCTGGAGGCGGCCAAGTCCGGCTATGACGCGCTGATCATCGAAAAGAGCGACGCGCTCGGCGGCTGGTCGGCGAAGTGGTCGAGGCGCACGCCGCACCTGCCGCCCTATCGCGACGTGCGCCCCAACGACATGGACAAGCTGATCGCGGCGGTGAAGGCCGAGCCGCGCATCCGCGTGATGACCAGCGCGCTGGTCAAGAGCACCTCGGGCCAACCCGGCGCCTTCTCCGTCGCCATCGCGCAGGGCGGTCAGGAGACGAGCGAGACGGTCGGCGCGATCATCGTCGCGACCGGCTGGCGCCCCTATGACGCGCGCCTGCTCGGCTATCTCGGCTACGGCGCGACGCCCGACGTCGTCACCGGCGTCGAGTTCGAGGCCATGCTCGCCAGGGGCGCGCCGAAGCGGCCTTCGAACGGCGCGCCCGCGAGCGCCATCGCCTTCATCCAATGCGCCGGCAGCCGCGACCCCGACCACCTGCCCTATTGCTCGTCGGTGTGCTGCTCGGCCTCGATCAAGCAGGCCTTGCAGCTCGTCAAGGCCGACGCGAACGCCTCCGCCTATATCGTCTACGAGGAGCTGCGCACGCCGGGCACGGCGGAGGAATTCTATCGCGAGGCGCAGCGCAACGGCGTCGTCTTCATGAAGGGCAAGGTGAAGTCGGTCGACGGCGCCGCCATGACGGTTTCCTACGACGACGAGTTGCTCGGCGAGGACGTGCCGCTCGCGGGGCTCGATCTCATCGTGCTCGCCACCGGCATGGTCCCCAATTCGACCGATGTCGACGCGCCGGCGATCGAGCCGGAAAAGAGCGCCTTGCAGCTCGCCGACGACATCAACCCGACAGCGCCGATCAAGGTCGCGGGCTTCGCCAATGGCCAGGGCGCCGCCTGGCCGCATATCGACAAGGGCGTTCCGCCGGGCGGGCCGATCCTCAACCTGCAATATCGGCAGGGTCCGCATATCCCGATTCTCGCCGACGGCTTCTCCGACAGCCACTACATCTGCTTCCCTTACGAGACGCGCCGCACCGGCATCCACACCGCCGGCCCGGTGCGCCGGCCGATGGACATGGCCGAGAGCGCCGAGGACGCCACCGGCGCGGTGATGAAGGCGATCCAGGCGATCGAGGGGGCGAGCGGCGGCGCGAGCATGCATCCGCGCGTCGGCGATCTCTCCTTCCCCAAGATCGGCCACGACAAATGCACGAAATGCCGGCGTTGCACGGTCGAGTGCCCGTTCGGCGCCATCGACGAGGACGAACAGGGCCGGCCGATCGTCAATTTCGCGCGTTGCCGGCGCTGCGGCACCTGCATGGGCGCCTGCCCCGTGCAGACCATCACTTTCGACAATTACCATCCGCAGATGGTCAACGCGATGATCGAGGCCAACGAGATCCCGGACGAGTTTTCGGAAAAACCGCGCATCCTGGTGCTCGCCTGCGAGAACGACGCTTATCCCGCGATCGACATGGCCGGCGTCAATCGTTCGAGCTGGTCGCCGTTCGTGCGCATCATTCCCGTTCGCTGCCTCGGCTCGGTGACGCTGCAGTGGGTCTCGACGGCGCTGCAGAAGGGCTATGACGGCATCATGCTGATGGGCTGCAAGTCCGGCGACGATTATCAGTGCCATTTCGTCAAGGGCTCTGCAATCGCGCGCGAGCGCATGGCGAAGGTCGGCGAGACGCTCAAGAGCCTGATGCTGGAACCGGAGCGCATCGCCTTCGAGGAAATCTCGATCGGCGATTCGGCCCATGCGCCCGAGGTCATCGATGCGTTCGCGCAATTGATCGGCGCCCTGCCGCCCAACCCGATGAAGGGCTTCTGAAATGACGACGCCCGCGCCCGCCGCCGCCAGGAAATACGACCTCGCCTTCGCCAAATGGGTCTACCAAAACGTCAACGGCGGCGACAAGCTCAGCCTGTGCATGCAATGCGGCGCCTGTTCGGGCTCCTGCCCCATCGGCGTGCAGATGGACCACGGCCCGCGCAAATTGTTCATGATGATCCGCGCCGGCATGAAGGAGGAAGTGCTTTCGGCCAACACGCAGTGGAATTGCACCAGCTGCTATCGCTGCGTCGTGCGCTGCCCGCGCGGCGTTCCCGTCACTTACATCCTGCAGGATCTGGCGGCGAAATCGGTCGAATTCGGCTACGCCAAAGGCAGGCACGAGAACAAGAACTTCGCGCAGTCGTTCTGGTGGTCGGCGAAGTCGTTCGGGCGCACCGACGAACGGCTGATGACGATGCGCTATTTCTTCTCGCTCGGCCTCGGCGAAGGCTACAAGCGCACGATGGCCAATCTCAAAATCGCCCTCGGCATGGTCAAGGCGGGCCGCATGCATGTCGGCCTGCCGCACCGGATCAAGGGCCGCAAGGGCCTGCAGGCGATCCTCGCCAAGGCGCGCGAAATCGAAGCGCGGCACGGATCGGCCGGGGAGTGACGGACATGAGCGACAAGAAGACCATGACCTATTACCCCGGCTGCTCCTCGCTCGGCAGCGGCCGGCATCTCGACGAATCCCTGCGCGCAATCATGCCCGAAGTCGGCGTCGCGCTCGACGACATCGAAGACTGGAACTGCTGCGGCGCCTCGGTGGGACACATCGGCGGCGGCCAGCTGCCCAACCTCGCTCTGACGGGGCGCAACCTCGCCAAGGCGCAGCAGAAGGGAACCCGGGACGTCGTCACCGGCTGCGCCGCCTGCTACCTCAACACTCACGGCGGCGCCGAGAAGATCAAGGCCGACGTGAAGAAGCGCGCGGCGATCAACGAGGCGCTCGACGCCGGGGGCTTGAGCTACACCGCCGAACTCAAGGTTCGCCACGCCTGCGAAGTGCTGGTCAACGACGTCGGCCTCGAGGCGATCGAAGCCCGCGTCGCCAATCCGCTGACCGGCCTCAAGGTGGCGGGCTATGTCGGCTGCCAGACCGTGCGCCCCTTCGCCGGCACGGCGGCGGGCGGCGATTACGATTGCTACGACGATCCCACCTTCCTCGACGACTTCACCCGGGCCTGCGGGGCCGAGGCCGTTCCCTTCGCCCACAAGACCGCCTGCTGCGGCGGCTCGGTGGCGGTGATGAGCCCGGAGCGGACCCTGCACCTCATGAAGGCCATCCTCGAAGAGGCGACCAAGGCCGGCGCCGACGTCATCTCGACGCCCTGCCCGCTCTGTCAGACCAACGTCGAGATGTACCAGCCGGCGATCAACGAGAAATTCGGCACGAACTACAACATCCCCGTCGTCTTCTACAGCCAGCTCATGGCCGTCGCGTTCGGCATGGACGGCGTGAAAGACGCCGCCCTGCACCGCAACACCATTCGCTCGGAAAAGCTCGAGGCGATGGCGAAGGGCGGCGGCAAAGCCTAGCGGCGGGCGCCGAACCTTATTCGGCAGCCACGCGCGCCCGCGTCGCCTCGCGCGCGGCGGCGCGGCCCGCCATCGTCCGCGCGATGGCGGCGAAGGCGACGGGCGCATAGCCGTGGCTGTCGACGCCGACATCGAGGCTGAGGCCGAGCGGTTCGCGGTCGAGCCGCCCGTGGACATGGCCGAACAAGTGCCAGGCGCCGCGCCAGGCGTTCGGCCAGTCGCGCATCGGGTAATGGCAAAGGAAGATCCGCTGCCCTTCGAGCGTCAGTTCGCGCATCTCGGCGATCGTGGCGAATCGCCGCGTGCGCGCGATCGCCTCGGCGTCGTCGTTGTTGCCGAGGATGAGATGCAGGCGGCCGCGCAGGCGATCGAGGATGGGGCCTAGGCTCTCGCCTTCAAGAGAGGCGAAATCGCCGAGATGGTAGACCTCGTCGTCCTCGCCCACCGCGGCGTTCCAGCGGGCGATCAAGGTCTCGTCCATCTCGTCGACGCTCGCGAACGGGCGCTTGCGCACGGCGAGGGTGCGCGCGCAGCCGAAATGCGTGTCGGACGTGAAAAACACTCTGGACATGCTTCTTCAATTCCTTTCGCGGCGCCAAGCGCCCGAGCTATCGGCGCGATCGTCCGACGTCGCGCCTCGCTGAGCGCGGCTGTCTGAAATCGCCATCGCGAATTGCCCGCCGTTCTTTGGCCGACCCTCGCGAAGGAAACAAGTGCGAAGGCAGCGACGAGGCATTCGCGCGGGTTACGCGGACGACAAATCAGCAAAATGCGGGCGCGCCCTCGTAAGTCCGCCGATCGCGCGCCAACGGACGGGGGACGCGGCCAAACTTTTCCGCGCTTTTCCAAGGATTTCCAAACTTTTCCAAGGAAAATCCAAACTTTTCCAAGCTTTTCCAAGGAAATTCCAAATATATTCCTTGGCGGTTTCCAACGGAATCAAGGGGTTGCCGGCGACGCCCGCCGATTTCGGCTTTCTCGAAGGTGAGCGGCCCCTCTCCCCGCATAGCCCGTCGGAAGACGGGCGTTCTTATGAACGCCCTACTCGGGGAGAGGGCGGGGGTGAGGGGCTGGGCGATTGGCCGCGCTGTTGCTCATCACCCAGCCCCTCATCCTAACCTTCTCCCCGCGCGCGGGGAGAAGGGACGACGTTGAATTTTAATCTACCACGACTTCTGTTTTTCCGGAAGACAATATCACGGCGGTCCGAACGGCGCTCCCTGCCGAACCTGCGCCGGGAGGCAAATGGGGAATGAGGGCGTGGCGCCGCAATCCGCAATCCCGTTCTATTGCGAAGCGGGAGAGGGCTTCACGCGAAGCATGACCGATGAGGGGCGGCGCTAACTTAACCGGCGCGAGCTTGGCGGGGAGCGCCGTCGACCTCATGGAAGCCTCTTTTTTCCGAAGTTTTGCGGCTGTCAATGGTCTTCGACCGCCGGAGGCGGCGCGCGCATAGGGCGTCGAGAGACGCCCGTCTCTCGACGGGCTATGAGCGCGCCATTGACAGCCGCAAAACTTCGGAAGTTCATGCTTCCATGAGGTCGACGGCTTGGTGTGCGGCGGAGAGGGGCAGGGCGGCGCCAGGCGAATAAGTATGGGGCCTACCGTCGGATCGCGAAATTGTGCAATTCGGCGATCGGCACCTGTTACCGTAATTCCTACGCACTTGTTTGTCGCATGCGATGAGCCGGACATCCTCAATCGCTTCGATACGAATATCGCCGATGGCGTCGTGAGCACGATGAACGCCTTCGTAGTTGGCGGCGCGCGTCGTTACGTGTTTAGCTCGGACCTGCAACAGACGACTTTCATCCGAAATAGAATGTCGAAGCAACAACCGCAGCGACCGTTCTTCAGTACGTTTCAGAAAGGCCTCGACGACTTCCTGAAAAACTCCTCGCGCTTAGCGCCGCGGGTCGCCAACAAAACTCGCCGGACGAATGAAAGCCCCATCTACGGGGTATCTACTCGCTTCGGAGGTTTCGATGCACGAAGACGACACATGGCCGCTTCCCCGGTACAATCCGGGCTCGCGCGATCACCTTCACGCTCTCGGTGTAATCTCCATCACCTTCGCGAATCTTCAAGCTTCGATTGACTCTTTTTATCGGCAACGCGCGCGGCTCGCTGGATACTCGCCCGAGCAGATCGAAGCTGACTACTTTAAGCTAAGGGAAGAAGACCGCGTCAATGCTGCCAAGGCCCTGTTTCGCCAGCTCGACAGAGATCAGGAATTCCTCAAATCGGTCGAGAACGTACTCGACTTCTACAATTGGTGCAGAAATTGTCGCAACATCATCATTCACTCAGAGCGCTATCCGCCCGCTTTCGGTGGCAAGCGGGATGAGCTCCACATGATCAAGTGGACCAAAGCGTCCCCGCGTAAGCCGCAATATGTAAAGTTCACGGTCGCGGACCTTCGCGGCATCGCCGACAACTTCCGTGCTTGCGTCGTGCAATCTGCAGAGCTCAGCATGCACCTACGCTATCGTGGCACGCCTATCGACAAGGTCCCCGATCCATACAAGCCGTATGCTCCGAAACCACCTAGGCCCCTCAAGATTCCCCATGCATTAAAAACATCGGACAAGCCGCAATCCTGAACGTTCACCTTAGAGATATCCGATGACTAAGATCGACCCTTTTTCCCTGACAACAGTTCCTATCGAGCAATTCGCCAACGGCAAGATGCTCGGCGCAGCCACGTCCTTCGTTTGGAAGCGCGGCGCTAAGCACTATCTCATCACGAACTGGCATGTCGTGACGGGATGCAATGCGCAGACCAGAGAGCTGCTGAATCAGGTACGCCCCGATTCCATCCGCGCGCATTTCAATTCACGTCGGATGGACTACGGTAAGGTCCGCCGCGAAATCAGAATCCGCGACGAGGATCACAAACCCCTTTGGTGCGTTCATCCGATTCGCAAGAACAAGTCGGACATTGTTGCGATCCCCTTGGAGATAGATGACGACACCGAGATCGGCCTCTATCCGATCAACTCGATGAAGTCTGAAGCGGACCTCGCCGTCACGATTGGCATGGACGTTTTCATCCTCGGTTATCCCTTCGGGAATATTCCTCCCGGATTCCCCGTTTGGAAGCGCGGCAGCGTCGCTTCGGAGCCGGATCTTGTGAACCTCGACCGAGGCTTTCTGCTTGTCGACACCGCGTCCCGTCCGGGAATGTCGGGCGCGCCAGTAATCCGTAGGAGCTGGGGTGCGCACACGCTCGCGGGTGGCGGCACGTCTTCCAACGGCACGCCTCAGAGCAAGCTCGTCGGCGTCTACTCCGGACGCCTGCACACCAACGATACGTCCGACGCGCAGCTCGGAATGGTGTGGCCGGCTAGCGACATCGAGGACATCGTCAGCCTCCAAGCGCGCGACGACTAGCGATCAAGTTGCAGCAACTAGCCTCGCTCATAAAGCCGACTTAGCTGTGCCGCATCGCGGTTTCGTTCGTCACCACACCATAACCGCATAACGGTGCATAACGGTGACACGCCCTCATTTCACTTTTGCCATCGAGCAGCGGCCTTACCCATAGCCCCGCGCCGCGCGAAACGCCCGCCGCCTCACGCTTCCCCGCGATAGATCGCCCCGCTCAGGAACAGCGGCCAGTCGCGCTCGAAATAGGCTTTCTTCGCCCGGTCGCGGCGGCGAATGGCGCGGTGCTCGCAGACGAACCGCTCTCCCTCCCAACGCACCACGATCTGCCGCTCGCGGTCGCTCTCGCGCTCGGCGCGGAAGCGATAATCCTGCAACGGCCCCAGGCGCGATTGCGGCGTCGACGCTCCCGCGGGATCGCAGAGGGCGCGCGCGCCGCGGCTGCCTCCGCCTGAGCCTATATAGGCGTCGAGCGCGGTCAGCACCGCCTCGGAGCAAAGCGCCATCTGCCGCCATTGCGCCGCCTTGGCGGCCTGATCGGCGCGCGCGACTCTGACGCCCTCAGCGCGAATGCGCGCATTGAGCGCGCGCGCGCCATCGAGAGCGCCGCGCACGCCGTCCGCCGTGCAGACGAAGCCGGCGTGATCGCTCATGCGCGCCTGCACCTCGCGCTCGATTTCGCGCGGCGTGAGACCGCCTTCTTGCGTGAGGCCACGCGCCAGCGCCGCCACGCCCGCTTCGATCGTCTCGATCGGCGTTTCGCCGGGCGCCCCGGCGCCGCGGCTCGCCGCGATATGCTCGGCGCAGCGCAGGCCGAACACCTGGCCGGCGTTCAGCGCCGCGCCGCCCGGCCGCGTGACGCCGTGCGTGCCGGCGGCCTCTCCCGCCGCGTAGCAGCCGGCGAGGCTGCTGCGGCCCCAGACGTCGACCGCGATCCCGCCGTTCATGTGCTGATTGTTGACGGCGAACGCCAGCGGCTCGCGCGCGATGTCCTTCTTGTAGCGCTTGTAGAGTTCGATCGCGAGCGGGTTCATGCGCCTCAGCCGCTCGATCGGCGTGGCGAGCAGCGCGTCGTTATTTGCGAGATAGGCGTGGACGTCGGCGTCGAGAGAATCGAGCGAGAACGGCGCATCGCCGGGCACGGGCTCGGGATTGCGGTTGAAGTCCATCAGCACCGTGCGCCCGGCCTGGGTCTCGCGGAAAATCGCGAGGTCGACGAGGCTGGAGCCGAAATCCAGCATCCGCGTCGCGTGAAACGGCCATTGATAGCCCTTGCGGAAGACGTTGGAGGCGAGCTCCTGCGTCGTCCGGTAGGCGTCGGCGAGGAAGTTGAACTCCCGCCCGTCGGCGTCGCGGGAATGGATGTAGGGCATCGACTGCGCGTAGGTGCCCGACAGGTTCCAGGGAAAGCCTTCGCGGCGCGTGCCGATGCCGAACTGGCTCTCCGTCAGGTTGACCGCCTCGATTCCCGCTTCCAGCGCCAGGCCGAGCGAACCGAAGCAGTGCTTGGGATAGACGCTGTCGCGATAGAGTTCGCCGGGGCCGCCGGCGGCCAGAACCAACGCGTCGCAGAGGAAGACGACGAGACCGAGCGGATTGTCGGCGGCGCGGGCGCGCGCGCCGATCGCGATGAGGCCGATCGCCCGACGCGGCGGGCCTTCGCGGACGAGAATACGGACGCCGACCGTGCGGTTGATCACGGGAACGGCGAGGCGCGCCGCCTCCTCGGCGAGCGCCTTGACCATCAGCCGCGAGGTTCGCGGCCCGCAGCTGGTGGCGCGGCCCGCCTCGTCATGGTCGGTCTTGTAGCGCAACGCGGCGCCGAAGCGGTCCTCGGGGATCGGCAATCCCATGAATTGCAACGAGGCGAGCGCCCGCAGCGACCCCACCGCCTCGACATAGGCGGTGTCCTCGTCCATGGCGCCGCCGGCGCCCAGCGCGGCGGCGAGGGCGGAAAAATCGTCGCCGCCGCCGCTGTCGCAGGCGGTGTGCAAGGTCTGCTTGTCCGAGCCGGAGCAAGCCGACGTGCCGCCGTAAATGTTTTGCGTGGCGACGACGACGTCGACGTCGCGACGCTTCATCTCGACGGCGGCGCGCAGACCCGCCGCGCCGCTGCCGAGCACGAGGGCCTCGCAACGATGAAGCGGCAGCGTCAGGCCCTGGACGCGCAATGTTTCGCGGGTCGCGCGGCCGGGGGGAGGCTTGGGCATCGCGACGTCGGTCAGGGCGTCGAGAATGGACTGGGCGAGCGGGACGGCCAAGCGCGATTTCCTCCCTGCATTTCCGGTTGACGAAGTCTCAATGATGCGTTAGCGATAATTTGTCACGTTCCAAAAGACAAGAGCCAAGCGACGCCGCGCCACGTATTTTGCAGTGCAGCGCCGCGCGGATTTTACGAACACGAATAAATGGAACGTTCCAAAGTTGGGCGGAGGCGATGTCCGAGTCGAGCGATAGGGAGGAGTCCGGAGAGCGCGGCGATCGCGTCACCATCGTCGATGTCGCGCGCCACGCCGGCGTCTCCAAGTCGACGGTTTCGCTCGTGCTGTCGGGCAGCGAACTGGTCGCCGAGCCGACGCGCGAACGCGTCACGCGGGCGATGCGGGCGCTCGGCTATGTCTATCATCGCGGCGCTGCGAGCCTGCGCGCCGCTTCGTCCGACTTCGTCGGCATGGTCATCAGCGACCTCACCAACCCGTTCTTCGCCGAACTGGCGGTCGGCATCGAGGACGCCCTCTACAAGCTCGGCTTCACGCCGATCCTCGCCAACACCAACGAGGATCCGGAGCGCCAGGCGCAAGTGCTGCGCTCGCTGCGCGAGCACAACGTCGCGGGGATCATCATGAGCCCGGCGCGCGGCACCGACGCCTGGACGCTGGCGCAGCAATGGCCGCAGTCCATTCCGGCCGTCATCACCATGCGGCGGATGATCGGCAGTCCCCTGCCCTATATCGGTCCCGACAATCGCAAGGGCGTGCGCGACGCGGTCGAGCATCTCTTGCGGCTCGGCCATCGGCGCATCGCCTTTCTCGGCGGCGACGCCCGCATGACCACGCAGCAGGAACGCGTCGGCGGTTGGCGCGACGCCTTGAACGGTTGCGGCGTCGCCGCCGACGAATCGCTCGTCATCGAATCGCCGCCGACCCGCAACGGCGGCCGCCAGGCGATCGAGCGCGCGCTCGAACTCGCGCGGCCGCCGACCGCCCTCGTCTGCTACAACGACATCGTCGCCATGGGCGCGACGCGCGCGCTCAACGAGCGCGGCATCGTCCCCGGCCGCGACGTCGCCGTCGTCGGCTTCGACGACATCGCCGAGGCCGAACACAACGCGCCGCCGCTGACCACCGTCAGCGCCGACACGCGCGAGATGGGCGCGCGATGCGCGGAGAGCCTGCTCGGCCTCATCCGCCATGAAGATCCTGCGGGCTTGTCGTTCGCCGGCGTCGCGCGGCTGATCGTGCGCGAAAGCTGCGGCGCCGGGTTGCAGGACAGGAGAGCCTCATGAGCCAAGCCCTTCGCTGGGGCCTGTTCGGCGCCAGCACGATCGCCGCCCAGCACATGATCGGCGCGATGCGGCTGAACGGCGGCGAAGTCGTCGCCGTGATGAGCGCCAGCGCCGATCGCGCCAAGGCGTTCGCCGCCGCGCACGGGATCGCGCGCGCGAGCGCCGACCTCGCCGCGTTCGTCGCGGACCCGGGGATCGACGCCGTCTATATCTCGACCACCAACGACCTGCACCGCGATCAGCTCCTCGCCGCCGCCCGCGCCGGCAAGCATGTCCTGTGCGAGAAGCCGCTCGCGCTCAATCTCGCCGACGCGCGCGCGATGGTCGCCGCCTGCCGCGAGCACGGCGTCGTCATGGGCGTCAACCACCACTTGCGCAACGCCGCGACGCATCGCGCGATGCGCGAGGCGATTGCGCAGGGGCGCATCGGCAGGCCGCTGTTCGCGCGCGTCTTTCATGCGGTCTATCTGCCGCCCGCTCTGCAGGGCTGGCGCATCGACAAGCCCGAGGCGGGCGGCGGAGTCGCGCTCGACATCACCGTGCACGACGCCGACACCTTGCGCTTCGTGCTCGAGGACGAGCCGCAAAGCGTCAGCGCGATGGTCTCGCGGAGCGGCATGGGCCGCGACGGGCTCGAGGACGGCGTGATGGGCGTCCTGCGCTTTTCCAGCGGCCTCATCGCGCAATTCCACGACGCCTTCACCACGCGCTACGCTCCGACCGGTTTCGAAGTCCACGGCGAACAGGGCTCGCTGATCGGGCGCGACTGCATGACGCAAGCGCCGAAGGGCGAAGTGCTGTTGCGGACGGCGGCGGGCGAAGAAAGCTTGGCCGTTGTCCACGAGGATCTCTACGCCCGCTCCGTGCGGCTGTTCCAGGACGCGGTCGCCGGTCGCGGCGCGCCAGCGGCGACGGGCGAGGACGGCGTGCGCTCGCTCGCCGTCGCGCTGGCGACGCTCGAGGCGGCGCGTTCCGCGCGCGAAACCCCCATCGACGTCAGCGCCTGAGACCTGAGCCATGGCCAAGCCCCGCGTCCTTTCCGCTGCCGAAGCGGCCCGCCTGATCCCCGACGGCGCCGTCGTCACGGTGTCCTCGTCCTCGGCCCTTGGCTGCCCCGACGCGGTGCTCGCCGCGCTCGGCGCGCGTTTCGACGCCGAAGGCCATCCCAGAAACCTCACGACGCTCCATCCGATCGCTGCGGGCGACATGTGGGGCGTCAAGGGCGTCGACCATATCGCCAAGCCCGGCTGCCTTGCCCGCGTGCTCGCCGGCTCCTACCCCTCGGGGCCGTCCTCCGCGGAGCCGCCGCTCATCTGGAAGATGATCGGCGACGACGCGATCCCCGCCTACAACGTCCCCTCGGGCATCCTGTTCGACATGCACCGCGAGGCGGCGGCCAAACGGCCGGGCGTCTTGACGCAAATCGGCATGGACACGTTCGTCGATCCCGCGCGCGAAGGCTGCGCGATGAACGCCAAGGCGAGCGCCGCGCCGATCGTTTCGCGGGTCCGTTTCGCCGGCGACGACTGGCTGTTCTTCCCGACGATCGTTCCCGACGTCGCGATCATCCGCGCCACCACCGCCGACGAGCGCGGCAATCTCTCCTACGAGCACGAGGGCGGCATTCTCGGGCCGCTGGATCAGGCGCTCGCCGCGCGCAACAACGGCGGATTGGTCATCGCGCAGGTCAAGCGGCTCGCCGCGGCGGGCTCGTTGCGCCCGCACGACGTCGTCGTGCCCGGCGTGATGGTCGACGTCATCGTCGTCGCGCCCGATCAGTTGCAGACCACGCATACGCCCTACGAGCCGGCGATATCGGGCGAAATCTTCCGTCCGCTGTCGTCTTTCGAGACGCCGCAATTCGGCGTCGCCAAAGTCATCGCGCGCCGCGTCGCCCAGGAATTGCGCGACGGCGACGCCGTCAACATCGGCTTCGGCATTTCCGCCAACGTGCCGCGCATCCTGATCGAGGAAGGACGCCACGGCGCGGTGACTTGGGTGATCGAGCAAGGCGCGGTCGGCGGCGTGCCGCTGCTCGACTTCCAGTTCGGCTGCGCCTCCAACGCCGAGGCGATCGTGCAGTCGCCGCATCAGTTCACGTACTTTCAGGGCGGCGGCTTCGACATGTCGCTGCTGTCCTTCCTGCAGATCGACCGCAAGGGGTCGGTGAACGTCTCCAAGCTCGGCGTGCGCCCGCACGTGACGGCGGGCGTCGGCGGCTTCGTCGACATCACCGCGCGCGCGAAAAAGATCGTGTTCTCCGGCTATTTCACCGCCGGCGCGGGGCTCGACGTCAGCGACGGCGCGCTCGTCGTGGCTAAGGAGGGCAGGGTGAAGAAGCTGGTCGACGAGGTCGAGCAGGTCTCGTTCTCCGGCCCCCGCGCGATTCAGCAGGGACAAGAAATCGTCTACGTGACGGAGCGCTGCGTGATGCGGCTCGCAAGTCAGGGCGTCACCGTCGTCGAGGTCGCGCCCGGCGTCGACCTGAAGCGCGATGTGCTCGATCAGTCGCTTTTTCCTCTGCGCGTCGCCGACGATCTCAAGACGATGGACGCCGCGCTGTTTCGTCCCGAGCCCTTCGGCCTGACGTTGCGGCCCGCCATGGAGCACGCCCGATGAGCGCGCACGTCGATCTCGTCTTCGCGGGGCCGATCGCCCGCATAACGCTGAGGCGCGCCGACAAGCTCAACGCGCTCGACCGCGCGATGATTCAAGCGCTCGCCGACGCGGCGCGCGCGATCGACGATTCGGCGCCGACGCGCGCGGCGATTCTGAGCGGCGAGGGCAAGGCGTTCTCGGCCGGCGGCGACATCGCCGCCTGGGGCGGGTTGCCGGCGCTCGACATGTGGCGCGACTGGACTCGCCTCGGCCATCGCGCCTTCGAGGCGCTGGCGCGGTTGCGCGTGCCGCTGATCGCCGCTCTGACCGGCCACGCCTTCGGCGGCGGACTGGAACTCGCGGCGGTCGCCGACATCCGCGTCGCGGAGGCCGGAATCAAGCTCGGCCTGCCCGAAACCGGTCTCGGCATGGCGCCGGGCTGGTCGGGCACGCAACGCCTGGTGCGCCGCTTCGGCGCCTCCGCGGTGCGGCGCATGGCGCTCGGCGGCAAGCTCTTCAGCGCCGAGGAGGCGCTGGCGCTCGCCATGGTCGACGAAGTGGCGGCGCCGGGCGAGGGCCTTGCCCGCGCCGAGGCGATCGCGGCCGACATCGCCAAGCGCGGACCCGTCGCCGTTCAGATCGTCAAGGCGATGATCAACGCCGCCGAGGGCGAGGATCGCGACGCGCCGATCGAAGGCCTCGCCGGCGCGTTGACCGCTTTGACCGAGGATCTCGCCGAGGGCGTCGCGGCGTTCCGCGCCAAGCGTCCCCCGACGTTCTCCGGCCGATGAAAGGATGCGAGCGATGAACGCGACGACGCCGATTGTCCTCGACGGCGAAAGGCTCGCCCAAGCCCTCGCCCGCTTTCCGCGCGAGCGCGCGATGTGGATCGACGGGCGCGACGATTTCGGCGCCGGCGAGACGATCGCGCGCTGCTCTCCCGCGCATGGCGCGCTCGTCACCCGCGTCCCGCGCGGCGGCGCGAGCGACGCGAACCGCGCTATCGCGGCCGCGCGCCAGGCTTTCGACGTCGGCGCCTGGCCGCATGCGAGCGCCTCGGAGCGCTCACGCGTGCTGCTGAAGACGGCGGATTTGATCGACCGAGACCGCGAGACGCTGGCGCTGCTCGATACGCTGGAATCCGGCAAGCCGATCGCCCAGGCGCGTTCGGAAATCGAAGCCGCCGCCGACATCTGGCGCTACGCCGCGGCGCTGGCGCGCGATCTGCACGGCGAGAGCTACGCCTCGCTCGGCGCCGACCGCCTCGGCTTCGTGCTGCGCGAGCCGATCGGCGTCGTCTCGATCATCACGCCGTGGAACTTTCCGCTGCTCATCGTGTCGCAGAAGCTGCCCTTCGCGCTCGCCGCGGGTTGCGCCTGCGTCGTCAAGCCGAGCGAAATGACCTCGGCCTCGACGCTGCAGCTGGCGCGTCTGCTCGCCGAGGCGGGACTCCCCGAAGGCGTGTGCAACGTCGTGACCGGCTATGGCCCGGAGGTCGGCGCGCCGATGACGACCGACCCGCGCGTCGACATGATTTCGTTCACCGGCTCGACCGCGGTCGGGCGCGCCGCGATGGCGGCCGCCTCCGCGACGTTGAAGAAGCTGTCGATGGAGCTCGGCGGCAAGAACCCGCAGATCGTCTTCGCCGACGCCGATTGGGAAGCCGCGCTCGACGCCTGCGTCTTCGGCGCCTATTTCAACGCCGGCGAATGCTGCAACGCCGGCTCGCGGCTGCTGCTGCAGCGCTCGATCGCCGGGGATTTCGTCGCCGCGCTCGCGACGCGCGCGGCAGAGGTCAAGGTCGGCGATCCGCTCGACGCGCAAACGAAAGTGGGCGCCATCATCAGCGCCGAACATCTCGCCAAGGTCGAAGGCCATGTCGCCGCGGCGATACGCGCGGGGGCGAGCCTGCGCGCGGGCGGCGAACGGCTCGCCTCGAACGGCCTGTTCATGGCCGCGACGGTCGTCGACGGCGTCGCGCCGACGATGGCGATCGCGCGCGACGAAGTGTTCGGCCCGGTCGTCGTCGCGCTGACCTTCGACACGATCGAGGAAGCGGTGGCGCTCGCCAACGACGCGTCCTACGGCCTCTCCGCCAGCGTCTGGAGCCGCGACGTCGACACGCTGATGGGCGTCGCACGCAAGTTGCGCGCGGGAACGGTGTGGGCCAACACGTTCATGGACGGCGCGCCTGAATTGCCGTTCGGCGGCTACAAACAGTCGGGACTCGGCCGCGAACTTGGCCGCCGCGCCGTCGAGGATTACACTGAAGAAAAGACTTTCCACGTTCACAACGGTCCGCGCACGAGCTGGTGGCTCCCGCGGCGCGACGGACGTGAGTGAAGGCGGGAGTCGAGCTCGGTTCCTGAAACGGCGCCGGACCGAATCCGGTGGGAGAGATACGCTTTGGAAGGGTAAGTCATGAAGCTTCGCTCAATGTTGCTGGCGAGCGCGATGGCCGCGTCGGTCGTCGGATTCGCCGCGTCGGCCCACGCGGCCGACATCAAGGAAGTGCAGATGCTGCACTGGTGGACATCGGGCGGCGAAGCGGCCGCGCTCAATGTCCTCAAGCAGGATCTCGCGAAGGAAGGTTACGCCTGGAAGGACGTGCCGGTGGCCGGCGGCGGCGGCCAAGGCGCGATGACCGCCCTCAAGGCGATGGTCGCGGCCGGCAATCCTCCGACCGCCTCGCAGATCCTCGGCTATTTCGCCATAGACTACGCGGAGGCCGGCAAGCTCGGCGACATCACCGCGCTCGCCGAGAAAGAGGGCTGGGACAAGGTCGTGCCCAAGGCCTTGCAGAAGTTCACCACCACCAATGGCAAGTGGGACGCCGTTCCCGTCAACATCCACTCCGTCAACTGGGTCTGGATCAACAAGGCGGTGATGGACAAGATCGGCGGCGCCGAGCCGAAGACGTTCGACGACTTCCTCGCGCTGCTCGACAAGGCCAAGGCGGCCGGCGTCGTTCCGCTCGCGCTCGGCGGCCAGCCCTGGCAGGAAGCGCTGATGTTCGACTCCGTCGTCGCCACGACCGGGGGCATCGACTTCTACAAGAAGGCGTTCATCGATCTCGACGAGAGCGCCTTGAAGTCGGACACGATGAAGAAGGCGTTCGACAATCTCGCCAAGCTGCGCGCCTACACCGACCCGAACTACGCCGGCCGCGACTGGAACCTCGCCACCGCGATGGTGATCAAGGGCGACGCGCTGGTGCAGGTGATGGGCGACTGGGCCAAGGGCGAATTCAAGGCCGCCAACAAGGAAGCCGGCAAGGATTTCCTCTGCTACCGCTTCCCCGGCACCGACGGTTCGGTGATCTACAACACCGACATGTTCGCGATGTTCAAGGTTCCCGCCGATCGCCAGGCGGCGCAGCTCGCCCTCGCCGACGCGACGATGAGCATCAGCTTCCAGTCGGCGTTCAACGTCGTCAAGGGTTCGGTCCCCGCCCGCATGGACGTTCCCGACACCGATTTCGACATGTGCGGCAAGAAGGGCATCGCGGACGTGAAGGCCGCCGACGCGTCTGGCAAATTTGTCGGCTCGATGGGTCAAAACTACGCCCAGCCGCCGTCGATCGCCGGCGCGTATCAGGATGTCGTGACGAAGTTTTTCCACGGCGAGATCAAGACTTCCGACTCCGCCGTGACCGAACTCGACAAGGCGCTCAACGCGGCGAAGTGACGTCGCCGAACCTCCCCCGCTCGCGCGGGGGAGGGTTTCGCCGCTTCCTATTCGAGGCCGAATCTTTTGGGGCCAAGCATGACCACGACAGCTGCATCTGCGGCGGCGGCGACGCGCAAGCCTCGCATATCGCCGCGCGCGCGCTTTCAGGACCTTTTGCCGAAACTCGTGCTCGCGCCGTCTTTCGCGCTCGTCCTGTTTTTCGTCTACGGCTTCAATCTGTGGACGCTGTTTCTGTCGTTCACCAATTCCAAGGGTTTCGCCTCGACGACGCTCGTCGGCCTCGCCAATTATCAAAAACTCTGGACCTGGACCTTCGAGACCGACCCGCCTTCAAACTGGTACACCGCTCTCGTCAATATGGGTCTGTTCGGCGGGCTCTATGTCGTGATCTGCCTCGTCCTCGGCTTGATGCTGGCGATCCTGCTCGACCAGAAAATCAGAGGCGAGGGAATCCTGCGTCCGATCTACCTCTATCCGCTCGCGCTCTCCTTCATCGTGACGGGGACGGCGTGGAAACTGTTTCTCGATCCCGGCATCGGGCTCGAAAAGGCGGTCCATGATTGGGGTTGGACGAGCTTCAAATTCGACTGGGTCGTCAATCCGCGCATGATGATCTACTGCGTCGCCATCGCCGCCATCTGGCAGACCTCCGGCTTCGTGATGGCGATGTTCCTGGCGGGACTGCGCGGCGTCGACGGGGAAATCATCAAGGCCGCGCAGATCGACGGCGCCTCGACCTTCGCCACCTATCGCCGCATCATCATTCCGATCATGCGGCCGGTGTTCCTCTCCGCGCTGATCATCCTGACCCACATGGCGATCAAATCCTACGACCTGGTGCTGTCGGTCACCGGCAAGAATCCCGGCGGCGCGGCCGAACTGCCCTCGACCTTCATGTATTCCTACACGTTCACCCGCAACCAGATGGCCGTGGGCTCGACGAGCGCGGTCATCATGCTGATGACCATCGCCGCGATCATGATTCCGTATCTTTATTCCGAGCTCAAGGAGAAGAACCGATGAGCGCCGCCGATCTCGCAACCGCGGCGCCGAGCCGCGAGCCGGCGCGCCACTCCAACCTGACGCGCGTGGTGATCTACGGACTGCTGCTCTTTTTCGCGTTCATCTATCTCGTGCCTCTGGTCGTCATGGTGATGACGTCGCTCAAGCCGCTCGACGAAGTGACCGGCGGCAACATGTTCGCCCTGCCGCACGCCCCCACGATCGAGCCTTGGGTAAAGGCGTGGGGCGAGGCGCGCATCGGCGTCTCCGACACCGCCGGGATCAAGGGTTATTTCTGGAATTCGATCAAGATGGTCGTCCCCGCCGTGCTGATCTCGACGCTGCTCGGCGCGCTCAACGGCTATGTCCTGACCAAATGGCGCTTCGCCGGCCATAAGCTCGTGTTCGGGATGATGCTCTTCGCCTGCTTCATCCCATTTCAATCCGTCATCATCCCCATGGCGGTGATCCTCGGCATGCTCGGCCAAATCGGCGCTTCGCTGGAAGATTTGACCGGATTCTCCTTCGGCTTCGGCAATTCGACCGTCAATCTGGTCATCGTCCACGTCGTTTACGGTCTCGGGTTCACGACCCTGTTCTTCCGCAATTACTACGAGGCGTTCCCCACCGAACTGGTCAAGGCGGCGATGATCGACGGGGCCGGATTTTTCCAGATTTTCCGACGCGTCCTGCTGCCCAACTCGGCGCCGATCTTCATCGTCACGGTGATCTACCAATTCACCAACATCTGGAACGACTTCCTGTTCGGCTCGACGTTCGCGGCCGGGGACCAATCGCCGATGACCGTCGCGTTGAACAATCTCGTCAACACCTCGACGGGCGTCGTCGAATACAACGTCAACATGGCCGCCGCGATCATCGCCGCGGCGCCGACGCTGTTCGTCTACATCGTCGCCGGTCGCTATTTCGTGCGCGGTCTGATGGCCGGCGCGGTGAAAGGGTAAGTCATGGCCTTTCTGGAAATCAACGCCTTGCGCAAGCGCTTCGGCGCCGTCGAAATTCTCAAGGGAATCGACCTCTCCCTGGAAAAGGGCGGCTTCCTCGTGCTGGTCGGCCCTTCGGGTTGCGGCAAGTCGACCCTGCTCAACACCATCGCCGGCCTCGAATCGATCAGCTCCGGCGAGATTCGCATCGACGGCCACGTGATCAACGATCTGCACCCCTCCAAGCGCGACATCGCGATGGTGTTCCAGTCCTACGCGCTCTATCCCAACATGTCGGTGGCGCAGAACATGTCCTTCGGCATGGAAATGCGCGGCGTTCCCAAGCCCCAGCGCGACAAGGCGGTGGCGGACGTCGCCAAGACGCTGCAGATCGAGCACTTGCTGAAGCGCCGGCCGAGCCAGCTTTCGGGCGGCCAGCGCCAGCGCGTCGCGATGGGCCGCGCGCTGGTGCGCCAGCCCAGGGTGTTCCTGTTCGACGAGCCCTTGTCCAATCTCGACGCCAAGCTGCGCGTCGACATGCGCGTCGAGATCAAGCGGCTCCATCAGCAAACCAAAACGACGGTCGTCTACGTCACCCACGATCAGATCGAGGCGATGACGTTGGCCACGCGCATCGCCGTCCTGAAGGACGGCGAATTGCAGCAGGTCGGGACGCCCTACGAGGTCTATAATTCCCCGGCCAATCTGTTCGTCGCCGACTTCATGGGATCGCCGTCGATGAACCTGCTGGAAGGCAAGGTCGCGCACGCCGACGGCGCGGTCAGAATCGTGCTCGCGCGCACGGGCGACGCCGAGCCGATCGTCATGCCGGCGCCGTCCAGCGCCGACCCGAGCAAGCTGCGGGACGGCGGCGCGGTGATCCTCGGCATCCGGCCGGAAGCCGTCAGCGATTCGGAAAGCGTGGACCGCAATTCCAAGAGCGTGGCGACCTTCGACGCGCTCGTCGACGTCGTCGAGCCGGCGGGCTCGGACACTTTCGTCGTGACCTCGATCGCCGGCAAGGAAGTCACCGCGCGCATGCGCGCCGACGCCGACGTGCGCGTCGGGCGGATCCACGCCTTCGCTTTCAATCTCGATAAGGCGGTGCTGTTCGATCCGGCGACGACGCGGCGCATTTGAAGGCGCCCTCACCCCAACCCCTCTCCCGCAAGCGGGAGAGGGGTTTGGCAGCGGCGCAAACCCCTTCTCCCGCTTGCGGGAGAAGGTGGCCCGAAGGGCCGGATGAGGGCGAGCGGCGAATCCGCCTCCAACGAGGTAAGTCGACAGTCTGATGAACGAAACCCGCACAGTCGATATCGTCGTCGTCGGCTCTGGGATGGGCGGGGCGACCTGCGCCGCCGGGCTCGCGCCGTCCGGCGCCCGAATCCTGATCCTCGAGCGCGGCGAACGTCTGCTCGATTCTCCGCAAACGCGCGACGCGCGCGCGATCTTCCAGCGCGGCGTCCTCCGCCCGCAGGAGACCTGGATCGACGGCGCGGGCGAGCCGTTCAATCCCGGCAATTACTATTTTGTCGGCGGCAACACCAAACTCTACGGCGCGGTGCTCATCCGCTATCGCGCGCAGGACTTCCGGCCGATCCAACATGCCGACGGCGTGACGCCCGGCTGGCCGTTCGATTACGACGAATTCGAGCCGTGGTACGCCCGCGCCGAGGCGCTCTATCAGGTGCGCGGCGCGCTCGGGCAGGACCCGACCGAGCCGCGCCATTCGACGCCCTACCCTCACGCGCCGGTGCCGGACGAACCGGCGATCGCGGCGGCGCGCGCGCGCATGGCGCGGGTCGGCCTGCACCCGTTCTCCCTGCCGCTCGGCGTCGACATCGACAAATGGCTTTCGCGCGGCAAGACGCCGTGGGACGCGTTCCCCGACACCGACACGGGCAAGATGGACGCCGAGACCTGCGGCCTCAAATCCGCGCTCGCCCACGCCAATGTCGCGCTGCAGACCGGCGCGCGCGTCGAGCGCCTGCTGACGGAGGCCGACGGCGAGCGCGTCAGGGGCGTGGAATATCGGGTCGGGGGACAAACGCGCGTCGTCGTCGCCAAGCTCGTCGTGCTCGCCGCCGGCGCGGTCAATTCGGCGGCGCTGCTGCTGCGCTCTTCCGAGCGCGGCCTCGCCAATCGCTGCGACATGGTCGGGCGCCATTTCATGAACCACAACACTTCGGCGGTTCTTGCGATCGATCCGCGCGTGGTCAACGACTCGATTTATCAGAAGACGGTCGGCGTCAACGATTTCTATCTCGACGACGGACGCGGCGGCCCGCCGCTCGGCAATATCCAATTGCTCGGGCGCGTCACGGCGCCGATCCTCAAAGCCAACGTCAAGCTTGCGCCGGAATGGGCGCTGGGCTGGGTCAGCCGGCACGCGGTCGACTGGTACGCGATGAGCGAGGACCTGCCCAATCCGGAAAGCCGCGTGACGGTCGAGGGCGATCAAATCCGGCTCGACTGGAAGCGCAGCAACTGGGCGACGCACGCCGAACTCGTCAAGCGGCTGCGCGAGCGGCTGCGCGCGGCGGGCTATCCGATCGTGCTGGCGCGCCCCTTCGATCGGCGCACGCCTTCGCATCAAAGCGGCACCGTGCGCATCGGCGCCGATCCCGCGACGGCGCCGCTCGATCCGTTCTGCCGCGCCTGGGACCATCCCAATCTCTTCGTGGTCGACGCGTCCTTCCTGCCGACCTCGGCGGCCGTCAACCCTGCCCTGACCGTCGCGGCCCAGGCGCTGCGGGTCGCCGACCACATCGTCAAAACGGATCTTTAGGAGCTGAGGACGGAACTCATGGGTTACGACTATGTCATCGTCGGCGGCGGTCCGGCCGGCTGCGTTCTCGCCGGGCGATTGAGCGAGGACCCCTCGATCAAGGTGCTGCTGCTCGAGGCGGGCGGCGGCGACTGGAATCCGCTGTTCAAGATGCCCGCCGGCTTCGCCAAGATGACCAAGGGGGTGGCGAGCTGGGGCTGGAGCACCGTGCCGCAGACGCACCTCGACGGCCGCGTGATCTGGTACACCCAGGCCAAGATCATCGGCGGCGGCTCGACGATCAACGCGCAGCTCTATACCCGCGGCAACGCCAGGGACTACGACGCCTGGGTCTCGGAAGCCGGCTGCGCGGGCTGGAGCTACAAGGAGGTTCTGCCCTATTTCAAGCGCTCCGAGGACCATCAGCGCCTCGTCAACGCCTATCACGGCTATGGCGGCCCGCTGGGCGTCTCCTATCCCGTCAATCCCGTGCCGATCAGCTTCGCGTTTCTGCGCGCCGCGCAGGAGGCGGGCATTCCCTTCAACGACGATTTCAACGGCGCGGCGCAGGACGGCATCGGCCATTACCAGCTCACCACGCGCGACGCGATACGCAGTTCGGCGTCCTCGGCGTTTCTCAAGCCCGCGCGCAGGCGCCGCAATCTGACGGTGCGCACCGGCGTCCAGGCGCTCAAGGTGATCGTCGAGAACGGCCGCGCCGTCGGCGTCAGCGTCGCCGCGAGAGGCGGCCTCGAGACGATCCGCGCCGAGCGCGAGGTCATCGTATCCTGCGGCGCCATCGGCTCGCCGCGTCTGCTGCAACTCTCGGGGATCGGTCCGGCCGACGCATTGCGCAAGGCCGGCGTCGCCGTCGTGCACGACCTCGCGAGCGTCGGCGGCAATCTGCAGGACCATCTCGATCTCTATGTCATCGCGGAATGCACCGGCGATCACACCTATGACCGCGTGGCGCGATTGGACCGCACGATCTGGGCGGGGCTGCAATATCTGCTGTTCAAGACCGGCCCGGTGACCTCGACCTTGTTCGAGACCGGCGGCTTCTGGTACGCCGACCCGAACGCGCGCTCGCCGGACATCCAGTTCCATCTCGGCCTCGGCTCGGGAATCGAGGCGGGCGTCGCGCAGATGAAGAATCCCGGCGTCACGCTCAATTCGGCCTTTTTGCGCCCGCGATCGCGCGGGACGGTGCGCCTCGCCGGCGCCGATCCCCTCGCCGCGCCGCTGATCGATCCCAACTACTGGGCCGACCCTTACGACCGCCAATGCGCGCTGAAGGGGCTGCGGCTGGCGCGCGAAATCATGCGCCGGCCCGCGCTCAAACCCTTCGTGCTCGCCGAGCGCCTGCCCGGCGCCGGGATCGAGAGCGACGAAGAGCTCGCGCAATACGCCTATCGCTCGTGCAAGACCGACCACCATCCCGTGGGAACCTGCGCGATGGGGAGCGGCCCCGACGCGGCGCAGACGCCCGATCTGCGCGTGCGCGGGCTCGACGGCCTACGCGTCGTCGACGCCTCGGCGATGCCGTTCGTGCCGTCCTGCAACACCAACGCGCCGACGATCATGGTCGCGGAAAAGGCCGCCGACATGATCCTCGGCCGGCCGCCGCTGCCGGCGGCGAATATCTGACGGGGATTCGCCTAGGCCCGCATCGCGGTCGGATGCGGGACGACCATCCCAACGGCCGCCGCGGCCTATACATTTTCGCCGCGGATCGCCGCGATCGCCGCGTCGGTCACCGCGCGCGTCGTCGCCGCGCCGCCGAGATCGGGCGTGTGCAGCGAAGGGTCCGCGGCGACGCGCTCGATCGCGCGCATCAAGCGATCCGCCGCGCTCCTTTCGCCGAGATGTTCGAGCATCATCGCCCCGGCCCAGAACGCGCCGATCGGATTGGCGATCCCCTTGCCGGCGATATCGAACGCCGAGCCGTGAATGGGCTCGAACATCGAGGGGAACCGGCGTTCCGGGTTGAGATTGGCGGTCGGCGCGATTCCGAGCGAGCCGGCCAGCGCCGCCGCGAGATCGGACAAAATGTCGGCATGGAGGTTCGACGCGACGATCGTGTCGAGGCTGGCCGGCTTGATCGTCATGCGCATGGTCATCGCGTCGACCAGCATCTTGTCCCAGGCGACGTCGGCGAATTCGCGCGACACTTCGGCGCCGATCTCGTCCCACATCACCATGGCGTGACGCTGCGCGTTCGACTTGGTCACGATGGTGAGCAATTTGCGCGGGCGCGAGCGCGCCAGCGCGAAGGCGAAGCGGAAAATCCGCTCGACGCCGGCCCGCGTCATGACCGACACGTCGGTGGCGACTTCGCTGGGCAGGCCCTGATGCACGCGCCCGCCGACGCCCGAATATTCGCCCTCGGAATTCTCGCGCACGATCACCCAGTCGAGTTCGGGACCGCTGACATGGCGCAGCGGGCTGACGATCCCCGGCAGGATGCGCGTCGGACGGACATTGGCGTATTGGTCGAACGGCTGGCAGATCGCGAGGCGCAGGCCCCAGAGGCTGATGTGATCGGCCACGTCGGGCGCGCCGACGGCGCCGAAATAGATCGCGTCGTGGTTCTTGATCTGCTCGCGGCCGTCATGCGGCATCATCAGGCCGGTGGCGCGATAGTAGTCGCATCCCCAGTCGAAATGGTCGAAGCTGAATTCGAACCCGCGCTCGCGCTGCGCCAGCGCCGCGAGAACCTCGACGCCGGCGGGAATGACTTCCTTGCCGATGCCGTCGCCGGGAATGACCGCAAGTCGATAGCGCCGCATGAGATGGGCTCCAAAGCTTCACGCGCCCCCTCTCGTCGCTTCGCATCGACGCGGGGTCGGGCGCCGTCGCGACGTTTCGCAAAAACAAGGAGGCGCCGAAGCGCCTCCCATTCGATCTTGCGCCGAGGCCAATGCGGCGCCGCAGACCTATTATTTCTGGATGCAGGTGTCCGCCGTCGCCATGGTGCACTCGTCGAGGCCGGTGAAGACGGGATCGTCGACCTTCTTGCCTTCGACCAGGTCGATCATGACCGTCGGCGCCTTGTATCCCATCTCGAACGGACGCTGGCCCACCAGCGCTTCCACGCGGCCTTCCTTAGCCAGCGGGACTTCGTCGCCGATCGTGTCCGCGGCGACGATCACCAGCGACTTGTCGGCGATCTGCTTCTTGTACTGATCGGTGAGTTGCCGATAGGGCTGCGGCGCGCCGAACAGCGGCCAGCCGCCCTCGATCACGAAGGCGTCGAGCTTCGGATTGGCCGTCAGAATGTCGGACATCGCCTGCACGCCCTTCGGGCCGTCGTCATTGGTGAAGACCGGGCAGCCCGCGATCTCGGTCCAGCCGCCCTCGCCCTTCAGCATGTCGAGGCCTTTCTTGCCCGACAGCGAGTCACGCGTGCCCGACGCGCGGCGCAGAATATTGTCCGCGGCGGCGTTGCCCTCGATCAAGCAGACCGTGCCGCCCTTCGGCTCGGCCTTCTTCAGATATTCCCCGAGCCTGAAGCCCATGAGATAGTTGTCGGTGCCGAGATAGGTCTTGCGCAGCGCCGAATCTTCTTTCTTGAGGTCGGCGTCGACCGTCATGATCGGAATTTTCGGGTTGGCGGCCTTGATCGCATTGGCGATCAGCGGCGCGTTCGACGGAGAAATCGCGACGGCCGCCGTGTCGGACTTGCCGAGGATGTCGGCGACGATCTGCGCCTCGCCGGCTTCGTCCGACGTCGACGCCGGGCCTGTGTAGAAGCAGTTGTAAGGCGAACTGGCGTTCTCCTTGTTCCACTTCTCGCAGCCTTGGTGGATCGCCTCGAAAAATGGATTGTCGAGACCTTTGACGATGATGACGAGCTGCTTCTTTTGCGCCAGGGCTGAACTCGCCGACAGAGCGAGCGCCGCGGCGGCCAACGCGAATGCGACCTTCTTCATTGCCTTCCTCCCAGGTTTGGCGGCCCCGCGAGAATTCGCGGAGCGCCAAGCTCTTCGAATGACGAGTCCCAGGGCGCGCCGCGGCCGGGCCGCGAGTTTATGGCCCGCAAGCCGACGGAACGTATCCTTGGCGATCCATCCTCATGGCGCGCGCTCGCGCCCATTCGGGCTGTCGGCGCGCAATCTCGTCAAACAATCTCGTGGGAAAGCTGGGCCGGTATGGTCCGCGGAATTCGAGGAAAATAACTGGCTCTCGCCGCATCCGTCGACGATCGCGTCCGCTCCGGCCTTGGCGGTCCCAAAAGCTTGTTCTAGGCTAGTCGCGATATCGCGGAGCGTCAATCCAATTGTCGTACAAAATGCGCCAAAGCATTGACGCGGCAACGCAGGCTCGGTAACTCACTGCAAAGATCGGGGCCGGGAAATCGGCGCCGACGAGGAGATGCGCGGAATCGACGCGTCGAACGGGAGGTCGGGCGCAGCTATGGCGATCCTTGAATTGGAGAACGTCTCCAAGCATTTTGGCGCCATCCACGCCCTCAACGACGTTTCGATCAAGCTGGAGGCCGGTCAGGTCGTCGGGCTGATGGGCGACAATGGGGCGGGGAAATCCACGCTGGTGAAAATCATCGCGGGCAATTACCGCCCCTCGCACGGCGCCATCCGGATGGACGGCGCCGAACTGGTGATGCACCGTCCGGTCGAAGCGCGCCAGCACGGCATCGAGATCGTCCATCAGGATCTCGCGCTCTGCGACAACCTGACCGCCGCCGCCAACGTCTTTCTCGGCCGCGAAAAGCACAAAGGCGTCGGCCCGTTCAAAATCCTCGATTACGCCACGATGTATCGGCGCGCCGCCGAAATCTTCACCGAGCTGAAATCCGAGACGCGGCCGCGCGATCTGGTGCGGCAGATGTCCGGCGGCCAACGCCAGGCGGTCGCGATCGCCCGCACGCGCCTGTCCGACGCCAAGATCGTGCTGATGGACGAGCCGACCGCGGCCATTTCGGTGCGACAGGTCGCCGAAGTGCTGAGCCTCATTCAACGCCTGCGCGACCGCGGCGTCGCGATCGTGCTGATCAGCCACCGCATGCCGGACGTCTTCAGCGTGGCCGATCGCATCGTCGTCCTGCGCAGGGGTCGCAAGGTCGCCGACAAGGCGATCGCGGCGAGTTCGCCCGAGGAAGTGACCGGGTTGATCACCGGCGCCATCGACAACGCATTCTGACGACGGATCGCGGCACGACGCTCAACCGAATTAAGGCTCAGACCATGGCAAGCGCTTTGGACGTTCCCACGCAGCAGCGCCAAAACGACTGGGTTTCCTGGCTGACGTCGCGCCAGGCGTTCTGGGTCTTTTTGGCGGTCGTCCTGGCGTGCCTGTTTCTGTCCTTCGCGACGAATTCCTTCGCCACCACGAACAACCTCTTCAACATAACGCGCAACTTCACCTTCACCGCCGTCATCGCGCTCGGCATGACGATCGTCATCATCACTGGCGGCATCGATCTCTCGGTCGGATCGGTGCTTTGCCTGTGCAGCATGATCCTCGCCGTCGTCATGCATGCGGGCTACAGCATCGAGATCGGAATCGCCGCGTCGCTGGGAACGGCGCTGATCATCGGCGCGATCAACGGCGTGCTGATCGCCTATCTCGGCATTCCGCCGTTCGTGGTCACGCTCGGCATGTTGTCCATCGCCCGTTCGCTGGCGATGGTCGCCTCCAACAACACCGTCGTGTTCCAGTTCGGCCCCGATCAGGACAAGTTGCTTTTTCTCGGCGGCGGCGCGCTGCTGTTTGGAATTTCGAACCCCGTCGTCTACATGGTCGCGCTGGCGCTGATTGCCGGCTTCACCTTGCGCTGGACCCGATTTGGCCGCTATGTCTTTTCCATCGGCGGCAATGAAAAGGCGGCGACCCTGACCGGCGTGCCGGTTCGCCGGATCAAGGTCGCGGTCTACATCATTTCGTCGCTTTCGGCGGGCATCGCCGGCATTATCGAAACCGGTTGGCTCGGCGCGGTCACCACCAATCTCGGCGCCGGCATGGAACTGCAGGTCATCGCCGCCGCGGTCATCGGCGGCGCCAATCTGGCCGGCGGCATCGGCACGGCGTTCGGCGCGCTGATCGGCTCGGCCTTGATCGAGGTCATCCGCAACAGCCTCAGCCTTCTCGGCATCAACGCCTTCTGGCAGGGAACCTTCGTCGGCGGCTTCATCATCATCGCGGTGACGTTCGATCGCATCAGGAATTTCAGCCAGACCGAATAGGCCCCAACGCTCACGCCACGCTTCGTCAATGGAGTCGAGAAACACCATGTCCGCGAAACGCATCGTCTTCACCGGAGGAACCGGCAAGGCCGGTCGGCACGCATTGGCCCATCTCATCGTCAAGGGCCATCATGTCCTCAATGTCGACCTGAAGCCGCTCGATGTGCCCGGCGTCAACACGTTGATCGCCGATCTCACCGACAGCGGCCAGGCCTTCAATGCGCTGACCACGCATTTCGGCTTCGAGGGTTTCGACCTCGGCCGCGCCCCGCGCGCGCCGGACGCCGTCGTGCATTTCGCGGCGATCCCGCGCGTGCTGATCCAGCCGGACAACGCGACCTTCGCCACCAATGTCGTGAGCACGTACAACGTGATCGAAGCGGCGATGAAGCTCGGCGTGCGCAAGGTCGTGATCGCGTCGAGCGAGACGACCTACGGCGTCTGCTTCGCCGAAGGCGACAAGGACTTTCACAGCTTCCCGCTCGAGGAAGACTACGACGTCGATCCGATGGACAGCTACGGCCTCTCCAAGGTCTGCAACGAGAAGACCGCGCGCGCCTTCGCGATGCGCTACGGGGCCGACATCTACGCCTTGCGCATCGGCAACGTCATCGAGCCGCACGAGTACGCCCAGTTCGAGGCCTTCCAGGCCGATCCGATGATGCGCAAGCGCAACGCCTGGAGCTATATCGATGCGCGCGACCTCGGCGAGATCGTGCATCTCTGCCTGGAGAAGGACGGACTCGGCTTCCAGGTCTTCAACGCCGTCAACGACACGATCACTCTCGACATCCCGACGCGCGACTTCCTCGCGCGCCATTGCCCCGGCGTTCCCGTCACGCGCCCGCTCGACAAATTCGAGGCGCCGCTGTCGAACCGCAAGGCGCGCGAAGTGTTGGGATTCAAGGAGGCGCACGATTGGCGCCAATACGTGCGCCGGGGTTAACGCCGGCCGACCGGCGCGATCAGCCTGAACGACGCCATCGGGCGGCGAAAGCCGCCTTCCGGCAGCGCTCTAGCGGTGAAGATGCGCCGATTCCGGCGCGGATTTCCCGGCGCCAAGCGTCTTTCCGGCCCGCGAAAGCGTCCTGCCGGCCGTCAGTGGCGGTATTGCTGAATGCGCGTGGTGCGCAGGCCGGCGAGGCCGAATTGATCGATCGAGACCTGCCAGCTGAGGAATTCGTCGACCGTCAGGGTGTATCGGGAACACGCCTCTTCGAGCGAAAGGAGGCCGCCGCGCACGGCGGCGACGACTTCGGCCTTGCGGCGAATGACCCAACGCTTGGTCGACGGGGGCGGCAAATCCGCGATCGTCAGCGGACTGCCGTCCGGACCGATGACGTATTTCACTCTCGGTCGAAGCGCTTCACTCATTTGACTCTCACACCCGAACGCAAGTTCAACTTCATGCACTCTATCGCCCGCGACTTAAGATTTACCTAAGCGCGACGTGATGAAATTCATAACAAAGTGTTTCAAAACGTACTGATTTTTTTCGATATTGTCGGCGCCGCGAGCGCCCGAGCGGACCGCGCCCGCCACGGGCCGGGCCGATGGGCCGCGACATTTTCCCCCATGCCGCTGGCGTCCGATGATATAAGAACGAAATAGATGGCCTGATCGGCCTCGGACGAAACCTGATGTTGGCCCCGCAAATCACTCGAGTCGCTTCGGCGCGCCCTCTCAATAGCCTCGGCCTGGCCAAGGCCCCCGAAGATACGCGCGTCGTCGTCGCGATGTCCGGCGGCGTGGACTCGAGCGTCGTCGCGGCGCTGCTGGCCCGCGACGGCTACGACGTCGTCGGCGTCACCATGCAACTCTACGATCATGGCGCGGCGACGCACCGCAAGGGCGCCTGCTGCGCCGGCCAGGACATCCACGACGCGCGCGACGTCGCCGCGCGCCTCGGCGTCCCCCACTATGTCCTGGATTACGAGACGCGATTTCGCGAGAAGGTCATCGAGCCCTTCGCGCGCGCCTATATTTCGGGGGAAACCCCGATTCCCTGCGTGGCCTGCAATCAATACATGAAGTTCGCCGACCTGTTCGAAGCCGCCAGGGATCTGGGCGCGGACATTCTCGCGACCGGCCATTACGTCGTGTCGGACGACGACGGCCGCGGCGGGCGCGCCCTCTATCGCGCGGCGGACGCCGAGCGCGACCAAAGCTATTTTCTCTTCGCCACGACGCGCGAGCAGCTCTCGCTGCTGCGGTTTCCCCTGGGCGCGCTGCCCAAGCCCGAAGTGCGCGCCCTGGCGCATGAATTCGGCCTGGCGATCGCCGACAAGGCGGACAGCCAGGACATCTGCTTCGTGCCGGCGGGCCATTACAGTCAGATGATCGAGCGCCTGCTGCCCGGCGCCGCCGAGGCCGGCGACATCGTCCATATCGACGGCCGGGTGCTCGGCCGCCACGCCGGCATCCTGCATTACACCATCGGGCAGCGGCGCGGCCTGGGGATCGCGGCCGCGGAGCCGCTCTACGTCGTCGCGCTCGACGCGCGCGCGGCGCGGGTCGTCGTCGGGCCCCGCCAGGCCCTCGAAATCAGGCGGATTCACTTGCGCGACGTCAACTGGATCGGCGAGGGACGTTTTGCCGATATTCCGGCGCGGGGATTGCCCATCGCCGCGCGCGTGCGTTCGACCCGCCCGCCCGTTCCCGCGACGCTTCTTCCCGGCGGCCAAATCGAATTCGACGAACCCGAGAACGGCGTTTCGCCCGGACAGGCCTGCGTCTTCTACGCCTCGTGCGACCCGCGCGCCCGAGTCCTCGGCGGCGGCTTCATCATGGGCGGGGACGCTTCCGCCTAGGGCGGCGCCTGGAGATCTTCGACCGCCCGCGCCACCGCAGGCTCGTCGACGTCGACGAGCGCGACATTCGCGCCTTCGGCCAATCCACGGAACCGCGCGCCGAGGCGCCAACTGGGCAAACCCGCGGAAATCGCGGTATGCTTTCGCCTCGCGGATCGGCGCAATCGATTTTTCGAGGAGACGCGGCCATGGGCGCTTTCGACGAGGACGCTTTGTTCGGCGCCAAGCGCCCGAAGCCTGCGGCCCATGAAATCGGGCAGCCGCTGGACGATCTCTCCGCGCCCGAACTGGCGGAGCGAATCGAGACGCTCAGGCGGGAAATTGCGAGGCTGGAAAGCGCCATCAAGGCGCGCGAGGCCACTCGGGACGCGGCGAGCGCATTCTTCAAGGCCTAGAGACCACTGTTTCGGACGGCTTGTCGCATTTTGGCGCACATGGCGTAGCGCGAGCCGTCGACAATGTTAGGATTTACGAATTTCGCGGCCGCACCGCCGCCTTGGTGACCTCTCGTTAACGATTATCAATTATGAATCGATTCAACCCAAGTTTCGGGTTCTGAATGGCTCCTATCCGTTCTGTTCGATGCCTCCCATCGTCTAATCTCTTAGCCGCCTCCGGGCGGCTATTTTTTTGCATTGTTCGCAATTCATTAACGGTCTGTTAACCTTATCAAAAAGTAAACAAGCGCACCGCGCGAGGCGGCGTTAATCTTGCGTTGGTCCGTCGGAACGCGCGGCGCGCTCGAAATCGGCACGCCTCGGGCGTCAAACCCGTGCGGACAGGAGAACGAATCATGGGTCGTCACGACGGGTCGACGCAGAGCTTGCTGGCGGCCGACGAGCCTGCGGCGAAGACGATTTCCTTCATCCACAAGCTCGCCGCCTCGGACGCATTCAAGTCCCTGTTCAAAGAGGGCATGACCCTGGTCGAAGAAGCGGCGGCCTATCTCGACGGCCCCGGGCGGCAGGAGTCGCGGCAGTTGCGCCGCCCCGTCGCCTTGGCCTATGCGACGGAGAGCATGCGGCTCACGACGCGGCTCATGCAGGTCGCCTCCTGGCTGCTGCTCCAGCGCGCGGTCAACGAGGGAGAATTGACGACGGCGCAGGCCTTGTCCGAGAAGCACAGGGTCCGGCTCGCCGAGCAGGATATCGCCTGCGGCGCCGATCTGTTCGAAGAACTCCCGCCGGCCCTGCGCCAATTCAGCCTGAAATCCCTGCGCCTGCAAGCGCGCGTCGCGCATCTCGACCAGTCGATGGCGGTCGCCAACGGGCTCGCTCCGGCGCCGCGGCGCTCGGCGGTGGCCACCCAGGTCGAGCTGCTTCGGGAGGCCTTCGCGCGATAGTTCGCGCCCGGCGCGCCGGCGAGATTTGGCGAGCCCCTGGGGTTGCGCGGCCGCACTTTTGGCCGCATTGGTCGGCAATGTTCGCTCGAACGGAAATTTGACCGCCCGCCATGGCCGCCGCTTCCTCCTGCCGCCTCTATCTCATCACGCCGCCTTTGAGCGGCGCCGACCTTGACGCCTTTGCGCCGCGCTTCGCCGAGGCGCTCGGCGCCGGGGACGTGGCGAGCGCGCTCGTGCGCGTCGCCCCCGGCGCCGAAGGCGACGCCAAACGAATCGTCCAGCGCCTCGTCGAACTGGCGGCGCCGCGCGACGTCGCGACGCTCGTCGAAAACGACGCGCGGCTGGTCGCGCGCGTCGGCGCGGACGGCGCGCATATCAACGGGGTCGGAGCGGAACTCGCCGAAGCCCTGGCCAGCCTCCATCCCGCGCGCATCGTCGGGGCGGGGAGCTTACGCTCGCGCGACGACGCGATGACGGCGGGCGAGGCGGGCGCGGATTACGTCATGTTCGGCGAGCCGCGGCGCGACGGCTACACGCCGCCCCTCGCCGAGACGGTCGAGCGCACCGCCTGGTGGGCGGAAATTTTCCAGACGCCCTGCGTCGCCTTCGCCGGCGCGCTCGACGCCGTGGCGCCCTTGACGGCGGCGGGAGCGGATTTCGTCGCGCTCGGCGACGCCATCTGGCTGGCGCCGTCGGCGGCGGCGGCGATGGCCGAGGCGCAGGCGCTTGTGGCGAAAGCGACGGTCTGACGGTCCATGAAAAAAGCGATCCACGCAGGCTTCGCGCTCATTCTCGCTCTGGCCGCGCCAGTCGCGCCGCGCGCGCAGACCTTCTCGCCGCCCTACGCGCCGCCTCGCCAAGGCGCCGGCGCGACGCCCGCGCAGGGCCAGATTCCTGCTCAGGGCCCTGCGCCCGATCTGGCGTTCGGCGCCTATCAGCGCGGCTATTACATGACCGCGTTCAGGGAAGCGATGAAGCGCCTCGCGGCGAACCCCGGGGACGCCGCCGCAATGACCTTGATCGGCGAGATCTATCGCGACGGCTACGCGGTCCGACGGGACGTGGCGGAGGCTGCGCACTGGTATCGTCTGGCGAGCGGCCTCGGCGACCGCGAGGCGGCGTTCGCCCTTGGCGCGCTCCTGCTCAACGGCGCCGCCGGCGTCGACAAGGATCGCGCCGGCGCCAAGGCGCAGTTCGAAAAGGCCGCGGCGCAAGGCCAGGCAGGAGCGCTCTACAATCTCGGCGTCATGGCGATCGAGGGCGACGGCGCCGACAAGCCCGATTTCGCCAAGGCCGCCGATTATTTTCGCCGCGCCGCCGAGGCCGGCGAGGACAACGGCGCTTATTCCTACGGCGTTCTGCTGCGCGAGGGGCGCGGCGTTCCGCTCGATATCGAGGAAAGCGCGCATTGGCTCAAACGCGCCGCCGACGCCGGCATCATCGCCGGCCAGGTCGAATATGCGATCATGCTGTTCAATGGCGTCGGCGTCGAAAAGAACGAGGCCGCGGCGGCCAAGATCTTTCTCATAGCGGCGGCGCGCAACAACCCGATCGCGCAAAACCGCCTCGCCCATCTCTATGTCAGCGGTCGCGGCGTGCCCCGCGACCTGGTCGAAGCGGCGACGTGGAATCGCTTCGCCAAAGCCGGCGGCATCGACGACCCCGAACTCGACGCCGCGACCGCCAATCTGACGCCGGAGCAAAACGAGCGCGTCAATCAACTCGTGCGCCGTCAGGCGTCGTTTTAGCCTCAGCGGCTTGCCAGCGAAGGATTCGCTCAAACCTCTTCAGTGCGAAAATCGCGGCCCGCGCCGGGCCTCGGCGAGGGCCTCGGCGAGCGTCGTCGCGAATTCCGCCTTCTGGTCCGGGCCGAGGAATTTGGCGACCTCCCAGCGCCGGCCGCGGCTGAGCAGCGACAGCCGTTGCGGCCCGAATTCCTGGTGATCGACGCGCTCGATGCGCACCCAGGCCGGATTGAACCGCCATTCCCGCCGCGCGCCGCGCGCGCTCACCCGCGCGAACAGCAATTGGAAATAGGTGAGATGAAAGTCCTCGTAGGCGCGCGCGGCGCGAAAATTGGCGCGGAAGGCCAAATAGAGCAAGGCGACGTCGAGCCCGAAGAAGCCGACGATCGGCCACGCGCCGATGAGATAGAACGGCAGGCTGACGACCGCGCTCACGGCGAAAGTCGCCGCCATCAAGATACGCACGGCGGCGGGATCGAGCGACCTGTGCGGCGTCAGCCGCACCGCGAGAATCGGCGATTCGTTGGTCAGGGGCGCATCAATCATGCCCGGCCTCGAGCGCGGCGACCGCCCTTGGCGGTTCCGCGACGCCCGACTATAAAGCGGACATGGCGCAACGCAAATCGGCAGTCACCGCTTCGTCGGGCCGGCGGGCGGGCAAGTCCGCCGCCGCGGCGCGCGGCCGCGCGGCAGCGATTTTCGAGCGGCTCGCCGCGGCTTGTCCCGATCCCAAGAGCGAGCTCGAATACGTCAATCCCTTCACCTTGCTCGTCGCCGTCGTCCTGTCGGCGCAAGCGACCGACGCCGGCGTCAACAAGGCGACGCGCGCGCTCTTCGCCATCGCCGATACGCCGGCCAAGATGGCGGCGCTCGGCGAGGCCGGGCTGACCGAGCGGATCAAGACGATCGGCCTCTACAGGAACAAGGCGAAGAACGTCATCGCGCTCTCGAAGGCGCTCTTGCGCGATCATGGCGGGGAAGTCCCTTGCGATCGCGACGCGCTCGAGGCCTTGCCGGGCGTCGGGCGCAAGACGGCCAATGTCGTGCTCAACGTCGCCTTCGGCGAGCCGACCATCGCCGTCGACACCCATGTCTTTCGCGTTTCCAACCGCATTCCGCTGGCGCGCGGCAAGACCCCGCGCGAAGTCGAGGACGGGCTGATGAAGATCATCCCCGAACGCTTCCTGACGCACGCGCACCACTGGCTGATCCTGCACGGCCGCTACGTCTGCAAGGCGCGCAATCCGGCGTGCGGGGCGTGCGTGATCGCGGACTTGTGCGAATACGAGGGGAAGACGGGGGCGTAATCGGTCGGCTCTCAGGGCCCGCCTTTCCCCGCGTCACCGCCCGCCCGAGACGGTCAGCACCGACCCCGTCGTGTACGCGGCGGCCGGCGACATCAGATAAGCGACGGCCTCGGCGATATTCTCCGGAGCGCCCATCTTGCCCATCGGAATGCCTTGCAGCACCCGTTCCAGGGTCGCCGGGGAAGCCATCACCGGGGCGGTCATGTCGGAGGCGATCATGCCGGGCGCGACGGCGTTGACGCGCACGCCCTCGCGCGCCACTTCGTTGGCGAGGCCGCGCGTGAAGCTCTCGATCGCGCCCTTGGTGGCCGCGTAAGGCACGAGCCCGGGAAGCCCGCCGAGGCGGGCGGCGACCGACGAAATGTTGACGATCGCGCCGCCCTTGCCGCCATGCAGCGTCGACAGCCGGCGCACGGCTTCCTTTGCGCAGAGCATCGCGCCGACGACATTGACCGCGAAGAGCCGCGCGAGCTCGGCCGGGTCGAGACTGTCGACGCGGGTGGCCGCGCCGATGATCCCCGCGTTGTTGACGAGGCCCGCCAAGGCTCCGAGCGCGTCGACCGCGACGTCGAACAGCTTCTCGACCGCCCGCGAATCCGCCACGTCGGCGCCGAACGCCTGCGCGCGCCCCCCGGCTTCGAGAATCGTCGCCACGACGCCATGCGCCGCAGCCGCGTCCGAGGCGTAATTCACTGCGACGGCGTAGCCTGCCGACGCCAGCTTCCGGCAGGTGGCCGCGCCGATGCCGCGCGCACCGCCGGTGACGATGACCAGACCGTTCGTCATGATGATTTTCCCGACGCTTTCGCAGGGGCAGCCGGCATTGGCTGGCCAATGCCAACAAGCCACTGCGCGCGATGACCGTCAAGCGTCGTCGGCGCACGCGCCGCGCGCGCCGGATCACGAATCGGCGCGCATGGGAAGGCAAGACCATTCAGGCGAAACGCGCCTCGCCCGATCGCCTATTCCGCCGCCGCGACCGCCGGTTCGAGGACTCCCGCTCCGTCCGCCAGCGCCTCATTCAGCTTGGCGCGGTCCAGTTCCCCTTCCGGCGCCGAGATCACGATCGCGGCAAGGCCGTTGCCGCAGATATCGGCGAGCGCGCGGCGTTCCGACGTGAACTTGTCGATCCCCGGCGCCATCGCCATGCCCGGCGCGAGCGCGGGATTGACCACGGCCAGCGTGACGAAGCCGGCGCCGGTGACGCCCGAAGCGCCTTTCGAGGTCAACGATTCGCGCCGGCGACCATGAGGCTGAAGCCGCTTCGCGTCCCGATGGTACCGCCACCCCGGCTCGAACGGGGGACCTCTAGATCCACAATCTAGCGCTCTAACCAACTGAGCTATGGCGGCCCGGACGGCGACGGCCGGGAAACTAGATTCAAAGCCCCGCCGTTGCAAGGCCCAAGCCGCGAATCGTTCGAGGCGGCTGCAACCCACGCAAAAAAGAGCGCCGCCCCGAGACGGGGCGGCGCTGCGGAGCGGCGCGAGGGAGGAGGCGCGCCGCTTCGCGAAGGGAATTCTTAGACCGCGATCTTGAAGGTCTTGGCGACCTGTTCCTTGATCGGCTCGGCCGCTTCGGTGGCGAGCTTCTGCGCAAGCGCGCCGATTTCCTTGCTCTGACCGGTGATCGCATCGATCTGCTTGCGCGTAAATTCACCCTGCAGCGCCACGTAGTCCGCGACATTCTTGACCGCGAAAACGGATTTGACGAAATCGAAGTTGGCGTCGACATTGGCGCGCAGGGCCTCGAGGGCCTTGGCGTTGATCGCGACCACGCCCGCTTTCGCCGCGGCGTAGCTGCTCTCGAGGGCGTTGGACGCTTCGTCCGCCGCGGTTTTCGCCTTAGCGTAAGTCGCGCGCGTCTCGGAAAGGCCCTTTTCGACGACGGAACGCAAGTTGCCCTGCAACTCGGTCAGGGAAGCGACGGGCGCTTCCAGGGCCTTGGCGGCCTCGCTCAGGGATGCGGAAAGGGCCGGAACCGGCGCTTCCACGGCGGCGGGGGCCGGGGCGTCGAAAGCGGTCGGGGCGGGCGTGACGGCGGCGGTCTTCTTGGGGGCTGTGGCCATGATCGGGTTTCCTTCAGTCAAAGTCGGTCTTGCGGATTTTAGGGGTTTATCGAGCGCTCACTTCGCGCCGGGGGTCGCGCTCTTCTGGATCAACGCGCCGATTTCCTTGGCTTGAGCCTGAAGAGCGCTCAGCTGCGCCTTGAGAAATTCGCTTTGCAGCGCGAAAGCTTCCTGCGGATCTTTCGCCTGCACCAGCTTGTGCGCGAGATCGAACGCGGCGTTCACATTCTGCTCGGCGAAGCCGAAAACCTGGACGCCGACCGATTTGACGCTGCTCTGCGTGGTCTCGGCGGCGCCGTCGACCGTTCCGACCGCCTTCTGAGCGACCGAAACGAAGCCTTCGAACGCCTTGCGCGCCTGTTCGACGCTCCGCTCGGCAAAATCGCGCAATTCATTAGGGATTTCAAACGGGGCATTGGCCATGACGATCCTCACCTTCTGAGCCTGAAATCGGCGCTCTTATCGTTTATATATATAGCCGAGTTTTTGTTGCAGTGCAACATGATTTTTGCGCCGCAGCGCGAATCTTAACCCTGACGTCACGCGACCGCCCCTGCGCCATGGACGAAATGCGAGCGAAAGCGTTAAGCTTTTGGTAAGGATCGAGGCGGGATCGCCGCTCGCGTCGCTCCGGCCCTTCGACAGGCCTATTTCGCCGAACGAGATCGCATCGCCGCCCATGGACGCCGCCGACCGAGACATCATGAGTTCCCAGGACGCCGCCGCCCTCGTCGCCGGATCGCCTTTCGCCGAGCGGCTCGACCGCGGCGCGCCGCTGATCGTCGCGGCGGGGCGTCCGGCGCAGGTCGAATTCGCCACGCCCGCGGCGTTGGCGCTCTTCGGCGTCGAAACGCTCGGCGCGCTCGACGCCGTCGCCTTCGCCGCGCAAAGCCCGGGCGCCCGGCGATTGCGCCATCTTATCGAGGCGCTCGCCCAGGGGGTTCCCCCGCGCGTGGAATCGCTGCGATTTTACGCCGGCCGATTGCCCCTGCCGGTCGGGCTCATGTGCGCCCGGATCGCCTCGTCGCAAGGTCGGGATTTCCTCGTCATGGCGACGCCGCCGAGTCCTGGCGAAGCCGAACCCCCGCCATTGGCGGTCGCCGAACCGGTCGCAGGCGAAGCGCCGCGCATCGAGATCGCATCGGCCCGCCGCTTTCTATGGAGCCTCGACGCGGACGATCGTTTCGGCCAGGCCGATCGCGCGCTCGAGGAAATCGTCGGCTCTCACGCGCCCAAGGTCGGCGAATCGCTGGCCGCGCTCAACGCCCGCGCCGGCCTCGACCCCATGGGCGACCTGGCCCAGGCGATCGCGGCGCATCGGACCTTTTCGGCGCTGCGGCTCGGCTGGCCCGAACCCGACCGCGCGAGCGCGCGAATCGTGCTGATTTCCGGGACGCCGATCTTCGACAAGGAGCGGCTCTTCGCGGGATTCCGAGGGTTTGGCCTCTTCACCGGCGAAACGATTCCCTGCGGGCCCCTCGAGCGGACGCCGGGCGAGATTTCGCGGCCCGCCGCCGAAGCGCTCGCGGCGCCGCCGCCGATTCCTGACGCCGGCGTCGATTCGCGCGGCGACGAGACCGCCAAGCTCGCTTCGCCGCCCCAATCCGGCGACCGCAGGGCCGAAATCGTCGTTCTCCGGCCGCCCGGCCCCGGCCAGGCGGGCGGTCCGAACGTCGTGCCGATCCGCCCCGGCGCGTTGAGCGCGCTTTCCCTCCTGCCCGAAGAATCGCGCCGCTCCGGCGACGACCGCGAAAGCGTGGAGCTGACGACGACCGAACGCGACGCCTTTCGCGAGATCGCTCGGGCGCTCGGCGCGAGACTGCCTTCCCAGCGCGAGGGAAAGCCCGCCGGCGGGCCGATCGAGACGAGCGCGGCGCCCCTTTCCGCTCGGCCGGCCGCCCGCGATTTGATCGACGTCGCCGAGCCGCCTTCCCCGGCCCCGCCGGACGGGGCGCGCGAGGCGGCCATCGAGCGGACCCCCGAAAGCGCGCGCCGCAACGCCTGCGAGCTGCTCGATCGTCTGCCGATCGGCGCGATGGTTCTGCGCGGCGGGGAGCCGCTCTATCTCAATCAGACGATGCTGGATCTGGTGGGTTATCGCGACCTCGCGGCGTTTCGCGCCGCCGACGGACTGGCGCACATGTTCAGGGGCCGCGACGCCCAAACGCTCGCGGAGGCCAGCGCAGGCGGCGCGATGCCGCTCGTCACGGCCGGCGGCGAATTGATCGCGGTGGACGGGCAGGCGCAGTCCGTTCAATGGGACGACGCTCCGGCGACGCTGATCGCGCTGCGCCGCTCGCGCGACGCCGAATATCAGGCCGAGCTGCGCGCGCTCGAGCGCGAGGCGCGCGCCCACGAGGCGACCGCGCGCGATCTCACGGCGGCGCTGGACGCAGCGGCGGACGGCATGGTCGCTCTCGACCACGCGGGCCGCATCGTCTCCATGAGCCGCCCGGCCGAAGCGCTTTTCGGCTACGACCAGAACGAAGTGGCGGGCGAAAGCTTCCTCATGTTGTTCGCGCCGCAAAGCCAGAGCGAGGCGGCGTCCCGCTTCGAACAGGTCAAGCAGGACAGGGAAATCCCGCGCGCCGGCGCGGGCGAGGAACTCGTCGGCCGCGACCGGCGCGGCCAGTCGATCTCGCTGCTCCTGACGATGGCGCGCCTCGCCGCGCCGCAGTCGCCGCCCCGGTATTGCGCGATGGTTCGCGACGTGACGCCCTGGAAGGCGATCGAGCGGACGTTGGAGACGGCGCTCGGCCAGGCCGAACAGGCCAGCGCGCGCAAGACCGACTTTCTCGCGCGCATCAGCCACGAAGTGCGAACGCCGCTGCACGCCATTCTCGGCTTCGCCGAAGTGATGATGGAGGAGCGTTTCGGACCGATCGGCAACGAACGCTACAAGGACTACATCAAGGACATTCACGCGTCCGCCAAGCACGTGATGAGTCTCGCCAACGACCTCCTGGATCTCTCCAAGATCGAGGCGGGCAAGCTGGAGCTCGAGTTCGCGCCGGTCGACGCCAATCGCATCGTGCGCGAATGCGTCTCGCTGATGCAGCCGCAGGCCGCGCAGGAACGCATCATCGTGCGCTTGTCGCTGTTCGACAAACTGCCCAACGTCATGGCGGACGAACGGTCGCTGCGCCAGATTCTCCTCAACCTGATGTCGAACGCCGTCAAGTTCAACGAGCCGGGCGGACAAGTCATCGTCTCGACCGCCCTCGACGAAGCCGGCCACTCGGTCATCCGCGTGCGCGACACCGGCGTCGGCATGAACGAGAACGAAATCACCGCCGCGCTCGAGCCGTTCCGTCAGGTCGGCGGCGCCCGTCGCGCCGGCGGCGCCGGCCTCGGCCTGCCCCTGACGAAAGCCCTAGCCGAAGCGAACCACGCCGACTTTTCCATCAAGAGCCGCAAGGAGCAGGGAACGCTGGTCGAAGTCGCATTCCCCAGCGTCAAGGCGGCGCAGTAAGATTGCCGGATCGACGCCCGAGCGCCGGCGGCTTTAAGCCGATCTTAGCTTCTTGGCGCCTATTGAATTCTTCCCGATCTCGGTTTCTCGGTCCGGCGGCGGAGCGATGCAGCTGAATTTCATGGCGCCCGTCTTTCGTCCATCGATTCGCAACGAGCGCGAACTCGTCGGCTACGTCGCCTTGGTCACCGCCGTTTGCGTCACGATTGCGCTGGCCGCGGACGTGACGAACCATCTTGTGTTTTTCGTCGACTGGGCGACCTGCCTGCGCTCGTGGGCCATTACGGTGCTCCTTGCTCTCGCGCTCGCGGCGCCCATCTCGCGCATGATCGGCAAGGCGCACCTCGAACTCTATCGGGCCAAGCTGCAAGCCGATGCGCTGAGCCTCACCGATCCGCTCACCGGCCTTCCCAATCGGCGCGCGCTGCTGGAAGCCGCCGCGGTCGCGAAGCCCGATCTGTTGGCGTTGGTGATTTTCGACATCGACCGATTCAAGCGCGTCAACGACACCTATGGCCATGTCGCGGGCGACGCCGTCATCCGCTCCATCGCTCAGATGATGGCGGCCGAGCTCGGCCCGTTCGGCTGTGTGGCGCGGGTCGGAGGCGAAGAATTCGCGCTGCTGTCCTCGGGCGTCTCGCTCGAATCGCTGGCGACCCGGCTGATCGCCTTTTGCGACAGAGTGGGATCGACGCCCATCCTCGACAACGGCGTGTCCCTGCGGGTGACGATCTCGGCCGGGGTGGCGCTGCGCGAACCCGGCCTCACCTTCGACGACCTCTATTTGGCGGCCGATCGCGCGCTCTATGCGGCGAAGGTCTCCGGCCGCAATCAAATCCAATTCCCGCCGGCGCTCGACGCGCTGCTGCGGAAAGTCGGCGCGAAAGACGACGCGCCGAAACGCGACCCGCTCGCGCGCAGCGCCTGACCGCGGCCGGCGGAAGCGGCCGCGCGGGAGCGAGTCCTAATCCCCTCATCATCCCCTCATCGGCGCGTGGCTTGGAACGCCCTTGAATTCGCCGAATATATCTGTTATTCTGGATATATGGATAGTACAGAAGCCATCGCCGCGCTGGCTGCGCTCGCACAAGCGACCCGGCTCGAGACCTTCCGCCTGCTGGTCCGCCGGGAGCCGGAAGGGGCGCCGGCCGGGGAGCTCGCCCGTCTTATGGACGTGCCGCAGAACACCATGTCTCAGCATCTGGCCGTGCTGGCGCGCACGGGGCTGGCGCGCGGCGAGCGGCATAGCCGTTCCATCATCTATCGCGCGAACCTCGACCGCTTCCGGGAGGTCGCGCTGTTTCTGCTCAAAGACTGCTGCGGCGGACGCGCCGACCTGTGCGCGCCGCTCATCGCCGATCTCTCCCCTTGCCGCCCACCCAAGGAGGCCGCTCATGGCTGAGCGTCTATTCAACGTCCTGTTCCTGTGCACCGGCAATAGCGGGCGCTCGATTCTCGCCGAATCCATTCTGCGCAAAGACGCGGCGGGGCGCTTCAACGCCTTTTCCGCGGGAAGCCATCCCAAGGGGGCCGTCAATCCTTTCGCCCTGAAGGCGCTGGAGAGACTGGAGTGCCCAACCGAAGGCCTGCGCTCGAAGAACTGGGAGGAATTCTCCGGCCCAAACGTCCCGGCGATGGATTTCGTCTTCACCCTTTGCGACGACGCCGCGCGCGAGACTTGCCCGGTCTGGCCGGGCCAGCCGATGACCGCCCATTGGGGCATCGAAGACCCGGCCGCCGTCGAGGGAACGGACATTCAAAAGGAAGCCGCCTTCGTGGCGGCGGCGCGCTATATCAAGAACCGGATTTCCGCTTTCGCCAACCTGCCGATCAACAGCCTCGACAAGTTGTCGTTGACCGCGAAGTTGCGTGAAATCGGCGAACTCGAAGGAGCGACCAAGCCCCGGCCGGAGGTCGCGTGACGGACGTCGTCATCTACCACAATCCCGCCTGCGGAACTTCGCGCAACGTGCTCGCGATGATCCGCAATTCCGGCGTCGAACCGCACATCATCGAATATCTGAAGTGTCCGCCGACGCGGCTGCTGCTGACGCGATTGCTCGATCGCGCCGGCCTGACCGTGCGCCAGATTTTGCGCGAGAAGGGCACGCCGTTTCACGATCTCGGCCTCGACGATCCCTCGCTCTCCGACGATGCGCTGCTCGACGCGATCGGCGCGCATCCCATTCTGATCAACCGGCCGCTCGTCGTCACCCCCAAAGGCGTGCGCCTGTGCCGGCCCTCCGAAACGGTTCTCGATCTGCTGCCGCCGCAACGCGGACCATTCATCAAGGAAGACGGCGAGCGCGTGATCGACGATCACGGGCGGCGCGTGGCGACGGCATGACATTTCCTCTGGCCAAACGGCTCGCGGCCGAATGCCTCGGGACTGGGCTGCTCGTGGCGACCGTCGTCGGCTCCGGCATCATGGGCGAGAGGCTCGCGGGCGGAAACGTCGCGCTCGCCCTACTGGGAAACACTTTGCCGACCGGCGCGATTTTGGTGGTGCTGATCCTGGCGCTCGGGCCGATCTCCGGCGCGCATTTCAATCCGGCGGTGTCGCTGGCGATGAGCCTGCGCAACGATCATCCGTGGCGGGAATTCATCCCTTACTTGGTCGCGCAAATTGTCGGCGGCTGCGTCGGGACTCTGGTCGCGCACGGCATGTTTGAATTGCCCCTGCTCGAACTCGCCGTAAAGGCGCGCACCGGCCCGGCGCAATGGTTTGCGGAATTCGTCGCCACCTTCGGCTTGATCGTCACCATTCTTGCGGTGTCACGTTTCAAGAGCGAGGCGATTCCGGTCGCGGTCGGCCTCTACATCACGGCGGCCTACTGGTTCACCGCTTCCACTTCGTTCGCCAATCCGGCCGTGGCGATCGCGCGGTCCTTCACCAACACATTTTCCGGCATTCGCCCAGTCGATCTTCCTGGGTTCATCGCGGCCGAATTGATCGGCGCGCTCTGCGCTCTGGCACTGACAACCTGGCTGCTGCGCGAGCGGCTCGATGCGGTCGAGCCTGCGCCCGCCCGTGGATCGTGAGTGGTCGCGCCTGGCCGGAAAGGCCTCGGCGATGACGTTCGCAGCCGCGTCGCCTAACCGCCTCGTCATCATTCCCGTGCTGGGGGTGACGCAGATTTTCGCCTGGGGATCGTCCTACTATCTCCCGGCGGTTCTGGCGAAGCCGATAGCCGCCGACACGGGCTGGCCGCTGACCTGGGTGGTCGGCGGCCTCTCCCTCGGCCTTCTCATGGCGGCGCTGATCTCGCCGCGCGTGGGCCTCGCCATCGAGCGTCATGGCGGACGCTGGGTGTTGCCGCTGAGCGCGGCGGCGATCGGAATCGGGCAAATCGGCTTGGCGATCGCGTCGAATTTGACGCTTTACGTCATCGCCTGGCTCATCATCGGCGTCGGCATGGGGGCTGGGCTCTATGACGCCGCCTTCGCCACGTTGGGGCGCCTTTACGGGCGCGACGCCCGTTCGGCGATCACGGCCCTGACGCTGTTCGGCGGCTTCGCGAGCACCGTTTGCTGGCCGCTCTCAGCGCTCTTGGCGTCGCAACTCGGCTGGCGGGGCGCGTGTCTGGTTTACGCGACGATCCAGCTTGCGGTCGCCCTTCCCTCCTATCTGATCTTCGTGCCGCGCGTCGCGCCGGCGCGACCCGCGCGTCCTGACGCCGCGCATGCGGCGCAAGCGCCGATCGCCGCGAAGCCGTCGTGGATCCTGCTGACGGTCCTGGCCGTCGCGCTGACTCTGGCGGCGACGATTTCGTCATTGGTTTCCGTTCATCTGCTGACCATCCTGCGGGCGAACGGCGTTACGCTCGCCGTCGCGGTCGCTCTGGGCGCTCTGGTGGGGCCTGCGCAAGTGGCCGCCCGCACGGTCGAGATGGCGATCGCCCGTCGCCATCATCCCATAGGGACCAAGATCGCCTCCGTGAGTTTTGTCGCGCTCGGCCTCTCGGCGCTTTGGGCCGGGTTGCCGCTGATCCCGATCGCGCTCGCCTGCTACGGCGCCGGCATCGGCCTGGAATCCATCGCGCGCGGAACGCTGCCGCTCGCTCTTTTCGGCGCGACCGGCTACGCGACCCTGATGGGCCGTCTCGCCGTCCCGAGCCTGCTCGCGCAGGCCGCGGCGCCGTGGATCGGCGCGATTCTGCTGGAGCGCGCCGGAGCGTCGGGAACTCTCGCCGTCCTCGCCTCGATCGCCTTGTTCAATGTCGCCTTGACTGGCGGCCTCGTCTGGCTGGTCCATCGCCGGCGCGCGATTGCGCCGTCCGTTCCCGGCTAGGACGGCTTCGCGCCTTCGCAGCAGCCGGGGCGATCCCCGGGGTTCGCCGCGACGCGCCGCTCATTGCGGCAGCGCGAGCCCCGCCGCAAGGGCGAGGCCGACGGCGCTCACTTCGATTTCGTCCACGCCACCGACTTGCAGATCCATCCGCCGAAGACGCAGCCCGCGGTGATCAGGCTATGGCCCGACATCGTCATCTTTCCCGTGTAATTCTGGCCGTCTTCGGGATTGAACGCCATTCCCGCCCAGATGTTCTCGCCGTTCGGCTTCATGTCGAAGAACACCTGCTGCCCGACCTTGGCGGGATCGTTCGCATCCCTCACCCAGGTGACGCTTCCGCACACCGCCGCGCCGCAGGAGACGAAGCGAACTCTTCCCTTGCCGTCGTCGCGCGCCCATTCCCCGAGAATGTCGCCCGCCAACGCGAAATGCGATGAAGCCGCCAGAGCGGCGAAGGCCAAAAGAGATCGACGAAGCAAGGTTCCCTCCCCGTGAGCGCGCTCGACGGCCGGTTCGCGTCGAAACAAACGCGCGCGCCGGATCGCGAGAGGCTTGCGCGATTGTGACGGCAAGACGCGCGGCCGGTCAAGGCGGCGCATGATCCCGTTTCGATTGCGGGGACGCGCCGCTCACGACCCGCCGGAAGACGTCATCGGCGACGCCGGCCCGCCCGCCGGCCGCTGGGGTTCGGCCGCCACTTCCATCGCCCAGTAGACCCGGTACTGGGTGCGCGCGTCTTTCGCGACGGCGATGCCGAAGCGCGTCGCGCGCGCGATCAGAAGATTGGCGTCGTGCTCGGGCGAACCGCGCCAACCCGTCAGCGCCTCTTCGGTCGAATAATAGCCGCCGCCGACATTCTCGCCCGCCTCCGTCGCATCGACGCCCGCTCCGGCGAGGCGCGAGGAGAAGCTGCCGGCGACGTCGTGGGAGAGCGCGTTCGCGGCGACCATGGCGTCCGCCTGGCGCTGCGCCATCGCGTTGAGCGCCGGATCGAGCCGCACCGGGCCGAGGCGGCGGCTGGCGCGGTAGGCGTTCAGCATCGCCGCCGCGGCGGGCGGGTCGACATGGACGCTGGCGAGCGAATGGAGAATCCGGGAGTCGATCGGGCCTGTCCGGAGCGCCTCTTCGCCGCAACCCGCAAGAGCCAACGCCAACACCGGCGCAATGGCGGTTCTCAGCCTCATGACGATTGTCCCCGTTTCATGCGCAAGCGCCGTCCGCCCAGCGCGGAGAATAGCCGGCGCAAAGCGCGCGCAGGACGGATGGCGGCGTCAGGACGCGCGCGAGGCCGGCGCGAGGCCGGGACCGCGGCGCGTCGTAACCTTCGAAGCCCCAGGGCAGGATCGCATCGCCGCGCAAGGCGAAGACGCGCCCGTCCCGCTCGATCATCGCGCCGTCGGGCAGGCGCTCGATCGGCATTTCCCAGAGGCGCTTGGCGCCCTGATCGAGCCGCTCGCGGTGAAGGATGGCGTCCATGCTCGGCGCGCTCGGCCGCGCGCCTTCGCCGAAGGCCAGCCGGAACGCCTCGGCCTCGGCGCGCCGGCACTCGAAGCACGGACGATGTCCGGCGGCGAGCGCGGTCACTTCGTCCAAGAAGAACAACTCGGTGTAGCCCTCGCCCCAGACCGCCCGCCGCCTGCCCTTGAAAGCGCAGAGGCAGGCGATCCATTGTTTCGACGCCCAGCGGCGGCGGCCCAAGGTCCGATCCGCGCGATGAAACCGCCCGCCGCGATTGCCCATCAGCGCGCCGCGCGCCGACGTCGCGAAGAGTTCGCCATAGGGATCGACGCGATTTTGCAGCGGGCCCGGCGCGCTCATTGCGACGGGGCGGGGATCGGCAAGCCGAAGAGGCTCGGCGCCGCCGGCGGCGGCGCGGCGCTCGCCGTCGCCTCGCCAGCCGCGTCGACGCCGTAGACGTCGTCGCGGAAGTGGGCGACGCCGTCCTGATTCGACCACCCCGTGAGATAGACCCAGATCACCGGCACGGGCCGCGCGAGCTTGATGTCTTCGCGCGCGCCAACCTTCACCTCGGCCATCAGCGCCGCCTTGTCCCAGGCGCCGGACGGCGCGCCGGTCGTGCCCTGCAACAGCCATTCCGCGTAGTCGTAGACGCCTTGGACGCGCACGCAGCCGTGGCTGAGGAAGCGATAGTCGGAGCCGAACAGGCGCTTCGACGGCGTGTCGTGCATATAGACCGCGAGCTTGTTGGGCATGCCGATGCGGATCGCGCCCAACGAATTGCCGGCGCCCGAATCCTGGCGCAGGGTGTAATTGGCCGCCCGTTCGGTCGCCCAGTTGATGGTCTTGGGGTCGACCTCGGTCCCCGAGGCGTCGAGGATGCGGATCTTCTGGCGCGCGAGATAGCCCGGATCCTTCTGCATCTTCGGAATGATTTCCTTCTTGATGATCGAAGTCGGCACCGTCCAGGTCGGATTGAGGTTGATGACCGAGATGTGGGCCGCGATCTCGGGCGAGGGATGCTCGACGTCGCCGACGATCGCGACATAGCGGTGAACGACGCGCCCGTCCTCGACCGCTTCGACCGAGGTCGAGGGAAGGTTGACGACGACGTAGCGGTCGCCGAAGGAAAAGTTGACGCCGGCGAGCCTTTGCGCGCTGGCGGCGAGTTGCGTCGAGCGCGCGCTGGCGGGAACGTTCATCGCTTTGAGAGTCACGCCCGCCACATGCCCGGTCTGACGCAATCCCATGCGCGCCTGGAAGCGCTTCACCGCGGCGGTCAAGTCCTCGTCCCAGGCTTGGCTGGCCGGCCCGTCGGCCGCCTCCGCCGCGTCGAGGTCGCCCTCGAGGGCGAGCCGCTTGCGCAGCTTGGCGACGGCCGGCCCCCTGGCGCCCGGCCCCAGCGGCGCGACGTCGGTCGGCCAGCCGCCGGCCGCGACGATTTGCGCATAGCGCTCGGCGGCCTTGGCGGTGGCGAAGAACGTGTCGGGCTGGAGGGTCGGCGCCGGATCGCTCGACAGCGCGGTTTCGAGCGGCGGCGGAGGCGGCGCGATCTTCTTCTTCGGCTTGGGCGGCGCGCCGGCGTTGGCGTCGACCGGAATGGGCGCGGCGGAAGCCGGCGGCGGCGGCGCGGCGGTCGCAGCCGGCGTCGGAACGGGCGCCGCAGGGGCGCTCGGCGCCGCGACGGGAGAGGTCGCCGGCGCGGGGACTTCCTGCGCGCTCGCGCCCGCGCAGCTCAGCGCCAGGCCCAAGAGGCCGCCCGCTATCGTAACCCGAAACGCCATTATCGAAGGCCCAACGCCGCATCGGCCGCATGCTTAATCAACTATCAAGCACGTCTTGGTTACTAAATCGCCACAAAGGCGATCTTGCGGCGCCCGCCTCACGAAGCGCCGACGAGGACGATATGCAGGCGCCGGGGGCCGTGCGCGCCCAGCAGCAGCGTCTGCTCGATGTCGGCCGAGCGCGACGGGCCGGTGATGAAATTGAGCGTCCGCGGCGCCGCGCCGACGCCGTAGACGGCGCGCAATTTCACGAAAACGCTCTCGTAATCGCCGACGAGGTCGTCGGCGAAGACGACGACGATGTGATTGTCGGGCAGAAAGTTGAGCGTCGTCGGGTTGTCCGGACCCGAAACGAGCGCCAAGGTTCCGCTTTCCGCCACCGCCGCGAAGGCCACGCTCACGGCGTTGGGATCATGCCCGTCGGAGGGCCCGCGCGAAACTTCGAGCGCGGTCGCGCCCCAGGGCATCGCGCCGAGGCGCGCATCCTCGCCCATGCGCAGGCTCGCGGCCAGATTGTTTTCGCGCAGGAACCGGGCGATCTCCGCAGGGATGTCGGCGGCCGCGGCGACTTCGGCGAGGCTCGCCTGCGCGCGCTCCGCCTCGGCCTTGAACGTCGCCGCGCGCTCCCCCGCGTCGCCCTGTCCGCGTCGGGGCACGATCCCCGCCGGGGCCAGCGCAAGGCGCGCCTCCACCGCCGCGCGGCGCGGCGCCTCGTCGCCCGTCACATGCAGCGAGCGTCGGACGGCGCTTAAGATTTCGTCGCGCGCGCTCATTGCACGCTCCCGCTTCTCGCGCGCCATCGGCTTTGAAAGGTCGCGCCCTGCGGCGCCGTCAGATCGCGGTATTTTGTCCAGCCGCCGGCGAACGGCAGCCAGGAGAAGCGCCCGCGCGCGCGGCCGGCGAGATGCATCGCGCGCATCGCCAGGTCGGTCGTCAGGCGATAGAGCGCCGGGCGCGTGGCGAAGAACGCCCAGACGCCGAGCCCCGAGCGGACCGTCGCGGGCGAGAGATGGCGCTCGAATTCGCGTTCGCGCCAGTGGCGCATCATCTTGGGCAGGGGAATGCGCATCGGACAAACCGCCTCGCAGCGGCCGCAAAAGGTCGAGGCGTTGGGCAATTGGCCGCCCTCGGCGACGCCGATCAGCGAAGGCGTCAGCACCGCGCCCATCGGGCCGGGGTAGACCCAGCCGTAGGCATGGCCGCCGATCGCGTGATAGACGGGGCAATGGTTCATGCAGGCGCCGCAACGGATGCAGCGCAGCATGTCCTCGAATTGGCTCCCCAGCATCGCCGAGCGGCCGTTGTCGAGCAGGACGACGTGATATTCCTGGGGACCGTCGCCATCGCCCGGCCGGCGCGGGCCGGTCGACAGCGTCGTATAGACCGACATGTCCTGACCCGTCGCCGAGCGCGCGAGCACGCGCAGCAATTGCGCGGCGTCGGCGAGCGTCGGGACGATCTTTTCCAGCGACGCGACGACGACGTGAACCTTGGGGAGGATCTGCGTCAGATCGCCGTTGCCCTCGTTGGTGACGATGATCGAGGTTCCTGTCTCGGCGACGAGAAAATTCGCGCCGGTGATGCCGATATCGGCGGAGAGAAACTTGTCCCGCAGAATCCCGCGCGCCTCGCCGAGAAGCTGCTCGGGCTGCGAAAGGTCGCGCGTCGCCGGCAGATCGCGATGGACGCGGCGAAAGTCGGCCTCGACGTCGGCCTTGGTAACATGGATGGCCGGCGCGATGATGTGCGAGGGCGTCTCGCCGCGCAGCTGGATGATGTATTCGCCGAGATCGGTCTCGATCGCCTCGATCCCTTCCGCCTCGAGAGCGGCATTGAGGCCGATCTCCTCGGAGATCATCGACTTGCCCTTCGTCACCGCCTTGGCACCGCGCTCCTTGCAGAGACCGAGCACGATCGCGTTCGCTTCGGCGGCGGTGCGCGCGTAATGCACTCGGCCGCCCGATTCGGTCACCTTGCGCTCGTAGGCCTGGAGATAGAGGTCGAGATGGGCGAGCGTGTGGTCCTTGATCGCGCGCGCGCTGTCGCGCAGCGCATCGAATTCGGGCAATCGCTCCACGGCGGCGGCGCGGCGGCCGATGAAGTTGCGGGCATGCAGAAGCGCGCCTTGCAGGCGCTGGTCGTGAAGCGCCTCATGGACGTTGTCCTTGAAGCGCGGGGTCGTCGCGACGACGCTCATGGCTTGGCTCCCCTAGGGCTTTCGCCGATCGGCGGATCGTCGGTCAGCCCCGCCAGCACCTCGGCGACGTGGCGAACCTTCACCGCGCGGCCTTCGCGCTGCATTTTTCCCGCGATGTTCATGAGGCATCCCAGATCGCCCGCGAGCAACGTGTCGGCGCCGCTCGCCGCGACGTTGGCGCTCTTCTGGCTGACGATCGCATCGGACAATTCGCCATATTTGACCGCGAACGTCCCGCCGAAGCCGCAGCACACGTCCGCTTCCTTCAACTCGACGAGGCGCAGTCCCTCGACGCTGGCCAGCAGTTTGCGCGGCTGGCTCATGACGCCCATCTCGCGCAGGCCGGAACACGAATCATGATAGGCGACGACCCCCTCGAAGCGCGCGGAGACCGCGCTCACCTCGAGCCGATCGACGAGGAAGCTCACCAACTCGTGGCATTTGGCGGCAAAGGCGTTGGCCTTGACCGCCATTTCGGGTTCGTCGACGAACAGCTCGGGATAGTGCTTGGCGAGCATCCCTGCGCAGGAGCCGCTCGGCGCGACGACGTAATCGCAGATCTCGAACGCCTCGATCGTCTGACGCGCGATCGCCCGGGTGGTGGCGCGATCGCCCGAATTGTAGGCGGGTTGGCCGCAGCAGGTCTGGGAGGGAACGACGACTTGGCAGCCCGCCTCCTCCAGCAACTTGACGGCGGCGAAGCCGACGCTCGGGCGCATGAGGTCGACGAGGCAAGTGAGGAAGAGCCCGACGCGGATCGCAGGCTTCACGGCTTCATCCACGGACGCATCCTTCGCTGTTTTCGGGCCCGGCGGGCGCCAACGGGCGGAGTTTCGCGCGCGCTCTTGTCGCTCGCCGCGCCCCACCCTAAGCTTGCGCCATGATTCCGGATATCGCCACACGTGTCTACAATCACACTTTCCGCATCGACCCGATCGTGCGCACCCTGCTCGATACGGACTTTTACAAGCTGTTGATGCTGCAAATGATCTGGAAGCTGCACGGCCGCCGCCGGGTCACCTTCCAGCTGATCAACCGCACGAGCGAAGTGCGCCTGGCCGACGTCGTCGACGAGCGCGAACTCGTCGACCAGCTCGATCACGCGCGTTCCCTGCGGCTGGCCAAGAACGAGCTGATCTGGCTCGCCGGCAACACGTTTTACGGCAAGAAGCAGATTTTCGAACCCGACTTCATGGAATGGCTCAGCGAATTTCGCTTGCCCGAATACGAGCTGACCCGCCGCCACGGCCAGTACGAATTGCGCTTCGAGGGCCTGTGGACCCATACCACGATGTGGGAGATCCCGGCGCTGGCGATCATCAACGAATTGCGCGCGCGCGCCGCGGTGCGCGCGATGAGCCGATTCGATCTCGACGTGCTCTACGCCCGCGCCAAGGCCAAGCTGTGGAGCAAGGTGGAGCGCTTGCGCGTTCTGGCCGCCGAGGGGCCGCTGAAGGTTTCGGACTTCGGCACGCGCCGGCGTCACGGCTTCCTTTGGCAACTCTGGTGCGTCGAGGCGATGCAGGAGGGGCTCGGCGACAATTTCATCGGCACGTCGAACGTCAAGCACGCGATGGACACCGGCCTCGAGGCGATCGGCACCAACGCCCACGAACTGCCGATGGTCTACGCCGCCTTGGCGAACAGCGACGAGGAGCTGCGCCGGGCCCCCTACGACGTGCTGCGCGACTGGGCGCGCATGTACGACGGCAATCTTCTCGTCGTCCTCCCGGATTGCTTCGGCACGACGTCGTTCCTCGAACGCGCGCCGGACTGGGTCGCGGACTGGAAGGGCGCGCGGCCCGATTCCAAGGAGCCGATCGCCGGCGCCGAGGAATTGATCGCCTGGTGGAAGCGGCGCGGCCGCGACCCCCGGGAAAAACTGATGGTGCTCTCCGACGCCATGGATATCGATTCGATCGAGGCTTCCGCGCGCGCCCTGCGCGGCAAGATCAATCTCTCCATCGGCTGGGGCACCAACCTGACCAACGACTTCAAAGGCTGCGCGCCGGCCGGAGTCGACGGCGAATTGCGGGCGATTTCGATCGTGTGCAAGGTGGCGGAGGCCGACGGGCGCCCCGCCGTCAAACTCTCCGACAATCCCAACAAGGAGCTGGGAACGCCCGAAGAGATCGAGCGCTACCGCCGCGTCTTCGGCACGGCCGGCATGACGGCGACGCCGGTGCTGGTGTAGGGCGGCGCGCGCCATTTCAGGCCGCGACGATGTCTTGCCGCGCGATGCGGCGCAGGGAAGCGGCCTGTCGCAATTCGTCGCGGCGAATCTCGTCGTGCGTCGCGGCGACGAAAGCAATGTGCTTGGCCGCGGCGGCTTCGGCCTTGGCGGGATCGCCGGCGAGGACGGCCTCGCCGATCCGCAGATGTTGCTCGAGCAGCGCGTCGCGCACGCCGGGGCGGCGGTAGAAACTCTCGCGATTGAAGAACACGCCCTGGCGCAACAGGTCGGCGAGCGCGCGCATGACATGCAACACGACGATGTTGTGCGCGGATTCGTAAATCGCGACATGCAGGCGCACGTCCGCCTGCGCTTCGTTGGTCGGATCGGACAATTCGTGCGCTCGCTTCATTTCGTCGAGGCATTCGCGAATCAGATCGCGGTCGGTCTGCGTCGCGCGCTGGGCGGCCGACGCGGTCGCATGCGCCTCGACCACGCTGCGAAACTCGAAATAATCCGCGCTGACCCGTTCGTTGTCGCGAAACAGCTCGGCGAGGGGATCGGCGAGTTTCGACAGATAGGGCGCGACGACCGTGCCCGACTTGCCGACGACGAGCAGGCCTTTGGCCTCGAGTTGCGACAGCCCGTCGCGCAGCGAAGGACGGGAGACGCCGAGCCTGGCCGCCAGCTCGCGTTCGGCGATCAGTTTCTCGCCCGGCCGCAATACGCCCTCGAGAATCATCGCCTGAATGCGTTCCGCGATGGCGTCGGCGAGGCGCGCTGGTTTGAGAATCTCGCTCACGCTCGTCCTCCCGCGAAGGGCGCCGGGCGAAACTCAGTCCGCGCCGTCCCTGTCGCCAATCAGGTAATTTAATTTATCCGACGCAGTCAATGGCGGCGCAGCTTGACCGGACTCAATTTGGCAATATAGCATTACCAAAAGGCCGCGAACCGCATGGCCTTCGCTTCGCGGCGCCCTAAGGGCCGTGGGCGAATAAGGGGGGAAGAAAAACGTGTTTCAACAACTCTTGACGCCGGTGGCGGGCAGCCTCGCGCTGTCCTTCGTGACGGCGAGTTTACCCATTCTAACCGTGCTCGTCATGCTCGGCCTGCTTCGCCGGCCGGCCTGGCAGGCTTCGCTCGCCGGCCTCGTAGTTGGCCTCATCATCGCCGTCGGCGTATGGAGCATGCCCGTCGGCCTCGCGCTCGATTCGGTGTTCAGCGGCGTCGTATTGGCGCTCTGGCCAGTGATGTGGATCGTCGTCAACGCATTGCTGCTCTATAACGTCGCGGTGCGCTCCGGTCGGTTCGAATCGTTTCGGGCTTGGCTGGTCAATCACTTGCCCGACGATCGCCGGGTGGTTCTGGTGATTATTGGTTTCTGCTTCGGGGCGCTTCTGGAGGGAATAGCCGGTTTCGGCACCCCGGTCGCCATCACCAGCTCGCTGCTGATCCTGATGGGTTTCCCGCCGCTCGAAGCGCTGGTCTTCGTCTTGATCTTCAACACCGCGCCGGTGGCTTTCGGCGCGCTCGGCGTGCCGATCACCGTGCTCGGCGCCGTCACCGGCCTGCCGGCGAATGCGCTCGGCGCGATGGTAGGACGGCAATTGCCCGTCATGGCTCTCATCCTGCCGTTTTACGTCATGACGCTTTACGGCGGGATGCGATCGCTGCGCGCGCTGTGGCCGATGCTCCTGGTGGCCGGCGGCAGTTTCGCGGTCTGCCAATTCGTCGCCTCGAACTTCATCAACTACGCTCTTACCGACGTGCTCGCTTCGCTCGGCTCGCTGATCGTCACGCTTCTGTTCCTTCAGGTCTGGCGCCCGGCTCCCGATCCCGAATTTATGGTCCAGCATCCCGCGTCAGCAGCGGGGAAGGCGTCGGCGTCGCCGCTTTGGCAGGGATGGGCGCCGTGGCTCATCGTCTCGGCGGTGGTCATCGTTTGGACGTCGTTCAAGGTCGCCGCGGTCGGACAGGTGAAGCTGCCATGGCCGGGGTTGCACAACGCCATTTCGATCACGCTCTATGGCGGCAAACCCTATGCGGCCGTCTGGACGTTCGAACCGCTGGGGACGGGAACCGCCATTCTCCTGTCCGCCATCCTGACTGCGGCGATCTTTGGTCTGAGCCCGGCGGCGTTCTTCGCTTGCGTCAGAGACACCGCCCGCCAGATTTGGCTCGCGATCATCACCGTCTGCTGCATCGTCGGCCTCGCCTATCTCATGAACTATTCGGGCCTCGCGTACACCCTGGGCGAGGGCGTCGCGTCGACCGGAGGCCTTTTCGTGCTGCTCTCGCCGTTCCTCGGCTGGATCGCGGTGTTCCTGTCGGGCAGCGACACGTCGGGCAACGCCCTGTTCGGCAATCTGCAGGTCGTGGCGTCGAAACAGCTCGGCCTCAGTCCCGTGCTGTTCGCGGCGACCAATTCGTCAGGCGGCGTGATGGGCAAGATGATTTCGCCGCAGAACATCGCAACGGGCGTTTCGGTGACCGACCTGAAGGGCAAGGAAGGCTTGGTGTTCGCGCGCACTTTCGTGCACAGCGTCATCCTCACGTTCCTTCTCGGCCTTCTCGTCGCGCTGCAGCAATACGTGATTCCGTGGATCATCCCCGCCGTTCCCGGGCAGTGAACGAAGGGGGCGCTCTCGCTTCGTCGCGGAGCGCCCCCCATATTCCCCGGAAATCGAGGAGCCTCGCCATGTCGCAAATCGCCTTTCCCCCGGTCGACGCCTCCATCCTGGCCCGGCGCGACGCGATCCTTTCCGGTCTCGGCGCGATCCTGTCCGACGATTGCCTGATCGCGGACCTCGTCGGGCGGCGCGCTTTCGAGACCGACGCGCTCACCGCCTACCGCCGGCTGCCGCTCGCCGTCGTCCTTCCGCGATCGAGCGAAGAGGTCGCGCGGGTGATGAAATTCTGCCGCGACGCGAACGTCAACATCGTGCCGCGCGGCGCGGGAACCTCGCTGTCCGGCGGCGCCATTCCGCAAGAGGACGCGATCGTCCTCGGCCTGAGCAAGATGAGCCGCATTCTCGAGATCAACCTTGCCGACCGCTACGCGCGCGTCGAGGCCGGCGTCACCAATCTCGCGATCTCGGAGGCCGTCGGGCCCGACGGATTCTTCTACGCGCCCGATCCCTCCTCGCAGCTCGCCTGCACCATCGGCGGCAATATCGGGATGAACTCGGGCGGCGCGCATTGCCTCAAATACGGCGTGACGACCAACAATATCCTCGGCGTTCGCCTCGTCACCCTCGACGGCGAGATCGCCGAAATCGGCGGTCCGCATCTCGACGCGGGCGGGCTCGATCTTCTCGGCCTGATCTGCGGCTCCGAGGGGCAACTCGGAATCGTCACCGAGGCGACCGTCCGGCTGCTGCGCGCCGCCGAGGGCGCCCGGCCGGTGCTGTTCGGCTTCGATCGAAGCGAGGACGCGAGCCAATGCGTCGCCGCGATCATCGGCGCCGGCATCGTTCCCGTCGCGATGGAATATATGGATCGCCTCGCCATCGAGATATGCGAGAATTACGCGCATGCCGGCTATCCCCGCGACGTCGAGGCGATGCTGATCGTCGAAGTCGAGGGCGGCCAAGAGGAAATGGCGACCGAACTCGCCAAGATCACCGCGATCGCCAGGGCGCATCGCGTGCGCACGATCCGCGAATCGATGTCGGCGATGGAGAGCGCGCAAATCTGGAAGGGCCGCAAGTCCGCTTTCGGCGCGACGGGCCGCGTCGCCGACTATATCTGCATGGACGGCACGGTGCCGACGGGGCGCCTGCCGGAGGCGCTGCGGCGCACCGGGGAAATCTGCGCCTCCTACGGCTTGCGCGTGGCCAACGTCTTTCACGCCGGCGACGGCAACATGCATCCGCTGATCCTCTATGACGTCAACGATCCCGCCCAGCAGCAAAAGGCGGAAGACGCGGGGATGGACGTGCTCAAACTCTGCGTCGAGCTCGGGGGTTGCCTCACCGGCGAGCACGGCGTCGGCATCGAAAAGCGCGATCTCATGCGCCGCCAATTCACCGAAGCCGATCTCGCGCAGCAGATGCGCGTGCGCGCGGCGTTCGATCCGCAATGGCGGCTCAATCCGGCCAAGGTCTTCCCGCTCGACGGGAGAGCGGCGTGAGCGTCGCCGATCGGCGCAACTATGCTCCCGCCGACGAGGCCGAGGCGGCGGAAGCCGTGCGGGCGGCGCTGAAGGACCGAATCAGGCTCGACATTGTCGGCGGCGGCACGCGCCGCGGCCTGGGTCGCCCGCCCGAAGGCGCCGAGCGCCTCGCCACGGCGCGGCTCGCCGGAATCGTGTTCCACGAGCCGGCGGAGATGACGATCTCGATTCGCGCCGGGACGCCGCTCGGCGCCGTCGAGGAGGCGCTCGCCGCCCACGGTCAAATGCTTCCCTTCGAACCGATCGACCATCGCGCGCTTTACGGGAGCCGCGGCGAGCCGACGATCGGCGGCCTCGTCGCGACCAACGCTTCGGGGCCGCGGCGCATCAGCGCCGGCGCGGCGCGCGACAGTCTCATCGGCCTGCGCCTCGTCAATGGGCGCGGCGAATGCGTCAAGAGCGGCGGCCGGGTGATGAAGAACGTCACCGGCCTCGATCTCGTCAAATTGATCTGCGGCGCGCACGGGACGCTCGGCCTCGTCACCGAGGCGACGTTCAAGCTGCTGCCGAGGCCGCAGGCCGAGGCGACGATCGTCATCCGCCGCCTCGACGACGAACGCGCCGTCGCGGCGATGACGCGCGCGCTCGGCTCGCCCTTCGGCGTCAGCGGCGCCGCGGCGATCGGCGCCGGCATGGGCCGCGAATTTCCCCGCACGTTTCTGCGCGTCGAGGGCTTCGCCGAATCGGTGGATTATCGCGCCGAGCGGCTCATCGCGCTGCTCGCCGACCTCGGCGCCAAGCACGCGTTGCGCGGCGAGGAATCCCAGCGCGTCTGGCGCGCGGTCCGCGACGCCGAATTCCTCGCCGAGCCGCGCGAAAGCGCGATCTGGCGCGTCAGCCTTCAGCCGTCGAAGGCGCCGCAATTCGTCGCCCGCCTCGGCGCGCAGGCGTTGAGCCATTTCTACGATTGGGGCGGCGGCCTCGTCTGGCTGGCGAGCGAGCCGACGGAAAGCGCCGCCGCGGCGGTGCGCGCCGCGCTGGCGCCGTTCGGCGGCCACGCGACGCTGGTTCGCGCGCCCGACGAGCTGCGCGCCCGCGTCGACGTGTTCGAACCGCTGACGCCGACGCTCGCGCGTCTGACCAAGGGCGTGAAGGCGAGCTTCGACCCGGACGGATTGTTTAATTTCGGACGCATGATTGGCGGAGCGTGACGGGCGATGCAGACCCACTTTTCCCCCGAGCGGCTCGCCGACCCGCATTTGCAGCCGCTGGAGAAGATCCTGCGCTCCTGCGTGCATTGCGGCTTCTGCACCGCGACCTGCCCGACCTATCTGATCACCGGCGACGAGCGTGAAAGCCCGCGGGGGCGGATCTATCTCATCAAGGACTTGCTGGAGACCGGGCGGAACGCCACGGCGGAGGACGTCGCGCCGATCGACCATTGCCTGTCGTGCCTCTCCTGCATGACGACCTGTCCGTCCGGCGTCGACTACCGCCGCCTCGTCGACCACGCCCGCATCGCGATCGAGACGACCTACAAGCGCCCGCTTCCCGACCGCCTGATGCGCGCCGCGCTGGCGTGGCTGTTGCCCTCGCGCGAGCTGTTTCGCGCCGGCATGGCTCTGGCCGGGATCGGGCGAGCCTTCATGCCGATCCTGGCGCGCGTTCCCGGCCTCGGCGACAAGCTCGCGGCGATGCTGGCGCTGGCCCCCAAGGCGGCGCCGGCGCGCTCCGGGACGACAGGCCCCGGCGAATTCAAGGCGCCGGCGGCGGACGCGAAACGGCGCCGCGTCGCGCTGCTCACCGGCTGCGCGCAAGACGCGCTGGCGCCGCAAATCAACGCGGCGACGATCCGGCTCATCAACCGCGCCGGGATCGACGTCGTCCTGCCCAGGGGCGAAGGCTGTTGCGGCTCGCTGCTCCATCACATGGGCCGCGAGCGCAAAGCCCTCGATCAAGTGCGCGCCAACGTCGACGCCTGGATTCGCGAGGCTGACGGCGCCGGCCTGGAGGCGATCGTCGTCACCGCCTCGGGATGCGGCGCGACGATCAAGGACTACGGCTATATGCTGCGCGACGATCCCGCCTACGCGGAAAAGGCGGCGCGCGTCGCCGCGCTCGCGAGGGACGTCAGCGAATACGTCGCCGGCCTCGAACTGGCGTTCGCCAATCCGAAGAAGCTCGTCGTCGCCTATCACGCCGCCTGCTCCCTGCAGCACGGCCAGAAGATCCTCGAAGCGCCCAAGGCGCTGCTGCGCCGCGCCGGCTTCGAAGTGCGCAGTCCCGCGGAAGCGCATATCTGCTGCGGCTCGGCGGGCGCCTACAATATCCTGCAACCGGAAATGGCCGCGAAATTGGGGGCGCGAAAAGTCGCCAATCTCGCGCGCGTAAAACCCGACGTGATCGCCGCCGGCAACATCGGCTGTCTCGCGCAGATCGCGAGCGGAACGACGACGCCGGTCGTGCATACGGTGGAGCTGCTGGACTGGGCGAGCGGCGGGCCGGCGCCGGCGGGGCTGGGGTAAGGCGGGATTTCTTGGCCGGCGCTCGCCGCTGGCGCCGATCACGGCGGCTGCGGCCCGGTCGGAAGTTGACGGCGCTGTCGCCGTAACCCTAGGGATGGACGGGCCATTTGGGCCATGTCGGTGAGCCATGTCGTGGCGCGCATTCGAGAATGGTCGCACGATTGGCCAGCGCGGCTCGGAGGAAGGCATGATTCTGCGCGATGACGAGCACGACGACGGCGCGCGGATCACGCTGGAACGCGACGGCCTTCGCGCCCCTCTCGCGATCACCTCAGGGATTTACGGCTGGATGCTCCACACCCGCTTTTTTTCGCGGGAAGCGGAGGCGCAGCAGGCTTTCGACGACATGCAAGCGGCGCTCGGCCGCATCGTCGGCGCCATCCCTCGGGTCGACGATCCCGATCGCAAGAAAAAGTCGAAAGCGGCGGCGTCCGCGATGGCCGAGTTCGCCGAGCGGTTTCCTTAAAGCGCTCTGCGTTTAGGCGTCAGCGACCCCCTCTCCCCGCATAGCCCGTCGGAAGACGGGCGTTCTTACGAACGCCCAATGCGGGGAGAAGGGACGCCGCGCGACTTTGCCGGCGCGCGCCGTTGCGATAGGGTCGCGTGCCGCCTCCAGCAATCCCGCCGGCACGAAACATTTCGAACCATGAAGCAACTGCCTTGCACCTGTGGCGCCGAAGCCGATGTGCGCGTTGTGACCCGGCGCGCCGCGGATGGGGGCGACGAAATCGTCTACCACGTGGTCTGTCCCGTCTGCGGGCAACGCGGTCCCGCGGTCGCGGCGGCGGGCAAGAACGAAGCGGTCGCCTTCGCCGAAGCCGTCGCGGCCTGGAACGCCCTGGTCGCCCGCGACCGTCCGCCGATTGGGCGCCTGCGATAACCTCCGGGCGAATCGCCATTGCGGCGGCACGCCGCAATGGCGCGAAGGCCCGTCAGCAATCGACCGCGTTTTCCGTCATTGCCAGCGGCGCGAAGCAATGGCGGCCCCTGAGCGACCCTTACCCATCCAATCCGTCACTTTCCCGCCGACGCATCGGCAAGCGACGTGACTGCCGCTGAAAGATCCGTGTCGCGCTGAAGCCCGAGCTTGCGGATCAGCCGATCGTCGGCGGTCACGTAGCGCGTCTGTTTGGCCAGCGCGAGGGCGAGATAGACGCAGTCATAGGCCGGATGGGAAAGCGCGATGGCGATCCGCGTCGCCGCGGGCATCAGCCCGCGCATCGGCAACAACTCGATGTCGGAGCGTTCCAGCAACCGCGCCGCGAGATCGGCCTCCTCAGAGGAGAGTTCGCCGCGCCGCGCCTTCTTCCACAGGATGTTGGCGCATTCGGCGACAAGCAAGTCCGGCGCGATGAGCCGAGCGCTCTTGCGCAACGCGAGCGCCTGCGGCGTCCCCTCTTCTTCGACGACCCACTTGATCGCGATGCTGGCGTCGACGACGAGAGTTTTCACCGCTCCTCGCGGCCTTCCCTCAGCAGGAGTTCCGACGGCGTTTGTCGGCGGCGCGCCGTCATCGCGCGAAGCTGCGCGGCGAGGTCGTCGAACGAGGCCTCCGGTTCCTCGCTCAGAACCTGCCGCAGGATTTCACGATGCTCCGCCTCGGCCGACCGCCCATGGCGGAGCGCCCGGCGTTTCAACCGGACGATGATTTCGTCCTCGACATTGCGAACGTGGAGATTGCCGGCCATAGAGATGTTCCTTGCTCTCATTGCTGGCAATGATAGCAATCGCGGCGCTTGGCGCCAAGGCTCACGCTCGCGACTTTGCCCGCGAGCCCAGCCGAGATAGGGTGACGCGCGGCGTCCAGCGATCCCGGCCGCGCGCCAACCGTTGCGAATCATGAACCAGCTGCCTTGCACCTGCGGCGCCCGAGCCGACGTGCGGCTCGTGACCCGGCGCGGCGCGGATGGGCGCGACGAAATGGTCTATCGCGTCATCTGTCCCGTCTGCGGGCAATCCGGTCCTGCGGTCGCGGCGGCGGGCAAGGTCGAAGCCGTGGCGATCGCCGAAGCCGTCGCGGCGTGGAACGCCCTGGTCGCCCGCGACCGGCCCGCGAGCCGGTTTGCCTGACCAGCCGGCGCGGCATAGAACGGCGTGCGTCAGCTTAGAGAAGGACCGCGCGATCCCATGAGCTTCACCGGTTTCGGCCCCCAGGCGCTGCCCTTTCTCAAGGCGCTCGGCTTTCACCAGACCAAGGAATGGTTCGAGGACAACCGCGCGACCTACGAATCCCAGCTCAAGGGCCCGCTCGGCGATCTCGTCGAGGACCTTTCTTCCCGCTTCGCCAAGTCCGGGACGCCCCTCAAGGGCGACCGCAAGGCGTCGCTGTTCCGCATCAACCGCGACGTGCGCTTCGCCAAGGACAAGAGCCCGTACAAGACCAACGCCGGCGCGGTGCTGACGCGCGGCGGGGCGAAGAACGACGTCGGGCTCTTTTACATCCACGTCGCCGCCGACGGCTGCTTTGCGGCGGCCGGCTTCTATCAGCCCGAGCCGGACGACCTCACCCGGCTGCGCCGCGCGATCGCGCGTGCGCCGAAGGCGTGGACGAAAGCGACGGCGCGGCTCGCCGAGGCGGGGCTCGCGCTTTCCCAGGACTATGCGATGAAGCGCGCGCCGCGCGGCTTCGAGGACGTCGCCGATGCGCTGCTGGCCGCCGCGCTGCGCAACAAGTCGTTCATTTGCTCGCGCCCGATCGCGGATTCGCGGCTTTCGGCGCCGGCTCTCGTCGACGATCTCCAGGCCTTCGCGGCGGACGCGATGCCGCTGCTCGAATGGGGCTGGAGCGCCGTCGTCGACGCGAGGTGAGAAACGGGCCGTCGTTTTCGGGTGGCGCGGCGCGCGGGAAAGCGCAAGATGAGGAAAATCGCATCGGACAAGCGTCATGCTCGACATGCCCAACACATCAGTGATTTCCGGCGCCGACTACCCGACCGTCAGAAAAGCGATCGAGTTCATTTCGACGCATTGGCGCGATCAGCCCTCGATCGAGACCATCGCCGACTGCGTCGGCCTCTCCGCCTCGCACTTTCAGCACGTCTTCAAGCGCTGGGCGGGGCTGACGCCGAAGGCCTTTCTGCAGGCGATCACCATCGAGCGCGCGCGGGAACTGTTGCGTGACTCCGCGAGCGTGCTCGACGCCGCCTATGACGTCGGCCTTTCCGGCCCGAGCCGGCTGCACGACCTCTTCGTCACGCACGAAGCGCTGACGCCGGGCGACTATTGCCGCGAAGGTCTGCGCCTGACCTATGGCTTCCACCCCTCCCCGTTCGGCGAAGCGATCGTCGTCGCCGCGCCGCGCGGCCTCGCCGGCCTCGGCTTCGTCGACGAGGAGAATCGCGCCGCCGCGCTCGCCGACATGCAGCGCCGTTGGCCGCGCGCCGCCTTCCTCGAGGATGAGGCCGCGACCGCGCCGCTCGCCGCGCGCGCTTTCGATCCCGGCCTCTGGCGCCCGGACGCGCCGCTGCGCATCGTCATGATCGGCACGGATTTCGAAGTGCGCGTCTGGGAGACGCTGCTCGCGGTGCCGCTCGGCCGGGCGACGACCTATTCCGACATCGCGCGCCATCTCGGCAAGCCCAAGGCGGCGCGGGCGGTCGGCGCGGCGGTCGGGCGCAACCCGATCTCCTTCGTCGTGCCCTGTCATCGCGTGTTGGGTCGCTCGGGCGCGCTCACCGGCTACCACTGGGGCCTGGCGCGCAAGCAGGCGATCATCGGATGGGAAGCCGGACGAGCGCAGGCGAGCTGAGCCAAGCGCCGCCGGCACGGCCGCCTCAAAACAAAAACGACCCGCTCCCGGGAACCCGAGCGCGAGTCGTGATTGCGTCTCCTTGCCGGTTCATCCGCGGTCAAGGAGAAAAGACGTTATCCCTAGCGGATCAGACCGCCTTGAGATTGTCGGCCGAGGACTTGCCCGTCCTACGATCGGCGACCAGTTCGAACGAGATCTTCTGACCCTCGTTGAGGCCTTTCAGACCTGCGCGTTCGACCGCGCTGATATGAACGAAGACATCCTTGCTGCCGTCGTCCGGCTGAATGAAGCCGAACCCTTTTTGCCCATTGAACCACTTCACGGTTCCTTGCGCCATGGACCTATTCCTTTAAGTGTGTGCCAGAACAGACCGCGCGCGAACGCGGCCGACGAGATTCGAGATTTGGGAGAAGGTCGTCAGTCTGACGCGAATCGCGCCGAGGCCAAGTCATTCGGCCGAAGCCCGATCGGCGGCATATAATGATTTTTTATTGGATTCGCAAGCGCCAATGCGAAATATTTCGGCGCGATACTTATCGATCCGTCGCCGTCGCGACTTCGCCGCCGCTGAATCGGCGCATGGCGACATCGTCAAACCGTCGCGGGGCGGCGCCATGGAACCGACGATCGAAACGCCCGAGGCGCTGGCGAACAAGGGAATTTTGACGGGGCCGTCGCCCCGGTCGATCATGCCAGGCCCTTTACGTCGCCTGCGCGGCGACGGACCGGAAGCGCAGAATGGCCAGCCAGAAGAACAGGCCGCCGATCAACGCGACGAGGACGAATTGCTGCCAGACCACGTCGATGCCGGCGCCGCGATAGAGGATCGACTGCGCGAACGACACGAAATGCGTCGAGGGCGAGGCCTGCATCACCGTCGCGAGCCAGGGCGGCATGCTCTCGAGCGGCGTATTGGCGCCCGAGAGCATGTTCATCGGCAGATAGACCAGCATGTAGAGCAGGCCGAGCTGCGGCATGGAGCGCGCCACGGTGCCGAGAAAGATGCCGATCGCGGTGGCGAAAAACAGGTAGATCACGACGCCGACCATGAAGAGCGGTATCGAGCCGACGATAGGAATCTTCAGGACCGTTTGCACAACGACATAGAGGGAAACGCCGACCGCCACCGTGATCACCAAGCCGTTCGCCCAGACTTTGGACATCGCGATCTCGAACGGCGTCAGCGGCATGACGAGAAGGTGGTCCATGGTCCCGTGCTCGCGCTCGCGCACGATCGCCGCCCCGGACAGGATGATCGCCAGCATGGAGATGCTGTTGATGATGCCCATCACGCTGGAGAACCACGCCGTCGTGATGTTCGGATTGAACGCGATGCGCACGTCGAGATTGACCGTCGACAGCGGCGCGCCTTCCGAATTGGAGAGGAAGTCCGCAATTTCGGTCGTGATGATCTGCTGGGCGTAGCCGGAGCCGAGACCGGCCTGCACCATCGCCGTCGCGTCGACGTCGATCTGGAGCCCGGGTCGGCGCCCGCCTAAGACGTCCCGCTGGAAGTTCGGAGGGATGTCGATCACGAAAGTGTATCGTCCGGCGTTCATCAAGGGAACGATGTCCCGCTCGCCGATCTCATGCGGCGCCTGGAACATCGGCGGCAGGAACGCATGGGCGATCCGCCGCGAAAGTTCGGAATGATCCTCGTCGACGAAGGCGATCGAGGCGTTGTGCAGCTCCTGCGAAAAGCTGCGCGCCTGCATGGTCACGGCGAAGGAGAACGCATAGACCACCAGCCCCAAAAGCACGTAGTCATGCAGGAAACTGCGCAGTTCCTTCACGCCGAGCCAAAAGATGTTCGAAGCCTTGCGCATCGGCCGAGCCCCTCCTAGCGCTCCTGCTTGCGCAGCAGCAGAACGTTCAGCAGAGTCAGAATCGGGACGAAAAGCGCCAGAGCCGCCAGGTTCCCGCCAAGATCGGCAAAGCCCAATCCCTTGGTGAAGGTTCCGACGCTGATCGGCACGAAATAGGTCATCGGAAAGGCGCGGCCCATGAGCTGGGCGCTGCCAGCCAGCGACGAGACCGGCGTCATCATGCCGGCGAACTGCGAGGCCGGCAGGACCGTCAATATCGAAGTGCCGAAAAGCGCGGCGATCTGGGTGTTGGTGAACGCCGAAATCAGCATGCCGTAGGCCGTCATTGTCGTGACATAGATCAGCACCCCCAGGAGCAGGGTCGGAAAGCTGCCCTTGAGCGGAACCTGGAAGACGAACAACGCCATCAGGAACATCAAGGTGAAATTGCCTAATGCGACCGCGATATACGGGAGCTGTTTGCCGATGAGAAATTCGATCCGGGTGACGGGGGTCACATAAAGATTGGTGATCGACCCGAGTTCCTTTTCGCGAACGACGCCCAGCGCCATCAGGATCGCGGGAAACAGCCCGAGCATCATCGCCATCACCCCGGGCACCATCGCATAAATGCTGTCGAAATCCTGGTTGTATTTGAACCTGAGTTCGATATCGGCAGGTTGAGGCGGGGCAGGCGCCGTGGTCTTCACGGCCGGGTCCGCCAGATACAGCGCATGCATGCCCTGCAAATAGCCGCGGATGGTCTCCGCCCGGAACGGCATGGCGCCGTCCACCCACGCGCCGACCCACGCGGGACGTCCGCGCTTGATGTCGCGTCCGAAGCCGGGCGGGATCTCGACGGCGGCCTTGATGGCGCCGCTTCTGAGACGATTTTCGAGCTCGCCATAGTCGGCGAGCGGCGGCTTCTCCACGAAATAGCTCGAGCCTCTGAGCTCCTCGAGATAGGCGTAGCTCTCGGGACTCTGATCGTGATCGAGCACGGCGAAGGAGAGATTGTTGACGTCGGTCGAAACGCCGAATCCGAACACCAGCATCAGAAGCGCCGTGCCGAATAAGCTGAACCCGAGCCGGATCGGGTCGCGCAGGAGCTCCAGGGTCTCGCGGATCGTATAGGCGAACAGGCGCCGCAGGCTGAACCCGGAACGCTGCGGCGTCGCCGATCGCAGCGCATTGGCGGCGCCTACCGACGGGGCGGGCGCCGCGGACGCGGAAGCGCGCGATCCCGTCGCTTCCTCGAGGTAGCTGATGAAAGCGTCCTCGAGCGTGGCGACGCCGCGGGCCTTGACGAGCTCCGCGGGCGCGCCGGCGGCGAGCACGCGTCCCGAATCCATCAGCGCGATGCGATCGCAGCGCTCGGCCTCGTTCATGAAGTGGGTCGAGACGAAAATCGTCACGCCTTGATTGCGCGAAAGGTCGATCAACGCTTCCCAGAACCGGTCCCGCGCTAACGGATCGACGCCTGAGGTCGGCTCGTCGAGGATGAGCATTTCGGGCTCGTGGACGATAGCGACGGCCAGCGACAGCCGTTGGCGAATCCCCAAGGGCAGATCCAAGGTGCGCTGTTCGAGATAATCCTCGAGGCCGAACCATGCGACCAGCTCGGCGATGCGCGCCTTCGCCTTCTGAGCCGACAGGTGGAAAAGGTGCGCGTGAAGATCGAGGTTCTGCCTGACCGTCAGTTCGGTATAGAGCGAGAACGACTGCGACATGTAGCCGACGCGATAGCGCGAACTCATGTCGCCGGCTTCGAGGGGTTCTCCGAACAAGAGCGCTTCGCCTTCGCTCGGCGCCAGCAAGCCCGTCAGCATTTTCATGGTCGTGGTCTTGCCGCAGCCGTTCGAGCCGACGAAGCCGAAAATCTCGCCGCGATCGATGGTGAAGCTCACGCGGTCGACCGCCGTGAAGTCGCCGAAGCGGCAGGTGAGATCGCGCGCGGCGATGACAGGCCCGTCGCCGAAGACGCGACGCGGCGGTATCCGCAGCCGCTGGTGGCCGCTGCGTTCCTCCTCGGGAAGCAGCGCGATGAACCCCTCTTCGAGCGTCGCCGCGCCGGCTCTCGCCTTGAGCTCGGCTGGCGATCCGGTCGCCAGCACCTTGCCCGCGCTCATGGCCGCCAGCCAGTCGAACCGCTCCGCTTCCTCCATATAGGCGGTCGCGACCATCACGCTCATGCCCTGCCGGCGCGAGCGCATCCGGTCGATCAGCTCCCAGAATTGCCGGCGCGAAAGCGGATCGACGCCGGTGGTCGGCTCGTCGAGGATCAGCAGGTCGGGATCGTGGATGAGACAGCAGCAAAGCCCAAGCTTTTGCCGCATGCCGCCGGACAGCTTCTTCGCCGGACGTTCGGAAAAGGGCGCCAGCCCGGTGCTCTGGAGAAGCTCGGCGATTCTCACGTTGCGCTCGGAACGGGATTGTCCGAACAGACGGCCGAAAAACTCGATATTCTCGCGGACGCTGAGATCCGCATAGAGGTTCTTGCCCAACCCTTGCGGCATATAGGCGATGCGAGGGCAGATCGCGGCCCGATGCGCCGAATCCTTGATGTCGCCGTCGAGGACGAAAGCGTTTCCGCTTTGGACGTGCCGCGCGCCGGCGACGATGCTCAGCAGCGTCGACTTTCCCACGCCGTCGGGACCGATGAATCCCGCCATGCAGCCGGCCGGAATTTCGATCGTGACGGAGTCGAGCGCGACCGCGGCGCCATAAATCTGCGTGACCCCCTCGATCCGCGCGACCGAGAGCTCGCGCTCGATCATTGCGAGACGTTCCCTTGCAGCTGGGGAGGCCAGGCGACCGCCGGATCTTGTTTCACGTAGGCGACTCCGGGCAGGCCGCTTCTCACCAAGGCGCCGCGCGCGCGCAATCGCTCGGGATCGATCTTCACCCTGACCCGGAACATCAGTTTGTCGCGCTCGTCCTTAGCGTCCACCGTGTCGGGCGTGAACTGCGCCTGCGTGGCGACGAACGAAACCTTCGCCGGGATCGCGAGATCGGGCCTGGCGTCGAGCACGATGCGGGCGTCGGCGCCGATCTTCACCTTGCCCGCGTCCGCCGTCGGAAGATAAATGTCCATGTAGACGTAGGCGATGTCGAGCATCGTGAAGACCTTGCCGCCGGCGGGCAGCACCTCGCCGATATTGGCGATGCGGTATTGGATGCGGCCGTCGTGCGGCGCGACGAGCGCGTTGTCGGCGATGTTGACCTTGTAGAGCTCGACATCGTGGGTGGCGGCCTCGAGCGCCCGCTCGGCTTCGCCGACGCGATCGTTGGCGGCGTTGAGCGCGGCTTGGGCGCCGTTGAGGGCCTGCCGGCGCTGGTCGAGCAACTCGTAGGTGGCGAAGCCGCGCGCCACCAGCGCGTTGGTGCGGTCGAACTCCTGCTGCGCGAGCGTGAGCTGGGTCTTCTGCTGCTCGACATTGGCGTGCGCCTCGTCGAGGCTCTGCTGCGATTGCTGGACTTGCGCCTCGGTCTTTCGCAGCGAGGCCTCGAGGTCTCGGGTGTCCATGCGGGCGACGATCTGGCCGCCTTTGACCATGTCGCCTTCGTCGGCGAGCATTTCGGCGATGCGCCCGAGGAACTTGGTGTCGATGTCGATCTCGTCCGCCACGATCCTGCCGTTGCCCGACGCGATCCCCACGGGCAGGCCGCCCTGGCGCGCATACCACCAATAGGCCCCGCCGCCGCCGGCGCCGATGATGACGAGAGCGAGCAACGCCCAGGCTTTCCATCGCGATCTTCCGCGCGGCGGAGAAGCACGCATGGGCGCCACGGGCAGTGTGGAAGGCGCCGGGACGAGCGCCGTCTCGGAGGGCGGAAGCGCCTCGCCGCGCTGGATCTCGACCTCGCTCGAAGGGGCGGGCGGAATCGGAGTTTCGGTGTCGTCGCTGCTCATGATCGCCGCCTGTCGGGTCGGACCTGAAAACCATAACATGGGGTCGCGCCGTTCATGGCGGCGGCGTCCTCTATCACTTTTTCGCGATGCCATTCGGCGTCTTCCTGGCGACGGTCGCGCGTTCGATGCTGCAACTCGGTCTCCTTCGCATGCTCGTCGCGACGCCCATGACTCCCCATAAGCCGCGTGACGCGCTCATAGGGTCGGGCGCCGTCCCTTCGATCTTCGGCGCCCTGAGCGTCAACGCCGAGCCGGGCGTCCGATTACTGCGCGACGTTCGTTTGCAAACCGGGCGGCCACGCGGTCGCCGGATTAAATCGTATATAGGCGATTCCAGGCAGACCGCCCCTTACCGCGGCGGCGCGCCCGCGCAATCGCGCGGGATCGATCTTCACCCTGATCCGGAACATCAGCATGTCGCGGTCCTCCTTGGTCTCCACAATCTTGGGCGTGAACTGCGCCTGCGCGGCGATGAACGCAACCTTCGCCGGAATCGCGACATCGGGTCTGGCGTCGAGCACGATGCGGGCGTCGGCGCCGATCCTCACCTTGCCGGCCTCTTCGGTGGCGAGGTAGATGTCCATATATACGAAGGACGTGTCGAGCATGGCGTAGACTCTGCCGCCCGCGGGCAGCACCTCGCCGATATTGGCGATGCGGTATTGGATGCGGCCTTCTCGCGGCGCGACGAGCGTATTATCGGCGATGTTGACCTTATAGAGTTCGACATCGTGGGTGGCCGCGTCGAGCGCCCGTTCGGCGACGCCGACGAGGTCGTTGGCGGCGTTGAGCGCGGCGTGGGCGCCGTTGAGGGCCTGCCGGCGCTGGTCGAGCAGCTCGTAGGTGGCGAAGCCGCGCGCGACCAGCGCGTTGGTGCGGTCGAACTCCTGCTGCGCGAGCGTGACCTGGGTCTTCTGCTGCTCGACATTGGCGCGCGCCTCGTCGAGGCTCCGTTGCGCTCCCTTGACTTGCGCCTCGGTCATTCGCAGCGAGGCTTCGAGGTCTCGGGTGTCCATGCGGGCGACGACCTGGCCGGCTTTGACCATGTCGCCTTCCTCGGCGAGCATTTCGGCGATGCTGCCGGCGAACTTGGTGTCGATGTCGATCTCGTCCGCCTCGATCCGGCCGGCGCCCGATACGATCCCCAAGGGGAGGCCGCCCTGGCGCGTATGCCGCCAATAGGCCCCGCCGGCGCCGATGATGACGAGCGCCAGCAGCGCCAAGACCTTCCATCGCGGTCTTCCGCGCGCCGGGGAAGGACGCTTGGCCGCGACGGGCAGCGAGGAGCGCGCGGCGACGAGCGCCTTCTCGAACCGCGGAAGCCCGTCGCCGCGCCTGACATCGGCACTGCTCGTGGGTCCGGGTGGAACCGGGGTCTCAGTGTCGTCGCTGCTCATGATCGGCGCCTGTCGCGGTCGGGCTTGCAAGAGATAACATGGGGTCCCGACGGCGGTCTCGCCAAAATGCCGGCCGCATCGGCCGGGCTGTTCACGGGCGGCGCCGGTCTCGCCATCGCGCGGCCGGAGGCCTTTTGTCGGAATGAAGCCCGACGATGGCGCCGAGATCGCGGGAAACCGGCGCCGTCGACGCGCGCTCCGCGCAGGCGACGACCGCCGCGACGCGCTGACGCACCAACGGCCCCGCCATTGCCACAAGGGACGAGTTGCGCGACCGTGGCAATTGTATCCTACTGATTCGGGTGGATTTTGGCCTAGGTCAATTCCCTCGAAAGCCTGGGGGACCGCGATATGAAGCTATTGACAGTCCTCGCTCTGATCTTCGTGGCGAACGCCGGCTTGTTGCTCTGGGGCGAGGCGCCTCTGGTCTGGTCGACTTCGACCAACGGCCAGTGGAATCGCAGTTGCCGTTATTACTACCCCGTTCGCACGTTTGAGGTGGTTTTGCCGCTGACCCAAGATTGCCCGCGTTGGATGAGTCCTCCGCGCTGAGGCCTGGGGATCGGCGAAGAGAAGGCATAGGGAGCGGAAATGCCAGGAGACTCGGGGGCCGCGGCGGCGACGATCGTCGGCGCGGGGGAGGAGGAAATCGGCGTCGGCCGCATCGTGCTGGCGAGCCTCGTCGGCACGACGATCGAATTTTACGATTTCTACATCTACGGCACCGCCGCCGCGTTGGTGATCGGCCAGACCTTTTTTCCGCAATCAGCGCCCGGCGCTCAGGCGCTCAACGCCTTCCTCACCTTCGGCATCGCCTTCCTGGCGCGACCCGTCGGATCGGTCTTTTTCGGGCACTTCGGCGATCGCGTCGGACGCAAGGCGACGCTGGTGGCCACGATGCTGACGATGGGCGTGTCGACAACGCTGATCGGCGCGCTGCCGGGCTATGCGCAAGCGGGGGTCCTGGCGCCTTGGCTGCTGTGCCTGCTGCGATTCGGCCAGGGCGTCGGGCTGGGCGGCGAATGGGGCGGCGCGGCCTTGCTCGCGACCGAGTACGCGCCGCCGGGCCGCCGCGCCTGGTTCGGCATGTTCCCGCAGCTCGGGCCGCCGCTCGGCTTTCTCATCGCCAACGGCCTGTTCCTGCTGCTTCTCCTGGGCCTCGGCGAGGCGAACTTCGTCGCCTGGGCGTGGCGCATCCCCTTCTTGATGAGCGCGGCGCTGGTGGCGATCGGGCTCTATGTCCGGGCGTCGATCACCGAAACGCCCGCCTTCCGCGAGGTCCTGGCGCGCCATGAACGCGCCGAGGTGCCGCTCGTCGAATTGCTGCGGGGCCATTGGCTCCCGTTGATCCAGGGCTCGCTGTCGATCGTGGTCTGCTATGCGCTGTTCTATGTCTCGACGGTGTTCGCGCTGGGCTACGGCGTGAACGCGCTGCACATCGCGCGCACCGATTTTCTCGGCATGCTGTGCGTGGCCGTGCTGTTCATGGCGCTGGCGACGCCGCTCTCCGCGGCCCTCGCCGACCGGTTTGGCCGCCGCCCCGTGTTGCTCGGCGCGAGCGCTCTGGCGGCGTTGACGGGTTTCGCCCTGCCAAGTCTGTTGGGCGGCGGCGCCTGGGGCGCATTGGCGTTCCTTTCGCTCGCCCTCGGCGTCATGGGCCTGACCTTCGCCCCGCTCGGCGCCCTGCTGCCCGAGATCTTCCCGGCCCGCGTGCGCTACACCGGCGCTTCGAGCGCCTATAATCTCGGCGGCATTCTCGGAGCGTCCCTGGCGCCCTACCTCGCCCAGCAGCTGCTGGAGCGCGGCGGCCTGACCTGGGTCGGCTATTACATCGTCGCGGCCGCCGCGGTCAGCTTTCTCAGCCTGCTCAGCATGAAGGAGACCGGGAAGGCCGGCGCCGTGCGATAGGCGCCCGCGCCGACCGACCTCGCCGACCGTCGGCGGCGACGGCCTTAAAGAGACGACGCGAAGACTATCTCCTTCGCCCTCCCCGGAGCTGCAGACAATTATCGCCAATTTCTAGCCAATTTGGCGGCGTTCGGCGATGCAGACAACTCTTCATAAATTTTTCGTCGATCAATTAGATTGTTCCTATCATTACCGCTGCGAGAGTTGACAGAAGGTAACCTTATGGATAACCTTATCGATCGGCGTCAATGAGAGAAGAATCGTCATGGCGAGTTTCTCTATTTCGGCGGATTCTGATAATCGCGGCTTGTCGGAAATACGCGATTACAGCGGTCGATACTTTGACCTCGGCGCTTTATTTAAGCGAATCGAGCGCTTCGAGGCGAGGCGCAAGGGCGGCCGAACCGGCGCGGTGACGTCGCCTCCACAGCGCCTCGACGCCAAGCTTCTTAGGGAAGGCGAGGATTTCGAGGCGGCGTGGGCCTACGAGGTCGCGACCTTGATCGCGATGAAGCGACTCAACACGCCGGAAGCGGACGCCATGGCGAAATCGGCGCGGGCGGCGACGGCGCGCGTCGCCGCAAGGATCGAAGCGGCCCGCGCGATCACGCTGGACGGCCTGAAGGTCAAGGCGCGGGCGATTCTGTGGCGCCGCAACGGCGAACCCTTGGGAACGATCGCTCCCGGCGAACGGACCTCAGACGATGCGCGCAAGCCCGAGGCGGCCTCGTAAGCCTCGAGGCCGACGCCTCTCGCGACCGCGCTCCTGTTCCGTTCGGCTTCGGCCGCGCGAGGGCCCTTGTCGGGCGCTCGCGCGGCCGAAGCCGGTTGCGAGGCCCTCGATATACGTCGAAAGCGCTGGGGGCATCGCAAAGCGTCGGCCGGAAGCGGTCATTGGCGCCGAACGCCGCATTGCGTCGAGAAATGTCCGCCCGCGTCGGCATCGCCGCGGCTTGCGCAGACGGGGGGCTGTCGGCAAGCGCGCGCGGGCGTGGACCGCCGCAAGAGCGGCGCGCCGGGCATGCGCCGGCGAGGCAAGGGATCGGACGCCGATCCGCAGGATTTGGACAATTATCGCCAAATTTCGTATACAAGTTTATATTAAGAATTAAGCGTGTCAATTTGCCCTAGTTACGTAACGTAAGCATTTATCGTAAATTCATTCTCGTCACAACGACAGTTGACATGCAGTATTCATGGCGCAACACTTATGCCTCAGCGTTAACAAGAGGAGAGTCGTCATGAGTGTATTCTCTGTTGCGATGGATTACGAACGCCGTCCCTCTTCGAGAATTATCGTTAACAACCCCAAAGAGCTTAACAGAGGCGCCTATTTCAGGCGAATGGAACAATTCGATGCGAGGCGCAACGGCGCGCGAACCGGCGCGGTGACCTCGCCTCCGCAGCACCTGGACGCGAGGCTTCTGGAAGACGGCGAGGCTCTCGAGATCGCGTGGGGCTACGAGATCACAACGCTGATCGTGAAGAAGAGGCTCAAGACCCCGGAAGCGGACGCCGTCGCCAATGCGGCGCGGGCGGCTGCGGCGCTCGTCGTCGCCAGGATCGAAGCGGCGAAGGCCCTGACGCTGGACGGCCTGAAGGTCAAGGCGCGGGCGATTCTGTGGACCCGCAACGGCGAACCCTTGGGAGCGGACTTCCCCGGCGGTCGGAACGACGAGGACGCATAGATCGCGACGCGGATGTCGTGGTTTCGACGAGCCTCGGGGCCGGGGGTCGCCGCCGACTTGGCGCCGCCCCCGTCCGTTCGCCGCCTTCATCGAGACCGTCGCCGAGGCGAAACGGTTCAGCGCCCTCAAACCGTCATCCCCGCGCACCAGCCGCTCGACCAGGCCCATTGAAAATTATAGCCGCCAAGCCAGCCGGTGACGTCGACGGCCTCGCCGATGACGTAGAGGCCCGGCACGGCATTGGCCGCCATGGTTTTTGACGACAGGGCGCGCGTATCGACGCCGCCCAGCGTGACTTCGGCTTTGGCGTAGCCTTCGCTGCCGGCGGGCGTCAGCGTCCAGTTTTTCAACAGCGCCGCGATCTCGTTCAGTCTTTTATCGGCGAGGGCGCCGATGACTGGATTGGGCAAATAGCTTTCGGTCAAAAGCTGCGCCAGGCGTTGCGGCAGGACTTCGCCGAGAATGGTCTTCAGTTCGGCCTTGGGACGCGCCTTTTTGCGTTCCACGAGAAACGCCGCCGCGTCCACAGCGGGCAGGATGTCGAGCGTGATCGCTTGCCCCTCGCGCCAGCAGCTCGAGATCTGCAGAATCGCGGGTCCGGACAGTCCGCGATGGGTGAACACCATCGCCTCGCGGAAGGCGTGTTTGCCGCAGCGGGCCGTCACGTCCAGCGAAACGCCGCTCAGCGGCTGCATGAAGGCGAGCTCGGCGCCGGCGAATTTCAGGGGAACCAGCGCCGGCCTCGTCTCCGTCAGCGGCAGGCCGAATTGCGCGGCCAGTCGATGCGCCAGGCCGGTGGCGCCCATTTTGGGAATCGATAGGCCGCCGGTCGCCAGCGCCAAAGACGAGGCGCGGAAAGCGCCGTGATCCGTTTCGATGTGAAAGGCGTCGGATTTCGTCACCGCCGCGATGGCGTGCCGCAAGCGCAAATCGACATGCGCTTCGGCGCATTCCTTCAGCAGCATTCCGGTGATGTCGCGCGCCGAACGGTCGCAAAACAACTGTCCCAGCGTTTTTTCGTGGAAAGGGATTTGATGGCTTTCGACCAACGCGATGAAATCATGCTGCGTGTAACGCTTCAGCGCCGAAGCGCAAAAATGCCGATTATTGGAATAAAACCTGTCCGGAGCGATGTGCAGATTGGTGAAGTTGCAGCGTCCGCCACCGGAAATAAGGATTTTCTCTCCCGCCCGATCGGCGTGATCGAGCAACAGCACGCGCCGTCCCCGCCGGCCCGCGGCGATGGCGCACATCAGCCCGGCGGCGCCGGCGCCGAGAATGACGACGTCGAAATTTTCCATCACGCTGTTTGCAGTTCCCGCGATTGGCCGAGAGCGCCTTTTGCCTCATTCTCGCGTGGAGCCCTCGGGGCGCCGCCGGCTGGCGTCGCGATCCAAGCCGGCGAAGCCCTCGCTCCACTGCTGTTTCGCGGGATGGCCGACACGCTCGCCGGGAGGAGCCATGTTGCGCGTCGAGGTCGGATGGTGCCCAGGAAAGGACTCGAACCTTCACGGCTTGCACCGCTGGTACCTGAAACCAGTGCGTCTACCAATTCCGCCACCTGGGCACGGCGCGCTTCATAAGGGCGGGCGCGCCGATCTGTCAATGCTTGAGCGGAATCGGCTCGCTTGCCGCTTTCCATTTCCCCGCGCCGCGGCTAGTGCTTTGGCCCCACCTCGAGCGGAGCCCCGCGATGTCCTACGCCAATATCCTCGTCGAGACCCACGGCCGCGTCGGCCTCATTCGCCTCAATCGGCCCCAGGCGCTCAACGCGCTGAACGCCGCCCTGATCGAAGACCTCAACCGGGCGCTCGAGGGTTTCGAGGCCGATCCGGCGATCGGCGCGATCGCGCTCACCGGCTCGGAGAAGGCTTTCGCCGCCGGCGCCGACATCAAGGAGATGCAGGACAAGACCTTCGCCGACGTCTTCCTGCAGGACTTCATTTCGCGCTGGGAGAACGTCTCGCGGACGCGCAAGCCGATCATCGCGGCGGTCGCCGGCTTCGCGCTCGGCGGCGGCTGCGAACTGGCGATGATGTGCGATTTCATTCTCGCCGCGGACACCGCCAGGTTCGGCCAGCCGGAAATCAAGCTCGGCGTCATCCCCGGCGCCGGCGGCACGCAGCGCCTGACCCGTTTCGTCGGCAAATCCAAGGCGATGGAGATGGTTCTGACCGGCCGCATGATGGACGCCGCGGAAGCCGAGCGATCGGGGCTCGTCTCGCGTGTCGTGCCCGCGGCCGCGCTCGTCGAGGAGGCGCTGAAGACCGCCGCCGCCATCGCCGCGCTCTCCGCGCCCGCGCTCTACGCGGCCAAGGAGAGCGTCAATCGCGCCTATGAGACGACGCTCGCCGAGGGCGTGCGTTTCGAGCGCCGGGTGTTCCACTCCCTGTTCGCCACCGAGGATCAGAAGGAGGGCATGCGCGCCTTCGTGGAAAAGCGTCCGGCCGCGTTCAGGAATCGCTGACCTTCGTCCTGGCGAGCGCGCGATCGATGTCGAGCGTGCTCCTCACGCCGATCGAATCGTAGTTGCGCGCCAGCCAATCCTTCGCCGCCTCGCGCCCGAGATCGCGCAACCTCGTCAGGAAGGTCCAGGAGACGTCCATCTTCGAGGCGGCGGTGAAGCTTTCCAGCTCGCCGTCGCCGCCGATGCGATGAAGGTTCTCGCGCCGGTAGCCGTCGTCGCGCAGAACGCCGCGATCGATGAGGCGCGCGACGAAATCCGCGGCGCGCAATTCGGCGAGCAATCCGGCGTTGAAGGTGATCTCGTTCATGCGATCGGCGATCTCCTGCGCCGTGCGCGGCGTCTGGCTCCGCTCGATCGGATTGATCTGAACGATGATGGCGTCGCGGCATCGCGTCTCGTAGAACAGCGGCCAGAGCGGCGGATTGCCGGCGAAGCCGCCATCCCAATAGGGAACGCCCGCGATCACCACCGACTGGAACAGGCGCGGCAGGCAGGCCGACGCCATCACGTGTTCGACGGTTAGGACGTCGCGGCGGAAAATCTCGCCCCTGCCGGTGCGCACGTTGGTCGCGGCGATGAACAGCTGCAATTCGTGATCGCGCCGCAACGCCTCGAAATCGACGATTCTGCTGAGATGATCGCGCAGGGGATTGACGTCGAGCGGATTGAATTCATAGGGGCTGGCGAATTGCGACAGCGCGTCCCACGCGGCGCTCGCCTGGGGAAGGGCGGAGCTCCATGCGCGCAGCCAGACGTCGAACAGGCGCCGCTGCGCGGGCGACAGCGAGCCTTCCTCGCTCACCGAGAGCCAGAACTCGTGCAGCTTGCGCCGGGCGCCTTCGCGTCCGCTCGCCATCAAGCCGTCGGCGTAGACGACCGCGTTCATCGCGCCGGCGCTGGCGCCGCTGATGGCGCCGATCTCGACGCGCTCGTCCTCGATCAGCGCGTCGAGCGCGCCCCAGGCATAAGCGCCATGCGATCCGCCGCCCTGCAGCGCGAGATTGACGATCTTGCGCGCCGGCGCCTTGGCCGCGCGGGGCGAGGCGGACTTTTCGCCCGCGACGCTCATTCCGCCGTCCAGCCGCCGTCGATCGAAAGATTGGCGCCGGTGACTTGCGCGGCGGCGTCCGAACAGAGATAGACGAAGAGCGCGGCGACCTGATCGGCGGTGACGAATTGCTTGGTCGGCTGTCCCGCCAGCATCACCTCGTTGATCACCTGTTCGCGCGTCATGCCGCGCGCCTTCATCGTGTCGGGGATCTGGTTCTCGACCAGCGGCGTCCAGACATAGCCGGGCGAGACGCAATTGGCGGTGACGCCGAAGGTCGCGAGCTCCAGCGCGACGGTCTTGGTGAGACCCGCCAGGCCGTGCTTGGCCGCGACATAGGCGGATTTGAACGGCGAGGCGACGAGCGAATGGGCCGAGGCGGTGCTGACGATCCGTCCCCATTTCTGCGCCTTCATGCCCGGCGTCGCCGCGCGGATGGTGTGGAAGGCCGAGGAAAGATTGATCGCGATGATCGCGTCCCATTTCGCGGGGGGGAAGTCCTCGATCGGCGAAACGAACTGAATGCCGGCGTTGTTGACGAGAATGTCGAGCGAACCCATTTTCGTCTGCGCGTCGGCGATCATCGCCGCGATTTCCGCGGGCTTCGTCATGTCCGCGCCGTTGTAGAACGCCTTGACGCCGAACTCCTTTTCGATCCCTGCGCGCTCGGCCTCGATAGCCGCCGCATCGCCCATGCCGTTGATGACGACGTCGGCGCCCTCCTTGGCGAGCGCGCGCGCGATCGCGAGGCCGATGCCGCTGGTGGAGCCGGTGACGAGGGCGTGGCGTTTGGCGAGAGACATGGACGAACTCCGATCGGGGCAAAGACCGCCTGGCGCTTGGCGCGGCGCGAGAAAATATATTGCATCGCAGCGGCGAAGGCGAGAGGCGCTATGGCGCGGCGGCCGGCGGCGCCCAATCTTCCCGGCGAATTTGAATTTCGGCCGCTCGGCGGGCCAGAGCCTCGAGCAAGGGCATCGACCCCGCGTCGTCGAGCCGCCGCATCTGAGCGATTTGCTTCTCGGTCGGCGTTTCGCCGAGCGCGGCGGCGAACCACTGGGCTTCGAGCTTCATGTCGTAGCGCAGGAAGCGGAACAAAGGACCGCGCGGCGCCGGCACGGCGCCGAGATCGCCGATCTCGGAATTGATCGGCCAGGCCGTCGGGCTCTCCCCGAGCAGCGACATCAGCGTCAGGATGAGCTGCTGATTGTCGCCAATCTGCTGGATCATGGCGCGCAACGCGAGCTTGGCCGAAGGCCCCTTGCTCAACGAGCGCGAATCGAGGCGGTCGCGGAACGTTCCCGCGCCGATCGAGACGATCGTGAGCTTTTCCGGGCTGGCTTCCCACGCCAAGCCGTAGTGCGGCACGAACGCCGACAGAAATAGCGCCAGCGACGGATTGTTGTGCGGCGTCAGCCCGCCGTCGACGAACAGGCCGGGCGGTTCGCCAGCGACGATTTCGATTTCCTGCGGATCGAAATAGTGCGGCGCCGCAGTGCTCGCGCGAACAATCTCCGCCAGGCGATAATTGCGGTTGCCGATAAAGGAATGGTCGGGGGGAGTCTCCCAGTAGGCCGAGCGCGGATTGTTGGTCAGAATCCAGGCGCTGGCGGTGTCGATGCGCTTGAGCATGACGCCGAGGCCGGTCTGCAAGTCCGGCGTGTCGAGCGTGCGGTCGCCGATGATGGCTTTGAGCTCGCCGGCCAAGGCGCGGGCGTCGAATATCGCTCTCCAGCCGGGAACGCGCACCCACGGCGGGCGGAAAACGCGCGGCGCCAGGCGCAGGTAAAATTCGCGAATCTGATCGACGTTGTAGCCGAGCGCCAAGCCGACGGCGATGATCGCGCCGGTCGACGTGCCGCCGATGAGATCGAAATAATCGCACAGGCGCACGAACTTCCCGGCCTCGGCCTCCAGCGTCCGTTCGATCTTCTTGAGAAACGCCAGCGCGACGATGCCGCGCACGCCGCCGCCGTCGAGCGCCAGGATTCGCTTCGCGCCGGGAGCGAAGAGATGAGAATCGCGGGCGGAAGCGGTCGTGGTCGTCGCGTCACTCATCGCAACCTCCTCGTTATCGCCGGATCATACGATCTCCATGACGCGATCCCAGGACGAAACGTCGTCATGCATGATCTCGGCGGCGCGCGTCGCCGCGGCGCGCGCCAACGTCGCGCTCGGCGGCGCGCCGTCGAGCGCGCGCCGCAATCCGCGTAGCGCGAGACCGATGCGCGCGGCGCGCGAGGCCTGCCGCTCGACGTCGAGTTGGCCGCGCAGGCCGTTCAACGCCGCGTAAAGACCCGGGCCGGCGGTCAACGCCAGGCCGATCGCGCCGAGCACCGGAATCTTCTTGGTCGAAACGCCGACGATCGCGACGATCGCCAAGGCGGCGCCGAGCCCGATGGTCGCCAACAGCGTTACGACCGCCGCCCGCCGCAAATGGGCGTTCAACCGCCGAAAGCGTCGAAAGGCCGCTCGGTGATAGACGATCTGCCGTTCGATTTCGACTTCGCGGAGATAGGCGAGGAACGCCGCGGCGTCGGCCTCGGACAGCGGCGGCGCGGACTCGCCGCGCCGCAGAATCCGCTCCAGCCGCCAATCGATCCAGGACCGCGGCGTCGACCCGAGCAACGGCGCGCCGGCCAGGACGCAAAAGCGCGCGATGCGGGTCGCCTCCGCCGCGCGCCGGTAGTCGATCCACTTGCCGCGCCAGCGCCGGCGTCCCGAGACGCGTTGATCGAGGAAGAGGAGCCCGGAGACGGCGAACTGAATAGGCAGCGTCACCAGGGAGAGTTCGGGAAAGAGCGAGCCGATCAGGCCCGAGACGAGATTGGCGCCGAAGAGCAGGAACGAGCGCGCCGCCAAGGTGCTGCGCCAGCGCCGGCCATAGGCGAGCGCCAAGGCGTCGGCGCGCTCGTATTCGGCGCGCAGCCGGCCGAGCGTCGCGCCGCGGTCGACGCTCGCCGCCGCATTGACCCTGGCCGCCCGGTCCCAGGCGTCGTCTTCGACTCCGGCGTCGGCTGATCGCTCGCCGATCAGCCGCAAAAGGACTTCGTATTCGAAGCGCTTCGGTCGGACGCGAACGTCCTCGCTCTGATAGTCGCGCAGCTTGCGTCGCTCGACCAGCCCGCGCGGCGGCGCCAGCAACGCGCCGGCGAGGAGTTCGGGCGTCGCGGCGACGTCGCCGCGGCGCGGCGCGACGCCGTCGAGAGCGGGCCCGACCGCATCGCGCACGGCGAGCCTCATCGCATCGCCGCCGGGCGCCGCGATCAGCGCGGGCAGCCGGTCCGGGATCGCGCCGAAGTCGCGCGAGGCGACGATCGCGACCTCGCATTCGGCGCCCGCGGCGCCGTCGGCTGAATCGCACGGCTCGCCGACCAATCCTGCGCGCTCGGCCGCCGCCAGGATCGCCGGCGCCGGCGGATCGTCCCGCGCGTAAAAGAGACGCGCGAGCGCGGGTTCGCGATAAAACTCCGGCCAGCGAGCCGCCGCGAGCCGCGCCGCGCCGGCCAGCGAGCCGAACGCGCCCGACGCCGCCTCCGGTTCCGCCGCAGCGCCGGCGGCCCACAGGACGTTCAATACGGGCGGAAGTCTCTGGTCGTCCCCACCGGGCGGCCGAGCGGTTGGCTGCGACATTTCAAGGCCGATGGGTGATGAGAGCCGGATCGGAACCCGACAACAACTTGAAATTGAAACCAACGGCAATGTCGAGCGAAAAATTGCTTGAAATCGTCCGCAATCCGCAGACCAATGGCGATCTCTGCGGGCCCTGGAGCCAGACCGTCTTGATCGATCATCCTCCTAAGCCGCGTCTCGCATTGACGATCGGCGTCACCGGGCACCGCCTGCATCGCGCTCCGCCCCTCGCGGGCCGGGGCGAGGCGAATGCGCGCGTCTTCGACATTGAGGCCGTCGAGGAAGGAATCGGCGATTTCTTTCGCGCGACGATCGCGACCTTCGCCACGGTCAAAGACCAAGTGAGCCAATCCTTCGACTCCGCGGCGCCGGCGTTCACGCTTATTTCCTCGCTCGCCGAAGGAGCGGACCGCATCGCCGCCAGGGCCGCCCTCGCCGCGGGCTTCGCGCTCGACGTCGTGCTGCCCTGCCCGCCGTCGATCTACCGCGGGACTTTCGCCGACGACGCTTCGCGCGGCGAATTCGACGCTCTGATGGCCTCGGCGCGGGCTCGCCTCGTTCTCCCGCTGGCCGGCAAGCCCGAGGAGGCGACCACGGATCGCCTGCCGCGATCCTATGAATCGGCCGGCCTCACGATGCTCGCGCAATCCGACATCCTCGTTGCGGTCTGGGACGGCAAGCCCGCGGACGGCCGGGGCGGCACGGGCGAAATCGTCGACGAGGCGGCGCGCCGAGGCGTGCCGGTCGTCGTCGTCGACCCTTCGAATGGCGCGAGGCGCATGCTGTGGCCAGACGACGTCTCGGACGAAACTTTCGTGCGCCACGCCGACGACATCGCTCCGCGCACGGTCGAATCCTGTCTTGCCGCCATCACGCGCCGGCTGATATCGCCGCCCGCTACGGCAAACGAACGGCTGGGCTTGGCCGAATTTATGTCTTGCCGTCTCGGCGGCCGCGCCAAGGCGAAGAGCGGCTCGCGGGCGAGCCTCGTCTTCGACGGCAAAGACATCGAGCGCTCGCGCGCGCTATGGCCTCGCGTCAGCGCGGCGGTGGCGGCTTGGCCGGCCAATCGCGGCGCCGTGAGACGCTATGCCGACGCGCTGCTGGCGGCCGAGGATGTGGCGGGGCGAAGCGCCGCCCGGTATCGCCGCCTCTTCCTGTTCAGTTCCGCGGTGAGCGCCTTGGCCAGCTTGTTCGTCGCCAGCGCCGCCCGTTCCCGCGACATGCATGAACTGGCGGCGGCGGTTGAATTCTTCGCCGTGGCGCTGGTGGGCGGTCTCGTCTTTTTGGCGACGCGGCGGCGCTGGCGCTATCAATGGTTTGAAGCGCGCGAGGTGGTGGAGCGGCTGCGGATCGTCTCCTTGCCGTGGCTGCTCGGCGCCTGGCCGACCAGCCTGAAGCCCGGCCAGGCCGCCTGGCCGGGATGGTACGTGCGCGCGATCGCCCGCGAACAGCCGTTGTTCTCAGGCGATCTCGCCGATCTCCTGCACGAGGCGCGCGACATTCTTCGGGCGCTCGTGGAGGAGCAATTGTCCTACCACCTGGGCAACGCGGGGCGAATGGAGCGGCGCGACCGACTTTTCGAAGCCGTCGGCGTGGCGCTTCTCTTGGCGTCGCTGGGCAACAACACGCTGTATCTCGTCGGCAAATCCGCGGGCTGGGCGATGATATCGCAATTCGAACCCTGGGGCTTGGCGGCGGCGATCTTTCTGCCGGCCGCGGCGACCGCATCCTACGGCGTTCGTCTCTTCGGCGATTTCGAAGATTTGGCGCGCCGCTCGCGCCGCACGGCGGCGCAGCTGGAAGCGCTGCGGACACGCCTGGTCGGCGATCTCGACCTGCCCGCCCTGCGCGCGCTCGCCGATCAAGCCGCCCGCGCGATGCTGTCGGACCTCGACGCGTGGCGCGTCGCGGTGGAGAGCCGCCGCCTGTCGGCCTCGTGAGGCGTCGCCCCCGCCCTCAGGCCTCGCCCTTCGCCAAGGCTTCCTCGAGCCGCCGCCGCCAGCCCTGGGGATCGAAGGCGGGCGCGCTGAAATCGATCCTCGCCGTCAGGCCGCCGGCGGCCAGATCGAGGCCCTCGGCGTCGAGCCCGATCGCGCGCCAGACGCGCCGGCCCGGATCGCCGCGCGGGGCCAGACGGGCGCTGAGCGAGCCGCCGGGCCCGTTGACCTCCTCGAGCAGACGATCCTCGACCTCTATCAAGGCGGACGCGTCCGCCGCGGGCGTGAGGATGTCGGCGGCGGTCAGCGGGTCGGCGCGGCCGAACCCGCCGTTGAAGTGCACGGCTTCGATGCGCATCCGATAGATCGCGAAATCGGCGAACGGCGAGTAGAGCTTGGCCTTGGGATTGCGCTGGAGATAACGTTTGCGGGCGTAAGGGTCGGGATGGCGCGCGATCGCGCCGCCGACCGTCACGCGGGGGTGATTGAGCGGGTCGCCGCGATCGGGCGGACTCGTCAGCAGCAACGAGCCGCGCGCGTCGACGGCGAGGTTCTTGGTGTGCTGGGCGAGCTCGGAGAACAGAAACAACGGCGCGCCGTCGAAATCGCTGGCGAAGCCGACCCAGGTCGTCAGCGGCGCGCCCGACTCGCGGCCGAGCGTCGCCAACGCGCCGGTCCGTGAAATCCTGAGGAGCCGCTTGGCCTGCGCCGCCGCGCTAGGGAGCGTTTCTTCCGGCACGGAGGCGGCCATGGGGTTCGATCCTTCTGGAGAGGCGCGGGCGTCGACGCGCGGCGCCGCGACGACAGGGGCGAGGAAAAAAGCGCGGCGTAGCCGCCAGGTCAAGCCGAGCCCCCGGGCGGGCGCCCGGGCGGCGCGTGCGCAGCGAAGCGGTTGAACATTCGCCAAACCGGCTTATCTTGACATATTATTGTAGATATTTGACCGGGAGCGGCGCGAGCGCGCCCGCCGAGCGGCGCAATGAAGCCACACTTCGGCCCCGAAGGGCTCTATTGTGCCTTCGCGGGGTGTATGATGCAGGGCCGCAGCCAACCCGCGCGGCCCGGTAGGAATTGAAACAGGAGCTTCATGCCGACGATCGCCCTGGTCGACGACGACCGCAACATCCTGACTTCCGTTTCCCTATCGTTGGAAGCGGAAGGCTATCGCGTTCAGACTTACACCGACGGAGCGAGCGCGCTGGACGGCCTGAAGGCCAACCCGCCGGATCTCGCCATCTTCGACATCAAGATGCCGCGCATGGACGGCATGGAGCTGCTGCGCAGGCTACGGCAAAAGTCCGATCTGCCGGTGATTTTCCTCACCTCGAAGGACGAGGAAATCGACGAGTTGTTCGGGCTCAAGATGGGCGCCGACGATTTCATTCGCAAGCCGTTCTCCCAGCGCCTGCTGGTCGAGCGCGTGAAGGCGATCCTGCGTCGCGCCAATCCCAAGGACGCCGCGTCGCAAAAGGAGAGCGAGGCCAAGATCCTCGAACGCGGGCGGCTGAAAATGGACCCCGAGCGTCACACCTGCACGTGGGACAACGTTCCCGTCACGCTGACCGTGACGGAGTTTCTGATCCTGCAGGCGCTGGCGACGCGCCCCGGCGTCGTCAAGAGCCGCAACGCGCTGATGGACGCGGCTTACGACGATCAAGTTTACGTCGACGATCGCACGATCGACAGCCACATCAAGCGGTTGCGCAAGAAATTCAAGGTCGTCGAGCCCGATTTCGAAATGATCGAGACGCTTTACGGCGTCGGCTATCGCTTCAGGGAAGCCTGACGCGCGGGCCGCGCGTGAAAACCGGGGCGCGGCGCCCTAGCCGCCGCGCGTGACGATGAGCACCGAGGCGCATAGCGATCCGATTTTCGCTTCCGCGGGCGCGCGCTGGCGCAAGTCGCGGGCGCGTTTGCGCGCGCGCGCCGTCTGGCGCGCGATCGTGTCGCGCTTCTCGTCGTCTTTGACGCGCCGCATCGTCGTGCTGAATCTGGGCGGTCTGCTGGTCCTGGTGATCGGGTTTCTGCTGCTCAACCAATTCCGCGCCGACATTATCGATGCGCGAACGCAAAGCCTGACGACCCAAGCCGGCATCATCGCCGCCGCCATCGCCGCCTCCGCCGCCGTCGAAACCGACACCATCACCATCGATCCGGAGAAGCTGCTCCAACTCGCGCCGGGCGAGAATGCGACGCCCGCGCCGAGCGACGAGGATTCGATCGAGTTCTCGATCAACCCCGAACGCGTCGGCCCGGTCCTCCATCGCCTGGTGACGCCGACGCGCACACGCGCGCGGATCTACGATCGGGATGGCTTGCTCCTGCTCGATTCGCAAACCCTTTCGGCCCGCGGCGCGACGCTTCGCGCCGAACCGGGCGAGATCGCGCCCGAAGACTGGCCGTGGTGGCGCCGGCTCTGGGCCGAAGCCCGCCGCTCTTTCGCGCCGACCAAAAAGCTGCGCGTCAACGACGATTGGGCGGCCAACGGCAAGGCGCTGCCCGAAATCGCGGACGCGCTGAAGGGAAAGACGGAATCGGCCGTTCGCATCAACGCGGCGGGCGAAACGATCGTCTCGGTCTGCGTGCCGATCCAGCGAACGGCGACGATCCGCGGCGCGCTGCTGCTCTCGACCCAAGGCGGAGACATCGATTCGGTCATCGCTTCGGAGCGATGGGCGTTGCTGAGATTCTTTCTGGTTCTGGCGGCGGTGATGCTGGTGCTGTCGCTGTCGCTGGCCAACACGATCGCCGAACCCGTGCGCAAGCTCGCCGAGGCGGCGGAGCGCGTGCGGCGCGGCATCAAATCGCGGCAACAGATTCCCGACTTCACCAATCGGTCGGACGAAATCGGCCATCTCTCGGGCGCGCTGCGCGACATGACCCAGGCGCTGTACAACCGGATCGACGCGATCGAGAGCTTCGCGGCGGACGTCGCGCACGAACTCAAGAATCCGCTCACCTCGTTGCGCAGCGCCGTCGAAACCTTGCCGCGGGTGAAATCCGGGCCCTCGCGCGACCGCCTGCTGGGCATCATGCAGCACGACGTGCGGCGGCTCGACCGACTGATCAGCGACATCTCCGACGCTTCGCGCCTGGACGCGGAACTCGCGCGCGGCGACGCCGGACCGGTCGACATGGCGGCGCTGCTCCGCGCTGTGGTCGCGATGGCGGCCGATTCGCCGCGCAGCAACGGGGCTGCGCTGCGCCTGACGATCGAGGAGGCCGACCCCAAGGCGAAGACGCCGGCCTATGTCGTGCTCGGTTACGATTCGCGGCTCGCCCAGGTGATCACCAATTTGCTCGACAACGCCTGCTCGTTCTCGCGGCCGGGCGGCGAGGTGCGAATCGCGCTGAGCCGGGCGCGCGGCGTGACGACGCCGGACGGCGAGCCCTTGGGCGATCAAGTCGTCGTTACCGTCGACGACGACGGCCCCGGGATTCCCCCGCACGCCCTCGAGCGCATCTTCGAGCGCTTCTATACCGATCGCCCGGACCAGGGCTTCGGGCAAAACTCCGGGCTCGGGCTATCCATTTCGCGTCAGATCGTTCACGCCCACGGCGGGCGGATATGGGCGTCGAACCGGCCCGCCTCGCCCGAGACGACCGCGCGAAGCGCCGGGGAGGACGATGCGGCCGTTGTGCGCCACGGCGCGGGAGCGCGTTTCGTCATTTCCCTTCCGGCGATCGGGCCGTGAGGGCGCCCGCCGCCGGCTGGTCGAGCCTCCACGCGACCGCGCTCGTCGTCGGCGAGAGCGGCCTGTTGCTTCGGGGCCCTTCCGGAGCCGGCAAGAGCGCGCTTGCGCTCGCGTTGATCGCCCGCGCGCGTGAATCGGCGATTTTCGCCGCGCTGGTCGGCGACGACCGGATCTTCCTGCGCGCCTGCGGCGGGCGCCTGCTGGCGCGCGGCGCTCCGGGATTCGAAGGGCTCGTCGAGCGCCGTTTCGAGGGCGTCGTCGCGGTCGCCCACGAGCCCTATGCGGTCGCGCGGCTCGTCGTCGACCTCGTCGGCCGCGGCCAATCGGCGCCTCGAATGCCTGGGGAAAGCGACAGAATCGCCGACTTGCTGGGCGTCCGGCTGCCCCGAATCGCGCTCGACCCGGCGCATGGCCCGCTCGATCACGCCTATGCGGCCCTGGAAAGTCTTGCTAGGTTGTCTTAACGCCGCTCGGCGCTTTTTTGCGAATTTTGCTTGATCATTGCGCCGCACTGCACAAAAATGCCTCTCCTGACTAAGGACCGTTCGCTGGCGCGGCGGCGGCGTTTGAAACAATGGATTGTTGATGATTGGAATGGTCCTTGTGACCCACGGCCAGCTCGCCACTGGTTTTCGGGCCGCGCTTGAGCATGTCGTCGGGCCGCAATCGCGATTCGAAACGATTACGATCGGCCCCGAGGACGACATGGAGCAGCGTCGCGCGGACATTCTCGGCGCGGTCGCGCGGGTTCAGGACGGCAGCGGCGTCGTCCTGCTGACCGATATGTTTGGCGGCACGCCGTCCAACCTCGCCATTTCCGTCATGGACGGCGGTCGCATCGAGGTCATTTGCGGCATCAACTTGCCGATGCTGATCAAATTGGCGACGCTTCGCGAGACCACGGACCTCGATCACGCGGTGATCGAGGCGCGTGACGCCGGCCGCAAATACATCACCGTGGCGAGCAAGGTGCTGACGGGAAAATGACCGAGACGACGGAACGTCGCCAAAACGACGGTCGCGAAGACGAAGGTCGCGAAGACGAAGACTGTCCGCCGCCTCCGATCCACGCCGGCGCGCATGCGCGAGACATGCGCATCGTCAACCGCAAGGGACTGCACGCGCGCGCCACCGCCAAGTTCGTGCAATGCGTCGATCGCTTCGATGCGCAAGTCAAGGTCACGCGCTGCGGCGAAACCGTCGGCGGCGATTCCATCATGGGCATCTTGATGCTGGGCGCGGGCCTCGGTTCGACGATCACGGTCTCCGCCCTGGGCGCGCAGGCCATCGAGGCGCTCGACGCGCTCGAAACGCTCGTGGCGAACCGCTTCGACGAAGACGAATGACGCGCGCCGCGAAACGCTTACGCCGAAATCCTTTGCCGCGAGGCTACATGCGGAAGTCTTCGCCCAGATAATATCGGCGAACGTCCGGATGCGCGACGATTTCCTCGGGCGATCCTTCGGTCAGCACATGGCCGCTGTGAATGATGTAGGCGCGATCGATCAGTCCGAGCGTCTCGCGCACGTTGTGGTCGGTGATGAGGACGCCGATGCCGCGCCCCTTGAGATGGCGCACGAGATCCTGGATGTCGCCGACCGCGATCGGATCGATGCCGGCGAAGGGCTCGTCGAGCAGCATGAACGACGGCTTGCCGGCGAGCGCGCGCGCGATCTCGCAGCGTCGTCGCTCGCCGCCGGAAAGCGCGATCGACGGCGCCTTGCGCAGGCGCGCGATGTCGAACTCCTCGAGCAGCGAATTGAGCGTCGCCTCGCGCGCCTTGCGGTCGGGCTCGTTGACCTCCAGAACCGCGCGAATGTTGTCCTCGACATTGAGGCCGCGAAAGATCGAAGCCTCTTGCGGCAAGTAGCCGATGCCGAGGCGCGCCCGTTGATACATGGGCAGCGTCGTCACGGGATAACCGTCGAGTTCGATGACGCCCTTGTCCGGCCTGACGAGGCCGGTGATCATATAGAACACCGTGGTTTTGCCGGCGCCGTTGGGACCCAGCAGCCCGACGGCTTCGCCGCGGCGAACGGACAGGCTGACGTCCTGCACGACCGCGCGCGCGCCATACGTCTTGCCGAGATTATGCACCGCGAGAAACCCCTCCCCTGCGGCGGCCGCCGAGCTCCCGTCGGGCTCGATGGCCCCTCTCGTCCGCGCGCGGGGGCGCGCCTCGATCGGCGAAGCGTCGGTCAAGGGAGGGCGATCCAGCAGCGGCGAGCGTTTCTCATGACGGATCGGCGAGAGGAATCGAGGCACGGGATATATCTACTTCGGGGCTTTGGTTTTGTCATCGCCGCTGGTGTCACTGGAGCCGGGAATGAACAGCCCTTTGACGCGCTTGGCCACGGGACCCGTGTCGACGGTGGCCTGGCCGGTGGTCAAATCATAGGTCAGTTTGTCGCCCTTGGTGACGTTGCCGCCGTCGCTCAGCGTGACATTTCCGATCAGCCAGACCTTATTCTGCGCTTTGTCGTAGGAAGCGCTGTCGCCGGTGGCGACCTGCGTTTTCGACACGACGGTGACCGGGCCGACGGCGTCGAGATGCTTGACGCGGCTCGTTCCGGCGCCCGGAGCGGCGCTGGCGTCGGCGCCGGCCTTGGCGGGATCGCTCGCCTTGGCAGGCTCGGGCTGCCCCGCCGTGGCGGTTTTCTCCATGAAGATGGTCATCGCCGAACAGGTCATCTTGGTGTCGCCCTGAATGACGATGACGCTGCCGCTGTAAATCGCCTTTTGTTCCTTGTCGAAATAGACGAGCTTGTCCGCCTCGATGGAAATCGGCGCCTTGGAATTCGCGCCCGGCAACAACGGCGCCGATTCGGTGGGCTTGGTCGCCGCGGCGCTCGCGATCGCGCTCGCGCCGACGAGCGCGATCGCGAGCGCCGCGGTCAATCCGGCGCGCGCCTCGAAAACCTTCATGGATTCGTTCCCTTCATTTCGGCGGGCGCCGCATCGGCGCGCGCGTCGGGCAAGAACACCGTTCGCACATGGCCCGAGAAGGTCAGTTCCTGGCCATTGTCGCGCGCCAAAGCCGAATCCGCCGATACCGTCGTGCCGTTGGCCATGACGACCGTCACCGGCTCGTTCGATCGATAGACGCCCGCCTTGAAGTCGATGTTCGCGCTTGTGAGCTTCACGTCGTAGTCGGAATTATGAATGCGCACGTCCTGCGACAAATCCAAGGATTGGCCGGCGCTGTCGTAGAAGCCGACCGCGGCGTTAATGCGGAGCGAACTGTTGTCCGCCATGCCCAGGTCGCCATCGACTTCGCGCAATTCGACGACGGTCGGGCGCGTCACATCCTGAATCGCCTTGGCGGCGTTCACGGTGTAGGCGCGGCCGTCGCGACGAAAACCGGTCAGCTTCGGTCGGTCCATGGTGACCTTGGCGCCGTCGACGCTCAGCTCGCCGATCGACAATCCGCCGATCTCCGCGCGGAACGGCTTGAAGACCGCGCCGACGATCAAGGCCGCCACGACGACGACGACGCTCGCGGGCGCCGCGACGCGCAGGATGCGAACGAGCCGGGAATGACGCCGCGCGGCCGCGAATGCGCGCAAGCGGGCTTCGTCGCGTCCGACGGGCGAGGGCAAGCTGGCCGCAAACCTGCGGCCTTGGGCCGCCCAGTCCGCTCTCGAGGCCGATGCCGACATGCTGTCCCATGTTGTTCGCGGCGGCGCCGCGTCGCGCCGCCTACCATAGTGAGAACGGCAAAGAAAAGAAATGCATGGCGAAGTTAGGGCGGGCGGGCCGCGCCGAACGCTCGGCGGCCGATTGCGTTGCGCCGGCTTTTGCGTTTAATGCCGTTCCCGGTCGCGCCCGCTCCGGGCCGGTAGCTCAATGGTTAGAGCCGGCCGCTCATAACGGTCTGGTTGGGGGTTCGAGTCCCTCCCGGCCCACCAGGGCGACATCTGATTTTGTTGGATAATGTTTCCGCCTCCGCGCTTGCTAGACGTCGTCCTCGACAGTTTCCTCGACAGTTTCACCCGCCTCTCCGCCTGCGGAAAGCCCCCAGCATTTCGATTTGATAGTCCGGGTGATGCTTCGCGTATGTCGACTCTAGCACCTGCATGCTCATGCCGAGGTAGCCGGCGACGGCCCATACTTTGTGGCCCTCATCCATCAGCCACGTCGCCGCAGTGTGCCTGAGCGTGTGCGGCGTCACATGCTTTTCCAAGCCTGCAGCCCGCGCGGCTGAAGCGAACCCGGTCTTGACCGAGCTTACGGGCTTGCCATTCCATTCGACGATCGCCGTCTTGGAGAGCCCCATCTTGCGCCAGCGGCGCAGGTGCAGCATCAAGCGGTCAGGAAGGCGCGCCGGCGGTTGCTGCTTGTTCGTCTCCCGCTGTCCCTCGCGAAGGCGGTGGAAGACGCCCTTCTCCATGTCGATCCAGCTGTGGCCCTCGCGTTTTTCAAACGATGCGCCTAGCACTGCATCATGGCGCGTGCCTGTATATAGTCCCACGAGAATGAAGCGGGCGATATGTTTGCCCGTCCGCCTCTGGGTCGGTCTCCCGCCCTGCGTCTCCCGCATCGTCCATGCCGCCCACAATAGACGGGCGACTTCAGACCTGGTCAGAAATGTTTCGCGCCGCTTCCCGCGCTCGGGCAGCGTGACCTCTACTACCTGGTTGCAGAGTCCCTCCTTGCGGTGATGGTTGATCGCGGCGCGGAGGTCTTCAAGTTCGCGTCGAACGCCTTGCTTCGAGACCAGCCTTGCAGGATTGCCTGTCTTCTCCGGTCGGGCGCTTCGGATTGGCTGCTTGGTCCGATGAGCGACATAGTCGCGACATGACTTACCGTTCACATTCGCGAGCGTCTTTGTCCCCCACCAGTCAGCGAGGATCATTACGCGCTCGACCGTCTTTTTGATCCGAGCGATCTCGTCCTTCCTGTCTTCCAGGTAGATTGAGAGCACGTCGGCAATCAGTATATTGCTTGGGTCCTTCGAACCGTCTCGTGGCGCAACATGTTTCGCGGTCAGGTATTCCGCGAGTCTGAGGTCAGCTTCTGCCCGAGCGACTTCAGGGAGGCCAAGGCGATGTTTGCGTGCGCCGTCTCGGACGACCCAACTGGCGCTGCTAACGAGACGGCCAGCGGCGTCCCTCCGTTCAGGTTCGAGCCACAGACGGGGGCCTTTGGCTTGACGCGGCATCTCTCAATAAACTCCCTCAGGTCGAGCGGCGTGACGTAGAATGATTTGCCGATTTTTTGCGCCGGCAAGCGTTGCCGACCGATCTCCAACCTTAGGGTGCTGACGCTGATATGCCCCTCCGGCGATAGCAGGATGGAGGCTTCCTTCAGCCTCAACAGCTTAGTTTCCGCGGCGTTGATCGGGCCGTGTTCCGTCATCCGGATCGCTCTCTGAGTGAAATTAATTGCACAAACTACGTCTCTTATATGTTGAATATTTGGATGTCCTCGTCGATGACGAGGGCGAACAGAGCCAACTTGTTTCCGTCGAGGCTCTGGCGCAGGAGCTCGGTCTGGAACGGCCCCTGGCCCGACCTGATGATGATCGATGTGCCCTGAGGCATTTCCACCAAGGTCATGGCTTTGGACACAGCGGCATCGTGCTTCGGCCCGCGCCGTTCGTCGGCGCGAATATCCTTCAGCAGGTTCAAAGCCTCCACGACGACACCGTTCATCGAACGGCAGGTATTGGAAGCCTCTTCCGCAATCCAGAGGCTGAGATTAGCCGGAAGGCGCACGGACAATCTCGGGAGCGCATCACTCGTGTACAAAACCAGCCTCGCCAGCCGCATCAAAACGGGGTAATATATGTCGAGTTGGCATAATATGCCGAGATGGCATCATTCGGCAAGAGAAAAGAGCGAGCGGTCATCATGTCCGATGAAATACAGCACCCAAGCGACAAACTGGACCGCTACATCGTCCGTTTTCCAAAAGGGATGAGAGAGCAGATCGGGGTGCTCGCGAGAGCCAATGGCCGGTCGATGAACGCCGAGATCATCGGTCGGCTTGCGAGGAGCCTTGCCAGCGATATTTCTGAAACGGGCAACGTTTTGCCCGAGACTGCCGTCGCGCTGATCCCGGACATTCACCGGATGGTTTCGGACTTACACGACGCGCTAAGCAAGCCCCAGCCCGCGAGAAAATTTACTCTAGGCGGCAAGGCTAAGGTCAATATGGAGCAGGCGGATTAGCGTCCCTGGGCTCGTCGCCTCCTTCCGCGCATCCGAAAAATCGTTCGGGCCTCGCCAACCTCATCCGCTCGTTCCTTGCCGACGTCGCCGCCCTGGGCATTGTGCCCGAGTTCAGGAAGTCGCTGATCCTGCGCTGGGGGGCTTCACCGGATGTCAGCGCATCACCCGGATACATTGACACGAGCGGGAAGGTCTGGCTGAGCGGCGGCTGGAACACCGCCAACAAACTCGGAAATCCGGCGGCGGGAGAACGATACCTCGCCTCTGTCGCAGCAATCGTGAATGGCGTGGTGAAGAGATACGAAAAGAATTGGCCGGACGTGATTGGCGCGGACGGTCATGGTGTCGACGCATACGACCTCCTCAAAGCGGCCGATCGGCGGGAGGCTTGGAAAGCCGCCATATCGCAATTCATTTCTGAAACGAGGCCGTCAGAGTAAAATCGCTCGTGCGCCTCGACAGGTCTCGCAGCTGAGCGTTCTCAAACTTCGGGAGCACTTGATCACAGCTAGCCCGACAATAGCCCGCTATCAACCTCGCCGACCGTCTTCAAAATCACGGCATCGTCGAAGTCGCCAAGAGCGGGGTCGCCGGTCCGCGAGAACGCGATGGCTCCGCAATGTCCTTCCGTCACCGCCAACGAGCCGGCCATGCGGATCGCCTGGTCCGAGCTGCGTGCCTCTTTCGGCTCGCACGCGACAATGCCGCCGTCGTCGGCCCGCATGAACGCGAGCGCGACATAATAGGTCATCGTGGCCATCCGCAACTCCCCATCATCCGCCAAGGACCTGTCTATTGGTCGGCGGTTCGAACACGACCGTTACGCGGCGACTTCCGCATGCCGGACACATAAGCCGCGTCTCCAGGCGCGATAATGGGAAGTCCGGGCCGCGCGTACAAACCAGCGTGTCAAGATCAAGCTGCTTGCGATATATGCACCGTCGTATCGACTTCGTGCCCTCGCGATAGCCGTCGGCGCACCGCATATGCACCTTCCAGCCGAGGCTCCGCGCGGTTCCTAGTGTCTCGACTTCCATGAGAACGAAAGTGGAACATTTGGCCGAGTTGTCAAGCCTTGTGCGTCCGATCGGCACCACATAGCCTGAAGCGATGTGCAATCTCTATTCGATCACCACGAACCAAGAGGCGATGCGCCAGCTCTTCGCAGTGCACGCTGATCGCACAGGAAACCTGCCGCCGATGCCAAGCGTGTTCCCCGACGCAATGGCTCCGATTGTATGCACTGTCCCCGGCGGCGAACGTGAGCTTACGATGATGCGTTGGGGTTTCCCGCCGCCGCCCAATGTGCCACCGCGCCCTGTGACCAATGTGCGCAACGTCAAGTCGCCTTATTGGCGGACGTGGCTAAAGCCTGAGTTCCGCTGCTTGGTGCCGGCAACGAGCTTCTGCGAATATACCGATAGCGAGCCCAAAGTTCCCCACTGGTTCGCGCGCGGCAACGCTCGGCCCCTCTTTGCCTTTGCCGGTATCTGGCGGCCTTGGATGGGTGAGCGAAAGAAAGAATTGGCCGAGCATCGACTGTTCGCGTTTCTGACGTGCGAGCCCAATGACATCGTTCGGCCGATCCACGCGAAGGCAATGCCTGTGATGCTGACGACGCACGCTGAATTTGAGACGTGGCTGTTGGCAACGACCGACGAGGCGCTGGCCCTTCAACGACCTTTGGCGAACGAAGACTTGATGGTGGTGGCAACGGGCAAGCGAGCGGATGGGTGACCCCTCTGGGTAGTCAACGGGGGCTGTGGCCCTGCATGCGCCATTCTCCGCGACTACCCGCGTAATCCTCTCCTTGGCCCATTGTCTGGCGGCCGGGTGCCGTCTCCTCGTCGTGCAAGTACTTGCACGAACACCATATGGCGACGCTTTCCTCAAACCGGGCCATGCGCGCGGTGCTGCCGATGAGTTCGATAAAGCGGCGGGACGGATGGGTAGTGGCCCAGTTTGGATGTGGCGACGAAATTTCGTTCTAGCGCCCGTGCCGCAATTGCCGCATAATGCAACATGGCACGTCCCACACCAAAAATTGAATTCCGGCCAACTGAAATGAGGTCCGGGCGCGGTTGGTACGTGCAAGTCGTGTACTCCGACAGGCCACCTTTGCAACTCGGCGGCTTCAAGACCGAAGAAGAGGCAAAGGAGTGGGTCTCCAACAAATCGGCTGCATGGCTAAAAGAGCACGCGGAAGACCGATATGGCTACCCAAGCCTCCACGACCCAGATTACGGCTATTCGTACGATTGAAAGCTGACGATCAATAGGACTTAGACGGTTGGTTCGTCGGACTTTCGTGGCAACGTCTTCAATTGCGGCATCAGTTTCATGAGAAATTCGAGGCCCGACATCACGTCCCGGACAATCTCGTGCATGCGGTGACGGGGAAACGTCTCCGACATGACCTCGCCGGGCAAAGCCTTCGGGCGCAATGACAAGGCGACCGGGATGTTCTCTGGCAACAGCGTTCCCCAAGTGCCGTGGACAACGAAGTTCCTGTCCTCCAGCCGATCCTCGATCTTGTCCATGGCAGACAGGAACTCATGGAGAAGCGGACCCTCCAGATGACGATTGCCGAGGGCACGCAAGATGCGAAGCAACGTCCCGGCGTCCATGCGCTCAGTCACGATCCTTCCGTCGCTCATGTCGATTTTCAGGAAATGCCAGATGGTATGTGTTTCGGCGTGCAATTTTGGCTCTGACGCACTTTTGGTGACGATTGGGTCACGTGGCGCCAATGACGCGCGCTTGGAGCAAATCGAGTTTTCCGCGGCCATACATCTGGCGCTTGACCAGCTTGAGCTTGCAGATCTGGCCTT
>JBEKGN010000002.1:0-275796 GCA_050012775.1 Roseiarcus sp.
CCGAGGCGACGACCGCGAAGCCTCTGCCGGCGTCGCCCGCCCGCGCCGCCTCGACCCCCGCGTTCAGGGCGAGCAGATTGGTCTGGAACGCGATCTCGTCGATCACGCCGATGATCTGGCTGATCTGTTGCGCCGATTTGGCGATGGCGTCCATCGCCCCGACCGCTTGGCGCACCACGACGGCGCTCTTCTTGGCGTCCTCGTCGGCGGCGGCGACGACCTGGCGCGCATGGATCGCCCCTTCGGCCGATTTCTTGACGGTCGCGGTGATCTCGTCGAGCGCGGCCGCCGTCTCCTCGAGGCTTGCCGCCTGCTGTTCGGTGCGGCGCGACAGGTCGTCGGAGGCCGCCGATATCTCCTGCGTCCCGGAGTGGATGGCGTCGGTGCTGGAGACGACCGACAGCATGGTTTGCTTCAATTTGTCGATCGCCTCGTTGAAATCGTCCCTGATCTGCGCGTATTTCTCGGAGAAGCCTTCCCCAAGGCGGATTCTCAGGTCGCCGGCGGCGATGTTCTTGAGGCCGTCGCCGAGCCGGCGCACCGCCTCGGCCTGCTCTTCAGCCGCTTTGGCCCGTTCGGCCGCCGTCCGCTCGCGCTCCGCCTCGGCGGCGGCGCGGTGCGCGGCCGCATCCGCCTCCAGCCGCACGCGTTCGACGGCGTTGTCCTTGAACACCTGAACGGCTCGAGTCATCCGGCCGATCTCGTCATCCCGTGCAATGGCGGGCAGGGCGACGTCGCTGTCGCCTTGGGCGAGCGCGGTCATTGCCGCGCTCAAGGCGTCGAGGCGGCGCGAAAGGGCGAGGACCACTATGCCCGCAAAGCCGCCGATCGCCAGCAAGAACGCGAACGCGACGGCGCTCGAAATGAAGACCCTGCGCCAGATCATCGCGCTGATGTCGTCGATATAGACGCCGGTGCCGAGCGTCCATTTCCAAGGGGCGAACAGCTTGACGAAGGACAGCTTCGCCGAAGGCTGATCGAGCGGCGCGCCGGGTTTCGCATATTGATAGTCGACGAAGCCCTGGCCTTGCTCGGCCGCAACCTTGTGCATTTCCACCGAGAAGAGTTTACCGGTCGGATCCGCCTGCTTCGAACCGTCGACCCCTTCCTGATCGGGACGAACGCCGTGAACGATGGTGACGACGTCGTTGTCTTGAATAAAGAAGTAATCGTTCGTGTTGTAACGCATCGCGCGCACGTTGGCTTTCGCGCGCTCTTGCGCCTCGGCCTCGGTGATCTTGCCGCTCTTGTAGTCGTCATATTGCCGCTCGATGACTTTATAGGCGACTTGAATGACGGTCTTGAGCTCGTCCTGACGGGCGGCGTAGATTGCGCTTGCTTCCATCCAGGTGAGCACCGCGACAATCGCGATGAGCGCGGCGGCAAAGAGCGCGACGATCCCCGCGAGGCGAGCGCGGATCGATCCTAAGAGCCGGGGCCGTTCGATCTGTGTTTGGGGCGTCATCGGACGAGGCTTCCTTCGCTTGGGGTTCCGCCCGACTTCCGTTGGTGCGGCTTGTCTCTGGGTCGTCCGTTTGCGCTATGACCGGAGCGAACGTTCGGCGTCATGCCATCGACCCGCTTTTGGGCGACCGGATCGACACGTCGTTGTGACCAATAGGGCCGGCGAACGGTTAAAATCGGTTTAACCCGCCGCTCAAAATAGCCGTTGCGCCGACACGTCCGTATTCGCCCGCTTTGTCGATCCTCCGCCCCGACGAACGCGCGCTCGCGGCGATGGCGGCGCAAGGCCTGCACGGCGCGGGGCGCGACAAAAGGGAAATTCGGGCGTGGCGCCGCAATCCGAGGTCCTGGTTTTTCCGGGCGCGAAGGGCTCATCGCGGCAGTTGCAATATTTCCGTCTTGCCCATATGGCCAGCGCGGCGCCGAAGGCTTTGCTCGATAGCGGGACCAACACGAAGGTTGCGCTCGGCGCTGCGGCGCCGCACGCGCCGGCGATGAGCGATTTCGATCGGGGCCTTCTCGCCATCGTCGAAACGGAGATTGGGCCCGTGTCGATGCGGATGAGGATTCGTCGAAATCGCCAGCATCCACGTCTTGGTTATGAGATGAGGGCGGAGCCCCGCGACTTCGAGAGCCACGGGCGCAAACGACGATCGCGAAACGCGGTCCCCAATGATGCTTCGGGAGGACAAATGCTCGACCAGGCGGTGGTGGATGTCGGCGAGATCATCGAGCGACAGAAGCTGAGCGGCTTTTTGATCCGGCTCGTATGCCTGTCGTGGATCATCACGTTCTTCGATGGTTTCGATATGAACGTGATTTCCTATGCGGCGCCGTATCTGGCCGCCGACTATCGTCTCGATCGGGTGATGGTCGGCAATATATTCAGCATCGGCCTTGTCGGCACGATGATCGGCGGCTTTCTCTTCGGCTATCTCGGCGACCGCATCGGGCGTCGCCCGGCGATCATTCTGGCGACCGCCTCCTTCGGCGTTCTCACGCTCGGCTTCGCGCTCGCGCAAAGTTACGGGGCCTTGTTGGCGCTGCGTTTGATCACCGGCGTCGCCATCGGCGGCATGCTGCCGTTGAGCTGGGCCCTCAACATAGAATTCGCTCCCAAGCGGTACCGGTCGACGGTCGTGACCTTGGTCATGATCGGCTATTCCTTGGGAACGGCGATGGGCGGGCCTGCGTCTCTCCTGCTCATTCCCAAGTTCGGGTGGCAAGCCGTCTTCGTTTTCGGCGGCGTGGCGTCGATCCTCGCCGCTGTCGCGCTGGTCTTGTTCCTGCCGGAGTCGATCCGCTTCCTCGCCAGCAAAGGAAAGCGCCCTGACACGATCGCTCGAATCCTGCGGCAGTTGGCGCCGCTGACACGGATACCCGCCGGCGCCCGCTTCGAAGTCGTCGACGAAGCGAACCGCACCACGTCGTTCAGGTTCTCCGCGCTCTTCCTGGGGGAGCTGCGGCTCATCACGCCGCTGCTTTGGATCGCCTATATCTTCAGCTCGATGACGACCTTCTTCCTTGCGACGTGGACGCCTCTCGTGTTCGAGGCGGTCGGATTCACCCGCGCCACCGCGGCCATGGCGGGAACCGTGAATACCCTATGCGGCGCCCTGGGCGGGCTGCTTCTCATGCGGTTCACCGACATCAAGGGCCCCATCGCGATCACCGCCATGCCGGCGTTGGCGATTCCGTTGCTCCTGGTGACGGGGCTCGGCAATCTCGGAGACGCCGGTTTTCTCGTCGCGAACGCGCTGGTCGCGCTGTTCGTCATCGGCGGCCATCTCGGTCTGCACAGCATTGCCGGGATATTCTATCCCAGCGCCTACCGCGGCAATGGCGCCGGCTGGGCGACCTCGATCGCAAAAATCGGTTCGATCGCCGGCCCATGGCTCGCCGGGCTGATCCTTTCCACGCATCTTCCGGTCAAGAACATTTTCGCGATCGTCGCCGTCTGCCCGGCCATCTTCGTGGTTTGCATCTTCATCGTCGGCAGAGGGAGCGTCCGCGCCCGACATCAACCGCCTTCCGCGGACTAACGGAATCCGACGAGATCCATAGTCTGAGCTGCCGCTGCAAAGAGCCGTGGGGATTGCCAGCCGAGAAGATCGGCAAGACGGCTCGCTACGGCGGAAGTCCGTCCGCCGCGCGCGCGACGGACGGCATAGGCGTTGAACTTATTTCTTGACCAGCGGGCAGTCGCCCTGCGCCAGGGGACGGAAGGCCTCGTCGGCGGGAATCGTCCCGACGAGTTTGTAGTAATCCCAGGGATATTTCGATTCGGCCGGCGACTTCACCTCGAAGAGATACGCGGGGTGGATCACGCGTCCGTCCTCGCGAATGACGCCCTTGCCGAACAGCGGATCGTCGGTCGGCATTTCCTTCATCTTGGCGACCACCTTGGCGCCGTCATGCGGATTGCCGCCCATCGCGTCGAGCGCCTTGAGGTAGTGGACGACCGAGGAATAAACGCCGGCTTGCACCATCGTCGGCTCGGCATGGTTCTTCATGCGCTTGGAGAAGCGCTCGGAGAAGGCGCGGGTGCCGTCGTTCATGTCCCAATAGAACGTCTCGGTGAATTCCAGACCTTGCGCGACGTCGAGTCCAAGCGCGTTGACGTCGGTGATGAAGAGCAGCAGCGCCGCGAGCTTCTGACCGCCTGCCGCTATGCCGAACTCGTGCGCCTGCTTGATCGCGTTCGTCGTGTCGCCGCCGGCATTGGCGAGCCCGATGATCTTGGCCTTCGAGGCTTGCGCCTGCAACAGGAACGACGAGAAGTCGGGCGTGTTGATCGGGACGTTGACGCTGCCGAGAACCTTGCCGCCATTGGCTTCGATGACTGCCGAAGTGTCGCGCTGAAGCGCGTGGCCGAAGGCGTAGTCGGCGGTGACGAAGAACCAAGTGTCGCCGCCGGCTTTCACCACCGCCTTGCCCGTCCCATTGGCGAGCGCGTAGGTGTCATAGGTCCAATGGATCGTGTTGGGGGTGCAGGCCTTCCCGGTGAGGTCGGAGGTCGCCGCGCCGGAATTGAGAAATACGCCGTTCTTCTCCTTGACGACCGCGGAGACCGCCAGGGCGACGCCGGAATTCGGCACGTCGACGATCACGTCGACCTTGTCCTCGTCGAACCATTTGCGCGCGACGCCGACGCCGACATCCGGCTTGTTCTGATGGTCGCCGGTGAGGACGTCGATGGTCCAGCCCTTCCTCGTCAAGCCGCTGTCCTCGACCGCCATTTGCGCCGCCAGCGTCGAACCGGGGCCGCCGACGTCGGCATAGAGGCTGGCCTGATCGCTCAGACTGCCGATCTTGACCACTTTGTCGTCTGCATAAGCGACCGTGGCGAACAGCAGGCTCGCGACGACCGTGCTCAGATATGTCGATTTCACAGTTTCTCTCCCTTGGACTAAATGTCGTAAAGCGATCAATCGCCGAGATATTCGCGCCACTTGTCCATATTGGCGCTCGGCTCGGCGCCGGAAAATAAATCGACGATCTCGCGTGATCGGCCTCCCCGACTGGCCCAATGCGGATGTTAGTGCGCGGGGCGCCGCAAAGCTAGTGCGGCGCTCGGCGCCCAGCGATCGATGACGGGTTCGGCGACGTGAATCAGGCTGTCTCGAGCGCGTCGAGGGGCGCCGCGCGTTTGAAGCTTTGCGGCGCCAAGGGAACGCCGACGCCCTTGCCGGTCGAGACAAAACGCCGCAGGAGAAATGCGTCTCGACGATTGAAAATGCGGCAATTCCCGCGTTCGACTTGCCTTCGGCGCGTCGCAAAACGGTTCGCAAAGATGTCGGCGGTGGTCTGTGCTTGCCAAGAACCGGAAAAGGTCGGATGTTTTATGCGAGTCGGACACCATCCCGGGAATGTCCGCTCAGCGGCATGATGACGGCCCGGCGGTTGATCCAGGTCATTGCGCGATTGCGACTGCTCGGCGCGTGATCGGGTAGGGAACGCGGGAGGATTTGATGCAGATCCACTATGATCGTTCAGCAGGGAAACCCACGACGTCTGACGAGGGCGAGGATCTTCTACAGTGTCGGATGACGATCTTGGGTCTCGACAGCGGCGCCATCGAACGCGACTTCAGGGAGGCGTTCGACAGAATTAAGCGAAATTGCGCGAGTTGCAGCGTTCGGGCGCCCTGCGCCCTGGACTTGAAGCGCGACCCCACCAACCTGGCGTGGGAAGCGTATTGTCCCAACTCCGGCGCGCTCAATGCGCTGGTGGCGCTCACCGAGGCGATTCACTGAGGGCGGCGGCGGGCTAAGCGGTCGCCGCAGGCCGTCGCGCCGGAGATCGTGCGAGGAGGCGCGCCGGCGCCGTTGACGCGCTCGCGCGCGCATGGTTCGTTGCTTAGCGCGCGGCTCCTCGCGCTTCCCGGCGCAGCCATGAATCCACCTGTTCGCACCGAGATCGACGGACCGGTCTCGACGATCCTGATGAGCCGCCCGGAGCGCCGCAACGCGGTCGACGGGCCGATGGCGGCGCATTTACGCGACGCTTTTCTGCGCTTCGAGGGGGACGAGAGCCAGCGCGTCGCGGTGCTGCACGGCGAAGGCGGGGTCTTCTGCGCGGGCGCGGACCTCACCGCGATCGGCGACTCCGAGCGCCGTCACGAGCTCGACCCGCAAGGCGGCGGCGCGGGGCCGATGGGGCCGACGCGCCTCATGCTGTCCAAGCCGGTCGTCGCGGCGGTGGCGGGCTACGCGGTCGCCGGCGGGCTGGAACTCGCCTTGCTCGCGGACCTGCGCGTGGTCGAGGAAAGCGCTGTGTTCGGCGTCTTCTGCCGTCGCTGGGGCGTCCCGCTGATCGACGGCGGGACCGTCCGTCTGCCGCGCCTCGTCGGCATGGGGCGCGCGCTCGACATGATCCTGACGGGGCGCCCCGTTTCCGCGCGCGAGGCGCTGGATATGGGCTTGGCCAACCGCCTCGTCCCCGACGGCGCTTCGCGCGAGGCGGCGGAGCGGCTCGCCCACGAGATCGCCGCCTTTCCGCAGAGCTGCATGCTCACCGACCGCGCCTCGGCCTATCGGCAATGGGCGCTGCCGCTCGAGACGGCGCTACGCGAGGAGGGACGCCATGGCGCGCCGATCCTCGCCGCCGAAGGCGAGGCAGGCGCGCGCCGCTTCGCTGAAGGCGCCGGCCGGCACGGACGGTTCGAGGAATAAAGGCCCGGCCGCGCGAAGAGCGATCGAAGTCGCGCCGCCCCCCTCAAATCGCCGTCTCTTTCTTGCCGCGTCCGATGCGGATCGCCAGCGGTCGCCCGGCGACGGCGCCGCCGAGCGCCGGCGTTAGATCGAGCGGCAGGCATTTCTCCAGCGCCCTCGCGACGCCCGCGACGAAGCGCGTTTGTTCGTCGGCGTCGCCGGGAAGGCGCGAGTAGGAGATTCTCGGCTTGCCGAGCAGGGCGCCGTCGCGCTTGAGCGCGAAGACGATGGTGATTTGCGAGCCTTCGACGTCCGCGGTCGATTTCAGGCAAGCGCCGAGCCGAGCCGCCATCTCGCGCAGCGTATTGGCCGGCGCGGCCTGAGAGGGCAGGGGGCCGAGGGCGATGAGGGCGGCCGTCGCCAAAACGAACCGCGGCGCCTTCATCGCGTGCGCCCCCTCATCGCGGCGCGGCGCGCTTGACGATCGCGGCGAGATCCAGTCCGCGCGGCAGCGCGCCCCAATTGTGCTGGCCGCGCGACTCCAGCCGCGAGCGGCAGAAGGCGTCGGCATTGGCCGGCGGCGCGGATTTTACCATCGCGCTCGCCAGCAGGCCGAGCGCGAGGCGGTCGCAGAGGTCGCGGGCGCGCTGCTCGAAATCCTGGAGGTCGCGCATGTCGTCCTTCAGCGCGTCGACATGGGCGTCCAGCGCGCGGTTTTCCCCCCGCGCGCCCGCGACTTCGGCGAAATAGGCCTCGAGCGTCTCCGGCGAGCGGCGGATCGCGCGCAGCACGTCGAGGCACTGCACGTTGCCGCTGCCCTCCCAGATCGCGTTGATCGGCGCCTCGCGATAGAGGCGCGGCATCGGCGAATCCTCCATCGCGCCGGAGCCGCCGATGCATTCCATCGCCTCGTAGGCGTGCGCGGGCGTGCGTTTGCAAATCCAGTATTTGCCAATCGGCGCGCCGAGCCGCGCCAGCGCGTCCTCGTGTGGGTTCGCGCGATTGTCGAGCGCGCGCGCCATGCGCAGGGTCAGCGCGAGCGAGGCCTCCGCCTCCAGCGCGAGATCGGCGAGCACGTTCTGCATCGCCGGCTGGTCGGTCAGCAGTGCGCCGAAGGCCTTGCGTTGGCGGCAATGGTCGATCGCCTGGGCGGCCGCCATGCGCATGCCCGCCGACGAGCCGATCATGCAATCGAAGCGCGTCGTCGCCACCATTTCGATGATCGTGGCGACGCCGCGCCCCTCCAGCCCGACGCGCCAGGCGAGCGCGCCGCGCCACTCCGTCTCGCTCGACGCGTTGGAGACGTTGCCCATCTTGCGCTTGAGCCGCACCACCTGGATCGGGTTCTTCGTCCCGTCGGGGCGCCAGCGCGGCGCGAGGAAACAGGTGAGCCCGCCGGGCGCCTGGGCGAGAACGAGGAAGGCGTCGCACATCGGCGCCGAGACGAAGAACTTGTGGCCGACGAGTTCGTAAGCCTCGCCCGGCCCCTCGGCGCCGATCGGAAAGGCGCGCGTGGTGTTGGCGCGCACGTCGGAGCCGCCCTGCTTTTCCGTCATCGCCATGCCGATCGTCAGGCCCTGCTTTTCCGCGACCGGAACGTTGCGCGGATCGTAGACGCGGGCGTGAATCTTCGGCAGCCATTCGCGGGCCAGAGCGGGCTCGAGGCGCAAGCATGGCGTCGCGGCGAAGGTCATGGTGACGGGGCAGCCGTGGCCGGCGTCGACCTGCCCCTGCATGTAGTAGCGCGCCGCGCGCGCGACATGCGCGCCGGGCCGCGGATCGGTCCAGGGCGAAGAATGCAACCCCTGCTCGATCGCGCCGCGCATCAGCGCGTGATAGGCGGGATGAAAGCGCACGAGATCGACGCGCCGGCCGTAACGGTCGTGCGTGTCGAGTTCGGGCGCGTTGCGATTGGCCAGCGCGCCGAGTTCGAGCATGTCGGCGGCGCCGAGCTTGGCGCCGAGCGTTTCGAGGTCGGCGCTCGCCCAGCCCGCCCCTTCGCGCGCGACGCCCTGCTTGAGCGCGGCGTCGCCGGAGAAGAGATTATAGTCGACGAGTTCGAACGGCTGATTGAGGACTTCATGCGTCGCCGCGCCGTAAGGATCGAGCGCGGAGCGGTCCGTCTCGGTTTCGATGGGTTGCGCGAGGTTTGGCATAGTCAGCCTCCCTGAATAGGCGTCGTTCCGGCCGCGAGGGCCGACTATTAGTTTATATATACACCTTTCGCGCGCCGAGCGCTGGAAAATCCTGGAATCGCGATGTCGCGCCCCCCTGTACAATTGGCGCCTGAGGCGCGAGAAGAAGCGGCGCCGGGGAGCGAGGACCCGGCGCGGCGGCCTCAATGGCGATCGAGGATCGCGACTCGGGAGAGCACATGCGAAAACCGGGAAAGGCGTTGAGCTATCGAGACCCGCGCGCGGCGATCCTGGCGGCGCTCGTCGCGCTGTTCGGCGTCTCGTCGGCGCGCGCCAACGATTCCACGGCGGAACTGACCACCGGCGGGCTCGTATTGGCCAAGACGGCCGATATCGAGATGCGCGCCGAGGATCTCGCCGTCTCCGAGAAGGAGATCGACGTCCGCTATCGCTTCTTCAATCATTCCGCGCAGGACGTCACAGTCACGGTCGCCTTCCCCATGCCCGACGTCACCTTGAACGGCCCCGATTGGAATATCGCCTTTCCCGCGCCGGATTCGACGAATTTCCTCGATTTTCATACGATCGCGGACGGTCGCGAGGTTCAGGCCCAATACGAGCAGAAGGCGCTCCTGGACGGGGTCGACATTTCCGCGCGGCTGAAGGCGCTGGGCGTGCCGCTGGCGCCGCAGAGCGATGCGACCAGCAAGGTGTTGGACGGCCTTCCTCGCGCTGAGCAGGACGAACTCGTCAAGCTCGATTTCGCGACGCCCTACGACGATGACGTCGGCCAGGGATGGCGACACCATGTCATACCGAAATGGACGTTCAAATCGACGTTCTATTGGAGCCAGACGTTTCCCGCGGGAAAAGAGATCGTCGTCGAGCATCGCTACACCCCGAGCGTCGGCGGCACGGTCGGGACGATGCTCGGCTCGCCGAACATCGATGCGAAAGACCTCAGCAATTACCAGACCCTCTATTGCGTCGACAAGGATTTCCTCGCCGGCGCGAAACAGGCGGAGCGGCTGGACGCCTCCGGTTCCGCGCAGAGCCCGCTCTACGAGAAGCGCATCGCCTACGTCCTGACCACCGGCGCCAATTGGGCCGGGCCGATCGGCGATTTTCACCTGACGGTCGACAAGGGCGCGCCCGATTCCCTGGTGAGCTTTTGCGCCGACGGGGTCAAGAAGATCGGGCCGACGCTGTTCGAAGTCCGCCACGCCAATTTCACGCCGACGCGCGATCTGCACGTTTTGATCCTATATCGGCCCAAGGGTTGAATTCATCGCGAGGGGACGCTGATGTCGTTTCGAGCCATACGCGCCGACAAGACGGAATCGGGACAGAATGTCCGCTTCGTCGAGATGCACGAGTCGGAATTGATGGAGGGCGACGTGACAATCCGCGTCACCCACTCGACCGTCAACTACAAGGACGGCCTCGCGCTGTCAGGCAAATCGGCGATTCCTCGCCGCTTTCCCATGATCCTGGGCATCGATCTCGCGGGAATCGTCGAAACTTCCGGGCATCCGGGCTTTCGCGCCGGCGACGAAGTCGTGCTCGACGGCTATGGCCTGAGCGAAACGCATTTTGGCGGCTATGCCGAAAAGGCGCGCGTGAAGGGCGACTGGTTGGTCAAGCTGCCGCCGGGTCTGACGCGCGCCGAGGCGATGGCGATCGGCACCGCCGGCTACACCGCGATGCTCTGCGTTCTCGCGCTCGAGGGCCAGGGAGTGAAGCCGCAGATGGGGCCGGTCGTCGTCACCGGCGCGGCGGGCGGCGTCGGCTCGGTGGCGATCGCACTGCTCGCCAAGGCCGGTTGGAGCGTCATCGCCTCGACGGGCCGCGCCGAGGAGGCGGACTATCTCAAGGAATTGGGCGCCGCCGAGATCATCGAGCGCGCCTCGCTTTCCCAGCCGGGCAAGCCGCTCGGCAAGGAGCGCTGGGCGGCGGGCGTCGACAGTGTGGGATCGCAGACGCTGGCCAACGTCATCGCGCAGACCCGCTACGGCGGCGCCGTGGCGGCGTGCGGGCTCGCGGGCGGCATGGACCTGCCGACGAGCGTCGCGCCGTTCATCTTGCGCGGCGTGCGGCTGATCGGCGTCGACAGCGTCAATTGCCCGATGCCGTTGCGGCTGGAGGCCTGGGCGCGATTGGCGCGCGACCTCGATCGCGCCAAGCTCGCGCGCATGACGCAAACCGTTTCGTTCGACAAGACGTTCGAGATCGGCGCGCGAATTCTCGCCGGCGAGGTGCGCGGGCGCGTCGTGGTGGCGATCGCCTGATAGGAAGCGCCGACGCGAATGTGACTTGATCATCGGCCAGAGCGCCGTCAAAAGAGGGGCCATGACCGACATCTCCTTGCCAGCCGCCGCCGGCGCCGGACTGCTGTCTTTCCTCAGTCCTTGCGTCCTTCCCCTGGCGCCGCCCTATCTTTGTTATTTGGCTGGGACGACCGTCGAAGAGCTCGTCGATGAAGGCGAGATGCGCACGCGGCGCGATATTCTTGTCGCATCGCTTCTGTTCGTCGCGGGCTTTTCCACGGTGTTCGTCGCGCTCGGGGCGACCGCGTCGGCAGCCGCCGCGCTGCTGAGAGAACTGAACGCGCCACAATGGTATCTCTTCGGCCGCGGTTGGCTTTCCGTCGGGTCCGGCCTGACGATCATGGCGATGGGCGCGCATTTTTTGGGGCTCTTGAGGATCGACATACTATTGCGCGAAAAACGCTTGGAGGTCGCCAAGCCGCCGAGCCTTTGGAGCGCCTATCTCATGGGCCTCGCGTTCGCCTTCGGCTGGACGCCGTGCATTGGGCCGATATTGGCTACGATTCTGGTGGTCGCCGGTTCACAGGAGACAGTTGCCCGCGGCGCCTTGTTGCTGGCCGCCTATGCGTTCGGGCTCGGCGTTCCCTTCGTCCTCGCGGCGATCGCGATGGAGACTTTCTTGGGATTTGCGCGTGGTTTCCGCAAGCAATTCGCGCGGCTCGAGAAGACGGTCGGCGTCCTGCTCATGCTGACCGGCGTCGCGTTCCTCACCGGCGGCCTGCAGGCCGCCTCCGGATGGCTCATCGAGACGTTTCCGACGCTCGGCCGGTTGGGGTGAGCCAAGACAAAAAAGAGCCCGCCGTTCGCACGGCGGGCTCCTCTCGTTTGACAGGCCCCAGCGGGCTTGCCGCGGATCAGATCACAGCTGAACGTAGGTGATCTTGCCGTCGGCGCCCTTCTTCCAGACGTACCAGACGTAGTCGACGGTCGTGCGGTCGCCCTTCTTGTCGTAGGCGATGTCGCCGATCACGGTCTTGAAGGTGATGCCGGAATGCATGACTTCCGCGACCTTCTTGGGATCGAGCGACTTGGCCTTCTCCGCCGCTTCCTTGATGACCTGCATCGCGGCGTAGGAATAGAGCGTATAGCCTTCCGGCTCGAAGCCCTTGGCCTTGATCTCCGCGACGACGGCCTTGGCGTTGGGGTTGTTGCGCGGCTCGGGGCCGAACGACATCAGCGTGCCTTCGACGCCGGGGCCGCCGATCGAGGCGAACTCGTTGTCGGTGATGCCGTCGCCGGAGATCATGATGGTCTTCATGCCCTGATCGCGCATCTGCCGGACGATGAGGCCGCCTTCGGTGTGCAGGCCGCCCCACATGAGATAGTCGGCGCCCGAGGCCTTGATCTTCGAGACGATCGCCGAATAGTCCTTTTCGCCGGTGTTGACGCCTTCGTAGAGGACTTCCTTCTTGCCGCCGGCGTTCATGAATCCCCTGGCGGCGTCGGCGAGGCCTTGGCCGTAGGGGGTCTTGTCGTGCACGATGGCGATTTTGGCGTCCTTGAGCTTGCCAAGCGCGAGATCGGCCCACAGCTTGCCCTGCTGGTCGTCGCGGCCGCAAGTGCGGAACGCGTCCCACAGGCCGCGGTCGGTGACCTTCGGGTTGGTGGCCGAGGGCGTGACGAACAGCACGCCGTTGTCGGCGTAGACTTCGGAGGCGGGAATGGTTACGCCCGAGTTGAAGTGGCCGACGACGAACTTGACGCCGTCGCCGACGAACTTGTTGGCGACCGAGACGCCCTGCTTGGGATCGGAAACGTCGTCGCCCTGTTCGACTTCGATCTTCTGGCCGAGAATGCCGCCGGCGGCGTTGAAGTCGGCGGCGGCTTGAGCGACGCCGGTGGTCAGCTGGGCGCCGAACGAGGCGTTGGGCCCGGTGATCGGACCGGCGACGCCCATCTTGATTTGCGCGTCCGCGGCGCCGGCGAAGGCCAAGCCCGCGGCGAGCACGAGACCCGTGAACCAATATTTTTTCATACTACACTCCCTGAGTTTCGGGGCGCAAACGGCGCCCCCCGGCGAAACGTCATCCCGCCTTGGCGGCGATCAAAGCCTGTTTTTGAATCGGTGTCACCTCAAAAGCTCAAAAGCCGCGAGGCGCGCCCGATTCTTTCGTTTCTTGCGACGAACGGTCGCGTTCTCTTTTCAACGTGCGCGCCAGCGCAATCCGACCTTCTCGAAGGCCCAGGAATACTGCGTCGCCATCTGCCGCGCGCGCATCGCGGCGTAGCCGAACCAGGCCATGGCGAGCAGCAGAACGAAAGTGACGAGATAATAGTGGAGCGACAGCAGCTCCTCCTGGAACAGCGCGAAATGCAGGAACTGCACCGCTGCGGCGAGCACGACCATCGCCGGCGCGATGCGCCAGAGCGGGCTCCAGCCGCTGGCCAAGGCGCGGCCGGTCGTGAAAGCCGCTGCGGCACCCAGGCCGGTGAGCACGATGAAAGCCAGAAGCCCGTAGTCGCTGTCGGCCCACACAATTCCAGCCATCAGTGGCCTCCTTCGAGATACGCCGCGCGCACTTCGGGTCGCGCGAGCAATTCCTGGCCGGAGCCCTGCATGGTGATCAGGCCGTTGACCATCACGTATCCGCGATGCGCGAGTTTGAGCGCATGGAAGGCGTTTTGCTCGACCAGAAACACGGATATTCCCTGGGTCCGGTTGAGTTCGGAAATCGCGTTGAAAATCTGCCGGACCAGGAGCGGCGCGAGGCCGAGCGAGGGTTCGTCGAGCAGCAACAGTCGCGGCCGGCTCATCAGCGCGCGGGCGATCGCGAGCATCTGCTGCTCGCCGCCCGAAAGCGTGCCGCCGCGTTGCTGCGCGCGCTCCTTGAGGCGTGGAAACATCGCGAAGGCGCGCTCCAAGTCCTCGTCGAAATGCACGAAATTGTCGATCGAGGCGCCCATCTGCAGATTTTCGAAAACCGTCATGCGCGGGAAGATGCGCCGTCCTTCGGGCGACTGGGCGATTGACAGGCGCGCGATGCGATGCGTCGGCATGTTCGTGATGTCGTGCCCGTCGAAGACGATCGAGCCGCGCCGTGCGCGCGGGCTGCCGAAAACCGTCATCATCATCGTCGACTTGCCGGCGCCGTTGGCGCCGATCAACGTGACGATCTCGCCTTCGTTGACGTCGAGATCGACGCCCTTGAGCGCCTGGATCTTGCCGTAGAAAGTCTCGACGCCGCGCACCGTCAGCAACGGCTTGGGGGCGGGGGAGGTCGGCGCGGCGCTCGAATTTGCGCTGGTCTGGCTCATGCGCCGATCTCCGCTTCCACGCTGGCGAGTTCCTCTTCGTCGGCGACGCCGAGATAGGCGGCGATGACCTTGGGATCGTTGCGCACCTCGGTCGGCGTGCCGTCGGCGATCTTGATGCCGTAGTCGAGCACGACCACGTGATCGGAAATCTGCATGACGACCGACATGTCGTGCTCGATCAGCAGAATCGAGGTCTTGTGGTCGTCACGGATCGAATGGAGCAACGCGTTCAGTTCGAGAGATTCGCGCGGGTTGAGGCCGGCGGCGGGCTCGTCCAGGCACAGCATCACCGGATCCGTGCACATGGCGCGGGCGATTTCGAGTCGACGCTGCGCGCCGTACGGCAACTCGCCGGCGGGATCGTCGGCGCGATCGGTGAGGCCGATCTTTTCGAGCCAGTACTTGGCGCGCTCCACCGCTTGCGTCTCGGCGGCGCGATAGGTCGGCGCGCCGACCAGGCCGAGAAGGGTGAAACCGCTCGCCAGCATCAGGCTGTTGTGATGGGCGACCATGAGATTTTCGAGCACGGTCATGCCCTGAAACAGGCGAATGTTCTGGAACGTCCGCGCCACCTTGGCGCGCCAGGCGATCTCGTTGCCGGGCATGCGCTCGAGGAGAAAGAGTTCGTTCGCTTCGGCGATCGCATGCTTGTTTGACGAACGCGTGAGCGCCTCGACGTCGGCGGCCGAAGCCGAACCTACGCGCGCCAGCGCCAGACGCCCCTCCGTAGGCTTGTAGAAGCCGGTCACGCAATTGAACACCGTCGTCTTGCCCGCGCCGTTGGGGCCGATGAGCGCGGTGATGTCGCCGCGCCCAACCTGAAAGGTGAGGTCGTTGACCGCGACGAGGCCGCCGAACCGCATCGTCAAATGCTCGACGACGAGCAGGGGATTGGTCAGCCAGCGCATCAGCCGTGTCCTTCCTTGACGAGCGAGCCGGACACTGCCTTCTTCTCCTTGAGGAAGATCGACGGCGAGCGCGTCGAAATAAAGCCCCGCGGGCGCACGACCATCATCACCACCATGGCGAGGCCGAACAGCAGACCGCGATATTGCGCGGGATCGAAACCGGGCATGGCGAACACGTCGAATATCGCGTCGGGCAGCAGGTGAAACGCCCGCAAGGCGAGAACGGCGCAGACCAGGACGATCGCGACCTGCGCGGCGAGCCTGCGCGATCGGAGGCTTCCGAACGCGATCACGACGAGGCATATCAAGAACACGCCCGTCCCGTTCGACATGACGGCGCGGAGAAAATCGAGTTCGCGCAGCATTTCGAATCCGCCGATCAGGAACACCGCCGCCAGCGCGACGCCGATTTGCGAGCCCATTCCGCCGAGCACCACGATGGCGAGAATCGTGGCCGACTCCACGAAGGTGAAGCTCTCCGGACTGATGAAGCCCTGCCGCACGGAGAAGAAGGAACCGGCCAATCCGCCGAAGAAGGCGCCCAGCGCGAAGGCCGTCAGCTTGGTGTTGGTCGTATTGATGCCGAGGGAGCGACAGGCGATTTCGTCTTCGCGCAGCGCCTCCCAGGCGCGCCCGATGGGCAGCCGGCGCAATCGCATGGAGACGAGGTTGGTGATGAGCGCGAGGCAGAGGATGACGTAATAGAGGAACATCTTGCCGTGCAGCGGCGAATAGTCGAGGTGAAAAAAGTCGTCGAAGCCGCCGGGTTGATCGGCGAAGCGCAAGGTGAAGAATGTGATTTTCGGAATCGAGGCGATGCCGGCGCCGCCGCCGGTGAAAGCGACCCAGTTGACGAGCACCATCCTGATGATTTCGCCGAAGGCGAGCGTGACGATGGCGAGATAGTCGCCGCGCAGGCGCAACACGGGAAAGCCGAGAATGATGCCCCAGAACGCGGCGAGCATCCCGGCGAGCGGCAGACAAATCCAAAAGGAAAGGCCGAACGTCGTCGCCAACAGCGCATAGGAATAGGCGCCGACCGCGTAGAACGCGACATAGCCGAGGTCGAGCAGGCCGGCCAGTCCGACCACGATATTCAGGCCCCACCCCAGCATCACGTAGATCATGATCTGGATGCCGTAAGTATCGACCCATTTCAGCGAACCGCCGGATCCCAGGAGCGCGAGAACGACGAACGGAAACAGGAACAGCACCGCGAGGCCGACGATCGGCAGGTATTTCGCGCTCGCGGCGCGCACGGTCGACGATGTCTTGGATTCGACCCTCCCTTCCTTCTTCACGTCCGCGCTGGCGTTCGAGACGGCCAGCCGTCCGAAGAAGGCGAGGAGGGCGAAGATCGCGACCGCCCACGGGCGCGGGATCGGATGCAGCACGCCGTCGATGTCCGCTTCGGCGTGAAGCAGGATGATCGGCACGCAGAGCAAGACGGTCAGGACAGCCGCCGCCGCGGCCTCTTTGATCCGGGCGCCGAGGTCCGCGCCGTCCACGGTTTCGGAAACAGCCGACATCGTCACACCTTCTCGATTTCAGGTCGGCCCAAAATGCCGGACGGCATGAAGATGAGCGTTATCGCGAGGATCGAGAAGGCGGCGACGTCCTTGTAGTCGGACGAAAAATAGGCCGCCCAGAAGACTTCGATCAGCCCGATCATCAGGCCGCCGAGCACCGCGCCCGGCAAAGAGCCGATGCCGCCGAGCACCGCCGCGGTGAAAGCCTTCACGCCCGGCAGGAATCCGTCGGAGAAATTCACCACGCCGTAATACATCATGTAGAGCGTGCCCGCGACCGCGGCGAGCGCCGCGCCGATCACGAAGGTGATGGAAATCGTCCGGTTGACGTCGACGCCGATCAACGCCGCCATCTTCATATCTTGCTCGCAGGCGCGTTGGGCGCGCCCCAGCGCCGTCTTTTGCACCAGCCACCAGAATCCGGCCAGCAATATCCCCGTGACCACCCAGATGACGATCTGACGATATTGCAGCGTGATGTCGTGGCCCGCGCCGCCCAAATGAATGATGTCGGTGAACATCGGCGGCACCGGCTTGTTGCGCGGGCCCTGCGCGACCTGGACGAAATTGGACAGGAACGTCGACATGCCGATGGCCGAAATCAGCGGGGCCAGCCGGAACGAACCGCGCAGCGGCCGGTAGGCGATTCGCTCGATCGTCCAATTCCAGACGGAGGTGAGCACCATTCCCGCCACCAGCACGATGACGAACGCCAGGGGGAGGGAGGTGACCCCGAGGATCTGGGTGAGGACGAGAAACACCAGCAAGGCGATGAACGCCGACAACATGAACACGTCGCCGTGGGCGAAATTGATCATGCCGATGATGCCGTACACCATCGTATAGCCGATGGCGATGAGCCCATAGACCGATCCGAGCGTGAGCCCGTTGATCAGCTGCTGCACGAAGTTGTCCATGCGTCCACACGCCCCCTAGTTTTTCGTCCCCTTGCAGGATCCGCGCCAACGTTCGTCGGCCGGCCTGTCGTCGTTTGCTGAGCGCGCGCCGCGCCCAAGATCGTGGTCAACCGGTAGCGCCCGGCAGGATGCGCTTATAGTAACCTTAGCAACCGCGCATCCGCCCCGCAATCGCTGGAATTCGCCATTCTCGTCAACTCGCAAAGCGCAAATTCGACGCTCGTCGGCCCGTACGAGCGCCCCTCTCGCGCGCTTCCGGCCAACGCCGTAACGCGGGGAACCTTCCCTCGCTCGGCGCGGCATCCGATTGTCGCCGCGATCACCCCCTCGATCGCGCGTCGCTCGTTTCGCCCGCTTTTACATTAAGATCGCGCCGGGGCTGCGCAATGTCCAGCTAAACTATGGGGCCTGGCCGCGAAATCGCGCGATAATATATGGCAAAATAGCCAATTCCCGACAGATGATTGCGTCTCTGTCCCTCTCCTCAGAACAATCGTGCTCGACTTCGCTTCGAGACTCTCCTCATCCGGATTCCGGCCGTCGCGCCGAATTTTCGCGCAAGGGCGACGCTGGCCATTGCCCAAATTATCGCCGTCTGCGATGCTTCGCGCGGGCCTGGACGATCGCGGCTTCGCCCATGGCGATCTTCGTCGGCGTCGCGCGGCGCGGCAAGTTCGACTTTGGCGCCGCGGACGCCGGTGAGAATTTTGCTTAGCGTTCTTCGGCGAATCGGGGCGTCCCGAGCGCCGAACAAGTCGACGGCTCCAAGGGTCGAAAAATTCGGGCGACGGCGCGATGTCCGCGTCCTACGCATTCGATGGGAAGGGAAGCGCGCATGGCGATGACGATGACGGGCGAGGTTACGCTACCCGCGGATCGTTCGAGAGTTTGGACGATGCTCAATGATCCGGCGGTCCTGAAGTCTTGCATCCCCGGATGCCAATCGCTGGAAAAGACCAGCGACACTTCGTTTGCGGCGGTCGCCAAGATCAAGATCGGACCGGTCGGCGCCACTTTCAAAGGCAAAGTGCAGCTTTCCGACATCGCGCCGAGCGAGGGTTACACAATCAGCGGCGAAGGCGAGGGCGGCATCGCCGGCTTCGCCAAGGGGGGCGCCAAAGTGGCGCTGACCGACGCGGAGGGCGGAACCATGCTCAAATACGACGTCGAGGCGCATGTCGGCGGCAAGATGGCGCAATTGGGGTCGCGGCTGATCGACGGCGTCGCGAAAAAGATGGCCGACCAGTTCTTCGCCAGTTTCGCCGCCGCCGTAGGAGTTCCGGCGGCGCCGTGAAGGAGCGCGCGACGCGTTTGGCGGCGTAGGCGCCCGTCGTGAGGTTCTGCGTCGGTCCATAGGCGGGCGAGGCCGCCGAACAGGCGACAAGGCGCCGATTTCTCCCGTTCGCGGATTCCGCGAGCGCGTCGCAAGAAAATGAAGAGCGCGAGGCGAGGGCGCCTCGACGGCGATCAAGAGTCGAGAGGGAGGTAAGTTCATGATTCAAGTTTCGATGACGGTCAACGGGAAGGCGGTTTCGGCGCATGTCGATCCGCGCACCTTGCTGGTCCAGTTTCTTCGCGAGCAGTTGCGGCTCACCGGAACGCACGTCGGTTGCGACACCTCGCAGTGCGGCGCCTGCGTCGTTCACGTCGACGGCCGCGCGATCAAGTCGTGCACGACGCTCGCGGCGTCCTGTCAGGGCGCGGACGTCACGACGATCGAAGGCCTTGCCCACGACGGCAAGCTTCACCCGATGCAGCAGGCGTTTCAGGACAATCACGGCCTGCAATGCGGCTTCTGCACGCCCGGCATGATCATGTCGGCGGTCGACATCGTCAACCGCAAGGGCGCGAATCTCGACGAAAGCACGATCCGCGAGGAGCTCGAAGGCAACATCTGTCGGTGCACCGGCTATCACAACATCGTCAAGGCGGTGAAGCAGGGCGCCCACGATATGGGCGCGCAGAGCCAGCCCAAGGCGGCCGAATAACGACGCGCCAATCCGTCCGGGCCATTTCCCGGACCGAGAAATTCGTGGGGTCGCGAGTTCGATCCCAAAACGCTGAACCGACATCAGGGAGTGTTTCATGAGCGCGACCGGCATTGGCGCCTCCGTCAAACGCAAGGAAGACATCCGTTTCATCACCGGCAAGGGCCATTACGTCGACGACGTCAATCGGCAGGGCCAGGCCTATGCCTATTTTCTGCGTTCGCCGCACGCGCACGCGACGATCGATAAGATCGACGCCTCCGAAGCGCTCAAAGCGCCGGGCGTCGTCGCGGTGCTTACTGGCGCCGATGCCGTTGGCGACAAAATTGGCGCCCATGTAGCCGGCTGGACAGTTCATTCGAAGGACGGTTCGCCCATGAAGGCTGGGCCGCATCCGGCGCTTGCGCACGGCAAGGCGCTCTATGTTGGCGACCCGGTCGCCGTCGTCATAGCCGATACCTATTTTCAGGCCAAGGACGCGGCGGAGAAGGTCGTCGTCGATTACGGCGTTCTGCCTGCCGTCGTCGACACCGCGACCGCCGCCAATCCCGGCCAGCCACAGGTGCATGCCCTTGCGCCCAACAACACCGTCTTCAACTGGCATGTGGGCGACAAGGCCTCGACGGATGCGGCCTTCGCGAAAGCGGCGCATGTCACGAAGTTCGATCTCGTCAACAACCGCGTCATTCCCAATGCGATCGAGCCGCGCGCGGCGCTCGGCGATTATGATTCGGGAACCGACACCACCACGCTTTACACGACCAGCCAGAATCCTCACGTCGCGCGTCTTGTTCTCTCCGCATTTCAGGGCATCGCGCCCGAGCATAAACTACGCGTGATTGCGCCGGACGTCGGCGGCGGCTTCGGTTCGAAGATCTTCATCTACAACGAGGAGACGGTCTGCGCCTGGGCGGCGAAAAAAATCGACCGAGCGGTGAAATGGACCGCCGAGCGCACCGAATCCTTCCTGACCGACGCGCATGGCCGCGATCACGTATCGCACGCGGAACTCGCGCTAGATGCGAACGGCAAGATGATCGGCTTGCGTGTCCGCACCATCGCCAATCTTGGCGCCTATCCCTCTACGTTTTGGGCGTCGGTGCCGACCTATCTCTACGGGATTCTGTTGTCGGGCCAGTACGACATTCCGAATATCTATGTGGAGGTCGACGCGGTCTACACCAACACTGTATCCGTCGACGCCGTTCGGGGCGCCGGACGCCCCGAGGCGACCTTCCTCGTCGAGCGCATCGTCGAGATCGCCGCCCGCGAAACCGGCCGCGATCCCGCGGAATTCCGGCGCGCCAATTTCATCACTTCGTTCCCACATCAGACCCCGGTCATCTTGTGCTATGATACGGGCAATTACGGCGCGGCTCTCGACAAGGCTCTGGCCCTTGCCGATTATAAGGGCGTCGGCGCGCGAAAGGCGGGCTCGGCGGCCAAGGGCAAGCTGCGCGGCATCGGCTTCTCCGCCTATATCGAAGCGTGCGGGCTCGCGCCGTCGGCGGCGGTGGGCTCGCTCGGCGCCGCCGTCGGCCTTTGGGAGTCGGCCGAGGTGCGCGTCAACCCGGTTGGCACCGTCGAGGTGCTGGCGGGATCGCACAGCCACGGCCAAGGCCACGAGACGACCTTCGCCCAGTTGGTTTCGTCCCGCTTGGGCATTCCCTTCGAAAACGTGTCGATCGTCCATGGCGACACCGACAAGGTGCAGTTCGGCATGGGCACCTACGGCTCGCGCTCCGGCGCGGTCGGCATGTCCGCGATCTCCAAGGCGCTCGACAAGATCGAGGCCAAGGCGAAGAAGGTCGCGGGCTACGTGCTGGAAGCCTCGGATCAGGACATCGAATTCAAGGACGGCAAGTTCACCGTCAGGGGCACCGACAAATCGATCGATTTCGGCTCGGTGGCCTTGCAAGCCTACATTGCGCACAAATTCAACGGGCAGGAACTCGAGCCCGGTCTGAAAGAAACTGCGTTCTGGGATCCGACAAACTTCACCTTCCCGGCCGGGGTGCATATCTGCGAACTCGAAATCGATCCGCAGACCGGCGTCGTGACGATCGACCGCTGGACCGCGGTCGACGACTTCGGCAAGCTGATCAACCCGATGATCGTCGAGGGTCAGGTTCACGGCGGCATCGCGCATGGTATCGGTCAGGCGCTGATGGAAGGCGCCGTCTACAACGCCGACGGGCAGCTTCTGACCGCGAGCTACATGGACTATTGCATGCCGCGCGCCGACAACCTGCCTTCGTTCCATGTCGCGACGATCGAGACAGCGTGTCCGTCCAATCCGCTCGGCATCAAGGGCTGCGGCGAGGCCGGCGCGATCGCTTCGCCGCCGGCGGTGATCAACGCGATCACCGACGCGCTCGGCCACGAGAATGTGACGATGCCCGCGACGCCGCAAGTCGTCTGGCGCGCCGCGCAAAAGGCCGTGATGAAGCGCGCCGCCGAGTGATCAAGCCGCGGGCGGCGGCTTGCGAGCCGCCGCTTCGCCTTTCCCTCTTCCAGGAGATTTCGCCATGTACGCCTTCACCTATTATCATCCCACCAACGTCGCCGGCGCGCTCGCCGATCTCGCCCACGAGGACGCCAAGCTGCTCGCGGGCGGGCAAACGCTCATTCCGACGATGAAACAGCGCCTCGCCGCGCCCGCCGCCCTCGTCGATCTGCGCAAGGTCGCCGAACTCGTCGGCGTCAGCCGCGACGGCGACGCGCTGGAGATCGGCGCCATGACGCGCCATGCCGACGTCGCCGACAGCTCCGTGGTGCAAGCCGCCATCCCGGCGCTCGCCTCGCTCGCCGGCCACATCGGCGATGCGGCCGTGCGCAATCGCGGCACGATCGGCGGTTCGCTCGCCAACAACGATCCGGCCGCCGATTATCCCGCCGCCGCGTTGGCGCTCGGGGCGACCTTCGTGACCAACAAGCGGCGCATCGCCGCCGACCATTACTTCAAGGGCCTGTTCGAGACGGCGTTGGAGCCGAGCGAGATCATCACCCATGTTCGCTTCCCGGTCCCGCAGAAGGCGGCCTACGTGAAGTTCCCGAACCCCGCCTCGCGCTACGCGCTCGTCGGCGTGTTCGTCGCCAAGACGGCGGGCGGCGTGCGCGTCGCGGTGACCGGCGCGGGCGCGAGCGGCGTGTTCCGCGTGAAGAGCTTCGAGGATGCGCTGAACGCCAATTTCTCGGCCGCCGCGCTCGCCGGCCTTAGCGTTCCGGCGGCGGGCCTCAACGCCGACATCCACGCCGACTCCGATTACCGCGCCCATCTCATCGGCGTCCTCGCCAGGCGCGCGGTCGCGGCGGCGGGCTGAACGTCCGCCGATTTGCCAAATCGCGCCCTTCGGCTTATCCGGAGGGCGCACGGCCTTGCCGCTCGCGAAACCGCTCGCGGTCGGCGCCAGGCGGTTCGGAATGGCGATGACCCAATCAGCTCCCCGGCCTGTCCCCCTGCCGGCCTCCATCGACGAAACGCTCGCGCTGCTCAGCGGCGCGTCCTATATCGCGGAGCGTGCGTTGGCGACCGTCGTCTTTCTGAGCCTGCGCCTGGGCCGTCCGCTGTTTCTGGAGGGGGAGGCGGGCGTCGGCAAGACCGAAATCGCCAAGGTTCTCGCTTCCTCGCTGGGGCGCAAGCTCATTCGTTTGCAATGCTACGAGGGCCTCGACGTCGCCACCGCGGTCTACGAATGGAACTATCCCGCGCAGATGATGGCGATCCGCCTCGCGGAGGCGGCCGGCGAGCACGACAAGGACCGCATCGAACACGACATTTTCTCCTCCCGCTATCTCATCAAGCGGCCGCTGTTGCAGGCGCTCGAGCCCTCGGCGGGCGGCGCGCCGGTGTTGCTGATCGACGAAATCGACCGCGCCGACGAGGCGTTCGAAGCCTATCTGCTCGAAGTGCTGTCGGATTTCCAGGTGACCATTCCCGAGATCGGCGTCGTCAAGGCGGAAAGCGCGCCGATCGTCGTCATCACTTCGAACCGCACGCGCGAAATTCACGACGCGCTGAAACGGCGCTGCCTCTATCACTGGGTCGACTATCCCGACGCGGCGCGCGAAATCGCGATATTGCGCGCCAAGGCGCCGCGCGCGCCCGAGCGCCTGACCGCCGAACTCGTCGCCTTCGTGCAGAAGATCCGTAAGCAGGACCTGTTCAAGTCGCCAGGCGTCGCCGAAACGTTGGATTGGGCAAGCGCGCTGACCGAGCTCGACGCCGTCGCGCTCGATCCCGCGCAGGTTTCCGATACGCTCGGCGTGCTGCTTAAATACCAAGACGACATCGTCAAGATCCAGGGCGCCAAGGCCCACGAGCTGATCGAGCAGGCGCGCGCCGAGCTGCGCCTTGCCGAGCTCCGGTGACGGCGCGAAAGTCGCAACCCCTAGAGGAGTCGTGGCCGTGAGTTACGATTTCGAGCTTTCCTGCACGCTTCCCGCGCCGCCGGAAGCCGTCTATGAGGCGTGGCTGAACAGCGCCGCCCACAGCGCGATGACCGGCGGCAAGGCGAAGGCGTCGAAGAAGGTCGGCGCCGCCTTTTCCGCTTGGGGCGGCTATATCGTCGGCAAGAACATCGAGCTTGTTCCCGGCAAGCGCATCGTGCAGTCCTGGCGCGCCAGCGAATTCGGCGCCGACGACCCCGATTCGACGATCACCGTCACGTTGACGCCGGTCAAGGCGGGCGCGCGCCTGACGCTGTTGCATGAGGGCGTGCCCGACGGTCAGACTTCGTATGAAAATGGCGGCTGGCGCGAAAATTACTTCGAGCCGATGAAGGCCTATTTCAGGCGCGGGACCGCCGCGGCGAAGCCGACGGGGGCGCGGTCCGAAAAGGAGGGCTAGCCATGCGGAACTTCCTGCGCGCCGGGGTCGGCGCTATCGTGGTCGCGGCCATGTGCGGCGGCGCGGTCGCGGAATGCTATGATGTGTTCGGCTGCACGAACCGCGACCGGTTTCGTCTCGGCGATCTGACCTCGGGACCGAATTGCGAATTTCTCTACACCATGCGCAACCAAATTTACGCGGAGCATCATTATTGCTTCCAAACGGCGCGCGCGATCGCGACGTTCGGCAACCAGGGCTGCGTCAGCGGCAACGCCAATGCGCTGGGGCTCAACGCGATCGAACTGGGCAACGCCGCGACGATCCTTCAGGCCGAGCGCGCGATGGGTTGCCCGGAATGAAGGCGCGCGCGATCGAGTCCGGGCGTCGAATGAGTCCCGCAGCGGGGACGGCTTGACCATGCTCGACAATTTACGCGCTGAAGCGGCGGGCGCTGATGGAACGGGGACGCTCGCTCAAAACATCCTCTATTTCGCGCGCGCTTTGCGCGAGGCCGGAGTTCCCGTCGGGCCTGGGGCCGTTCTCGATGCGCTCGCGGCCGTCGAGGCCGCCGGCATCGGCGACAGGGCGGACTTTTATCAGACGCTTCACGCCGTCTTCGTCAAGCGGCGCGAACATTCGCTTCTGTTCGATCAGGCGTTTCGCATCTTCTGGAAGCGCAAAGGCCTCCTGGAAAAGCTCATTGCGATGATGTCGCCGCAGGCGCGGCCGGACAAGCAGAAGAAGCAAAAGGCCGAGGCGGGAGCGACCCGCGTCGCCGACGCGCTGCTCAAACAGGCGCGGGACGAAGCCAAGGCCGCGCCGTCGCTCGATCTCGACGCGCGCTTCACCATGTCGGCTGACGAAATCCTGCGAACCAAAGACTTCGCGCAGATGAGCGCGGCGGAAGTCGCCGAAGCCAAGGCGCGGATCGCGCGGCTCGCGCTGCCTCAGGAGCGGGTCCGCACGCGCCGCTTCGTCGCCGACGCGAGCGGACGGCGCATCGATCCGCGCCGTTCCTTCCGCCGCTCGCTCAAAGGCGGCGGCGCGGTGATCGATCTGACGTTTCGCGCGCCCGCCGAGCGGCCCTCTCCGATCGTCGCGCTGTGCGACATTTCCGGCTCGATGGCGGAATATACGCGGCTGTTCCTGCATTTCCTGCATGCGCTCGGCGAGACGCGGCGGGTGACGACCTTCCTATTCGGCACGCGCCTGACCAACGTGACGCGCGCGCTACGGGCGCGCGATCCCGACGAGGCGCTCCAGCGCTGCGCGAACCAAGTCGCCGACTGGTCGGGCGGCACGCGCATCGGCGCCTCGCTGCATCGCTTCAATCGCGAATGGTCGCGCCGCGTGCTCGGGCAGGGGGCGATCGTACTGTTGTTCACCGACGGCCTGGAGCGCGACGGCCTCGAGGCGCTCGCTCCGGAAATGCAGCGGCTGCACAATTCCTGCCGCCGGCTGATCTGGGTCAACCCGCTCTTGCGCTATGACGAATTCGCCGCCAAGGCGCGCGGCGTGCGCGCGATGCTGCCCTATGTCGACGAATTCCGGCCGATCCACAATCTCGCGAGCATGGCCGAACTCTGCCGCGCGCTTTCGCGCGAGAGGTCGGACGAATGCGATCCGAAGATCTGGCTTAGGCGGTCGGCTTAGGGGCGGCGCGCCGGGGCTGAGCGATCCACGCCCGCCTTGCGGAGCGGCTTCGAGGTCGCCATCTTCGTGGCGACGGCTCCAACGGGTGTTTCACGGGAGGCAACATGAGCGATAGCGCAATCGAAGAGGTCGCCGGCCGATGGGCGACAATCCGCTTCGACGGGCGCCGCTGCATTCATGCGCGGCGCTGCGTCATTTCGCAGCCCGGCGTATTCAAGGCCAATGTTCAAGGCGACTGGATCGATCCTGACGCCGCTTCGGCGGAAGAACTCATGTTCGTCGCGCTCAATTGCCCGTCGGGCGCCATCCAGGTCACGCGCCGCGACGGCGGCGCGCCGGAGCCGTTGCCGCTGGTCAATACGATCACCATTCGCGAGAACGGCCCGCTTGCGGTCCACGCCCAGATCGAAATTGACGGCGCAGCGATCGGGACGCGCGCGACGCTGTGTCGATGCGGCGCTTCCAAAAACAAGCCTTATTGCGACGGATCGCACGCCGGCGCTGGCTTCGTCGCCACCGGCGAGCCCGCAACCAAGCCCAGCGAGCCGCTCGCCGCGCGCGACGGCGCCTTGAAGATCACGCTCCGCCCCAACGGGCCGCTCGGCGTCAGCGGGAACGTGGAAATCCTGTCCGGCACGGGTCGCGCGATCGACCGGACACAGGCGACCGCGCTTTGCCGCTGCGGCGGCTCGAAGAACAAGCCCTATTGCGACGGAACGCATAAGGCCATCGGCTTCGTTGCGCCGGCCGCGCCGTTGTAAGATGCTGGCCGATTGGGGAGGGCGCACGATGCTGAGCACCGAGGAAGACATTCTGGCCGCCGCGCAAGACTGGCGTAGCGCGGGACGCGGCGTCGCCGTCGCCACCGTCGTCGAGACCTGGGGCTCGGCGCCGCGCCCGGTCGGCTCGCATCTGGTGATCGACGGCGAGGGCAATTTTCTCGGATCGGTTTCGGGCGGCTGCGTCGAGGGCGCGGTGGTGACCGAGGCGCTCGACGTCATCGCCGACGGCGCGCCGAAATTGCTGGAGTTCGGCGTCGCCGACGAGACGGCGTGGCGGGTCGGCCTCTCCTGCGGCGGCCGCATCAAGGTCTATGTCGAGCGGGTCGACTGATGCGGCTGGACATTCTCGAGGCGATGAACGCGGCGCGGCGCGAGCGGCGCGCGGGCGCGCTGGTCACGCGGCTCTCCGACGGCGAACAGCGCTTCGTCGCGGCGGAGGCGGTCGAGGCCGATTCGCTCGCCGAGACGCTCGAAGCGGCGCTGCGATCCGGCAGGAGCGGCCTCGTCGAGCACGCCGGCGAGAGCTGGTTCCTCACCGTGCTGGTTCCCCCGGTGCGGCTGGTGATGATCGGCGCGGTGCATATTTCCCAGGCTCTGGCGCCGATCGCCAAGATCGCCGGGCTCGACGCCTCGATCATCGATCCACGCACCGCCTTCGCGACGCCGGAGCGCTTTCCCGACGTCCCGCTCGTCGCGCAATGGCCGGACGAAGCGCTCGCCGCCGCGCCGCTCGACCGCTACACCGCGATCTGCCTGTTGACGCACGATCCCAAGATCGACGATCGCGCGCTCGTTCGCGCGCTCAAAGCCGATTGCTTCTATATCGGCGCGCTCGGATCGCGCAAAACCCACGCCAAGCGGATCGAGCGGATGCGCGCCGAGGGCTTCGGCGAGGCGGCGCTGGCGCGCATTCACGCGCCGATCGGCCTCGACATCGGCGCGGTGAGCCCGGCCGAAATCGCCGTTTCGATCGTGGGCGAGATCATCGCGGCGCTGCGCAAGAAGCCGCTGCGCGCTCAAGGAGCGGCGTCGTGAAATTCGGCGCGATCCCGGTCGCCGAGGCCGAAAACGCGATTCTTGCGCATGGGCTGCGTCTCGGCTCGCTGACGCTCAAGAAGGGGCAAATCGTCACCGCCGAGCGCCGCCGCGCGCTGAGCGCGGCGGGCGTCGAGGAGATCGTCGCGGCGCGGCTCGAGCCCGGCGACGTCGGCGAGGACGAAGCGGCGAGAGGTCTGGCCGAGCGTCTCGCCGGCGCCCATTTGCGCCTGGAGCCGCCGTTCACCGGACGCGTCAATCTGTTCGCGCTGGAGCCCGGCCTCCTCGTCGTCGACGCGAAGGCGATTCTCCGCGTCAACGGCGTCGACGAGGCGATCACCGTGGCGACGCTGGCGCCGTTTCGCGTCGTCGCGGCGGGCGACATGGCGGCGACGGTCAAGATCATTCCCTTCGCGGCGCCCGGCGAGGCGCTCGCGGCCGCCTGCGACGCCTTGCCGGCGGGCGGCGCCGTGTCGATCGCGCCGTTTCGCCCCCTGCGCTTCGCCGTCGCCTCGACTTTGCTGCCCGGCCTCAAGACCAGCGTCGTCGCCAAGACCCTACGCGCGCTCGAGGCGCGCCTCGCCCCCGCCGGCGCGAAGATCGTCGCCGAGGAGCGCGTCGCGCACGAGCCGCTTGCGCTCGCGCGCGCGCTCGAACGGCTTGCGGCGGATGGCGACGCGCTGGTGATTTTCGGCGCCTCGGCGATCACCGATCGGCGCGACGTCATTCCCGCTGCGATCGAGGCGTTCGGCGGACGGATCGAGCGTTTCGGCATGCCGGTCGATCCGGGCAATCTGCTGCTGCTGGCCGCGCGCGGCGACCTGCCGATCGTCGGCGCCCCCGGCTGCGCGCGGTCGCCCAAGGAGAACGGATTCGATTGGGTGCTTTACCGCATTCTCGCCGGCGTGCCGATCGCCAGCGCCGACATCGAGGCGATGGGCGTCGGCGGGCTGCTGATGGAGATCGCTTCGCGCCCGCAGCCGCGCCTCGGCGATGTGTGAGATCGGCGCCGTCGTCCTCGCCGCGGGCCGGTCCTCGCGCTTTCGCGCCGAAGGCGGCCAGGAAGTCTCGAAGCTGGTCGCCGAGTTCGGCGGCAAGCCGCTGGTGCGCCATGCGGCGGAGGCGGCGCTCGCCTCGCGCGCGCGCCCCGTCGTCGTCGTCACCGGCCATGCGCGGGAGGCGGTGGAAGCGGCGCTCGCGGGATTGCCGCTTCTCTTCGCCCATAACGCGGACTTCGCCAGCGGCCTGGCCTCGTCGCTCAAGGTCGGCGTCGCGGCGTTGCCTGCCCACGTCGCGGGCGCCCTCGTCCTGCTCGGCGACATGCCCGCGATCGAGGCGCCGCTGCTCGATCGTCTGATCGGCGCCTTCGCGGCGCGCCCGCTCGCGCTCGCCGCGACGCCGGTCCACGCCGGCCGGCGCGGCAATCCCGTGCTGCTGTCGCGCGCGCTGTTTGCCGCGCTGGCGCGCCTCGAGGGCGACGAGGGCGCGCGCCGGCTGCTGCGCGAAGCCGATCCCCAGCGCATCGTCGAGGTGGATGTCGAAAGCGGCGGCGTGACGCTCGACATCGACACGCCGGGCGACCTCGCCGCGGCACGGAATTTGCGACGCTGAAAAGCGCCGTGCAAGGCTCGGTTAAGCTTTCGCGCGTGCAATGATCGAATCGGCGGGTCGCGCTCGCCTTGCAACCGGACGAGCCGCGCCCCGCCTTGGGAAAGGAGGGTCGCGCCATGGCGTCACGCGTGTCCAAGGATTTCATCCGTCAGCTGCACGGCTTCAGCCTGACGACGGCCGAGATCCTCTATCGTCTGCCCGATCACTTGTCGCTGCTGCAAACCTACGTGTGGCAGGATTACGATCTCGCCCCGGAATTCCCCGAGTTGAAGAAATTTCTCAAATTCTGGCGCGCCTCGCTCGACGGACCGCTCCATTCCGTCCGCGTCGCGCATGTTCGACTCATCCAGCCCGCGGAAATCCGAGCCGTCCAGGCTGAGATGGTCTTGCACTGACGGCGCGAACTCGCCGGGCGCGGATCAGATGAGGCGCAGGCCGCGCAAGGAGGCGTGGCCGTGGCGGCCGATGACGATATGGTCGTGCACGGTGACGCCGAGCGGCGCGGCCACGGCGATGATGTCCAGCGTCATCTTGACGTCCTGGGTCGACGGAGTCGGATCGCCCGAGGGGTGGTTGTGGACGAGGATGACCGCGGTCGCCGCGAGCTCCAGCGCCCGGCGCACGACTTCGCGCGGATAGACCGGCGTCTGGTCGACCGTGCCCATGCCCTGCGACTCGTCGGCGATGAGGCCGTTCTTCTTGTCGAGAAAGAGGACGCGGAACTCCTCGCGCTCGACGAAGGCCATCGCGGTGCGGCAATAGTCGACCACTTCGCTCCACGAGCCGATGGACAGACGCTTTCTCGCGACGCCTTTGGCGAAGCGCTTGGCGCTCGCCTCGACGATCTTGAATTCGCCGATCGCGCCGGCGCTCATGCCTTCGACCTCGGCGAGCCGCGGCGCCGGCGCCGCGATCGCCTCGGCGAAGGAGCCGAAACGCGCGATGAGCGCCTTGGCGAGCGGTTTGACGTCGCGGCGCGGGATGGCCCGAAAGAGAACGAGTTCGAGGAGTTCGTAATCGGCGATCGCCTCCGGCCCGGCTTCGCGCAAGCGGTTTCGCAATCTCTCGCGATGGCCGAGATAATGGGCCGGTTCAGCCTGATCTTGGCCAGGCGTCATCGCGAATAGGGGGGATGCTCGAGGCCGGCGGGCGAGGACGTGAAAATCTCCACGCCCGTCTCGGTCACGCCGACGGTGTGCTCGAATTGCGCGCTGAGCGAGCGGTCGCGCGTCACCGCGGTCCAACCGTCGGACAGGACTTTGACGCCGGGGCTGCCGAGATTGATCATCGGCTCGATGGTGAAAAACATGCCCGGACGCAAGGGCACGCCCTCGCCGCGCCGGCCGACATGGAGAATATTCGGTTCGTCGTGGAACAGGCGGCCGAGCCCGTGGCCGCAAAAGTCGCGCACCACCGAGCAGCGCTCCCCCTCGGCGTAGCTCTGGATGGCGTAGCCGATGTCGCCGGTCGTCGCGCCCGGCTTGACCGCCGCGATGCCCCGCAACAACGATTCGTAGGTCACTTCGATCAGCCTCTGCGCGCGCCGCGGCGCCTCGCCGGCCACGTACATGCGGCTGGCGTCGCCGTGCCAGCCCTCGACGATCAGCGTGACGTCGATATTGACGATGTCGCCTTCACGCAATGGTTTCTCGTCCGGTATGCCGTGGCAGACGACGTGATTGATCGAGGTGCAGATCGACTTGCGATAGCCGCGATAGTTGAGCGGCGCGGGATAGGCGTCGTGATCCCTGGCGAATTCGTAAATGAATTTGTCGAGCGCAGCCGTGGTGACGCCCGGCCGCACCCGTTCGACCAAAAGGTCGAGCGCCTGCGCGGTCAGCGCGCCGGCCTTGCGCATCGCCGCGAACGCTTCGGGTCCGTGCAGCTTGATATGGCCGTTGCGCCGGCCTTGCAGCAGCGCGGAATCGACGAACGTCATGGGAAGAACCTTGAAAAGGGGCTCGGGCGCCGCCGCGCCCGGTCAAGCCTCCATTTAATACGCCTTCGCGGCCGCGCAATACAAGCATCGCGGGGCTCGATGCGAAAAGCGCTCCCGGAGAGCTCGGGGCGTCGCGATTCGGGCGGCGCGACCGCTCGCCAAGCCTCGCGATGAACGTGGCTTCGTCCGCCGGCGGACGCGCTAAGTCGAGCAATTGAACATAGATAGAGCGGTAATTTTGGTCCGGCGCGCCGTGTTTGGCCGAACGGCGCGCCCTCTGCTATTTTGGCCATTCCCGGCGCGATTGTCATGCCGGCGCATGCGAGCTTGCAACCGGGGGCGAGTGGGAATGACGACGATCGCGATCGGCTTGCTCGTTTTTCCCGGCGTGCAGCAGCTCGACCTCACGGGACCCTACGAAGTCTTCGCGAGCTGGCCGGCGGCGAAGGTTCATCTCGTCGGCAAGAGCCGCGAGGGCGTGACCTCTTCGACCGGGTTGACGCTCACGCCGACGGCGACCTTCGCCGATTGTCCGCAACTCGACGTGATCTGCGTTCCCGGCGGGGTCGGCGTCAACGCGCTGATGCGCGACGAGGAAACCCTGTCTTTCATCCGCGCGCTGGCGAAGGGCGCGCGCTTCGTGACCTCCGTGTGCACGGGGGCGCTGGTTCTCGGCGCCGCCGGGCTGCTGCGAGGCAAGCGCGCCACGACGCATTGGGCTTCGCACGATCTCCTGGCGGCGTTCGGCGCGCTTCCGATCGAAGCGCGCGTCGTTCGCGACGGCGATCTGTTGACCGGAGGCGGGGTCACGGCGGGCATCGATTTCGCGCTGACGCTCATCGCCGAACTCGCGGGGCGCGACGTCGCGGAGGCGATCCAGCTGAATCTGGAATACGCGCCTCAGCCGCCGTTCGCCGCCGGGTCGCCCGAAACGGCGCGGCCGGAGATCGTCGCGCGCGTTCGCGCGGGCGGCGCCGGCGTGCGCGCCGAGCGCGAGAGGCTCGCGCATGAAGCGCGCGGAGGAAGCGAAAGGCCGCAAGCGAGCTAGCGCTGGCGAAGCGACGCCCGGCCGTGCTAGGAGGGGCCGCTCACAGGTCCATGGCGAGCGCGAATGCCCAATAACAGCGTCGTCGAGTCCGCGCCCTTCGGCCATTTCGCGCCGGGCGGCTTTTGCGCGCTCGCCTTGCGCGTGACGCGCCGCTGTTCCGTGGGCTGGTTCGGCAAGCGGACGGCCTTCTTCCTGCGCAGCGTCGCGATGCGCTCGCTGCGCGGCCGGCCGGTCGACATCGTTTCGTTGGGCGCGCGCATGCGCCTCAATCCCCACCACAACGTCTCGGAAAAGCGCCTGTTGTTCACGCCGCAATATTTCGACGCGCCGGAACGCGCGCTTTTGGCGCAGCGTCTGAAGGGCGATTTTGTGTTTCTCGACGTCGGCGCCAGCGTCGGCGGCTATGCGCTCTACGCCGCGGGACTGGGAGGACCGCGCGCGCGCATTCTCGCCGTCGAGCCGCTGCCGGAACTCTTCGACAGGCTCGCCTACAACATCCAGCAGAGCGACTTCGCCAACGTCAAGGCGGTGTCCTGCGCGCTCGCCGATATCGACGGGGAGATCACGCTTTTCGTCAACACGAGCAATCAGGGCGAGACCTCGGTGCGCATCGTCAGCGCCGAGGCGCGCGTCGAACAGATGCGCGTGCGCGCCAAAAAGCTGCTGACGCTGGCGCGCGAAGAAGGCTATGCCAAGATCGACGCGATCAAGCTCGATATCGAGGGCGCCGAGGATATCGTCCTCGACCCCTTCTTGAGCGAAGCGCCGCCGGCGCTGTGGCCGCGTCTCATCATCATGGAATTTTCGCTGTTGCGCGCCGGGGCGCAACTCGAGGAGCGCTTGCGCGCGCTCGGCTATCGCGAGATCTTGCGCACGGTCGAGAACGTCGCCTATGAGCTCGATCGCGAGGAGTCGAGTTCATGAGCGATAAGATCATCACCGCCGCGATCCTGGTCATCGGCGACGAAATCCTGTCGGGACGGACCAAGGACCGCAACATCGGCTATATCGCGGACTATCTGGCCAATCTGGGCATCGACCTGCGCGAGGCGCGCGTCGTGCCCGACGTCGAGGCCGAGATCGTCGCGGCGCTCGATGCGCTACGCGCGCGCTACACCTACGTCTTCACCACGGGCGGCATCGGGCCGACCCACGACGACATCACCGCCGACGCCGTCGCCAAGGCCTTCGGCGTCACCATCGACGAAGACCCGCGCATTCTCGCGATGATGATGGAGCGCTACAAGCCCGGCGAGCTCACGCCGGCGCGGCGCAGAATGGCGCGCATCCCCGCGGGCGCGGAGCTCGTTGAAAATCCGATCTCCAAGGCGCCGGGTTTTCGCATCGGCAATGTCATCGTGATGGCCGGCGTGCCCTCCGTCATGCAGGCGATGTTGGACTTCGCCGCCAAGGGCCTCGATACGGGGGTGAAGCTCAGCGTCGAAACGATCGAAGCGGGCGGGGTTCCCGAGGGCCGCTACGGCGACGCGCTGGGCGAGATCGCCGCCGCCCACGGCGAGACGATCATCGGCTCCTATCCGTCCTTCGCCGACGGAAAGTTCAGGAACCAGATCGTCGTGCGCGGCCGGGACGCCGAGAAAGTCGCAGCGGCGCGCCGCGCGATCGAGGCGATGCTCGCCGAGATCAGGGCCGACGCGAAGCCGCTGTAGACCAAGCCGCGCCTCGAGCGCCCGTCCGGGCGGGGGCCGTCAAAGCTGTTGACGGACGCCGCGAGCGCTCGCCCGCGCTCGCGCGGCTTGCTATGCAGGGATCGCCAACAGAGACTCGTGTGGGGAAGCCGCCATGTCCGACGGTCGCGAAAAAGCCTTTCCGGTCTCCTGGGACCAGTTCCACCGCGACGCGCGCGCGCTCGCTTGGCGCCTCGCCGCTTCCGGACCGTTCGAGGCGATCGTCGCGGTCACCCGCGGCGGCCTGGTGCCGGCGGCGATCATCGCGCGCGAGCTCGAACTGCGCGTCATCGAGACGGTGTGCATCGCCTCCTACCACGACTACAAGAACCAGGGCGGCCTGCGCGTGCTCAAGACAATCGCCGCCGAGGTCGCCAAGTCCGGCGGCGGCGCGAAGATTCTCGTCGTCGACGATCTCGTCGACACCGGCGCGACCGCCAAGGTCGTGCGCGAAATGCTGCCCAAGGCGCATTTCGCCACCGTCTACGCCAAGCCCCTGGGGCGCCCGCTCGTCGACACCTTCATCACCGAGGTTTCGCAGGACACCTGGATCTATTTCCCCTGGGACATGGGCCTCGCCTTCCAGCCGCCGATCGCCAAGGACGCCGCGGGCTGAAGCGCGCGGGTTCAATTCCGCGCAAAAATGTGAAACAAGGGCCGGCGACGCGGACGTGGCGAAACTGGTAGACGCAAAGGACTTAAAATCCTTCGGCCCCTGGGCTGTGCGGGTTCGACCCCCGCCGTCCGCACCAGGCCCCTGAGCGCCAGGCGAATCGCCGCCGGACGCGACAGCGTGGCGAGGCTCGAAAGCCGCGCGCCAAATCTGCGCGAAGACGCTCGCCCGCCCGGCGACGGCGCGCATTTGATCGATCTCCGCTATTGAATCTAAAGGACTTTTTGCGTTTCGTGGACGGCTTCGGGCTTGTGCACAGATTAATCGGATCGTCATTCTTGACACCTATAAGTTGTGCTGATTAGTTCGAAACAACCGAAGACTTCGTCGCGAGTGGGATATCTCCAAAGAGCGGGCGTCCGCGTTTGGCCGGGAGGCTGCGCGCCCTGCGAAGCGTGAGTGTTTCCGTCGCGCCAAAGCGTCGAAGCTCTTGGTGTATCGCTCGCGTTTCATGAGCCTTTCAGCCGGCCTTATCAGGTCGCCACGGAACGGGGGATGCAATGGGAACCTTTTGGGATCAGGTCGTCAATTTCGTTCAGCCCTCCGACTACTCGGCGGAGCGGCAAGGCTCGGTCGCGCTGCTCGGCCCGGCCAGCGTCGCGCCGCAGCGCTATCCGGCGAATGCGTCGCTCGAATCAATCGGCATGCAGAACGAGACTCTGCGCGCGCAGATCGAGGAAGTGGAGCACGGATTTGAACATCTGGATCAGGTGAAGGGCCTATTCCACGGCTTGCTGTCGCCGATGTCGGAACTGCTGGCGGAATTCGAGGCGACCAAGGCGCGCCTGCACGAAATGAAAATCAAGCTCACCTTCCTGGAGGACGCGCATGAAGGGTTGAGCGCGCGCCATGCGGCGGCGATCGAGGAACGCGACTTCGTCGCGGAAGCGAGAAATGGGCTGCTGCGGGAAAATCGCGAAATGGGGCAGCGCGCCCAGCGCGTCGAAGTCGCGCTGAGCGAAACGCAGCATGAACTGCGCGAGTGCAGCGCCACGAAAGACAGGCTCGAACGCCTTCTCGACATCGAGACGCGCCAGACCGGCGGCCAGGCCGACGAGATTCGGCGTCTGAAGGACGAATTGTCGAGCAAGGATCAAAGCTTGGCGAGCTTGGAGCTTTCGCTCAAGGTGGCGAGCGACCAGGGCGCGCTGCTCACGCAGGAGAACGCGACGTTCCGCGACTCGTCGCAAGCGCTGTCGAGCAGCCTCGACGCCGCCAACAGGCGCATCGCGGACTACGAATCGCGCGTCGTCGATTACGAATCGCTGGTCGATCAGGGCAAGCATCGGATCGCCGCGCTGGAGCAAGCGCTGTCGGAGGAGCAAGCCGCGCACGCGAACCTGCGCGCCAAGCATCTCGAGTTCGTCGAGCGCAGCCGCGCCGAAACGTCCACGCTCAACAACACCGTCGCCGCCGTGCGCGGACGCGTCGATGTCACGAACAAGATTCTCGATCAGGCGCGCGGCCAGTTGCGCGAAAAGATCGAGGAATTGCGCGCCGCGGAACGCCGATTGCTGGAAAACGGCATCCAAATCGACGGTCTCGAAAAGAGCGCGCGGTCGCAGAAGGACGATCTCGCCGCCGCCAATGAACGCATCGCCGGCACGGAGCGCATGCGGGGAGCCCTCGTCGATCAGGTCAACGGTCTGACCGACAGCGTCAGGGCCAAAGAGGCGGCGCTGCAATCGGCGACGCGAACGATCGAGCAACTGACGGCCCGGGTCGAGGAAATGGCGAGCGGCAGGCAGCGCGCGAAAGAAGAGGTGGAGCGCCGCACCGCCGCGCTCCAGGACGAGATCGTGCGCATGCGCGCCGAGCGCCAACTGACCGACGGGGCGCTGGAGGCTTCGCGAGCCGAACGTCAGCAGGCGCGCCGCGCCTCGCCGACGGTCGGCGAGGCCCATCGCGAGGCGACGGCGGCGTCATCGGCGGCGGAGGTCGGCGAGGCGCCGGCGCCGCAACAAACCAACGTCACCAAATTGCCGCGGACCGCCTCGCTGTGAACGCGCGCGGATAGAGCGAGGCGCGATCACGCGGAATCGGCGCCTCGCTGCAAGATCCGAGCGGGGCCTGCCGCTCTGGGAAAACCCATTCCCGCTTTTTCGAGACGCGCTCGAGCAGGTTCAGCGCCTTGGCGGCTGAGTCGACATCGAGATGGACCGAGGAGAGCCAGATGATCCGGCATAGTCGATCTCCGGGTTACGCCGACATGCCCGCATTCGCCTATTGGACGTCTCGGTTCCGCGTTCGGATGCAAGCCTACGTTCGCGCGTCCGGCCGCGGTCTTGCACATGCGATCGGCGCGCTCGCCGTCAAGGTCAAGTCGAGGCGAATGCGAAGCCTTCGTCCGCCGCTTCGCGGGCGCTGACGCGAACCTCGACGGCGGCGAGCGGCGCGGCCGGTTGGAACTGGGGATTTGCGGGCGGGGCGATCCAGCGCGCCTTCGCCGTAAGGCCGGCGTCCACCGCAAAACGGATCGCCGCTCCGCCGGAACCCTCGAACAGGCGCTCCTCGTCTCGAAACGCCGGCCACGGCGCACGAACGCGGTCAGGCCGGTCGTGTGGGCGCCGCCGCCTGCAATTCCTCGACGCGGGCATTGTTGCCATCAGCCGTAGCTTGGATTATCGGATCGACGGCGACTAGGCGGAGATCGGCGCCGACCCTACGGCGAGCCGTGCATTCACCGAAGCCATGAGGCTCATGAGCGGGTCGGTTCGTGGCTCGCCCCATCAGCGGGCTCGGGAGGTTCGACATGGCGGCTCTTGCGGAAGGCGCGCTCCTCTGGGAGCCGGACGCCGAATTCAAGCAAACGGCGCATCTCAAGCGCTACATGGATTGGCTCGCACGGGAGCGGAACCTGCGCTTTGCCGATTACGAGGCGCTGTGGCGCTGGTCGGTCGACGATCTCGAAGCATTCTGGCGATCCATCGTCGATTTCTTCGACCTTCGCTTCGCGACGCCCCCGACGGCTGTTCTCGCTTCGCGCGATATGCCGGGCGCCAGATGGTTTCCAGGCGCTGCCCTCAATTATGCGGCGCAGGTGTTTCGCCACGCTTCGGATGACCGCCCGGCGATCCTGTACGCCAGCGAGACGAAGCCGCTGCAGGCGATGAGCTGGCGCGAGCTCGAGCGGCGCGTCGCCTCCCTCGCCGCCGCGCTGCGCGAGATGGGCGTCCAGCCTGGCGATCGCGTCGCGGCGTATCTGCCGAATGTCCCGGAGACCGTGATCGCTTTCCTCGCCGTTGCGAGCATCGGCGCCACTTGGTCGCTCTGCGCGCCCGATGCGGGCGAGGTGGCGGTGGAGGAACGCTTCCGGCAGATCGAACCCAAGGTTCTCATCGCCGTCGACGGCTATGTCTACAACGGCAAGACCGTCGACCGCACGCAGACCGTGCTCACGCTCGCCGCCAGGCTGCCTAGCGTGCAAAATCTCGTCATCGCGCCGGCGCTGACCGGCGCGCTGGATCGGGCGCGCTTTCCGCGGGCGCACGATTTCTCAGACCTCGCGACGAACGACGTTGCGCTCGACATCCTGCCCGTGCCGTTCGACCACCCATTGTGGATCGTCTACACCTCGGGCACGACCGGCATGCCGAAGCCGATCGTGCATGGGCACGGCGGCGTCGTGCTCGAGGCGATGAAATCGGCCACCCTGCACAACAACATCGGGCCAGGCGACGTTTTCCACTGGTACACGAGCTGCGCCTGGATCATGTGGAACTGCCAGGTCGGCGGCCTGCTGGTCGGAGCCACCATCGCGCTTTATGACGGCAGCCCGGCGGCGCCCGATCTCGGCCGCATCTGGCGCTTCGTCGAGGAGACGAAAGCGACATTCTTCGGTTGCGGCGCCGCCTTCTTCATCAATTGCATGAAGGCCGGCGTCGTTCCCTCGCAGCAGGCCGATCTCGGACGTCTGCGTGGCCTCGGCTCGACCGGCTCGCCGCTGCCGGCCGAGGCTTATGAGTGGATCCTCGAAAATGTGCGACGCGACATCTGGATCGTGCCCATCTCGGGCGGCACGGATTTCGCGGGCGTATTCGTTGGCGGCAACCCGCTTCTTCCCGTTTATTCCGGCGAGATGCAGTGCCGCTGCCTCGGCGCCAAGGTCGAGGCCTATGACGACGCCGGCCGCCCGGTGATCGAGGAGGTGGGCGAACTCGTCTGCACGGCGCCGATGCCGTCGATGCCGCTGCGGCTTCTCAACGACGCCGACGGTCGGCGTCTGCGCGAGAGTTATTTCGACGCGTTCCCCGGCGTGTGGCGCCACGGCGACTGGATCAAGATCACCGCGCGCGGCGGCGCCATCATCTATGGGCGCTCCGACGCCACCGTCAATCGCCATGGCATCCGTATGGGATCGAGCGAGATATATTCGATCGTGGAATCTCTGCCCGAGGTGCTCGACAGCCTCGTCGTCGATCTGGAATTTCTCGGTCAGGACCCGCACATGGCCCTATTCGTGGTGCTGCGGCCGGGGCATGCGCTCGACGACGCTTCGAGGCTCGCGATCGAGGCCCGTATCCGCACGGGCCTCTCGGCGCGGCATGTGCCGAACGCCATCCTGCAGATCCCCGAGGTGCCGCGCACCTTGTCGGGCAAGAAGATGGAAGTGCCTATCAAGAAGCTGTTGCTCGGTCACGCTCTCGACCAGGTCGTCAACCGGGGCTCGATGTCCAATCCCGCGAGCCTGGACTGGTTCGCGAGCTTCGCGCCGAGCTTCCTCGAAAAGCGTCGCGCCCCTGCGGCGCAATAGCGATGAAGACCGTCGCTATGGGATGACGGAGGACGACAATTTCATTATGATTTCGCTGACGGACGCCTTGTCGTCCGTCGGCCGTCGACATCGACCGTCTTGCCGCGCCGCGGCGTTTCGCCGAAACGCCGATGTCGCCGAACCCCGCCTTTCCTTCCGCCCGCCGCGCCTCTAAACAGCGGCCATGAACACCCGCCGGCCCGCGCGCACGCTGAAGTCGCCCGACGATCTCGTCGCGGCGGGCCTCGTCGCGGCCTCGCGGCGCGGCGAGCTCGAGGCGATCGGCGCGCGCTACGCGATCGCGCTCACGCCCGCCGTGGCGCGGCTGATCGATAGGAACGATCCGGCCGATCCGATTGCGCGGCAATATGTTCCCGACGCGCGCGAACTGATCCGCGATCCGGCCGAAGACCCCGATCCGATCGGCGACGCGATGAAGAGCCCCCTCGCGGGCGTCGTGCATCGCTATCGCGACCGCGTGCTGCTGAAGCTCGTCTCAGTCTGCGCGGTCTATTGCCGTTTCTGTTTCCGGCGCGAGATGGTCGGGCCGGGCGCTGGCGCGTTGAGCGAAGCGGATTTCGCCGCCGCGCTCGATTACATCCGCGCGCGCCCGGAAATCTGGGAGGTGGTGCTGACCGGCGGCGATCCGCTCGTGCTCTCGGCGCGCCGCCTCGCCGAGACGACGCGGGCCCTCGCCACGATCCCGCACGTCAAGGTTCTGCGCTGGCATACGCGGCTGCCGGTCGCGGCGCCCGAGCGCGTGACCAAGGCGATGGCCGAGGCGCTGACGCGCGGCCATGACAAGACCGTCTTTGTCGCGCTGCACGCCAACCATCCCCGCGAATTGACGCGCGAAGCGCGCGCGGCGTGCCGACGGCTGATCGATCGCGGCGCGGCGATGGTGAGCCAGAGCGTGTTGCTCCGGGGGGTCAACGACGACGCCGACACGCTCGAGGCGCTGATGCGCGCCTTCGTCGAGACGCGCGTCAAGCCCTATTACCTCCATCACGGCGATCTCGCGCCCGGCACCGCGCATTTGCGCACGACCATCGCCGAGGGCCAGGCCTTGATGCGGGAGTTGCGCCGCCGCCTCTCGGGCCTCGCGCTGCCGACCTATGTGCTCGACATTCCGGGCGCGCACGGCAAAGTCCCGATCGGGCCCGGCTATGTCGCCGAGCGTCCCGACGGCGGCTACGAAATCGCCGATCCCCAGGGGATCGCGCGCCCCTACGAGGATCGCGTCGCCAGGGACGAATCTTGAGCGGGATGCGAACGGATGGGTTCGCCCTGCAATTCGGAGTCGGCCTCGAGCGCATAAAGCTCGATCGCGTGCGCCTTGCCGCGCATCGGCAGCGGGCCGAGCGCGCGCCGCGTGACGCCGACCGGCAGCGCGGCGAGCCTCTCCAGCAGCGCCGCCGAGGCGAGCACGCGGCAATCGGTGTCGCGGCAGGCCTGCACGATGCGCGCGGCGGTGTTCATGGCGTCGCCGATCAGCGCGATCTCCATCTTGAAATAGCCGAGTTCGCCCACCACCACGGGACCGCAGTGAAGGGCGGCGCGGAAATCGGCGCTGAGGCCGAATTCGCTGATGTAGGCGGGGCTGCGCGCAGCGAGGCGGTCGAGGGCGGCAAAGCAGGCGCGCACGCAGCGGGCCTCGTTTCGGCCGGCGGCGAGCCTCCAGGTGGCGATGACCTCGTCGCCGACATATTTGTGGATCTCGCCGCCCGCCTCGGCGATGGCGAGCGACAGGTCGGTGATGAAGCGGTTGAGGAAGTCGAGGAAGCGCAGCTCGCCGAGGCGCTCGGCGATCGGGGTGGAGGCGCGCATGTCGATGAACAACAGCGCGCGCTCCTCGACGCGCGGGTGGTGATAGCGCCCCGCGACGAAGGCGAACAGCACGCCCGGGCCGAGCAGCGCGTTGACGCCGAACAGCAGGTTGAAGCCGAGGCTGAGCGCGATCGAGAAGATCATGTCGGCGCGGGTGATGGGGGCGATATCGCCGGTGGAGTTGGGCATCAGCTGGTTCACGGCGCCCTCGATCAGCAGGAAGACGCCGATATAGAGAAGCGATCGAAGGCCGAGATAGACGAGAAACGGCAAGTGGCGGAGGGACGCGCCGGAGGCGCGACGCAGCCAGAAAATCTCGATCGTGGAGAGGGCGCCGCCGGTCAGGCCGCCCACCAGCGCGCCGTGCAGATAGGCGTTGGCGACGTCGGCGGCGTCGAGCGACTGATACTCGGCGCGAGCGAACAGCGCCCCGAGCAGGATGGAGCTGAGGGTGATCCAAAGGACTATGCGGAGCGAGTTGGGCGGCGACATCGCTGCACCATAGCCCAGATTTCGCTTCACCCGGGAAGGGGCTCTAACCCTTGACGGCCTTGGCGAGGGCGTCGTGCAACGCCGGCGGCGGCGCGCCGAAGAACGCCGGCTCGTCGTCGCGTCCGCCGAGCGCGCCGTACGCATGGGCGCCGTCGGCGTCGAACAGAACCTCGAACTTTCGGTTTGCGCAATCCTGCGGCTTGCACACGAACGAAAGCAGATAGGGCTTGCCCTCGATCGTGATCGGCGTGAACTCGCCCGCGACGCCGTCGAAATTCTTGTTGAATTGCACCAGCCAATCCGGCGTCGGCTGCACCTCCTTCATCAATTTGTCCCAGGCCATGCGATAGGGGCCCTTCTGCAGCGCGTCGAACAGGAACGACGCGTCGTCGGCGAGGGCGGCGCCGGCGACGAGCGTAAAGGCGAGAGAGACGGCGAGGCGCATGGCGGGCTCTTGCTAGGGATCGGGGACGGCGCTCAGAACGCCTTGAAGGTGATGATCGTGCGCGTGTCGACGATGCCGGGAATCAGCTGCACCCTGTGGCCGACGAAATGGCCGATATCGACGTCGCGTTCGACATAGAACTTGGCGAGAATGTCGAAATCGCCGGCGATCGAGTAGATCTCCGAGGCGATCTCGGCTTCGGCCAGGGCGTTGGCCACTTCGTAGGTGCGTCCGAGCGCGCATTTGATTTCGACGAAGAACGTTTGCATGATGTCGTTATTCCTGCTTGGCGCTCTCTTGTGCAATAACTTCCACGTCGCGGTCCAGGCCCGATTGCACCTGGAAGGTCGCCTGATAGGTCTTCGCGTCGTGCCGGGCGATGACGACATATTCGCCCTCGCCGAGGACGAGCGAGGGAAAAGCGCCGATCAGCTCGCGGATGAGGTCGCCGCCGGGGGTGAGCACGGTGAAACTGCTGTTGGCCAGCGCTTCCGCGCCGGCGGCGTTGACGAGCTTGATGGTCACGGTCGCGCAGCGATGGCGCAAGGTCACGTCGACGAGCTTGCCGGAGACCACCTTGATGTCGGCGGCGACGATGGAATTGGTCGGCGTCGGGGCGCTGGGCGCGCCGCCGCCGGGCTTGCCGACGCCGACCGAACCGACGCCGACCGTATCGAGAAAAGTCGAGACGATGTGGTAGGCCCCTTCGGGCAGGCCGATGATTTCGCCGGCCCGCGCCTTGGGATAGACCAGCTTGGCCTCGGGATTGTTGCGTTCGGGGACATAGATGGCGAGCGAAAGCTTCGAAGGGTCGATCGGCGCGCCGCCCAGGGTTCCCGTGATGCGCAAGGCCCCGGCGTTGAGCGTCAGCCGCTCGCTCTTGACCTCCTGCGTCACCGACACGCGCTTGGCGGCGCTGGCGAGGCCAAGGGCGACATGAACGACATAGTCGCCGGGCGGCACCGACAGGGTCGGCTGCGGCTCGTACGATTCGACGACGAGCGGATGGGAGCCGTCGAAGTCGGGGCGGGCGGCGAACACCCGCCAGCGCAGGCCGCCCGTCAGCGGCGTGGCGGAGCCGCCCAGCGCCGCCCACAGCCGCAACGTTCCCTGGCTCGAATCGGGCGTCGGGGTCTGCGCCATGCTGGAGGCGCAAGAACCGGCGAAGGCCGAGAGCGCCAGCGCGAGGGAAAGAACGAACCGAACCATGCGCGAAATGCCTTGCCGCGATCGAGGGCGCCGGTCAATCCTGCTTAGCGCCGGCTCCGGCTCGTGCCGGGACAATGGGGCGGTTCGAAGGCGATTTACTCGGCGCGGGAATCTCGGCATTGAGGGGCCGCGCCGCCTTGTGCGGCCAAGCCGCATCGGAACCAATGAGAGCCATGAACGAAACCATTGCCTTGCTCGAGCGCCGCCGCTCGCTCGCCCCGCCGAACATGACCGGTCCCGGCCCGAGCGCCGCCGAAATCGAGACCTTGCTGACGATCGCCTCGCGCGTGCCCGATCACGGCAAGCTCGCGCCCTGGCGGTTCATCCTGTTCGAGGGCGCCGCGCGCGACCGGGCCGGGCGCATCGCGCTCGAGCTCAAGCTCGCCGACAATCCCGCTCTCGACGAGCCCAGCCGCTCGGCCGAGCGGATGCGCTTTTCCCACGCGCCGCTCGTCGTCGCGGTCGTCTCCCGCGCCGCGCCGCATGTGAAGATCCCCGAATGGGAGCAAGCGCTTTCCGCGGGAGCTTCCTGCATGAATCTGGTGATCGCCGCCAATGCGCTCGGTTTCGTCGCGGGCTGGGTCACGGAATGGTGCGCCTACGATCGGCGTTTTGGCGTGGCGATCGGCCTTGCCGAGCATGAGCGCATCGCCGGATTCATCCACATCGGGCGGCCGAAACTCGTCATGGAGGATCGTCCGCGGCCCAAGCTTTCCGAAATCGTGACGGTCTTCACGGCCTGATGGGAGTTCGCCATGTTCTATGAGACCCGCCAACGCGACAAGAGCCTGTTGCCCCACGACCCCTTCAAGGCGATCGTCGCGCCGCGCCCGATCGGTTGGATTTCGACGCGCGGCGCCGACGGACGGATCAATCTGGCGCCCTACAGCTTTTTCAACGCGTTTTCCTCCGCGCCCCCGATCGTCGGCTTCTCCAGCGATGGGCTGAAGGACTCCGCGTCTTTCGCGCGCGAGAGCGGCGAGTTCGTCGCCAATCTCGCGAGCCGCGATCTCATGCAGGCGATGAGCGCGACTTCCGCGCCCTTGCCGCGCGGGCAAAGCGAATTCGAACATGCGGGGCTGACGATGGCGCCCTGCCGGCTCGTAAGAGCGCCGCGCGTCGCCGAATGCCACGCGGCGATGGAATGCAAGGTCGTCGAAATCGTGACGCTGAAAAACCATCGCGGCGAGGCGCTCGACAATTACCTCGTCGTCGGCGAGGTCGTCGCGTTCCATATCGACGACGCATACATCCGCGAAGGCCGCTTCGACACCGCTGCGGCGCAGCCGTTGGCGCGTTGCGGCTATCAGGACTACGCCGTGGTCGACACGCTGATCGCCCTTGCGCGCCCGCCGGGCGCGGAAGGGCGCGGAGCGGCCTGAAATCCGCGCCCGGGCGCCAATTCGCGACCTACTGTCCGTCCTGGCATATGTAAACCTGCCGCCACCCCACGAACTTGCCTTTCTGATTGTAGACGCGGCGAGAGACCCAGCAGTCGCTGTCGTTATAATAGTAGCCGTTATCATAGTAGCCGTTGTCGCAATCGTAGTCGTAATCGTCGCAGAGATAGGGGCCGATCACCCCGCCGCCCCATCCTCGAGGATAGCGCCGGCCCCTCGTATAGTGCTGATAGTGCTTGGGCCCGCCGGACCAGGAGGGGCTAGTGAACGGAACGGCCTTTCCGCTGGGCGCGAAGCTTCCGGACGAAGGGGGGCCCCCAGACCAGGGATGACTCCCAGACCAGGAGGAACCCCCGGACCAAGAGGGGCCCGTAGACTTACCCCCGCCTGTAAAGCTTGGCCCGCCGCCGCCGAGCCCTCCCTTGGCGAAGGCCGGCGTGATGGCGAGCGCGCCGCCGAGGACAAGCGCCGTAATCGAAAAGCCGACGGCTTTCAGCAATGACATGCGCATCTGCGCCTCCTTCATGCAACGACGACGACGCTTTGTCTTCAACCGATTTCGTTGGCTGGCGTCGAGGCGTTAGTTTGCAAGCCACGATCGATATTATTTTGATGCACGATTCGACGCTGAATGACCTTGATCGGCGTCAATACGAGCTTGGAATTTATTTGGCGCCGCAGCGCTCGCGGCGGATCGCCTCGAACGTCGTTTGCCTGCGGCGGCGCCGGCGGACCGCCGCGCTTGGCGACGCCAATTCGCGCTTTGATCCAAATCATGGCCCCCGGCGCCGATCTCTTGAATGAATGGCGCATCCGAGACTGTCCGCGCGAGCGAACGGACGTATGCACTCGGCGACAGGAGAGCCAGATGAATTTTCGCGCCCCGGCATTTGCGATCGCAATCGCCGCCCTATCCGCCCTCGCGCAACCCGCGCTGGCCCAGTCCAACGTGAAAGTCGGCACGTTGCGCTGCGACGTCGCCGCCGGGCTGGGAATGATCATCACCTCGGCCAAGGAAATGCGATGCGTCTACACGTCGTCGCGGGGATTCAGGGAACGCTATTACGGCACGATCCGGAAATTCGGCCTCGATATCGGTCAGACCGGCCGGGGCGTCCTTGCGTGGGGCGTGTTCGCGCCGACCGCCGGCCCGCGGCGCGGGGCGCTGGCGGGCGACTATGTCGGGGCGGACGCCTCGGTCACCGTTGGCGCCGGGCTCGGCGCCAACGCGCTGGTCGGCGGCTTCGAGCGCTCGTTCACGCTGCAGCCTTTGTCCGTCGAAGTGCAGTCCGGCGTCGCCCTCGCCGCCGGCGTCGCCTCGATGACGCTGCGCGCCGGCGACTGACGGTGGGCGGCGGCGATCCGCCGCCGCGTCACTCGTAACGCAGCGCCTCGATCGGATCGAGATTGGCGGCCTTTCGCGCGGGATAGAAGCCGAAGAATATGCCGACCGCGGCGGAGAACAGGAATCCGCCGACGATCGCGGCGAAGGAGATCGGCGCCGGCCAGCCGAGGATCAAAGATATCCCGGCGGCGACCGCGACGCCCGTTACGATCCCGGCGACGCCGCCGCTCACGCTGAGGAATATCGCCTCGGCGAGGAATTGCAGCAGCACATGCAGCCGCCGCGCGCCGATCGCCATTCTCAGGCCGATCTCGCGCGTGCGTTCCGTGACCGAGACGAGCAGAATGTTCATGATGCCGATGCCGCCGACCAGCAGCGATATCGAAGCCACGGAGGCCAGCAGCAGCGCCATGATCCGGCTGCTGCTCTCCGCCGTCTCGGCGAACTGGCTGAGATTGCGCACGCTAAAGTCCAAGATCTGGCCCGGCTTGATGCGATGGCGGCGCGTCAGCGTCTGCGTCGCCTCGTTGATCGCCGCCGGCACGCGCTCCTGGCTCACCGCCTGGACGTAGACCATGTTGGCGTAGCCGGTCAGGCGCGGCGTCAGATTGTAGGGGTTGGGCGGCGGCAAATAGGGCCAGTTGTTCTGCGTCTGCGTTTGCGTGGGCGCGGCGACGCCGAGCACCTTCCGTTCGGCGGTCGAAAACGGCACCATGACGAGATCGTCCTGATCCTGGCCGAAGGAGGACTGGCCCTTGGCGACGAGGACGCCGACGACGCGCAGCGGCACGCTGCGCACCTGGATGAAAGCGCCCAGCGGGTTCTCGCCTCCAGGGAACAACTGGCGGTAGACGGTTTGGCCGAGCACCACGACCAGATCGGCCTTGCTCTCGTCGTCCCGGGTCAGTCCCCGGCCCGCCGCGATTTGCCAATTGGTGATCGGCGGGTAATTGGCGCTGACGCCCTGGATCGTCGTCGTCCAGTTCTGGTTGGAATAGAGCGTCTGCCCTTGTTGGCGGATGAGATAGCCGACCGCCGCGACCGCCGTGTCCTCGCGCCGGATCGCGTGCGCGTCGTCGACCGTGAGCGTGCTGGCGCTGCCGAAGCCGCCGCGCATGCCCCCGGTGACGACCGCGCCCGGCAGGATCACGACCACATTGGTTCCCAGAGTCTCGATCTGCTTGCGCACCGCGTCATTGGCGCCCTGGCCGACGGCGACCATGACGATCAGCGCGGCGACGCCGATGAAGACGCCGAGCATGGTGAGCGCGGAGCGCATCACGTTGCGCCCGATCGCTTGCGCCGCGGCGGCGAGGATCATCAGGCCGAACGCCCAGAACCGTCCGGCGGGAATCGCGGCCTCGCTCGCCGCCACGGGACGAAACTGCGCCGCGCTCCCGGCGCCTTGTTCGCGCTTCCGCGCCGACGGCGAAGGCGTCGCCTTGGCGGGGCGCTCGTCGGAGACGATGAGGCCGTCGCGCATCGTGACGACGCGATCGGCATAGGCGGCGATGTCGGGTTCGTGAGTGACGACGACGATGGTCACGCCCTGCTCGCGGTTGAGCGCTACGAGCGTTTCCATGATTTCGTGCGATGTGCGCGTGTCGAGATTGCCGGTGGGCTCATCCGCCAGAAGCAGGCTCGGCGAGTTGATCAGGGCGCGCGCGATGGCGACGCGCTGTTGCTGGCCGCCCGAAAGCTGGGCTGGGGTGTTGCGCTCGCGATCGCCGAGGCCCAGCAGCTCCAGCGCTCGGCGCGCCCGTTCGACGCGCGCCTTGCGACTCACCGGTCCCGTCGCCGCGTAATAGAGGGGAAGGCCGACATTATCGACCGCGCTCGTCCGCGCGAGGAGATTGAAGCTCTGGAAGACGAAGCCGAGGCGCGAACCGCGGATGCCGGCGAGTTCCGGCTCCTTGAGCCCCGCGACGTCGACCCCATCGAGGAAGTACCGCCCGCTGGTCGGGCGATCGAGGCAGCCCAGGATCGCCATCAGCGTCGACTTGCCCGATCCCGACGAGCCCATGATGGCGACGAATTCGCCGCGCTCGATCGACAGGCTGACGCCCTTGAGCGCCTGCAACCGCGTGTCGCCGACGATGAACGTCCGCGTCACATTTTCGATTTTGAGAATTTCTTCCGGCATCGCCGAACCTTTTTTGGCGCCCGCCGCGCCTTTAAAAGCGCGGCAGGGGCGTTCCCGATTGGGCGCCGCTCGAGCCGCGCTCCTCGGAGACGATGACGGCGTCGCTGGCGCTGAGGTCGCCCTTGACGATTTCGGTGAAACTGTCGTCGTCGAGGCCCGTGGTGACGTCGATCGGTACGGCCTTGCCGTCGCGCAGCGCCCAGACGCGCCCGGTTTGGCTCGCCCCGGCGACCTCGCTCGTCCCGGCTCTTGGAAGGCCGCCGGGGACATAGCGAAGCGCCTGATCGGGGACGCGTAGCGCATCGAGCCGCTGGTCGACGATGATGTTCGTCGCGGCCGTCATGCCGGGAAACAGCGCGAGGTCGTCGTTGGTCGCGCTGACGACGGCGTCGTAGGTGACGACGTTCTGCACCGTCTGGGGGTTGACGCGGACCTGGGTCACGCTTCCGTTGAACACGCGCTTGGGATAGGCGTCGACGGTGAAGGTCGCCTTGTTCCCCGCCTTGACGCCGCCGACGTCGCTTTCGCTGACATTGGTGTCGACCTGCATCGTCTTGAGCTCGGTGGCGATGAGGAACAGCGTCGGCGTCTGCAGGCTGGAAGCGACCGTCTGCCCCTGCGTGACGTTGCGCGACACGACGATGCCGTCGACCGGCGCGATGATGTCGGTGTAGCCGAGATTGAGCTTCGCGGCCTCGAGCGTGGCCTGGAACTGCTGGATGCTCGCCGTGTCGACGCCGACCTGCGCCTGGGCCTGATCGTAAGCGTTCTTGGCCTGGTCCGCCGCGTCCTTCGACACCGAGTCCTGTTTGAGCAATTGCTGATTGCGCTGATTGTTGAGATCGGTGTAGGCGAGGTTCGCCTTGTCCTTCGCGAGCTGCGCGTTGGCCAGCGCGAGGTTGGCGGTCGCCTCCTCGACCACGGCCTGGTAGGGACGCGGATCGATCTTGGCGCAGATTTGTCCGGTTTTGACCTGCGTATTGAAATCGCAAGACAATGTCTGAATGACGCCGGACACGTAGCTTCCGACGATGATCGTCAGGATGGGATTGACGGTCCCGGTCGCGGTCACCGTCCGCGCCACGGTTCCGCGCGTCACCGGCTGGGTCACGTAGCGCGGCGGCGGCGCCGGCCGCAGGCTATACCAGGCCGCTCCTGCGCCGATCGCAACGAGGAGCAAAATCAATGCGCCGAGCCACCATCTGCGACGCGACGCCGGCGCCCGCGTCGTCGCCATCACCGTCGTTGCCGGCGCCGTCGCCGGCGTCATCGCGGGCGGCGGCGAAGGCGCGTCCGCGGCGGGCTGCACTTCGACTCTTTCGTTCATTTCCGCCAGTTCCGAAAGATCCGCTCTTGATCTATTTACGGCAACTGGATCGGCGGCGACTGATTTGCATCAACGATCGGTAAGTTCGCGCAGCGGCGCGGCGTCGCCGCTGTCGCGCCAACCGCGGGCCTCGCGGCTCACTTCGGCGGCGGGACGAAGGTTTGGTTGCTGAACGGCGAGGCGGTCGGCACCTGCACCTGGATGAAGCCGAAATGCGTCTCGCGATGGCATTGGTTGCAAGCCCGGGTGAGCTTGTCGAATTCGACGCCGAATCTTGCGCTGCTGCGCGCCTCGACGGCGGATTTCACCGCGTCCAAAGGCGCGTAGCCTTCGCTCTTGATCAATCCCGCGTTATCGGCGTCGCCCGATTTGGGATAGTAAATCGCGGCGTTTTCGAAGCTCTTGCGAATCTGTTCGATTTCGTAAAGGGCCAATTCCCAGTTCTGCGATCGGCCGGCGAACCAGAGCTTGAAGTGGCGGAGCTGCGAGTCGCCCATGAAATCGCCGAGATCGGGAACATAGGGCTTTGCGTCCGCGACCGGCTGGCTCAGCGCCGGCGTCGCGATCAAGGGCGCCAGAAGCAGCGCAAGGCCGAGGTAATGACGCTTCATGTTCGCCCCCAAGTCATTTCGGATTCCGCTTGGCGTTTTCGCGCCGCCTTACGCGTTAGATTGCAGCGCTCGCGTCATTTTGTCTATCGGCGCCTACGCTGCTTCGCACCTCGCGGCGGATCCGGCGAGAGCTTGCGCTACAAGCGCAACACGCGTCGGGCCGTGCCGTGGCAGACCTTGGCGCGCACTTCGTCGGAAACGGGCGCCGAATCGATGAACTTCGCCGCGACCTCGCAATCCTCGTAGGGGTAGTCGACGGAGAACATCACGCTGTCTTCGCCGAGCGCCGAAAGCGCGCAAAGCAGCGAAGCGTGAGAACAAACGCCGGTCGTCGTAACGAAAATGTTATCGCGTATGATCCGCGAGGGCGCCCGCTCGATCGGCTCGCTTCCGGCTTGAACGCGCCAGCGGCTGTCGAGCCGCCACAACAGATAGGGCAGGGTCTCGCCCATATGGCCGAGGATCAGCTTCGCCTTGGGATAGCGATCGAACACGCCGCCGAACACCAGGCGCAGCGCATGCGTCGCGGTCTCCACCGTCCAGACCCAAGTCGCGCCCGAGAGCTCGCGATGGCCCGTGAACATATGGGGCGCGTCGAAGGGGTCGCGGGGATGCAGATAGATGGGGACGCCGAGCGCCTCGACCCGCTCCCAGAACGGATCGTAGCTCCTCTCGTCGAGATAGCGGCCGTTGGTGTGGCCGTTGACCATGGCGCCTTTGAATTCGAGCTGTTCGACGCAGCGCGAAAGTTCATCGGCCGCCGCCGCCGCGTCCTGCAGCGGCAGATGAGCGAAGCCGGCGTAACGCGTGGGATGTTTGGTGATCTCGCGCGCGAGGAAGTCGTTTTCGATGCGGGCGCGCTTGATCGCGACATTCGTATCGGGCTCCGCCTGCACGCCCGGCGTCGTCACAGAAAGCACGGCGAGATCGATGCCGGCCCGGTCCATCGCCTCGAGCCGCATTTCGCCGAAATCGAGCAATCGTTCCTGAAAGCCCTCGAAAACCGGCGAACCCCGGCTCGACCCCCCGTACTGCGCATAGGCCGACATTTCGGGCCGGGTGAAATGCTCTTCGAGGGCGATTTTCCTCATTGGGCGCTCCTACGGGCTGGCTCAGACGGGGTATCCGACCGTTTGCGCGTATGTGACGAACTGCTCGCTCGGCAGCTTCATGATCCGAGCGAGCTTGGAAGCATCGAGCGCCCCGCGAAAGACGGTCGCCAAGCCCTCCGAAGCGCAGAAGAGATAGACGTTCTGGCCGATGAACCCGGCGTCGACCGAGGCGTTGAAGATGCGCTCTTGCGGCGGAACGTCGCCCATGCGCTCGCCATGCCCGACATAGACGAGGTCCAGCGCGGCATGCCCGACAAAATCCTGCTCCCCGGTCGCGGCGCGGATGTCGTCCTTCATATGCGGCAGGAGGACATGGGCGGTGGGTTCGTAGAGCCAGACGCCGTCGGCCGTTGCGATATAGACGTCGATCATGATGATGTGGCGCGCATAGGGGGCCGTGCGGCCGCCGTCGGGACGATTGACGCCGAAAGCGGCCCACAGCAAATCCGACAGGGCTTGCTGCGGCAGAGTCCGATCGGAATATTCGCGCGTCGAATGGCGCCGCGCGATCGCGTCGAACAGGGGCATGCCGCCCGTCTTGCGCGGCTGCGGCAGTTTCAGCGCGGTCGGCTCCTGCGCGGCCGCTACGCCGGCCGCCGCGGCGAAAGCGGCGCCGGCGAGAATTCCGGCGTTGATTTCACGTCGCGTCATCATCGTCACTCCTCCGGCCCCAAGCCCCGATTTCGTCCCGTTCATCCCTCATCCGATGGCGATGGCCTTGAGAATCGCGCGGCGGACGGCCGTCTCGAACAGCGGCAGCTTGTAGGCGTTGTCGGGGAGCGGCGCCGCGCCGTCGATCGCGGCCCGTCCGGCCGCCCTGGCCGCGTTCTCGTCGATGCGCTGGCCGACGAGAACGCCTTCGGCGGACTTCGCGCGGCGCGGCGTCGGCGCCGCCGCGCCGAGCACGATCGAAGCGCTCGCGCATCGCCCGTCCGGGCCCAGGTCGATGAGCGCGGCGACGTCGGCGAGCGGCCAATCGAAGGACGCCTTCTCGGCGATCTTCACATGCGCCATGCGCGCGCTCGCCGGCAAAGCCGGCAGTTTGATCGCGGCGAGGATTTCGTGCGGCCTCAAGTCGTTCTCGCGCTGCACATCCCGATCCGGGGAGATGAGAAAATCCTCGAGCCGAACTTCGCGCTTGCCGCCCTCGGCGTCGACGAGTTCGATCCAAGCGCCGAGCGCGACGAGCGCCGTCGCCGGCGTCGAGGGGTGGACGATGGCGCAAAGCCGATTGTCGAAAATCGCGTGATATCGGTTCTCCCCGAAGATCGCGAAGCAATGCCCGCCGCCCTTGCGCAGGCAACGATATTCCGCGGAGCGGAAATACCAGCAGCGCGGCCGCTGCAGCAGGTTGCCGCCCAACGTCGCGACATTGCGGAGTTGCGGACTCGCGGAGCTCGCGACGGCGTCGGTCAGCGCGGGGAAGCTCCGGCGCGCCCCGACGTGCTCGGCGAGCCGGCTCAGCGTGACCATGGCGCCGATGCGCAAAGAGCCGTCCGCGCCGCCCTCGATCGCGTCGAGGCCGGGCGCGTCTCGCAAGCCAATCACCCTCGCCGGAGCGAGCAGGCCTTCTTTCATCAGGTCGATGACGTCGACGCCGCCGGCTTTGACGATCGAAGCCTGCGCGTCGATGGGGGCGATCATCGCGTCGGCTACAAGGCTGGAGGCCGCCGCGGCGGCGTCGGCGGGGGATCGCGCAAGCGCCCATGCGAAGTTTTTCATCGCCTCAACTCCGCCTCTCGATCTTGCCGAGCGCCTGAAGGATCGCCGCCGGCGTCATCGGCAAGGCGCGAAGGCGGACGCCGATCGCGTTATAAATCGCATTGGCGATGGCGGGCGCGGTCGCGATGTTGGACGGCTCGGCGATGCCGTAGGCGTCGGTGGCGCTGTTGGCGCGATAGTTCTCCAGCAACACGACTTCGATCGCCGGCGTCTCGCGTGGACCGGCGAGCTTGTATTCCTCGAGATTGGCGTTGACCATCCGGCCGCTCGCGGAATCGAGAATGCGCTCTTCGTACAAGGCGTAGGAAAGGCCCATGATGACGCCGCCCTGCACCTGGCTCTCGATCAGCAGCGGGTTCATCGGCCGGCCGCAGTCTTGCGCCGCGACGACGCGCTCGACGCGCACGATGCCCGTTTCCGTGTCGACCGCCACTTCGGCGAACTGCACGCCGCCGAGATCCTGGTCGGCGATCGCGGCGTCCGGCATGCGCCGTCGGAACCCGCCGTAATCGTCGCTTCGCGAAGCGGTGGCGCTGATCCGATCGACGCTCATGCGCATCGCGACCTCGCGGAAGCCGAGGCTTCGGCTCGGCTCGCCGCGAACCGCGATGCGCCCATCGCGCGCGACGAGATCGTCGGCGCCGGCGTTCAGGATTAGCGCCGCCTCGCGCAACAAGGCTTGCAACACACGCCACGCGGCGACGCGCGCCGGCGGCGTGATCGAGGCCGTGGCGCGGCTGCCGTATGAGGGCGGTCCGGGCGGAAAGGCGGTGTCGCCAATGCGCACGACAATGTCCTCGGGCCGCAAACCGAGGACCTCGGCGACGGTCTGCGCCATCACCGTGCCGGTGCCGGTTCCGATGTCCTGCACGCCCGACAAGACCTCGATCGCGCCGTCGCGATTGACCCGCACTTCGCAGGACGAACGCGTTTGGACATTGGCGCCCCACAACGATTGGGCGACGCCGAGGCCGCGCTTGACCGGTCCCGGATCGGCGCCGGCCGCGCGCCGCCGCTCCCAGCCGAACTGCAGCGCGCCGAGCCGGCGTTCCTCGCGCCGCACGGGGCTCGGGTCGATGCGGTCGCGCAGCGCGAGCGGATCCATGCCGAGGCGTTCGGCGAGTTCGTCGATCGCCTGCTCCATCGCGAACGCCCCCGGCGTATTGCCGGGGCCGCGCATCGCGCATCCCGGCCCCGCGTTGATGAAGACGTCGTACTGCGCGGACTCGAAGTTGGGGCAGGCGTAGAGTCCTTGCGCGAAATTCCCGACGCCGCCGCCGACCGTCACGCCGGCGGAGCCATAGCTTTGCAGCGAGATCGCCGTCAGCGTTCCGTCGCGGCGCGCGCCAATGCGCAGACGCTGCCGGGTTTCCGGCCGGTTGCCGGCGTCCATTTGTTCCTCGCGCCGTTCGAGGCAGATGCGCACCGGCGCCTTGGCCTGTCGCGACAGGGCGACCGCGACGCGTCCGTAGACGCCGAGCGACGACTTCGAGCCGAAGCCGCCGCCCATGCCATCGACGATGACGCGCACGCGCTCGAGCGGCAGGCTGAACTCCTCCGCAAGCTCCTCGCGGACCCCGGCGGTAAATTGGGTCGACATATAGACGGTGAGGCCGTCCGCCGCCCAATTGGCGACGATCGCGTGCGGCTCGAGGCAGCAATGGGTCTGCGTCTGCGTGCGATATTCGCCCTCGACGACGATTTCGGCGTCGGCGAAGCCCTGCGCGGCGTCGCCGCGGCTGGAGGCCGCGGGGCCGCGCACGTTGCCTTCGATCGGCAGGCCCGCCGGCGAAGGCCAGCCCGAGGGATGGCCATCGGGCGCGGAGGCTTCGTCGTGAACGATCGGGGCGTTCTGCGCTCTGGCCGCATCCATGTCGACGACGAAAGGCAGCGGCTGGTAGTCGACCCGGATCAGCGCCATCGCCTCTTGCGCCGCGGCCATCGAAGTCGCGGCGATCGCGGCGACCGGCGCGCCGACATAGCGCGCGACGCCGGTTAGAGGATGTCCCGGTCGGGCGATCGCCACTGCGGCGCGGACGTCGGGATGGCGCGCGGCGACGGTCAGATCGAGGGCGCGAATTCTCGCGTGCGGCGAGGCTGAGCGCAGGATTCGGCCATAGAGCATGCCGGGAAGGACGACATCGACGGTGAAGCGCGTCGCGCCGGTGACCTTGCCGCGGGCGTCCTGTCGCGGGATCGGCTTGCCGATCACGAGGAGCTCGGCGTTGGGGCCGAGCGCCGGCGGTTCGTCCACCGGAATCCGCCGCTCGATTTCGCCGAGCCCGACGCTCGCGATCCCGCTCGGAAATTTTTCGACGCGCAGCCCGGAATCGCCGGCCATCGTCAGTCCCCTCGCGCTTTGGCCGCCGCGAGCGTCGCGGCGACGACATGCGGATAGGTTCCGCATCGGCAAAAATGCCCGGCGATCGCCAATTCGACATCCTCGGCGGTCGGGTCGGGATTTCGCTCCAGCAGCGCCGCGCAGCTCATGATCAGGCCGGGCGTGCAGAATCCGCACTGCACCGCGTCATGGGCGATAAAGGCGGTCTGGACCGCGTGGAGCGCGTCGGCGCGCGCGAGCCCTTCGATCGTCGTGACCTTGCGCGCGCCGACCTCGATCGCCAGCGTCATGCAGGAGCAGATGGGCGCGCCGTCGAGCCACACCGTGCAGGCGGAGCAAGCGCCGCGATTGCACCCGATCTTGAGGCCCGTCAGACCCAGCGGACCGCGCAGCGCCTCGGCCAGTGTCGCGCGCGGCTCGACCCGCAACGATCGCTCGACGCCATTGACATCAAGCGCGATCGAAATCGCGTCCAGCTGCGCCATCGCGGAATTCGCATCCTGCGCCATCGCGCTCTCGCTCTCGGTTGCTCGGACGACGCCGGCCATGGCGGCTTGCGCCGCGGTCAGGGTGGAGAATTCGAGAAACGAACGCCGGGACAACCCGGACTGCTCGTCCCGCCGCAAAGAGGGCGAGGCGCCGTCCCCGCGACCGGGCTCTTGCTTCCCCATGCGAAAGGGACGATCTTCTCCATTCATCGCATCAGCCCGGAAAACCGCGACGGCGACCCACTTGCCCTCTAAAAAAAACGGTAGCGATCAACCCGTCGCAACGCCTTGATGTGGGTCAACCTCGTCGCCGCGACGCCGGCGCCCGCGGCTTTCGCAAGGAGCGCGCCTTGAGCGAGGCCGATCGCGATATCACAAAAAATTCAACGCGAAGTCCGATTGAGGCGCGTCAACGCCGGCAATTTCGTTTTCACCAATGGTGTTTCCGGTCAAAAGGCAATTCCATCGAGATTCATCCAACGTGACGACGCGCAGACGAGGGGCGATACTCGCCATCTTCATCGTTGTCGGACTGGGCTGCGTCGCCGCCTACTGGTTCGCGGCGCCTATTCGCGCGTGGATCCACCCTTCGGCCGACGCGGAGGCGCTCGTCGTGTCCGGAAACATCGAGGCGCATGAAAGCGTCGTCAGCTTCAAGACCGTGCAGTCACGGATCGTCGAGCTCCCTTTTGACGAGGGGCAATGGGTGAAGACCGGGACCGTGCTGGCAAGGCTGGATTCGTCCGACTACGCGCAACAGGTGACGATCTCCAGCGCCGCGCTGACGGCGCAGCAGCGTCAACTGGCTGTCGCGAAGGAGAATGTGGAGGTCGCGAAAAAGACGGTCGTCAGCGACGAAGCCGATCTCGAGCTCAAGCAACTCGAGTTTGATCGCGCCCAGGACTTGTGGAGCAAAGGCGCCGGGACGACGGAGACGCGCGATCAGGCGAGCGCCGCCCTCAAGCAGTCGACCGCGGCGCTCGCGCGCGACAAGGCGCTCGAGGCGACCGCGGAAGCCAATGTGTCACTGGCTGAGGCCAACGCGCAAAGCGCCGCGGCCACGCTCGGGATGGCCGAGATCGTATTGGGATATACGATCCTGTTTGCGCCCTTCGACGGCGTGATCCTGGTGCGGCAGGCGGAGCTGGGGGAGGTGGCGGTGCCGGGCGCGCCGATCGTGACCTTGGCGGACATCGATCACGTCTGGCTGCGCGCCTACGTCAACGAAACCGACATCGGCAAGGTGCGGTTTGGCGGCGCCGCCGTGGTGACCACGGACACCTATCCGGGCAAGCAATACCGAGGTCGAATCTCGTTCATATCCTCGAGCGCGGAGTTCACGCCCAAGAGCGTGGAGACGCACGCCGAACGGGTGACGCTCGTCTACCGGATCCGCATCGACATTTACAATCCGACGCATGAACTGGTTCCCGGCATGCCGGCGGACGCGCAAATCCCATTGCTGCCGGCCGGTCCGTCATGACCGACCCGTCGCCGGCGATCATCGTCGTTCAGGACTTGGCCAAGCGATTCGCCGGCGGTTTCGGCATCGGCGGCTTGAGCTTCGAATGCGCCAGCGGAGAGATATTTGGTTTCGTCGGCCCGGACGGCGCGGGGAAGACGACGATCATGCGACTGCTCGGCGGGGTCATGACGCCCGACGGCGGGTCGATCCGGATCGACGGCGTCGACGTCGTCGGGGACCCCGAAACGGCCAAGCAGCACATCAGCTATATGCCACAGCGGTTCGGGCTCTACGAGGACTTGACCGTCGACGAGAATATCGAATTCTTCGCCGATCTGTTCGAGATCGACCGCAAGAGCCGGGACGAGCGCGCGGCGCGATTGCTGTCGGCGTCCGGGATGACGCCGTTTCGCAAGCGCCGAGCGGGCCAGCTGTCGGGCGGCATGAAGCAAAAGCTCGGCCTGACCTGCTCGCTCATCCACACGCCCAAAGTGCTGCTGCTCGACGAGCCGACAGCGGGAGTCGATCCGGTCTCGCGGCGCGACTTCTGGCGCATCCTCTACGGGCTTCGCGAGGAGGGCGTCACGATCGTCATCGCGACGTCCTATCTCGACGAAGCCGAGCGCTGCACGCGGCTCGGGTTGCTCCATGAAGGCCGGATGCTGCATTGCGATACGCCGAACGCGCTGAAGAAGCTGATGCCGGGAGAGTTGATCTCGCTGACCTCGCCTCGATCGCGGGCGGCGCGCGACGCGCTGGCGGGGCTCGATGGGGTTCGCGCGGCGCTGTCGTTGGGAGACAGCGTCCACATCGTCGTCGACGACGCGAAGCGCAGAATTCCCGAACTCGAACGCGCGCTCGCCGCCGCCGCGATTCCTCATGAGCAGCTGGAGCCGTTGGCTCCATCGATCGAGGATCTCTTCGCCTCGTTGCTCAGTCCGGCGGACGCATCATGAGCCCCGACGCTCCAAACGGCGAAGTCAGAATCGTGACGGATCGTCTCGTCAAGCGTTTCGGCGCGTTCACGGCGGTCGACGAGGTGAGCTTTTCCGTGCGACGCGGCGAGATCATGGGTTTTCTCGGCCCCAACGGCGCGGGCAAATCGACGTTGATCCGGATGCTCTGCGGACTCTTGCGCCCGACCGCCGGCCGCGCCGAGGTGGCGGGCATCGACGTCGCGCGCAACCCGGAGCGCGTGCGCGAGAACATTGGCTACATGTCGCAGAAGTTTTCGCTCTACAACGACCTGTCGGTAATCGAGAACCTGCGCTTCTTCGGCGGAATCTATGGGGTGAAAGGCGAAAGGCTCGCGCAGCGCGTCGCATTCGCGATGGAAATGGCCGGGCTCGCCGGACGGGCGGACGCGCTGGTTTCGAATCTTTCCGGAGGTTGGAAGCAGCGCCTGGCGCTCGGCTGCGCGGTTCTGCATCAGCCGCCGATCCTCTTCCTCGACGAGCCGACGTCGGGCGTCGACCCGACTTCGCGACGACGATTCTGGGATCTGATCTACGCGCTCTCCGAGCAAGGCGTGACCGTCCTCATCACCACCCATTACATGGACGAGGCGGAATACTGCAACCGCCTCGCCCTGATCAACACGGGGCGGCTCGTTGCGTTGGGGACCCCGAGCGAACTGAAGCGCGGCGCGATCCGGGGGCGGCTCCTGCTCGTCGAATGTGAGGACGCGGGCCCGCTGCTGGCGGCGCTCGAAACGGCGCCGGGCGTGCGCGACGTGGCGCCCTTCGGCTCGGCGCTTCATCTCTTGGTCGACGATCCCGCCGCCGACATTCCCCGGATCGAGCAATTCCTTTCCGCGCGTGGCCTCGGCTGGACGCGCGTCGAGCCGATCAAGCCGACGCTCGAGGATGTCTTCGTGCAATTGGTCGGCGCCCGGCGCCCCGACGAGGCGATCCCATGAAAGCGCGACGGATCAAGGCGATCGCCAAGAAAGAACTCATCCAGGTGCGGCGCGATCCCCGCAGCCTGATGATCGCGCTGCTGATGCCGCTCATGCAGATGACGCTGCTCGGCTATGGCGTGAGCCTCGACATCAAGCACATCCCTGTGTGCACATTCGACCGGGAGGCGAGCGAGCGGAGCGAAGCCTTGCTGAAGCGCTTTCAGGCGTCGATCTATTTCAGCATCGTCGAGGCGGTCGGCTCCTACGGCGCCCTGAAAGACGCGCTGGACTACGGCCGCTGCAAGATCGGCGTCGTGATCCCCCCGCACTTTTCCGAGCGGCTCGTCGATCTCGGAACCATCCCCGTGCAGATCATCCTCGACGCCACCGACGACAACACCGCGAATATCGGGCTCGGCTATGCGCAGGACGTCGTCGAAGGCTTTTCCAGCGATATCCAGGCCCTCACGTCGCAAAGGCAGGGGGCGATCCCGCAGAACGCGCCCGCCGTGGTGCAATCCCGGGTGTGGTTCAACGAAGATCTGAACAGCCGGAACTTCGTCATCCCCGGCGTCGTCGCGATGGTGCTGGCGCTGGTCGGAGCGCAGCTGACGTCCCTGACGATATCGCGGGAGTGGGAACGCGGAACCATGGAGGTGCTCATCTCCACGCCGGTCACGCCCACGGAGTTGATGGTGGGAAAGATCCTGCCGTATTTCGCCATCGGCCTTCTCGACGCGGCGTTTTGCCTCGCGCTCGCGGTCTTCTGGTTCGAGGCGCCGTTCCGCGGCGCGCTGGCGACCTTGTTCTTCACGACGTCGCTGTTTCTCGTCGTCGTGCTCGGGGTCGGCTATCTCATCTCCGTGACGGTTCGCAGCCAGCTCGGCGCCAGCCAGCTCGCCTTGCTGGTCACGCTGCTGCCGACCAACCTGCTGTCCGGCTTCACCTTCCCGATCGATCAGATGCCCTGGCCGGTCCAGGCGATCACCTATCTCGTGCACTCCCGCTATTACGTGACGATCCTCAAGGCCGTCTTTCTCAAGGGCGCCGGGCTCATCGAACTCGCCGAGCCCATCTCGCTGCTCGCGCTCTACGCCGCGGTCGTCGCCTTCCTCGCCGCGCGGGCGTTCCGCAAGACGTTGGATTAGCTGAGATGTGGGGCCGCATCGTCACTCTATTGATCAAGGAATTCATCGAGCTCAGGCGCGACACTTGGGCTCGCTTCCGGCTCGTCGTGCCGCCGCTCATCCAGGTCATCGTCTTCGGCTACGCCGCGACCTTCGAGGTTTTCGGCGTGTCGACGGCGACGCTCGATCTCGACCACAGCCAGGAAAGCCGGGAGCTGATTTCGCGTTTCACCTACAGCGGCCGCTTTCACATCGTGGAAATCGCGCAGACCCAGGCCGAGATCGACGCGGCGATCGAGAGCAGCAGAGCGACGGTGGCGATCGTCGTTCATCCCGGTTTCGCCGAGTTGCTGCGCAAAGGCCAGTCGGCCCCGGTGCAGGTGATCGTCGACGGCACGAACTCCAACACCGCGCTGATCGCGCTCGGCTATGTCGGCGAGGTCGCCGCGAAATTCTCTGGGGATTACGCGACCGATCTCATGCAGCGGCTCCATGGAGCGCAGGCGCGCGCCGTTGAAGTCGTGCTCGAACAAAGGCCTTGGTACAATCCCGACCTCAACAGCCGTTGGTTCTTCGTTCCCGGCGTCATCGCCACGCTGACGCTGACGATCGTGGTCAATCTGACCTCGTTCGCTGTCGTCCGGGAAAGGGAGGTCGGAACGCTCGAGCAGGTCATGGTGACGCCGATCCGGCCGCTCGAATTCATCCTCGGCAAAACGATCCCGTTCTTCCTCGTCGGTCTCGCCATCGTGGCGCTGATCGCCACCGTGGGGACGCTGTGGTTCCGCATCCCCTTCGTCGGCAATCCGTTGGTGCTGTTGCTCGGCACCTCGCTCTATCTCTTGAGCGTCCTCGGCATCGGCCTGCTCATCTCGACGCTGTGCGTCACGCAGCAACAGGCGTTCGCGACCAACTTCTTCGTCGTCAATCCGATGTTCATTCTCTCCGGATTCAGCTTCCCGATTGCGAGCATGCCGGGCGCCTTGCAGTGGCTCACCTATCTCGATCCGGTGCGCTACTACCTCGTGATCATCCGGGGAACCTTCCTCAAGGGGGTCGGTGTGGCGGTGCTGTGGCCGCAAATGCTCGCTCTGGCCATTCTGGCGGCCGCGCTTCTGACGGCGTGCATCTTGCGCTTCCGCAAATCGCTCGATTGAGGCGGATGAGACCGGCGCAAGAGCCGGGGGTTGGGAGGCCGGGGGAAGGTTGCTCCGAACGAAGGCTGCGATCGCGTCTATCTCACGACGGGGCCGCCGCGGGCCCGCCAATCGTTCATGCCCCTGGCGTAGTGGCGAACGTCGGTCGCGCCCGCGCCGTGGGCGTGGCGCACCGCCGAGCCCGAGCGCGCGCCCGAGAGGCAAATGAGAACCGCGCGCTTGCCCGCCGGCAAATGTTCCAGCCGGAAGCGCGACAACGGCAAATTGATCGCGCCGGGAATGTGGCCGCTGGCGAATTCATGCGGCTCGCGCACGTCGACGATGGCGCAGGACTTGTCGTGCATGGCCTGCAGCAGTTCGTCGTGGCCGATCTCGCGCGGCGGCGCGTTCGGATCGGCTTTGGCGAAGAATCTCGAAAACATCATGGGCGTCCTATCCGTTGTTCGCCGAGGCGGCCTTGGCCGTTTCGAATTGGGTGAAGGCTCCGAGGGCGTGGCTCGCATACATCGCCGAAGGGCCGGCGCCCATATAGATCGCCATCCCCAGCGTCTCGAGGACCTCATCGCGCGAAGCGCCCTGCTCGACGGCGGCCTTGGTGTGAAAGGCGATGCAGTCGTCGCAGCGCACCGCGACGGAGATCGCCAGCGCGATCAATTCCTTGGTCTTGGCGTCGAGCGCCTTGGGGGCGAGCGCCGCCTGGGCGATGGCGGCGAAGTGCTTCATCACTTCGCTCGCTCCGCCGCGCAGATTCCTGAGCTCGGCGGCGAGATCCTTCGTCGTCGAAGGCCAATCTTTTTGCGTCATGACGTTTCCTTCTTGTGCGGCTGCGCTAAGGCGAGGCCTTTGCGGGGGGTTCGTCGTCTCTCAGCCATATGTAGATCGCCGGGATCACCAGCAAGGTGAGCGCAGTCGAGGACGCCAAGCCGAACACCAGCGAGATGGCGAGGCCCTGAAAGATGGGGTCGGCGAGGATGAACGCCGATCCGATCATCGCCGCCGCGGCGGTCAGGACGATCGGCTTGACGCGCGTCGCGCCCGCGTCGACGAGCGCCGTCCGCAGGGGCGCGCCCTCGGCCTGGCGACGGCGGATGAAGTCGACGAGCAGAATCGAATTGCGCACGATGATGCCTGCGAGCGCGATGAAGCCGATCATCGAGGTCGCCGTGAACGCCGCGCCGAGCATCCAATGTCCGAGCATGATGCCGATGAGCGTCAGCGGCACCGGCGTAAGGATGACCAACGGCAATTTGAACGAGCCGAACTGGCCGACGACGAGAAGATAAATGCCGAGAATCGCGACCATGAAGGCCGCGCCCATGTCGCGAAACGTGACATAGGTGACCTCCCATTCGCCGTCCCAGAGCAGGGTCCGCGCCGCGTCGTTCTCCGGCTGCCCGTGGTACTTGATCGCGGGCGGGCCATCGGCGCCCCAATTCATATGGGCGATCTTGTCTTCGATCGCGAGCATGGCGTAGACGGGGGCTTCGAACCGGCCGGCGACGTCCGCCGTCACCATTTCCGCGAAGCGGCCGTTGTGGCGGAAGATCGGATAGGAGCCGGGTTCCCTCGTGAGCGTGACCACGTCGCCCAGTTCGACGTTGGCGCCCTGGCGCAAAGTGCCGCCCGCCGGCAGCGGCGTCGACAGCAGGCGCTCGTCGAGCGTGCGGGCGGAGCGCGGCAGCGCGACAGAGATATCGATCGGCTTGAGGCCGCCGCCTCTTTGGGAATAGCCGATCGGCGCTCCGCCGAGCAGCGCGCCGATCGTGTCATAGACCGCTTGCTCGTCCACCCCGTGGAATTCCAGCGCCTCTTGGTCGATCGAGATGCGCAGCCGCTCGGCGGGCTTGGGGAAACTGTCGTCGACGTCGACCGCGAAATCCACCGCCTCGAACGCCTTGCGCACGTTCGCAGCGAGCGCGCGCCGGCTCGCGGCGTCGGGCCCGTAAACTTCCGCGAGCACGGTGGCGAGCACCGGCGGGCCGGGAGGAACTTCGACGATCTTGAGCGCCGACCCCTGGGGAAGCGGCAGGTCGGCGAGGCGGCGGCGGATGTCGAGCGCGATCGCGTGGCTGGCGCGGGAGCGATCGCCCTTGTCGACGAGATTGACCGCCAGATCCCCTTGCTGTGGATCGTCGCGCAAATAATAGTGGCGCACGAGACCGTTGAAATTGAACGGCGCCGCCGTGCCGGCATAAGCCTGGATCGACGTCAGTTCGGGCAGGTCCTTCAGCCGCTGCGCCGCCGCCATCAGCGTGCGGTCGGTTTCCTCCAGGCTCGTTCCCTTGGGCAAATCGAGCACGACTTGAATTTCCGACTTGTTGTCGAACGGCAGCAACTTGACGCGAACGTCCTTGGTCGCGAACAGCAGGCACGCCGCCGCCGTCGCCAACCCGACCGTCAGGAGAAAGATTCGCGAGCGCCAGCGCCCTTGCAGCAGCGGGCGCGCCAAAGCCGTATAAAAGCGGCCGAGCGCGCCGACGTCGTGGAAATGGTCGGAACCTTCGGCGGCTCGTGCGCGGCGCCGACCCGCCAAGCGCAGCAGCAACCAAGGCGTGACCGTGACCGCGACGCCGAAGGAAAAGAGCATCGCGATGGAGGCGTTGGCCGGAATGGGGCTCATGTAGGGGCCCATCAGGCCGCTCACGAACATCATCGGCAGCAGCGCCGCGACGATCGTCAGCGTCGCGACGATCGTCGGATTGCCGACTTCGGCGACGGCCTCGATCGCCGTTTCGACGAGGCCGCGCCCGCCGCGCATCGACCAATGCCTGGCGATGTTCTCGACGACGACGATGGCGTCGTCGACGAGAATGCCGATCGAGAAGATCAGCGCGAACAGGCTGACCCGGTTGATCGTGTAGCCCATCAGCCAGGATGCGAACAGCGTCAGCAGGATCGTCGTGGGAATGATGATGAGGACGACCAAACCTTCGCGCCAACCTATGGCGAAGGTGATGAGAACGACGATCGAAAGCGTCGCCAGGCCGAGGTGGAACAACAGTTCGTTGGCCTTCTCGGTCGCGGTCGCGCCGTAGTTGCGGGTCACCGCGACTTCGACGCCGGGCGGCAAGATCCGTCCCTTGACGATTTCGAGACGGCGCAGCACGTCGTCGGCGACCGCAACCGCGTTGGCGCCCTTGCGCTTGGCGACCGCGACGGTGAGCGCCGGCCGGCGCTGCAATTCGCCGCTGGCGAGCCGCGTCATCGTCCAGGCGCGATGCTCGGGCTCCGCGGCGCCGACGACGACGCTGGCGACGTCCTTGACATAAACCGGGCGGCCGTCGCGCGAGGTCAACAACAGCAGGCCGACGTCCGGCACGCCTTGCAGCGTCTGGCCCGCCACGACAGGCAGGGAGCGCCCGTTCTCGCGCAACGCGCCGACGACGAACGAGCGGTTGGCGTTGGTCAGCTTGTCGATGAGCTGGTTCAGGGTGATTCCGTAAAGCGCGAGGCGCTCCGGATCGGGTTCGACCCGAATCTGATTCGGGTTGCCGCCGACGATATAGACGCTCCCGACATTGTCGACCTTGGCGAGCTCATGTTGCAGCTCTTCGCCGACTTGGGTGAGCCCGTTGTCGGTCCACAGGCCGGCGCGCGCCGGGTCGGCCGAAAGCGTGAGCTCGACGATCGCGACGTCGTTGATTCCGCGGCCGATGATCACGGGTTCCGGGATGCCCTTGGGCAAGCCGATGATGTTGGCGCGGATCTTCTCGTGGACGCGCAGGACCGCGGTGTCCTGGTCGGTCCCGACGAGGAAGCGCGCGGTGACGAGAACGCTGTCGTCCTGCGTTTGCGAATAGACGTGCTCGACGCCGTCGATGCCCTTGACGATGTCTTCGAGCGGGCGCGTGACCAGCTCCACCGCGTCGTCGGCCTTGTAGCCGTTGGTGGTGACCATGATGTCGACCATGGGCACGCTGATCTGCGGCTCTTCTTCGCGCGGCAGCGAGACGAGCGCGATCGCGCCCGCGGCGAGCGCCGCCAGCAGGAGAAGCGGCGTCAGCGGCGAATTGATGAAGGCGCGAGTCAGCGCCCCGGAAAGACCGAGCTTCATGGCGCGACCAAGACGTCGCCGTCCGAAAGGCCGGACAGAATCTCGACGCCGTCGTCGCGCTCGGCGCCCGGCTGCACCACCACTTCGACGCCATCCGCTGATTTCACGTAATTGACGCCGGCTCGACGAAAGACATACGAGCGCGGGATGACGATCGCGCGGCGCGCGCCCGTATTCACATAGACCCGCGTGCGCTCGCCGACGAAGTAATCGCCGAGTCCTTCGACGTCGACGTCGGCGATCACGCGTCCCCCCTGGATTTCGGGATAGACGATGCGCACGCGGCCCTCGCGTCGGTTCTCGTCGGGGCCTTCGCCGAGGCCGCGCGATCCGATGAGGACCTTGTCCCCGGCGCGCATGAACTGGGCATGCCGTTCCGGCAATTGTAGGCGCAGGATGTAGCGGTCTTCGGCGAGCGTCGCGATCGTTTCGCCCGGCAGCACGACGCGGCCTTCGGAGACGGGGACGCTGAGGACGCGGCCCGCGGCCGGCGCGAGAACGGCGCCCTCGCTCATCTGCTGGGCGATGACGCCGCGGTCGCTGCGCATCGCCTCGAGCGTGCGCTGGGCGACGTCGAGAGCGGTCCTCGCCGCGTCGACCTGAACCTGCGTGCCGGCGCCCTTGCGTTGCAACTCCTCGGCGCGATCGAAATCGGACTTGGCCTTGTCGGCCTGCGATTCCTGCGATTGGATGCGCGAATCGAGCGCCTGCATCTGCAGCAGGAGCTTCGGGTCCGCGACCGTCGCCAACTCCGCGCCCGCGTCCGCGCGATCGCCTTCCCTGGCTTTGAGCGAAACGATCGTGCCGCCGAGGCGCGCGCGCGCGACCAGTTGATGCACCGGCTCGACCGTGGCGACGACCGCCTTTTGGTCCTGAATCTGCGACGAATGGACGACGAGGCGCTCTGCGGCCGGAACGGCTCGCGGCGTCGATAAAAGCAAGACGGCGAGGACAAGCGATCGGCGCATCGAAGGTTCCTTGAATCGAGGCTTGACACATATATGAGGAAACTCTAATTTAGCAAGCATGAATTTAGAAGCGCTGCAACACAAGGCGGGCGCCGCGGAGACCTTGCTCAAGACGGTCGCCAACAAGCGCCGGCTGGTGATCCTCTGCCAGCTGCTGGGCGGCGAGAAATCGGTGTCGGCGCTGCGCGGCGCGATCGGATCGAGCCAATCGGCGCTGTCGCAGCATCTGGCGCGCCTGCGCGCGGACGAAATCGTGACGACGCGCCGGGAGTCGCAGACGATCTACTATTCGCTGGCGAGCGATCCCGTGACGAAGCTGATCGGCCTTCTCTACGAACTTTATTGCGCGCCGGATTGCGGCGTGGATCCCAAGGCGAATTCGCGAGGAAAGAAAAGAAATGTCGATTGATCGGGCCGTTATGGCGTTCGCGGGAACGGCGATCCTCGTCAGTCTGGCGCTGGCGCATTGGCATAGCGCGTACTGGCTGCTGCTGACGGCGTTCGTCGGGCTCAATTTGCTCCAGGCTTCGATGACCGGCTTCTGCCCGCTCGCGATCGTGCTGAAGCGGCTCGGGGCGAAGCCCGGTCAGGCGTTTTCCTGAAGGTCGCGCCGGCGCGCGCAGTCTCGGCGCAGCGCGATTTTCGAGGCGGATTCGTCGGCCTTTCACCATGACAATGAAAACGGAGAGTTCCAATGAAATACTATATCTCGCGGATCATCGAAGCGGGCTTTGACGAAACCGTCGCCAAGGTCGTCGACGCGCTCAAACAGGAGGGCTTCGGCGTTCTCACCGAGATCGATGTCTCCGCCACGATGAAGCAGAAGCTGGGCGTCGATTTTCGCAAATATCGCATCCTCGGCGCGTGCAATCCGGCGCTCGCCCACAAGGCTCTCACGGCGGAAGACAAGATCGGCGTCATGCTTCCCTGCAACGTCGTGGTCCAGGAGGCCGACGCGGGGAGGGTGGAAGTCGCGGCGATCGACCCGCGGGCGGCGATGGAGCGGGTCGGGAACCCGGCCCTCGCGGAGATCGCCGGCCAGGTCGCGGAAAAGCTTGGGCGCGTCGTGCGGGCGGTCTAACAGAGCGAACTCAAGCCTGCGGCCAAGTGTCGCGCGGCTGGCGATCGCAGCGCGGGCGGGTTTTTCCTCAACGTCGACAAGGCGGCGTCCGGCGAGGCCCAGCGCCGCCCTGCGCGCTCCGCTCGAGCCGCAAAATGCCGGATCGCGACATAGAACGAAATCTCTGTGTTAATAATCGGCGGGCGTGCTCTCGTCCTGTATATTACAAATATCTAATTGACGTTTCTCTCAACTACGTTGAACATGCACGAGATAAGTGCGCGGGCCGCGAAGCTCCGCCACACTCTAGGGAGGAAAAATGCAGGGCTTGTTCATCGTCTGCCTGAGCGGGTCTCGGGAGAAGCTGCAGTTCGCGGCGATGACGGCGTCGGTGGCGGCCGTATGCGGGCGCCCGGTCACGGTTTTTCTGTCGATGAACGCATTTCCCCCATTCGTTCGGGGCGCCCCGGCGGCGCCGGCCGAGGGGGCGTTCGGCGAGCTCATGGAAGGCAAGAACGTGCCTTCGTTCCAGCACATTTTCCAGCAGGCGGTCGAACTCGGCGACGCGAAAATCTACGCCTGCTCCATGGCGATGGACGTCTCGGGAGTGCGCGAGGACCAACTGGCCAGCCATGTCGCCGGCGGCATGGGTCTCACCAAATTCCTCAGCGAAGCCGAGACGGGACAACTCGTCGTTTTCTAAGTCGGGAGAAAGGAAATCGTCGCATGGAAGCGGACAGAATCATCGACGCGCGGGGCAGCTATTGCCCAGGGCCGCTGATGGAGCTCATTGCCGGGATGAAAATGTCGAAGGTCGGCGAGACCGTCGAGCTTCTGTCGTCCGACAAGGGATCGGCCCAGGACGTTCCCGAGTGGATCAACAAGGTCGGCCACCAGATGGTCGGCACGACTCAGGACAGCGGCGGCGTCTGGCATATCCAAGTGCGCAAGATGAAATAAGCGTGCGCTAGAAAATCTTTAGAGGAAACGCAAATCATCGGGAGGATCGGTCATGAGAGTTCTCGTCGTCGGCGGCGGCATGGGAGGCACCATTTTCGCCAACAATCTCGCGCGCAGAATCCACAGCGAGCTGAAATCCGGCAAAGCGTCGATCACGATGCTCTCGGCCTCGGAACGGCACATGTACCAGCCGGGGCTTCTCTATGTCGCGCTCGGGCGCATGACTCCGGACGAACTCTATCGCGAACAGGCGAGCCTGCTGGAGCCCGGCATTTCGCTTCACGTCGACCCAGTCGAAACCTTCAATCTCAAGGCCAATAACGTCGTCACCAAGGGCGGCAAGACCCACGAATATGACGTGATCGTCATCGCCACGGGATCGCGCGCGATGCCGGAGCTGATCCCGGGCCTCGCGGAGAATTCCATCAATTGCTACACCGAGGCCAACTCGCTCGAGTTCTTCGACAAGCTGAGCGCGTTCAAGGGCGGACGCATTCTCATCACGGTCGGGCTGCCGCACAAGTGCCCGATGATCCCGCTCGAAATCACCATGACGATGTATGATTTCATCGCCGATCGCGGCCTGCTCGACAAGACCGAGTTCTATTACACCTACCCGATCGGTCGTCTTCACAGCCTCGAGAACGTGGGCAAATGGGCGGCCGTCGAATTCGCCCGTATGAAGATCAAGACCGAGACGCTGTTCAACCTGAAGGAAGTCGACGGCAAGAACGCCAGGGTGCGCAGCGAGGAGGGGGCGGATGTTCCTTACGATCTCTTGGTCGCCATTCCCCCGCACAAGGGCATGGAAGTGATCGAGAAGAATGGGCTCGGCCAGAACGGCTGGATCCCGACCAATCGCAACACGCTTCACATGGAAGGCGACCAGGGCGCCAACGTCATCGTGCTCGGCGACACCACCAACATCCCCATCAGCAAGGCGGGGTCGACCGCCCATTTCGAAGCCGACGCGGCGGCCGAGAACGTCGCGGCGCTCATCAAGATCGGACGCTCGGTGCGCACATACGACGGCAAGGTGTTCTGTTTCATCGAGGCGGGCAAGGACCGCGCCACCTACGCCATGTTCAATTATCTCCAACCGCCGCAGCCCAAGGCGCCGAACGGCGCGGTCCACGCCTTCAAGATGGCTTACAATAAGCTCTACTGGGCGTCGGCCCGCGGAATCCTGTGAGGGAGGGCCCCATGGAACAGACCCAGCAAGCCCCTCCGCCGTTCGAAAGCGCGCTCGCGACGCTGGTGGAGAACGGCGATCTCGATCGGATCGTCGCGCTGGCGCGCGTCGTCGGCAGCGCGCAGGACGCCCTTTCCGACGACATGGTCGGCCGCGTCGCCGGCCTGGCCTCGGACGGGCTCGAACTGCTCGACCGCGTCAACCGCAGCGGCGTCGCGCGCGCCTTGCCGGCGATTTCGGCCCTGGTGGAGAACGGCGATCTCGATCGGATCGTCGCCCTGGCGCGCGTCGTCGGCAGCGCGCAGGATTCGCTGTCGGACGACATGGTCACCCGGCTCGCGGGACTCGCGACGGACGGGCTCGAACTGCTCGACCGCGTCAACCGCAGCGGCCTGGGGCGCGCTTTGCCGGCGATTACGGCGCTCGTCGACAACGGCGATCTCGATCGGATCGTCGCGCTGGCGCGCGTCGTCGGCAGCGCGCAGGATTCGCTGTCGGACGACATGGTCACCCGGCTCGCGGGGCTCGCAACGGACGGGCTCGAACTGCTCGACCGCGTCAACCGCAGCGGCGTCGCGCGCGCCTTGCCGGCGATTACGGCGCTCGTCGACAACGGCGATCTCGATCGGATCGTCGCGCTGGCGCGCGTCGTCGGCAGCGCGCAGGACGCTCTTTCCGACGACATGGTCACCCGGCTCGCGGGGCTCGCGACGGACGCCATGGCGATCCTCGATCGCGTGACGCGCAACGGATTGGCCGAGCGGTGGATCGCGCTCGCCGATCGCGTGGAAAGGTCCGGCATCCTGCTCGATCTGCTCGGCGCGGTCGACCAAGCCGCCAAGGACGTGGCGGCGGCGCCGCGGCCGCAGGGCGGGCTCGCGGGGCTTTGGACCCTGATGAAGCAGCAGCATACGCAGGAGGCCGTGCAGTTCGTATACGCTGTCATGAGCGCGCTGAGTCGGGCGCGCGTGAAATCGGGCTGAAGAGTTGCGGCGCCGGTCGTCGGCGAACGCGAAAAGCCGGGCCTTTGGGGCGCAGCGTTTTCTTTTCCCGACGCGGATGGAGGCCGGGCTCGCCGACTCGCGGCGCGCTCAAATGAAGAGATTCACGTCCGATTTGAGCGCGCGCTCCATGTAGGTCGCGGCGCCGCCGAGCTTGATCCCGGGGATCATGTCTTTGGCGTCGTATTCGAACAGGTCCATCGTCATCTGGCAGGCGATCAGCTTGACGTCCGACTCGATCGCCGCCTCGCGAAGTTCCTCGATCGAGGCGACGCCTTTCTTCTTGATCAGGTTCTTCATCATCACGCTCGCCGCCGCGTCGACGCCGGGGATCATGCCGACGATGTTCGGCATCGTCATGTGCATGCCCATGATCGGCATCTTCATCGCGGCATTGCCCAGCGGCGTGACCTGCAGGTCGAGCTTCTTCAGCAGGAGCGGCAGGCCGTAAAAAGTGAAGAACATGGTGACGTCGACGCCCATCGCCGCCGCGGTCGTGGCCAGGATGAAAGGCGGATACGCCCAATCCAGCGAGCCTTTCGTCACGATGATCGTCATCGTCTTGGCGTTGTCCGCCTGCCTCGCGCCTGGCTCGCTCATGGCCACGATTCCCTAGCTCGCATTTCCGCCCGATTGCTTTTTCCGATACGTATTAGAGTTCCTTCATATACACAAGTGCGAAAGTGTCGTGTCTTCCTTCGATTCACGAGATTGTTGCTCCCCATGGCCGTTCCGCCTAGACTTACCACGATAATTGGAGAGGCCATGACTGTCGTGCTCGATCGCGTCTCGCCTGAAAATATGCGCCGCGGGACGGGCGGTCGCGCCGACGCCGCGTTGGCGGCCGATTGCTTGGCGGGGTTATCGCATTGATGCTCGCGCGGCCCGAGATTGAAACGAACGAACTCGAAGCTCACGCGGACCAGGCGGCGGCGATGTTGCGGTCGATGGGCAGCAAGTGGCGCTTGCTCGTGTTGTGCAATCTCGTTCACGGCGAAAGGTCTGTGGGCGATCTTCAACGGATCATCGGACTGAGCCAATCCGCGCTGTCGCAGCACCTGGCGGTTCTGCGTCGCATGAAGCTGGTGCAGGTCCGTCGCTCCGCGCAGACGATCTATTACCGGCTTTCCGGCCGCGAAGTCACGGCGATCCTCAATACGCTCTATGGCCTTTATTGCTCGCCGGACGGCGATAGCTGCGGGCTCGACGCGTCCGGCATCTGACTCGTTCGCCGCCCGCGTCGCGACACGACTCAATACCCGCCCTTGCGGCGGCTTTCCGGCAGTCCGGCGACGCGCCCGCCTTGCTTGGACGGGTCCAGCGGAAAAAGATCGTAGAGCGTCTTCTGGTCGACTTTCGCGTTCCAGCGATCGGACATCGCCTTGAGGATGGCGCGCGTGTTCGGCGTGTTCTGGTTGTCGTTGAAATACTCGTCGCGCAAATAGTCGATCACGTCCCAGTGCCGGTCGGTGAGCGTAACGCCGTCGAGGCCGGCGATATGCTCGGCGAGGGCTTCGCTCCAATCGTCGGGGTTGACGAGATAGCCCGTCGCGGTGGTCTCGATCGCTTTGCCCTCGAAATCATACGCCATGGCGTTCCTCCGGTTGAATGTCCCGATGAAGCGCGCGCGACGGCGCCGCGCCGCCGTCCGCCGCGTACCAGTTCAGCTTGTCGCGCAACGCGACGACAGTGCCGACGATGATGATCGTCGGGCCGCGCAGAGCCGCGGCGCGCGCGTTCGCCGCGATCGTCCGCAGCGTGCCGGTGACGACGCGCTGATTGACGCGCGCGCCGTTGTCGACGACGGCGGCGGGAAGGTCGGGATCGGCGCCGTGCGCGACGAACGCCTGCGTGAGTTCCTCGAGATGGCCGAGCCCCATATAGATCGCTACGGTCTGGTTCGGGCGGATGAGCGCGTTCCAATCGAGATCGACCGGCCCATTCTTGCCGTGGCCCGTCACGAAGACGCAGGCCTGCGCGTGATCGCGATGGGTCAGGGGAATGCCGGAATAAGCCGAGCACGCCGCCGCGGCGGTTATCCCCGGGCAGACCTGAAACGGGATCTTGTGGTCGGCGAGCTTTTCGATTTCTTCGCCGCCGCGCCCGAAAATGAAGGGGTCGCCCCCCTTCAGCCGCAGCACGCGTTTGCCTTCGCGCGCCAACCGCACCAGCAAGTCGCCGATCTCCTCCTGCGGCAATGTGTGATCGTTGCGGCGCTTGCCGACATAGATCCGCTCCGCCTCGCGGCGCACCAAATCGACGATGCTTGGATCGACCAGGCGATCGTAGAGCACGACGTCCGCCTTCTGCATCAGACGCAGCGCGCGGAAGGTCAGCAGGTCCGGATCGCCCGGCCCGGCGCCCACCAAATAGACTTCGCCGATCGGCGCGATATCGCCGCCGGCCGCCTCGCGTTCGATTTCGCTCGCCAGCGCCGCCTCGGCCGCCGCTTCGTTGTTGGCGAGAACCATTTCGGCGATCGGGCCTTCGAGGACGCGCTCCCAGAATCGGCGCCGCGCCCGCGCCGTCGGCAGCCTCGCGCCGACGAGCGCGCGAGACTTGCCCATGAAGGCCGCGAGCCGTCCGTAGGCGGCCGGGATCGAACTTTCCAGGCGCGCCTTGAGCATGCGGCCGAGCATCGGCGAAGCGCCGCCGGTGGAAATCGCGACGACGAGCGGAGAACGGTCGACGATGGACGGCGCGATGAAGTCGCACAGATCGGGGCGGTCGGCGACGTTGATCAGCGCGCCCGCGCCTCGCACCCGGGCGAAGGCGCGCTCGTCGGCCTCGCCGTCGCCGGTCGCGACGTAGCACACGACGAAGCCGTCGAGATCGGCGGGCGTCGGTTCGCTCGTCACGTGCTCGAACGCCGCGTCGTTGCGCAGGGCGCGGAACTCGTCGTCGAGCCGCGCGGCGAAAACGGTCATGCGCGCGCCGGCGCGCGCCAGCGTTTCGGCGCGCCGCGCCGCGGCGGAGCCGCCGCCGACGACGGCCGCCCGCTTGCCCCGAACGCGCAGGAAAACTGGAAGAGTCTCCATCGATTCCCCGATCCCGCCCTTCGAGCGGCCGAGCCGCTCCGCTTTCACCGTGCCGACCTGCGCGCCGAATAGGCGCCGGCGCGCTGCGGGCTTGAGTCGGCGGCGAGGCGGCCCACCGTCGGCTCCGCGCCAAGGCGCGCGCGAGTCTGGCGGACGAAGGCCACGAATCGCCGCGCCCAATGATGCCGGGAAGTGTCGCGCAAATGGCTGAAGCTCGCCAGCAGATTGCCGATGACGATGCCGTCGCGCCCGCCGTCGACGCCGTAACCGCGCCGCATGCGATAGGCGAAGCGGCAGGCGGGGTCGAGGTTTTCCAGGGCGGCGTAATGGAATTCATGCGCCGGAATCGCTTTTTGTTCGGCTCCACCCGGCCAAGGCGCGTCCTCCGTCTCCTCGAGAACGACCAGACCCCGGCCTTGCGGCCGGTCGCCGACCACGGTCTCGGCGGGAACCGCGCCGACCATTTCGTAAGTGCGGCCTCGCCAGCAAATCGAGCGGGTGAGGTACATCAGTCCGCCGCATTCGGCGTAGGTCGGCAGCCCGCTTGCGATCGCGGCCTTGATCTCGGCGCGCAGCGGCGCGTTGGCGGCGAGCGCCGCGGCTTGGGTTTCCGGGAAGCCGCCGCCGATGAAAAGAGCGTCGGCGGCGGGCAGGCTCTGATCGCGCAAGGCGTCGAAAAAGATCAGATTCGCGCCGGCGCGCCGCAACGCCTCGAAATCATCCTCGTAATAGAATCCGAACGCGGCGTCGCGCGCCACTGCGATGCGCAAGTCCGGAGCGAGACAAGCCTCGAGCGGCGTGGGTCCGCTCACGTTCCCCGCGGCGCCCGCGACGGCGATCAAGCGATCGATGTCGATCCCTCGCTGGACGACGTCGCGCGTGCGCGCGATCGTGCGCAGAGCATCGTCGCTCTCGCCCGGCGTCGTCAGCCCGAGGTGTCGTTCCTCGACCCTCAGCCCTTCGTCACGGCCGATCGCGCCGAGCACGGGGATGTCGGTGTAACGCTCGAGAGCTTGACGCAGCTTGCCTTCCTGCCGCGCGAGGCCGACTTTGTTGAGGATCACGCCGCGTATCTCGACGCGCGGGTCAAACGCCGCGTAGCCGAGAACCAGCGGCGCGATTCCCCGCGTCATGCCCTCGGTGTCGACGACGAGCGCGACGGGCGCGCGCAGCAGGCCGGCGAGCGAAGCGCTGGAATCGCGACCCTCGAGATCGAGCCCGTCGTGCAAGCCTTTGTTTCCTTCGATCAGGGCGATGTCGGCGTTTCCAGCCGCGCGACGGAAAGCGCCAAGAATTTCGGCCTCGCTCTGGGTGTTGAAATCGAGATTGTAACAGGCGCGCCCGCTCGCGCGCGCCAGCCACATCGGATCGATATAGTCGGGCCCCTTCTTGAAGGTCTGGACCGCGAGGCCGCGCGCCGCCAGCGCCGCCGCCAGGCCGAGCGAAATCGTCGTCTTCCCCGAGGATTTGTGAGTGGCGGAAATGAACAGCCGGCCCATGATCTCGCTTGGCCCCTTCAATTCGCTTGCGCGCGCGGGAGGAACGGCATCAGCCGCAACGCCAGCGCGACGATCAGCATCGCCAGGGAAATCCCGCTGACGCCGAGCAAGGCTTCGGGCAGCGAAGGCCGATAGAGCGCGACGGCGCCGTCGAAAAACGAGCTCGAGACTTCCATTCCCGGGAAAAGCTCAAGCGGATAGGCCTGTCCGCCGATGATCACGACATACATCTGCGCGAGGCCGCCAATGAGGAACAGCGCGGACGCGAGCGCGAGGGCTCGCCGGCCCGTCGCGCCTTCTGCCTTGAAGTAGAGCAGGGCGATGGGCGCCAGCGTTCCGATCGCGATCTGGCCGATCCAGAACGTCAGGGTGTAAACGCCGCCGTCGCGCAAGATGAACGTCTCGACGCCTTGATGCGCGCTGGCGTAGAGCTTGGCCAGATGAAGGACCGCCGTGAAATAGAGCACGGCGAAGGCGAAGATCATCAGCAGGCCGCGGAACTTGCCGAGCATTTCCTCGCTGATCAGCTCCTCGCGCGTCTCCCACGACATCGTGACCAGAACGAGGACCGTGAAGGCGAGCCCGTAGAGGAACGAAGCCGCGATGAACAGCGGCGCCATCATCGCGGCGTCGTAGGCTTCGCGGGCGACGAGAAAGCCGAAGATCGATCCGGTGCCGGTTGTCAGCACGAGGCGCAAGACGAAGGCGATCGAGCCCATCGTCTTGCCGAACGCCGCGGATTTCGAGGCCTGGCGGTCCATCATCGAGAAGAGGTACACGGCGACGACGACGACGAACCCGGTGTAGAGGTAGATGTTCCAGGCGAAGATCGATTTGAAATTGTACGTCGTCATGGCGACGATCAGTCGTTCGGGGCGCCCGAGGTCGAGCACGAGAACCGCGAGACCTCCGGCCAGCAACGCGATCGCGAGAATGCCGGAGAGGCGGGCATAGGGCTTGTAAGCGATCCGGTTGAAGACCGAGGACACCGAGGCGACGTTGAGCGCCCCCGAGGCGGCGACGATCAGGAAAACGGCGAAGACGTGCGGCGCGCCCCACACGATCTGATTGCTCATGCCGGTGACGACATGACCGTAGGTCTCCATATACAGCGCCGCGCCCAGGCCGAGCGCCACGACGACGACATTCAGCGCGATGAGGCCCCGGAAAACGGGGCGGTGTGCGTCAAGCTTGCGGAATTTCAGCGTCGCCATCGGCTTCCTCTAGAGGTTGCGATACCGAACGCCGGGGTCGAGCCCGAGGTCGGAACGGATCTGCGTCGTCGACAGCGCCGCGACCGCCTTGGCGATCTCGCTGTTGGGATCGTTCAAATCGCCTGAGGTCATCGCGCCGCCTCCCGCGCTCGCGCAGGCCTCGACGCAGGCGGGATTGCGGCCGGCGTCGATGCGATCGACGCACAGCGTGCAGCCTTCGACCGTGCCCTTGCCGCGCGGCGCGGCGGTTTTCTGGTCTTCGATCGCCTCGGAGACGAAGGAGCGCGCCTTGTAAGGGCAAGCCATGATGCAATAGCGGCAACCGATGCAAATGTGCTTGTCCACGAGGACGATGCCGTCCGCGCGCTTGAAAGAGGCGCCGGTCGGGCAGACGTCGACGCAGGCGGGGTTGGCGCAATGCTGGCACATCACCGGCGCGGAGCGCTGCGCGCCCGTCTTGGGATCGCGCAACGCGACCTTGCGGATCCATTGCGCGTCGGATTCGGCGTGGCCCGTGCTTTTCCAGCCATTTTCGTCGCGGCAGGCGGTGACGCAACGGTCGCAATCGGCGGGACACTTGTTGGCGTCTATGAGGAGGCCCCAACGAACCTTCGCCGAGGCGGGCTCGCCGGCCGCGCGCGCCCCGGCGTCTTTGGCGCCGAAGGCGTAGAGCGTGACGCCCGGAGCGATCAGCGCCGCCAGACCGGCGCCGGCGCCCTTGAGGAGCGAGCGGCGATCGGTCAGCGGACGAGTCGGTTCGGAGCCGGCGCTCATGGCTTCGTCCCCTTGAGGTAGTCGCTCAGCGCGGCGAGGTCCCGGCCGTCCGCGTCGATCGCCGCCGCTTTGTTCGGTTCGCCCGGACGCGAGGCGTGGCACTCGAAGCAATCCACGGAGACCGCCGCATAGTCATGGCACGAGCGGCAGAAGTGGCGCGGGTCCGCATAGGTCACCGCGCCGCCGTCGGCGCCGCGCACCGCGTGACAGTCGACGCAGGCGGCCAGACTATACGGCTTGCCGCGCACGCCGAGATGAACGGTCTCGCCCCGCTGATGAAAGAGCATCGACATGTGGTTGCGGCGCATGAACTCAGTGTCCGCGACGCAATGCTCGCCCCGTCCCTTCGGGGGATGCGGAACCGGCGTTCGCCCAGCCTCGCCGCTCCCCTCGACGGCCCAGGCGGCGCCGGCCGCCGCTCCGAGGAGCGTCAGCGCCAGGGCGAGCGAAAGCCGCCAGGCTCGCCGCATGTCGCTACTCCCCCAGGCCCATTTGAATGTAACCGGTCGGGCACACGTCCATGCAGATGTGGCAGCCGATGCACTTCGCGTAATCGGTGTAGACGTAGCGTCCGAGCGCGCGTTCTTTCTTCGGCGTGCGCGCGACCGCCGTCTGCGGGCAGTAGACGACGCAATTGTCGCACTCGAAGCACATGCCGCAACTCATGCAGCGCTCGCCTTCGGCCTGCGCCTCCTTTTCACTCAATGGCTGGAGGCGCGCCTCGAAATTTCCCAGGACGTTGTCCGCGTCGATCGTCTTCTCGGCGCGGTGGGCGCGCGCCGAATAAGCGAAATGCCCCAGAAACAGCTCGTCGGCCGGAACGATCTGGGATCGCGAGCGATCCTCGAAATTGTGCACCGCATAGGCCGCGTGATCAGTGCCGGTGCTTTGACGGTGGTCGTAGGGGGCGGGTTCGTGCCCGGTTTCCCTAAGCTTCTCGAGCAGGCTGAAATGATGCGCGTTGACCTTGGGTAAATTAGGTTGGTCTTCCCCCTTGAGATAACGATCGATGCTCTCGGCCGCGATCCAGGCATGACCGATCGCCGTCGTCAGAAGGTGGGGGCGTATCACATCGCCGCCGACGAACACGCCCGGGCGCTTGGGCGAGCGCTGCCAGGCGTCGGCGGCGGCGGCGCCCTTGCCGTTGTCGAGCATTTCCAGGCCGGTGAAATCGCCGCCCTGGCCGACCGCGGCGACGATCAATTCGCATTCGATGTCGCGCTCGCTGCCCTCCTTCACCGCCATCTTGCCGCCCGACCAATCCACTTCGACGACGCGCAGAGCTTTGGCGCGGCCCGGCGAATCGAGCACCACCGCGACCGGCGCGAGCGAAGTGAGTATCCGCACGCCTTCGCGAGTGACCTGTTCGATTTCCGCTTTCGACGCGGGCATTTTCTCGATGGGACGCCGGTAGACGATGGTGACGTCGGCGCCCTGGCGGTGGGCCGCCGTCGCCACGTCGTGGGTCGTCTGGCCGAGCACGACATGCTCCGGCCGGTCCTTTTCGTGGATGTGCGAGATATGCCCCAGCCGGCGCGCCACGGCGGCGACGTCCATGGCGGTGTCGCCGCCGCCGATGACGAGCACGCGTTCGGCCCCGACCTTGAGCCTGCCGTCGTTGAAGGCTTCCAGGAAGGCGATGCCGCTGATGCAGTTGGCGGCTTCCTTCGCGCCCGGCACGGTGAGCGGCGTTCCCGATTGCGCGCCGAGCCCGACGAACACCGCGTCGTGATCGCGCGCCAATTCGTCGAGCGTGACGTCAACGCCGACTTTGACGCCGGTGCGCACTTCGACCCCCATGTCCAGGATGCGCTGGATTTCGTGGTCGAGCGCATCGCGCGGCGTGCGATAGCCGGGAATGCCGTAGCGCACCATGCCGCCGAGTTCGGCGCGCGCCTCGAATATCGTGCAGGCATGGCCCTTGCGGCGCAGGTTATAGGCGCAGGCGAGGCTGGCGACGCCGCCGCCGACGAGGGCCACGCGCTTGCCCGTCGGTTCGCCCGGCGCAGGCAGCTTCAATCCATGCTCGAGGGCGTAATGGCCGACGAAATGTTCGACCGCGTTGATGCCGACGAAGTCGTCGACCTCGTTGCGATTGCAGCCGTCCTCGCACGGCGCGGGGCAGACGAGCCCCATGAGCATGGGAAACGGATTGGCTTCGACCATGCGTTGGAAGGCGTATTCCTGCCACTTCATGCCCGCGACCGGCGGCTTGTCCATGCCGCGCGCGATCGCCAGCCAGCCGCGAATGTCGTGCCCCGAGGGACAGGAGGCCTGACACGGCGCGGTGCGCTGCACGTAGGTCGGGCACTTGTTGGTGTGGTCGCCCTGGAAGATCTTCTTCGTCAGGTCTTGGCTATCCCACGGCGACTCGCCGTTCTTGAAACGACGGAAGGTGGGCGCCTGCGTTCGGACCGTCTCGTTCATCGTCGCTTCTCCTCACGCTTCTTGCAAAGCGGATTTCTGTTTCGCCTCGAATTCTTCGGCCTGCGTCGAGCCCGTCAGAACGATGGCGTTCGACACCATTTGATGCACGCTGACGATCGCCTCTCGGTCGAAGCCGTATAGCGGCAGCACCTTCGAGAATTGCGCCTTGCAGATCGCGCAGATCGCGGCCATGTGCGTGACGCCGTGTTCGTCGGCGACTTCGCGCAGCGCCCGCATGCGCGGTTGCGCTCCCTTGGCGCGCAGGTCCATCAGTTCGTCGGTCAGAAGCCCGCCGCCGCCGCCGCAGCAAAGCGTGTTTTCATGGGTCGTTTCCGGGGCCATATCGAAGAAATGGTTGCAGGCGGCGCGCAGGATGGCGCGGGGAATGGTGAATTGTCCGCCCGGCTCGTCGCCCATTCGCGAGGCGCGGGCGACATTGCAGGAATCGTGAAAGGTCAAGCGGAATTCGTCGTTCTTCGATTTGTCGAAGCGCAGCTTGCCCTGCTGCATCAGGTCGTAGGTGAATTCGCAGATGTGCTGCGGGACTGGATAGTTCCGATCGAGGAAATCGAAGGGGCCGGCGAGCGTGTCGAGAAAACTGTAGGCGACGCGCCAGGCGTGTCCGCACTCGCCGATCACCAGACGTTTGACGCCGAGAGTCTCGGCGGCTTCGCGAATGCGCATCGCGATCTTGCGCATGGCGTCTTGCGAACCGACGAACATGGCGAAATTCGCGGCCTCGGAAGCATGGGAGCTGAGCGTCCAGCTGACCCCGGCCTCGTGCAGGACTTTGGCGTAGCCGATCAGGCCTTCCATATGCGGCGAAGCGAAGAAGTCGGCGCTCGGCGTCACCACCAGAATGTCCGCGCCCTTCTCGTCGAGAGGCAGACGCACGGCGACGCCGGTCTCCGCCTCGATGTCCTCCTCGAGGCCGGCGAGCGTCGCCTTCAAGGCCTTTGGAGGCAGGCCGAGATTGTTGCCGATGCTGAAGACCTTGCCGATGATCTCATTGGAGTATTTCTGGCCAAGGCCGATCGTGTCCATGATGTCGCGGGCGGCCATGGAAATTTCGGCGGTGTCGATGCCGTAAGGGCAATAGACGGAGCAGCGCCGGCACTGCGAGCATTGGTGGAAGTAACTGTACCAATCGTCGAGCGCCTCCTTGGTGAGATCCTCGGCGCCGACCAGCCAGGGCAGATATTTCCCCGCCAGGGTGAAATGGCGCCGATACACCTTGCGCAGCAGGTCCTGGCGCGCGACCGGCATGTTCTTGGGATCGCCGGTGCCGAGAAAATAATGACACTTGTCGGTGCAGGCGCCGCATTTGACGCAGGAGTCGAGATAGACGCGCAGCGCCCGCGAATTGTTCACGAGTTCGCCGAGCCGCGCAATCGCCTTGTCGTGCCAATCCTCGACGAGAGCGCCGGGAAATCCCAGCGCCTTCTGCTGCGCGGCCGAGGCGACGTAGGGCTTGGAGCCCGCCATCGCGCCGCAGGCGAGCGGCGGAATCTCGAGAGGATCGCCGCCGGAGCGTTCCCTGGGATCGAAATCGGCGGGCGCCGCGGCCATCGTCGCTCTCCCCTAGGCTTTGCGCGGGACGGGCGCGTAGCGGCGCTCGCGGCTGTTGTCCGCCTGATTGCGGCTGGGGCTGAAGAACACGCCGGGGGCGTGCAGCAGCTTCGAGAACGGAAAGACGATCATCAGCGTAAGGACGAGCGACAGGTGAACGAGCAACGCCGGGTCGTCGGGAAGCGGGCGCCAATCGAGATAGAGGAGCCCAAGGAAAAAGGCCTTCACCGCGACGACGTCGGTGTGGGCGACGAATTTCATCGTCAGCCCGCTGGCGGCGATGGCGACGAGCAGCAACAGCATGAGATGGTCGGAGGGGCCGCTGATGTAACGGATGCGCGGCACGGTCAGGCGTCTTCCCCACAGCGCGACGAGCCCCGCCGCCATCGCGAGGCCCGCGAGGATTCCGAACGGCTGGACGAGCGCGACGAGCGTCGGAACCGGCTCGGCGAAATAGCGCAGATGGCGCAGCAGAACCACGGCGAGCGCCGCATGAAAGATCCAGCCGAACAGCCAGATCCATTTGTTCGCTTTGAACAGGCTGTGAAAGAGAACGACCTCCTTGGCCATGCGCAACGCGACGCCGCCGCGCGTGAGCGGGGCGGGGGTGGTCGGAATCTTCAACGGCGCCGGCGTCGTCGCGTAGCGCCGAATCCGGGCGCCGAGCCCGCTGAGAAGGACGAGCGCCGCTCCGTAGAACGCCAGCGCGAAGATCGCCGTTCGCATCGATTCCTCCCTTGCGCGCCGCTCGCCCGCGACGCTCGACCTCACGCGCCTTGGGTCAGATGCAGCCGGTCGGCTTCGGCAGGCCGGCGATCTTGCAGGCTTGCTTGGCCGGGCCGTAGGGAAAGAGCGCGTAGAGCGCCTTTTGATCGCCCTTCTCCTTGCCGAATTTCTTCGTCATCTCCTTGACGAGAATGCGCACGGCCGGAGCGATCTGATATTCTTCGTAATATTCGCGCAGGAAATTGACGACCTCCCAGTGTGCGGGCGTCATTTCGATATTCTCGGCTTTGGCGATCATATTCGCCAATTCGGGAGTCCAGACGCCGATGTCGCTCAGATAGCCTTCCTCGTCGTGCTCGGCGACTGCGCCGTTAACCACGTATCCTTCCATGTCATTCTCTCCTGATTGAAAAAAAACGCCGCCGAAATCGTCACAACCACGCGCACACGCGGGCGGCGCCCGCGACGAGATCGACAAAGCCGCCGTAGTCCACGATCCCGATCCCTTCGGCGATGTCCTCGGCTTTCATGCCGCGAGCGGCGAGGTCGGGTCCGAGAATGTAAAGGGCGCACGAAGTCTGTTTGGCGCGTAGCGCATCGACGAAGGCGCAGCCCTTGCGCGCGCCGACCACCCCATCCTCGATCATGAGCACGGCGTCGCCCTGCGCAACGTGATCGAGACAACTCGTCAGCGACGGACGTTCGAACGGCGACTTGTTGATGGTGTGAAGCGTGGACATGCGGGCCTCAAAAACTCAGGATCACGTCTTGCTCGGAAATGATCCTGGTCATTTCGGAGCGGTCGACGAGGTGAATCGAGGGCTTCTCCGCGTAATCCTCGTTCTCGTCTTCGTAGGTGATCGGCATCAGATCCTCGACGGCGAGGCCGCGCTCGGCCAGGGACTCGCGCTCGACGTAGAGCTTGCGGACTTCGAAGTCGCCGAGGGCTTTGTAGGTCTTCGAGAAATTCTTCATCCCGATGCCGGACGTGTCCTGGCCGTTCATCAACTGAAAGACGCCGTCGTCGAGAAAAGCGAGGCTGACGTCTTGCTCGAAGGCGGCCCCAATGAGGATGACTTCGAGGGATTCCAAGGCGTAGATCGTTCCGTAAGGCGCTCGGCGATTGATGTAGAGGAACTTCTTCTGGCCCGTCTCTTGCGGCATCGAACGCTCCTCAATCGCCGAAAACGATGAAACGGTCGGCTTGAATGCCCGTCTCGATCAATTGGCCAAGTCCGGAAATGCGGAAGCCGGGAGCGATGTTGTCGCCGTCCTTGCCCTGCCTCTTGGCTTCGTTCGCATCGAGAATTCCGCGGCGTTGCGCGGCCGCGATGCAGACGACGAGATCGAGCTTGTGCGCCTCAGCCAATTCGCTCCACAGGCGCTGGAGATTGCGGTCGTCCTGCGGCGGCACGGTGAAGCGCGTGCCGTTGTTGACGCCGTCGTGGTAGAAGAACACGCGAAAGATTTCGTGGCCCTTGGCCAAGACCGCCTTGGCGAACTGATAGGCCGAGTCCGACGCCTGATGCGTGTAAGGCCCTTCGTTGACGACGATTCCGAAACGCAAGCTCGCTTCTCCTTTTGATCGACGGCGTTCCGCCGTGACGACGCGCAGGGGCGATTTCGCGCGACCGATCTCTCCGATCGGTCGGCTCAGAAATGCACGTGCGCCGACATGTTCATGGTCTTGCGGGCGCCGGTCCAAGTGTCGAGGTGATGCTTGGTGAAAGCGAACTTGGTGAGTTCGAAGAACCTCGGCCAGCCGATGCGCTCGATCCATTCGCCGATCCGCTCGTAAGGATGGCCATGCTCCTTGTAGGCGTAGAGGATCGTTCGCACGACCTCCTCGACCTCGGGCCAGCGCGGCGGGTTGTTCGGCAGGTTGGCCACGACCAGCTTATGGAATGTCGGCTTGGAGCGCGCATTGGAGTGCTTGCCGCCCACCCACACCGCGATCTTGCTCGACTCCGCGCTGTTGATCTGCATCGGCGGGCACGGTGGGTAGCAGGCGCCGCAGCATACGCACTTCTTCTCGTCGACCTCGAGCGAGGGTTTGCCGTTGACCATCGCGGGTCGGATCGCAGCGACCGGGCAGCGCGCGACGACCGCGGGACGTTCGCACACTTTCGATACGAGATCGTGATTGATCTTCGGCGGCTTGGTGTACTGCACGTTGATCGAGATGTCGCCTTGTCCGCCGCAATTGATCTGGCAGCAGGAGGTCGTGATCTTCACCCGGCTCGGCATCTCCTCGCTGATGAACTCATGATGCATCATGTCCATGAGGCTTTTCACGACGCCGGACGCGTCGGTGCCGGGAATGTCGCAGTGCAGCCAGCCCTGAGTGTGGGAGATCATCGACACGGAATTGCCAGTGCCCCCGACCGGAAATCCCGCCGCGGTCAGCGCGTCGGCCAGCGGCTGGACCTTGTCCTTCGAGCTCACCATGAACTCGATATTGCTGCGCGTGGTGAATCGGACATGGCCCTCGGCGAATTGGTCGCCGATGTCGCAGAGCTTGCGGATGGTGAAGACATCCATCTGACGTTGCGTGCCGGCGCGCACCGTCCACACCTCGTCGCCGTTCTTGGCGACGTGATGCAACACCCCCGGACGCGGACGGTCGTGCCAGGCCCACGCGCCGTAATTCTTGACCAACAGGGGGTGCATGTAGGGAAACGGATCCGGCACCCCGGTTTCGTTGGGACGGCGCATCTGAACAGCGCTACTCATCGATCAAGACCTCCCCGAATTGTCATCATCAGCTCCGACCGATGCGATGTGCGCAGCCGGAGCGCGTAGGCGGACCCGCGCCGCGTCATTCCGCGGCGACCTCCAGACCGGCTTCACGCGCTTTGCGCTCGAAATATTTTTCGGCTTCCTCGGTGAAGTCGTCCGTGCGCACGTAACTCGAGGTGCGGGGATGATTGACCATGTTCGGATCGGGATCGATGCCGAGCGCTTCGAGGAACGTGGGAAGACCGATCCGGTCCATGGTTTCGCCGATCCGCTCGTGCTCGAGCGCGTTCTCGCCGAAGAAGTCGATGAGACGGCGTCCGAGCTCGACCAGCTTTTGGTAATCCTCGTCGGTTTCGAGCTTGATGAAGGGAATGATCATCGTGCCCATGAGGTCGCCGACCTTCAACGAGCGCTTGCCGCCGATGCAAATGGAAGCGCCGCGATCGGCGCCTGGCGAGAGCGCCTTGTTCATGACGTTGATGCAATGCATGCAGCGCACGCACGACTTGTTGTCGACGTCGAGCGTGTCGTCGTCGTTGAGGCTCAACGCCCGCGTCGGGCACATCGCGATGACGCTGTCGATCGTGAATTTGCGGCCGACTCTGGCGACATAGGCCTTCACTTCTTCCTGGTCGACCCGCATGTCGTCGCGCCAGGTTCCGATGACGGCGAAGTCCGAGCGATGAATCGCGTTGACGCAATCGTTGCCGCATCCGGAAAACTTGAATTTGAACTTGTAGGGCAGCGCCGGGCGATGCATTTCGTCGAGGAATTCGTTGATGACTAAGCGGTGCGCCTTGATTTCGTCGTAGCAGGACATTTCGCAGCGCGCGTGTCCGACGCAGCTCATCGATGTGCGCAAGGCGGGACCGGCGCCGCCGAGGTCGAAGCCGACCTCGTTGAGTTCGTCGAACGCCTTCTGCACGTTTTCCGACGAGCAGCCCTGGAACATGATGTCGCCGCTCTGGCCGTGGAAGGCGATCAGGCCGGAGCCGTGCTTCTCCCAGATGTCGCAGAGCTGGCGCAGCAGATCCGTGGTGTAGTGAAAGCCGGCGGGCGGCTGCACCCGCAGCGTATGGAATTCCTTCGAAGCGGGAAATTTCGCCGCGACTTCGGAGAAGCGCGGAATGACGCCGCCGCCATAGCCGAACACCGATACGGTGCCGCCCTTCCAGAAGCCAAGACGTTCCTGATAGGAATGCTCGAGCTGGCCGAGCAGGTCGTTCATCATCGGGGCGTATTGCTTGTCACCGGCGTCGCGCAGCCGCTTCAAGCCGGTCACGAAGCTCGGCCATGGCCCGGTTTCGAGCTCATCCAGATTCGGCGTCGCATGATGCCCGGCCGCTCGGTCGCCCTCGTGATCCTGCGTGGTCTCGTGATCCGACATGCGTCGCCTCCCTGTCTCAATTCGCCGCGGGACTCGCTGTTCGGTCCGCAGGTTTTTCACCGCGCCCGCCTAGGGCCGGCGCGTCGCTCGAGCGGCAAATCCGTGCTTTGCAAATCGAGCTGTTTATCATAATAGCAGGAAATACGAATATGTGAATAGGAAAAATCAATGGAGTCGGCGCCTTTCCGAGCGGGGAGGGGCCGGCGGGCGATCCGGGAGGAAGTCTCATGACAATGGCGCGCGCTGGCGCCGCATCGTCGGGCCGACGGCTGGACGGCGATCCCTTCGACCTCGGCGACGAGGCCTCGTACCGCGCCTGGCGCGAGGCCAAGTTGGGGCGCTATCCCGCGCGCGCCGAGGATCTCGTCGTCGAAATACGCGACGCGACGAATCTCGCCGCGGCCGAGCGCGCGGCGATCGCCGAGCGATGCGGCCGAGCCAATGCGGCGCTCTACGCCTTCACGCCGACGCCGCGGGACGAGCCGCGCCTGCGACGCGATCTCATCGCATTCGGCGCCGCTTTCGGCTTGACGGCGATCGAAGACCATCGGTCGGCCGAGGCGGACGGCGTGGTGCGCATCGAGGTCGTTCGGGACGGCGGCCGCCTCGGCTACATTCCCTACACCGATCGACCGATCAGCTGGCACACCGACGGTTATTACAATTACCATGGCCCCGATCGTTGCGTGCGCGCCATGCTGTTGCATTGCGCCCGGGACGCGGACCAGGGCGGAGAGAATCGTTTGCTCGATCCGGAAATCGCTTATCTCAGGCTGCGCGACAGCGACCCCGGCCACATTGAAGCGCTCATGCATCCCCAGGCGATGAGCATCCCGGCGAATGTCGAGGCGAGCGGCGCGATCCGCAGGGAGAATGTCGGCCCGGTGTTTTTCGTTCATCCCGGCGCCGGCGCGCTCGGCATGCGCTACACCGCGCGCAAGCGAAACATTTCCTGGCGCGATGACGAGCGAACCCGCCGCGCGGCGGCCGCGCTGGAGGACATCCTCGAGACCGACCCGTTGGTGTTGCGCGTTCGCCTGCGGCCGGGGCAGGGATTGATCTGCAACAACATTCTTCATGACAGAAGCGGCTTCGTTTCCTCCGCGACGGCCGGACGCCTGCTTTACCGCATTCGCTACAACAGCCGCATCAACCTCGACGCCGCATGAAGGGAACGCGCATGGTGCAAATCAGCGATCTCATGATCCGACATCCCGAAGCGACGTCATTCGCCGACCTCGAACGGCTGGTGATCGAAGCGGCGCGCAGCGGCGAAATCCATCTGTATTTCGACATCAAGCCGGAATATCCGGATACGCCGCGCAAATGGGAAACGCGGCTCGAACTCGCCTTCTACAACGCGGAGAGGGTCGAGAAGTGACCGAGGCGGGCAAGAGGCGACGAGAGACGATTCAGGCGCCGTACGGCCGCGTGATTCGCCTCGACGAGGTGGATTTCGAAAGCGGCATGCGCTTGTTGCGCGTGACGATCCGCGAAGGCGCGCGCTTCACCATTCTCGACCTCGACGCCCCGACCGCGGCGCAATGGGGCCGCGCCATGAGCGATTGGGCGCAAGGCGAGACCCCGCAACCGGCGCCCGGCGCCGATTGAGCGCGACGCGAGCTTCAGCCGGCGCTCCAGGCGCGCGGGTAGACAAATTAGAATACGCGAATATAATGGTAGAAAATGCGCCGATCGAGACGCGTTTTGCACGCGTCGAGGAAATGCGGGAGAGTGGAGCGAGGGGGCGCTGAACCTCGGCGCCCGCGGCGATCGCCGAGGGCGCGGAACGATTCGCTTCTTCTCGCGCGCTTCGACCGGCGTTTGGCTAAAGCGGAAGTCTGCGAAAGCGCATGTCCCGATCTCGCAATTCGCCAGGACGCCGATCGCGGCTGGTCGGCGTGTTTCCATTTCTCGCGTGGCTGCCGCAGGCGAACCGCGAAACCCTATTCGCGGATTTTGTGGCGGGCCTCACCGGCGCCGTCGTCGTGCTTCCTCAAGGCGTGGCCTTCGCGACGATCGCCGGCATGCCGCCACAATATGGCCTCTACGCCGGAATTGTCCCGACGCTCATCGCGGCGCTCTTCGGTTCGTCCTGGCATCTCGTGGCCGGACCCAGCACGACGGCTTCGCTCGTCTTGTTCGCTTCCCTTTCCGCTTTCGCTGAACCGGGCTCGGCCCGATACGTGGAGCTGGCGTTGACCCTGGCCGCCATGGTCGGACTGCTCGAATTGTCTCTCGGAGTGTTCAAGCTCGGCGTGGTCGTCAATTTCATCTCCCATTCGGTCGTGGTGGGATACACGGCGGGCGTCGGCATTCTCATTATCGTCTCGCAGGCGCGGAACTTTTTCGGCATACCGATGCCCCGCGGCGCGGAATTCGTCCATGTGATCGCAAACACGTTCGCCGGCCTGCCGGCGCTGTCCTGGCCGACGACGGCGGTCGCGCTCGCCACGCTGACGAGCGGGATCGCGGCGCGCCGGTTTCTGCCGCGCGTTCCCTTCATGATTCTCGCGATCGTGATCGGCGGCTTGGTCGCCGCGATTCTCAACGGCTGGAAGCCGGGCTCGGTCACCACGGTCGGGGCGCTGCCTTCCCATCTGCCGCCGCTGTCGGCGCCGAGCTTCGATCTGGACACTTGGCGCCTGCTCATCCCCACCGCGCTCGCCGTGGCGATTTCCGCGCTGAACGAAGTGGTGTCGATTTCTCGCGCGCTCGCCATACGCTCGGAGCAGCACGTCAACATCAACCAGGAGTTCATCGGCCAAGGGCTCGCCAATTCGATCGGCTGCTTCTTTTCGGGCTATGTCGTGTCCGGTTCGTTCAACCGCAGCGCGCTCAATTACGACGCGGGCGCGCGAACGCCGATGGCGGCGCTGTTCGCCGCCGGCCTGCTCGCCGTCTTTCTCGTCGTCGCCGCTCCGCTCGCCGCCTATCTGCCGCATGCCGCGATGGCGGCCTCGCTCGTGCTCGTCGGCTGGGGCCTGATCGATCGCAGCAGCATCGCGCGCATCGCGAAGACGAGCCGAACCGAGGTCGGCGTCCTGCTCGTCACCATACTCACCGCGCTGTTCGTTCATATCCAGATGGCGATCCTCGTCGGCGTCGCGCTGTCGCTGTTGATCTACTTGTATCGGACATCGAATCCGCGTCTTCGCCCGCGCGTCCCCGATCCCATGAGCCCCGGCCGGAAGTTCACCGATCCGGGCCCGGGCCTGCCGGAATGCCCGCAACTGCGGCTGTTTCGTCTCGACGGCTCGCTTTTCTTCGGCGCCGTGAGCAGCTTCCGGGATTCCTTGCGCGCGATCGAGGCGCACAGTCCGGACTGCAAATACATCGCCATCGTCATGTCCGGCGTCAATTTCGTCGATGTCGCCGGCGCCGAGGCGCTCGCGATCGAAGCGAGGCGGATGCGCAACCGCGGCGGGGATCTGTTCCTCATCAGGGTGAAGGAGCGCGTGCTCGAACTTCTCGAACGCGGCGGCTACCTCGCCGACATCGGCGCCGACAATATTTTCCAGTCGAAAACACACGCTCTGCGGACGATCTATCGCAAGCTCGACTACGACATTTGCCGCCTTTGCGATCGTCGCGTGTTCGTCGAATGCGTGCGGCTGGGCAAGCAGGAACCGCTCGAGGACGACGACGCCGAATCGGGCGAAGACCCGGCCGCGACCGCGCGTCCCGCGATCGCACGGGACAGTTGACAATGATCGCGCAATCTATTCGTATATGATGACATATGAAATTACAGAACACGAGACGAGGAAACGCCAGTGGCCGACAAGACGCTCGACGCCAAGGGACTCAATTGCCCGCTTCCGATTTTGCGCGCGAAGAAGACGCTCAAGGAGGTTCCGGCGGGCGGGACTCTTGAAATTCTCGCCACCGACCCCGGGTCGGTCGCCGACTTCGAGGCGTTCTGCCGCGCCACCGGGAATCAGCTGATCGAATCCACCGCGAACGCGGGCGTTTATCGCTTCCTCATCAAGCACGTGGGCTGATCGGGGGCTGGGGACCGCCGCTCGCCCTCATCCCGACCCTCTCCCGCAAGCGGGAGAGGGGGGCGCGTCCCTTCTCCCGCTTGCGGGAGAAGGTGGCCCGCAGGGCCGCATGAAGGGGGCTGCGCGAACCCTTATCGGGAAGTCGTATCAGCCCCCGTGCGCGGGCTTTTGCGTGCAAAAAACTTTGTAGAGCGCGTCCAAAATCGTCCGCACGTTGTCGCTGGCGAGGCTGTAATAGATGGTCTTGCCCTCGCGTCGGGTCGTCACCAGGCCTTCGAGGCGCAGTCGCGCCAATTGCTGCGAGACCGTCGATTGCCGCTGCGCGAGGAACTGCTCCAGCTCGCCGACCGACTTTTCGCCTCCGGCGAGAATGCAAAGAATCAGAAGGCGCGACTCTTGCGCCAAAGCTTTCAGGAATTCACTCGCCTCGCGGGCGTTCTCGACCATGCGATCGAGTTCGGTCAACGATTCCAGTGAACGCAATTGCGGGAGCGCCATAGAGTCAATCCTACCTATGATGATATTCCAATATTATATTTTAATACCCAAATCGTTCCACGTAAAGCCAATAGATGGGATATCTCTCGGGGATGCGGCCGGATCGGCGCGGAAACGCCGAAGGCCGGCGCGAGCGCCGCCGTTGTCCGGGCTCCCGCAGGCCTTCGCGCTCTATCAATCGGCGAGCCGCCAAATGCGGCGCGCGTTGTCGTGGAAAAGTCGCGCGCGTTCCTCGTCGCTGCAGCCGCGCGTGATCGCGTGAGTCGCCGCCACCCATGTCGAGAGCGAAGCGGTCAGCGTGCAGACCGGCCAGTCGCTGCCCCAGACGACCCGGTCCCAGCCGAAGCGGCCGATCGCGTGTTCGACATAGGGCCGGATGTCGTCGACGCTCCAGGTCTCAGCGTCGGCATAGGCGACGACGCCGGATATCTTGACCGCGACGTTGGGCCGGAGGGCGATTTCGGCGATGCTTTCGCGCCAGGGATGTTCGGCGCGATCCTTGATCGCCGGCGCGCCGCAATGGTCGAGCACGAACTGCACTTGCGGACAAAGGTCGGCGAGGGCGATGGCCTTGCCGATCTGGTCGGGCCGCACGCAAAGATCGAACGGCCGGCCGGCGCCAGCGAGCCTGCCGACATGGGCGCGAAAAATAGCGGAGACGCTGAGGTCGTCGGCGACGACATGCAGCACCCGGCGAAATCCCTTGACGAAGGGATCGGCGAGCTGGCGTTCCAGGAAGGCGGGAAAATCCGGATTTTCCGGCCGGCAAGCGCTGATGGCGCCGCGGAGCGGGCTCGCGGGCCTCTTGGCGAGAGTCTCGACATGGCGCGTCTCGGCTTCGATCTGCGCTTCCGCGACGTCCACTTCCATGTGCAGCGCGGCGCCGACGCCGCAGCGAAACGCCTCGGTCTGATAGCGTTCGAGAAGAAAATTCCGATCCAGCGCGGGAACGCCGGCGAGCCAGGGATAGCTCAGCGCGCCGCGATCGATGAGGTGAAGATGGGTGTCGACGATGGTCGAGAAGGTCATCTTGCGAATCCGGGCGAATGGGACGCGAGGCGGCATGATATCCCCAAGCGAAGAGCGTCGCCAAAGCGGTCGCTTCGCGCCGCCACGCGTCCCGATTTCGCCGGGGCTATTGCGCGCAAGCGGACGATGTGCTGATCGGTTGCGGGGAGGACGCCGGAGCGGCGACGGCGCGGTCGCGTCGCCGCGCCGCCGGCCCGCGCCAAAACGCTGGAGCCAAGCATGTCGTTACGTTTGAAGGACAAAGTGGCGTTGCTGACCGCCGCGGGCGCGGGCATCGGGCGGGCGACCGCCGAAGCCTTCGCCGCCGAAGGCGCGCGGGTGATCGCCACGGACATCGATCTCAAGGGCTTGGCCGGGCTCGAGGGCGAACGACGGCGGCTCGACGTGCGCTCGAGCGAGGCGGTCGAGGCGCTGGCGCGCGAGGTCGGGCCGATCGACATTCTCTTCAATTGCGCGGGCTACGTGCATCACGGCAGCGTGCTGGAGTGCGCGGACGGCGATTGGGATTTCTCCTTCGACCTCAATGTCAAATCGATGCATCGCACGATCCGGGCGTTTCTGCCGGGCATGCTGGAAAAGGGCGGCGGTTCGATCGTCAACGTCGCCTCGGCCGCCTCGTCGGTGCGCGGCATCGCCAATCGTTACGTCTACGGCGCCTCGAAGGCGGCGGTGATCGGCCTGACCAAGGCGGTGGCGGCCGATTTCATCCGGCGCGGCGTGCGTTGCAACGCGATCTGTCCGGGCACCGTGGAGAGCCCGTCGCTCGACCAGCGCATCGCCGCGCTCAGCGCGCAGACGAACCAACCTGTCGCGTCGGTGCGCCAGGCTTTCGTCGATCGCCAGCCGATGGGCCGGCTCGGCAAGGCGCAGGAAGTCGCCATGCTCGCGGTCTATCTCGCCTCGGACGAAAGCGCTTTCACGACGGGACAGATTCATCTCGTCGACGGCGGCTTCGCGCTTTAGCGATTTCCGATCAAACGGCGCCGGTCGGCGGTTCGGGCCAGGCGCGCGCCTCGGAGGCGCGCATCGCCTCGAACGCCATGGCGACGCCGAGCACGCCGACGTCGTCGAAGCGGCGGCCGATGATCTGCAGGCCGATGGGCAGGCCTTCGTCGCTGTAGCCGCAATTGATCGTCGCGGCCGGCTGCTCCGACATATTGAAAGCGACGGTGAAGCCGATGTGCGGAAAAGGATTGAGCGGATCGTCGCTCGGCGAGGGCAATTCGGCGGAATAGGCCGTGATTGGCGCGGTGGGCGACAGCACGAAATCGTAGGGCAGCGTCGCCATGACCGCCGCCTTGCGCATCGCCATGATCTGGCTGAAGCCGTGGAACAAAGCTTCGCCGCTGAGGCCCGTCGCCGATTCGGCCCAGGCGCGGATGAACGGCAGAACCTTTTCGCGCCGCTCCGGCGGCGTGGCGCGAAGGTCGATCAGCGCGCGCATGCGCCAGAAGCGGTCGAGCCCGTCGAGCATCTCCTGGGTCAGAAACGGCGCGAGCGGCTCGACGATCGCGCCGGCCGCCGCGAAATCGCGCGCCGCGCGCTCGACCGCCGCACGCACCGGCGCGGTCGCGGCGTCGCCGCAGCCGGCCTCCATCAGAAGGCCGACGCGCAGGCCGCGAAATTCGGCCGGCTTGACGCGCCAATCGAGATTCTCAGGCGGCAGGCTGGTATAGTCGCGCGCGTCGGGCTGGGCGAGGCTCGCCATCATCAGCGCCGCATCGGCGACGCTGCGCGTCAAAGGCCCGGCGATGCGCCCGATATAGGGCGGATCGATCGGCACGCGGCCGGCGCTCGGCTTCAGCCCGAAGAGTCCGCACCAACCCGCGGGCAAGCGCACCGAGCCGCCGATGTCGGTGCCCAGGTGCAGCGGGCCATATCCGGCCGCCGCCGCCGCCGCCGCTCCGGCCGACGAGCCCCCGGGATTGCGGTCGAGGTTCCAGGGGTTGCGCGCCAGCGCATGAAAGCTCGAAAGGCCCGACGACAACATGCCGTAGTCCGGCATCGTCGTCTTGGCGAAGATTATGGCGCCGGCCTCACGCAGTCGCGCTGCGGGCGGCGCGTCGGCGGCGGCCGGCGTCAGTTCGCTCGCCGCCGTGCCCAGCGGAATCGGCTCGCCCTTGGTGGCGATGTTCTCCTTGACGGTCGTCGGCACGCCGTCGAGCGGCCCCATCGGCGCGCCGCGCCGCCAGCGCTCCTCGGACGCGCGCGCCTCGCTGAGCGCGCGCTCCGGCGCGAGGAGATAGGTCGCGTGGATATGCGGCTCGAAGCGCGCGACGCGCTGCAAGACGTCGCGCATCGCCTCGACCGGCGACAGGGCGCCGCTGCGATAGGCATCGAGCAGCGCGACGGCGCTTAGGCGAAAGGGCTGCATGGCGCTTTCACATATCCTCTCGATCGGAGAGGCAGCGTGAGTGGCCGGGGGACTAGCCGCAGGCCCCGGCCTACTTCCACGAAATCGCCGAGAGGTCGTTGACGAAGATCGGCGCGTTCTTCCACAGGCCGTTCAGCTTGGCGTCGGCGACGACGATGTTCGGGAGTTGGAACAGAAACGCGTTGACGCTGTCGTCGGCGATTTGGCGCTGCGCCTCGCCGATCGCCTTCTTGAAGGCGTCTAGGTCCGGCGCCGCCTCGATCCGCGCGAAAATGTCGCGGAAGGCTTGGCTGTCGTATTGGAAATAGTAGTCGGGATTGGCGTAGATGCCGATGTCGAGCGGCTCGACGTGGCTGATGATCGTCAGGTCGAAGTTCTTGCCCTTGTAGACGCCCGACAGCCATTGCGCCCATTCGACGTTCTCGATTTTCGCCTCGATGCCGACTTCGGCGAGTTCGGCGGCGATGACCTCGCCGCTCTTGCGCGCATAGTCGGGCGGCGGCAGGGTCAGCGTCAGCTCAAGCGGCGTCGCGACGCCGGCCGCCTTAAGCAAGGCTTTCGCCTTGGCCGGGTCGTGCGGATATTGTCCGGTCAGATCGACATAGCCGGGATCGTTGGGCGTGAGGTGGCTGCCGATCGGCGCGCCGAAACCGTTCATCGCGCCGTCGATGATCGACTTGCGGTCGATCGCGTAAGCGATCGCCTGGCGCACGCGCAGGTCGTCGAGCGGCTTGCGCTTGTTGTTGATCCCCAGGATCGTCTTGCCCTCGGTGCCGCCGATCAACACCTGGAAACGCGGATCGCTCTGGAATTGCGGGATGCTCTGAACGCTGGCGAAGCGCGGGAAGGCGTCGATGTCGCCGGCGAGCATCGCCGCGGTCGCCGCCGAAGGATCGCTGACGAAGCGGAACGTCGCATGAGCGATCGCGATCTTGCCCGCGTCGCGGAAACCGTCCCATTTGTCGAGCGTGACCGACGAACCCTTGTTCCAGGCCGCGAGCTTGTAGGGGCCGGTGCCGACCGGGTTGGTCGCTTCGCTCGCGACGCTCTTTTCGTCGACGATGACCGCCGTGTTCAGGCCGAGGTGAAACAAAGCTTCGAAGCTCGGAGCCTTGAACTTCAGCGTGACGACGTCGGGAGCGCTCGCGTCGATCGACTCGATCGAGGCGAAGAAGGCCTTTTCCTTGTTGGTCGAGTCCTTGGCCACGGCGCGCTCGAAGGAGAATTTCACGTCCTTCGACGAAAAGGCCTCGCCGTCCTGGAACTTGACGCCCTTGCGCAAAGTGAAGGTCAGCGTCTTGAGATCGGGCGAGAAGCTCCATTTTTCCGCCAGCAGCGGCGTGACGGAGAAATCGGCCTCGATCTTCGTCAGCCCCTCGAAGATGTTGTAATGCGTGATTTCGCCGATCGCGGCGGCCGCCCCGGCCGTCGGATCGAGCCCCGGCGGCTCGAGCACCATGCCGATCGTCACGCTGTCCTTCGACGCGGCGGCGAGCGCCGGAAAGGCGAGCGCCGTCGAAGCCGCGAAGGCGGCGCCGAGGGCGAGAATCAAGCGGGACGGTGAACGCATGCGACGCTCCTTCAGGTGGCGCAAGGGAGCCGGACAATAGCATCCGGCGCCGCGCCGGCGTCAAGCGGCGGCGAAGGGGTTCGCTTCGCCGTCGCGGGCAGGCTGGAGGCGGTCGTTCGTCCGGTTCGCTCCGCCGTTCGCGAGTCAGCCGCCGATCGGAAAATGGCATGCGACGCGACGCGCCTCGCCGAGTACGCGTAGCGCCGGCGCCTCCCCGAGGCAGCGCGCCTGCGCGAATAGGCAGCGCGCCGCGTAGGCGCAGCCCGTCGCGGCGTCGGGCCGCGGCGGCGCTTCGGGGCGCGAGACGGGCGCCTCTTCGAGCTTGGGCGCGGCGTCGACCAATTCGCGCGTATAGGGATGGGCCGGCCTGGTGAGCAGCGTCGCGCTCGGCCCGGTTTCGACGAAGCCGCCGCGGAACATCACGGCGATCTCGTCGCAGATATGGCCGACGACCGCCAGATCGTGGCTGATGACGAGATAGGTGACGCCCGCCTCGCGCTGCAGGTCGCTCATGAGATTGAGCACCTGCGCCTGGACGGAAACGTCGAGGGCCGAGACCGGCTCGTCGGCGACGACCAGCTTCGGGCGCGTGATCAGCGCGCGCGCGATGGCGATGCGCTGGCGCTGGCCGCCGGAGAATTCGTGCGGGTATTTCAGCGCGTCCGCGGCGCCGAGGCCGACCGCGCGCAACGCCTCCTCGACGCGTGCGCTGCGCTCGGCGCGCGCGACATGCGCGAGGTTCGACAGCGGCTCGGCGACGATGCGCGCGATTCGCTGGCGCGGATCGAGCGATCCGTAGGGATCCTGGAAAATCATCTGGATATGCGCGCGCATGGCGCGCAGCTCCTTGCGCGGCAAGTCGTAGAGCGAGCGGCCCTCGAGCCGCACGGCGCCCGAGGTCGGCCGATCCAGCGCCATGATCGCGCGCGCCAGCGTCGATTTTCCCGAACCCGACTCGCCGACGACGCCGAACGAACGCCCGGCCGCGATGACGAAGCCGACGCCGTCGACCGCGCGGCGCGTCGGATGCGGCGCGAACCAGCCCGGCCGCGCCAGCGTGTAAAGCTTGACGAGATCGACGACCTCCAGCAGCGGCGCGCTCATGCCAGGCGTCCCTCGGAGTCGATGCGGATGCAGCGCACGCGATGATCGGCCTCGAACTCGACCGTCGGCAATGGCGTGGCGCGGCAGGCGTCGAGAGTCAGCGGGCAGCGCCCGGCGAACGGACAGCCGCTCGGCGCGCTCACTGAAGGCGGCGCGGCGCCGGCGATGGCGCGCAGCCGCTCGCCGCGCGGCGCGCCGGGACGCGGCCGCGCGTCGAGCAGGGCGCGCGTATAGGGATGGCGCGCGCGCCGCAGCACCGCGTCGACCGGGCCGCTTTCCATGATGGTGCCGCCATACATCACCAGGACGCGCCGGCAATGGCGCGCGATCACCGCGAGGTCGTGGCTGACGAGCAGCATCGCCATGTCCGACTGTTCGCCCAGGCTCGCGAGCAGATCGAGAATTTTCGCCTGCACCGTGACGTCGAGCGCGGTCGTCGGCTCGTCCGCGATGATGAGCTTGGGGCCGCAGCTCAGCGCCATCGCGATCATCGCGCGCTGGCGCTCGCCGCCGGAAAGGGCGAAGGGATAGGCGCGGGCGATGCGCTCGGGATCGCGCAGCCTGACGCGATCGAGCAGCCGAACCGCTTCGGCCCAGGCCGCCGCCTTGCTCATCGCGCGATGCAGAACGAGCGGCTCGGCGACCTGCGCGCCGATGCGGTGCAGCGGGTTCAGCGCGCTCATCGGCTCCTGGAAGATCATCGCGAGCCGATCGCCGCGCAATTTCTGCATCTCGGCCTCGCCGAGCCCAGCGAGATCCCGCGTCTCGAAGCGCATCGCCCCGGAAACGGCGGCGCCGTCGGGCAGCAGCCCCATCAGCGCCAGCGCCGTCATCGTTTTGCCCGAGCCCGACTCGCCGACGACGCCGAGGCTTTCGCCGGCGGCGAGCGAAAACGAGACGTCGTGCACGACGCGCCGCGCGCCAGTGGGCGAGGGCAGATCGATGGCGAGGTCGCGAATTTCGAGGAGCATGTCAGCGCCGCGCCCTGAGGCGGGGATCGAGCGCGTCGCGCAGACCGTCGCCGAGCAGGTTGAGCCCGAGCACGCTCAGCGCGACGGCGAGGCCGGGAAAGACCGCCAGGCGCGGCGCGACATACATCCAATTCTGCGCGTCGCTCAGCATCCGTCCCCAGGAGGCCTGCGGCGGCTGCGCGCCGAGACCGAGATAGGACAGCGCCGACTCGGCGAGAATGGCGACCGCGAACTGAATCGTCGCTTGCACGATCAGCGCCGGCGCCACGTTCGGCAGCACGTGGTCGAACGCGATGGCGAGGGGTCCGCGGCCCGCCGCGCGCGCCGCGAGGACGAATTCGCGCGCCAGCACGCCATTGGCCGTCGCGCGCGTCAACTTGGCGAAGATCGGCACGTTGTAAATGCCGATCGCGACGATCGCGTTGACGACGCCGGGGCCGTAGGTCGCGGTCAGCATGATCGCCGACAGCAAGGCGGGAAACGCGAAGGTGAAATCGCATAATTTCATGATCGCATCCTCGACGACGCCCTTCGCCGTCGCGGCGAGGAGGCCGAGCGCGACGCCGAAGACGAGGCCGATGCCGACGGCGATGAGGCCGACCAGAATCGAAACCCGCGCGCCCGCGAGAATCTGCGAAGCGACGTCGCGGCCGAGCGCGTCGGCGCCCAGCCAATGCGCGAACGAGGGCTGGAGCAGCTTGTGCGGCACGTCGATCGCGTCGGGCGCATAGGGCGTCCAGACGAGCGAGAGCGCGGCGGCGCCGATCAGCAGGGCGACGAGCGCGGCGCCGAGGCGCAGGCTGGCGCCGCCGCGCTCGCGCGTCTTGGCGACGATGGCGCTCATGCCGCGCGCGCCCGCAAGCGCGGGTCGATCGCCGCGCAGGCGAGATCGACGACGAAGTTCAGGCCGATCACGAACGCCGCGAGCAGCATGACGCAGTCCTCGACGACGAGCGCGTCGCGGTTGGCGATCGATTGCACGATGAGCCGGCCGAGGCCGGGCAGCACGAAGACGTTCTCGACGACGATGGCGCCGGCGACGAGATTGGCGAACTGCAGTCCCATGATCGTCAGAATCGGCGTCATCGCATTGGGCAGGGCGTGGCGCCAGAGGGTCGCGCGGCGGGACAGGCCCTTGGCGCGCGCGGTGCGGATGAAGTCCTCGTTCAGGGCCTCGAGCAGCGCGGAGCGCGTCACCCTCGTCAGGATCGCCGCTTGCACGAGGCCGAGCGATATCGCCGGCAGGATCAGCGCCGCGAGCGCGCGCCACGGGCCCTCCGCCCAGCCGGGAAAGCCGCCGGCCGGCGCGAGGCGCCAATGCACGGCGAAAATGAGCACGAGCACGATGGCGAACCAGAAATTGGGAACGGCGAGGCCGACCTGGCTCGCCGCCATCACCGCCGCGTCGCCGGCGCGGCCGTGGCGTTCGGCGGCGTAGACGCCGGCGACGAGCGCCACCGCGCCGGCGATTCCCATCGACAGCAGCGCCAGCGGCGCGCTGACCGCGAGCCTCTGCGCGATCAGCGGGCCGATCGGCGAATCATAGGCGTAGGACAGTCCGAAATCGCCACGCAAGGCGCCGGCGATCCAAGAGCAGTAACGCATCGCCATGGGTTGATCGAGCCCGAGCTTATGCGTGAGCGCCGCGACCGCTTCCGGCGTCGCGCTCGCTCCCAACATCGTCATCGCCGCGTTGCCCGGCAGGATTTCCAGCACGCCGAAGACGGCGAGCGAGGCGAAAACCAAGGTCGCCGCCAGGACGAGCAATCGCTGAAACGTGTAGGCGAACATGAGGATCCCGGATCGTCGGGCGCGCCCGACGCGCGGGACAATAGGTTGTCGTCGTTCGCTTTTCCAGCCTCGTCGTTAGGCAAGGCGCGCCGCGTTCGCGGGCAGGGCGCCGCCTAACTCGCGCGTCGGCCGGCGATATCGGAGGCTCGCGGGCCGGGCTTCTCGATCACGGCGCGGATCGCGTAGCCGCGCAGATGGTCGCGCGCCTCGCAGCGAACGCCGCGCGAGGCGGAAAGGGCCGCCAGCTCCGCCCGCATGGTCACGCGCGGCGTCACGTCGAAGGCGGCGAGCCAGCGATTGAGCCCGGCGCGAAACGGGGCGGGAAGGCCGGCCTGATCGCCGAAATCGACGATATGCAGCGAGCCCCCGGGGGCCAATGCGTCGACCGCTTGGGCCAGAGCCTCGCGCCATGGCGGGATCATCGACAGGGCGTAGGAAATCATCACGCGCTCGAAACTCGGACGGCCGAACAAGCGCGCCGCGTCGAAAGACGTGGCGTCGCCCTGGGCCACGCGAACGCGCGACTCCAATCCCGCGCGGGCGATCGCGGCGCGCGCGCTCTCCAGCATTTCGTTCGAGACGTCGAGCCCGAAGAAACGCGCTTGGGGATAACGGCGCGCCATTTTGACGAGGTTGCGCCCGGTGCCGCATCCGATTTCCAGCACGCCGTCGCCTGGCTGCGCGTCGAGTTCGGCGATCGTGGCGTCCCGGCCGAGCAGATAGAACTTCCGCGTGGCGTCGTAGATGTAGCGCTGACGCCGATACATGCGGTCCATCAGGACCTCGGCTTCGCTCATGAGTTTTGTCCGACGAGCCTATAGAGATGGAAGGCGCCGTAGATCGAGGAGCGATCGCGCCGAGCGAACTCCCGGCTCCGCTCGGCTTGGTATTCCCACGCCTCGAGCACGTCGGCGGGGACGCGGCCCGGCAACAGCCGCTCGTCCGCGGCGGTGCGGAAGATCACCCGAGCGCCCGGCCGCGCCGTGCGCGTGATCTGCGTCCAAAGATCCGTGAGGTCGGCGTCGTTCATCCAGTCCTGCGCGTCGAGCAGGACGTAGCAATCGAAGCTCCCGGCCGGGCTGTCGCGCAAAGTCTCGGTGAACGAGCGCTGGGCGAAGCCAACCCGATCGGCGCGCGCGCGCAGCGCCTCGAAATTGCTCTTCTGCAGGTAGGGCGGCAGCGAAGCGTCCGGACCGCTGGCGTAGCGGCGCCCGAACGCCTGCCAGGCGAAATAGTTCGAGTGGATGTCGAAGTCGCAGGCGAGCCGCTCCAGCCTCTGGCGCAGCACCGCGCCGATGCCGTCGGGAGAATCTTTCGACAACGCACGGTACTGCGCCGGCGGGATGCCGAGCCCGTAGAGCGAGGCGGGCTGGCGCATCAGCCAGCGCACCGACGGCTTGTCGAAGATCGGCGCGAGATGCCGATCGAACAAGACGCGTTGGTGCGCCAGGGAATTCGCCTTCAGCATGACGCTCGGATCGAGACCGTGCAGGCGCGCGAGCGCGTGTCCCGCGCCCAGAAAGCGCCCGAGCAGGCCGTGTCGATAGAAATTGCGCGTGAACAGCGAGATGCGTCGTCGCCCGCCGAGCCCGCGCGCGTCCCAATAGGCGCGGGTGACGGGATCGACGCGATGGCGAAGAGCGGCGTCGTAGGCTTGCACGTTGGCGCGTGAATCGGCGCGACCGAAGAACCTCAGGAACGCTTCGTGGTTGGGCAGATGCTGCAATGCGGCCAGTTTAAGATTGCCGAGGGCGACATGCGCGCCGTTGAGATCGACGGCGACGATTTCCGCGGGGTCGGCGGTCAGATAGGAAAGCGCGTTGCATCCGCCCGAGGCGATGGTGATGACGCGATCCTTGGGACCTATTTCGAGCGCCTCGAGATCGACGACCGGGTCTTCCCAGATTTGCGGATAGACCAGGCCGCGAAACGCGACGGTGAAAAGACGCTCCAGGACGCCGGCGCGGGATAGCGGCTTGCTGCGATGGACTGCCGTCCGCAAGCCCTGTTCCGTGGCGCGCCGCGCGGCGCGAACTGACTGTTGCTGCACGATTCCTCCGAATCGCCGTGAAGATCAGTCTGCAGCCGTTAGTGGAGCCGCATGACGGCCGCGTGACGGCGGAAGCGGGAACGGGCGGGGGTCAGGCCGCCTCGGACGCGCCGAGGGGAAAGCGGCGCAGGATCGTGAAATCGCCGTCGGCGCCGTTTTGCGCGAATAGAACGAGCGCATCCACTGTCAAAAACGGGCGCCCGAGGCGGCGTTCGAACTCTTGCGCGAGCGCCGCGGCGATCGCCTCGGCGTCGGCGACCGCGTTGCTCAGCGTGAAATGCGGCCGGAAATCGTCGAGCGCGTAAGGATATCCCCAGGTTTCGAAAGTGTCGCGCTGGCGTGGGCTGAGGCGCGCGGGGTCCCGGCGCAACCGCTCGCTGTCCGTGAGCGGCGCGCGAAAGCGATCGAGCGAGCGGACGACGGCGTTCTCGAGGCGGGCGAGTTCGCCCGAAGGCGCGATCGGGGTCAAGGCGACGAAGGCGCGATTCGGCCCCGCCGCGATCGTCGAGACGCCGAGCGGCCCGGCATCGAACGGCGTCAGCGCGCCCGCGAGCGCGGCGATGGCCTGGAACAGTTCGTCGAGGCTCAGGCCGGCGTTGAGGCGAAACGGGGCCTTGAGCGTCGCATGGAAGCCATAGCGGCGCGGCTCCGCGGTAAGCTCGCGCCACGCGTCGGCGTCGATTCCGTCGATGGCGAACCCTGAGCGCCGCTCGCCGGCAGCGGCGTCGCGCCCCAAGACATCGCAACCGAAGCGCCAAAGCGCGCTCGTCGGCGGCGGGGCGAGATAGACGGCGTAGCGGGCGGGCACGGTCACGGACGCGCGCTCCAACGGTGCGAAGCGACGAGGTCGTGCAGGCGCGCCACCGCTTCGTCGAGCGCGCCATCGTTGTCGATGGTCGCATCGGGCGCGAACTCGGCCTCGCGCGCGAAGGCGCGATCGAGCCGCTCGCGGCGCCCTTCCTGCCCCTCGCGCCCGCGCGCGGCGAGGCGCGCCGCCAGCGTCTCCGGGCGCGCGGTCACGAGCACGACGAGGCTGCGCGCATAGCGACGCCGCACGTCGGCGACGACCGCGCGCGAGACATTGCACACGACCGCGCGGCCGTCCCTGATGCGCGCGTCGACGTCGCCGGGGACGCCATAGAAGAGGCCGTGGGCCGTCCAGCTCAGCGCGAACCGGCCGCCCTCGCGCGCCAGGAGGAATTCGCTCTTCTCGAGCGTCTCGTGATCCTCGAAGGAATCGGCGCGGCGCGTCACGACCCGCCTGACATAGAACACGCCGTCCGCTTCGCCGAGACGCGCGCCGAGGCCGCGGATCAACGCATCCTTGCCGGCGCCGCTGGGGCCGACGACCGCGACGAAAAGGCCCTCAGTCGCGCCGATTTCATGCGATGCGTTCACGTTCGGCCGTTCCCCATGGGCGCCACTCAATTTTGCTGATGCAGACCGCGGGCTTCACGCCATCCTGCGGCCCGCGCGCCAGACCGCGCGCACGACCGGTTCGTTGTGATGCGCGGCGACGCGCACCAGGTCGGCGCGACGGCCGGTCGCGATTTCGCCGCGATCGAAAAGCCCCACGGCTTCGGCCGGGTTTTTCGTGACCAGCCGGATCGCGCCGGGCAGGCCGCCGACGTTCGGCGCGTCGGCGAGGCGGAAGGCGCCCATCAGCAGGGCCGCCGGCACGTAATCGGACGAAAGAATGTCGAGCAGCCCCGCCTCGGCCAACTCGCGCGCCGAGGCGTTGCCCGAATGCGAGCCGCCGCGCACGACGTTCGGCGCGCCCATCACCGTCGCCAGGCCGGCGGCGCGCGAGGCGGCTGCGGCCTCCACCGTCGTTGGGAATTCGGCGATCGAAACGCCCTCGCGACGCGATTGCGCGACATCTTCGAGCGTGGTGTCGTCGTGGCTCGCCAGAGTCAGGCCGCGCGCTCGCGCGATCTCGACGACGCGCGGGCGGTTCGCCTCGGCGCGCTCGCGCCCGAGCCTCTGGCGCTCGCTCACGACGGCGCGCAACTCCGCCTCCGACCGGCCGGTCTTGCCGCCGTAATAGATGAAGTATTTGTCGAGGTCGCGGAACTGGCGCTGTCCGGGCGTGTGGTCCATCAGCGAGATCAGCCGCACGGGATGCGCGCCGAGGAATTCCTCCAGAAATTCGACGACGTTCGGGGAGGGGATTTCGCAGCGCAAATGCGTCAGGTGATCCGCGCGCAACAGGTCCGCCGCCCGCGCTCTCTCCACCGCGTCGGCGAGAATCACGGTTTGCTCGCCGAGGCCGCCCCGGTCGTCGTCGGCGGCTTCCGTGCCGACGCGGAAGGAATCGAACACCGTGGTGATGCCGGCGGCGGCGATCTGCGCGTCATAGGCCATCACCGCGCTGCCCGCGTGCCAGAACACGCGCGGGCGCGGCATGAAATGGGCCTCGAGATGGTCGGTGTGCAGCTCGACGAGGCCGGGCAGGAGGTAGTCGCCTTCGCAATCGACGCCGCCGCGCGGGCCGCGGCCTTCGCCGATCTCGACGATGCGGCCGCCTTCGACGACGACATAGCCGGCGAACGCTCGCTCGGCCGTCACGACCGTCGCATTGTCGAAGACGAGGGGGTCGCTCACCCGAAACTCCATGGTTCTAGGCTCCGTGCTTTTCCAGGAACGCCTCGGCCGAGAGCGCGCGAAAATCGTCCAGCGCCGCGCGCAACGTCGCGTGCGGCCAGTCCCACCAGGCGAGCGCGTCCATGCGCTCGCCGATTCCGGGCGCGAAGCGGGGCTTGATCGGCCGCGCCGGCACGCCGCCGACGATCGTATAGGGCGCGACGTCGCGCGTGACGACGGCGCCGGCGCCGATCACCGCGCCATTGCCGACCGAAACGCCCGGCGTGACGGTGGCGCCGTGGCCGATCCAGACGTCGTGGCCGATCGTGACCTCATTCTCGCGCCGCCACTCGAAGAAGCTCTCCTCGCGCGCCGCGTCCGGCCAATAATCGTGGGCGCGATAGGTGAAATGATGCAGCGTCGCGCGCCAAGTCGGGTGGTTGGTCGCGTTGAGGCGCGCGTGCGAGGCGATATTGACGAATTTGCCGATGCGCGACGCCCAGGTCTCGCAATCCTGCATCATGTAGGAATAGTCGCCGACATGCGTCTCGGTGACGACGCAGCGCTCGGCGATCTCGACGTAGCGGCCGAGCGCGCTGTCCTTGACGAGCGACGTCGGATGCACGAGCGGCGCTTCGCTGAGGCGCGTCACGACGCTCTGGCCTTTCGCGGCGACGCTCATGCGGCCTCGCGATCGGAAAAGCGCGAAACGTCGACGACCCGGTCGGCGACGCGCAAACGCACGTCCTCGTCGTGGAAGATCGCGAGAAACCCGGTCCCGCGCGCCTTGCGCTCGGCGATGAGCGCGATCACCGCTTCGCGATTGGCGGCGTCGAGCGAGGCGGTCGGCTCGTCGAGGATGAGGAGGCGATGGTCTCCCGCGAAGCCGCGCGCGATGTTGACGCGCTGCTGTTCGCCGCCCGAGAACGTCGCCGGCGGCAACTCCCATAGCCGTTCGGGCAGGCGAAGCCGCGCGAGAAGCGAAGCCGCGCGTTCGCGCGCGGCGGGCCGATCGAGGCCCGACTCCTGCGCGGCCGCCGCGACGATGTCGATCGCCGCGACGCGCGGAATGACGCGCAGGAACTGGCTGACGTAGCCGAGGATTCGCCGCCGCGCGTCGAGAATGTCCTTGGGCTCGGCGCGCGCGACGTCGATGACGCGCTCGCCGTCGGCGACGAGAATCCGGCCCTCGCCGACGAGATAATTGCCGAACGCCATTTTCAGGATCGACGACTTGCCGACCCCGGAGGGTCCGCCGAGGACGACGCATTCGCCCGCCGCGACAGCGAACGAAACGCCGTGGACGACGGGCAGGCGCGCGCCGCCGTGCAGATGCAGCGTGAAGGCCTTGGAAAGACCCTCGACGCGAAGCAATTCGTTGGCTTGGAGCGCGTTCATGCCGCAAGCACCGAAGACACGAGAAGTTGCGTATAAGGCGCTTGCGGATCGTCGAGCACGCGGTCGGTCAGGCCGCTCTCGATGACTTCGCCCTGCTTCATCACCAGGATGCGGTGGGACAGCAGCCTTGCAACCGCGAGGTCGTGCGTCACCAGCACGACGGCGAGGCCCATGTCGGCGATCAGGCCGCGCAGCAAGTCGAGCAGCCGCGCCTGGACGGAGACGTCGAGCCCGCCGGTCGGCTCGTCCATGAATATGAGGCGCGGGCGCGTCACCAGATTGCGCGCGATCTGCAGGCGTTGGCGCATGCCGCCCGAATAGGTCGTCGGCGGATCGTCGACGCGGGTCGCGTCGATCTCGACGCGCGCCAGCCATTCCAGCGCCGTCCCGCGAATGCGCCCGTAATGGCGGTCGCCGACCGCCATCAGCCGCTCGCCGATGTTTCCGCCCGCCGAAACGTTCATGCGCAGGCCGCGCGACGCGTCCTGGTGGACGAAGCCCCAGTCGGTGCGCATGAGGCCGCGCCGCTCCGCCTCGGTCAGCGAGGACAGCGCGCGCGGCGTTCCCTCGCGCATGCGATAGACGACCTCGCCCGCGTCGGGGGCGAGCGCGCCGGCGATCAGATTGAGCAGCGTCGTCTTGCCCGAACCCGATTCGCCGACGATCGCCAGCGCCTCGCCTTCGCCCAGTTCGAAGGAGACGTCGCGGCAGGCGGCGATCGCGCCGTAGCGCTTGCTCAAGGCTTGCGCGGAAAGCAGCGGGGCGGTCAAATTCGCCGTCCTTTAACCGAGTGATCGTCATGGCCGGGCTTGTCCCGGCCATCCACGCGGTCACGCCGCCGCCGGGCGTCACGGCGGGCCTCTCCTGTCGAGCCTATTCTTGGGGCCGACGGGCCGCACCACGGCGTGGATGGCCGGGACAAGCCCGGCCATGACGAAGGAGCGCTGCTCTTGGCGGCAATCATTCCGCGGCGTCCTTCTTCATCGCCGCTTGGCGCTTTTGGCAATAATCGGTGTCCGAGCAGACGAACATGCGCCCTCCCTTGTCGTCGATGACGACTTCATCGAGGAACGAATCGCCCGAGCCGCAGAATTCGCAAGCCGCGTCGAATTTCGTGCGCTCGAACGGATGGTCGTCGAAATCGAGCGAGACGACGCGCGTATGGGGCGGGATCGCGTAGATGCGCTTCTCGCGGCCGGCGCCGAAGAGCTGCAGCGCGGGGCAGTCGTCGAGTTTCGGATTGTCGAATTTGGGGATCGGCGAGGGGTCCATGATGTAGCGGTCGGCGACGCGCGCGGGATAGGCGTAGGTCGTCGCGATGTGGCCGTGGCGCGCGATATCCTCGTAGAGCTTGACGTGCATGACGCCGTATTCGGCGAGCGCGTGCATCGTGCGCGTCTCGGTCTCGCGCGGCTCGAGAAAGCGCAACGGCTCGGGGATCGGCACCTGATAGACGAGAATCTGGTCGGCGGTCAGCGGCGTCTCGGGCACGCGATGGCGCGTCTGGATGATGGTCGCCCGCGTCGTGTCGGTGGTCGTCGCGACGTCGGCGGTCTTGGCGAAGAAGGCGCGGATCGAGACCGCGTTGGTGGTGTCGTCCGCGCCCTGGTCGATCACCTTGAGTACGTCGCTGGGGCCGATGATCGCCGCCGTGACCTGCACGCCGCCGGTGCCCCAGCCATAGGGCATCGGCATTTCGCGCGACGCGAAGGGAACCTGATAGCCGGGGATGGCGATCGCCTTGAGAATCGCGCGGCGGATCATCCGCTTCGTCTGCTCGTCGAGATAGGCGAAATTATAGGGACGGGCGCTCATTCGGCGGCCTCCGCGCGCGGTTTTGCCGATGCGGCGGCGTGTTCGCGCCGCAACTCGCGCAGCAGCGCCAGCTCGGCCTGGAAGTCGACGTAATGCGGCAGCTTCAGGTGTTCGACGAATCCCGTCGCCTGCACGTTGTCGGAATGGGAGAGCACGAATTCCTCGTCCTGCGCCGGGCCCTTGCGTTCCTCGGCGAATTCGTCGGCGCGCAGCGCGCGATCGACCAGCGCCATCGCCATGGCCTTGCGCTCGCTCTGGCCGAAGACGAGGCCGTAGCCGCGGGTGAAGCGCGCCGGCTCGCCGTCGCCGCCCTTGAACTGATTGACCATCTGGCATTCGGTCATCGCGAGGGTTCCGAGCGGAACCGCGAAGCCGAGATCCTCGACGAAGATTTCGACGTCGACGTCGCCGAAGCGGATTTCGCCGACGAAGGGATGGTTGCGGCCGTAACCGCGCTGCGTGGAATAGGCGAGCCCGAGCAGGAAACCCTCGTCGCCGCGCGCGAGCGTTTGCAGGCGCGCGTCGCGGGAAGCGGGAAAGGCCGTCGGGTCGCGCGTGACGTCGGCGACCGGGGCGCCGGGCGCGGAGGCGGCGTTGCGCTCGATCAGATCGTCGCCGGCGATGATGTCGGTGACGCGCGGAGTCGCGGCCTCGACGTCGGCGGGCGCCGTCGGCGCGGGCGCCGGCTCGCCCCCCTCGCGAAGCGAAAAGTCGATGAGCCGGTGGGTATAGTCGAAGGTCGGCCCGAGCACCTGCCCGCCGGGCAGATCCTTGTAGGTCGCGGAGACCCGGCGGCGCACCGCCATCGCGCCGGTGTCGAGCGGCTCGGCGAAGCCGAAGCGCGGCATGGTCGTGCGATAGGCGCGCACGAGGAAGATCGCCTCGATGAGGTCGCCGCGCGCCTGCTTGATCGCCAGCGCGGCGATCTCGCGGTCGTGGAGCGACCCTTCCGACATCACGCGGTCGACGGCCAGCCCCAGTTGCTCGTCGATTTGCGCGGGGGAAATCTCGGGCACGGACCGATCGCCGCGCCGGACGTCGGCGAGCAGCGCATGCGCGTTGGCGATCGCGCGTTCGCCGCCTTTGACCGCGACATACATCAGCGCATCTCCTGGGATAGGACGACCGAGCGGGGCAGGCACGCGAGCGCCGTCCCGGCCGCGAGGATCATGTCGACGCCGAGCGGGAAGCCGCCGCGGTTGGCCGCCCATTGCGCGAGAAAGTCGCGGGGAAGCCCCTCGGCGCGAAGCTCCGCCTCGCCGGCGACGCCCGGCCCCGCGAGCGTTAGCTTGGGCCCCTCGCCGAGGCAGGCGCCTTGCGCGACCGCGGTCGTCGAGCGATCGGGATATTCCGCGGTTCCCTGGGCGAAGCGCTCGAGCCGCAGGCCGTCGGCGGCAAGGTCGATCAGCGCGAAGGCGGCCGTCTCGGGGGAAGGCGCGAGCGGCGCGCCGGTGTGGAACGTGAGGTAGGCGGCGACGGCGCCCCCGCTCGCCGCCGCGAACGACGGCGCGATCCACAGCGGCGTCTCGAAATCCGCCAGCGTCAGCAAGGCTGCCGCGGCGGCGGGCGCGAGCGGCGCCGGCGGCGCCAGCGACTCGCCGCAATGAAAAATCGTCCCAGGCACGGCCATCGCGCGCATGATCCGGCGGAAAACCGCCTGCGACTCGAAAACGGGATCGGCGAAAGCGAGCGCGGTCATGCGCCGTCCTCGCCGCGCACCAGGGTGAAGAAGTCGACGCGGGTCGCCGCGGTCTCGGCGCGCGTCTTGGCTTTCTCGGCCGCGATGCGCGCGGCGATCGGCGCGAGAATCGCCGCCTCGACATCGGCGCGCGCTTCCGGCTTCTGCCAGAGCGCGTCGACGACCGCGGCGAGGCGAGCGCGGCCCACGTCCCGGCCGAGGACGTGAGCATAGCCGCGTTCGCCGCTCGGCAGTTCGACGACCGCGCGCGTCACCGTCGCCTCGCCGACGTTGAAAGGCGCGCCGTCGCCGCCGATGCGGCCGCGCAGCATGACGAGCCCGGTCTCGACCGGCTTGAGGTCGCGCGCCGCGCAGCTCGGCCAGATACGCTCGACAGGTTCGGCCATCTCCGGCGCCAGCGCGCGCGCGAGCAACGCCATCGCGCGCTGGCGCGCGGCGATCGCCCCGTCGTCTCTCGCCTGTTCGGCGACCGGATCCGCTATCGGCATCGTCTTTCCCTAGGGCCGTTTAATGACATTTCGGTGGGCGCGGTCAATGCGGCGCCGAACGCCGCCCGGCGATGGCGGCGCGCAGGCGGCCGGAGGCGAAGTCGATCGCCGCGACCGCGACGAGGATCAGCAGAATGATAAACGAAACCTGCCGCCATTCGAGCACGCGGATCTGTTCGGCCAGATGCAGGCCGATGCCGCCGGCGCCGACCACGCCGATGATCGTCGCGGAGCGCGTGTTCGATTCGATGAAATAGAGCACTTGGCCGGCGAAGACCGGCAGCACTTGCGGCAGCAGGCCGAAGCGCACTTCCGCGAGCCGCCTTCCGCCGGACGCCCGAACGCCCTCGACTTCCCTGGGGTCGGCCGATTCGATGATTTCGGCGAACAGCTTGCCGAGCGCGCCGAAATCCGAGGACGCGATCGCCAGAACGCCGGCGAAGGGGCCGAGGCCGACCACGTTGATCCAGATGAGCGCCCAGATGAGCGTGTCGATGCCGCGCACCCCGTCGAAGAATCGCTTGACCGGCAGCCGCAGCCAGGCCGCCGGAATCACGTTGTGCGCCGCCAGCACGCCGAGCGGCAGCGCGAAGACCGCGCCGAGCAGGGTGCCCAGCAACGAAATCGCCAGCGTCTCGCCGAGCGCGTTGACGTAGGTCGCCAGATGCCCGCCAGGATCGGGGGGAACCATTTCGCGCACGAACCACGCCAGTTGCCAAGATCCCGGCAGAAGACGGCCCCAGGGAACGTCGAAATAGACGAACGCGCCGACATAGAGGGCGCACATCGCGCAAATGACCATCGTCGTGACGACGCGCGCGCGCCAATTGGCCGAGAAGGCCGAGCCATAGCGTTTCTTCAAGGCGTTGACGTCGATCGGCGGGGCGTTCGCCAGGGCTCTCATGATCGCGCCTTCCCGATGAGCGCGCGGCGCAGAAAACCCGTCGAGATGTCGATCGCCATGACGACCGCGATGATCAGCACGAGAATGGCGCTGACGTCGGAATAATAGAATTTGCGGATCGCCTCCATCAAATCCTGCCCGATGCCGCCGGCGCCGACGAAACCGAGCACGGTCGCCCCGCGCACGTTGATCTCGAAGCGCAGCAGCGCGAAGCTGGTGAAGCTCGCGAGCACTTGCGGCAGGGCGGCGAAGCGGATCGTCTCGATCCAGGAGGCGCCCGCCGCGCGCAAGCCCTCGACCGGCTTCATGTCGATGTTCTCCGTCGTCTCGAAGAACTGCTTGCCGAGCGCGCCCACGCTGTGAATGAAGATCGCGAGAACGCCGGGCAACGGCCCGAGGCCGAAGGCGACGACGAAGATCAAGGCGAAGATTATGTCGGGCACGGTGCGGCAGAATTCGAGGAAGCGGCGCGTGAGCCAAACCGTCGTCGCGGCGCCGGTCAGATTGGGCGAAGCGAGGAAGTTGAGGCAGAAGGCGACGACCGCGCCGGTCAGCGTGCCGACATAGGCCATCAGGATCGTTTCGCCGATGAGGCGCAGCGAGCGCTTGACGCTCCAGAACCACTCGACCGGATTTGTCCACACGCGCGCGCCCGTGTCGAGCGTCGCTAAGCGGTCGAAATAGCTGAAGAAGCCGCCGATCTTGGCGAAGAAGGTCTTCGGATCGACCTCGGCCTGAACCGCCGACAGGCCGATCAGCGCGACGAGGACCGCGGCCGCAGCAATGAATTGCAATCGTTTGGCCCGCGCGGCGCTGCGATAGGCGGCGAGAACGGCGGCGAGCTGACGATCGGGCAGACGGACGACGGCGCTGGACATTTCAGAGCACGGAGGACGGAGGACGTAGAGCGGAGGACGGAAGCTCCTCCGTCCTCCGTCCTCCGTTCTCCGTATTTCGAATCACGACTTGTTCTTGCGCAGGGTGTCGACGAACTTCACCAGTTCGATCGTCTTGTCGTAGTCGGCGTTGGCGACCGGCTCCCAGGGACGGTTCTTGCCGTCGGAGAGGCGCGCGAAAGCGTCCTTGTCCTTGGCGGCGGCGTTGAGGAACGCGTCGCGGATGGTCTTCTTCAGATCGTCGGGCAAGTCCGAGAGATAGGCGTAGGGCGAATTGACGATCAGTTCGGACTTCAGGATGATGCGGAAGTCTTCCTTCTTCATCGGCGAGCCGTCGGCGTTCTTCAACATGCCCTTGTTGAGCATGCGCGTGAGGTTCGAATCGTCGATGTTGTTCCACCAGTTGGCGCAGACGTCGACCGTGCCCTGAGCGAGCGCGAGAACCGCGTTCTCATGGCTGCCGGCGAAAATGGTCTTGGAGAAGAACGTCTCCGGATCAATGCTGAGATGGTTGAGCACGAAGCGGGGCATGTTGTTGCCCGAGGTGGAATTCGGGTCGACGAAGCCCATCGGCTTGCCATTCAGGTCCTCGATCTTCTGGTAGGGCGATTTGGCGAGCACGTAAAACACCGAATAATAGCCCTTCGACCCGTCGCTGTTGACGTCGATGGCGAAGGCGTCGGTTTTCACGCCGATGATGCGCGCGCGCGCGAAGGAGGCGGGGCCGTAATAAGCGATCTGAATGTTGCCGGCGCGCTGGCCTTCGATGACGGCGGCGTAGTCGTTGGCGACGCGCAACGTCACCTTCGCGCCGATTTCCTTGCTGAGATAGTTGATGAACGGCGTCCAGCGATCGACCGTGCCGGAGGCGTTCTCCTCGGGAATGACCGCGAACACCAGCTCCGGATATTTGGCTTTCCAATCCTGCGCGCGAGCGCCGGACGCGGCGACCGCGCTCACGGCCGCGCCGATCATCAGGGAACGACGAGTAATCATGTTCTTGCTCCTCCAGTGGAAAGATCGGGCCTCTTCACGCGGCCTTGAAGACCGGGGCCATCGCGTCGTCGGGCGCGTCGTCGCCGAGCGCCTCCCTGGCCTCGATGCCGTAAAGCTCGCGCGCGGCGGCGTCGGTGAGCTCCCCCGGCGCTCCGTCGAAGACGACGCGGCCGGCCGCCATGCCGATCAGGCGGTCGCAATACCCGCGCGCCAGTTCGAGCGAGTGCAGGTTGCACAGCACGGTGATGCCGTGGTGGCGGTTGATGCGCCGCAGGGCGTCCATGACGACGCGGGTGTTGCGCGGATCGAGCGAGGCGATCGGCTCGTCGGCCAGAAGGATGTTCGGTTCCTGCACGAGCGCGCGCGCGATGGCGACGCGTTGCTGCTGGCCTCCCGACAGGCTGTCGGCGCGCTGGGCGGCCAGCCCCGCGATGTCGAGCTGTTCGAGCGCGGACAGCGCGACCGCGATATCCTCGTCGGACCAGAGCTGGAGGATCGCGCGCAGCGACGGCACGTGATTGATGCGCCCGATCAGAACGTTCGTCAGCACGTCGAGGCGGCCGACCAGGTTGAATTGTTGAAAAATCATCGCGCAGCGCGTGCGCCACTGGGCGAGCGCGCGCCCCGCCAGCGCCGTCACTTCGACGTCGCCAAAGGCGATACGCCCGGAGGTCGGCTGCTCCAAGCGGTTGATCATGCGCAGCAGCGTCGACTTGCCGGCTCCCGACCGCCCGATCACGCCGACGAATCCGCCTGCTTCGACCGACAAAGACACGTCGTCGACGGCGGCTTTCGATCCGAATCGACGCGTGAGTTTTTCGACAACGAGCATGAGGCCGTCCCTTCGCCGATCGGGCTAAGCGTGTTTCACGACAGCCTCGTGACATGGGGCGCGCCGAGGCGCGCCCGACGGAGGCGGGTCGAGCGGCGGAGGGTTTTTCCGAAATGCCGAGCGCAGCGACCGCGCGAGACGGCGTGGCGGCGACGGCCGGCCCGCAGCCCCGCGATCGCCGAATTCCCGCCGCTTCAGCCGACGGCGGTCAGATGGGCATGGAGGGCGGCCTGATCGGCGACGAGGTCGGCGCTGCGCGCGCGATGGGCCACGGCGCCGCGGTTGAGGATGATCGCGTCGTCGGTGAAGCGCAGGATCTTGTTCGCCTTTTGCTCGACGACGATCATCGACAGGCCTTCGCGCGCCAAAGTCTTGAGCGCGGCGAGCAATTCGTCGACGATGGCGGGGGCGAGGCCTTCGGTCGGTTCGTCCAGCAGCAGGATGCGCGGGTTCAGCATCAGCGCGCGCCCGATCGCCAGCATCTGCTGTTCGCCGCCCGACAGCTGGCCGCCCATGTTGTCGCGGCGCTCTCTCAGGCGCGGGAACATCGCATAGACGCGCTCTAAGCTCCAGGGTCCGGGCATGGCGACCGCCGTCAGATTTTCTTCGACGTTCAGCGAGCGGAAGATGTTGCGCTCCTGGGGACACCAGCCGAGCCCCGCGCGCGCGCGCCGATAGGACGGCAGGCCGGCGATGTCGACCCCGGCCAACAGGATGCGCCCGCCGCGCGATTTCGCCGCGCCGATCAGCGCGTTGATCAGGGTCGTCTTGCCCGCGCCGTTGCGCCCGAGAACGGCCAGCGAACGGCCGTCCTCGACGACGAGATCGAGCGCCGCGATCACGATCGCCTCGCCATAGCCGGCGCTGAGCCCCTCGACGCGCAGCAACTCAGTCATGGCCGTCCTCGCCGAGATAGACGGCGCGAACCCGCTCGTCCGCGGCGATCTCCTCTGGGGCGCCCTCGACGAGGATTCGCCCGGAGACCAGCACCGTGATGCGCTTGGCGAAACTGAAGACGAGATCCATGTCGTGCTCGATGAGCAGGATCGCGACGTCCTTGGGCAGGGCCGCGAGCGCCGCGAGAATGTCCTGCCGCTCGCCCTCGGGAACGCCGGCGGCCGGCTCGTCGAGAAGCAGCACGCGCGGCCGGCAGGCGAGCGCGAGCGCGATTTCGAGCAGGCGCTGCTTGCCATAGGGAAGGGTTCGGGTCGGCTCGTCCATGCAGGACGTCAGCCCGAACCGAGCGAGCAGTTCCTCGATTTCGCCAACGATGCCAGGCCTGCCGCCCGCCACGCGCCAGAAGTCGGCGCCACGGCCGTGGCGTTCGGAAATCGCCAGACCCAGCGACTCGATCGGCGTCATGCCGGGAAACAACTGATTGATCTGAAACGTACGCACGAGGCCGCGTCGCACGCGCCGGCTCGACGAGAGGCGAGTGACGTCTTCGCCCTGCAGGAAAACCGAGCCTTCGCTCGGCTTGATGACGCCGGTCAGCAGGTTGATGAGGGTCGTCTTGCCCGCGCCGTTGGGGCCGATCAACGCCTGCCGGGCGCCCGGCTGGACCGCAAGGGAAACGTTGTCGGTCGCGACCAGACCGCCGAAGCGGCGCATGAGGCCGCGCGCCTCCAGCGCGGGCTCGCTCACGGCGCGCTCCGAGGCCGGGCGAAGCGGGGGGTCAGCAGATCGACGATCCGCTTCGCGCGGTCGGCGAAACGGTCGCGACCGACCAGCACGAGCGCGACCAGCAACGCGCCGATCCAGAATTCCCAATATTCCGGCGTCGCGCCCGATATGACGTCCCTCAGCACGATGAAGATCGCGGCGCCGATCAGACCGCCGTAGAGGTATCCGGCGCCGCCGATGATCAGCATCAGCATCACGTCGGCCGATCGATGAAAGTCGAAGAGATCCAACGAAACGATCTGCGTGGTCTCGGCGAGCAGCGCGCCGGCGACGCCGGCGTAGGCGGCCGAGAGCGCGTAAATTGCGATCATGCGCCGAGACGTCGAGATGCCGAGCGCTCCCGCGCGCAATCGGTTCTCTCGGATCGCGGTCACGGATAGCCCGAACGGAGATTGCGCGAGCCGCCGCGCGCCGGCGAACAGCAGGAACAGGACGACGAGACTGTAAAGCGCGGCGTTGCGCTGTCCGGTGAAGTCGATCTTGAACAGCCCGAGCACCGGCTTCATCGTGAACTCGAGCCCGTCGGCGCCGCCGGTGATCCAGGCGTTGCGATTGGCGAGTTCGCCCAACATCAAAGCGATTCCCATCGTCACCATCAGGCGCGTCAGATCGGCGCCGCGCAGCAGCAGCGGCGCCGTCGCGAGGCCAAGCGCCGCCGCGAGGAGGGCGCCGACGAGAAGGCCTAGCGTCGGATCGGCGTACCCCTTGCTCGCCAGGATCGCCTCGGCGTAGGCCCCAAGGCCGAAAAACGCCGCGTGGCCGAGCGAGACGATCCCGGCCAGGCCGAGAATGAGGTCGAGCGAAAGGGCGAACAGGCCGGCGATCAGGATTTCGTTGATCAAACCCGCGCGCGAGGGAACTGCGAATATCGCCGCCAGCGCCGCCAGCCAGAACGCAATTTCCGGCCAACGCCAGCGTTCGCGGCGGCGCAGGTGCGCTTCGAGCCGTGCACGGGTCGTCGAGGAAACGGGAGAATTCACTTCCCGTCCCCTTTGGCGAACAGTCCTCGCGGACGCAGGATCAGCGTCGCCACCATCACGAAATAGATGATGAAGGCGCCGATCGAGGGAACGTAGTATTTGCCCGCGACGTCGAGAACGCCGAGCAGCAGCGCGCCGACAAGGGCGCCCAAGATTCCGTTCGACCCGCCGACGACGACGACGATCAGGAACGTGACCATGAATTTGAGCGGGAACGACGGATCTATGCCGCCGACGACGTCGGCGGCGAGGGCGCCGCCGAGGCCTGCCAGCCCGCTGCCGACGGCGAAGGTGATTGCGAACAGGAAATCGACGTTGACGCCGAGCCCAGAGGCCACGCGCGCGTCGTCGACCGCCGCCCTGAGGCGCGCGCCGAAGCGGGTCTTGACAAGAAAAATCTGCAACGCCGCGGCGATCGCGCCGCAGACCCCGATGATGAACAGGCGATAAACGCCGATGCCGACTCCATGGAACTCGACGCGTCCCGACAGCCAGGCGGGCAGGTGAATCTGTTGCGGCTGGTCGCCCAGGAGATAATTGGCGATCGGCATCGCCATCAGAACGAGGCCGATGGTGAAAAGCACTTGATCGAGCGGGCTTGCGCCGTAGAGCCGCCGATAGAGCGTTCGCTCCAGCGCGACGCCGATCACGGCAGGAATGACGAACGCGAACGGCAACGTCAGAAGGAAGGGAACGCCCGCGCGATTCATCATCAGCCCGGTCACATAGCCGCCGAGCATGGCGAAAGCGCCGTGTGCGAGGTTGATGAAATTCATCAACCCGAGCGTGACGGACAGCCCGCAGGCGAGCACGAACAGCAGCATGCCATAAGCGATTCCGTCGAGGAGAATCGTCAGCATTTCAACCTCGACGGCCTCGCCACGGCGGCCTCAGTTCTTTGAGGCCTTGTAAGGGTCCTTGACAGCGGGGGTCGAGCCGAACTCGACGTTGTAGAGCTGTCCGCCGACTTTTTCGACCTTGCGCACGTAGACGGTCTGAACGATGTCGCGCGTGTCGGGGTCGATCGAAACCGGTCCGCGCGGGCTCATCCAGCTCATCCCCTTCATCGCGCCGATCAAGGCGTCGCCGTCCGTGGAGCCATTGGTCTTTTCCAGCGCCTGATAGAGCAGCGCCATTCCGTCGTAGGCGGCCACGGCCATGAAGTTCGGACGCATGCCGCCGTTGGCCTTTTCGAACGCCTCGACGAACGCCTTGTTCTCAAGGGAATCGTGCGCGGCCGAATAGTGATGCGTCGTCACCACGCCGAGCGCGGAATCGCCGATGTCGGCGAGCTGATCGTCGTCGGTCACGTCGCCTGTGGCGATCAGCCTGACGCCCGCTTTGTCGAGACCGCGCTCGTTGAATTGCTTCATGAGCGCCGCGCCCTGGCCGGACGGCACGAAGACGAACAGCGCCTCGGGCGCGTCGTCTTTCACCCGTTGCAGGAAGGGTGCGAAGTCGGGGTTCTTCAAGGGCACGCGGATTTTCTCGACGATGGTTCCGCCGCCCTTGGCGAATACGTCGCTGAACCATTTCTCGGCGTCGCCGCCCGGACCATAATCGGTCACCAGGGTGACGACCTTGTGGATATTGTTCTTGAGGCACCACTCGGCCATCGGCACGGCCGCCTGCGGCAACGTGAACGACGTGCGCACGATATAGGGCGATTTCTCCGTGATCATCGCGGTGGCCGCGGCGGTGACGATCTCCGGCACTTTCGCTTCCGTCGCGACTGGCGCGACGGCGAGCGCCAGCGGGGTCAAGCCGAAGCCCATCAGCGCCTTGGCGTTGTCGTTGGTGATGAGTTCCTGGGCGAGGCGCTTGGTGACATCGGGCGCGCCGGTGTCGTCCTTGACGATGAGCGCGATCTTCTTGCCGGCGACGGCGTCGCCATGCATCTGGATATAGAGATTGGCCCCCGCCTGCTCCTGTTTGCCGGTGCTCGCCTGCTGCCCGGTCATCGGGAGGATCAACCCGACCGTCACGACGTCCTCCGCCCAAGCCGGCGCAGCGGCGCAAAACGCGACCATGGCCAGGCCCGCGCTCAAGCGATTCAGCATCATCGTCCGGTTCCTCCCTCGAGGTCCGCGCGCATCGCCGCGCGGATCGGCTCTCCTTTACGCGGACCTTCCCATCTTGCGCAAGCCGTTACGAGTCCCACGCGCCGGCGGCGCCCGTCGCGGGCGCGGCGGGGGCCGGGTCGCGGATTTCCGACGCGCCCAAGGGTCAACCGAACCGGCGCCTCCGCCATTCGATCAATTTGCCGCTGACCTCGTCGGGCTTTTCTTCCTGGGTCCAATGACCGCAGTCCCTCACCAGGTGTTTCTCGAGATCGGGAACGAGGCTTTCCATGCCGTCGGCGGCGGACGGCGGCTGGACGGGGTCGTTCTCGGCCATAATCATCAGCGAGGGGACGCGGACCACCCGCTCCTGTCCGGCCGAGCGCTCCCAGTTGCGGCTGATGTTGCGATACCAGTTGAGGCCGCCGGTGAAGCCGGACGCCCTGAACGCGTCGACGAAGACTTTCACTTCTTCCTCGCTAAGAAGGCGCTTGCGCGTGTCCTTGGCCGGATCATAGGCCGCGACCATGGCGGGGAAATCGAGATCGAGTCGCGGCGAAGCGCCGACGCCGGCGATCGCGCCGTCCGACGCGGCGGCTCGCGCCGGCTTCGGCGCGCGCAGAAACGCGTCGAACAGCTTGTCGACATTCGCCGCGAAAATCTGGTCCGGCTCGCGGCCGGGATTCTGAAACTGCACGATATACATGCGCTCGCCATAGCGCTTGCGCAACAGGACGATCGGGTCGACCGGCGCGCGCGGAAGGTGCGGCGTGTTGAGGGCGACGACGCCGGCGACGCGGGCGGGGTGTCGCAGGGGCATTTCCCAGGCGAGGAAACCGCCCCAATCATGGCCGACGAATATCGCCTTTTCGATATCGAGGCGGTCGAGCAGCCCGACGAGATCGCCGGTCAGGCAATCGATGTCGTAATCGATCACCGCCTGCGGAGCCTCGCTCGCGCCAAAACCGCGCTGGTCCGGCGCGATCACGCGTAGGCCGGCCGCGCTCAGCGCCTTGATCTGGCGGCGCCAGGTGAACGCGATCTCCGGCCAGCCGTGACAGAGGACCATCGGCGGCCTGTCGCCGATCGGCCCAGCCTCATAGAAGCCGAGCCGCACGCCATTGATCTCGGCGAAACGCAACGGCGGCATTTCGATCATGGCGGCGACTTTCCCATGTCGGGCGCGCGCCCGGGTCTCGATACGCCGGCGCTAACGGCCCCTCGCGCCGGTCAGTCCTCGTGAGGGACCTTGTCTTGGGAACGTCGCTTTGCCCCGCTCTTGCGTGCGTCGGCGCCGCTCTTGCCCGCGTCGGCGCGGTTTGACTTGGCGTGCGCCGCGCACCAGCCGGGAAGGTAGCTCGCGTCCTCCGACTTGGCGAAGTCCAGGGCGATTTGCAGCGCCTCGGAAAAATCCTTCCGCACGTCCTTGGGCTTGATGCGGCGACGCAGGAAATCGGCCCAGACGAATTCCGAAAAGGGCGTCGAGTCCTTGGCGAATCCGCCGATGTTGCGCAGTTGGCCCGCCAGCGAACGATAGGGATCGTCCTCCATGTCCCTGACGGTCTTGGGCAGGTCCGCGTAGTCGCGGCGCCGGCCCTTGCCGTCGTAAGGATGAGTCCAGCCGTGAAAATCCATCATGTTCCAGAATTCGGGCGCGTCGAGCTTGTGGAAATCGGCGACGATGGTGACGAAGACGCTGTCGATCCCTTCGTCATGCAGCGCGCGCGCGAGGTGATGGTGGTCGATCAGAAAACGTCGCTCGCCGGGTCCGATGATGACGGGCACCATGTGATGGCCGAGGAAATCGGTCAGGTTTTTCGGATTCTGCGCCTTCCATGACTTTCGCTTGAGCGCCACCTCGACCATGCCGAGCGTCATCTGCGTCGGCCGCAGGTCGAGGACGGGCGTCGCGTGCAGGCTCGGTTCACGAATGCGGTAGCTCATCAGGATTCACCGGGTTGGCGCGAGGCGGCGCCAGAGCGTCGCGAACATGTCGCAAACGGCCGGAGCGGTCAATTGACGCCGGCGCCTCTCCTGGGCTCGGAATCCGGCTTGACGCGAGCGCTCCGGCGGCGTCGCGGTCGCCGCCTCCGGCATATCCTCGCCTCTGCGCCCTATGCCGGCGCCATTTGGCGCATTTCTTCTGCGCCAGTGAAAGTCGGTTCGATGAAGCCCCGGCGCAATAATTCGGTCGCGCGTCCGGCTTGCACAGCCCTGCTGAAGCAAAAGCCTTGACCCACCACGCAGCCGGTCGACACGAGGAAATCAAGCTGGGCCTTGGTCTCAATGCCCTCCGCAATGACTTTGACGCCGAGTTCCCGCGCCAAGCTCAGCGTCGCTTTGGTGATCGCCACGTCGCCGGCGTTGTCCGGGATGCCGAGGACGAACTGCTGCGCGATCTTGAGACGGCTCAATGGGTAGGCGCTCAGATAGGCTAGAGACGAGTACCCGGTCCCGAAGTCATCGATCGCAATGCTTGTTCCGAGTTCCTTGATCCGCGCCAAGGCGTCGCTGTGCATCTGCGTGGTCTCCATCAACACGGACTCGGTAAGTTCGAGTTCGATATCGCCGGGAGCGACGCTCCACCGTTTCAAGCTCTCCGCCAAAAACTGTTCGAACTTTGCATAGTCGTGCAATTCGGCGGCGGAGACATTGATCGCGAGGAGGGGCGGCGCGATTCCTTGATCTCGCCAGGCCTTGATCTGCCGGCATGCCTGGTCGAGCACCCAGCGGCCGAGCGCGAAAATGCTGCCGGTCCTTTCCGCAATGGGAATGAAGACGTCCGGCATGAGCAGGCCGCGTTGCGGGTGATTCCACCGAACCAGCGCTTCCAACCCGACGATCCGACCGGAGGCGAGTTCGACCTGTGGCTGGTAGTACAGTTCCAGCTCATCGTTCTCGAGCGCGGCGCGCAGTTCGTTGGTCAGCGTGACGCGCTCACGCACATTTCTATCGAGTTCCGAGGAATGGAAGCAATAGCGGTCGCGGCCTTCCTCTTTTGCGCGATAGAGCGCGAGATCGGCGCGGACGAGCATCTCGTCAGGACCCGCAATCTGCGGATCGTAGAATGAGATTCCGATGCTTACCGTGACGCGCACCTCATTGCCGTCGAGTTGATACGGCATGGCCAGAGATTTCGTCAGTTCCGCGGCCAGCACGCCGGCGTCCGAAGGATCGTTCGGGCCGGTTTGGAGAACCGCAAACTCATCGCCGCCGAACCGCGCGGTGGCGTCGCTCTCGCGCACATTGCTCTTGAGGCGGGCCGCCACCGCCTGCAGCAAGCGGTCGCCCTCCACATGGCCCAGCGTATCGTTGACGTCCTTGAACCCGTCCAGATCGAGGTAAAGGACCGCGAAGGCTCCGGCCCCGCGCCTGCTGGATACGAAAGCTTCATGGAGCCGCTCCAGAAACGCGGAGCGATTGGGAAGTCCTGTGAGCTGGTCATGTCGCGCTTGCGCGCGCAACGCGGCTTCCGCCGCCTTGCGGGCGGTGATGTCCTGCGCATGGGTGACTTGGTGAGTGGGCGCCCCTGCCGCGTCGCGGACGATGCTGACGTTGAGCTGGACCCAAACGATCCCGCCGTCCTTGCGGACATAGCGTTTTTCTGCTTGGAAAGCGGAGATTTCACGGTTGCGCATTCGCCGAGCGCTATTGAGGTTCTCGGCGAGGTCCTCGGGGTAAGTGATGTCCGCGAAGGTGCGGGCCAGCAATTCGTCCTCGCTGTAGCCGGTGATCCGGCAATACGCGGCATTGACCCTGAGGAAGCGGCCGTTCAGGTCGACCAACGCCATCCCGTGCCCAGCGGCGTCGAAAGCGCCGCGGAAGCGCGCCTCGCTGAGGTACACCGCCTCTTCCGCCCGCTTGCGGTCGGTGATGTCGCGGGTGATGGCGATGCTCTGGACTGAATTTCCTGTCTTGTCCAAAGTCACATGCAGGCGGGACTGGAAGAACGCGCGGCTTCCATCCCTTCGTATCGCTTGGAACTCCGCTTCGATTGTGCCTGCGGATTCTTGGGCCCTTCGGACCCTTTCAGCGAGAGCCGGGCGCTCCTCCGGGTTGATAAACTCCAGCCAGCGCTTGCCGACCAACTCCTCGGGCCTGTCATATCCGAGGAGCGTCGCGGCGGGGGTGTTGGCTGTCTGGATGACGCCGTCGATATCCCAGGCGATGATGCCGTCGGGCGACAATTCGAACAGGTCGCGATAGGCTCTCTCGCTGTCGCGCAACGCCTCTTCCCCCCGCTTGCGGTCGGTGATGTCGCGGGCGATGGCGATAGTCCGGGCAGGATTTCCCGCACTATCCAAAGCCGCGAATAGCCGGCCCTCGACGAAGAGATGGCTCCCGTCCTTTCGTTGCATTCTGAATTCGCCTTCGGACAGGCCCCCGGATTTTTCGGCCCTTCGGGTCGCCTCGGCGCGATCTGTGCGGTCTTCCGGGATGACAAAGTCCATCCAGCGCCTGCCGACCAAGTCTTCGGCCTTCCCGTATCCGAGGAGCGTCGCGGCGGCCCTGTTGGCCGCCGCGATGATGCCGTTCGGGTTCCAGACGACAATGGCGTCGGGCGAGGCCTCGAACAGGTTGCGATAATCCCCCTCGCTTTCCCGCAATGTTTTTTCGAGCAGCGCCTCCTTGACCCAATCACGCTTGAAAGACTTCCAGAACCCGGTGCCCGGGACATTCTCCCCCCGCTCGGCGGCGCGCTCGAAATAGCGCGACACATGAGCGTCGATGCGGTCGGGCGGCGCCATGATGAAGCGGCACGCATCGTCGCCTCTGGCCCGGCAGGAGACCTCCGTGGCGACCAAGGGCAGGCCGAAACTTTCCTCGCACCAGCCCGAGGAATAGCCGGCGTTCATGAGGCAGACCGGGAAATCGCTTCGCTTGGCGGCGCCGATCCAGGCATCCGCCTCGAACGAGTAAGGGTGATCGTAGCGAAGGTAATAGTTTTCGTTGGGCTCGGGCTTCGATTCTTCCGATATGTCCACTAAGGCCCAGCCGGCATGGGCGAAATAAACGGGCCCGGCGGACAGCTTGCTAATCGGATCGCTCAATCCCATCGATTTGTGGAAGTGGCGCGCGTCCGTTTTTCCGAGCGCATGAGCGATGTCGAACAGCACCCGACCGGCGACGCTGGCGGCCTCTTGCTCCGAATGCGTGAACAGGCGTTTGACGATCTCGAAGAATTCGATGGACAGCGCCGCCCCTCGAATGAGGACGAATCGCTCATTCGAAATCTCGATGGCGCCCTTGGCGGGGTCATCCCGCCGGTCTTGGAAAAATCGGTTGAAATATTCCTCCGCCTTATCGAAAATTGCTTCGAACTTTGGCGGAGTCTTGACTGTTCGTGGCATTGCGGGATCTCGTCTTCGCGGTCTCCTAGGGAACGCCAACGCGATGCTCGGCTCGATGAATCTTTGGAGTGTCGATCTCAAAGCAGCCGCAACGAGCGATTGCAGCATTTTACAATTTCATTCGACCTAAATTACGCTTGTAATGTTTAACAAATCCATGCGCCGACGCTTCTACGAGGGCGCCCCGAACGCGGCTGTCGGCCGGAGCTCGGGAGTGAAAAGTCCCGCGTTCTCGCTGAGGGGACCGCGGCGGCGACGAACGCGCGCGCGGCCGGCCGATTTGACCCCTCCAGGCAAATCATGTTTTGTCGCGCCCGTTCGTCGAACATTCCCCGAAACGAGACCTCCAAGACATGCGGCCCGAACGCTACAACGTCCGCGAATCCGAGCAGAAATGGCAAAAAATCTGGGCCGACGAGGCGATCTTCGCCACGCGCAACGACGATCCGCGGCCCAAATATTACGTGCTCGAAATGTTCCCGTATCCGTCCGGGCGCATCCATATGGGCCATGTGCGCAATTACGCGATGGGCGACGTCGTGGCGCGCTACAAGCGCGCGCGGGGGTTCAACGTGCTGCATCCAATGGGCTGGGACGCGTTCGGCATGCCCGCCGAAAACGCCGCGATGCAGAACGCCACGCATCCCGCGAAATGGACCTACGCCAACATCGACACGATGCGCGCGCAGCTCAAATCCATGGGCCTGTCGCTCGATTGGTCGCGCGAGGTCGCCACCTGCGATCCCGGCTATTATCGCCATCAGCAGAAGCTTTTCCTCGATTTTCTCGCGGCCGGACTCGTCGCGCGCAAGAAGTCGAAGGTCAATTGGGACCCGGTCGACAACACCGTGCTCGCCAACGAGCAGGTGGTCGACGGGCGCGGCTGGCGCTCCGGCGCCGTCGTCGAACAGCGCGAATTGACGCAGTGGTTCCTGAAGATCAGCGACTATTCCGACGAGTTGCTCGCTGGGCTCGACGGGCTCGATCGCTGGCCCGACAAGGTGCGCCTGATGCAGCGCAACTGGATCGGCAGGTCCGAGGGCATGCTGGTGCGCTTCGCCATCGATCCGCGGTCGCGCGGCCCCTTGGCCGACGAGGACGCGGCGCGCGAGCTGGAGATCTACACCACGCGGCCGGACACGCTGTTCGGGGCCAAGTTCATGGCGATCGCGCCGGACCACCCGCTCGCGAGCGCGGCCGCGCGCCACGATCCCGCGCTCGCCGCTTTCATCGAGGAGTGCCGGCGCATCGGCACTTCCGTGGCGGCGATCGAGACGGCGGAAAAGAAAGGCTACGACACCGGCCTTCGCGCCGTGCACCCCTTCGACCGGGAATGGCGGCTGCCGATCTACGTCGCCAATTTCATCCTGATGGATTACGGCACGGGCGCGATTTTCGGCTGCCCGGCGCATGACCAGCGCGACCTCGATTTCGTCAACGTCTACGGGCTCGGCGCGACGCCCGTCGTCTGCCCGCCCGGCGTCGATCCGGCGTCGTTCGCGGTCGACAGGATCGCCTATGACGGCGACGGCGTCCTGATCAATTCGCGTTTCCTCGATGGGCTGACGATCGAGGCCGCCAAGCAGGAAGTCGCGCGCCGGCTCGAGGCGCAGACGCTGGGCAATCGCCCGCAGGGGCGGCGGCAGGTCAATTTCAAGCTGCGCGACTGGGGAATTTCGCGTCAGCGCTATTGGGGCTGCCCGATCCCGGTCCTTCATTGCGAAGCCTGCGGCGTCATCCCCGTCCCCGCGAAGGATCTGCCGGTCCTGTTGCCGGAAGACGTGACTTTCGACGCTCCGGGCAACCCGCTCGACCGCCATCCCACGTGGAAGCAGGTGGACTGCCCGCAATGCGGGGCGCTGGCGCGGCGCGAGACCGACACGATGGACACCTTCGTCGATTCGTCCTGGTACTTCGCGCGCTTCACCGATCCCTGGAACGCGGGGGCGCCGACGTCGCCTTCGATCGCGGATCATTGGCTGCCCGTCGATCAATATATCGGCGGCGTCGAACACGCGATTCTGCATCTGCTCTATTCCCGCTTCTTCACCCGCGCGATGCGCAAATGCGGCCATCTCGATCTCGACGAGCCCTTCGCCGGTCTCTTCACCCAGGGCATGGTCGTGCACGAGACCTATCGCGACGCCGAAGGGCGCTGGGTCGCTCCGGCCGAGGTGCGCGTCGAGGCGGACGCGGGCGGGCGACGCGCCTTCGCGCTCCGGGGCGACGCGCCGATCGAAATCGGCGCGATCGAAAAGATGTCGAAGTCGAAGCGCAACACCGTTGATCCCGACGAAATCATCGCGAGCTACGGCGCCGACACCGCGCGCTGGTTCATGCTCTCCGATTCGCCGCCCGAACGCGACGTGATCTGGACCGAGGCGGGCGTGCAGGGCGCCTATAAGCAGACCCAGCGCTTGTGGCGGCTGACCTGCGAGATCGAGCGCATCGTCGGGGCGGAGCGTCCGGACAGGCCCGCCGGCTTTTCCGAAGCGGCGGCCAAGATCCGCCAGGCCGCCCACGGCGCGCTGGCCAAGATCGAGGACGAGATCGAGCGCCTGCGCTTCAACGTCTGCATCGCGACCATTTACGAACTCGCCAACACGCTCGCCGCCGCGGTCGGAACGATCGAAACGGAGACGATCGACGAGGATTTGCGCTTCGCCTTCGCCGAAGCCGGCGACATACTCGTGCATGGTTTCGCGCCGATGATGCCGCATCTGGCGGAGGAGTGCTGGGAGGTTCTCGGCCACCGGACGCTCGTCGCGCGCAGCCCATGGCCGGTCGCCGACCGCAGCCTGATCGTCGCCACGCACATGACGCTGCCGGTGCAGGTCAACGGCCGCAAGCGCGCCGACCTCACGATCGAGCGGGACGCCGACGGGAAAACCGTCGAGGCCGCCGCGCTGGCCCTCGACGCCGTGCGCCGGGCGATGGATAATAAGCCGGCCAAGAAGGTGATCATCGTGCCGCAAAGGATCGTCAATGTCGTGGTCTGACCGCGCGCGCGTCGCCGCCGCTCTGCTGATGGCGCTTGGGCTGGGCGGATGCTTCCAGCCGCTCTATGGCGAGGCCTCGCACCCCGGCCTCGTCGAGGATATGCGCGCGGTCGAGGTCGCGCCGATCAAGGATCGCATCGGTCACTATCTCGGCGAGGACCTCATCTCGAATTTGAACGGCTCGGGGGAAACTCCGCCGGCCAAATATCGCCTCGTCGTCACGATGGCCGTCAATTCGCAGACGCCGACCATCTCTTCGCAGATCAACGCCGCCAACGCCGCGACCGTCATCGGGAAGGCGACCTTCACGCTGACGAAAATCGAGGGCGGCGCCGTGATCTACAAGAGCGAGGCGACGTCGGCCGCGGTCTACGACCGCACCCTCGACAGCTTCGCCAATCTGCGGGCCGCGCGCGACGCCGAGATTCGGATCGCCCGCTCTCTGGCCGACGAGATCGAATTGCGCGTCGCCGCGGCGCTCGGCGACAAGCGCTGATCGGCGCGAACGCCGCTGCGCGCGGGGTTCGCGCGCTCGGGCGCCCGGCGCGGAGGCGGAGTTTGCGGCGCCCGACGCTTCGCCCAAGCGATGGCTTTCGGCCGGGAATCGGCTATTTCCTCTGAGCGACGCCGCGCCGAATTGCGAGCGGCGTCCGGAGACCGCGCTGCGCGGCCCGCGAGGCGCGGCGGGCCTTCCCTCCAGCGCCCGCGGCGTCGCGCTCTCAAATTCGGGGGTCCGCGATGCCGCGCCTTTTCACCGGCCTTGAAGTTCCCGCTGCGAGCGCCGCGGCGCTCGCGAGCGCGCGCGGCGGGATCTACGGCGCGCGTTGGATCGAGCCGAGCGACTATCACGTCACCCTGCGCTTCATCGGCGACGTCGATTTGCGCGCGGCGCGCGACGTCGCCGAGACGCTCGCGGGAATCCGCCGCCGGCCGGTCCGCATAAGCTTCGAGGGGTTGAGCTGGTTCGGCGCCGACAAGCCGCGCGCCATCGTCGCCAAGATCAAGCCGGCGGCGCCGCTGATCGAGTTGCAGAGCGAGCACGAGCGGCTGCTGCGGCGGATCGGCCTGGCGCCGGACGCGCGCAACTTCACGCCGCATGTGACGCTGGCGCGCCTTCGCTCGGTTTCCCCGGCCGCTGTCGCCGATTATTTGAGCGCGCGCGGCGCGCTCGTCGCGCCGCCGTTCGAGGCGCCGCGTTTCGTGCTCTATTCCGCGCGCGACTCGGTCGGCGGCGGCCCCTATGTGGTCGAAGCCGCCTATCCCTTGCTCTGAGGAGTCTCGCGATGCCCCTGCAAGTCGGCGCCGCGCGGCGCCGCGTTCGGCTCGATCCCCGCGATCCCGGCTTTTTCAGCGATCCCTATCCCGCCTATGCCGAGATCCGCGCGGCGACGCCGGTCTTCTTCTGGGAGCAATATGGCTTCTGGTGCTTCGCCGGATATTCCGAGGTCTCGGCGCTGTTGAGGGATCGCCGTTTCGGCCGGCAAATTCTGCATGTCACGAGCCGCGAGAGCCTCGGCTGGCCGGAGCCGCCGGCGCATCTCGAGCCGTTCGACGCCATCGAGAGGCATTCCCTGCTTGAACTGGAGCCGCCCGAGCACACGCGCCTGCGCGCCCTCGTCAATCGCGCCTTTCTTTCGCGCCAGGTCGAGCGGCTGGCGCCGCGCATCGCGGATTTGGCGAACGATCTCATCGACGCGTTCGAGGCGCGCGGCGAGGCCGAGCTGATCGGCGAATTCGCCACGCCCATTGCCGTCGCCGTCATCGCCGAGCTCATCGGCGTCCGCGGCGAAATGGCGCCGCAATTGCTGCAATGGTCGCACCGCATGGTCGCGATGTATCAGTTCGGCGTGACGCGCGCGGTCGAGGACGCGGCCGCGACGGCGGCGAGCGAATTCGCCGCGTTTCTGCGCGAGAGCGTCGCCGCGCGGCGCAGCGATCCGCGCGACGATCTCGTCAGCCGGTTGCTCGCCGCCGAGGCGGACGGCGCCCGGCTCAGCCAGGACGAACTGATCGCGATCTGCGTGCTTTTGCTCAACGCCGGCCATGAGGCGACGGTCCATGGCTTGGGCAACGCGGTCAAGGCGATCCTGGAGAACGGAATCGACGGCGCGCAAGCGTTCGCGGACGCGCGCGCGAGCGAGGCGATTGTCGAGGAGTTGCTGCGCTTCGACGCGCCCCTGCATCTCTTCACCCGTTACGCGCTCGAAGAGGTCGAGATCGCCGGCGTCAGACTTCGACAAGGCGCGCGCATCGGCCTTCTCCTCGGCGCGGCCAATCGCGACCCCCAAGCCTTCGCCGAACCCGATCGGTTCGAGCCGGGGCGCGCGCCCAATCCGCATGTGACGTTCGGCGCGGGAATCCATTTCTGCGTCGGCGCGCCGTTGGCGCGGCTCGAATTGCGGCTGGCGCTGCCGATCCTGCTGCGACGGCTGCCGGGCCTGCGCCTCGCCGAACCGCCGCGCTATCGCGACGCCTATCACTTCCATGGCCTTGAGGCGCTGCGGGTCGCCTGGTGAGGCGTGTTTTCGCGGGACGCGCGGTTCGGCGCTGTTGAAATCTCGCGTCGCGGTTTTCCCCGTAGATGACAAATCGCCGCGTTGACGTATAGTTTCCGGGTAATGGCGAGGAGCCTGGAAATGGAAGCGGCAAGCGAAACGGAAACCGGCATGGCGCGGGTCGAGCAAGCGTCGTTGCCGAAAATCGCCAAGGCTCCCGCGGCGGCGGAGCCGAATTCGGAAACTGTCGGCGAAGCCGAGCGCAATCCGATATTCGACGCGCTGGTGACGCCCGACGAGGATGTCGGCGGCCTGGTCGCCTATTCCATCTACAAGCAGAACAAGCGCGCTTGGCTTGACGATTTCATCAAGGCGACGGGCCGCACGCCGACCGATGCCGAGTCCCGCGCCTATATCATCGGCGAAAGCACGCAGCGGCGGCTCAACACCTACCGCCACCTCGCCGCCCTGGCGCTCGCGGGGCAGGGGCCGCGCGCGCCGGCGAGCGCCGGCGCGGCGGGCAAGGCCAGCCCGATCGCCGGCGCGCTTTGGGCGCTGGTGGTGGTCGTCGTCGCCGGGGCGGTGCTAGCTCTGGCGGTGCACGCGGGCTATCTCACGCCGCCGAAGTAGTCAGCGCACCAGGATCAGTTTGCGTGCGGCGCGCGTCAGTCCGGTGTAGAGCCAGCGCGCGCGGTGCTCGCGAAAGGCGCGGCTCTCGTCGAACAGCATGACGGAGTCCCACTGCGAGCCCTGCGCCTTGTGCACGGTGAGGGCGTAGCCGTAGTCGAATTCGTCCGATTCGCGCCGCACGGGATAGGGCAGGTCGGCCTCCGCGCCCTCGAAGAATTGCTTGAGCACCGCGACTTTCGCTTGCGCGCGGCCTATGTCGTCTTCCGAGCGGACGGTCATGCGCACGAAGTCCTTGCGCACGCCGCCCAGGGCCTCGACGCGCCATAGGCCGCCGTTGATGAGGCCCTTGACGCGATCGTTGCGCAGGCAGACGAGCTTGTCGCCGGCGACCGGCAGGGCTTCGCTCAGGCCGAGCAGTTCGCGGATTCGCTGATTATAGAGCCGGCGCGTGCGGTTGACGCCGACCAGAACCTGATCGGCCGCGAGAACGGCGGCGGCGTCGAGCTCGCCGCGATGGATGACGCGGCTTTCGCCATAGACGCCGTAGGCGACTTCGCCGCCGGAGCGGACGATCTGCGAAAGGCGGATGATCGGATCGTTTTCGGCCTGGCGATGGATCTGCGTCAGCATGACGTCCGGCTCGGCCTCGGTGAAGAAACCGCCGCCCTTGACCGGCGGCAATTGCGCGGGATCGCCGAGCACCAGGATCGGTTTGCCGAAGGAGAGGAGATCGCGACCGAGTTCCGCGTCGACCATCGAGCATTCGTCGATGACGATGAGGCCCGCGCGCGAGGCCGGGCCGTCGTGGTTGAGGGTGAAGGTCGGCGCGCCTTGCTCGCCTTCGCTGGCGCGGTAAATCAGGGCGTGGATGGTCGAAGCGCCGGCGCAGCCCTTCGAGCGCATCACCAGCGCCGCCTTGCCGGTGAAGGCGGCGAAGGCCGCTTCGCCCTGCGCCGCTTCGGCGACGTGTCGCGCCAGCGTCGTCTTGCCGACCCCGGCGTAGCCGAACAGTCGGAACACTTGCGGCTCGCCCGCCTTGATCCATCGCCCGACCCTGTCGAGCGCCGCCGATTGCTCCGCCGACCATTGCGGCGGGGAGCGCGGCGCCTTCGCCGGGATCGGCGGCGGCGCCGGGGCCTCGCTCTCTTTCGGCGGCTCGCCCGGCGCCAGGCTCTTGGCGCACGCCCGCCGCTTGGCCAGCCGATCGAGATCGACCTCGGCGCCGCAATGCACACAAATGACCGGGCGTTTCGCGAGATCGTAAAATCGCGCGCCGCAGGCCTGGCACTGGCGCTTGGTTCCGAGCTTGGTGTTCCGCATGGCCGTTCTTGAGGGACGGAGCGAGGGCGCGCCCCGGGGGCCGAGTCGCCGAGGCTCCGCCGGGGATCGGGGTCCCTCATAGCCGAAAACGCCGACGCGTGTCGTCCGCGCGGGGCGAAACCGTTGAGAATTCATTCAAGTTTTGGGTCCAGCATGGCGGAACGGACGATCTTGATCCGCATTGGCCGGGAAATCCGCCGGGGCCCTTGAACGCGAGGCCGGCGACGCCATATTTTTTTTGTCCGGAGCGCCGCGTTCACAGGCGGCCGGGCGAATTGGTTCCGCAGCCGATCAGGTCGTTCAAGGGAAGGCCAGCTCGGCGGAGCGCCTGAAAGGGGCTTCGATCATGGTGCGCGTTACGGCATTGAGTTCTCCGTTCCTGCTTGGGTTCGACGGCATCGAGCGTGCGCTCGACAAAGCGTCGAAATCCGCCGCCGACGGCTATCCTCCCTATAATATCGAGCGAATCCCGGCCAAGGACGGCGCGCCCGAGACGTTGCGCATCACCCTCGCGGTCGCGGGATTTTCCCAGGACCAGATCGAGGTGACGCAGGAGGAGAATCAATTGGCGATCCGCGGTCGCCAGCAGGACGACAAGACGCGCGACTATGTCCATCGGGGCATCGCCGCGCGGCAGTTCCAGCGCAGTTTCCTGCTTGCCGAGGGCATGCAGGTGCGCGGCGCGGAACTTGCGAACGGGTTGCTGTCGGTCGACGTGGTTCGGCCGCAGCCCGAGCGGACCGTGAGGAAGATCAATGTTGCGGCGCGCGACTGAGCTAACGTGCGCGCCGAAGGCGGGTCCCGAATCGGACAGCCTGGAAAGGAGTGGAAAATGAACAATGCAAACGAGAGAATTGGCGCCCTGACGCCGCAGGAATTCGCCCATCTCGGCGACGGCGCGATCGCTTATGTCAAGACGATCCGGTCTGAAGACGCCCAGCGGCTGTTTCCGCAGGCGCCGGCGATCCGGCCGGGTTTGCAGCTGTTCGCCCTGCTCGGCGCCGACGGCTCGCCGATCATGCTGACCGATTCCAAGGACGCGGCGATCGCCAACGCCTGGCAGCACGAGTTGCAGACGGTAAGCTTGCACTGACCGCGCCGATCCGACGTCCCGCCGCGGCGGGGCGTCGGGCGCGGGCTGCTCTCGCGCGACGAATCGTTTAAGAGGGGCGTTTGCGTCGGCGGAGGGCCCCATGCGCGCCTATCTCGAACTTTTGCGCGAAGCGCTGGAAAAGGGCGTCGTCAAGGGCGATCGGACGGGCACCGGGGTGCGCTCGCTGTTCGGCAGGCAAATCCGCTTCGATCTGAACGAAGGCTTCCCGCTGACGACCACCAAGCGGCTGCATCTCAAGTCGATCGTCCACGAACTGATCTGGTTCCTCAACGGCGATTCCAACATCGCTTATCTCAAGGCCAACGGCGTCTCCATCTGGGACGAATGGGCGGATTCCAAAGGCGATCTCGGCCCCGTCTACGGCAAGCAATGGCGCGCCTGGGCCGGCCCGGACGGGCGGACCACCGACCAGATCGCCTGGCTCCTCGCCGAGATCAAGCGCAACCCGGATTCGCGCCGGCTCGTCGTCTCCGCCTGGAACGTGCCCGACATCGGCGCCATGAAATTGCCGCCCTGCCATTGCCTGTTCCAGTTCTACGTCGCGGACGGGCGGCTGTCGTGCCAGCTCTACCAGCGCTCGGCCGACCTGTTTCTCGGCGTGCCCTTCAATATCGCGAGCTACGCGCTGCTGACGCATCTCGTCGCGCGCGAATGCGGGCTCGAAGTCGGCGAGTTCGTGCATACGTTCGGCGACGCGCATCTCTATCGCAATCACGAGGCTCAGGCGCTGGAGCAGCTGTCGCGCGAGCCGCGTCCGCTGCCGAAGCTCAAACTCGCGCCCGCCGAGCCGTCGCCGCGCGGCGCGCTGTTCGATCTCAAGGCCGAGACGATTTCGTTCGAAGGCTACGATCCCTGGCCGGCGATCCGAGCGCCGGTGGCGGTTTGAGCGCGCCGGTTCTTGCGCTGATCGCGGCGGTGGCGCGCAACGGCGTCATCGGCGCGGGCGACGCCTTGCCCTGGCGGCTGTCGAGCGACCTCAAGCGCTTCAAGGCGCTGACGATGGGCAAGCCGCTGATCATGGGCCGCAAGACCTTTCAGTCGATCGGCCGGCCGCTGCCGGGCCGTGAAGTCATCGTCGTCACGCGCGACGAGGGTTTTGCGCCCGAAGGGGTCGAGGTCGCGCGCGACATCGATGCGGCTTTGCATCTTGCTGAGACGAAGGCCTGCGCGGCCGGCGTCGACGAAATCATCGTCGCGGGCGGCGGCGAAATCTATGCGCAGACGATCGGGCGCGCCGCGCGGCTCTACATTACCGAGGTCGCTCTCGCGCCCGAAGGCGACGCCCATTTCCCGCCGATCGACCCGGCGCTCTGGCGCGAGGTCAATCGCGAGACGGGCGTGCGCGGCGCGCGCGACGAGGCGGATTTCGCGTTTGTCGAGTACGGGCGCGCGCGGAGCTGACGCGCGGCTTCGCTGCGCGAACCTTCAGCGCGGTCCGTTCTCCAAAGCGCGCGATACCGCGGCGGGGTCGCCGGCGATCGCCCTGAGGTAGGCTCTGGCCGGTTGATCCGGTTCCGAGCGTCGCTGCTCCCAGTCGCGCAACGTGCCCAGAGGGATGTGGTAGCGCGTGGCGAATTCTTCTTGTGTCGATCCGAGCGCGCGGCGCAAAGTTTTGACCCGCGGGACGCGGCGCGCCGATCGCAGTTGGTCGTCCGTCATGGCCCGCGCATCGGGGTCGGCGGCTGCTGCTGCGATCTCTTCATCGGTCATCGGCCGCATCGGCGTAGGTTGCAAGGGACGTTCGCCGCCGTCGGCGAGGATTTCGACGATCGCGTCGTCAGGTCGAATTCTCGCGGAAGTCATGGTCTTGCTCATTTCGCGTCGCTCGTCGCCGCTGGTATTCTACGCCACCCGTCTCGGCGCTCTCTTGGCGGGCGTCGGCAGCACGCCGAGCGCCTCCTCGACGATGCTCGGTCGATAAGCGATGATGCGGATAAGGCGCGCCGCCGCGCCGCTCGGCGCGCGGGCGCCCTGTTCCCATTTGCGCAAGGTGTCGAGACTCGCGCCGAGCACGACGGCGAACTGCTTTTGCGTCATGCCAGCCTTGAGGCGCGCGGCGCGAACTTCCGACTTTTCGATCGAAATCGTTCTCTCGCGGCCCGGGATCGGTCGGCCTTGCGCGTGGTCGAGGGCTTCTTCCAACCCGGCCTTGAGTTCGGTGAACAACTTGCTCATGGCTTTGACCTCTTGAGCGCCAATTTGAGTTTGCGGGCGATGAGCGCCAGCTCGCTTTTCTCCGTCGCGGACAAATTGGAAGCGACCGATTTGTCGAGCAACGCGAGAATATAGACCGGCGCCTCGGCGTGAAAGAAAACTGTGAAAATGCGGGCGCCGCCGCTCTTGCCTTTGTTTCGTCCCGGAATAGCGAACCGACGCTTACGTATGCCGCCGGCGCCTTCGATAAGGTCCCCCTCTTGCGGCGAATAGGCGATCGCCGTTTCAATCTCCTGAATTTCTTCCTCGCTCAGGCCAAGCGCCTTGGCGCCTCTTAAGAAAGGACTCAGGGAAACAACCGTTACGGGCGTTTCGCTCATTTCTTTAAATAACCCAATGTACGACTTAAATCAAGCGGCTGTCATGGATAGGCGAAGCGGACGCTTGCCGCCTATTCCCGAAAAATCTTCCCGGGATTAAACAGGTTCATCGGGTCGAACGAAACCTTGATGCGCCGCATCAGGTCGAGCGTCTCCGGCGAATGCTCCTTTTCGACATAGCCGATCTTCTTCTGGCCGACGCCGTGCTCGCCGGTGCAGGTGCCGTCCATCGCGATGGCGCGCAGCGCCAGGCGCGCGGAGAAGCTTTCCGCGCGGGCGATTTCCGCGGGGTCGTTCATGTCGACGAGCGGACTGACGTGGAAATTGCCGTCGCCGACATGGCCGACGATCGGCGCCACGAGGCCGTGTTCGGCGATGTCGCGCTGCGTCTCCTCGACGCAATCGGCGAGGCGCGAGATCGGCACACAGACGTCGGTGGCGAACGCGCGGGCGCCAGGGCGCAGGCCCGAGACCGCCCAGAACACGTCGTGGCGCGCCTGCCACAGGCGGCTGCGCTCCTCCGGCTTGGTCGCCCAGACGAAGGGGCCGCCCTGGTGGTCGGCGGCGAGTTCGCCAAAACGCCGCGCCTGTTCGGCGACGCTCTCCTCGCTCCCGTGGAACTCGACGAACAGCGTCGGCGCCTCGGTCAGGCCGAGTTTCGAATAGGCGTTGCACGCCTTCACCTGCAACGTATCGAGCAATTCGATGCGCGCGATCGGCAGGCCGGACTGGATGGTCTGAATGGTGGCGTCGCAGGCGGCGCGCACGCTGGGGAATGAGCAATGTCCGCCGGCGATCGCCTCGGGAACGCCGGCCAGGCGCAGCGTGACCTCGACGATGATTCCGAGCGTGCCTTCCGAGCCGACGAACAGCCGCGTCAGATCATAGCCGGCCGAGGACTTCTTCGCCCGGCTCGCGGTGCGTAGGTAAGCGCCTTCGGCGGTGACGATCCCGAGCGAAATCACGTTGTCCTTCATCGTGCCGTAGCGCACCGCATTGGTGCCCGAGGCGCGCGTCGCCGCCATGCCGCCGATCGTGGCGTCGGCGCCGGGGTCGATCGGGAAGAACAGCCCGCTGTCGCGCAAATATTCGTTGAGCGTCTTGCGCGTCACGCCGGGCTCGACGACGCAATCGAGGTCTTCGGCGTGAACCGCGAGCACGCGGTTCATGCGCGTGCAATCGAGCGAGACGCCGCCGTGCAGCGCGTTGACATGGCCCTCGAGCGAAGTGCCGGCGCCGAAGGGAACGATCGGCGCGTCATGGGCCGCGCAAATGCGCACGGCGTCGATCACGTCCTCGCGGCTCTGCGCGAACACCACCGCGTCGGGCGGCGCGTTTTCCAGCCAAGTGAGCGTGTGGCCGTGCTGCATGCGCACCGCTTCCGACGTGACCAGGCCGTTGCCGAAACGCGCCGCGAGCGCGCCCGTCAGGTCGGCGACGGTCTTGGCGGAGAGCCGGCCTTCGCGGCGGCGGAGGGTCGAGCGGGGTTCGTTCGTCATCGGCGTTTCATCCCTGTGGAGCGCGGGCCGCGCGTGGCCATCGAGTCGGCCTATCCTGCCTCGCCGTCGACGCCTTGGGCAAGGCGCGGGCATCGGACTTGCGTCGCGGGCGGCTGTGCTATGGTGCGGGGCGCTTGCGATGGGGCTCGGGACGGGTCGATGGATTGGCTGGCCGGCATGCGGGTGTTCGTGCGCGTCGTCGAGGCCGGCGGCTTTTCGCGCGCCGCCGCCGATCTGGCGATGGCTCAGCCGGCCGTAAGCAAGCATGTTGCGGCGATCGAGAAGGCGCTGAATTGTCGTCTCATCAACCGCAACACGCGCGGCGTCGCGGTCACCGAGACCGGCGCGCTCTATTATGAGCGCTGCAAGGCGACGCTACGCGAATTCGACCTCGCGCTCGAGACGGGCGAGGACGATCGCGCCGAGGCGAGCGGCCAATTGCGCGTGACCACGTCGCTCGCCTTCGGCCGGCTCGTGCTGACGCCGGCGCTGATCGATTTCATGGCGCTGCACCCGCGCCTGCGCGTCGATCTCGATTGCGACGACCGCTATGTCGATCTCGTGGCGAGCGGGCGCGACCTCGCGCTGCGCATGGGCGCGCTCGCCGATTCGACCTACGGCGTCACCGCGCTCGGCGTGAATCCCTGGGTGATGGTCGCCGCGCCCGCTTACCTTGCCAGACGCGGCGCGCCGCAGGCCGTGGCCGAACTCGCCGACCACGCGTGCATCGTCTATTCCAGCGTGCAGGGCGCCGACGTCTGGCGGTTTCTCGGCCCGGAAGGGCCTTACGAGAGCGCGCAGCTCAGCGCGCCGTTGCGCAGCAACGATCTTTCGGTGGTGCTCGCCGCCGCGCGCGCCGGCATGGGGCTCGCGATCCTGCCGCATTACGTCGCCGCTTCGGCGCTCGTCGACGGCGCCCTTCAGGCGGTGATGCGCGAACATCCGCTGCCGAGCCAGCGCATCCAGGCGGTGACGCCTTCGCCGCGCCTCGCGCCGCGCAAAGTCTCGCTGTTCGTCGCCTTCCTGCGTAAGCTTTTCGCCGGCGAGTGGTGGCTCGCGGTCGGAGCGCCCGGCCTCGAGTGAGCGTCGCTCATTCCAATTTGGAATAAGCATTATCGATCGGGCGCTCTAGCGCGCCGGCGCGCGAAGGCGTCTTGTCGCGACCCAACCCATGAGGAGGAAGCGATGGCCCGAATGAAGGCGGCCGAAGCGGCGGTGATCGTGCTGGAGAAGGAGGGCGTCAGGGACGTCTTCGGCGTGCCCGGCGCCGCGATCAATCCCTTCTACGCGGCGATGCGCGGACGCAATTCGATGCGCCATGTGCTGGCGCGCCACGTCGAGGGCGCGAGCCACATGGCCGAAGGCTACACGCGCGCCAAGCCAGGCAATATCGGGGTCTGCATCGGCACCTCCGGGCCGGCCGGAACCGACATGATCACCGGTCTTTATTCGGCCGGCGCCGACTCGATCCCGATCCTGTGCATCACCGGACAGGCGCCGCGCGCCCGCCTCTACAAGGAGGATTTCCAGGCGGTCGACATCGAACAGATCGCCAAGCCGGTGACCAAGTGGTCGGTGACGGTGCGCGAGCCCGCGCAAGTCCCTTTCGTCTTCCAGAAGGCGTTCCATCTCATGCGCTCCGAACGGCCGGGGCCGGTGCTGATCGATCTGCCGTTCGACGTGCAGATGGCGGAAATCGAATTCGATCCCGAGACCTATCAACCGCTCGAGCCGTCGAAGCCGCGCGCCACCCCAGCGCAAATCGAGAAGGCGCTGACGATGTTGCAGAGCGCCGAGCGCCCGCTGATCGTCGCCGGCGGCGGGATCATCAACGCCGACGCCTGCGAATTGTTGGTGGAATTCGCCGAGATCACGGGAATTCCGGTGATCCCGACGCTAATGGGCTGGGGCGCCATTCCCGACGATCATCCGCTGATGGTCGGCATGGTCGGGCTGCAGACGAGCCATCGCTACGGCAACGCGACGCTGCTGGCGAGCGACTTCGTCATCGGGATCGGCAATCGCTGGGCCAATCGCCACACCGGCGGCGTCGACGTCTACACCAAAGGCCGCCGCTTCGTGCATATCGACATCGAGCCGACGCAGATCGGCCGCGTGTTCATGCCCGATTTCGGCATCGTCTCGGACGCCCGCGCGGCGCTCGAAAGCCTCGTCGCCGTCGCGCGGGAGAGCAAGGCAAACGGCGCCTTGCGCGACTATTCCGCGTGGCGCGACGAATGCCGCGAGCGCAAGCGCACGATGCTGCGTCGCACTCACTTCGAGCAGACCCCGATCAAGCCGCAGCGCGTCTACGAGGAAATGAACAAGGTGTTCGGCAGGGATGCGCGCTACGTCTCGACGATCGGCCTTTCGCAAATCGCCGCCGCGCAGTTCCTGCACGTCTATCATCCTCGCCACTGGATCAACTGCGGTCAGGCCGGTCCGCTGGGATGGACGATTCCCGCCGCGCTCGGCGCTCGCGTCGCCGCGCCGGAGGCGGAGATCGTGGCGATTTCCGGCGACTACGATTTCCAGTTTCTCATCGAGGAGCTGGCCGTCGGCGCACAGTTCAATCTGCCCTACGTTCATGTCGTCGTGAACAATAGCTATCTCGGCCTGATCCGCCAGGCGCAACGCGGCTTCCAGATGGACTATTGCGTCCAGCTCGCGTTCAACAACATCAACGCGCCCGAACTCGGGGGCTACGGGGTCGATCATGTGAAGGTCGCCGAAGGGCTCGGCTGCAAGGCCCTGCGCGTCGTCGACCCGGAGGAAATCTCCGGCGCCTTGCGCGAGGCGCGGCGTCTGGCGCAGGAATGGCGTGTGCCGGTTGTGGTGGAAATCATTCTCGAACGGGTCACCAATATCGCGATGGGAACGGAATTGGACAACGTGGTGGAGTTCGAGGATCTCGCGCGTAGCGCCGCCGACGCTCCGACCGCGATCACGATGCTCGATTAGAACAAGGGAACGGAAATGCCGAAATTTTCAGCAAATCTCTCGATGTTGTTCACCGAATACGCCTTTCTCGATCGCTTCGAGGCGGCGGCCAAAGCCGGATTTCGCGGCGTCGAATATCTCGGCCCCTACGAATTTCCCGCGCCGGAAATCGCCGCGCGGCTGAAGGCGAACGGCCTGACCCAGGCGCTGTTCAATCTGCCGTCGGGCGACTGGGGCAAGGGCGAACGCGGCATCGCCTGTCATCCCGATCGCGTCGCGGAGTTTCGCGAGGGCGTATCCCGGACGATCGACTACGCGCATGCGCTGGGCTGCTCGATGGTCAATTGCCTCGCGGGCATCGCGACGCCGAAATCGACCATCACCGAAGCCCATCGCACGCTGGTCGAGAATCTGCGTTACGCCGCCGAGCGATTGGAGAAGGAGGGGGTGCTGCTCGTCGTCGAGCCGATCAACCGCTTCGACATGCCCGGTTTCTTCCTCACCCATAGCGCACGCGCGCTCGACGTCATCGACGAGACGGGCGCGAGCAATCTCAAACTCCAATACGACATTTATCACATGCAGCGGATGGAGGGCGAACTGACGGCCACGATCGAGAAGAACCTGGCGCGCATCGGCCATATCCAGATCGCCGGCAATCCCGGCCGACACGAGCCCGATATCGGCGAGATCAACTATCCCTTCCTCATCGGCCGCCTCGACGCGCTCGGCTATGCCGGCTGGATCGGCGCGGAATACAAGCCGAAGGGCAAGACCGAGGACGGGCTCGGCTGGATGCGCGCTTATGGGGCGAGAAACTAAAGTCCCTTCTCCCCGCGCGCGGGGAGAGGGGGGAAATTCGCGGCTCTGCAAATAAGCAGAGCTCGTTAGAACCATGGGGATGCGATCATGAAACTCGGATTCATCGGGCTCGGGGTGATGGGCGCCCCCATGGCGGGCCACCTTCTCAAGGGCGGCCATACGCTCCATGTCTTTTCGCGCAGCGGCGCTCCGGCGCAACTCCTCGCGGACGGCGCCGAGCCTAGCGCCAATCCGGCGGAAGTCGCGCGCGCGTCGGATGTCGTCATTACGATGGTTCCCGACACGCCCGACGTCGAGAAGGTCCTGTTCGGCGAAAACGGCGTTGCGACGGGCCTGTCGAAGGGCAAGGCGGTGATCGACATGAGCTCGATCTCGCCGATCGCCACCAAGCAATTCGCGGCGAAAATCGAAAAGCTGGGTTGCGATTACGTCGACGCGCCGGTCTCGGGCGGCGAGCTCGGCGCCAAGGCGGCGACGCTGTCGATCATGGTCGGGGGCAGCGAAGACGCGTTCGCCCGCGTCAAGCCGATCTTCGAGCTGATGGGCAAGAACATCACCCATGTCGGCGCCGTCGGCGACGGGCAGACCGCCAAGGTCGCCAATCAGATCATCGTCGCCCTGAATATCGAGGCCGTCGCCGAGGCGCTGCTGTTCGCGGCCAAGGCGGGCGCGGACCCGGCGCGGGTGCGCGCGGCGCTGATGGGGGGCTTTGCGTCGTCGCGCATCCTCGAAGTGCATGGCGAGCGCATGATCAAGCGCACGTTCAATCCGGGTTTCCGCATCGAACTGCACCAGAAGGATCTGAACCTCGCGCTCTCCAGCGCCCGGGCGCTCGGCGTGTCGCTGCCCAACACCGCGACCGCGCAGGAATTGTTCAATTCCTGCGTCGCCCACGGCGGCGCGGCCTGGGACCATTCCGCGCTGGCGCGCGCGCTGGAAATGATGGCCGATTTCGAGATCGCGAAGGCATAGGCGAGAAGGCATGATCGAACCGCGCGCCTTTCTGACCGGGCTGTTTCAGGTCGCGATCGACGCCGCCTCGCCGGCCAAGCGGCTCGCCCGGTTCCTGCCGGCGCCGCCAAAAGGGCGGACGATCGTCGTCGGCGCGGGCAAGGCCGCCGCGTCGATGGCCGCCGCGGTCGAGGCGGCCTGGAGCGGGCCGCTCGAAGGCCTTGTCGTAACGCGCTACGGCCATGGCGCGCCGAACGCGCGCATCGAAGTCATCGAGGCCGCGCATCCCGTGCCGGACGCCGCGGGGGAGGCGGCGGCGCTGCGCATTCTCGAACGCGTGAAGAATCTGAGCGCCGACGATCTCGTGCTTTGTCTCATTTCCGGCGGCGGTTCGGCGCTGCTCGCTGCGCCGGCGCCGGGCCTGACCCTCGACGACAAGCGCGCGATCAACCGCGCGCTGCTGAAGAGCGGCGCCGACATCGCCGAAATGAATTGCGTGAGAAAACATCTCTCGGCGATCAAGGGCGGCCGGCTCGCGCTCGCGGCGGCGCCGGCGCGCGTCGTCGGCCTCGTCATCTCCGATGTTCCCGGCGACGATCTTTCGATCATCGCCTCCGGGCCGACCGTTCCCGATCCCTCGACCTCGGCCGAGGCGTTGGCGATCCTGCGGCGCTATCGGATCGACGCGCCCGCCCGTGTCGTCGCGCATCTCGAAAGCGCCGCCTCGGAGACGCCGAAGCCGGGCCATCCGCGCTTCCAGTCGGTCTCGAACGTGCTGATCGCGACGCCGCTGATGTCGCTGCGAGCGGCGGCCGAGGCCGCGCGCGCGGCGGGCGTGACGCCGCTGCTGCTCGGCGACGCGATCGAGGGCGAGGCCCGCGAAGTCGGCAAGGTCTTCGCCGGGATCGCGCGCTCGGCGGCGCTGCACGGCGAACCCGCGCGCGGCCCCTGCGTGCTGCTTTCCGGCGGCGAGACCACGGTGACGGTGCGGGGCCGGGGCCGGGGCGGACGCAACGCCGAATTCCTGCTCGGCCTCGCGATCGCCCTCGACGGCGCGCCGCGCATTCACGCCCTCGCCGGCGACACCGACGGCATCGACGGCAGCGAGGACAACGCCGGCGCTTATGCCGCGCCCGACACGCTCGCGCGCGCGGCCGCTCTCGGCCTCAGGGCGAAGGAGCGCCTCGCCGACAACGACGCTCATTCGCTGTTTCAGGCCGTCGGCGATCTCGTCGTCACCGGGCCGACGCTCACCAACGTCAACGATTTTCGCGCGATTCTCGTGACGGGATGACGGCGCGGTTGACCGCGCGGGGCCGGCATGCTCCCAATCCCGGCGACGCCATCAACCCGGTCGGAACGTTTCGTGGATCAAGTCGCGGCGATGCCAGGCAACCCCCTTCTCGAACCCTGGACCGGCCCGTTCGGCGCGCCGCCGTTCGAGCGCATCCGGGTCGAACATTTCCGCCCCGCGTTCGACGCGGCGCTCGCGCAAAAGCGCGCCGAGATCGATTCGATCGCCGCCAATCCGGAAGCGCCGACGTTCGACAATACGATTTGCGCGCTGGAGCGCAGCGGCAAGGCGCTCGATCGCGTCGCCTCGGTCTTCTTCAATCTCGCCGGCGCGGACAGCAACGACGCGCTGGAGCAAATCGAGCGCGAGATCGCGCCGATCCTGGCGCGCGAGCGCAGCGCAATCTTTCTCAACGACGCGCTGTTCCAGCGCATCGAAGCGCTCCACGGGGGGCAAGCGGCGCTGGCGCTCGACGCGGAAGCCGCGCGCGCGCTCGATCGCTATCGCACGGCTTTCTTGCGCGCCGGCGCCGCGCTAGCGCCCGACAAAAAGGCGCGGCTCGCCGCGATCGGCGAAAGGCTGGCGACGCTGGGCGCCGCGTTCGGACAGAACGTGCTCGCCGACGAAAAAGCCTTCGCGATGGTTCTCGATGGGCCCGACGATCTCCAGGGGCTGCCCAAGAGTTTCCTCGCCGCCGCGGCGCGGACCGCGGCCGAGCGGGGGTTTGCGGGCAAGCACGCCGTCACGCTTTCGCGCTCCTCCTATGAGCCGTTCCTGCAATTCTCGACGCGGCGCGATCTGCGCGAGAAGGCTTTTCGCGCTTTTCTCGCGCGCGGCGCCAACGCCGGGGCGCACGACAACAGCGCGATCATGAGCGAGACCGTGCGGCTGCGCGCCGAACGCGCGCGGCTGATGGGCTTTCCCAGCTATGCGCATTTTCGCCTCGCCGATGCGATGGCCAAGACGCCCGAGGCGGCGCTCGGCCTGCTGAGGCGGGTCTGGGCGCCGGCGCGCGCGCAATCCTCACGCGAGGCGGAGGCGCTGCAACAGACGATCGCCGCCGCGGGCGGCAATTTCGAGCTTAAGGCCTGGGACTGGCGCTATTACGCGGAAAAGCGCCGCAAGGCGCTCTACGACATCGACGAGAGCGTGCTCAAGCCATATCTGCCGCTGGACGGGATGATCGCGGCGGCCTTCGACGTCGCCCATCGCCTGTTCGGCCTCACCTTCGTCGAGCGCCGCGACATCGCGCTCTATCACGCGGACGCGCGCGCCTGGACGGTGGTGGGGCGCGGGGGCGAGCCGATCGCCCTGTTCATCGGCGACTATTTCGCTCGGGCCTCGAAGCACAGCGGCGCGTGGATGAGTTCGTTCCGCGATCAGCAGAAGCTCGACGGCGCGGTCCTGCCGATCATCGTCAACGTGATGAATTTCGCGCGCGCCGGCGCCGGCGAAGCGTGCCTGCTAGGCTTCGACGAGGCGCATACGCTGTTCCACGAATTCGGCCACGCGCTGCACGGCATGCTCTCCGATGTCGCCTATCCCCTGCTCGCGGGAACAAATGTGGCGACCGATTTCGTCGAATTTCCCTCGCAGCTCTACGAACACTGGCTCGATCGGCCGGAAACGCTGCGAGCCTTCGCGCGCCATCACGAGACCGGCGAAGCGATCCCGGAGGCGCTGATCGAGCGTCTGCACGCGGCGCGGCGCTTCAACCAGGGCTTCGCCACCGTCGAATTCACCGCCTCGGCGCTCGTCGACATGGAGTTGCATCTGCAAGGCGATCCCGGCGCGATCGACGTCGCCGCCTTCGAGACGCGCGAGTTGGCGGCGATCGGCATGCCCGCGGCGATCGCCCCCCGCCATTCCGCGCCGCACTTCCAGCACATCTTCTCCGGCGACGGCTATTCCGCGGGCTATTACAGCTATCTCTGGTCGGAAATCCTCGACGCCGACGGTTTCGAGGCGTTCGAGGAAAGCGGCGACGTCTTCGACCCCGCGCTGGCGGCAAGACTCGAGCGCTTCGTCTATTCCGCCGGCAATTCTCGCGAGCCCGACGCCGCCTACCGCGCCTTCCGCGGCCGTGATCCGGCGCCGGAGGCGCTGCTGCGCAAGCGCGGGCTGGCGGGGGCGTGATTTTGTAGACGCGACCGCGGGTCGCGTCCGGCGCCCGCGCTTACAGGACGCGCCCGATTCACGCTGGTTTCGAAAACCGTCCGCGGCCGAATCAGTAGACGATTTGCAGTCCCGGGCAATGCTTGGTCGCCCAATCGCGATAATCCTTCTGGCAGAGCGCGCGGCGCTCTGCGGGCACGATGGGCATGCAGTTGAGCGTTTGGGTCTTGGGACAAACGAACGCCGCAGGACCCGCAACCGGCTGCGTCTGCGCTGCTGCCCCGGCGATGACCGGAAGCGTCACAATCAATCCGAAAGCGAACTTGAGCATCATCGCGGCGCCGGAGCCATATGAACATCAGCGAACGTTGGTCACGCGAATACGGTGGTTACGGCGCCGCGATGCACAACGCAACAATTCATGAGAAGCCTCGCTCGATTTTACGGCTGAAGCGGATAGATATTACATCGCGCAACTCATCCGCCTAACCGCGCAGAGGGCGCCTTGATAAGGGGTCGGCGCAGCCGAACGAGGCGAGTTGCCTTCGCTTTGGCCATGCGGTACCGGCTTCGGCGTGAGGCTTTATCGCCGCGCCTGCCGGTTTGGCTCAATTGGGCACTCGATATGAAGTCGATCTCGATTCTTGCGTTATTGCTTTGCACAACCGCGGCCCAAGCGGAGCCGTTGAGCGGGCGTTACGTCGCGAATGTCGCCGCTCTTGCGAACGTGGCAATGATTAATTGCGACGAAGAACAAGAATTTTACGAACGTGTCGTCCATTGGGCTGTCAGCAAGCACCATGTCGCTATAGATCATGAGCTTGAACGTAAACTGTTGTCGGAAGAGACTGTGCGGTTCCAGGAAGTGTCCAAAGATAATAATGATATAATACGGCGTTGCGAGGTGATTATAAACTTCGTCGAAAATGCTCTGACAAAGTGATTGCTTCGCTATGGGTCTGCGGCGCTCACACAGCGAACATTGTCGCCTCGGGCGGCGGACGGCATCCTCATCCGCGCGGGCGCGCCCGTCAACGCGAGGGCGTTTAGCCGATAGCTTGCGGCAAGGCGCGCCTTCGCGCGCCGCCTAAGAGGGAGACTCAGCCGCGGGCGGTTTCAGGCCGGAGGGCGCGCCTCATGGTCGACAAGGCGCCATCAAAGCATCGGCGAGCGCCGCGGTTATTTCGAGGCCTGTCGCACATTCGATCCACATATATTGTCCCGATGGATTCACTTCCAGGAACACATAGCGTCCGTCCGGGGTCACGATGAAATCGAAGGCGCCGTAGACGAGGCCGAAGATTTTCATCAACGCGAGAATCTTGGCCTCGATCTCGGGCGGGAGCTGGATCGCCTCGTATTTGAGATCCTGCAGGAACGGGCGCCAATCCAGCGCGGCTTGGGCAAGAGCCTGGGATTCGATCTTGGCGCTGAAGATTCGCGAGCCGATCACGGTCACCCGCAGCTCGTGCGATTTTTCCACGCGCTCCTGGAAAATTCCCGGCGTGAACCGAATGCGGTCGATCTGCGCCAGTCTTTCTCTAGTGAGGAGTCCCGTGAACAGCGCTTTCCCGGGTTCGACGTCGCGAGGTTGCGACAGACCCTTGTAAACGATCTGGGCGCCCGACCCGGCGACGAATTGGCGAACCGCGTCGGGATCGTTGGTGACGAGCGTGCGAGGAATGTCCAGGCCGACCTGGCGCGCCGCGAACAATTGGGCGGGCTTCGACTTGGCGCTGCGCTCCTGTTTGGGGTGGTTGATCCATAGGAAGTCGCCGATCGTCGTCAACGCCGCGAGGGCGAGCTGCGATTCCGTTTCCGCAAATCGTCTTTCCTCGACGCCGAGTTCGGCGGGGAATCCCGCTGGCAGGTCCCATTGCCACCAGACGCTTCCGATCGCGGCGAAATCGATCTTGCGGTCGTCGGAAACGAATTGCGCACGAAACTCGCTGTTGGAAGCCTGGTAGGTGAGGACGGAATCGAGAGGAAAATGATCGGTGTTCCAGCGTGCGCACGGCGCGCCGCGCCGGCGCAATTCGGCCAGCAGCAAGTCCGCCGCCGGGTCAAAGCGCGCGGTGATGAGCAGGATGGTTTTCATCATCGCGCGTCGCGGTTTGGCGCGGCTCTCCCGCCGCTTCAGCGCCCCGATGAACGGGTCCGTTCACCCTCGAGGCGAATGCAGCCTTCAGTCGTCGTATTTCGGACAATCCGAGCAGCCGGCGGTCACTTTGGCGAGCTGCATATTGTTGTTCTTCTCGTAGATGGGCTGCCGGGTGAGCGGGTCCACCATCACCTGGAGCCTCGGACAATAGACCATTTTGGGGATGGTCATCGCCGCGCCCTTGTTCAGAAACTGCCGGGCGAAGATGTCGTTCGACGCTTGGGCCGTTCCGGCCGCGCCGCCGACCACGCCGACGCCGACAATTCCGAGGAGCAATTGGACGAAGTTCGTCGAGAAGATGCGTTTCGCATTCATGATCGTGCCCTCCAGCCTCGACATCAGTCGACCTCAGGGAACTTGGGCCGCGCCGCCGACGCGGTCCAGCCAACCAATATTCGAGAGCGACACGCTACTCGGTCGCGGAGCCCGCCGCAATCGTCATGACCCCTTGGGCGAGGAAGTCGTCCCATAGGGCCATAGCAGAGCATAGGGCCGTCCAAGGCGCCGAGTTCAGGTTGACGGGCGCGGGGTTGCGCCCCAAAGCGGCAAGCAAACCCGCGCCGAAGCCGCTCAATCGCTCTTCGCCGGCGCCGGCTCCGCCTTTCCCGCCGCCGCGACCGCGGGGGTTTTCCCGTCCGCGCCGGCGATCCGGACGACGTCGCCCGTCTGCGTCGATTCCGTGGGATTGTCGATCAGCCGGTCGGACAGCGACAGGCCGGATTCGATTTCGACGCGATTGCCGAGATTGCGGCCGAGGGTCACCGGCTTCAACGCGACCTTGTCGTCGGCGTCGACTGCGGCGACGCGCATGCCTTGCGCGCCGAAGACCAGCGCGGTGAGCGGAATGAACAAAGCGCTGGGATCGGAAGGGATGTGGAAGTGGACTTCGGCGAAGGCGCCGGGCCACAGTTTTCCCTCGGGATTGTCCGCTTGCAGCTCGATCAGAGCGGTGCGGGAATTCTCTGCCAGCGCATTCGAGGTCGACGCCAGCTCCGCCGCGAAAGTCTCCTTCTGGCCGGGCAGATGCAGCGTCGCCTTGATGCCCGGCGCGAGTTCGCCGAGGAAGGCCTGCGGCACGTTCACGTAGATTCGCATGCGATGGATGTCGGCGATCTGGAACAAGGCCCGCCCCGACGTGCCGCCGGCATTGACGAGATCGCCGATATCGACGTTGCGCGCCGTCACGACGCCGTCGAACGGCGCCTTGATCTCTTCGAATCGGGTCAGCTCCTCGAGCCGGCTCACCGCGGCCTGCTGGGCTGTGACATTGGCCTTGGCGACAGCCAGCGCCGCCGCGCGCGAGGCCGCGGTCAAGCGATCCGTGTCGCCTTGCTCCTTGCTCGACCACCCCTGAGCGACGAGTTGCGATGTCCGTTGGTCGGTCACGCGGCCGAGGTCGGCGTTGGCCTGCGCCTGTTCGACCGCCGCCTGCAATTGAACGAGTTGCGCCTTCGCCTCTTCGAGCTGCTGATCGAGATCGGGCGCCGAGATCGCCGCGAGGGTCTCTCCCTTGGTCACATGGGCGCCGATATCCCTATGCCAGGCGGTCACATAGCCGCTGGCGCGGGCGAAAAGCGAGCCGGCGTAGAAGGCGCTCACGTTGCCCGGCAGAATCAGCTCTTGCTCGCCGGGGCCGCGTTCGGGCTTGACGAGCCGCACGGTGGGGATCGCCTGCTCGTTGGTCCAGGCAGCGACCTCCTGTCGGCTCGTGGCGCGATCCATGACGCCGGAGACCGCAAGACCGATCGCGCCGACCGCGCAAGCGCAGAGGAGCAGCAAAACGCGGCGCGGCTTGGGCGGGTGGATCGGGGATTGGGAAGACATGAGGGCTCCGGGTCAGGCGTGGGACGGCAGGCCGGCGAGCGGCTCGGCTGCGTTGGCCTTGTTAGGCTGAAGTCGATGCGCGATGCTGAAAAGGGTCGGCACGAACAACAGCGTCGCGAAGGTTGCAAAAAGAAGGCCGCCGATGACCGCGCGGCCGAGCGGCGAATTCTGTCCCGGCTCAATGGCCATCGGCGCCATGCCGATGATCATGGCGAGCGCGGTCATCAGCACGGGCCGGAAACGCGTGGCGCCGGCCTCCAGCGCGGCGGTGACGGCGTCTTTGCCTTCGGCGAGCTGTTCGCGCGCGAAGCTGACGACGAGAATGCTGTTCGCCGTCGCGACGCCCATGCACATGATCGCGCCGGTCAAGGCGGGCACCGACAGGCTGGTGTGCGTGAGGAACAGCATCCAGACGATGCCGGCCAACGCGGCCGGAAGCGCCATGATGATCACGAAGGGATCGACCCAGTCCTGGAAATTGACGACGATCAGCAGATAGATCAGGACGATCGCAAAGGCCAAGCCGATGAGCAACTGCTGGTAAGCGCTCGTCATCGTGGCCGCCTGGCCGCGGATCATGACGGTCGAGCCCTTGGGGAGATCGGCGCGGGAATCGTCGACGATTTTTTGGATGTCGGCGGCGACGCCGCCGAGATCGCGATCCTGGGTTGTCGCGTAGATATTCACGGTGTTGCGGATGTCGTAGTGCGAGACGATGGCGTCGAGCGGCTCCGGCGAGAAGGTGGCGAGTCCGCCCAGCAATTGCGTCGACTGGGCGGCGGTCAACGGCAGGTTTTTGAGCTCTCCAAGCGAGTCGATGTCATATTGCGGCGTCTGGACGGAAACTGCGTAGGAAACGCCGTTGGCTGGGCTCAGCCAGTAGGTCGGGGCCGTCTGGGTGCTGCCCGACAGCGTCGCTTGGATGCTGGTCGAGGCGTCGCTTTCCGTGAGGCCGACGACGCCGGCGAGTTCGCGGTTGAAGTCGACCTTGAGCGCGGGGTTCTGGAACGCTTCCTGGATGCGCGGATCGGCGACGCCCGGAACATGGCGTATCTTCGCAAGCAGCTTGTTGGCGAAGGCGCGGCTGGCGTTGAGATCGGCGCCGGCGATCTGGACGTCGAGCGGCGCCGGCGAGCCGAAATTGAGGATCTGGCTGACGATATCGGCGGGCAGGAACGAGAACGTCGTTCCGGGAAACGCCCTCGGCACTTGTTCGCGCAAACTCTTCACATACGCGTCCGTGGCGGTGGCCCCTTCGTTCAAGGTGACCAATATGTCGCCGTCGAAGACGCCGATCGTTCCGGAATTCCCGTAGGCGATGTTGATGCCGCTGATCGGCAGTCCGATGTTGTCGACGATGCTCGCCACGCGGTCCGGCGCAATGATGGTGCGGATCTTCTGCTCGATCTGATCGGCCAGCAGCGTCGCTTCCTCGATTCGGGTTCCCGTCGGCGCGCGCATATGGATCTTGATCGCGCCCGCGTCGACCGAGGGGAAGAAATCCCGTCCAAGAAAAGGCGCGAGGCCGAGGGACAGCAACGCGACGCCGAGGAAGCCGCCGGCAAACCAGAAGCGGCGGCCCAGCGCCAATTGCAGCAGACCCATGTAGCCCCGCCGCAGCCGCTCGAAGTGATGCTCGAAACCGTGCTGAAAGCGGGTGAAAAAGCCGGCTTCGGGCGGATCGTCGGCGTCGACGCGCGTCGAATGATGGCGCTGATTGCGCAGCAGGAAATGCGCCATCGTCGGCACGAGCGTATAGGTCAGAATGTAGGACGCGATCATCGCGAAGACGACCGCCATCGCCAGCGGCCGGAAGAGATAGCCGGCCACGCCGCCCAGCGCGAGCAGCGGGACGAAGGCGATGCAGATGCAAAACAGCGCGACCGTCGCAGGCGGCATGATTTCCTGCGCGCCGCGGGTGATGGCGGTCAGAATGTCTTCGCCGTTCTCCTCCATGTGGCGATTGATGTTTTCGATGGTGACCGTCGCGTCGTCGACCAGGATGCCGACCGCCAGCGCCAGGCCGCCGAGCGTCATCACGTTGATCGTCTGACCCAGCAGCGAAAGCGCGGTCAGGGAGCTGAGGACCGCCAGGGGTATCGACACGGTAATGATGAGGGTCGAGCGCCAGCTGCCGAGAAAGACCAGAATCATGAATCCCGTCAGCGCGGCCGCGATCAGGCCTTCGCGGACGACGGCGGCGACGGAGGATTTGACGAAGCCGGACTGGTCGCCGACGAATTTGAGCGTTACCCCCGGCGGGAGAGTGGCTTGAACGGCGGGCAAGCGATCCTTGATGCCGGCGATGATGTCGAGGGTCGAGGCGGAGCCGATCTTCAGGACCGACATTAGCACGCCCTTGCGCCCGTCCATCTGCACGACATTGGTCTGCGGCGGCGAGCCGTCGTGGACGAAGGCGACGTCGCGCATGAAGACGACGGCGCCGTCGACCACCTTGACCGGCAAATTATTGAAATCTTCCAATGCCTTGGGCGAGTCGTTGAGGTCTATGGTGAATTCATAGGAGCCGATCTTTTCCGTGCCGACCGGGGTGATCAGGTTCTGCCGGGCGAGCGCATTGCCGACGTCGTTCGCCGAAAGATTATGGGCGTGCAGCGCGTTCTGATCGAGATCGATCTGCACTTGCCGCATGGCGCCGCCATAGGGGTATGGAATCTGGGCGCCCGCGACCGTGGTGAGCGCGGGACGAATGAAATTCTGGGCGAGGTCGAAGAGCTCCGTTTGAGACAGCGTGTCGCTCGATAGCGCCAGCTGGATGATCGGAACGCTCGAGGCGTTATAGACGAGAATGATCGGCGGCGTGACCCCGGGGGGAAGCTGCTTCAAGATTGTCTGTGATATGGACGTGACCTGCGCCTGCGCGGCGCTGATGTTCACGGTCGGTTGGAAGTAGACTTTGACGATGCCGTTGCCGGGGAGCGACTGCGATTCGATATGCTCGATATCATTGACCGTCGTCGAGAGCGCGCGTTCATAGGGCGCGATAATCCGGCCCGACATGTCGTCGGGCGGCAAGCCGGTGTAGTTCCAAACGACGGAGATGACCGGGATGCCGATGTTCGGAAAAATGTCGGTCGACGTTCGGATCGCCGAGAGCGCGCCGAAAATCATGACCAGGATCGCCATGACGACGAAGGTGTAAGGACGCGTCAGCGCCAATCGAACGATAGCCGTCATGAACCCGATCCTGGAATTTAAACGCAGATTCGCGCGCCGCCGGCGAAGTGCGCCGCAACATCGCCGCCGATCGACGCGCCCGCGGCCGGCGCGACACGAGGATTGAAGCGGGTGTGAACGATTTCGCGCAAGATCATGATGCGCATACCTTTCAGGGCCGCCTGCTCCCTTTCCGTTTCGTAGGACAAGATGGGATACGACGGGCCCGTTCGCAATTGCTGCGCCGCACACAAAGTTGCGAGCGGCCGTGATCGGCCGTGATCGGATTTGTTGATCCGTCGTCGCCGCCGGACGTCATTGCCGCGGCCGGGGAGGGCGGCGACGAACGAGGCGCGTTTCCTTCCAGCGAAGCTTGAACCGAGGGCCCAGAATTTGCGCGAACGGCGCTCTTTCTTTCCGCTCGACAAGTCCTTGAAATCACACGAAACGGTGGAGTTGACCGCCGGAAAAGTTCAGCAACGCTTGAGGAAACCGCGAGCCAAGCCCGCCCCGGCCCAGCCCCCAGAAACGCGTCTCGACATCGTAGATTGTGGTATTAGGCAATCGTTAACACTAATTTAGAAGAAAATTAAACTATTTCGTTCAATCTATTGCGATGCCAATACCACATCGGTCGTGGAGATTTCCATGGAACTGGCTTTCTTGCTTATCACAATAATCATCAGTTCTGTAATGGCGGGGCTGGTGACTTATAAAGTAAACGAGTCGAGAGAAAGCCAATGCTTCATTGGCAAAAAGGCGGAGGAATTATACTGTTCCGCAGAGTCAATCGACCGCGAACTGTCGCGCTTCTTTGGCGATCGCTACTCTATAATTGGACCCGATCAGCGAGGGGCCGGCTCTGGAGATGACGCGTTGCAGAGAGCGGGACTACAATTGGTCAACGCCAAGATGCTGGTCGGATTCTATTTTTCATCGTTATCGCCCGCTCTGGCGCGCACGATCGCGGCGGTGACGACCGCTCACGCCAGCCTCAGGCTTTGGGAAAAGGCGGGTTCGTCCGGCGGCGACAATCTCCTCATCGGCCTGGACAAGGATATCGTCGCCCTGAAGGATGCGCTTGAAGCCTTCAAGGCGGCGATTATCGAGAATGGTCGATCCGCCACAAGCCATCGCGCGCTCTTCGTCGCCTTCCGGCGCCCTGAGAAGCCGATGATCGCGGGACGGGTCTTGCGGGTCGCCGCCTGAACGGCCGCGCGCCCGATCGCGCGGCAACGGGCGCGCTGATTGCGATCGACGCCGTCCCGCTGTTTTAAGAAGAATCCTTTCCCCCGAACAGGCTGCCGAGCAGTCCGCCCGCCGCGCCGAGGGCCGCGCCGGCGGCTATGCCGCCCGCCGCCGAGTTGGCGCCGGTGTCGGCGCCGACGCGCGGGAGGTAGCGGCCGATTTCCTCGGCGAGGTTGAGGATCGGCATGCTCTGCAGCCAGATATGGCCCGGACCCGTCAGCGTCGCGAGGAAAAGGCCCTCGCCGCCGAAGAGGATGTTCTTGAAGCCGCTCACCATCTGGATGTCGAAGCCGACGCTCGGCTCGAACAGGCCGACGTGGCCGGCATGGACGAGCAGCCGCTCGCCGGCCGCCAGATCGCGCTCGATGAGTTCGCCGGAGAGATCGAGCCAGACGACGCCGGGGCCGGTCACTTTTTGCAAGATGAAGCCGTCGCCGCCGAAGAACCCGGCGCCCAGACGCTTCTGCCAGGCGAGCTCCAAGGTCACCGATTTCTGCGCGACCAGAAACGTCTCCTTGCGGCAGATCAGCGACTGGCCGGGCTGCAACAGCGCGGGGACGATCGTGCCGGGAAAGCGCGGCGCGAAGGCGACATGGCCGGCGCCGCCGGCGGTGAAGTCGGTGATGAAGAACGAGCCGCCGCCGAACGAGCGCTTCAGGCCGGCGAACAGGCCTCCGCCGGTGTGCGTGTCCATTTTCATGGCGTCGTTCATCCACGCCATCGTATTCGTCTGGCTGTAGACGGTCTCGCCGGGGTCGAGGTCGATCGCCACCGTCTGCATGACCGTGCCGGAAATCTCATAGCGCATGCGCAGGCTCCCCTCGTGGTGAAGATCGCAACGACGGCGCGACGGCCGCGTTATTTCGTCGCCTGAATGCTCTCCGAGATCGCCTTGAGATCGCTCGCGTTGGCCTTCTCGCCGTCGGACGATCCCCAGTAATAAAGCATGAGGAACTTGCTCTTGGCGTTCGTCTTGACCAGCGTGAGGCTGATGTTGGCCGGACCGTCCTTGTCCTTGCCGATGAAGGAGATGTCGAAGGCGTCGAGCCCGTTGATCTTGGTGTCCTTGGTTTTCTGCGAATCCATAGTGAGGTCGACGCCGCTCTTGATGAAGAACTTCAGGCCTTCCTCGGTCGCCGACTTCACGTCCCCCGCCGCGACCGCTTCGATCGCGATATAGATCGCGCCATCGCCCGAGGTCGCCTCGACGCCCTCGTCATAGGTTTTGGGATCCCAGGATTTGGGAATGCTGACGGTGGCGATCGGATCGTCGGACGGAATCGGAAAGGTCGCGGCGCTCGCCGCCGATGCGGCGAGGCCCAAAGCGAGAATCGCGAGGAAAGCAAGACGGGTCACGGTCGAACCTCCAGGGGGTTGGTCTCGGGACGAGAGATAAGTTCGCCTCATGACGAAGCGGCGACATCGGGACAAGAGGCGAACCGGCGGCCCTGCGGCCTTTCCGAAACGCCGGCCCTATTGGTTGGCGGCCGCGGCGATGTCGAGCTTGCTGGCGAAAGCGGCGGGATCGCTGATCGCCATGAAATCGGAAGCCTTGAGGGCGCCGTTCTTGGCCTTAAGCGAGATGGTGAGGTTCTTCGGCGAGGCGATGAATTTCTGCGCCTCGGCGGCGACCTTCAGCGCGGAGGGGTCGCCGCCGAGGAACAACGGCGCCATCTGGCCGGTCATCGCCGACCATTGCTGCCTCAGCGCGTCCGGCGTCGCGCCTTGCTGCTTGGCGTAGAGGGCGAGCGTCTTTTCAAAGAGGCCGGAATTGACCACCTTGATCTCCAGCGAGGATATGCTGCAACCGAGCAGCGCCTGCATGCGGGCGTCGTTGTCGGTTCCGAACAAGCCGGGATCGATGTCGCCGAAATTCGCCTTCAAGCCGAAGGCGCCCATCTTCGCGCCCTCGATCGTCAGTTCGTCGAGCGAAAATTTCTTGGCGTCGGCCTGGTAATTGGCGCCGATCACCATCGCCAGTTCGACCCGGGAATAGCCGAGGTCCGCGAGATTCTTGCCGAACTCGGAATCGGGGGACGGCTCGATGATCAGCCCCGTGAGTTTGGTGGAGCCCTGCTTGAGCGCGTCGCCGGCGTAGTCGCCGCGAAGCTCGATCGAGGCGAATGCCACGTGGATCGTCTTGCCGGGTCCGCTCTCCTTATCCGGCGCCACGATGTCGAGCGACTCCCAGGTCAAGTGGCTCAGGCGCCCTTTCTGGGCGGCGTCCGCCGGCGCGCCGATGGCCTTCAAAGCTTCGGCGAGATTCAGGCCCTCGAGGCGAAGGGCGCCGGATTTTACCGAGACGGGCGCGCCGTCGTCGGTTCCGGACGCCTCCATGCCCGCGAACTCGAGCTTTTCCACGTTGCCGCCATCGACATTGCTCGCGGAGAGGTCGTGAATATGGATCTTGGTCCCGTCTTTCGCGGTAATGTCGATCGCGGGAATCGAAATCTTGTCGGCTTTCAATTTCTCCACGAGGGCGCGTTCGTCGGCTTCGGGCGTGTCCGGCGTCAGCATCTCGACGATTTCGTCTTTGCTCAAATTGGTGTTGGCGAACTCCGCGCGCTTGATGACGAACGCACTGCCGTCCTTCGCCTTCGCGGTGAAGTCGTCGAGGGTCACGTCGCCGCTGTCGCCGCTCGGCCAGGCGAAAGCCGAGGGGGCGAGAACAATCGACGTTCCCGCGATCAGCGCGAGAGCGATCAAGCGTGCGCGACCGTTCGCGCGATTGGGATGACGAAGCATGATCTGGACCCCCTCCGATCGAGATCCCCGCGACGAGCGAAGAACCGGGGCGCACATTTGCCCAGCTTCGAGCTTTTGGCAATGGACCTTCCCTACGGAATGTTCTCTCCCGGGCCGCCCGCGGCGTTGCCTCGCTCGCCGTTCCCAGGCGCTGCATGCCTCTGGGGTCGCTGTGAATATGTCGGTTCGGCTCCGCTGCCGGCGCGTCGGCGATCTCACGCCCGACGCCCGAGCGCTTTCGGCTCCGTTTGCGGCGCGGCGAATTCAAGCTAAATCCTGAGGGGACGGCGAACTGGGCGAGGAATGGGCGATGGCGGGGCGGGCCGAAGGGAGAATGGCCGATGAACTCGCGCCGCCGATCGCCGTCGAACTCATCGCCGTGCTGGTCGCCGTCGCCGACGGGCAGCCGAAGGTGATGACGATCGACGACGGCCTGGCGCTGCCTTCGGGGCCGTTCGAGGTCGGGCATCGCTCGCTGCAGTCGGGCGTGCGCGCTTGGGTGGAGCGGCAGACGCGCCATCCCATCGGCTATGTCGAGCAGCTCTATACCTTCGCCGATCGCGACCGGCGCGGCGGCGCGCACGCGGGCAGGGCGATCTCGATCAGCTATCTCGGGTTGACGCGCGCCGAGGACGCCGCGGCGCCGCACGCCGTGCTGCTCGACAATATGTCGCTCGAAGATCTGCGCCGCGCGGCGGCTATGATCGCCGGCCGCGCGATCTCGGAGGCCTCGGGCCGCGTGACCAAGGAGGCCGCGCCCGCGATCGCCGCCACCGGCGTCGATCTCATTTCCGTGGGTTGGCTGACGCACAGCGCGCCGATCCTGGATATCGGGCTGGATTATCGGGAGTAGGCGCGCGAGGTCGTCGCGCGCCGACTCCAAGCTCATTCAGCCGCCGCGCGCTCCGGCGCGGCCCTGTTGACAAGCGCCTCCACCTCGCGCGCGCCGTTGGCCGCCCCGTCGACATGGCTTAAACTCGCCGACCTTTGTTGCGCGGCTCGACGGTACGCGGGGTTGGCCAGAACGTCTTGCGCCGCTTCCCGCATCGCGACGACGTCGGCGTCGCCGGCCAGCGCCCGTCCCGCGCCCCATTCCTGCACCGCGGCGGCGACGAACGGCTGGTCGCCGGCGAGCCCCGGAATGACCACCATCGGAACGCCGTATCGCAACGCGCGCATCGCGGTTCCGTGGCCGCCATGCGTCATGACGAACGCGGCGCGGCGCATGATCGGGTCGTGCGCGGCGTAGTTCAGCACGACGGCGTTTTCCGGCGCCGCCAGCTCGTTCGGCGCGACGATCCCGCCGGTGGTTGCGACGACATGGACGGGAAGGACGGCCAGCGCGTCGAGCGCGCGTTGCAATTTATCGACGTTGCGCTGTTCGAAACCCGTGCTGAAGCTCACTAGAACGAGCGGCGTCGGGTCGTCTTCGGCCCACGGCAGAATCGTCGGAATCGCGAATTTTTCATCTTCCAGCACCGGACCGACGTGGCGGACGCTGTCCCAGCCCGGCGCGCGGGGCGCGTCGAACTCGGCCAAGCTCGTCGAAACGATGCGGTCGCGTGGACGCCACAACGCGTCGAGCGCAGGCAAGGAACTGAAGCCCGCTTGCTGTCGCATGCCGTCGAGGCGCGCGATCATTCCGCGCCACATGTCGAGTTGGCGAAAGACGAAGGTGTGAACGAAGACCGCGGTCGGCGCATCGAATTGCGGCGCTTGGGCGAGGGCCGCCGGAAACATCGCGTCGATCAGCACGATTTCGGGCGCCTCGGCGGCGACGACCGACCGCACCTGCGCCTCGACGGCGGGCGAAGTGAGGTAGCAGGACATGCGCGTCAGGAAGGTTCCCTGGGGATAGCGATCGACTTGCGTATAAGCGTCGGTGAATTCGATCGCGCGAAAGCCCGCAGTCTTGACGCGTGGAACCATTTCCGGCCGCCCGGCGAAGGCGACCTGGTGGCCGCGAGCCGTCAATGCGCGTGCGACGCCAAGGCTAGGCGGCAGGTTCCCGCCGCCCGACCAGTTCAGCCAAAGAATCCGAGCCATGGTCATCCTCCCGTTGGATGTCGCGCTTGATCATCCGAAGCACGATCGCCTCTGCCTCCCGCCGGCTCAGCGCCAAGTCGCGGCGGAGTTTCTTCCAGACGTAGACGTCGGTGGCGACGACGAAGACGGCGAATCTCGCCGCGCGCGCCGCGCCGGTAAGCTCGCCGAGTTGCGGCGCGAACAGTTCCTTCACCCATGCGCAATGATTGGCGCGCCCTCGGTCGAGCGCGGGCTTGAGGGCTGGGAGTCGGCTTTCCTCGCCGAGTTCGCGCATCACCAAGTCGCCGATCGTCTCGTAGACGTCGAAGATCGCGCCGACCGCCGCCGCGATGTCGCCGGGCTCGGTCGGCTTGAGCCACTCCGCGCCGCCGGCGGCGAGACGGTCAAGCACGCGAAGCAGCAGCTTGTCCTTGCTGGCATAGGCGCGCAGGACCGTCTGCACCGTCGTGCCCGCGTGGCGGGCGATCTCGTCGAGCGTGAATCGCTCGGTCCCCCATTCGCGATAGAGTTGCACCGCTTGTTCGAGGATGCGTTCGCGCGTCGCCTCGGCTTTCGCCGCGCGCGAGGTCAGATCATAGGGGCGCTTCACGATTTTCATGTTAGTATGACTAACATGAAATTGATTTCGCGTCAATAGAACTAACATTGATTACCTTGGCGGCGCGGGCCGAGCGAACGCGAGCGTCCGCAGCCGGAACGCTGGCGCACAGCGCGCCGATCTTGGATATCGGGCTGGATTTTATCGGGGGCGGGCCGGCGCCGGCGCCTGACAAAAGCAGTGGGCCCCGGCGCATTCAAGCGGAGCGGGGCCCTGTTTCGCCTCTGCGAAACGATCTGGGATGTTGCAGATGATATTGCAGCGCTTGAAACGCTTGGCCTTCGCGTTCGCGGCTGCACGGTGAAGATCAAATTTTCTGAAACGCCGTTCCGCCTTGGCGTATGGGGCGGCGTTGGCGTTGCGACCTCGACGAAATCGAGGTCAGATTTTCTCGCCCGGCGGAGTCATGGCTACCCCGATCTTTCTGCCGATCCTCGCTACGAGGCCGGCCCTAGCCTTGTCTACGGGCCGCTCGCGCGACTCTCGACGACCCCTGAAGGTTCCGCCTCGATCGCCGGCCTGTCAAATCAAATCTTTCTCTTCGTCCGGGGTGTCTATTCCGCTCCCGCCGCCTCCGCCGCGGCGATCGCGGTCATATTGACGATGCCGCGCGCGGTGACCGAGGGCGTCAGCACATGTGCGGGCTTGGCCGGGCCGACGAGGATCGGGCCGACGGGCAGGGCGTCGGCGATGACGCGCGTCAGCTGCAGCGCGGTGCTGCCGGCGTCGAGATTGGGGAAGATCAGCACGTTGGCCTCGCCCGACAGGCGGCAATCGGAGGTCACGCGCGCCCGCGCGACCAGCGACAGCGCGGTGTCGGCCTGCATCTCGCCGTCGATCTCGAAATCGGGCGAGCGCGCGTTCACCAGCGCCAGGGCCTCCCGCATCTTCCTCGCCGAAGGCGTGTCGGCGGAGCCGAAGTCGGAATGCGAAACGAGCGCAATCTTCGGCGTCACGCCGAAGCGGCGCACATGATGGGCGCAGGCGAAAGCCAAATCGGCGATCTCCTCGGCGGTGGGATCGGAGCGCACATGCGTGTCGGCGAGAAAATACGAGCCGCTCGGCGCGATCACCAGCGAAAGCGCGGCGAAATCCTTGGCGCCCGGCGCGAGGCCGACGATGTCCTTGATATGCCTGAGGCTCGACGCGAAGCGCCCTTCGAGGCCGCAGATCAGCGCGTCCGCATCGCCGCGACGCAGCGCCAGCGCGCCGATCACCGTCGTGTTGGTGCGCGCCATCGTGCGCGCGGCGTCGGGGGTCACGCCCTTGCGGCCGGCGACCTTGAGATAAGTCGCGACGTAATCGCGGTAGCGCGGATCGCTCTCGGGATCGACGATCGCGAAATCCTTTCCGGCGGTCATTCTCAGGCCGTAGCGCTTGACGCGGTCCCGGATCACCTCGGGACGGCCGATCAGGATCGGCTCGGCGAGGCCCTCTTCCAGCACCACCTGCGTCGCGCGCAGCACGCGCTCGTCCTCGCCTTCGCTGTAGATCACGCGCTTCTTCGCGTCACGCGCCTTGGCGAACAGCGGCTTCATCATGAAGCCGGAGCGGAAGACGAAGCGCGACAGCCGGTCGGCGTAGGCGTCGAAATCCGCGATCGGCCGGCGCGCGACGCCGCTCTCCATCGCCGCGCGCGCCACGGCTGGAGCGATGCGCAGCATCAGGCGCGGATCGAACGGGCTGGGAATGAGCGAAGCGCGGCCGAAGAGCGAGGCTTCGCCGCCATAGGCGCGCGCGACGACCTCTGACGGCGTCTCGCGCGCAAGGGCCGCGATCGCCTTGACCGCCGCATGCTTCATCGCCTCGTTGATGTCGCTCGCGACGACATCGAGCGCGCCGCGAAAGATGTAGGGAAAGCACAGGACGTTGTTGACCTGATTGGGATAGTCGGAGCGTCCGGTGCACATCATCGCGTCGGGCCGCGCCTCGTGCGCCAATTCCGGCATGATCTCCGGCGTCGGATTGGCGAGCGCCATGATCAAGGGATCGCGCGCCATGCGCTTGACGTGTTCGGGCTTGAGCACGCCGCCGGCGGAAAGACCGACGAAGATGTCGGCGCCCTCGATCACGTCGGCGAGCGTGCGCGCCTTCGTCTCCTGCGCATAGACCGCCTTCCAGCGGTCCATCAGTTTTTCGCGGCCCTTGTAGACGACGCCTTCGATGTCGCAGACGAAGATGTTCTCGCGCTTCGCGCCGAGCGAGACCAGGAGATTGAGCGAGGCGAGCGCCGCGGCGCCGGCGCCGGAGCAGACGATCTTCACGGAATCGAACGTCTTGCCGGTCAATTCCAGCGCGTTGGTGACCGCCGCCGAGACGATGATCGCCGTGCCGTGCTGATCGTCGTGGAACACGGGGATGCCCATGCGGGCCTTCGCCTTCTCCTCGACCTCGAAGCATTCGGGGCCCTTGATGTCCTCGAGGTTGATGCCGCCGAAGGTGGGCTCCAGCGCGACGACGATGTCGACGAGCTTGTCGACATTGGTTTCGTTGACCTCGATGTCGAACACGTCGATGCCGGCGAATTTCTTGAACAGAACGGCCTTGCCCTCCATCACCGGCTTGCCCGCGAGCGGGCCGATCGCGCCGAGGCCGAGCACGGCGGTGCCGTTGGTCAGCACGGCGACGAGATTTTGGCGGATGGTGAGATTGGCGGCCTCGGCCGGATCGGCGGCGATCGCCTCGCAGGCGAATGCCACGCCGGGCGAATAGGCGAGCGCGAGATCGCGCTGATTGCCCAGCGGCTTGGTCGCGGCGATCTCCAGCTTGCCCGGCCGCGGCTCGCGATGGAAGTGCAACGCGTCGGATTTGAGATCGGCGGCGTTTTCGCTGGACATGTCGAGATCCTCGGCCTTCGTTCGCGCGGACTGTTGCCGCAAGCGCGGCGCGTCGGCAAGAGCGGGGCGGCGCGAATCGACGTTTGGGCGAGGCTTGCGGCGTCGCGGCGGCTGTGGATTCGCGCCCGCCGGGCGATGCCCGGTCGCGACCGACGCGAGACATTCCAATTTGATTAGTATAGCATTTTTACAAAAGACGTTTGCCTGGGGGAGCGCTCATGAGCCCGATATTCCTTATCGGCGGCAGTGGCTTTGTCGGCCGCCACGTCGCCGTCGCGCTGCTCGAGGCCGAACAGCGGGTCGCGGCTCCGGCCCACGACGAATTCGATATCGCGCGCGAGGAGCCCGCCGCGCTCGCGCGCAAGCTCGCGGGGTCGGAAATCGTCGTCAATTGCGCCGGCCTGGCGCGCAACGCCCGGATCGACAATCTCGAGGCCGTGCATGTCGAGGGCGTGCGCCGGCTCGTGCAGGCATGCCGTCTTGCCGGCGTTCGCCGGCTCGTCCATCTCTCCGCTCTGGGCGCCGGGCGAGACGACACGACTCGCTTTCAGCGCACCAAGGGCGAGGGCGAGGACATGCTCGGCGCGGTCGAGGGGCTCGAAGTCTCGATCGTGCGGCCTTCGCTGTTGGTCGGCGCCGGCGGCGCGACCGGCGATTTCTTCAGCGCGCTCGCCGCGCTGCCGTTTCCGCCGCGCCTCGGACCGGGGACTTGGCGCGTTCAGCCACTGCATGTCGCGGAATTGGCGGGGCTCGTCGCCAAGCTCGCGCTCGCGCCGCAAGCGCCCAAAAGCGTGGACGCGGTCGGCCCGACGGCGATGACGACCGACGAGTTGGAGCGCGAGTTGCGCGCTTGGCTCGGCCTGACGCCGGCGCGGTTTCTGCCGCTGTCGCGCGCGGTCCTCGACGGCCTAGCGTGGCTCAACGAGATCATCGAGGTCGGACCGGGCGATCGCGAGCTAATCGAGTTGCTGGAGCGCGGCAACGTCGCCAGCCCCGAGGGGGTCGCCGCGGCGCTCGGAAGGGGGCCGCGTTCGCTCGCCGAGAGCCTGGCGCTGAGCCCCGCCACGACGGCCGATCTTTGGCGCGCGCGACTCTATTTCGTTCAGCCGTTCCTGCGCATCGCGCTCGCGCTGTTGTGGATCGGAACGGGGATCGTGTCGCTCGGTCTTTTTCCGCCCGCCGAATCCTATGTCATGCTCGCCGAAGTGGGGGTTCGCGGACCGCTCGCCGAAGTGGCGCTGTTCGGCGGCGCGGCGGCCAATCTCGTCCTCGGCGGCTTGCTGCTCGTCGCCTGGCGCCCCGCGCGAATCGGCTTGGCGATGCTGGCGCTGTTGGTGGCCTATTCCTTGGTCGGACTGCTGCTGCCGCCCGAGTATTGGCTGAACCCGTTCGCGCCGATATTGAAGAATCTGCCGATCGCGGGCGCCTTGATCGCGATGATCGCGATGGAGCGGCCAAACGGCGCCGCAAGACGCCCGTCCATCGAGGGGCGGGGATGATCGCCCAAGCTCGTCGAGACCGCGCGCGTTTCGTCGGCCGGGCCTGTCACGCCGCCAGTTCGACTTCGCCTTCGATCTCGACGGGAATGTCGAACGGCAGTTCGGCCATGCCGACGGCCGAGCGGGCGTGGGCGCCGACGTCGGGGCCGAAGACGTCGAGAATGAGATCGGAAAAGCCGTTGATCACGCTGGGCATGGTGTTGAAGCCGGGCGCCGCGTTGACCATGCCGAAGACCCGGCTCCAGGCGAGAATTCGGTCGAGATCGCCGAGCGCGCGGCTCAGGCTGCCGAGGATGGCGAGCCCGGTCAGGCGCGCCGCATCATAGGCCTCGTCCGCGCTCACCTCGCGCCCGACCTTGCCGAGCGGACGGGCGAGCGAACCGTCGGGGTTCAGCGGGGCGTGGCCCGAGATGAACGCCCGGGCGCCGACGAGGCGCACGAACGCGAAGGGAAGCCTGCCGGCCGGCGGCTTCAACGCCGCTGGAAGGGTCAATCCCAACGCGATTAGGCGCTCTTCGATGCGAGCCATGGCGTACCCCCCTGCCGATTTCCGCCTCCGACCCGTCTACAACCCCTCGACGCTCACGAGGCGGGCCGAGCTACAGGCGTCGCGGATCGCCCTGAGTTCCCGGTAGGTGGAGCCGTTATAGAAACTGTCGAAAGCCGCGAGAGAAGGAAATTCGAGAATGACGATGCGGCGCGGAATCCAATCGCCTTCATGGACCCGATGAGCGCCGCCGCGCGCCAAATATCGCGCGCCGGCTTCCTCGAGCGCCGGCTTCACGCGGTGCATGAATTCCTGGTAGCGCTCCATGTCGTAGATTTCCACGTCGAATATGGCGTAGGCGGTCATGGCGCCCTCCTGCGCGTCGCGCGGCCGAGCGTCACTATTCGACGTTCATTTCGGCCCGTCAAGGAACGCCTGCCACTGTTCGCGCGTGCCGTAGAAGGCGTTGCGGTCGACGTGGCCGTCGATGCCCGGGATCGCGCCGTCGGCCTGATATTGCCAGAACTTCCAGGCTCGCGAGCCGTAGCGCACGGCGGGGTGGTGCTTGGTCGAGCGCACCCAGATCGGGTAATCCGAAAAGGCGCCGTCGGACAGGATCGCTTCGTAGAAATCGACCGAGGTGTAGATGACTGGCCGCTTGCCGAAATGGCGCTCCATCTCCTCGAGCATCACCTTCATGTCGGCGATCGCCGAGTCGCGTTCGAGATGGCGCTTGCAGGTTTTTGACTCCGGCGTCGCCTCGACGTCGAGCACGGGCGGCAGCGCGTCGTCCTCCACCGGCACGTTCTGTTCGAACCAAGTCGCTTCCTCGATCGGCGGACGGCACCAATAGACGAAGTGATAGGCGCCGTGTGGAATGCCCGCCTGCTTGGCGCCCTGCCAATTCGCCTGAAAGCGTTCGTCGAGATGGTCGCCGCCTTCGGTCGCCTTGATCCAGACGAACTTGACGCCGCTGTCCGCCACCGCGCTCCAGTCGATCGTTCCCTGATATTTGGAGACGTCGATGCCGTGAATCGGATAATCCCTAGGCTTGGGATAATTGTCGTCGAAATCGAGCGGGCCGGCGCCGCCGCCGCAGCCGGCCAGCGCGGCGCCCAAGGCGGCGAGAACGCCGAGGCGGACGAGGACTCGAGACAAAGCGGGCAGGGGCGGGATCATCGGCTTCACGAAACAAGGCGCAAGGCGGCTGACGAAAGGCATTCTATCCCATCGGGCAGCACTGTGGCGCAAGTTAGAGCGCGCGGGGTAACGATTCGTTAATGGCCGCCGCCCTTGACCCGCCCCTTGCGGACGCGGCATGGCATCGCGGGACCCTCCGGATCGGGAAAGGCCTCGCCATGCGGTGCGCCGCCGCCATCATCCTCCTGCTCGCCGCCGGCCTTGGCGGCGCTTCGGCCGCCGAATGCGGGCCCGACAAGCTCGGCACCTCGCGCATCGCTCAGGTCGGCACGCAGGGCGGCCTGCTCGTCGGCTTGAAGACCTATCCCAAGGCCGTTCCGCTCGCAGACCACGAGGTAATCCTCACCTTCGACGACGGGCCGGACCAGCGCACCACGCCGCAGGTGCTCCGCGCGCTCGCCGAGGAATGCGTGCGCGCGACCTTCTTCGTCATCGGCCGCAATGTCGACGCGCTGCCGGCGCTGACGCGGCGCGAGGTCGAAGAGGGCCACAACGTCGCGTACCACACCTACACCCATCCCCAGCCGACGCTGCGCTACATGAGCGAGGCGAGCGCGCGGGCGGATATTCTCAAGGGCATGATCGCGGTGGAAAGGGCCGCCTACGGCCAGGATTTCAGCGCCGGCGAGCCGACCGACCTTTCCCAGCTGAAGTTGCATGCGCCGTTCTTCCGCTTTCCCGGCTTCGCCGATACGCCGGACCTGCGCGACTGGTTTGCGCGCGACAACGTCGGCATCTTCGGCACGGATCTGTGGGCGTCCGACTGGGTCGAGATGACGCCCGATCAGGAGCTCAAGCTCATCCTCGGCCGGCTCGAGAAGGCCAGGCGCGGCATGCTGCTCTTCCACGACAATCGCCAGTGGACCGCCGACATGCTGCCGGCCTTTCTGCGCGAATTGAAGAAGCGCGGCTATCGCGTCGTGCACATGGTTCCCGGCCCCGGAAACGGCCCGACGGTCGATGCGCCGCCGGGCTGGATTTCGGAGACCGAGCGCACCATCGGCGCGCTGAAGCCGCGTCTGGAGAATGCCGCCGCGCCCAGGACGTCGCCGGGGCCGATCCCGGTCAAGCCGGCGCCGAGCGAATAGGCCGGCGTCGCAAAAGCAAACGGCGACCCCTTGAGGGGTCGCCGTTGAACTCATGGTGCGGTCAAGAGGACTCGAACCTCCACCCCGGTTAAAGGACTAGCACCTCAAGCTAGCGCGTCTACCAGTTCCGCCATGACCGCTTAAGCTTCGCGCCTCTCGGGCGAAGCGAAGGCGCGTCGTCTAACAAATCGGTTCGGCGATGACAAGCGTGATCGACCCGGCGCCGTCAGAGACGGCGCGCCGCGTCCCCGACCGGTCGAGACGCGCCCTAAACTCGCGCGCGCCCGCGTTAGTCGGCTGGCGCGCGGACCACCCTTTGAATTATATCCCCTTCGTGCGAAAGGCTGCTAAACCCTGCGCGCACGCGCGAAAGGCGATCGATGAGGCGTCCGACGAACTGGCTTTTGCTGCTGCTGGCCCTGGCCGGAGCCGCGCTCGGCGCAGCGGCGCAATTCGCGTTGCTCAAAGCGCCGGTCCCGCCGCCGGCATATTACGCGATCGCCGCGGTTTGCGCCGGCCTGCTCGTCATCCGCGCGCTGCCGCTGAAAGCGCGCCGGGTGGCGGTGTTCCTGGTCGCCCTGGCGGCCATCGTCGCGCTGACCGGCGGGCTCGTCTATTTCCAGTTCTTCATCAAGCCGAACATGGTCAAGGGGTTCATCAGCGCCGCCTTCGCGCCCAAACCGACCTCGGTCGTGGTCGAGGCGGCGAGAATCGAGAAATGGCCGCCGGAACTGACGGCGATCGGCACGCTGCGCGCTTATCAAGGCGTCGCCATCGCGCCGCAGGTCGGCGGCGTCGTCGCCGCGATCCATTTCGAGTCGGGCGACGACGTCGAAGCCGGCGCGCCGCTGGTCGACATCGACGATTCGGTCGACGAGGCGGATCTGGCCAACGGCCTCGCCCAGCTCAAGAACGCCAATGTGACGCTGGAGCGCGCGAAGACGCTGATGGCCGGCGGCAACACGCCCCAGTCGACGGTCGACGCGGCCATCGCGACCCGCGATTCGGCCGCCGCGACGGTGCAGCACACGCGCGCGGTGATCGCGCAGAAGGCGATCAAGGCGCCCTTTGCGGGGCGGCTCGGGCTGCGCAACGTCGATCTCGGGCAATATGTGCCCGTCGGCGCCAGCCTGACGACCTTGCAGCGGCTCGATCCCATCGACGTCGATTTTCCCGCGCCGGAAGGGGCGCTCGCTTCGCTGGCCGTCGGCGAGGACGTGACGATGACCGTCGACGCTTTGCCCGGACGCAATTTCGCCGGCCGCGTGAAGGCGATCGACGCCCGCGTCAGCGCCGAGTCGCGCAACGTGACCGCGCGCGCCGAATTCCCCAATCCCGATCGCAAGCTGCTGCCGGGCATGTTCGCCGATCTGACGGTCGCCACCGGCGCGAGCGCCGACGTGTTGACGCTGCCGCGCACCGCGATCGTCTACAGCCTCTATGGCGACAATGTCTTCGTCGTGGAGCCGGCGCCGGCGCCGAGCGGACAAGCGCAGGCGGCGGGGACGGGCGATGGCGCCGGCCTGATCGTCGAGCGGCGTTTCGTGCGGGTCGGCGCGACGCGCGGCGAGCGCATCGCCATCGAAGAGGGGGTCAAGGCCGGCGAGCGCGTGGTGACGGCCGGTCAGATCAAGCTGCAGGCCCATTCGCCCGTGGTGATCGACGAGAGCGGCGCGTTGCCGCCGCCCGTCCAGACGCCCAAACCGTAACGGCGCGCCGATGAACGCCTTCACCGATCTCTTCATCCGCCGGCCGGTGCTGGCGAGCGTCGTCAGCCTGCTCATCCTGCTCGTCGGCGGCATGGCGGGGCTGAAGCTGCAAATTCGCCAGTTCCCGCAGACCTCGAACACGACGATCACCATCACCACGACCTATCCCGGCGCCGCCGCCGACGTCATCAAGGGCTTCATCACGACGCCGATCGAGCAGGCGGTGGCAAGCTCCGAGGGCATCGACACGCTGGTCTCGACCTCGCAGCAGAACGTGTCGACCATCACCCTCAACCTGCGGCTCGACGCCAATCCCGACCGGGCGATGGCCGACACGCTGTCCAAGGTCAACCAGGTGCGCGGCCTGCTGCCGCGCGAGGCCAACGATCCCGTCGTCGTCAAGCAGACCGGGCAGGGCTTCGCGCTGATGTACCTGTCGTTCAATTCGAGCGTGATGACCGCCTCGCAGATCACCGACTATCTCACGCGCGTCGTGCAGCCGCGCTTGCAGACCGTCGACGGGGTCGCCAATGCGCAGATTCTCGGCGGACAGGTGTTCGCGATGCGCATCTGGCTCGATCCGACGCGCATGGCCTCGCTCGGCGTCACGCCCAACGACGTGCGCGCCGCGCTCGCCGCCAACAATTTCACCACCGCCGCGGGCGAGGTCAAAAGCGATTACACCCAGATCAGCGTCAACGCGCTGACCTCGCTCGACAGCGCCGAGGCGTTCGGGCGTCTGGTGGTCGCGGCGCACGGCGACGCGCTGGTCCGCCTCGGCGCCGTCGCGAAAATCGAACTCGGGCCGCAGAGCTCCGATTCTTCGTCGGTGTTCGATGGCCTCAAGGCGGTGTTCATCGGCGTCTACGGCACTCCGGAAGCCAATCCGCTGACCGTGATCGACGGCGTCCGCGCGATCATTCCGAGCGTCCAGAGCCAGTTGCCGGCCGGCCTCAACGCGACGATCGCCTACGACTCGACCGAGTTCATCCGCGCCTCGATCACCGAGGTCGCCAAGACGCTCGTCGAGGCGGCGGCGATCGTCATCGTCGTGATCTTCCTGTTTCTCGGCAATTTGCGCTCGACCTTCATCCCGATCGTCACCATTCCCTTGTCGTTGGTCGGCGTGATGATCCCGCTGCTGGCGCTCGGCTATTCGATCAACCTGCTCACGCTTCTAGCCCTGGTCCTCGGCATCGGTCTCGTCGTCGACGACGCGATCGTCGTGGTGGAGAACATCCATCGTCATATCGAGGACGGCATGACGCCGTTCGACGCGGCGATCCAGGGCGCGCACGAGATCGCGCTGCCGGTCGTGGCGATGACCATCACGCTGGCGGCGGTCTACGCGCCGATCGGCTTCGTTTCGGGTGTGACCGGCGCGCTGTTTCGCGAGTTCGCGTTCACGCTGGCCGGGGCGGTCATCGTCTCCGGTTTCATCGCGCTGACGCTGTCGCCGATGATGTGCTCGAAACTGCTGCGTCACGACACCGGGCAAAGCCGGTTCGGCCGCCTCGTCGATCGGACTTTCGATCGTCTTCGCGGCGCCTACCGACGCCGACTCGCCAGCACCCTGAATTTCCGCGCGCTGACGCTTCTGATCCTGGTCGGCGTTCTCGCCCTGACCGGGGTCATGTACGTTTCGACGCCGCGCGAGCTCGCCCCCGAGGAGGATCAAGGCATTCTGCTGTCGCTGATCAAGACGCCGCAGATCGGCAACCTCGACTACATCGAACAGGCGACGCAGAAGCTCTACAGCGAGGCGCGCGCGGTTCCCGAACTGTCGCACCTCTTCCTCATCAACGGTTTTCCCACCGTGCGATCGGGCTTCGCCGGCTTCCTCCTGAAGCCTTGGGACCAGCGCGCGCGCAATCAGAAGCAGGTGCTGGCGGCGCTGGGGCCGAAATTCCTCGCCGTGCCGACGGCGCAGGTGCAGGCTTTCTCGCCGCCCGCGCTGCCGGGCTCGACCGGCGGCGCGCCGATGCAGTTCGTCATCCGCACGACCGGCGACTACACGACGCTCGCCGACGTCGCGCTTAAGATGCAGCAGGCGGCCAGGGAGAGCGGGCTGTTCCTGTTCACCGACGTCGACTTGAAATTCGACACGCCGCAGTATGTGCTCAAGGTCGACGCCGACAAGGCCAACCGGATCGGCGTCAATATGCAGGACGTCGGAACGGCGCTGTCGACGATGCTCGGCGGCAACTACGTCAATCTGTTCAGCCTCTACGGCCGCAGTTACCAGGTCATCCCGCAGGCGCCGCGCGAATTCCGCCTGACGCCGGATTGGCTGACGCGCTATCAATTGCGCGCCGCGAACGGCGAACTCGTGCCGCTGTCGGCGGTGGCGAGCGTCTCCGAAGAGGTGCAGCCCAACGGGCTGACGAGCTTCCAGCAGCTCAATTCCGCGACTCTGTCCGGGGTGCCGTTCCCCGGCCGCACGCTCGGCGATGCGCTCGATTTCCTCAAGGCGAAGTCGCAAGAGATCTTCCCGGAGGGCTACAGCTATGACTTTCAGGGCGACTCGCGCCAATACGAACAGGAAGGCAACGCCCTCGTTTACGTCTTCGTCTTCGCGCTGATCGTCATCTATCTCGTGCTCGCCGCCCAATACGAGAGTTTTCGCGATCCGCTCATCATCCTGATCGCGCTGCCGACGGCTTTGTTCGGCGCGCTGCTGCCGCTCAATATCGGCGGCGTGCTCGGCTTCGCCAGCATCAACATCTATTCGCAGATCGGCCTGGTGACGCTGATCGGCCTCATCTCCAAGCACGGCATCCTGATGGTCGATTTCGCCAATCGGCTGCAGGAGACGCGCGGCCTCACGCGGCGGGCGGCGATCGAGGAGGCGGCGGCGGTGCGGCTTCGCCCGATCCTGATGACGACGGCGGCGATGGTGGTCGGCATGGTCCCGCTCATCGCCGCCTCGGGCGCCGGCGCGCGCTCGCGCTTCGACATCGGCCTCACCATCTTCGCCGGCATGGCGATCGGCACGATGTTCACGCTGTTCGTCACGCCGATGGTCTACACCTTCCTGGCGCGCGATCACGTCGCGGCGATGGCCAAGCTGCGGGCGGCGGAGCATGTGGGAGCCGGCTAGGCCGGACGAACGCCGTGCGCCGCCCGGATACGCTCGGGGTTCCGGGCGAGCGCGGATCAAGCGGATCGGATATGATGGAAAAAGTTGCCCCCGCGCCGCAAACCTGCTAACCCCCGCGCCTTCGCACGTGGAAGAACGCCCGGTACGCCAGCCGGGGATGCCGTTCGCACCACGAAACTGCAACTGGCGCAGCCGCGCGGCGCAAGCCTCGCGGTCGCGCCGTTCATGGAGCAGCCTCATGGCAAAGAAGATTACCGGTTACATCAAACTGCAAGTGCCGGCGGGCGCGGCCAATCCGTCGCCGCCGATCGGTCCCGCGCTCGGCCAGCGCGGTCTCAACATCATGGAATTCTGCAAGGCCTTCAATGCGCGCACCGCGCAGATCGAGAAGGGCACGCCGATTCCCGTCGTCATCACCGCCTATCAGGACCGTTCGTTCACCTTCGAAATGCGCAATGCGCCGGTGACCTTCTTCTTGAAGAAGGCGGCGGGGCTGAAGATCGGCAAGAAGCCGGCTTCCGGCGCCAAGACGCCCGGCCGCGGCTTCGTCGGCAAGGTGACGAAGGCGCAGGTGCGCGAGATCGCGGAAAAGAAAATGCCCGATCTCAATTGCGAAACGGTCGAAGCGGCGATGAAGATGATCGAAGGCTCCGCCCGTTCGATGGGCCTCGAGGTGGTGGGGTAAGTCATGACACAGCACGGCAAGAGAATCCGCAAAGGCCGCGAAGCGGTCGCCCGCACCAAGCTCTATAAGCTCGACGAAGCGGTGAAGCTGGTGAAGAGCAACGCCAACGCCAAGTTCGACGAGACCGTCGAAATCGCCATCAACCTCGGCGTCGATCCCAAGCACGCCGACCAGATGGTGCGCGGCGTCGTCAATCTGCCCAACGGAACGGGGCGCACGCTCAAAGTGGCGGTGTTCGCGCGTGGGGCCAAGGCGGACGAAGCGCGCGCCGCGGGCGCCGACGTCGTCGGCGCGGAAGACTTGGTGACGACGGTGCAGGGCGGCACGATCGATTTCGATCGTTGCATCGCCACGCCCGACATGATGCCGCTCGTCGGCCGCCTCGGCAAGGTGCTCGGCCCGCGCGGCCTGATGCCGAACCCGAAGGTCGGCACGGTGACGATGGACATCACCGCGGCGGTCAAGGCCTCCAAGGGCGGCGCGGTCGAGTTCCGCGTCGAGAAGGCCGGCATCGTGCAGGGCTCGGTGGGCAAGGCCTCGTTCGGCGAGGACCAGCTCGCGCAGAACATCCGCGCCTTCGTCGAAGCGGTGACCAAGGCCAAGCCGACGGGCTCGAAGGGAACCTACCTTCAGCGCGCTGCGCTCTCCTCGACCATGGGTCCGGGCGTCAAGCTCGACCTGTCGACGCTGGCGACGCAGGCGCAGGTCGGGACGTAAAGCGCCGACCAGCGCACAAGCGCTGAGCGATTTGGCGGCGCCGGGGCGATCCCCCCGGCGCCGTTTTCGTTTGGCGGGCGGCGGATCGGCCTCGCTCGCGCCGCGCCTACCGCGCGATCGCTGCGATCGCCGCGATTTCGTCGATGATGCGCGGCCATGTCCCGACCGGCAGCGAGTGGCCCATGCGCGGCAGCACGACGAGCCGCGCGCCGGGGATCGAGGCGGCGGTGTCCTCTCCGGCGGCGAGCGGCACGAGCGGGTCGTCGGCGCCGTGGATGACCAGCGTCGGCGCCGTGACGCGCGCCAGCACGGCCTTGCGGCTGCCCGAGGCCATGACCGCGAGAAACTGGCGCTGACCTCCTCTGGGATCGAAGCCGCCGCGCGCGACGGCGCGCATGGCGCGCGCGCGGTCGCGTTTTTCGTCCTCGGGAAAACCGGAGCCGCGGAAGATGAGCCACGCCCTCAAATTGGCTTCGACATATTCCTCGGGCGTCGTCGGCGGCGGCGCGGTGAAGACTTGCGCCGCCTGGGCGCCCGGCGGCGGCAGCTTCGGATCGCTGGTCGTCGACATGATCGAGGTGAGCGACCTGACCCGCCCCGGCCAGCGGATCGCTATTTCCTGCGCGATCATGCCGCCCATCGACGCGCCCACGATATGCGCGCTCGCGATCCCGAGAACCTCCATCAGTCCGACCGCGTCGCCCGCCATGTCCTTGAGCAGATAGGGCGCGGCGATCTTGCCGGCAGGATCGGCCGACGGCGTCCAATCGATCCTCGACGATTTGCCGACGTCGCGGTTGTCGAAGCGGACGACCCAGAATCCCCGCGCGGCGAGCGCCTCGCAGAAATCGTCCTCGAAGAGGATCATTTGCGCGCCGAGGCCGGCGATCAGCAGCAGCGCCGGATCGCTCGTTTCGCCGAACGTCTGGTAGCAAATCTCAAGCGCGCCGACCGTCGCGAACCCCTCTCCCGAATCAAGCGCGATCTTGGACATTCCGGCACTCCCGCTTCATAGTGCGAGGTACGATAGGATTCGCGCAGGCGCAAGCCTCGCGCCGCGACGTGGAGGCGAAGATCATGAGGCCGAGCGCGCTCGCTCAATGGCATGCGATCGCCCAGTCGCGCGACGCGGCGGCGCTCGACGCGCTGCTCGCCGACGACGTCGTGTTCGTCTCGCCGGTCGTCCATAAGCCGCAGGTCGGCAAGGCGCTGACCAAAGCCTATCTCGCCGCCGCGCTGAGCGTGCTCGGCAACGAAACGTTTCGCTATGTCGGGGAATGGACCGGCGAAAATTCCGCCGTGCTGGAATTCGTGACGATCGTCGACGGCATCGAGATCAACGGCGCCGATTTCATCGCCTGGAACGAAGCGGGCCGGATCGTGCGATTCAAGGTCATGGTCCGCCCGCTGAAGGCGATCAATCTGCTGCATCAATTGATGGCGGCGCGCCTGGCGGCCGTCAGCCCGCCAGGCGCGTGACGACATCGAGAAGCACGTTGGCGCCGGCGACGAGATCCGAGTCGCGCGTGAACTCGTTGGGATTGTGGCTGACGCCGCCGACGCTGGGAACGAAGATCATCGCCGCGGGGCAGATCCGCGCCATCATCTGCGCGTCGTGCCCGGCGCCGGAGGCCATGCGCTTCGAGGCGAGGCCGCGCCGCCGCGCGGCGTCCTCGACGAGTTCGACGATGCGCGGATCGAAGGCGACCGGCTCGAATCGCGCCAGCCGCTCGACCGCGATCGACACCCCCTCCGCGGCGGCGAGCCTATCGAGGAAGTCGGCGAGCGCGGCTTCCATCGCTTGCAATCGGCGCTCGTCGGGATCGCGCATGTCGACGGTGAAGGTCGCGCGCGACGGGATCACGTTGATCGCGTTGGGCTCGAAGGCGATGCAGCCGACCGTCGCCACGCTCGGAGCGTTCGAGCCGGCGACGTGATCGCGCAGATAAGCGATCACCCGGGCCGCCGCGAGCCCGGCGTCGCGGCGCATCGTCATGGGCGTGGTTCCCGCGTGGTTGGCGACGCCGTCGATGGCGACGCGCCGCCATGAGATGCCCTGGACGTTCTCCACCGCGCCGACCGCCACGCCCTCGCGATCGAGGACCGGGCCTTGCTCGATATGGAGTTCGACATAGGCGTGAGGCCGCAAGAAGCCAGGCTCGTCCGCGCCGGCATAGCCGATGCGTTGGAGTTCGGCGCCGAGCGCGGCCCCGTCGGTTCCGATCGTGGCCAGCGCGTCCTCGATCGCAAGGCCGCCGGCATAGACCAGCGAGCCCAACATGTCCGGCGCGAAGCGCACGCCCTCTTCGTTGGTGAAGGCGGCGACCGCGATCGGGCGCGCCGGCTTGAAGCCCGAGGCGCGCAGCGTCTCGATCGCCTCGAGACCCGCGAGCACGCCGTAGCAGCCGTCGTAGACGCCGGCGTCGATGACGGTGTCGATATGGGAGCCCACGAGGATCGGCGCGACATCGGCGCTCGCGCCGTCGCGCCAAACGCCGAAGAGATTGCCGACGCGGTCGCAACGCAACTCAAGACCGGCGCCGTGCATCCACTCGACGAGTCGGTCGCGCCCCGCCTTGTCGGCGTCGCTCGCCGCCAGTCGCGTCAGCTTGCCGTCGTCGCCGCGCCCGATGCGCCCGAGTTCCTCGATGCGGCGGATGAGGCGGTCGGCGTCGATCGACAGGCTGGGCAGGGCGGGCGCGCTCAAGCGACGACCTCCACGGCTTGGCGCGCAGTCGTCGTCGGGCGGTCGGCGAAGACGAGTTCGCGGTAGCGGCCCGGGTCGGTCGCGCAGCCGAACGTCATGCCGCTGGCGACCGCGCGGACCGCGTCGGAGCGCCATTCGTCGATGTCCACGGCGCGGCCGAGCCGCCGCGCCGCTTCTTCGAGCGTCAGGCGGACGACCGCGTAGGCGCCGCCGAGCGCCTTGAAGCTGCCGAGCCCGAGACGCGGGCCCTCGTCCTTGACGAACACCGCGCCGACGCCGAGTTCGCCCGCGAGCGCGGGCAGGGCGTGGAGCGGCGTCGGCCGGTGATCGTCGCGAAGGGCGAGGAAGCGCTCGACTTCGTCGGCGCCGCTCTCGCCGAGAGCGTCCGCGTCGATGGCGAGCAGCGGCTTGCGATAGTCGGGATGTGCGTTTCGAATCAACATCGCGATCGTCCCTGCTTGAGGTGGCGAACATATATTCCACGGGGAGCGACGCTTTCGCTCTATTATCGCCGCATCGACGCAATTTTGTTTCGCAAGGCCGCCATGTCCGAACGCCCGCCCTCTCCCGCTGGAACGCTCGACCGCTTCGATCTGGCCATTCTGGCGATCCTGCAAAAGGACAATACGACGCCGTAGCGCGCCATCGGCGAGGCCGTCGCCTTGTCGGCGCCGGCCGTCCAACGGCGGATCAAGCGCATGGAGGAAAACGGCGTCATCCGAGCCAATGTCGCGCTGGTCGACCCCGCCGCGGTCGGACAGCCGCTGACGATCTTCGTCGAGGTTCAACTGGAGAGCGAGCGGGCGCAGCTGATCGATGCGACGAAGCGCGCATTTTCGGCCGCGCCGGAGGTTCAGCAGCGCTACTACGTCATCGGCGAAGCGGACTTTGTCCTCGTCGTCGCCGTCGCGAGCATGAGCGAATACGAAGCGCTGACGCGCCGCCTGTTCTTCGACAATAGCAACGTCAAGAAATTCCGCACCTTCGTGGCGATGGATCGTGTAAAAACGGGGACATCGGTTCCGCTGCCGTAATCGGCGCGTGCGTCCCGTAATTGCGAACGGATGTCTCCGCGAAACCGCGCAGGGGCGTTTGGCTTCATTCCGCGTCGGCCATTCCAGCGCCGAGGCCTCGGTCTTCCCTGGCGTTCCCGAGGACGCCGCCGTCCAAGGACCATGACGATGCGTCTTTCGCGCCGCACGATATCGACTTACGCGCTCGCTACCCCCGATCAACAGCCGAACGGCTGGCCGGCGTCGCCGCCAAAGCGACCACTGACCTTGGCGGCGCTCTGGCTTGCGCTGATCTGCGCAACGAGCTTCCCGTCCGCAGCGGCAGAAGGGCTCGACACCAGCGTCCTTCCCCGCGTCGCCGGGGCCAAGGAGCTCTATGCGAGCCCCTTGTCGACGATCTACAGCGCGCCGGACCCCGTCGCGCAAGCCGCCGAGGCCGTCGGCAAGGCGCTCTCCGCCGAGGGGTGGCGGCAATTTTCGCAGCCGTACGCCGAGGAGGCGAAGAACGCCAACGTGCACGTCATGAATTTCAAGAAGGGACCGCTGATCGTGGACGTGCTGATCACGGTGTCGGACCAACCCGCGACGGCCAACGTCAGTTATAGGGCCACGCCGCCGGCCAACGACCTCCCGTTCCCGCCCGACGCGACCGACATCGCCTTCGATCCGCACGCGCCGATCCTCCTCTGCGCATCCGGCCAGTCGGTCGCGGCGACGCTCGAATTCTTCAACGTCCAACTCGCGGCCCTTGGTTGGTCGCCGGTGGCGACCCGGCAGAACGCCAATACGGAGAAGGCCGCGCACGCGTATTTCGCGCGGCCCGCTCACGCGCCGCTTCTGCTCGTCCTCAAACGCGGCGACGACGGCGCGACCAAGATCGAGCTGAAGAGCGTGCCGGCCGAGTTGCTGGCCGCGGAAACGGAGCCAGCCAAGCCGGCCGCCATCGCCGCGACGCCGGCGCCGGCGCCCGAGGCGACGCCCGACGCGGTCGACGCCGCCGTCGCCCAGCAGGCGCAGCAGATGGCCGCCGATATCGTCGCCAAGGCGATGGCGGACGCCAAAGCGCCGAAGGCCGGGTCGCAGTCCACCGCGAACGAGACGGTCGAAACCCTGTCCCCGTTGGATGGCGTCAAGGCCGCGATTCCCCTGCCGTCGACCGCCGAAGACGTCAAGTTCGACGGGGCGGAGGGAAGGCTTAGTTTTGAGAGCGCATCCAGCATCAAGAGCGTCGTCGCGTTCTACCGCGCGGCGATGAAGCCGCTCGGCTGGCAAGCCGAGCCTTCCGGCATCGACAAGGCGAATATGGTCGTGCTCGACTTCTCCAAGGATAGGAAAGAGATTGAGCTGATCATCATGCGGCCGATCGACAAGACCAACGTCGATGGGACCGGCAACGGTCTCGTCACCGAGGTCGAGAAATCGGCGGCCGAGCCCACCGCGAGCGCGGATGATCTCGAGGTGGAGGAGACCGGCGGCTTGCCGGTTCCCAAGAACCATACCGTGAGCGGCGCCGAGACCACGCCGTTTCGCCGCGCGCTCAACGCCGAGACGCCGCTCGATCTCAAGTCCGTCCTCGGGTTCTATCGCCAGGAGCTCGGCAAGCGGGGCTGGAAGGAGGAAGCGACGGGGGCGCGGGTCGACGCCGATCGCGCGACGCTCAATTTCACTTCGCCGGACGGACCCGCGATTCTGACGTTGGAGCGTAAGGACGACGAGACGGTGGTGAGCCTCGTCGTTCGCAATCAAGTCAAAGCGGCAAGTTCGGGCTTGTTGGCCAAGCCGGGTCAGGTCAAGGCGATGTTCGGCAACCTGACGGGCGCCCAGGCGACGTTTACGATCAACAAGCAGACGGTGAAGGTGGCGCCCGGGGTCGGCGCCAACGGGCCGGGCGGGCCGACGCTTGAATTGCCGCCCGGCAAGTACAAAGTGACGATGAAGGCGGCGGGCCAGCCCGCCGTCACTGACGAAGTCAACGTCGGCGCCGACGAAATCTGGGGCTTTGTGGCCGGTCCCGGAGGGTTGATGCCGATTCAAATCCACTGACGCGGGCGGGAGCGCGTCGCCGCGCTCCCCTTGCCGGCTACGCTGTCGACGCCGCCTTGCGCCCTAACGCGGCCTGCGCGGCGGCGAGGCGCGCAATCGGGATGCGGAACGGCGAGCACGAGACGTAGTCGAGATGGACCGTTTCGCAGAACGCGATGCTCGCGGGATCGCCGCCGTGCTCGCCGCAGAGGCCGAGCTTGATGTCGGGGCGGGTCGCGCGGCCGCGCTCGGCGGCGAGCGAAACGAGTTCGCCGACGCCCTCCCGGTCGAGCGTGACGAACGGGTCGGCGGGCAGCAGGCCCTTGGCGGTATAGATGCCGAGGAACGAGGCCGCGTCGTCGCGCGAAACGCCGAGCGTCGTCTGGGTGAGATCGTTGGTGCCGAAGGAGAAGAACTCGGCGCTCTTGGCGATGTCGCCGGCGCGCAAGGCCGCGCGCGGCAGTTCGATCATCGTGCCGACGTGATAGGGGACGGCGACGCCGGTCTCGTAGGCCACCGCATCGGCCATCGCGACGATGATCGCTTTGACCGAATCGAGTTCGGCGCGCGCGATCACCAGCGGAATCATGATTTCCGCGGTCACCGGCTTACCGGTCTTGCGGCCGGCTTCGACCGCGCCTTCGAAGATCGCGCGGGCCTGCATTTCCGCGATTTCGGGATAGCGGATGGCCAGGCGCACACCGCGGAAGCCGAGCATGGGGTTGACTTCATGCAGATCGGCGGCGCGCGCGCGCAGTTTATCGGCGCTCACGCCCATCGCCTTGGCGACGTCGGCGATTTCGGCGTCCGAGTGCGGCAGGAATTCATGCAGCGGCGGATCGAGCAGGCGGATCGTCACCGGCAATCCCGTCATGATCTCGAACAGCTCGGCAAAATCCTTGCGCTGCATCGGCAGCAGCTTGGCGAGCGCGGCGCGCCGGCCCGTCTCGCTGTCGGCCAGGATCATTTCGCGCACCGCGACGATGCGCTCGCCGTCGAAGAACATATGCTCGGTGCGGCAGAGGCCGATGCCCTCGGCGCCGAATCCGCGGGCGACGCGAGCGTCGTTCGGCGTCTCGGCGTTGGCGCGCACCTTCATGCGCCTGACCCCGTCCGCCCATTGCATCAGCGTGGCGAATTCGCCCGACAACTCCGGCTTGACCATCCGCACGGCGCCGGCGAGCACTTCGCCCGAGGCGCCGTCGATGGTGAGGATGTCGCCCTTCTTGAGGACGATGCCGCCGGCGGTCATCGTCTGCGCGGAATAGTCGATGCGGATGGCGCCGGCGCCGGAGACGCAGGGTTTCCCCATGCCGCGCGCGACGACCGCGGCGTGCGAAGTCATGCCGCCGCGCGTCGTGACGATGCCCTCGGAAGCGTGCATGCCGTGGATGTCCTCGGGCGAGGTCTCCACGCGCACCAGAATCGCCTTGCGGCCGGCGGCGCGCAATGCCTCCGCGTCTTCGGCGGAGAACACGATTTCGCCGCTCGCGGCGCCCGGCGAGGCGGGCAGGCCGATCGCCAGCGGAACGCGCTTGACCTTGGGATCGATGGTCGGATGCAGCAACTGGTCGAGCGCGGCGGGATCGACGCGCGTGATCGCATCCTCGCGCGAGATGAGGCCCTCGTTGGCCATTTCGACCGCGATGCGCAAGGCGGCCCGCGCGGTGCGCTTGCCGTTGCGCGTCTGCAGCATCCACAGCTTGCCGCGCTCGACGGTGAATTCGAGGTCCTGCATGTCGCGATAGTGCTTCTCGAGCAATTGCGTCGTCGCGACGAACTGGCGGAAGACCTCAGGCATCAGCGCTTCGAGCGAAGGCTTGTCGGAGCCGGCGCCCGAGCGCGCGGCCTCGGTGATGTTCTGCGGGGTGCGAATGCCCGCCACGACATCCTCGCCCTGGGCGTTGACGAGAAACTCGCCGTAGAGCTCCCGGGCGCCGGTCGCGGGATTGCGGGTGAAGGCGACGCCGGTCGCCGAGCTTTCGCCCATATTGCCGAACACCATCGCCTGGACGTTGACCGCGGTGCCCCAGTCGGCGGGAATGTCGTTCAGACGGCGATAGGTGATCGCGCGTTGGTTCATCCACGAGGAGAACACCGCGCCGATCGCGCCCCACAATTGGTCGCGCGGGTCTTGCGGGAATGGTTTGCCCGTCGCCTCCGCGACCTTCTCCTTGTAGGCGACGATGATCTCGCGCCAGTCGGCGGCGGAAAGGTCGGTGTCGAGCGCATGACCCTTGCGGTCCTTGAAGTCCTCGAGGATTTCTTCGAAATTGTGATGGTCGACCTCGAGAACGACGTTCGCATACATCTGGATGAAGCGGCGATAGCTGTCGTAAGCGAAACGCTCGTCGCCCGACGTCCTGGCCAGCGTCAGGACGGACTGGTCGTCGAGGCCGAGATTGAGCACCGTGTCCATCATGCCCGGCATCGAGGCCCTAGCGCCCGAGCGCACGGAAACCAGCAAAGGATTGGCGGCGTCGCCGAAAGTTCGCCCCGTCTGGCGTCCGACGTTCGCCAACGCCGCGTCGACTTGGCTCGCGAGGGCGGCCGGATAGGTCTTGGCGTTGGCGTAAAAGTAGGAGCAGACTTCGGTGGTGATGGTGAATCCGGGAGGCACGGGCATGCCGAGCGAGGCCATTTCCGCGAGATTGGCGCCCTTGCCGCCTAAGAGATTGCGCATCGCTCCCCGCCCTTCGGCCAGTTCGGCGCCGAAGGAATAGACCCATTTCGTCATCAACCGCTCCCAAAAAGCCGAATCTCGCCTCGCGCCTCAGCGTCGCGCGCGCAGCCCCATACCAAATGTCACCCACCCCGCGCCATGGAACAAAAGGTCAACGCCGAGCAAGGCGCCCAAAACGTAAACGCTGTCCGAGGGCCAGTGCATGACAATGATCAATCCCAGGAGAAGCGTGACCGCGGAGGCGAGGAGGACCATGCCGCGCGGATCCTCGGCGGGGAGCTGAAGCGCGAGATAGGCGCGCACGAGCGCCGCGGCGATGAGCCCGGCGCCGAGGGCGAGGGTGAGCGCAAGCGAGGCGAAAATCGGATTGATGATGCAGATGAGGCCGGCGGCGAGGTAGAGAACGCCGCCGATCACCCAGAGAAAGAACCGGCTCCAGCCCTGCGCATGCGCGCCGATGCCGATTTCGGCGGCGCCGGCCACGAGGAACAAGACGCCGTTCAGCGTCACGGTGGCGACGGTCGAGGCCAAGGTGAAGATCAACGCCGCCGCGCCGAGCAGGATCAGCAGCGCGCCGAATGCGACGATCGCGCCCCATTTTTCACGCAGACGCTCGATCGCTTCGCCCAGACTGTGCGGCCTCAGATTGTTGTTCGATGCATTCGCCATGGCGTCTTCCCCCTGCGGCCGCGCGCTTCTACCTCAAATCCGGCTGCCGCTCCAATGCCGACCTTCACCGCGCGCGTTTGAGATCGCCGAGCACCTGCGCCGCGTATTCGACCATCGGCACGATGCGGCCGTAGTTCAGCCGCGTCGGGCCGATCACGCCGAGAACGCCGGCGACGCGGTGGTCGCCGCCGCGCAGGGGCGCCGCGATCATCGAGGAGCCGGACAGCGAAAACAGCTTGTTCTCCGAGCCGATGAAAATCTTGACGCCTTCGCCGTTCTCGGCCCGGTGCAGCAGGTCGATGACGTCGGTCTGCGTCTCCAGATCGGCGAACAGCAGGCGGATGCGCTCCAGATCCTCCTCGGCGCGCAAGTCGCCGATGAGATTGGCCTGGCCGCGCACGATGAGCTGGCGGCTGCCCTCCTCGACGCCGGCCCAGGAAGCGAGCCCCGCGTCGACGAGCCGCGCGGCCCGAGCGTCGAGTTCGCCGCGCGAGGCCTCGCGCGTCTGCTCGATTTCCTCACGCGCCTCGGCCAGAGTGCGTCCGCGCACATGCGCGTTGAGAAAATTGCTGACTTCCACCAGCGTCGAGGCGGGCATCCCCGCGGGCGTGGCGACAATGCGGTTTTCCACCGAGCCGTCCTCGCCGACCAGCACCGCCAGGGCCTTTTCCGGCTCCAGGCGCACGAATTCGATGTGCTTGATCCGGGCGTTCTCCTTGGTCGTCAGGACGACGCCCGCGCCGCGCGTCAAACTGGAAAGCAGCGACGTCGCCTGGGTCAGCGCGCCCTCGAAGCCGCCCTCCTCGGCGGCGGCCCGGACAGAAGAGTCGATGCGGGCGCGCTCCTCGCGCGCCAGGCCGCCGAACTCCAGCAGCGCGTCGACATAGAATCGCAGGCCTTGCTGGGTCGGCAATCGGCCCGCGCTGGTGTGCGGCGCGTAGATCAGGCCGAGTTCCTCGAGATCCTGCATGACGTTGCGCACCGAGGCGGGAGACAGCGAAATCGGCAGGAGGCGCGACAAATGCCGCGACCCCATCGGTTCGCCGCTGGCGAGATACGAATCGACGATGCGCCGGAAGATCTCGCGCGCGCGCGTGTCCAAATTGGCCAGGGCGCTGGATTCGGCGCCGGCCTTGTCGCTTGCGGGGGCCATGGCGCGACAATGACGACGCGGCGGCGCGCGCGCAAGGGCCTGCGTGGGGCGGGACCGGAGGCTGAGGTCCCCGCTCGCCGCCCTCGCGGCGGGCGGCGGGTCCGTTTGAATTTCGGCTTTCGAGCGATTGCGTTGAAAAAGTCGGAAAATGAACGGTCGCGAAAATCTCGATTTCACGCGCCGAACGTCGCCCGCGCGGGTCATCGTCACGGCAAGGCGTATGCGAGGGCCACAGGCGGCAAAACCGGCCGCTCCGCCGAACCGGTGGCGAATTTTTCGTCGAACCCGCCTGCCGCCTTTTGAACCGTGATCGACGCAGAAATTCGAGTTTTCAACTGTATAGACCCGTTCAAGTCATTCAGTTCGGCAGCGATCACGCATCACCATCGGCTCCCCCCGGGCCCTTGTCGGCCGTCGCGAGTCATTACAATTCTTGTTGCGAGTCGGGTCGTCTTGTGACTGCCAAGGCGCCTCACCGCCTTTCGGGGCGACTGATCCGATCGCCGGCCCCTTTGACCCTCGCTCAGATCGGAATTTACTCATTTGTCCAACGAGATCATAGTCGCCGATCTGCGAAGGCGACTTCTGTCGCTTCCTGCGGTGTGGAGGAACGCCTGAAGAATGATCTTTCCCGTAACGCTCATTGACCTCGCCGGTTCGATCGCCCTGCTGCTCTGGGGCATGCATATGGTGCAGACGGGCGTCCAGCGGACCTTCGGTCCGAAGCTGCGTTCCATTCTCGGCGCCGCGCTCAAGACGCGCGTCAGGGCGTTTCTCGCGGGCCTCGGGGTGACCGCGATCCTCCAGAGCAGCACGGCGACGGGCCTGATGGTGGCGGGCTTCTCCGCCGGCGGCTTGGTCGATCTGGTTCCGGCGCTCGCCGTCATGCTGGGCGCGAATGTCGGCACGACGCTCATCGTCCAGATCCTCTCCTTCGATGTCGCGGCGGCGTCTCCGGTGCTGATCCTGATCGGCGTCCTCATGTTTCGTCGCGGATCAAATCCGCAGACGCACGATCTTGGCCGGGTCTTTATCGGGCTCGGCCTGACGCTGCTCGCTCTCCATCAACTGCTCGGGCTGATGACGCAGTACGAGGATGAGCCCAGTCTGCGGATATTGCTCGGCGCGGTCTCCACGGCCCTGTTCCTTGACGTGTTGCTCGCGGCCGCCGTGACATGGGCGGCTCATTCCAGCGTCGCCATTGTGCTGCTTGTGATGTCACTCGCCGCCGAGGGCGTCGTGCCGCCCAACGCGGCCATCGCGCTCGTGCTCGGGGCCAATCTCGGCTCGGCCATCAATCCCGTCCTCGAAGGAACCTCCGGGAACGACCCCGCCGCCAAGCGTCTGGCGGTCGGCAACCTGATCAACCGCGGGGTTGGCGTTCTCGTCTGCCTCGCTCTATTGCCGTCGATCGGGCGGTTCCTGGTGACCATCGAACCCGACAACGCGCGCGGCGTCGCCGATTTCCATACTGCGTTCAATCTGGCGTTGGCGGTTGTGTTCTTTCCGCTGCTGACCCCGTACGCCCGTCTTCTGCGTTGGCTGTTTCCCGAAAAGGCGGACCCGCTCGACCCATCCCGACCGCTTTATCTCGACCCCGCCGCACGAGAGACGCCGATCGTCGCGCTCGGCGCGGCGGCCCGCGAGGCGCTGCGTCTTGCGGACGCCTTGGAAGCAATGTTGCTCGGCGCGCGCGACGCCCTCGTTGAGGGGGATCGAAAACAGATCAGCGACACCAAACGCCTCGACGATGTGCTCGACCGTTTGAACACCGCGATCAAGGCTTACCTCACGACGCTGGACCCGGACGAACTCAGCGAGGCGGATCATCGTAGGCTGGATGAAATCATGACTTTCTCGATGAACATGGAGCAGGCGGGCGATGTCGTTGAGCAAAACTTTCTGCCGCACGTATCGAAGCGGCTGAAGCGCGGACTTTCCTTCTCCAGGGAAGGCGAAGCCGAACTCACGGCCATGATGGATCGATTGATCGCCAACCTGCGCACAGCCGCTTCTCTTTTCATGACGGAAGACCCGAGGGCGGCTCGGTTGCTGGCCGAAGAAAAGCCCGCATTCCGGGATGCCGAGACCGCAGCGACGCGCGCGCACTTCGAGCGACTGCGCGCCGGAGGCGTCGACACCGCGGAAACCAGCACCATTCACCTCGACCTTCTGCGCGACATGAAGCTGATCAACGGTCACATCGTGGCGGCGGCGGCCTATCCGGTCTTGCAGCGCGCGGGGGAATTGTTGCAGAGCCGCATCGCGACCAACGCCTCGCCTGAGTGAAGCGCGAACGCATCGACGCGACGCCGGGAATGGAGGCTCGCGCTTATCGTCTCAGCGCGACGCCGAGCCGATTCTTTTCAGCATCATTTTGCCTAGGCTCTTCGCGTCGAGTTTCTGAAGGAGCGAGACCAGCCCAGGCTCTTCGACCAACTCGGCCGCCTCGTCCAAGCCAAACCACTTTGCCTCGCGCTGGCCTTTCTCGCGCCAGGTCTTGAGCTGCTTGGCGAAAGCGAGAACGTAGACGTCGACCCGGCAAACATCGAAATGCGCCTCCCGGCGTTTGAAATAGATGTAGCTGCCGATCGGCTTCTTGCGAGGGCGGCCGACCACGCCGGCTTCTTCGAGCGCTTCCTGGGCGGCCGCTTCCCAGGGTTTGCGCCCTTTCATCGTCCAGCCTTTGGGAACGACCCAACGCTTGGTTTCGCGAGAGGTCAGAAGCAGCACTTGGAAATTTCCGTCGTCGCCGATCCGGACCGGCAACGCCGCCACTTGGACGAGAGCGGCTACGGAATTCGACGTTGAAGCCTTCATGTCCGACGACACATTCTTTGACCCGGATGTTTAGCCTTGGCGGCCCGCGCCAACCAAGCGCTGATACACGAATCGGGCTTCCATAGGGTGAAGCGAGAAAGGCGCGGCGGCTTCGGACCCCCGGTCAAGCCCCCTGCGCCAAGAATCGCGGGCCCGCCGCCACGCGGCGCGAGCGCTTGCGGTTGGCGGTCCGAACTGCCAAACAGGCGCGGATTTTCCCCTAGGGAGAGGAGCGTTTCGTGACGCAAGCGGCGGCCGCGCGAACGGGCGGACAGATACTCGTCGATCAGCTCGTCGCCCAGGGCGTCGAGCGCGTCTATTGCGTGCCGGGCGAATCCTACCTCGCCGCGCTCGATGCGCTGCGCGACGCCGCGATCGAGGTCACGGTTTGCCGACAGGAAGCCGGCGCGGCGATGATGGCGCTGACCGAGGGGCGGCTGACCGGCCGGCCGGGAATTTGCTTCGTGACGCGCGGCCCGGGCGCGACCAACGCCGCTCACGGCGTCCACATCGCCGAACACGATTCGGCGCCGATGATCCTGTTCATCGGGCAGGTCGAGCGCGCGATGATGGGACGCGGCGCCTTTCAGGAGATGGACTACCGCGCCTTTTTCGGCTCCACCGCCAAATGGGCGACTGAGATCGAAGATCCCGCGCGCATGCCCGAGATCATCCAGCGCGCGTTTCACATGGCGATGCAGGGGCGCCCGGGCCCGGTCGTCATCGCGCTGCCCGAGGATGTGCTGACTGAAGCGGCTGATGTCGCCGACGCGCCGCGCGCCGAGCCAGCGGCGATCTGGCCGGGCCAGACGCAAATGGCCGAACTGCAGAAGATGTTGTGGGCGGCCAAGAGCCCGATCGCCATTCTCGGCGGCGGCGGCTGGAGCGCGCGCGCCGGCGCCGCCTTCATGCGCTTCGCCGAGCGATTCGACCTGCCCGTCGCCGCCTCGTTCCGCCGCGCCAGCCTCGTCGACGGCGCCCATCCCAACTACGTCGGCGAGATCGGCATCGGCCCGAGCCCGAAGCTCAAAGCGAGAATCGAGGGGGCCGATCTGGTTCTCTTGATCGGCGGCCGCATGTCGGAAATGCCATCGCAGAGCTACACGCTGTTCGCCATCCCCGAGCCCCGCCAAACGCTCGTCCACGTGCACGCCGATGCGCTCGAGATCGGCCGCGTCTATCATCCGCGCCTGGGAATCGTCGCGACGCCGCCGGCGTTCTGCGCCGCGCTCGAAGGCCTGCAGCCGCCGAACGCGATTCCCTGGAGCGAAGCGGCGCGTACGGCGCGCTCCGAATATCTCACATGGAGCGACGCGGCGGCGGCCAATCCCGGGCGTGTGCAGCTCGGCCAAATCATGCTGCAGTTGCGCGAGGCGGCGCCGGACGCGATCTTCACCAACGGTGCGGGCAATTTCTCGATCTGGCCGGGCCGCTTCCTGCGCTTTCGCCATTTCAATCAGCAGCTCGGGCCGACTTCCGGCTCGATGGGCTTCGGCGTGCCCGCCGCCGTCGCGGCCAAGCGCGTATTCGGCGAGCGAACGGTCGTCGCCTTCGCTGGCGACGGCGATTTTCTCATGAACGGGCAGGAATTCGCCACGGCGGTGCAATACGATCTGCCGATCGTCGTCCTCGTGATCGACAACGGCATGTACGGCACGATCCGCATGCATCAGGAGCGCGAATATCCCGGCCGGATCAGCGCGACGCAATTGCGCAATCCCGATTTCGCCGCTTACGCGCGCGCGTTCGGCGGCCATGGCGAAACGGTCGACGAGACGGGGGACTTCCTGCCCGCCTTCGCGCGCGCGCTTCGATCGGGCAAGCCGGCGATCCTGCATGTGAAAGTGGACCCGGAGGCGATCACGCCGGCGACGACGCTGAGCGCGATCCGCGAGGCCGCGTTGAAGCGTCGCGCAGGGTCGTGAGCGACGCGCGCGATGCCTGATTCCTGGCTGCTGATCGGAGCGGTGGCGCTCGGCGCGGCGTTGGCGGGCTTCGTCCAGGGGCTTTCCGGCTTCGCCTTCTCCCTCGTCGCGATGGGTCTGTGGGCCTGGGCGCTGCCGCCGCAGATCGCGGCGCCGCTCGCGGTGTTCGGCGCGCTGCTCGGGCAGGTGGCGAGCTTCGCTTCGGTGCGCGGCGGCTTCGATCTCAGGCGCATTGCGCCGCTCGTCGTCGGCGGCGCGCTCGGCGTGCCGGTCGGCGTATTCTTGCTGCACAACGCCGATCCCGTGCGCTTCAAGCTCGCGATCGGGACGGTGCTGACGCTTTACGGCCTCTTCGGCCTGCTCGTGCGCGATCCCCCGCGCGTCACGGCGGGCGGGAGCGGCCTCGACGCCTTCGCCGGCCTCGTCGGCGGCGTGCTCGGCGGCCTAGGCGGCATGTCGGGGACCGTGCCGGCGATCTGGACGCAATTGCGCGGCTGGAAGCGCGATCTCAGGCGCGCGACGATGCAAATCTACAATATAGCGATGCACGTCCTGACGCTTGCCGCCTACGCGCGCACGGGAACCCTCGACGCGAGGGCGTTTCATCTGTTCGTCCTCGTCGCGCCGGCGATGCTGATCCCCTCCTATTTCGGCGCGCGGCTCTATCACCGCTTCAGCGAAAAGACGTTCGAGCGGCTGGTGCTGGCGCTGCTGCTGGCGTCCGGGATCGCATTGCTGGTCGGCGGCGTAAGGGCGCTGGGAGGGAAGTCGTAGCCGTTGCGCGCCCACCTGCCGGCAGCCATGATGATGTCGGGTTCGAGACGACGAGGTCGCCCCATGAATGTTGACGAAGCCCTGCGCCAGTTTGTCGCCGCCGAGGAGGCGCCGCGCGTCGCGATGCAATGGGCGCTCGACCACTGGGACGAAGCTTCGCCGCGTTTCATCGCCAGGCTGCGCGCTTTCGCCGCCGGCGCCAACCGCTCCGACACGGCGATGGACGAGCTCTTCTACGTCGTCCATCTCTGCGGCGAGAAGCGCGAAGAACGCGCCTATGCGCCGCTATGCCAGTTGATCGCCGACGACGAGGTGATCGCCGAAATGCTCGGCGACGGCGTGACGGAGACCTTGAGCGGCGTCCTCATCAACGTCTGCGACGGCGATCCGGCGCCGCTGATGCGCGCGATCGAAGCGCCGACCGGCGACGAATTCGCGCGCGCGTCGGCGCTGGAGGCGCTCGGCTATCTCGTGCGCGCGAGGAGCGTTCTCGGCGACGACGAAATGCGCGCCTATCTCAAGCGATTGCGCCGGGAAATGAAACCGCGCGGCGAATCCTACGTTTGGACGGCCTGGGCGGCGACGGCCGCCAATCTCGGCTACGACGATCTGCGTCTCGACGTCGCAATTTTAATCAAGGACGGCTTCATCGGCGAAGGCGATTACAGCCTCGCCGACTTCGAGGAACAGATGAAGATGGCCCGCGAAGATCCCACCGGCCTTTCCGGCTTCCAGGGCGATTTCGTAGGCCCGATCGAAGGTTCGATCGAAACGCTCTCGCGATGGTCGAACGCGGACGAGCCCGAATCGGATGAGGAAGACGGGGAGGAGCTCGACGACGAGCCGGGCTTGGAGGCGCCCTTCGTCAATCCATTGCGCGATGTCGGCCGCAACGATCCGTGCCCGTGCGGCAGCGGGAAGAAATACAAGAAGTGCTGTCTGGCGGATTAGGGGCTGCGGCCCCGCAGCGGGCTTGCGTCCGACTTCGGCGAGTGGCTCGTCGCCTCGAAGGCCGAAATTCACGCATCGGCGCCGCCAAGCAGCCGCAGCCCCAGCGCCAGGCCGGCCGCGCGCATCTCGCCATCCAGCGTCGCCAACGCAAGGCGGCGCCGCTGTGCGAGTTCGACATAGGCCGCGTCGTAAAGGGTGAGTTTGAAGCGGTCCGCCAGCGCCAGCGTCGCGTTCCAGGCGCTGGCGTCAGTGTGCGGATCGATTGCGATGTCCAGCGCCGCAAGATCGGTGAGCGCGGCGCGGCGGAAGCCGTCGTCGATCTGGCCCTGCCGCATCGCCATCGTCAGGCTGTTGGCGACTTCAAGCCGCCACAACGCGGGAACGACGGCGCCGTGTTCGGCGACCGCGTCGAACACCTGACGGATCGCCGCCGTCGCTTCGTCGTCGAATATCCAGGCGAGCGTCGCCGAACTGTCGAGCACGACGCTCACGGTCGGCCTTCGTCACGATAAGCCTTCCATTCCGCCCAATCGAAGCGCCCCAACCGCAGCGCTTCCGCTCGCTCGCGGATGCGACGGACGGCGTCGCGGGCGAGTTCGCGGCTGTGCGTGGGCCGCGCGGGCGCGAGGCGAGCGACCGGCTTGCCGTGACGCGTGATGACGATTTCCTCGCCCTGTTCAACCCAGTCGAGCAACTGGCCCAGCTTGTTTTTTGCCTCGAAGGCGCCGACCTCACGCATAATTCCACCAGTTCAATCTAGACTAATCCAGCTCAACTTAGGCGAAAGCGAGATTCAAGCGGTTGGCTTTCCCGGTCGCCCTGCAGCGCTCTCGTGCTATAGGCGGCGCAGCGCCGCGCGAATGGGGGAAATCTATCATGGGTCCGTTGTCCGGCCTCAGGGTCGTCGAAATGGCGGGCATCGGCCCGGCGCCGTTCGCAGGGATGCTGCTCTCCGACATGGGCGCCGATGTCGTGCGCATCGACCGCAAGGGGGCGGCCAATGCCGACGCGTTCGATCGGGTCAAGAGCGGCGGCTTTCTCGATCGCGGCCGGCGCTCCGTCGCGCTCGATCTCAAGAAGCCGGAAGCCGTCGCGGTCGCGCTCGAACTGATCGGCGCCGCGGACGCGCTGATCGAGGGCTTTCGTCCCGGCGTGATGGAGCGTCTGGGCCTCGGCCCCGACGTCTGCCTCGCGCGCAATCCGCGGCTCGTCTTCGGCCGCGTCACCGGATGGGGCCAGAGCGGGCCGCTCGCCAAGACCGTCGGGCACGACATCGATTATATCGCGCTGACCGGCGCGCTGCACGCGATCGGCGGAAGGGACGCGCCGGCGCCGCCGCTCAACCTGCTCGGCGATTTCGGCGGCGGCGCGATGGCGCTCGCCTTCGGCGTCGTCTGCGCGCTTCTGGAGGCGCGCACGTCCGGGCGCGGCCAGGTCGTCGACGCCGCGATGACCGACGGCGTCAGCCTGCTGATGGCGATGACCTACAATCTCAAGGCGAAGGGTCTTTGGCGCGACGAGCGGCAGGCCAACCTGCTCGACGGCGGCGCGCCATTCTACGGCGTCTATCGCTGCGCCGACGGCCGATGGCTCGCCGTCGGCGCGTTGGAGCCGCAATTTTTCGACGCGCTGATCGCCGCGATGGGGCTCGACGCGCGCGCTTTCGCCGACCGCTGGAATCCCGCCTCCTGGCCGGCGTTGCGCGCGCTGCTGGAAGAAGCCTTCGCGCGGCGAACGCGCGACGAATGGGGCGCGATCTTCGAGGGGACGGACGCCTGCGTCGCGCCGGTGCTCGACCTGGACGAGGCGCCGCGTCATCCCCACAATGTCGCGCGCGAGACCTTCCTTGTCCGCGACGGCGCGCCGCAACCCGCGCCGGCGCCGCGCTTTTCGCGCACCCGGCCCGAAATCGCGCACCCGCCCGCGGCGTCCGGTGAACACGGCGAGGAGATCCTGCGGGAGCGCGGTTTCACGGCGGAGCGGATCGACGCGCTGAGGCGCGCCGGCGCGCTGTGAATTCGCCGCGCCGCGGCGCGGGTCGGCCGCTCAGGAGTCGTGCCCCGGTTCGCCGCTTTTCTCGCTGTCGCTGGGATAATGGAAGGAAGCGAAGCGGACGACGAGCACCGCGAGCGCCATGACGAGCGTGCCGCCGGCCAGGATCAGGATGCCGGCGTCGGGCGCCGCCTCGCTCTGCACGACGACGATCAAGTGCCGCGTCAGCGCGGTGATGCCGACATAGATCAGGAAGCGCACCGGCATGTGGTTGGTCTTGAAATAGATGCCGACCATCGAGCCGATTTCGAGGTAGATGAACAGCAGCAGCAGATCCTCGAGCGAGGCATGGCCCTTGGCGATCATCGCCATGAAGGCGGCCGCGGCGGCCCAGACCGTCGCCGCGCCGATCGCGAACAGGCCGAGAAGATGAAACGCCTCGGAAAGAAGATTGCCGATCGGATCGACGGCGCCGCGCAGACGCCGCGTCGCAATGTTGCTCGTCACTGGGTCAGGGCGCACGATCCGCGTCTCCGTCGTTTCGCGATCGGTCCTGCGCTCCGCCGGGATCGAAGGCCGAGCTGAAGGCGATTCGCGGGCCAGCTTACCTCAGCGTCCGCATATCCACGAATTCAAGGCCCGGGGTCGGCGCCGGACGACGCCCTCACTCGCCGCTGGCGAACGAAGCGGCGACGCGCGCGACGATCGGATCGTAGCGTCCCTTCAGCGCGCTCGGATAGGTGACGACGAGGCTGTGGAAGACGCCGCCGTCGCGCGAGAGGATATACTTCTCGTAGAAAACCGAGTCGACGCCGCCGATATCGCGGGCGCCGGAGACGACGAACCAGTTCGCGCCGTTGGCGCGATAGGTGGTGCGCGCATAGTCCGGGCCGCCGAGCGCCGCCCGCTTCGAGGCGAGCGTGTCGCCGGCGACGTTGTTGGCGGCGAAAACGAGGATCTCGGCGCCGTCGGCGGCGATCAAGGTGCGGCCGTCGTCGTTCGCGGGCGGCGGCTGCATCGCGAAGCGCGGCGCGGGATAGGAGACCCTCGTGCCGTAGCGGTCGTTGACATAGACGACCCAACGGTCCTCGGCGCGCGCGCCGTGGGGCGCCGCCAGCGCGGCGAGCCAACAGACGAGCGCCGCGAATATCGCGAACCGGGCGAATTTCACCGTCAGGCCTCCTTGCGTCCGGTCTCCTCGCGAGAACAGCGCGCCGGCGCGCCGATCGCCCAGTCGAGCCCCTGTTCGAGCCGATCGTTGCCCCAGAAGATCTCGCCGTCCTCGGCGACGAGGCACGGCGCGCCGGGCAGGCCGAGACTTTTGGCGAGCGCGCATTCGGCTTTCAGCCGCTCCTTGACAGCGCCGTCCTGCGCGCGCGCCAGCGCGGCCTCGGGTTCGACGCCGATCTCGTTCAGCGCGGCCGCGAGGGTGGCGGGTTCGCCGATCGGCCGGCCTTCGGCGAACTCGGCGCGGTAGACGGCGCGCGAGAAAGCGGCGCGGCTCTCTCCTTCGAGCGCGAGCGCGACGCGCGCGGCGAGGAGGCTGTTTTGCGGGAACGGGTCGGGCCGCCGCAGGGGCAGGCCGAGAGCGCCGCAGACGCGCTCCATGTCGCGCCACATATAGCGGCCCTTGGCCGGATAGATGTTGAACGGCGAATCGCGCCAGCCTTGTTCGGCGAACAGCGGGCCGAGCAGGAACGGGCGCCAGGCGACCTTGACGCCCCGCTCGGCGGCGAGCGCCTCGATTCGCATCGCCGCGGGATAGGAATAGGTGCTGGCGAACTCGTACCAGAAATCGACCTGCGCCATGCCGCGCTCCTGTTTGATGGATTTTGGCACGGGAGGCGCGTGAGGCGAAAGGGGCGGCGCTCGACAAGCGCCGCGGAGCGATCGATCCCTTCTCGAAAGGAAACGGCCGCCTCGCCCGTCGAGCGAAAGCGGCCGTTGGCGTCAGCCCCTCGGACACGGGGCTTCTCGCCCGCGTCCGAAGTTCACGCGTCGACGCGAATTACGACTTCGGCGCCTCGGCCGGGGCGGCGGCCGGAGCCGGCTTCTTGACCGCGGGCTTCTTGACCGCGGGCTTCTTGACCACGTGTTTCGCCTTGGCCTTGTGCTTCACCTTATGGGCCATCGGCTTCATCGGCGTGGCGGCCGGAGCGGCGGCGGCGGGAGCGGCGGTGGTGTCAGTGGCGGGCGTGGTCTGCGCCATCGTGACGACGGGCGAGAGGATGAGGGCGGCCCCCAGGCCGATGGCGGCGAGCTTCTTCAGCATTTTTGTTTCTCCATTGCGAGTCTGCGAACATGTGATCGACTCGTGCATTCAATGGCTAATCGAACATGAATTGGCGATGAACGATCTCCGAGGTCGCGCTTCGCCTCCTCCGCGCGGAATCGATTTCACCGCGGCGAACTGACGCAGCTTTCCCGAGACGGCCGCCCGCTCGCGCGTCCTCGACGCCGGTTTGACGCCGGAGCGGCGGCTCCGTAAGAAGCGGCGGAGCGTTGCGCATGTCCCACAACAGTTTCGGCCATCTCTTCCGCGTGACCACCTTCGGCGAAAGCCACGGGGCGGGAATCGGCTGCGTCGTCGACGGCTGTCCGCCGCTGATCCCGCTTGATGTCGCCGACATCCAGGCCGATCTTGACCGTCGGCGTCCCGGGACATCCCGCTTCACCACGCAACGGCGCGAACCCGACGAAGCGCGCATTCTCTCCGGAGTGATGGTCGACGAGCGCAGCGGACGGCAGGTGACGACCGGCGCGCCGATCGCCGTCTTGATCGAAAACGTCGATCAGCGATCCAAGGACTACAGCGACATCAAGGACAAATACCGTCCCGGCCACGCCGACTACGTCTACGAAGCCAAGTATGGGATTCGCGACTATCGCGGGGGCGGGCGCTCCTCAGCGCGCGAGACGGCGGCCCGCGTCGCCGCCGGGGCGATCGCCCGCCTGATCATTCCCGGCGTCACCATTCGCAGCGCGCTGGTGCAGATGGGCAAGCTGAGGATCGACCGCGCCCGTTGGGACTGGGACGAGGCCGCCCGCAATCCGTTCTTCTGTCCCGACGCCGAGGCGGCGGCGCGCTTCGCCGACTATCTCGACGAAGTGCGAAAAGCCGGCTCTTCGGTCGGCGCGGTGGTCGAGATCGTCGCCGAGGGCGTTCCGGTCGGTTGGGGCGCGCCGATCTACGGCAAACTCGACAGCGAGTTGGCGAGCGCGCTGATGAGCGTCAATGCGGTCAAGGGCGTTGAGATCGGCGACGGCTTCGCGGCGGCGGAGCTTTCGGGCGAGGAGAACGCCGACGAAATGCGCGTCGGGAATGACGGCCGGCCGGCGTTCCTCTCCAATCACGCCGGCGGAATACTCGGCGGCATCGCCACGGGTCAGCCGATCGTCGCGCGCTTCGCGGTCAAGCCGACTTCGTCGATCCTGTCGCCGCGGCGCACGATCACGCGCTCGGGCGAGAACACCGAGATCGTCACCAAGGGTCGGCACGACCCGTGCGTCGGCATCCGCGCCGCGCCGGTGGGCGAGGCGATGGTCGCCTGCGTTCTCGCCGACGCGTTTCTGCGCCATCGCGCGCAAACCGGCCGATAGGGCGCGCTCTGCCGCGCCCAATGGAGATCGCCTGGCCATGAACGCCGCCCCGCCTTCATCGCCGCTCGTCGAGGTCGACTGGCTCGCCGCGACTATCGGGGCGCCGGACCTCGTCGTTCTCGACGCGTCCTGGTATCTGCCGGCGACGCGGCGCGACGGCCGCGCGGAATTTCTCGAAGAACATATCGCCGGGGCGGCGTATTTCAGCATCGACGCCATCGCCGATCACTCGACGGCGCTGCCGCATATGCTGCCGGACGCCGAGTCTTTCGCGCGCGCGGTCGGCGCGCTCGGCGTCGGCGACCGCGACCGCGTCGTCGTCTACGACGGCGACGGCGTGCTTTCCTCGCCGCGCGCGTGGTGGATGTTCCGCGTTTTCGGCCATCGGCAGGTCTGGGTTCTCGACGGCGGCCTGCCGGCGTGGATCGCGGCCGGACACAGGTTGGAGGCGGGCGAGGCGTCGCCGAAGCCCAAAATCTTTTCGGCGCGCCGCGACTCCAGCCTCGTGGCGAGTCTCGAAGACGTGCGCTCGGCGCTCGCCGATCGCTCGGCGACGGTCGTCGACGCGCGCGCGGCGGGGCGCTTCGCCGGGCGCCAGCCGGAGCCGTGGTCGGTCGTCCATGTCGGTCACATGCCCGGGGCGCTCAATGTGCCTTCGGCCGAGGCGTTGGCCGCAGGGTCCCTCAAGTCGCCCGAAGCGCTCGCCGCCGCTTTCGCCGCGGCGGGCGTCGATCTCGATCGGCCGATCATCACGACCTGCGGATCGGGCGTGACCGCCGCGATCCTGACGCTGGCGCTCGCGCGGCTCGGCAGGCCGCTCGGCCGGCTCTATGACGGGTCGTGGGCCGAATGGGGCGCGCGCGCCGATCTGCCGGCGGTCCGATAGCGCGTTCGATTCCCCCGGGGCGCGTTCGTCAGAAATGCACGCTCGCGCCCATGCGCACCACATTGGTCGATGTCGTCAGCGTTTGCGATGCGAAAGGCGTCGCGTAGTTCGCGGCGCCGAAGTCGTAGCGCAGCAATTCGCCCCGCAGCGAAACGTTGCGCGTGATCGCATATTCGGCGCCCAGCCCAAAGGCGACGCCCTTGACGGTCTCGCTGCTGGAGACGCCGAGGTCCCGATAACTCGTCGTCGACCAGGCCCAGCCGAGGGTGCCATAGGCGAGCAAGTTGCCGAAGGCGTAGCCGCCCTTGACGCGCGCGGAGGACAGGAAATCCTGGTTGAAGGACGCGGTCCCCAGCGTTCCGCTCCTGATCGAGCTGAACATCGCGTCCGCTTCGACGCCGCCGACCAGTTGGGAGGCTTGGAAATTGTAGCCGACATGCGCGCCTCCGGCAGGGCCGGAAATATTGGCCGAACTCGCCGAGCCCAGCGCGACTCCCAGGTCCGGGCCGAGTTCGACGCCCGAAAAATCTGCGCCGTTGGGGCCGGTGTCCGTTCGATAGAGATCGGCCGCCTCGGCTTGGGAGGCGGCGAGCAAAAGGGCGAGCGGCAAAAGCGACGAGGCGAAGCGGCGCATGACAAGTGCTCCTCACGTCCGCGCGGCGAGCGAACGATGAGAATTTTACCGTTCTTTTTTACGCTTCGTTCGCCAAACTCGATTCAGCCCCAACAAAGCGTTAACGGCCGGCCCGGCGGCGAAGACTTTGACCGTCGCGGCCCCATTGCGGTAAATCAACGACCGGCTCGAAGGGCGTGGGAAAAGGACTTCGATTCACCTTCATCCGATTTTCGCGGGCCCGAAAATGCTCAAAGATATCCTCGTCGTTCTCGAAGAATCCGACAAGGCGGCGGCGCCTTACGTCCTCGCGCTCGCGCGACGGTTCGAATCGCGCGTCACCGTGGCGCGGCCGCGGCGCGACGCGTCCCTGATGAGCGACGGGTCGCTCGAGGCGCGCCTCGAATACGCCCGCGGCGACAATGAGGCGCGGGACGCGCGGGCCCGGCAAATGCTCGAGGATTTCGGCGCACGCGCCAAGGCGGCCGGCGTGGAGGCCGAAATCCTAGGTTTTGACGATCCGAACAATCCCCAGCCTAGAGACGTGCCGCAATTCGCTCGCTGCTTCGCGCTCGTCGTCGTCGAGCAGGTCGAGCCGGGACAACCGCCGAACCTGAACGACTTGGCCGGCGCGGTCATCGCCGAAAGCGGACGCCCCGTGATCGTCGTGCCCGGCATACAGCGCGAGCCGGCGCGTTTCGAACGGATCGTCGTAGCCTGGGACGGCAGCGCGGCCGCCGGGCGCGCGATCGGCGACGCCGCGCCTTTGCTCGAACGCGCCGAACATGTCGAAATCGTCGCCGCGAACTCCGCGAGCGCATTGCAATTCGTCGTTTCGGGCGGCGAGCGCATCGCGCGCCAGTTCGCCCGGCGGGGCGTCGCGGCGAGTTTCCGGCGCATTCCCGGCGAAGGCGACCCCGCCAATATGCTGCTTTCCCACGCCGCCGACATGGGCGCGGACATGATCGTGGCGGGCGGCTATGGCCATTCGCGCATTCGCGAGGCGATCCTGGGCGGCGTGACGCGCACGCTGCTGGGCAGCATGACCGTGCCGGTGTTCTTGTCCCACTGAGCCGCGGTCGCAACGGCCGCGAGAACGCAAGGGATTGGCGATGGATTCGGACGTTGCGACGACAGCGGCTGCAGCCGCTCCCATGCCGCAAGCCCCGCCGAAGTGGGCGGATGCGTTCTGGCGCGGCGCGACCGTTCTCGACGGGCTGCTTCACGCTGCGCAAGGGCGCGCCTCGGGCGGCCTTTCGCCGATTGCGCAGGGGCTCGCCTATCTCGACTGGGGCGCCCATCTCGCCAATGGGCCGTTTCGGCGCGCGCAACTGGCCGCGGAGGCCGTCCGCGACGCGGTCCGGCTCGGCGACGCGATCATGGGCCAGACGGCGATCACGCCACGACCAGGCGACCATCGCTTCCAGGATCCCGCCTGGAGCCAGCCGCCGTTCAATCTCTACGCCCAGGCGTTCTTGCTCGCCGAGGAATGGTGGGCGGAGGCGGTGGCGGCCCCGCGGGGAATCAGCGAAGGCGATCGGCGCGTCGTCGCGTTCGGCGTGCGCCAATGGGTCGACATGTTTTCGCCCTCGAACGTGCCGTGGCTCAATCCGGAGATCATCCGCGCGACCCAGCAAACGGGGGGCGGCAATTTCCTCGAGGGGGCGGCGAACTTCGTCGCGGACGTCCGATCGGCGTTCCTCGGCGGCGGCGGCGCCGAGGCGTTCCACGTCGGGCGCGACGTCGCCGCCACTCCGGGCGCCGTCGTCCTGCGCAACGACCTAATCGAACTGATCCAATACACGCCGACGACGCCGCAAGTCGAACGCGAGCCGGTGCTGATCGTTCCGGCCTGGATCATGAAATACTATATCCTCGACCTGAAGCCCGAGGATTCCCTGATCCGCTACCTCGTCGGTCAGGGACACACCGTTTTCGCGATTTCCTGGCGCAATCCGACCGCCGAATTTCGTGATCTTTCGCTCGACGACTATCGCGTCAAAGGCGTGATGGCGGCGCTGGACGCGATCGGCGATATTTGCAAGGGCGCGAAGACCCAAGCGTGCGGCTATTGCCTCGGCGGCACCTTGCTGGCGATCGCCGCGGCGGCGATGGCGCGAGACGGCGACGACAGGCTGGCCGGCGTGACGCTGTTAGCCGCGCAAACGGATTTCACCGAGGCGGGCGAGCTGCAATTGTTCATCACTGAGGATCAGCTCGCCTTCCTCGACGACGTCATGCGCGCGCAGGGCTATCTCGACAGCAGCCAGATGGCGGGCGCCTTTCAGTTCCTGCGCTCCAACGATCTCATCTGGTCGCGACTGGTCAAGTCCTATCTCCTGGGCGAGCGCGAGCATCCGAGCGACCTCATGGCCTGGAACGCCGACGCGACTCGGATGCCGGCGCGCATGCACGGCCAATATCTGCGGCGCCTGTTCCTGCGCAACGAACTCGCCGAGGGCAAATTCCCCGCCGACGGCAGGCCGGTCGCGCTCAGCGATATCCGCGCGCCTCTGTTTGTGCTCGCGACGGAACGCGATCACATCGCGCCCTGGCGCTCGGTGCACAAAATCCATGTGCTCAACGACGCCGACATCACCTTCGTTCTCGCCTCGGGCGGTCACAACGTCGGCGTCGTGAGTCCGCCCGGACTGGCGAATCGGCATTTCTGGATCGGCCGCCGCGAACCCGGCGACCATTATGTCGGGCCGGACGAATGGCAGGCGAGCGCGGAGCGCCGCGAGGGCTCGTGGTGGCCGACCTGGTCCGCCTGGCTCGACGCGCGCGCCAGCGAGCGCGTCGAGCCGCCCGCGATGGGCTCGAAGCGGCATCCGCCGGTCGAGCCCGCGCCGGGCCAATATGTCCTGGAGCACTGAGGAACGTCGCGCCTGCCGGGGCCGGCGCGACGCGCCAAGGGTTATTTCTTGACCAGCGGGCAGGTCGAGTCGGCGAGCTTGCCGAAGGCCTCCTCGCCCTTCATCGTCTGAACGAGGCTGTAGAAGTCCCAGGGGCCCTTCGACTCCGACGGCTTCTTGACCTGCATGACGTACATGTCGTGCTGCAACAAGCCGTCGGCCCGGATCACGCCGTTCGAGGTGAACATGTCGTCGATCTTGGCCTTGTGCAGCTCGTCCATGACCTTGTCGGGATCGGTGGAGCCGGCCGCCTTGACCGCGTTCAGATAGGTCAGCGTAGCCGAATAGACCGCCGCTTGCGGCATCGTCGGCTCGCGGTTGGTCTTGGCGAAGAACCGCGTGGCGAAAGCGCGGGTCTTGTCGTTGAGGTCCCAATACCAGCCGTCCGTGAGATAGAGGCCCTGCGCGGCGTCGAGGCCGATGGCTTTGATGTCGCTAAGGAACACGAGCAGCGCCGCCGGCTTCATCGTCTTGGCGATGCCGAATTCATTGGCGGCCTTCAACGAATTGGAAAAGTCGGTGCCGGCGTTGGCGAGGCCGAGAACCTGCGCGCCCGAACTCTGCGCCTGCAACAAATAGGACGCGAAATCTGAGGTTCCGAGCGGCACGCGCACCGATCCGACCACCGATCCTCCGTTCGCCGTCACCACGCTGGCCGCGGCGTTTTGCAGCTGCGTGCCGAAGGCGTAGTCGGCCGTGAGGAAGAACCACGACTTGCCGCCCTCGTTGAGGACCGTCTTCGCCGTGCCGTTGCCCAGCGCGGTCGTGTCGTAGCCGTAATGCATGGTGTAAGGCGTGCAATCCTTGCCGGTGAGCGAAGCGCCCGCCGCGCCGATGGCGAAGAACGGGACCTTCTTATCCCTGACCGCCGCGTTGATGGCGAGGCTGACGCCGGTGTTCGAGCCCCCGAGCAACATCGTGAGCCCGTCCTGGTCGGCCCATTCCCGGAACTTCTGCACGCCTTGGTCCGGCTTGTTTTGATGGTCGTAGGTCAGCAGCTGGATCGGCTGTCCCAGCACCGAGCCGCCGAAATCCGCGATCGCCATTTTCACCGCTTCGACGCCGGTGGGACCGATCACGTCGGCGTAGGGGCCGGACATGTCGTCGATGTCGCCGATCACCACCTTATTGGCATCGGCGAACGCGCTCGCCGCGCAAATATACGCGCACAGCGCGCCCGCGAACGCCAATACAGTCTTGGCCCGTTTCATACTCGCTTCCTCCCTCGCCGATCAACGTTGCCTCGCCAGCGTGCGAGGGTCGATAATGGTGAGGTTATGTTGCGCTGCCGGGGCGCTCGTGGCAAGCCATGCGAAAGACGAATCCGCGCCGGCGGCCAGGGAAGGGGCGGCGACGGTCATCGGGCCGCTCGAACTCGGAACTGGTTGAGCTGCATCAATGATTTGGCGGTCGCCGGGCGCACATCCTTGCGCCCAAGAGCGCTGTCGCGGGAAGACATTCCCAATCGCGCGGCGGCGTCGGCGCGGCGACGAGGAGAATGGCCATGTTTGGGAAAATCTTGTTGCCCATCGATATCTCCGAACCGGAAATCGCCAAGGAGGCGATCGACGTAGCCGTGGGCATGGCCAACGCCTTCAACTCGAATATCCGGCTGATCCACGTGACGAGCCCCATCATCGTCGCTTCGCCGATGGCCGTGATCCCGCAGTCGGTTTACGACGAACTCGGCGTTTACGAGAAATCGGAACTCGAGCGAATGGCGGCGACGATCGACAGACCGAAAGAGACGCTCACGACCGTCGTGCGCATCGGCGGCGTCTATCCCGAATTGCTGGCCGAGGCCGCGGAATGGCAGGCCGATCTCATCATCGTGGGCGCGCACAAGCGCTCGATGGCGACCTACCTCCTGGGCTCGAGCGCCGCCGCCATCGTGCGCCACGCGTCCTGCACGGTGATGGTGGTGCGCAGCGGCAAGAAAGCCTCATTGCTTTAATTCGCGTGTGTCGCGGGTTCGCCGCGCCCGGAAAAGAAACCCATCAGAAGGAGAGAAATATGACCGCGACCGTCCGATCCGCGTTGAAGAAAGTGACGCTGCAAGCCGCGCGCTCGAAAGAATTTCCCGAGGGTTCGATGCGGCACGGCTATGAGTTCCTCGCGCCGCTGACGGAATCCGGACGGATCGACGTGGAGGCGTGGAAGGCTCGTCGCAGCGAATGTTTCGTGCATCGCTTCTGGGGCGACGAGCCGCCGCAGCGCGGCCTTCTGGCGCATCGCCCGGGCGGGCCCGGCGGCTCCACCTGGTCGTTCGAATACGAAACGGCCGCCTACCGCGGCGACGAGGAAGCCGGCTATCGCTTTGGCGACCATGTCTTCCGCGTCGGGGAATATGTCTCGATCCGCGAAGACGGCCAGCTCATGCCCTTCAAGGTCGTCGAGGTGGCCTGACCCACGCCGGCCTCGGCATGGGCGCGGCGCGCCGCGCTCACCTCGGCAGCACGGTCGCGCCCATCAGCGTCTCGTCGATCGCGGCGGCGCATTGGCGCCCCTCGCGGATCGCCCAGACGACCAGCGACTGGCCGCGCCGCATGTCGCCGCAAGCGAAGACCTTTTCATGACTGGAGGCGTAGCGCGTCGTGTCGGCGGCGACATTGCCGCGCGCGTCGAGCGCGACGGCGAGTTCGTTCAGCATCCCCTCGCGCGCCGGCGAGACGAAGCCCATCGCGAGAAGCACGAGATCGGCCTTCAACGGGAATTCGCTCCCCGCGATCGGCTGCATCCGCTCGTCGACGCGCACGCATTCGATTGCGGTCACGACGCCGTTCTCGCCCAGGAACGAGCGCGTCATCACCGCGAAATCGCGCTCGGCGCCTTCCTCGTGGCTCGATGACGTGCGCAGCTTCAGCGGCCAGTTCGGCCAGTTCAGCATCTTGTCTTCCTGCTTGGGCGGCATCGGCATGATTTCGAGTTGCGTCACCTTGAGCGCGCCCTGGCGAATCGAGGTGCCGATGCAGTCCGATCCCGTGTCGCCGCCGCCGATGACGACGACGTTCTTGCCGGCCGCTACGATCGGCTCGTTGGTCCCGATCGGTTCGCGGGAGACTCGGCGGTTCTGCTGAGGCAGGAAATCCATGGCGAAATGCACGCCGGCGAGGTCGCGGCCCGGCGCCGGCAGATCGCGCGGCGCCTCGGCGCCGCCGGCGAGAGCGACGGCGTCGTAGGAATCGACGAGCGACTTCGCGCCGACGTCGCGCCCGACGAAGACGTTGCAGTGGAAGATGACGCCCTCCGCCTTCATCTGCTCGACGCGCCGTTCGACGTGACGCTTTTCGAGCTTGAAGTCGGGAATGCCGTAACGCAACAGGCCGCCCGCCTTGGCGTGCTTCTCGTAGACGTGAACCTCATGGCCGGCGCGCGCGAGTTGCTGGGCGCAGGCGAGCCCCGCCGGTCCGGAACCGACCACGGCGACGCGCTTGCCGGTCGCGCGCGCAGCCGGCTCGGGCTTGATCCAGCCTTCGGCCCAAGCGCGGTCGACGATCGCGCATTCGATCGTCTTGATGGTGACGGGCGCGTCCTGGATGTTGAGCGTGCAGGACGCCTCGCACGGCGCCGGACAGACGCGGCCGGTGAATTCGGGAAAATTGTTCGTGCTGTGCAGGTTTCGCGCCGCTTCCTGCCAGTCGCCGCGATAGACCAGATCGTTCCAGTCCGGGATCTGGTTGTTCACGGGACAACCGTTGTGGCAATAGGGAATGCCGCAATTCATGCAGCGCGCCGCCTGGTTCCGCGTCGATTCCTCCGAGAGCGGAAGCACGAATTCGCGGTAGTGCCGAATGCGGTCGGAGGCGGGCGCGTAACGCCGATCCGTGCGGTCGATTTCTAGAAAACCCGTCACCTTGCCCATGCCGTCGTCGCCCTTAGATGCCACTCTGAATTTGATATTCTGACGCCGAGATCCACGGGACCTTACTTCGGCCTCACGCGCCCTTCTTCCCCCTCCCCCTTGTGGGGGGAGGGGATTTCCGTTCGCTTCTACAGCGAGGCGTCCGTCACTCGCGGTCGAAGTTCATTCAATTTCGGACGTATCGTTTCCACGACACCGTCGATGTTATGAAAAACCTCGTCGTTCGTGAACCTCAAAACAGAATTGCCGTTCGCCCGCAATATCTCATCGCTTCGCGCGTCCCTCGCAACTTCAGATTCCGTCGAATGCGTCGCGCCATCGACTTCGACGATGAGGCGCGCCTCGCAACAAGCGAAATCGACGACGAATCTAAAAAGCGCGACTTGCCGTCGAAATCGAAACCCCTCAACCCCGTGCCGACGAAGCGCCGTCCAAAATTTCTTTTCGGCCGAGGTCTGATCGCTTCGCAATTTTCGCGCCACGGGCGTCAATCGACTGGGCACAGCGCGAACCCCGCCGAAACCTCCCCTACGCGGGGGGAGGCGGCTTTCCCTATTCGCCCGCCGCCAGCAGGACTTCGCTCGACCGGCTCGCCGCCAATTCGGCGAGCGCGCGGCGATACTCGACCGGCATCACCTTGCGGAATTTGGGCAGCGTCGATTCCCAATTCTCCAGGATTTCGCGCGCCCGCGCCGAGCCGGTGTAGCGCGCGTGATTGGCGATCAATTGATGAAGGCGCTCCGCGTCGAAGCGGCTCATGTCGCTCATCACGTCGACGCGGCCATGGCCCTGCAGATCGCCGCCGGAATGATGGTGGCGCTGCATGACCTCTTCCTCGGCGGCCACCGGCTCCAGTTCGACCATCGAGAGATTGCACCGCTGGGCGAAATCACCGGATTCGTCGAGCACATAGGCGATGCCGCCGGACATGCCGGCGGCGAAATTGCGCCCTGTTTCGCCGATGACGACGACGATGCCGCCGGTCATGTATTCGCAGCCGTGATCGCCCGCTCCCTCGACGACGGCGATGGCGCCGGAATTGCGCACGCCGAAGCGTTCCCCCGCCACGCCGCGGAAATAGCACTCGCCGGCGATGGCGCCGTAGAGCACGGTGTTGCCGACGATGATCGAACGCTCGGGAACGAGCTTGACCGCCTCCTTGGGCGGATAGACGACGATGCGGCCGCCCGACAGGCCTTTGCCGACATAGTCATTGGCTTCGCCCTCCAATTCGAGCGTCACCCCCTTGGCCAGGAAGGCGCCGAAACTCTGGCCGGCCGTGCCCTTGAACTTGATGTGGATCGCTTCGTCGCGCAGGCCCGCGTGGCCGTAGCGTCGCGCGATCTCGCCCGACAGCATGGCGCCGGCCGAACGATCCGAGTTGCGGATCGCCATCTCCAGGCGGACGTGCTTGCCGTACTCGACGGCCTCACGGGTCTGGGCGATCAAGCGGCGGTCGAGCACATGATCGAGTCCGTGATCCTGCTCGGTGCAATGATGGACCGCATCGCTCGGCCACGGCGTCGGCTTGTAGAACAGCTTCGAGAAATCGAGCCCGCGCGCCTTGGCGTGGGCGACGAGCCGCGCCTTGTCGAGCATTTGGCTCTGGCCGATCAATTCGTCGAAGGAGCGATAGCCCATCGCGGCCATCTGCGCGCGCACTTCCTCGGCGACGAAGAAGAAGAAGTTGATGACGTGCTCGGGCTGGCCGACGAAGCGCTTGCGCAACACCGGATCCTGCGTGGCGACGCCGACGGGACAGGTGTTGAGATGGCACTTGCGCATCATGATGCAGCCGGCGGCGATCAGCGGCGCGGTGGCGAAGCCGAATTGGTCGGCGCCCAGCAGCGCGCCGATGACGACGTCGCGTCCGGTGCGCACGCCGCCGTCGACCTGCACGGCGATGCGCGAACGCAAGCCGCTCATCACCAGCGTCTGGTGGGTTTCGGCCAGGCCGATCTCCCACGGCGAGCCCGCATGCTTGATCGAAGTCAGCGGCGAGGCGCCGGTGCCGCCCTCGAAGCCGGAGATCGTCACGTGATCGGCCTTGCACTTGGCGACGCCCGCCGCGACCGTGCCGACGCCGACCTCGGAGACGAGCTTGACCGAAATCTGCGCCATCGGGTTGACGTTCTTGAGATCGTAGACGAGCTGCTTGAGGTCCTCGATCGAATAGATGTCATGGTGCGGCGGCGGCGAGATCAGCCCGACCCCTTGCGTCGAGTGGCGCACCTTGGCGATCACTGCGTCGACCTTGTGGCCCGGCAATTGCCCGCCTTCGCCGGGCTTGGCGCCCTGCGCCATCTTGATCTGGATCATGTCCGAATTGACGAGATATTCCGCCGTCACGCCAAAGCGGCCCGAAGCGACCTGCTTGATCGCCGAGCGCATCGAATCGCCGTTTGGCAGACGCTTGAACCGCTCGGGCTCCTCGCCGCCTTCGCCGGTGTTCGACTTGCCGCCGATGCGATTCATCGCGATCGCGAGCGTCGTGTGCGCCTCGCGCGAGATCGAGCCGAACGACATGGCGCCGGTCGAGAAGCGCTTGACGATCGACGCGGCGGGTTCGACCTCGGCGAGCGGCACGGCCTGTCGGCCGTCCTCTTGGGCCTCGCGCAGACGGAACAGGCCGCGAATCGTCAGGAGATGCTCGCTCTGCTCGTTGAGCAGCTTGGCGTAGGCGTCGTACTGGTCCTTGGCGTTTCCGCGCACCGCATGTTGCAGCAACGCGACGGTTTGCGGCGTCCAACAGTGGGCCTCGCCGCGCAGGCGATAGGCGTATTCGCCGCCGACCTCCAGCGCCGTGCGCAACACCGGCGATTCGCCGAACGCCTCGGCGTGGCGCAGCGCGGTTTCCTCGGCGATCTCGCAAAGGCCCGCGCCTTCGATCCGCGTCGCCGTGCCGAAGAAGAACTTGTCGACGAAGGCCCTGGACAGGCCGACCGCGTCGAAGATCTGCGCGCCGCAATAGGACTGGTAGGTCGAAATGCCCATCTTCGACATGACCTTGAGCAGGCCCTTGTCGATCGCCTTGATGAAGCGCTTGACGACTTCGTAAGCGCTGACTTCCTCGGGCAGATCCTTCGCCATCGCGGTCAGCGTCTCGAAGGCGAGATAGGGATTGATCGCCTCCGCGCCGTAGCCCGCCAGGCAGGCGAAGTGATGCACTTCGCGCGCCTCGCCAGTCTCGACGACGAGGCCGACCGCTGTGCGCAGCCCCTTGCGGATGAGGTGGTGATGCACCGCCGCGGTGGCGAGCAGGGCGGGGATCGGTATGCGATCCGGCCCAACCGCCCGGTCGGAGAGGGCGATGATGTTATAGCGGCCGAGCACGGCGGCCTCGGCGCGTTCGCAAAGGCGTTGCAGCGCCTCGTCCATGCCTGCGGCGCCGCGCTCGACGGCGTAGGTGATGTCGAGCGTCTTGGTGTCGAAGGAATCCTCGAAATGGCCGATACAGCGGATCTTTTCCAGATCCTCGTTGGTCAAGATCGGCTGGCGCACTTCGAGCCGCTTGCGCTTGGCGTTGCCGGCGAGGTCGAACAGGTTCGGCCGCGGCCCGATGAACGAGACGAGGCTCATGACGAGTTCCTCGCGGATCGGATCGATCGGCGGGTTCGTCACCTGCGCGAAGTTCTGCTTGAAGTAGGTGTAGAGCAGCTTCGACTTGTCCGACAGCGCCGAGATCGGGGTGTCGGCGCCCATCGATCCGACCGCCTCCTGCCCCGTCGTCGCCATGGGCGAGAGCAGGAACGCGAGGTCTTCCTGGGAATAGCCGAAGGCCTGCTGGCGATCGAGCAGGGACACGTCCGTGCGCGAGGCGCGCGGCTCGACGGGATTGAGGTCCTCGAGCACGATCTGAGTCTTTTCGAGCCACTGCCGGTAGGGATTGGCGCGCGACAACGACTGCTTGATCTCGGCGTTGGAGACGATGCGATGCTCGGTCAGATCGACGAGCAGCATCTTGCCGGGCTGCAGGCGCCACTTGGCGACGATGCTTTCCTCGGGAACGGGCAGCACGCCCATTTCGGAGGCGAGCACGAAGAGACCGTCGTCGGTGACGAAATAGCGGGCCGGCCGCAAGCCGTTGCGGTCGAGCGTCGCGCCGATCTGGCGCCCGTCGGTGAAGGCCATGGCGGCGGGGCCGTCCCACGGCTCCATCAGCGCGGCGTGATATTCGTAGAAATCGCGCTGCTCCTCGTCCATCAGCGGATTGCCGGCCCAGGCTTCCGGGATCAGCATCATCATGGCGTGGGCGAGCGAGTAGCCGCCGCGCACGAGGAATTCGAGCGCGTTGTCGAAGCAGGCCGTGTCCGATTGGCCTTCATAGGAGATCGGCCACAGCTTCGAGATATCGTTGCCGAACAATTCCGAGTCGACGCTGGCCTGGCGCGCCGCCATCCAGTTGACGTTGCCGCGCAACGTGTTGATCTCGCCGTTATGGGCGACCATGCGATAGGGATGGGCGAGCCGCCAGGACGGGAACGTGTTGGTGGCGAAGCGCTGATGGACCAGCGCGAGCGCGGTCTCGAAGCGCGGATCGAGCAGATCCTTGTAATAAGGCGCGAGCTGGTGAACCAGCACCATGCCCTTGTAGACGATCGTGCGGCACGACAGCGAGACTGGATAGTATTCGGCCAGACGCTCGCCGCAGGCGTAGACGCGATTGGAGATGACCTTGCGCAGGATGAACAGCCTGCGCTCGAAATCGTCTTCGTCGGCGATGTTCGGGCGCCGGCCGATGAAGATTTGCCGCTGAACCGGCTCGACCGCCTTCACCCGCTCGCCGAGGTCCGAATTGTCGACGGGAATGTCGCGCCAGCCGATGGCGGTTTGCCCTTCGGCGACGACGGCTTCCTCGACGATCGCTTCGACTTCGGCGCGCGCCGCCGCATCGCGCGGCATGAAGAATTGCCCGATCGCGTAATGGCCGGGCTCGGGCAGGTTCAGTCCCAGCCTCTCGCATTCGAGCGCGAAGAAGCCGTGCGGAATTTGCGTCAGGACGCCGCAGCCGTCGCCGAGCGTCGCGTCGGCCCCGGTGGCGCCGCGATGGTCGAGATTGGCGAGAATCTGCAAGCCCTTTTGCAGAATGGCGTGCGACTTGCGGCCCTTCATGTCGGCCACGACGCCGACGCCGCACGAGTCGCGCTCGTTGGCCGGATCGTAAAGACCCTGGGCGCGGGGCAGCAGGGGATCGGCGCCGCGCGCCGCGGGCGCGCTGGTCGTGGGGGCGGGCGAAGCGCCAAGCGCGTCGCGGCCTTGCTGGATTTCCTGGGTCCTGGCGTTCATTTCTCCACTCCCCCGCACAGTCGCGCTCCAATCCGACCGTCGTTCGTGAACTATTTGATGGCTTATATTGGACAAGTGCGGCTGCGAAAGCGTGACAGCCGTGACGGCTTCACGCGGCGGGTTTTTTTCGATCCGTTTTGATCGGTGCGTCCGACATCGCTCTTCGCCTTGTGTCGGTCAGACCGGTAAATGGTCAGCACGACTGTCCTATCTTGCGTGACGATGCCAGAAACGTTCGCCGGATACAAGACGCCGGCGAGCGTCGAAGCGAGTTTTTTTGGTAAACCGTTTCCGTTAGGGAGATTGCCAAGCGATCGTCGGGCGGGCATGAAAGCGGGTCGCGGCGGAATCCCGCGACGAGGCCCAGGCGAATGAACTTTGCGAGCGACAATGGCGCGGGCGTGGCGCCGGAAATTCTCGAGGCGATCGTCCAGTCCAGCCGCGTCAACGCGCCGGCCTATGGCGCCGACGATTACACCGCGCGCGCCGAGTCGCGTCTCGGCGAAATTTTCGAGCGCCGCGTCTCCGCCTTTCTCGTCGCCACCGGCACGGCCGCCAACGCGCTGGCGCTCGGCGCATTGGTGCGCCCGTGGGAGACCGTCTTCTGCCACGAGGAAGCGCATATCCAGGAGGACGAGTGCGGCGCGCCCGAGTTCTTCACCGCGGGAGGAAAGCTCGTCGGCATTCCCGGCGCCGCGGGAAAGATCGCCCCCGACGCGCTGCGCGAAACGCTGAGTCGGTTTCCGCGCGGGCAGGTCAAGACGACGCAGCCTGCCGCGCTGTCGCTCAGTCAGGCGAGCGAAGCGGGCACGATCTATCAACCCGACGAAATCGCCGCGCTCGCCGCGATCGCGCGCGAGGCGGGCCTCGTCGTCCATATGGACGGCGCGCGCTTCGCCAACGCGGTCGCCTCGGCCGGCGTCTCGCCGGCCGCCATGACCTGGCGCGTCGGCGTCGACGCGCTGTCGCTCGGCGCGACGAAGAACGGCGGGCTCGCCTGCGAGGCGGTGATCTTTTTCGATCCCGACAAGGCCGCCGGCTTCGCCTACCAGCGCAAGCGCGCGGGGCAAACGCTGTCGAAGGGCCGGTTCCTCGGCGCGCAAATGGAGGCCTATCTGACGGGCGGGCTTTGGCTCGAGCTGGCGCGGCGCGCCAACGCCGCCGCCGCGCGTCTCTCGCAAGGGCTCGTCTACGCGCCGGGCGTGCGCTTGGCGTGGCCGACGGAGGCCAATGAGGTCTTCGTCATCGCGCCGAGCGAACTCGCGTCGAGATGGCGCGCCGCCGGGGCGAAATTTTACGATTGGAGCTCGCGCTCGATCGCGCCTGAACAGGCCCCGCGCGCGGGGGAGGCCATGGTGCGGCTCGTCACGTCGTTCGAAACCAGCGAGCGGGACGTCGACGCTCTGATCGGCATTGCCGCCGCGCCGCACCGCCGCCGCAATTCTTAGAGAAGAGTCGGCGGTCTGGGGCGCGGTACGGGAGTTCGGGAGCATGATCGACAGTCAGAGCGCCGCGTGGAAGCTGAGGCGCTTCGCGCATTTCGCGGCGGCGGCCGCGGTTCTCCTCGCAATATCGCCTGCGGCCAAGGCGCAGGGCCTATTTTCGTTCTTCGGCGGCGGAGCGTCGCCCTACGAGATCGAACGCCGGCTCGACGCCGGCGGCTATACGCTCACCGGCCCGCTGGTCCGTCGCGGCGACGTCTATCTCGCCGATGTCGCGGCGGGACGAGGCGACTTCGAGCGCCTGGTGATCGACGCCGAGACGGGGCGCATCATGCAGCGGTTTCGCGCTCGGCCGGCGGGCTGGCGCGACGCCGCTCCGCGCGATTGGGATCAAGATGGGCCGGATGGGTGGGATGCGGCGCCGCGCCCGCCCGCTGGAATCGATCGGCCGGCGCCGCGTGAGACGCTCGATCTTCCCAGCGCTCGCTCAGAACCGCCGGCCTCGATCCGCCAACAATTGGCCCGCGGCGACGATGCGGCGAAGCCGAACGTCATTCTCGCTCCCAGCGTCGCGCGCGCGACTTCGTCCGATGTGACCAAGAAACCCAAGCCGTCCGACGCCAAGCGCAAGGTCGTGGCTCCCGCGCAGGCCGCCAAGTCGGCCGATTCGCCGGCGCCGCCGCCCGCCCAGGGCGCCCAATCCGCCGCCGCGCCGCCGCCCATCGCGGTCGCCGTGACGCCGCCGGCGGCGAACGCGGCGCCCCCCGCGAACCCCCCGCCGTCCCTGGCCGCCAAGGCCGACGTCGCGCCGGCGCAAGCCGCCCCGATGCCGGCGCCGAGCGTCGCGGCGACGGCCAAAGCCGACGCGGGGGCCGGCGTCGTGGCGACGAAATCGCCGCCGCCCGCCGAAACGCCGGACGCGCGTGAGCCGACGAAATCGAAGGCGGTGAACGATCTGCCGGTGACGCCGCTGGATTGAACGAAAAAGGGCGCCCCTCGGGGCGCCCTTCGCATTTCAAGCCGCGGCTGAGCGGCGCTCCGTCAAGCGGCCTGTTTGGCCGCGGGCGTGACGTCGATCGTCTTGCCGACGGTCTGAATCGCGATCGTGCGCGGCTTCTGGGCTTCGGGAACTTCGCGCACGAGGTCGATGTGCAGCAGTCCATTCTCGCAGCTCGCGCGAGTCGCCGCGACATGGTCGGCCAAATGGAATCGGCGCTCGAAGGCGCGCGCGGCGATGCCCTGATACAGCATATCGCGCTTTTCGCCGCCGTTCTTCTGTTGCGCGTCCTTGGCACCGCGCACGGTCAGCGTGTTCTCGCGGGTTTCCACGGCGAGTTCGTTTTCGCCGAAGCCGGCGACGGCCAACGTGATGCGATAGGCGTTTTCGCCCGTCCGTTCGATGTTGTAGGGGGGATAGGCGGGCGCGCCCGTATCGAGTCCGGCGCTCTTGTCGAGCAGCGACAGCAATCGGTCGAAGCCGATCGTGGAGCGGTAAAACGGCGAAAGATCATAGTTCAGCATGACCACATCCTCCTTTTGAAGCGACATGACCGCCCGCGCCCCGTTCTGGCGGTGCGGGCGAGAAGCGCGTCCCCGAGGGGACCGCGCCGATCCGAATCTGGTGACGCACAGGCGCGGCGCAAGGGGCGATAGGCCGCAAAGCCGCAAAAATGCTTCGTTCGAGCGTTATTGCGCGTCGCCCGGCCGCTCGGTATATCCGACGCGCCGACCACCGGACCCGCACGGGAACACAAGGACCGAAACATGAAACGCGCTCTTTCGCGGATGGCGATCACATTGATCGTGCTCGGCGGCGTCTTTGCCGCGCATGCGGCGATGCGCACCGAGGAGGACGACAAGCCGCCGAAGCCTCTGCCGCCGCAACAGAAGAACTTTCCGCTCGACCAGACCTGGTCGCTGCGCGAACTCAACGGCAAACCGATCGCCTCGACGCTCGACGTCAGCCTCAAGATCGACAGCGCGCTGCGCGGTTCGGGCTTCACCGGCTGCAATTCGTGGTCGGCGACGATGTATCCGGTCAAGGATCAGCATCTCTTGGTCGGTCCTTACGCCCTGACCAAGAAGCAATGCGACAAGGACACGATGGCGATCGAGTTCGGCTTCCTGTCGGCGCTGATGGCGCAGCCGACCTGGGATCTCGTCAACGGCGAACTCGTCATCAAGGGGCCGCGCGGCGCGCTGCGGCTGGTTCGCTCGCTGTAATCCGACCGCCGGCGGCGGCGCTTACTCCGCCGCCTCCGCCGCCACGATCGTCGCCGGCCCGCCGACCTGCGGCGTCAGCGCGATGCGGCGTTTATGGAAGGCGGCGAGGGTCGAGCGGTGGCCGATGGACACCAGGGTCGTCTCAGGCAGCGTTCGCGCGATGGCGCGATAGAGATCGGCCTCGCTCTTTTCGTCGAGCGAGGCGGTCGCTTCGTCGAGAAACAGCCAGTTGGGCGCGGCGAGCAGCGCCCGCGCGACCGCGAGCCGCTGCTGCTCGCCGCCCGAGAGGCGCATTTGCCAATTGTCGCTTTCGTCGAGCTTGTCGGTGAGCGCGGGCAGGCCGGCGTCCGTCAGGGCGCCGCGCAACGTCTCGTCGGAAAACGCGGCGGCGCTCGCGGGATAGGCGAGGGCGTCGCGCAGCGGTCCGATGGGGATATAGGGCCGCTGCGGCAGCAGCATGACGCGTGCGGCGGCCGGTTCGCTGATCGTGCCGCGGCCGAACGGCCAGATGCCGGCGATGGCGCGAAACAGCGTCGACTTTCCCGAACCGGACGGCCCGACGAGCAACGTCGGTTCGCCGGCTGTGAAGGCGAGATGGTCGATGCGCGCCAGGGCGCGGCCGTCGGGCAGCGCGAGGGACAGATCGTCGATGGCGATATCGGTCGCGGCGGCGGGCGCGACGAGGGCGTGGGGCGCGCGAGCGCCGGCCTCCTCGGCGCGGGCGATCGCTTCGTCGAACGTCGCCAGACGTTCGAACGTCGCGCGAAAATCCGCGAGGCCGATGTAGTAGGTCACAAAGAAATTCATCGATTCATTGACGGCGTTGAAAGCGGCGCCGACTTGATTCAGCGCGCCCATGCTGATCTTGCCGAGAAAATAAAACGGCGCCGCCACGACATAGGGAATGAGCACGGAGGCTTGCCCGTAACTGCGGGTGAAGACGGTCAGCCATTTCCGCACTTTCACGATGCGCATGTAATTGCCGTACACGTCGCCGAACCGGGCATTGGAGGCTGTCGTTTCGCAGGACTCGCCGTTGAGAAGGGCGATCTGCTCGCTGTATTCCCGCGCCCGCGCGAGCCCGAAACGGAAGTTCGCCTCGAAACGCTGTTGGGCGAAATAGAGATTCGTCAGCGACCGCCCGATCGAATGCGTCACCGCGGTTCCCAGGCCGGTGTAAATCAACGCGACCCAGAACAAGACTCCGGGAATGACGAGCGCCAAGCCTGGCAGCGTAACCCCCGACGACAACGTCCACAGAACAATCGCATAGGAGACCAGCGAGGTCAGGTTTTGCAGCGCGACCACGGAATAATTGTAGAGGCCGGCTCCGCTTCCCGTACTGCCGGTGCCGTCGATGAAGGCGTAAATGTCCTGCGAAATGCGTTGATCCGGGTTGTCGGTGACCCCGCCTTCGAGCAGCATCTTGTAGTGCACGCCCTGACGCAACCATCGCGCCGTGTAATCGGAGGTCAACCATCGCCGCCAGCGGATGACGAAGGTCGAAGTGACGACATATTCGAGCGTGTAGCTCGCGACCAAAACGGCGACGACCGGCGTGAACACGAGGAGCAGCTGACGCCAGAATTCGCCCTGATCGGAGTTCTTCAAAGCGTTGGTGAAATCGGCGCGGAAATAGGACAGCCGCACGTCGAGCGCGACTTCGATCTGATTGATGACGATGAGAAAGACGAGGCTCGCCGTGGCGAGCTTGTTTTGCGCGACGACGATGGCGGGCAGCGGCCAGACCTTGGTTTGCGTCGGCGCGGTCGCGTTGAAATAGCGGTCGACGATGTTCATCATCCGGTCGACGAGCGGAATGAAGGAAATCGCGTAGACCAGCACGCCGAACAGCGCGACCGCGAACGCCAGGCTATCGGGCAGCGTGTACGCCTCGTAGCCCGCGGGCCATAGGCCCATCCGGTCGATCAAGAAGGCGATGCCGAAGACGATGGTTTCGATCGCGAAGATCGCCTTGAAAATCTTCAGGAACGTCGAAAGAGACGTCGAGAGGAACGCCGTGAGCGCGCTCGCGGCGGCGGCGGCGGCGAGCAGGAACGTCATCGTGTCGGGCTGCTTGAGCCCGACGAGGAGCGCAGCGAGCGCGAAGGCGGCGACGGCGAGGCTCAAGGTTCGCATGGGACAGGGACCACGAGATTGTGCGGGGAACGACGAAGGACGCGGACGAAGGACGCGAATGCGCACTAGCAGACCGGCCGGCGCAAAAGAAGGGCGCGCGCGCTCCCGTTCCATGAATTCTTGGCAAGGTTCGTCCAAAGGGAGAAAAGCGCGGCGGAAGCCGCGCAGCCCTGCAATGTATACAGTCTGCCGGAAAATCTCGGCCACCTTTGGCCAGCGTTAGCTTGCGCGGCGTATCGACGACGCCCGACGATCGGAGGCGCGCATTCCCACGCACCACCGGGACGGGCAGAAAACAACAGATTGGCGCTTGTTTCGGCGCTGCGGCGGCCTGGCCGGCGCGCGTCTTCGCCGAACGGGAGCGCGCTCGCGCAGCGGAAAATTGACAAGCAAGAAATACAGATAGTATACATCAGGAAAACGGAGGGAACCCCGATGGCCGCCAATCCGCCATTTCCTTTGAATGCCTGGTACGCTGCGGCCTACGACTGCGAGGTGCGGCGGGAGCTGCTGGCGCGCACGATATGCGGCAAGAAGATCGTTCTCTACCGTCGTCGGGACGGCTCCGCCGCGGCGCTGGCGGACGCTTGCTGGCATCGCCTGCTGCCGTTGTCCCTGGGGCGCCTCGAGGGCGACGAGGTGGTCTGCGGCTACCACGGGCTGGCGTTCGACGCGCGCGGCCGCTGCACATTCATGCCCTCGCAGGAGACGATCAACCCCTCGGCCAGCGTGCGCGTCTATCCCGTTGTCGAGCGTCACCGTTTCCTCTGGATATGGCCGGGCGATCCGGCGCTCGCCGATCCCGCCGCGATTCCCGACCTGCACTGGAACCACGATTCGGCGTGGGCGGGCGACGGCAAGCTCATTCCCGTCAAATGCGATTACCGGCTCGTCGTCGACAATCTGATGGATCTCACTCACGAGGCCTTCGTCCACGGCTCGAGCATCGGCAATCGCGCGGTCGCCGAGGCGCCGTTCGACGTCACCCATTCCGATCGCTTCGCCACCGTCACGCGCTGGATGCGCGACATCGATCCGCCGCCGTTCTGGGCCGGCCAGCTCGGCAAGCCCGGCAAGGTCGACCGCTGGCAGATCATCCGCTTCGAAGCGCCGTGCACGGTGACCATCGACGTCGGCGTCGCGCCGGCGGGCAGCGGCGCGCCCGAGGGCGACCGCTCTCAGGGCGTCAACGGCTTCGTGCTCAATACGATAACGCCCGAGACCGACCGGGCCTGCCATTATTTCTGGGCGTTCGCGCGCAACTACCGGCTCTCCGAGCAGCGCCTCACCAGCGAATTGCGCGAAGGCGTCTCGCGCATCTTCCGTGAGGACGAATTGATCCTGGAGGCGCAGCAGCGGGCGATCGACGATCATCCCGATCACGTTTTCTACAACCTCAACATCGACAGCGGCGCGATGTGGGCGCGGCGACTGATCGACCGGATGATCGCCTCGGAGCAGGCCCCGAGGATGGCGGCCGAATGAGCGCGCCGATCTCCGACAAGGATGCCGCGCCGCAGACCGTGAAGGCGCTGCTGGCGCTGCGCGAGCGCATTCTCGCCGGCGCGTTGAGGCCCGGAGAGCGCATCTCCGAGCTGAGCGCGGTCGAGCAACTCGGCGTTTCGCGCACGCCGGTGCGCGCGGCGCTGGCGCGGCTGGAGGAGGAGGGGCTGCTCGAAACGATTCCCTCGGGCGGCTATTCCGTGCGCTCGTTCAGCGAAGCGGACATATTCGATGCGATCGAAGTCCGCGGCGTGCTGGAAGGCGCCGCCGCGCGCATGGCGGCCGAGCGCGGCGTCCCCCAGGCGCAAATGGCGCCGATCAAGGATTGCGTCGCCACGCTCGACGATCTGGTGCGCCGGCCCGATCTCGGCGTCGAAGGCTTCTCGAACTACGTGCGTCTGAACGCGCGCTTTCACGCGCTGCTGTTGCAATTGGCGGCGAGCCCGGCGCTAAGCCGATTGCTCGAGCGCGCGCTCGCCTCGCCCTTCGCCTCGCCGAGCAGCTTCGTCATGGCGCAATCGGTTCTGCCGGAATCGCGCGTCATTCTGACGATCGCGCAGGAACATCATTGCGCCGCGGTCGACGCGATCCAGAGTCGCGAAGGCGCGCGCGCCGAAGGGATCATGCGCGAACACTCGCGCCTCGCCCATCGCAATTTGCAACTCGCGCTGCGCAACCGGGAAAGCTTTGCGCTGGTGCCCGGCGCGGCGCTGATCCGCCGCAGCGCGGACGTCTGAATTCGCGGGGAGGCCGAGAGCATGCGCGCCGAACATGTCTGGACCGACGCCACGGTGCGCGCGACGAGCGCGCTCGCGCGCGACGTGCTCGCCCTAGAGATCGCGCCGCTCGATGGCGCGAGGCTGTGGAGTCCCGGCGCCCACATCGACGTTTCCATCTTGGTCGGCGCCCGCGCGGAGGTTCGCTCCTATTCGCTCGTGGGCGAATGGAACCCCGCGCGCTATCGGATCGCGGTCAAGCGTCAGCCGCAGGGGCGGGGCGGCTCGGCCTATATGTGGTCGCTCGAGCCCGGCGCGCGCCTGACCGTCGGCGCGCCCAACAACCGTTTCGAACTGGCCCACGACAGCCCCGATTATCTGCTCGTCGCCGGCGGCATCGGCATCACGCCGATTCTGGGGATGGCGTCGAGCCTTGCCGCGAGCGGCGCGAATTTTCGCGTTCTCTATGGCGTTCGTTCGCGCGCGGACCTCGCGCTGGCCGACGAAATCGGCGCGGCGGTCGGCGATCGGCTGGAGATCTTCGTATCCGGCGAGGGGCGTCGGATCGAGGCGAGCGCCGAGATCGCTCGGCTCGGCGCGGGGGGCGAGCTCTACCTCTGCGGGCCGCTCGGGATGATCGAGGATTTCCGCCGGGCATGGGGCGCCTCGGGCCGTCCGCCGAGCGCCTTTCGCGTCGAGACTTTCGGCTCCAGCGGCGCCTTCGCGCCCGAACCGTTCCGCGTGCGCGTTCGAGGACGAGAAATCGAGGTCGCCGTGCCGCGCGATCGCTCGATGCTGGACGCGCTCGAAGCGGCCGGCGTCGAGATCGTGGCCGACTGCCGCCGCGGCGAATGCGGCGTGTGCGCCGTCGACATCATCGACGTCGAGGGACGCATCGATCATCGCGACGTCTTTCTGAGCGACCATCAGCGCCGCGACGGGCGCAAGATGTGCCCATGCGTTTCGCGCGCGTCCGGCCAGATCGCGATCGACGTCGGTCGGCGCGAGGATTGAAGCGTCGCCGCCATCTGCCCAAACGAAAAAGGGGAGGCCTAACGGCCTCCCCCGGTTCTTGAATCGGCCAAGCGCCGATGGGGATGGATCAGAAATCCATGCCGCCCATGCCGCCGCCGCCGCCGCCCATCGGCATCGCCGGCTTGTCCTTCGGCACTTCGGCGACCATCGCCTCGGTGGTGATCAGCAAGCCCGCGACCGAGGCCGCGTCCTGCAGCGCCGTGCGCACGACCTTCGAGGGGTCGATGATGCCGGCTTCGAGCATGTCGACATAGGTGTCGGTCTGCGCATTGAAGCCGTAGGTCTGCGACTTGTTGTCGAGGATCTTGCCGACGACGATCGAACCTTCGCCGCCCGCGTTCTCGACGATCTGGCGGATCGGCGCTTCCAGGGCCTTGAGGACGATGTGGATGCCGGCCTGCTCGTCGGCGTTGTCGCTCTTGAGCTTGGCGACCGCCGCCTTGGCGCGCAGCAACGCGACGCCGCCGCCCGGAACGATGCCTTCCTCGACAGCCGCGCGGGTGGCGTTGAGGGCGTCGTCGACGCGGTCCTTCTTCTCCTTGACCTCGACCTCGGTCGCGCCGCCGACGCGGATCACCGCGACGCCGCCCGCGAGCTTGGCCAGACGCTCCTGGAGCTTCTCCTTGTCGTAGTCCGAGGTGGTCTCCTCGATCTGCGCCTTGATCTGGCCGACGCGGGCTTCGATGTCGCTCTTCTTGCCGGCGCCGTTGATGATCGTGGTGTTCTCCTTCTCGATGCGCACGCGCTTGGACTTGCCGAGCATCTGAAGGGTCACGTTCTCGAGCTTGATGCCGAGATCCTCGGCGATCATCTGGCCGCCGGTGAGGATCGCGATGTCCTCGAGCATCGCCTTGCGGCGATCGCCGAAGCCGGGCGCCTTGACGGCCGCGACCTTCAGGCCGCCGCGCAGCTTGTTGACGACGAGCGTGGCCAGAGCCTCGCCCTCGATGTCCTCGGCGATGATGACCAGCGGCTTGCCGGTCTGCACGACCGCCTCGAGCACGGGCAGCATCGGCTGCAACGACGACAGCTTCTTCTCGTGGATGAGAATGTAGGCGTCTTCGAGCTCGGCGATCATCTTCTCGGCGTTGGTGATGAAATAGGGCGAGAGATAGCCGCGGTCGAACTGCATGCCCTCGACGACGTCGAGTTCGGTCTCGAGGCTCTTGGCCTCCTCGACCGTGATGACGCCTTCGTTGCCGACCTTCTGCATCGCGTCGGCGATCATCTTGCCGATCGACTTGTCGCCGTTCGAGGAGATCGTGCCGACCTGAGCGACTTCGGCCGAGTCCTTGATCTTCTTGGAGCGCTTGGCGATGTCCTTGACCGCCTCGGCGACCGCGAGATCGACGCCGCGCTTGAGGTCCATCGGGTTCATGCCGGCGGCGACGTATTTGGCGCCTTCCTTGACGATCGCCTGGGCGAGCACCGTGGCGGTCGTGGTGCCGTCGCCGGCGGTGTCGTTGGTCTTGGAGGCGACTTCGCGCACCATCTGCGCGCCCATGTTCTCGAACTTGTCCTCAAGCTCGATTTCCTTGGCGACGGTGACGCCGTCCTTGGTGATGCGGGGGGCGCCGAACGACTTGTCGAGAATGACGTTGCGGCCCTTGGGGCCGAGCGTCACCTTGACCGCGTTGGCGAGGATGTCGACGCCGCGCAGCATCTTGTCGCGCGCGTCCGTGGAAAAACGTACGTCTTTGGCAGCCATGTTGTTCAATCTCCTGGCCCGTCGCGGGCCCAATGTCATTCGTGAGCGGTGAGGAGCCGGATCAGGCGATCACGCCCATGATGTCGGATTCCTTCATGATCAGGAGATCCTGACCGTCGATCTTGACTTCGGTGCCGCTCCACTTGCCGAACAGCACCTTGTCGCCCTTCTTCACGTCGAGCGGCGTCAGCTTGCCGTTTTCGTCGCGACCGCCGGGGCCGACGGCGATGATTTCGCCCTCTTGCGGCTTCTCCTTGGCGGTGTCCGGGATAATGATGCCGCCCTTCGTCTTCTCCTCGCCTTCGAGGCGACGGACGACGACGCGGTCATGCAGGGGACGGAATTTCATGAGATTTGCTTCCTATCTCGCGTTCGCCGGCGCATGGAATCCACGCCGGCCGGTTGAGTTGGGTGCGAAGCGCCGTTAGCACTCATCTAAACAGAGTGCTAACGGCCGCCGCTGAGATAAGGGGCGGGGCGGGAGGCGTCAAGGGGGCGCGCGCGCGGGAGACGCGCGGCTGGGAAAATTTCTTGGCTTTGGTTTACGTCGGAACGCGATCCGCATTCGCGCTTCGGCCGAGCGCGCTCCGCGCTCTTCTCACGGCCTTTCGATCAGCCGCCTTGCGTCGTCGCGCAGCGCCTTGCGGGTGTCGTCGCGGCTATAATGCATATGGCCTCCGCCGTAGACTTTCAGGATCAGCCGTCCGGGCGCGCCGTAGTCGGGGATTTGATCGAGCATGAGTTTCGTGGCGAAATAAGGCGTCTGCAGGTCGGTCAGGCCATGGCTGATCAGAACGCGGAAATTCGGATCCAGCGCCAGCATTTGCCGCAAAGCCGTGATGGATTCCGGCGCGTTGAGCTTGCCGCCCCAGTCCCAATGCCCCGCGACCGATTCGTTCAGCAACTCATAGCGATCCTCGACCTTCCAAGCCAATTTGCGCTCGTAGAGGTCCGTGACCGCGCTCGAAAACGGGCCGTCGAAACCGGACGCGACCGGATCGAGAGAATGGCTCCGGGCCTCGGTCGGGAACGGATCGTAAGCGTCGATGGAGGCGTCGTAAAAGGCGAGCACCTTGCCCTGCGCGCGTTCGAATTCATGCAGGAATTCGTCTTTTTCGATGTGGCCGCCCAACCGCCGCAGGATTTGCGGGTCCATGCCCGTCAGAGCTGCGACGCGCTGCTCCATCCGTTCCACGGCCGCATGGTCGCGCGGGCCGCGCAGCCAGTCCTGCAAATAGTCCCCGACCGCATAGGCCTCCACGTCGGTGAGATCGCCTGGGGTCACCGGCCCCTTCTTTTCCCGATAGGCCGCCGCATAGGAGGGCAGGCGCGTCAGCAGCGTGAAAGGCTCGCTCGGGCCGCCGATATAGGCGCCGAAATCCAGCACCGGCGAAATCAGGATCAGGCCGCTGACGCCGACGCCCTGGGCCGTGGCGAGATTTTTCGCCAGGCGAGGGCCGCGAAAGCCGCCGTAACTCTCGCCGACGATGAACTTCGGCGAGATGAGCCGCTCGTTGGCGGTGAGCCAGCGGCGGATGACGACGCTCAAGGCGTCGACGTCGCCGTCGACCGACCAGAGCTTTTTCTTCGCCTCCTCGCCGGGCGCGACGATTTTGCTATAGCCGGTCCCCGGCGGGTCGATGAAGACGAGATCGGTGAAGTCGAGCCAAGTCTCCGCGTTGTCGACGAGGACCGGCGGCGAGGAGGGCGACAAGTCGTTCATCGGCAGGCGCCAAGGGCCAAGCGCGCCCAATTGCAGCCAGGCCGAGCCCGAGCCGGGTCCGCCGTTGATCGCGAAAGTCACCGGGCGCTTGGCCGAATCGGCGCCGTCGAGCTGGTAGGCCACATAGGCGATCTCGGCTTGCGGCGCGCCGTTGTCGTCGGCGAGGCGGAGCGACCCGGCGGTCGCCTTGAACGAGAGGCTGCGGCCTGCGACGTTCAGCGTGAATTCGGCGGTCGAATCCGCGGGGAGCCGAGGCTTTTCCGATGGCGCCGCTCTTGTTTCTCTTGCAACGGGCTCCGCAGACTTGACGGGCGTCTCCTGCGCCAGGCCGCGGGGCAGGGCGGCGAGGAGGGCGAAAACGATGAGCGGGAAAAACGAGCGTCGCGCCATCCGCATGTCCGACCTCTTCATTTCCCCAGGAGCATTTCACGCCGAGGCGGGGAAAGGCGCCGCGGACGACGGATCGGCGGCGCCCGGGTCGGCAGTCGGACCGGCCCGCCCGCCGTCACCGCGCTTTCGGCGGCGCCGGAGCGAGCGCGGGCCGGCGCGACGACATCACTCTCGAAGCGGCGAACGCCAGCGCCAAACCGATCGCCACGATGACGATCGACATCAGCGGGCGCACCGTGAACCACGCGATCGCGACCATCAGCGGCCCCAGCGCGAGAGTCAGAACGAACGACGCCAACCCGGCGCCGACGCCGACGAGGGACCCTAGGAAGGGGATGACGGCGGCGAGCGCGGAAAGCGGAGAAAACGCCAGCGCGAGGCCGATCCACATCGCGCCGAGCGCGACCCCTCGGATGATCCAGGTCATGACCGCATTCTCGCTCTCCGCCTGCTTGAACATCTGCGCGGCGTCGAGCTGGCCGGGATCGATGATGTAGAGCGTTCCGCCGGCTTTCGTCTGATAAGGGGCGAGGCTGGCGCCGGCCTGCCGCGCGATGGCGCTGACGGGGCCGTTCGGCGCCAGAGAATAGGAAATCTTGAGATCGCCGATCCGCGGGTCCGCGGGATTGGCGCCGACGTAGATCGCGCCGTCGACGACTTGCTCATGGGGCGTCTGCCCGGATTGGGCCGCCAGACTCGAAGGATCGACGTCGAACCGCGCCCCGTCGCCCAACTGGCCGATGAGGTCGGCGGGCAGCGCGAACGCGCCGAGCTTGGCGTCGCCGGCGGCGAATTCCCGCCCGGCGAAAGCCATCGGCGGATTGGCGTGGCCGCCCGGCTGGCGGAACGCGCTGGAATCGTTGCGGCTGCTCTTCCACTCGCGCGAATACGCATAGGTTGTCACCGTCTCCTGGCCGCCGCCGAGCTTGTTGCGCGTCTCCGAATGTTCGTCCTGGCGCCACTGGTACATCTCGACGGCGCGCACCAGCTTCAGCCCGTTCGCCTTGACCGGGAATTGCGGGTCGACGAGCGGCGCCGTGGCGCTCGCCGCTCCCATCAAATGCACGAGCTTGCCGTCGTCGGCCGGATCGACCTTGCCGGCGTCGACGCTGATCACCGCTCCCGCGCCCTCGGCGAGGGCGCGCGCGGTGTCGACCGCGCGGCCCTCGTTCCAGAAAATTCCGACGATCGAGGCGATGACCAGAATGAACCCGATCAAGGCGCCGACGAACGAATTGATGATCCGCTGCAGCCAGGACGTCGACGTCGTTTCGGTGAAACTGTCGCTCGTCGTGGTCGACAGGACGTCGCCGAGACCGGGGTCGATCGGACCGCCAGGGCCGGAATTTCCAGCGTCGCTCATGTCTTGCCGGCCCCCGCCGCGCGCTTGCCGAAAACGGCCGCCGATTCGGTCGGCGTTTTCCGTAGGCGATCGTTCCTAGCGGAAACGTGCGACGTTTCGATGGATTTGGCAAGGCGGAGGGCGGGCGCGCTGGGGGGAGTGATACGGTTTCTGAGCACTCGCAACTGTTGTCATGCCCGCGCCTGTCGCGGGCATCCACACCGTGAGACTGCTTCCTCCCATGAGGAAGAGGCTAAGGATGTGCGGCTTTTCGTCTGGCGAAGCGGCGTGACCGCGTGGATGATCGGGACAAGCCCAGTCATGACGACTCATCTATTCCGGGTCTTCGTATCAGTCGACCTCTCTAAAGACGATTAGGTCGTTGGCGCGCCGCATGCTCAAACGATTGAAAGCTTTTGCTCAATGATCAAGCGCGGCGTGGTCGGGACACTAAACAAAATCAGCAAAAAATGTCTGCCGCCGTATGTTGCCAAATTTCAGTTTCGTTGTGATAATCGCTTGAGCGCGGATATCTTTGGACCAGCGACGTCTGGAATGCGACAGGTGGGACAAAGAGACCAGTGCTAGCGCCGCCGGCACGAAGGGAATACCCAACCAATGAGCGCCGACAGCGAACATCCTGAGGCCGGAGACGAAACAAGTCGCAGCGGCGATAAAGGCAATTGCTGGCAACATGTTCGCGCACTCGCTTGTTGTATGGCTCGAGTCGTCCGTTCGATTTTGTGCTGGCTTGCTAAATCCATCAGAGAACCGGATAATATTCCGTATTATCTTACAGCAATTTTCACACTTGCCCTCGCCATTCTCGCTTATTACGCTTGGAATGAAGCCAAGGGCGGAACCAAAGCTCTGCGCGGGCAACTCGAGGCCATGCAATCTGACCAACGCCCGTGGATTACTGTCACCGAAATCAATGTCGTTGGCAAACCTACTCTTCGTGACGGGCGACCGTTTTTCCCACGGATTCAGTATATTATAAAAAATGTCGGCCGCTCGGCTGGTTTTGTAAGGGCTGGGTCGTTTACTATAACAGGACCAGACAAGGGATGGGAAGGACAGCAAGCTGAGCTTTGCGATAAACTTAGCTCTAGCGAGATTAATACATGGCTCGTTATCCCTGGTGGCGAATTTTCCTATATGTTCCCGGACAGCACCATCGAATCGCAATCGTTAGGAAGCCGTCTGGATGATATTGGAGGAAAATCTACTCCCAAGATATTCGGATGTGTCGTATACCGGTCTGTTGATATTGCTGACAGGGCGGTCCATAAAACTGGATTCGTAGCAACGGTCTACGCTATCGACCAAAAAGATGACCCCAGAGACTTGGAAAAGCAAGGCGCTGGTACGAGCGGCGAGTTTGGCGTCCCGCTTCCCGAGGGAAAGGTGCTCAAAACCGGTTTTATTATCACAGCTGGAAAGGGTGATTGATTCGGAAGTCAATTAAAAACTAAAGCATTTGGAATAATTGCAAAAATTATAATACATACCGGAAAAAATAAGCGTATTATTGCACCTCCCCATTAGCGTAAGTCCAGTATGATAGTGCTTATTTGATCTCACTGCGATTTTCACAGCAAGATAAATTCGGACGAATCCTGTATTGTCCTTTTAAAAAACTAGGATCTATGCTAGGTTAATTCATTTTTCCCACCGCGCAGCGAGACCCTCGCGCTTGGCGACGCTTGTCCATGGAGCGGAACATATAAGCATTCGCCGGCGCGGCGCTTCGCCGAGGGAAGCGCCGCCGACCCCTTGCGTTCTCGCAAAACGGCGACGCGAAAAGTTGGGTTCGCTCGACGAAACTTGACGAAAGGAGCCAAAAACTTGACGGAACGCCCGCCCGATTTGACGAGCGCCCCTCAAGTCTCACGCCGCCTGAAGCAGTCTCTGCACCTCGTTGACGAGGTCGCGCAGGTGGAACGGCTTGGAGAGAACGCGCGCGTCCTTGGGCGCCTTGTTGTCGGGATTGAGCGCCACGGCGGCGAATCCGGTGATGAACATCACCTTGATTTCCGGATCGAGCTCGGTCGCCCGGCGCGCCAGTTCGATGCCGTCCATTTCCGGCATCACGATGTCGGTCAGCAGCAGCTCGAACGGCTCTTCGCGCAGGCGATTGTAGGCGGAAAGCCCGTTGTCGAAGGAGGCGACGACGTAGCCGGCGTTCTGGAGCGCCTTGACCAGGAAGCGGCGCATGTCGCCGTCGTCCTCGGCGAGCAGGATTCTTGCGGATATTTCAGCCGGCGCGTTCATTAAGATTCCCCAGTGGTCTCGCCATGATCGCCCCCATCGAGTAAAAATCGAGTGAAGGCGGAGCGACTTTATTGCAGTTGGCGTTTCCAGGTAAGGCGCGAATGCGTTTATGATGAAATGGACGGCCGGTTCGGCGGCCGGCGGCGGAGACCAGGGCGCGATGGGCGAGCACGGGTGGGCGGGGGACGCGGAATTGCAGCCGCCGTTCGACGTCGTCGAGCCGCGCGTTCTGACCGCGCCGCTGATCTTCAACTCGCCCCATTCGGGCGCGCGCTATCCCAAGCGCTTTCTTTCCGCCTCGCGACTGGATCCGCTGACGCTGCGCCGCTCCGAGGACGCTTTCGTCGACGAATTGTTCCTGCCCTGCGTCGCGCTCGGCGCGCCGCTGCTGCGCGCGCATTTCCCGCGCGCCTTTCTCGACGTCAACCGCGAGCCGTTCGAACTCGATCCGCAGATGTTCGAGGGATCGCTCCCCGAATTCGCCAATACGCGCTCCTTGCGCGTCGCGGCGGGCCTGGGCGCCATTCCGCGCGTCGTCGGCGACACCCAGCCGATTTACCGGGGACGGATTTCCGTCGCCGACGCGCTGGAGCGAATCGCCGCGTTCCATCAGCCTTACCACGAGCGTCTGGGCGGATTGGTCGGGCGCGCGCGCGCGCGCTTTGGGCTTTCGATCCTGATCGACTGCCATTCCATGCCCTCGACCTTGGCCGAGGGCGGCCCGCTCGACATCGTGCTCGGCGACCGATTCGGGACGAGCGCCGCCGGCTGGATCGTCGAGGCCCTCGAATCGGCGTTGCTCGCGCGGGGTTATCGCGTCCGCCGCAACAAGCCCTATGCGGGCGGGTTCATCACCGAGACTTTCGGCGCGCCGGCGAATTCGCGCCACGCCGTGCAGATCGAGATCAACCGCGCGCTCTATATGGACGAGCGCAGGATGGTGAAACTGGAGCGCGCTCGCGCGCTCGCGGAGGCGCTGTTCGCGGCGGCCGAGGCGTTGATGGCGCGCGTCGTCGAGGAATTGGGCGGAGGGCGGCTGGCGGCCGAATAGGACGCGGCATAGCGCCGCACGGCCGGCGGCCGGCGGCCGGGGGCATAGGGGCGTCCGAAAAAAAGGAGGCCGCCATGTCGCCACGGCGGCCTGAGTCTAGGGAGGAAACGCCCAAGGAGGGCATATGCGGCAGGTCATGCCGCACCGCAACAATATGTCCTTGCATCGCAACAAATGCAAGATATTTCTGCGCCGGCGAGGGGCGATTGTCAGCGCCGTGACGATTTTGCAACAGACCGGCCAGACAACAGGATCGGTGCGGACAAATATTTACATGCGAAACAATGGTTTACATATGCTCCAATTGCCCGACGGCGTGCGACCCCTAACATGTTGGAATGGCTGATATGCACTGCATGCAACCCTATTTCGCCGTTTTGGAGCTCTCGGCATGACCGCGGTCGATTTCGCCGCCTTCGTCGACCGGCTCGCGCAAGTTTCCGGCGAAGTGATTCTGCCGTTTTTTCGCACCGCGATCGGGGCCGAGGACAAGTCGCGCGGCGGCGTCTTCGATCCGGTCACAGAGGCCGATCGCGGCGCTGAAGCGGCGATGCGGCGGCTGATCGCGCAGACCTTTCCCGCGCACGGCGTCATCGGCGAGGAATACGGCCAGGACCGGCCGGACGCCGACTATGTCTGGGTGCTCGACCCCATCGACGGCACCAAGAGCTTCATCTCGGGTCTGCCGACCTGGGGCACGCTGATCGGCCTGATGCATCGTGGCAAACCGGTCTACGGCATGATGGCGCAGCCGTTCACGCGGGAGCGTTATTTCGGCGACGGCAACCGCGCCCGCGTGCGTTGCCTCGCCCCCTCGCGCGGCGACGCGCCGCCGAGCGAGTGGGCGACGCGCGGGCTTCGCGCGCGCGCCTGCGCCGGCCTCGCCGAGGCGACGGTGATGACGACGAGCCCGTCGCTCATCCCCGACGAGGCGGATCGGCAGGCCTATCGTCGCGTCGAACAGGCCGCCCGGCTCGCGCGCTACGGCGGGGACTGTTACGCCTATTGCGCGCTCGCCGGCGGCTTTGTCGACCTCGTCGTCGAAACCAACCTCAAGCCGCACGACGTCGTCGCGCTCATTCCCATCGTCACGGGCGCCGGCGGGCTGATGACGACGTGGGACGGCGGCGACGCCGCGAAGGGCGGGCGAATCATCGCCGCGGGCGATCGGCGCGTCTATGAGGAAGCGCGCCGTCTGCTGGCGGCTTGAGGGCTCAGTCGGTCGCCTCGAACGGCAGGTCGATGAACGGATCGGCGCGCTCGCCGTTCCGCCGCTCGGCGGCCCCCGGCGTGAAAAAGCCGACCGCGGCGCCGACGAGAAGCGCCGTCGCGCCGGCGATCAACGCGCCGATCAGGATCTCGCTTGGTTCCGCGGAGGGCCCGGCCTCGAAGCCGCGCCGCGCCAGCACGGCGAGGCCGGCTGCGACGGCCGCGAAGGCCGCCGGCGAGCGCCCGCGCGAGAGCAGCGCCAGGACGAGCGAGGGCACGATCAGGGCGACATTGAGCGCCAGCGCGAGAACCATCGCTCTCGGGGGATCGACGAGCCTGAGGTCCGAGACGACGGCGGCCAGGACGATGACGACGAGCATCATTAAGCGAATGCGGGCGATGCGGCGGCTCGCCAGCACCGTGAGGCGCGCGTAGGCGGTGGAGAGATCGACGCCGGCCGCGCGGGCCGCGCCGTGAACCCCCGCGCGGGCGAGCGCGAGGGCGGGCAGCCATGTCGCGGCGCCGACGAGCGCGCTCGCGGTCGGCGAACGGGCCGTCGCGGCGTCGGGCCAAAACGCGGAAAGGCTGGTCGCGCCCAGCGCGAGGCCCGCGAGGCTGAACGCAAGGCCGAGGAGTCCGGCGCGCCGGGCCTGCGTCGGCGGCGCGCCGATCGCCGCCGGGGCGAAGGCGAAGAACGCGCCGACGCCGAGCGCGCAGGCCGCATCGAACAATAGAGAGGCCGAGTCGGCATGGGCCCGCGGCAAGGCGAGCCAAGAGCCCGCCGCCTCGACCAGCGGCGCCGCGGGCGCGCCGACGCCGCTCCACGCCAGACCCGCGCCGATAGCCGCGATCGCCAGGGCGCCGCCGGCGCTCGCCGCGTCGCTCCACAGCAAGCCCTTCAAACCGCCGGGAACGATCGTCAGCGCCAGCGAGAGCGCGACGACGACTTCAGCCGCGCGCCGGCTCTGCCCGACATGCGCGACGATGACGCCGACCGCCGTGTCGAGTCCCGCCGTTGCGGTCAATACGCCGGCGGCCCACAGCGCGACGGCGAAGGCCCAACGCGTCGGCGCGGCGGGAAAACGCGTCGCGAGGACGTCGCTCAGCGCGCTCGCGCTTGCGCGTCGAACGAGCGGACCGACGATCAGCGCCGCGCCGGCCAGACCGAGCGCGACGGCGAGCCAGGGCAGGGGGCTTCGGCCGGTCGCGCCGGCGTCGAGCGCGACGACGAGCCCCGCGGCGGTCGCCGCGAAGGCGAGCCCGCCATAGGCGGGCGGGACCGCGCGTCGCGCCGCGAGGAAATCGGCGAGCCGCGCCGTGCGAGTCAGCACCCCGATGATTATAAGGCCGAAGAGGGCGATGAGCGGCCCGAGCGCTTCGACGAGCCGGTCCGGCGCGCCGACCCGCGCCAGCGCCGCGACCAGGCCCATGCCGGTCAGGAACGCCGCCGCGGCGAAAACCGCCACGCCGTCGATCCGTTCGCGATCTCGTTTGGGGGCGGCGTACATGGCGAGGCCTGTCGAGGAAGGCGCCCGGAAGTCGAGCGGCGGCGCGCCTTCCTAAGCGAAGAGCGCTTCGTCCGCCAGACCGCGGCGCTTACGCCGCCGAAATTCGGCCTCAGGCGGGAAATTCAAAAATGGTCGGCCCGAAGCGCGCCTCGAACGCCTTGCGCAGCGCCGCGTCGACATCCGCCATCGCGGCGCTGTGGCCGAGATCGCTCAGGCTGGTCACGCCGTAATGCGCTTCGCCGATGCCGCAGGGGACGATGCCTTGGAAATGCGCGAGGTTCGGCGCGACATTGAGCGAGACGCCGTGGAACGAGGCCCAGCGGCGCACGCGAATGCCGATCGCAGCGATCTTGTCCTCGGCCGCAGAGCCGTCGGTCCCGCGCGGCTTGTCCGGCCGGGCGACCCAGACGCCGACGCGGGTCTCGCGCGTTTCGCCGACCACACCCAACGTTTGCAGCGCGTCGATCAGCCAGCCCTCCAGCGCGCCGACGAAGGCGCGCACGTCGGGACGGCGGCGCTTGAGATCGAGCATGACATAGGCCACGCGCTGTCCCGGCCCATGATAGGTGAACTGCCCGCCGCGCCCGGTGCGAAAGACGGGAAAGCGCGCATCGAGAAGGTCGGCGTCTTTGGCGCTGGTGCCCGCGGTGTAGAGCGGGGGATGCTCGAGGAGCCAGACGCGTTCGGGAGCGCGCCCTGCCGCGATGGCGTCCGCGCGCGATTCCATTTCGGCGAGGGCGTGTGGGTAGTCGGTCAGGCCGGGCGTGATCAGCCATTCGACGGGGGGAGAGCCGGGGGCGGCTCGCATCGCGTCGGATGCGGCGGCGCGCGGACGCGCGGGCAGAGCGCTCATTCGCTCTTCGCGAACAATTCTCGCCCGATCAGCATCCGCCGGATCTCGCTCGTGCCCGCGCCGATCTCGTAGAGTTTGGCGTCGCGCAACAGGCGCCCGACCGGGTAATCGTTGGTGTAGCCGTTGCCGCCAAGAATCTGGATCGCGTCGAGCGCGACCTGCGTCGCGCGTTCGGCGGCGTAGAGGATGGCGCCGGCGGCGTCCTCGCGGGTCGTCTCGCCGCGGTCGCACGCCTTGGCGACCGCATAGACATACGCCCGCGCGGCGTTCATCGCGACGTACATGTCGGCGAGCTTGCCCTGGACGAGCTGGAAGGCGCCGATCGGCTGGCCGAACTGCTTGCGCTGATGCGCGTAGGGCATGACGACGTCCATCGCCGCCTGCATGATGCCGAGCGGTCCAGCCGCGAGCACGACGCGCTCGTAGTCGAGCCCGCTCATCAGCACGTTGACGCCGCGCCCGAGCTGCCCCACCAGGTTTTCCTCGGGAACTTCGCAATCCTCGAAAATCAGTTCCGAGGTGTCGGAGCCGCGCATGCCGAGCTTGTCGAGCTTGCTCCCGTGCGAAAATCCCTTCATGCCGCGCTCGATGAGGAACGCGCTGATGCCGCGTGCGCCGGCGGCCGGGTCGGTTTTCGCATAGACGATCAGCGCATCGGCGACGGGGCCGTTGGTGATCCACATTTTCGCGCCATTGACGACGTAGCGGTCGCCCTTCTTTTCGGCGCGCGTCGTCATCGAGACGACGTCGGAGCCGGCGCCGGGCTCGGACATCGCCAGCGCCCCGACATGCTCGCCCGAGATGAGCTTGGGCAGATAGCGCCGCTTCTGGGCGTCGTTGCCGTTGCGCACGATCTGATTGATGCAGAGATTGGAATGCGCGCCATAGGATAGGCCGACCGAAGCCGAAGCGCGCGACACTTCCTCGACCGCGACGCAATGCTCGAGGTAGCCGAGGCCGAGGCCGCCGTATTCCTCCGGCGCGGTGATCCCGTGCAGGCCGAGCGCGCCCATCTTGGGCCAGAGGTCGCGCGGAAACTGGTTGTCGCGATCGATCGCCGCGGCGCGCGGCGCGATTTCGCCGTCGGCGAATTCTCGGGTCGATTCGCGGATCATGTCGGCGCTTTCGCCGAGATCGAAATTGAGAGCGGAAGGACGATTGGGGATCATTCTCGGTGAACTCTTTCCATGAGAAGGCGGCTCGCTCGCTTCACGCGCCGTCGCGTGGGCGGGAGGCGAGCGTCGCGACGAGAGCCGGCGCGACGGCGGCGATCGAGACTGTTGCGACGCCTTTCACCCCAATCCCTCTCCTTGCCCCCCCCTCGCGCCATTAAGGCCTATTTGTCCAGCTTCGCCAAGGACGAATTGCTCAGGCGACCGCGGCCTTGCGGCGCACTGGCGGGATTGATCGTGTTGCGCTATGGCGGCCGGCGATGGCTGTCGTCACGCCATTACGAAAGGCGTCGGGCCTGCCCATGGTTCAATCTTTCCTTTCCGACGGCGTGCGCATCGCCTTCATCGACGTCGCGCCCGAGGCGCCCGATCGCGGCGAGCCGATCCTGCTGATCCATGGCTTCGCCTCCAATCATCGCATCAATTGGGTCAATCCGCGCTGGGTCGAGACCCTGTCCAAGGCGGGCCGGCGCGTCATCGCCTTCGACAATCGCGGCCATGGCGAGAGCGAGAAGCTTTACGATCCCGAGGCCTACCGCTCGGAGGCGATGGCGCGCGACGCGGCGAACCTCATCGATCATCTGGAAATCGAGCGCGCCGACGTGATGGGCTATTCCATGGGAGCGCGCATCGCGAGCTTCCTCGCGCTCGCCGATCCCGCCCGCGTTCGCGCGCTGATCCTCGGCGGCCTCGGCGATCGTCTCGTCCAAGGCGTCGGCCTGCCGCTCGGCATCGCCGAGGCGATGGAGGCGCCGTCCCTGAACGCTCTGAGCGATCCGATGCAGCGCACGTTCCGCGCCTTCGCCGACCAGACGAAGAGCGACCGTGCGGCGCTCGCCGCCTGCATCCGCGGCTCGCGCCAGACCCTTGATGAGGCCGAGGTCCGAGCGATCGCCTGCCCGACGCTCGTCGCCGTGGGCACGCGCGACGAGGTGGCGGGCGACCCGCATCGCCTCGCCGCGATGTTTCCGCGCGGCGAAGCGCTGGAGATACCGGGGCGGGACCACAATCTGGCGGTCGGCGACAAGGTCTACAAGGCCGGCGTGCTGGCCTTCCTGGACAGAGCGAGCGGAGCCGCGCCCGGCCGAAGCTGAAGTCGGCCGACCCGTCAGCCGTGCGCGCCAAGCCTCCTCCCCGGTCACGCGGATTGCGAGGCCTCGAGTTTTCCGGCGAAACCGGCGACGAGCCTCTCGCAATCGCTCGCGACCTGCCGCGCGGTCAGCGCGCAAACGGCGCGCGGCGCCTTGCCCGCGATGCGCCCCATCTGTTCGAAGGCGCGCCGGTCGCCGCGGCCGCCCATCGTGCACAGGAAGGCGATGTCGGGCAGGCGCGCTCGATTGTTCGCCAAATAGGACCTCACGGGCGACGAAACGGACGCGCCCCAAACCGGCGTCGCCACGACGACGAGGTCGTACGACGCCACGTCGCGCCTCGCAGGCTCGATCGGCGCGCCTTTCTGTCGCACGGCCTCGATGAGGCAGCGTAGATAGCCGGCGATCCCGGAGCGGCTCGATCGGTCGACGATCGGCTCGACATCCGCCTGCAAGACCTTCGCCAGCGCCTCCGCCGCGCGGCGGGTTACGCCGGTGCGAGAGAAATAGGCGACCAAAATCTTCGTGTCGGCCATGATTCGACTCCGCCGCGGCGATCCCCGCAGACTCGAGTACCGCATGAGCGATTGATGCGAATTGACGCAGCTCAGCCGCCGTGACGGTCGACAGGCCGAACGAGCGCCGCCGCCGTCGCGGGCTTGAGCGCGATCAATGCCGCCTGCGTCCCTCGCGCCTATGCGCATGCGTGAAGCAGCGGATACGCCGCTGCTTCCCGCCATTCGGCGGAACGCGCGACATCCGGCCGCGATGCGTTCGTCATGTCGGACTGTTACGAGGGTCTGAAGCATCGTAAGGGCCACGCCTATGAAGACGCGCTCCATTGAGAAACTGGATGCAACCCCGCAATCGCCGCCGGGCGCCTCGAACGGCGGCGCGCCGGAAACGGCGGCCAGCGAGGCGTTCGCCACGATTCTGCGGGTCCGTGAAGAGGTCCGGCGCGAGTCCGAGCGCGTGCTGAAGAGCTGGGGCGCCGCCATCGGGCTTCCCGCCTACCGCCCGTCCGCCATGAACCTCGCGCGCTATCTGGCCCTTCGACGCCACGATCTCTCCGACTTGCAGTCGACGCTCTCGGCTCTCGGCCTTTCTTCGCTCGGGCGTTGCGAGGGCCATGTCATGGCCAATCTCGACGCTGTCGCGGCGGCGCTGTCGCGCATCTGCGGCGCCGACGCCGAACCTTTTCCCGCCGCCGACCTTTGGTCGGAGGGCGAGCGTCGTCTCCTCGCCCAGCGCCGCCTGTTGTTCGGCCGCGAAAATAACGCGACGGCGATCATGGTCACTCTGCCCAGCGAAGCGGCGACGGACGCCGCGTTGGTCGAGACTTACGTCGCCGCCGGGTTGGATTGCGCGCGGATCAACTGCGCGCACGACGATGAGCAGGCGTGGGCCGCGATGGTCAAACACGTCAGGCAGGCGGCCAAGAAGCATGGCCGCGACTGCAAAATCCTGATGGACCTGCCCGGACCGAAATGTCGCGTCGAAACGCTTTGGCCGAACAGGCCCGAGCGGCTTCATGTGGGAGATTGCTTTCGCTTGGCGGTTTCTCCCGGCGAAGGGAACGCCGGCGGCATGCCGGTCGTCACCGTCGGCTTTCCCGAAGTCGTCGCGCGTCTGCCTTTTCAGGCGCGGGTTTGGATCGACGACGGCAAGATCCGCGCCCGCGTCGTCGGCGTGGAAGGTTCGGATCGAATCGTCGAAGTCATCGGCGCCCGCGCCAAGGGCGAAAGGCTTCGACTGGAAAAAGGCGTCAATTTTCCCGGGACGCCGCTCGATCTGCCCGCTCTCTCCGCCGACGACGTCGCGGCGCTGCCCGCCATCGCCAAGTATGCGGACATGGTCGGCTTCTCCTTCGTCCAGCGGCCTGAGGATATCGTCGATCTCGACCGGGCGATCGGATCGGTCAAGTCCGTTCGGTCGGCGATGCCGCTCGTCCTCAAGATCGAAACGCCTGAGGCCGTGCGCAATCTGCCGCGTCTGATCGTTCAGGCGGCGGGGACGCGCCCGACCGCCGTCATGATCGCTCGCGGCGACCTCGCGGTGGAACTGGGACACATCCGGATGGCCGAGATCCAGGAGGAAATCCTCTGGCTTTGCGAAGCCGCGCGGATTCCCGTGGTCTGGGCGACGCAGGTGCTCGACGATCTCGTGAAAGAGGGGCTGCCGAGCCGGGCCGAAACGACCGACGCCGCGATGGCCCAGCGGGCCGAGTGCGTCATGCTCAACAAGGGTCCGCACGTCGTCGAAGCCATTCGCTTCTTGTCGGATATCATCGGCAAGATGAGCCGGCACCAAAGCAAGAAATACGCCCTCCTCGGCGCGCTGCACTCCTGGCCGCTCGATGCGCTCGCGATCGAAGCGGCGCGCCCGCGCCCCGGCGCGGCGAAGCCGAGCGCTTCGCCAACGGCCGTCGCGACGGCGGACGCTTGATCCTCGCCGACCGGCGAGCGCTGGACAGGGACGGCGGAACGGCCGATCCTCGCCGCCCAAATGCGACGAATACGAAATCCGGGAGTTTCGCGATGCGCTCTTCGTTACGACGGTTGACCTTCGCCCTTGTCGCGATTTTCGCGGCGCTCGCGGGGCCCGCGTTCGCGGCCTCGTTCGATGACGCGATCGCCGCTTACAAGAAGAACGATTTCGCTACGGCGGCCGCCGTGTTCACGCAATTGGCCCAAGGCGGCGACCCGCAAGCCCAGCACAATCTCGGATATCTCTATCACGTCGGAAAAGGCGTCGCCCAGAACGACGCTCAGGCGATGATCTGGTATCGAAAAGCCGCCGATCAGGGATACGCTCCGTCGCAATTCAATCTCGGCGTCATGTTCGAAGAAGGCCAGGGCGTCAGCGCCGACGCCGCTCAGGCGATCGCGTGGTACACGAAGGCCGCCGATCAGAACTATCTGACGGCGGAGCAGAAGCTCGCCGATCTCTATATCTCGCGCAGGGACTTCGCCAACGCGCTGATCTGGGTGCGCAAAGCCGCCGATCAGGGCGACGCCGGCGAGCAGTTCAACCTCGGCTCGTTCTATTTCAACGGCTGGGCGGTGCCGAAGGACAATGCGCAGGCCCGGCTTTGGTATTCCAAGGCGGCGGCCCAAGGCTCCAAGGCCGCCGCAAGCGTGCTGAAGAAGATGCCGTGATCGGCGGCGTCCCAGACGAAAGTCTCAATCCGCCGAGGCGGCGAATGTCGAAAAGGTCGTGACAAATCGGACAAAAGCAGGGAAGCTGCGGGCAACAAACGCCAAAATGAATTCCAGGGTGGATGACGCAACCGATGGGGCCTCCGAATCTGGATGTTGCGGCAGCGCGCGTCTGCCCGCCTCCTGCGGCGCCTGTTTCGCCTGCTCTCCTTTCGATCCAAGGCTTGACGGTTCGGTTCGGCGGCATCGTCGCGCTCGACAATGTTCATTTCGAAGTCGCCCGCGGCGAGATCTGCGGGCTGATCGGCCCGAACGGCGCCGGCAAGACCACGCTCTTCAACTGCCTGTCGCGACTTTATCGGCCGCAGAGCGGCGCGATCCGCTTCGAGGGCCGCGCCATCGAGCGGCTGGCCAAGCACGAGATCGCGCGCCTCGGGATCGCCCGGACGTTCCAGAACCTCGCGCTGTTCGGCACGATGACGGCGCTCGAGAACGTCATGATCGGGACGCATGCGATCGCGCAGGGCGGATTTCTCGTCAATGCGCTCGCCCTGCCGAACGCCAGGCGCGAGGAGCGGCGCATCCGCGAGCGCGCGATGGCCTTGATCGAGGAATTCGGCCTGGGCGCGGTCGCGAACAGCCTTGTCCATGAGCTCCCTTTCGGCACGCGCAAGCGGGTGGAGCTCGCGCGCGCGTTGGCGCTCGAGCCGAAGCTGCTTCTCCTCGACGAGCCGGCCGCAGGGCTCAATCACGAGGAGGTCGACGCGCTCAGGGTCGAAATTCAGGCGATTCGCGATCGGCGCGGCGTCAGCGTGCTGCTGGTCGAGCATCACATGAACCTGGTGATGCGCGTTTCCGATCAGGTCGTCGCGCTCGATTTCGGCCGGGTCATCGCGGACGGCGCGCCCGACGAGGTTCGCTGCAATCCCGACGTGGTGCGCGCCTATCTGGGGGACGCGAACTGATGGCGGCGCTGTTGGAGATGCGCGGCCTGCGGGCCTTCTACGGCCAGACGCAAGCGCTCTACGACATCGACCTCGCGGTCGAGCAAGGCGGCGTCACCGCCGTGCTCGGGGCCAACGGCGCCGGCAAGACGACGCTGCTGCGCGCGCTTTGCGCGATGACGCGGCGCGAAGGCGAGATCTTTTTCGACGGCGAGCCCTTCGCTCCCAGAGAGGCCGAGGACGCCGCGCGCAGGGGAATCGCCCACGCGCCCGACGGCCGCGGCACGTTCCTCGACCTGACCGTCGACGAAAATCTGCGTTTGGGCGCCTATACGCGGAGGGACCGGGCCGGCGTCGCCCGCGATCTCAGGCGAGCTTTCGACTATTTCCCGCGCCTCGAGGAGCGGCGCGGCCAGCAGGCGGGAACGCTGTCGGGCGGCGAGCAGCAAATGCTCGCGATTTCGCGCGCGCTGATGCTGCGGCCGCGGCTGTTGCTGCTGGACGAGCCATCGTTCGGCCTCGCGCCGCTTGTCGTGAAGGAGATCTTCCGCATCCTCGCCGCGATCAACCGGGAAGAGCGCGTCAGCATGCTCATCGTCGAGCAAAACGCCAATCTCGCGCTCGATCTGGCCGATCGCGCCTATCTCCTGGAGACGGGCCGCGTCGCCTTTCACGGCGCCTCGAGCGTGGTGCGCGCCGACGAATCGGTGCGCCGCGTCTATCTCGGTTATTGAGGGGGGAGATGTTCGCGTTCACCCATCAAGTCCTTTCCGGCCTGGCGATGGGCAGCGTCTACGCCAGCGTCGCGCTGGCGATCGTGATGATTTACCAGGCGACGCGCCTGGTGAATTTCGCCCAGGGCGAAATGGCGATGTTCTCGACCTATCTGGCCTGGGCGATGATCGACGCCGGCTTGCCCTATTGGGTCGCGTTTTTCCTTACGGTCGTCATTTCCTTCGTTCTCGGCGCGGCGATCGAGCGGCTAGTCATCCGTCGCTTCGACGGGGCGCCGGTGCTGACCGTGGTCATCGTCTTCATCGGCCTGTTGGTCATCATCAACAGCTTGGCCGGCTGGCTCTTCACTTATTCCATCAAGAGCTTCGAGAGCCCGTTCCCGGAAACGGCCCGGTTCGGCGCCGGCTATATCTCGCCGCACGAAATGGGCGCCATCGGCGTGACGCTGGCGATGCTCGCGCTGATCTACGTCTTTTTCCGTTTCACGCCGCTTGGGCTGGCGATGCGCGCGGCGGCGCAGAACCCGCTGTCCGCGCGGCTCGTCGGCATCAGCGTCGGCCGGATGTTGGCGATCGGCTGGGGGCTCGCCGCGGCCGTCGGCGCGGTCGCGGGAATGATGGCGGCGCCGATCGTCTATCTCGATCCCAACATGATGGGTGGAATCCTGCTCTACGGGTTCGCCGCCGCGTTGCTCGGCGGCATCGACAATCCCTGGGGCGCCGTGATCGGCGGTTTTCTCGTCGGGGTGCTCGAGAATATCGCCGGCGCTTATCTCGTCGGGGCCGAAATCAAGCTTTCGGTGGCGCTTGCGATCATCATCGGCGTGCTCGTGGCCAGGCCCTCCGGCCTATTCGGCCGAGTCATCGTAACGCGTGTCTGAAAGGAGCCCTGGCATGCCCGATGCGCGACCCGCCGCGACGCTCGAACAGGCCGGGCCTCGGCGCGCGCGCGTCGCGGCGATCGGGCTCGCGCTCGTCTGCGTCCTTGCGTTGCCGTTCGCGGCGAGCGGCTACCAGACCTTTCAATTTTCCCAGGTCGTCATCTACGCGATCGCGCTTCTCGGCCTCAATCTGCTGACGGGGTTCAACGGGCAGATCTCGCTCGGCCACGGCGCCTTCTTCGGGATCGGCGGCTATGTCGCGGCGATCCTGATCGTCAAGTTCGGCGTCCCCTATGGCGTAGCGATCCCGATCGCGGGAGCCGTGTGCTTCGGCGCCGGATTCCTGTTCGGCCTGCCGGCGTTGCGCCTGGGCGGGCTCTATCTCGCCTTGGCGACCTTCGCCTTGGCCGTGGCGACGCCGCAGCTTCTCAAGTTCAAGGCGTTCGACGCCTACACCGGCGGCGTCCAGGGCTTGCTGCTGAGCAAGCCGAAGGCGCCGCTGGGGCTGCCGTTGACCCGCGATCAATGGCTCTACTTCCTGTGCCTCGGTTGCGCGATCCCCCTGTTCTGGGCCGCCGCCAATCTCGTCCATAGCCGCATCGGCCGCGCGCTGGTGGCGATCCGCGATCATCCGATCGCGGCCGAGACGATGGGCGTCGACGCCGCGCTCTACAAGACCACGACGTTTGGCATCAGCGCCGCCTACACCGGCGTCGCCGGCGCGTTGATGAGCCTGATCGTCGGCTTTGTCTCTCCCGACAGTTTCGGCTTGTTTCTCTCGCTTTCGCTGCTGGTCGGAATCGTCGTCGGCGGCCTGGCCTCGATCCCGGGCGTCGTGGTCGGCGCGCTGTTCATCGAGTTCACGCCCAATATCGCCGACCGGATTTCCGACGTGCTGGGCGAAAGCGCCAAGGCGATGCCCTGGGCGATCTACGGCGTTCTGCTTATCTTGATCATGTACGCCGCGCCGTCGGGCGCCGCGGGCGCCGCCAAGCGGGTGGCGCGGGCGGCGCAGCGGCTGCGCGGGGGTTAGCGAGTTCCATCGCGACGCGTTCACAGCGCGCGCGCAACACCAGGGAGGAAGTCATGTTCTCACGACGCGCAATCCTGAAAGCGGGCGGCGCCGGCGCGGCGGCGCTGGCGATGCGGCCTTGGGCGGCCTTCGCGGCGAACGCGCCGGGGGTCACCGACACGGAGATCAAGATCGGCCAGACGATGCCCTACAGCGGACCGGCGTCGGCCTATGGCGCGATCGGTCGCGCCGAGGCGGCCTATTTCAAGATGCTCAACGAGCAGGGCGGCGTGAACGGGCGCAAGATCAATTTCATCAGCCTCGACGACGGTTACAGCCCGCCCAAGACGGTCGAGCAGATCCGTCGCCTCGTCGAGCAGGAGCAGGTCGCGCTGATCTTCAACAGCCTGGGAACCCCGTCCAATTCCGCGATCCGCGACTATCTCAACGAAAACAAGGTGCCGCAGCTCTTCGTCGCCACCGGCGCGAGCAAGTTCGGCGATTTCGAGCATTTCCCATGGACGATGGGGTGGCAACCGTCCTACCAGACCGAAGCGCGCATCTACGCCAAGCATATCCAGGCGACGAAGCCGGACGCGAAAGTCGGCGTGCTCTATCAGAACGACGATTTCGGCAAGGACTATCTCATCGGCCTGAAGGACATGTTCGGCGCGAAATACGCCAGCCTCGTGGTGAAGGAGGCGTCTTACGAGACGTCCGAGCCGACGGTCGATTCGCAGATCATCGACTTGCAGAGCTCCGGCGCCGACACGTTCGTGATCGCCGCGACGCCGAAATTCGCCGCCCAGGCGCTGCGCAAGGCCTATGACGTCGGCTGGAAGCCGGTCGAATACCTGACCAACGTTTCGATCTCCGTCGGTTCCGTACTGAAGCCGGCCGGGCTCGAGAAATGCGTCGGCGTGATGACCGGCGCCTACGGCAAGGAGCCGACCGACCCGAGATGGAAGGACGATCCGGGCCTGCAGATTTGGCGCGACTTCATGAACAAATACATGCCGGGCGCCGACCAGACCGACGTCAACAATTCCTATGGTTACGGCGCCGCCGCGACGATGACGCAAGTGCTCAAGCAATGCGGCGCCGACCTGTCGCGCGAGCGCATCATGAAGGAGGCGGCGAACTTGAAGGATTTCCAACTGCCGACCCTGCTGCCCGGCATGACGATCAACACCTCGCCGACCAACTACAATCCCATCCGCCAGATGCAGTTGGCGCGTTTCACCGGCCAGAGCTGGGAGCTGTTCGGAGAACTGATCGCCGGCTGAACGCGCGGGCGGGCGGGCCATGTTGGCGCCGCCCGCCCGTTCGCACGATCGCCGCCGAAGCGGAAATCCTTGACTTTGTGCGCCGCATCATCGATAAGCCCTTCACCGCGTGAATTGCGGTCGATGCGCGCCGGTTGCGTGAAGGGCAAAGCTGTCCTCCTACCGAGCGCCTGTTCGTAAATCCGCTCGACCGCCCGGACACGCAGGGCGTCCCCCCTTAACGAATATTTGCCGCGGCGCGGATTCTCCGCGCCTTCGCGGCTGTTTGAAAGACATGACCATTGGAAAATTTTAACGGCTTCGGCCTCGCCGCGCCGCTCGTCACCGCTTTGGCCAAAATGGGCTACGTCAAGCCGACGCCGATTCAGGCGCAGGCCATTCCGGTCCTGATGAGCGGGCGCGATCTCATCGGCATCGCCCAGACCGGCACCGGCAAGACCGCGGCCTTCGCGTTGCCGATCCTCAATCGCCTCATCGCCGACAAGCGTCCCGCGCCTCGGGGCGGGGCGCGCGTGCTGGTGCTGAGCCCGACGCGCGAACTCGCCAGCCAAATCGCGCAGAGCTTTCGCGATCTCTCGGTCGGCTTGCCGTTCGAAATCGCCGTCGTGTTCGGCGGCGTGCCGCACGGCGCGCAGATCCGGGCGCTGGCGCGCGGACTCGACGTGCTGGTGGCGACGCCGGGGCGCCTCCTCGATCATCTCGACGCGCGCGTCGCCAATTTGGGCGCCGTCGAATTCCTCGTCCTCGACGAAGTCGACCAGATGCTCGATCTCGGCTTCATCAAGCCGATCCGCCGCATCGTGCGCGATTTGCCGAGGAAGCGGCAGAACCTGTTCTTCTCCGCGACCATGCCGCCCGACATCCGCCAACTCGCGGGCGAATTGCTGCACGATCCCGCGGAAGTCTCGGTGACGCCCGCCGCCACGACCGTCGACCGCGTCGAGCAAACCGTGATCTACGTCGACGCGCCGCGCAAGCGCGACATGCTGGTGGAGCTGTTCGCCGACGCAGCGCTGACGCGGACGATCGTGTTCACGCGCACCAAGCACGGCGCCGATAAGGTCGCCCGGACGCTCGACGAGGCGGGCGTCAGCGCGCTCGCCATTCACGGCAACAAGAGCCAGGGCCAGCGCGAGCGCGCCCTCGCGGCGTTCCGTTCGGGGCAGGCGCGCGCGCTGGTGGCCACCGACATCGCCGCGCGCGGCATCGACATCGACGGCGTCAGCCATGTCGTCAATTTCGAGCTGCCCGAGGTCGCCGAGGCCTATGTCCATCGCATCGGCCGCACCGCGCGCGCTGGGCGGGCCGGCCTGGCGATCTCGCTGTGCGACGCCACGGAGCGCGATTTGCTGCGCGCCATCGAGCGCCTGACGCGGCTGCGCCTGTTCTCGCTCGATCGCCGCGGCGACAAGGGGCCTAAGCCGGCGCCGGTGGTGCGCAAGGCCGAGACGACGCCCGCGCCGGATCGTCCGCACCATTCGCCGCATCGCGATCCGCGCTCGGCGAACCAGCAGCCGCATCGCGCCCGCCAAGGCCGCCGCGCCCGGCCGGCTTATCAAGCCAAGAGCGCGCCGGCGCGCTGAGCTGGCGTCGCCGAACAGGCCCGGGAACGTTGGGTCTGCAGGGAACGCGCCGATTGTTCGGCGCGGCTTCCCCGCGTCCCGTTCGGGCGGCGGTCGCAAAGGGCTATTTTATACACTGTGGAGGCGCTCAATTCCGTTGACAATGACGGAATTCTTGGCGTTAGTGCCCGTGCGTCATCCCAAATCGGGAATCGATGGGAAGGGCGCCGCCGAAAGGGGCCGTCGGCGAAATGGCGAGCAGCGTAGGGGGCAACATGCGCATTCGTAAACTCGTCGCCGTTCTGGCGACCGCCAGCTTGGCGTTCTGGACGCCGTCGATCATTCCGGTCAAGGCTTTCTCCATGGGATGCGGGTTGACGACGGAATACCGCACGATCGACACGGCTTTCGCAACCGCTGCGCCCGTTATCATCCCTTGCCCGACGCCACATACGCCCTCGCCATGGCCGGTCGTCGCGGTGCTCGTCGGCACGGCCAGCGTGATGCTGAACGCGGCGATCGTGTGGAACACGCAGTGCCGCGAACTGACGAGCCAGGAGGCGATGACGTCGGCCTTCCTGCCGCTGATCGGCATCGCGCTCGACGCGCAAGCGAGCAAGTGCCACCACTAATGGGGTCAGCTTCGCCGGCGTTTCGGCGTGCGCGTCATAGACCTGAGAATTGTGGCGCTTAGGCGAATTCACTGACTTAAACGGGGGGCATCATGCGCATTCGCAAACTCGTCGCGGTTCTGGCGACCGCCAGTCTGGCATTCTGGACGCCGTCGATTATTCCGGTCAAGGCGGTTACCAACGTGATTCTGCCTTGCGGCGTCGAAGCTGGACAGTATCAGACGATCGACACCGCTTACGCGGGGGCGCTGATCGTTCCTTGCCCGACGTCGCACGCGCCCTCGCCATGGCCGGTCGTCGCGGTGTTCGTCGGCACGTTCAGCGTCATGCTCAACGCGGCGATCGTCTGGAACACGCAGTGCCGCGAATTGACGAGCCAGGAGGCGATGACGTCGGCCTTCCTGCCGCTGATCGGCATCGCGCTCGACGCGCAGGCGAGCAAGTGCCACCGTTGACGCTCGCGGCCGACTCGGGGCGCATCCGCGCCCCGCTCTAGCGCGCTTCGGCTTTTCGCTTGCGCTTGGCGAGCGTGCGCAGGCGTAGCGCGTTGAGCTTGATGAAGCCCGCCGCGTCGTTGTGATCGTAGGCGACGGCGCCTTCCTCGAAAGTGACGAGATCCTGATCGTAGAGCGAATTCGGGCTGTCGCGGCCGATCGTATAGACGCCGCCCTTGTAGAGCTTCAGCCGCACGCGGCCCGCGACGAAGTCCTGGCTCTTGTCGATCAGCGTCTGCAGCAATTCGCGCTCGGGCGCGAACCAGAAGCCGTTGTAGATCAGCTCGGCGTATTTGGGCATCAGCTCGTCCTTGAGATGCGCCGCGCCGCGATCGAGCGTGATCGACTCGATCGCGCGATGGGCGGCAAGAAGGATCGTGCCGCCTGGAGTCTCGTACATGCCGCGCGACTTCATGCCGACGAAGCGGTTCTCGACGAGGTCGAGCCGGCCGATGCCATTGTCGTGGCCGAGCTTGTTGAGCTTCGTGAGCAGGGCGGCGGGCGAGAGGCGCTCGCCGTCGATGGCGATGGGATCGCCCTTCTCGAAAGTAATCTCGACGATCGTCGGCTTGTCGGGCGCTGACTCAGGATCGACGGTGCGCGAATAGACATAGCCCGGCACTTCCATGGCCGGGTCCTCCAGCACTTTGCCCTCGGAGGAGATATGCAGAAGATTGGCGTCGGTGGAGAACGGCGCTTCGCCGCGCTTGTCCCTGGCGATCGGGATCTGATGCTGTTCGGCGAAAGCGATCAATGCGGTGCGCGAGGCGAACTCCCATTCGCGCCACGGCGCGATCACCTTGATGTCCGGCTCCAGTGCGTAGGCGCTCAATTCGAAGCGCACCTGATCGTTGCCCTTGCCGGTGGCGCCGTGGGCGATCGCGTCGGCGCCGACCTGCCGGGCGATTTCGACCAAGCGCTTGGCGATGAGCGGGCGCGCGATCGAGGTTCCCAGCAGATACTGGCCCTCGTATAGCGCGTTGGCGCGGAACATCGGGAGGACGTAGTCGCGCACGAATTCCTCGCGCAGGTCCTCGATGAAGATGTTCTCGGGCTTGACGCCCAGCAGCTCCGCCTTCTTGCGCGCCGGCTCCAGCTCCTCGCCCTGGCCGAGATCGGCGGTGAAGGTGACGACCTCGCAGCCATAGGTGGTCTGCAGCCACTTGAGGATGATTGAGGTGTCGAGGCCGCCGGAATAGGCGAGGACGACTTTCTTCACTTTGGTCTTGGGCTGGGACATTGGAGCAAAAACTCTAAAAAGGGGCGACGAATTGCGGCGGGACTATAGGCGAGGACGCGCGGCGCGCAACCCTTCAGGGCGCGCCGCGCGGCCAAATTGCCCAACGCGCGAGGACGATGACGATGAGGGAAATCAGCCCGCCGAGCAGCGTGTCCGAGAGGTAATGCCCGCCGAACGCGATGCGCAGCAGGCTCGCCCCGACGCCGAACGCGATCGCGGCGCCCATCGCGACCGCGCGCAACGGCGGCGGGGCGAGGCTCGCCGGGGCGACCATCCAGAAGCCCGAGGCCGCCTCGCCGGAGGCGAAGGAGCAGTTCCTCCGGCACGCGCCATCGAAGCGATACCACGGGCGGAACTCGTCGGTTCCGCCGAAATCCCGGGTCTGCACCGGGCGCGGGCGATGCGCGTGGTCCTTGAGGCCGAGATTGACGATGAGGCCGGGGCCGAGCGTCATGGTCACGACGAGGAAGATCACGCCGCGCCCGCTCGGCGCGAAAGGGACCGCGACGCCGTAGCGGCGCAGCGCATAGAGCGCGGCGTAGGCGGCCATGACGACGAAGGGCGCGACGCGGAAAAAATCACGCCCCAAGCGTTCGGGCGCGTTGTGGCCGTCGAAGCCGTGATCGTCGTAGAAATAATGGCTCACCGCGAGATCGATTCCCGGCCAGAGCGCGAAGACGACGAGCGTGAGAAAGGTTAGCCCGAGCAGAACGAGGAGCGTACGCGTCATGCTTCACAGCACCTTGTAGACCTGGCCGGTCTGCCGGCCCTCGACGCTGCGGCTGAAGGCGCGCGCCGCGCGAAGCACCGGCACGGGATCGAAGCCGCGGAAGAACGGCGCATAGACGTTCATCGATTCCTCGAACACCGTCGGGCTCACGACATTGACGCGAAGCCCGCGCGGCAGTTCGATCGCCGCCGCGCGGACGAAGCTTTCCAGCGCCCCGTTGACCATGCTCGCCGAGGAGCCGGCGACGATCGGCTCGTCGGCGAGGACGCCTGATATCAAGGTGATCGAGCCGCCGTCGCGTAAGACCTCGCGCGCCGCCAGGGTGAGGTTCACCTGGCCCATCAGCTTGTTGACGAGACCGAGCCCATAGGCCGATTGCGCGATCGGCGCCGGCGCGATGGCGCTCAGCGGCGCGAAATTCACCACGCCCGCCGCGCAGACGACCGCATCGAGCGGCCCGGCCGCCCTGAGCCCCGCCGCGATGCTCTCGGGATCGGCGATATCGAGACGGATGTCGCCGGACTTCGAGCCGGCGGCGACGATATCGTGGCGCTCGCCGAGTTCGGCGACGACGGCGCGCCCCAGCACGCCGCTGGCGCCTACGACGAGAATGCGCAAACGAAGCGCTTCGGACATTTTAGGACTCCTCGGACGAAACGGCCGGGACACTAGCGGAAGCGTTTCCTCGGGGCAAAGCGCGAATTGACCGGCGCGGCCCCGCCGGCGCGCGCGTTGCTTCGCTTCCGGGCCGCGATATAAAGGCGGGCGCCGGGGAGCGGCGCCGAGGGAAGCCCATGTTTCGGTTGGACGAGAAACTCGCGCGCATTCGCGCCGGCGCCTATCGACGTTCCGACTTCATCATCGCGGACGCCAAGGATCCCGACATGGGGCCGGGGCTGCATGCGGTCGGCCCCGCGCGCGCGCGCGACGGATCGTCGATGCGGTTTCGCACGCGCGCCGAATTCATTGCATCGATCGAGGCGGTGGTCAGGCAGGACATCGTCGACATCATGCTGACCTCGGCGTCCAATCTCGAGGGCCTCGTCGCGCGCGACGCCTTCGCGGGAACCGGCGTCAAGCCGGCGATCCGCGCCAACGATACGACCGACGTCTGGGGCCTGCGCGGGGCAAGCTACGCCAAGAGCCCGTCGCGCCCGTTTCGCACGGCTTCGCTGTCGCGCGTGCGCTCGGGAGGGGCGACGGCGCAACCCAGCGCCAAGATCGCGTTGACCGATCTCGGGCTCTATTCCATCACCTTCACCAACGACATCGATGGGGATGTCGCGTCGCTGGAAGCGTTCCGCGAGTTTCGCGCCGACGCGAGCGCCAACGATTTCCACTACTTCCTCGAAGTCTTCAATCCGAACGTCGCCGGCGTCGCGCCGGAGCTGACGCCGCATTTCGTCAACGACGCGATCGTGCGCTGCCTGGCCGGCCTCCTCGAGGCCGAGCGGCCGCGATTTCTCAAGATCGCCTATAACGGCCCCCGAGCGCTGGAGGAACTGGCTTCGTTCGATCCGGGTCTCGTCGTCGGCGTGCTCGGCGGCGGCGCCGGGACGACGCGCGATTGTTTCGAGCTGATCCATCAAGCCGAGAAATACGGCGCCCGCGTCGCGCTGTTCGGGCGCAAGATCAACCTTGCCGAATCGCCGCTCGACATCGTTCGCTTCATGCGCGCGGTCGCGGACGGCGCGCTCGAGCCCGGCGAGGCGGTCAAGGCCTATCACGAAGCGTTGCGGCGCGAGAACGTGACGCCGATCCGCGATCTGGCGGCCGACAACGAGATCACCGAAGCCGTTCTCAAGCAGGGTTGAGGGCCCGCCGATGGGCGATCGCCGGGGCATAGCGACGGTGGGAACCTGGTGCGTCGACTTCAACAAGTCGATCGCCGATTGGCCCGCGGAAGACACGACCAACGAGGTCCTCGCCATGGATCGCCAAGGCGGCGGGTCCGCGTGCAACATGGCGATCGACCTCAAGCGGCTCGACCCCGCTTTTCCCGTGGAGACGATGGGCGTCATCGGCGACGACGACAACGCGCGCTTTCTTCTTGCGCAATGCGACGCGTTCGGCGTCCTGCGCGAAGGGCTCGTCAGCCTGCCCGGCGGCGCGACGATGAGCGTCGACGCCTTCAACGTGCTCTCCACCGGCCGGCGCACGCATTTCTATCACCAGGGCGTCGCCGCCTTGATGAACCCCGAGCACTTCGATTTTTCGCGTTCGCGCGCGCGCTTTCTGCATCTCGGTCTTCCCGGCGCCCATGTCCGGATGGACGCGCCCTGGCGCGGCGAAGCCAATGGCTGGGTCGTGGCGCTGCGCGCCGCGCGCCAATGCGGCCTCGCCACCAATCTCGAGCTGATGTCGACCTCGCGCGACAAGCTCGCCGCGCTGGCGCGGCCGTGCCTGCCGCATCTCGACATGCTCATCGTCAACGATTTCGAGATCGGCGCCCTCGCCGATGTCGAGACGCGCGATTCGAGCGGCGCGAACGCGAAGGCGGTGGCGCGCGCCGTCGACGCGGCGCTGTCGCTCGGCGCGATGGGCCTCGTCGTCGCCCATTTTCCGGAAGGCGCGATCGCGGCGACGCGCGAGGGGGGACGGTTCGCTCTGGGTTCCCTGGCGATGCCGGGAGAAGCCATCGCCGGCGTCAACGGCGCGGGCGACGCTTTCGCCGCGGGCCTGCTCTACGGCCTGCACGAGGGCTGGCCGATCGAAGCCGGCCTGCGCCTCGGCCATGCCTGCGCCGCCGCGTCGATGCGGGCGGTTTCGACGACCGCGCGGGTCGCGCCGGTCGCCGAGTGTTTGGCGCTCGCGGAAAAATGGGGTTTGCGGCCGGCGCCGGCTTGACGCGCGGCGCGCCCTGTGGGACCCGGCGGAGCCGTCGTTTCGTCAAGCGGAAGTCCGGTCGTCGTGGCGCCTTATCCCCACCGCATCATTTTCGTGCGCCATGGCGAAACGTCCTATAACGCCGAGAGCCGGCTCCAGGGCCAGCGCGACATTCCGCTCAACGGCAGAGGGCGCGAGCAGGCGAGCGCGGTCGGACGCGCTCTGCGCGAAGAGCTGGCGAACGAACTCGCGCGGCTCGACGCCGTCGGCGCCTTCTACGCCTCGCCGCTCATCCGCACGCGACAAACGATGGAGCTCGCGCGCGCCGCGATGGGTCTCGCGCCAGAGCGCTATCATCTCTCGTCGACGCTGATGGAGCTCACCTTCGGCGACTGGGAGGGGCTGACGTGGCCCGATGTCGAGGCGCGCGATGCGGCGGGCGCCAGGGCGCGCGAGGCCGACAAATGGAACTTCGCCCCGCCGCGCGGCGAGAGCTACGCCATGCTCGTCGAACGCGTCAGGCCCTGGCTCGCGGCGCGACAGGGCGATTGCTTCGTCGCCTCGCACGGCGGCGTCGCCCGCGCCTTCATGGTGCTCATCGCCGGCGTCTCCAGCGCGGCCGCGGAAAACGCCAACATCTGGCAGGGGCGGGCGCTGATCTTCGACAAGGGCGGGTTTGGGTGGGTGGGGTAGGGGCGCCCTTCAATTTTGCTGTCGCCGACCGCTACGCCGCCAACGCCAGTCTCCGCTCCATGAATTCGCGCAGCGCCGCCAGATCCTTCGCGAAGGTGCGGATGCCCTCGGCGAGCTTTTCCGTCGCCATCGCGTCCTCGTTGAGCATCCAGCGGAAGCGCTTTTCGTCCATGGCGACGCGGGCGGGCGCGGGGCCCGGCGCGTCCGGCGACATCGCCCGTTTCAGGATCCCCTGATCCTTGGCGAGTTCGTCGAGCAATTGCGGCGAAATGGTCAGACGATCGCAGCCCGCGAGGGCTTCGATTTCGCCGGCGTTGCGAAAGGAAGCGCCCATCACGAGGGTCGAGACGCCGTAGGTCTTGTAATAGGCGTAGATCGCGCGCACCGACTGCACGCCCGGATCGGCCTCGGCCGCGTAGGGCCCGCCGCCCGCCTTGACGTGCCAATCGAGGATGCGCCCGACGAACGGCGAGATGAGGAAAGCCCGGGAATCGGCGCAGGCGATGGCCTGGGCGAGCGAGAAGATCAGCGTCAGATTGCAATCGATTCCTTCGCGCTGCAGCGCGCTCGCGGCCTGCGCGCCCTCCCAGGTCGCGGCGATCTTGATGAGAATGCGCTCGCGCCCGACCCCGCGCGCCTCGTAAGCGCCGATCAGCGCCTTGGCCTTGGCGATCGTGCCCGCGGCGTCGAAGGAGAGGTCGGCGTCGACTTCGGTCGAGACGCGGCCGGGAACGATCCGGGTCAGCTCGGCGCCGAAATTGATCGCGAGACGATCGGTCACCGCGCCGGCCGGCGCCCCGGCCTTGCGCCCCCAAGCGACCGCCTCGTCGACGAGATGCGAATAGGCCGGCAATTGAGCGGCCTTGAAAATGAGCGTCGGATTGGTGGTCGAATCGGTCGGCTTGAAGATGCGAATCGAGTCCATGTCGCCGGTGTCGGCGACGACCGTGGTCATGGCGCGCAATTGATCCAGTTTGCTCGGCACGGCGAGGCTCCATCGTTCGCGCGAACTATGCGGCGCGGGGGCGGCGCGCGCAAGGTCGCGTCCGCCTCGAGGTCAGTTCGGCGACGTCGGCGCGGCGCCCGTCGGAGCCGCCGAAGCCGTCGGATCGACAAATCCGCTGGCGTCGATGATCGACATCGTATTGGCGTCCTGCGCGCGCGGCGTCGCCATTTGCGCGCCGATCGCGTGCAGCACGTCGGGCGTGTCGGCGTAGGCCGCGTGGTCGATGAAACCGTCGGAAAAGCTCGAGAGGTCGTAGACCTTGGCGCCGAGGCTTTCGAGCGCCTGCCGATCTTCCGGCTTGGACGGGTTGATCGAGCCGACGCGTAGGCGCGACTGGGCGATCGCGCTGGAGAGCGACAAAGCGCGATCGTTGGCCGTGGCGAAGACGGTGACCTTGGCGGGCCGGATATGCCCCATCTGCGCGGCGAAGACGTCCATGTCGATGTCGGGCGAGGCGAGCATCACTTCGCCGAGATGGCCGCCGAGGTCGCGATTGCCGGCGATCGATGCCTGCCGCAACGCCTCCATCGCCAGCCAGCCGCCCATGGAATGCGCGAGCACGTGGACTTTGCCGACGCCCGGCGTCGCGCTGATGTCTTGCAAGAGAATCTGCAAGGCGTCGCGCGAAGCCATCGCGCTGTCCTTGTCCGAGACATAGCCGAACAATTCGTGCTTCGTCGGCCAGGTGAACAGCACCGCGACGCCGCCGAAGCGGCTGTCCGCGGTGATCTGCGCGGCGCGGTCGCGCGCCTCCGCGAAGCTGGTGTTGAAGCCGTGCACGCACACCAGAACGTCGCGATTGACGCCGATGCGGCCGGAAACATGGGAAGCGAGTTCGGCGCGGAACTCGTCGGCGTCGAGTTCGCGCTCGCCGGCGACGACGATGTGATCCCTGGCGTTGGCGGCGCCCCACATCGGCTCCTCGATGGAGCCCGCGCGATGGCCGGGCGGAATCGTCAGGGTGGCGAGCGCGTAATGCGTGCCGTCGGTCGAGGCGGCTTGCGCCGCTGCGCCGGATTCGCCTTTGCGCGTCGAGGCGACGAAAATCTGCACCGGGCGCGCCTTCGGCGCCCCAGTGGCCGGTCCGCCGCCGAACGAGCCGACATAATTGGCCGCGCCCTCGAAGTCCGTTTCGACGCAGCCGGAGAGGGCGAGCCCGAGCGCGATCGCCAGACCGAGCCGGCCGATGTCGAGGAAACATTTTCTCGCGCTGCCCAAAGCGGCGGCCATGATCTCGAATTCCCCGATTTGTCGCGGCGATCGCGGACCGCCGTCCTTCGCGCCATAACCTGCATTGGCGCCACGACTTGGCGCTGGCGCGACCTTCGCGCCGCTCATCGGCCACGGATGTGGCGAGAGTGAGACGCACCGCGCCATGGGCGCGAATCGCGCGCGCTTGCGGCGGGGAAAGCCGAGCCTAGGACGCTTCCGCGCGCCGCGTCTCCAACGCGAAAAAGACGAGCGCGGTCACGGGAAATGCGAGCCCGAACGCGCTCGCCAGGGCCCAGCCGCCTTGCGCATAAGCCCAGGCGCCGAGCGCGGATCCGAGCGCGCCCGCGGCGAAGAAACTGGCGATGTAAAGGCCGTTGAGACGGCCGCGCGATTCGGCGCCGAGCGCGAAAATGGCGCGAAAGCCGACTACGAGATTGGCTTGCAGGCCGAAGTCGACAAGGATCGCCGCGCCGACCAGCAGCGTCAGCGCCAGCGCCGATCCGGCCGGGGCGAGATCGGTGACGAGGAAAGCGACGGCGACGGTGAGGATGGCGAGCCCGGTCGCCACGCGGCTGTGGCCGCGGTCGGCGATGCGGCCGGCGATCGGCGCGGCGATCGCGCCGGAGACGCCGGCCAGCGCGAACAGCGCGATGCCGCGCTGGGTCAGATGGAACGCATCCGTCAGCAACAGCGGCGTCGTGGTCCAGAACAGGCTGAAGGCGGCGAAAAGGCAAGATTGATAAAGGGCGCGGCGACGCAGAACGGGCGTCGTCAGCGCCAGCCGGACCATCGACGCCAGAAGCGCGCCATAACGCACTTGCGCAGTCGGCTGGCGTTTGGGCAGGGCCAGGGCGAGCACGGCGGCGATGGCGACCATGCCGGCCGTCGCGGCGAAAAAGACGGTCCGCCACGACGAACTGGCGGCGATGAAGCTCGCAACCGGGCGCGACAGCATGATCCCGAGCGACAGCCCCGTGGTCACCTCGCCGACGACGCGTCCGCGCGTGGCGGCCGGCGCCATATGGGCCGCTAAAGGCATGAGGACCTGCACGGCGACGGAGCCGAGGCCGATCAACAGCGCGCAGGCCAGGAACGTCGCCGCCTGCGCCGACAGGGCCGCGCCCAACAGACCGAGGGCGGCGAGGCCGATCGCGCCGAGCGCAAGGCGACGATTTTCGACGCGATCGGCGAGCGGCGCGATCAGCAGGAGCCCCGCGCCATAGCCGATCTGCATTAGCGTCACGATCAGCCCGGCCGCCTTCGGCGGAAGGCTCAGCGCCGCGCTGATCGGCCCGATCAACGGTTGCGCGTAATAGATGTTGGCAGCGATCAGTCCGCTCGCGGCGGCCAGCAGAACCGTCATGCCGGGCGACAGCGACGGCTCGTCGTCGGCGGCGTCGGATTCGGACAAGACTGTCTCCGTGCTGGGAATGGTCGCTTCGCATTGGCGCCAGGGAGCGACGACGCGATCTTGCCGGGGATAGCGAGCCGAGTCGCCGCCCGCAAGGCGGGCGACCGCATCCGACCGACGACGCGCGGCCCCAGGGCGAGGCGGCTCGGCGCGCTCCGCAGCCTCGACCGCCGGAGCCTAACGGCTCAAGCGGTCTGGCCGACCCGCGCGCCGCCGGCGGCCCGGCTTGCTTCGATATGCTGGAGGAACTGCCGCGCGCTTTCCCGCCAGGTGAAACGCAGCGAATGTTCGCGCGCGCGCTCGCGGGGAATTTCGAGTGCGGCCAGGCACGCGGCGCCGAGATCGTGGTTGAGCACGCCGGCGCCGCTCTCGCCGATCACGTCGAGCGGCCCGGAGACGGGGAACGCGGCGACCGGCAGGCCGCTCGCCAACGCCTCGATGAGGACGATGCCGAAGGTGTCGGTTTTCGACGGGAAAACGAAAACGTCGGCGGTTGCGTAAATTCGCGCCAGCGCTTCGCCATAGAGCGCGCCAAGAAAATGCGCGTGGGGATAGCGGCGCTCGAGCGTCGTGCGCGCCGGACCGTCGCCGACGACGACGACCGAGCCGGGCAGCTTCAGTTCGAGCAGCGCTTCGAGGTTTTTTTCGACGGCGACGCGGCCGACGCAGAGAAAGATCGGACGCGGCAAATCGACCGCGTCGGCCGGCCGCGGTCGATAGAGCGCGTGGTCGACGCCGCGGGTCCACACTTTGACGCGATCGAATCCGCGCAGGGTCAGTTCGTTCTTGATCGACGTCGTCGGCGCGAGGGTCGCGGCCGCCGGCGCGTGAAACCGGCGAAGCGCGGCGTAGGTGAAGACTTCGGGAAGGCGCGTGCGCGCGGCGATGTATTCGGGAAAGCGCGTGTGATAGCTGGTGGTGAACAGCTTGCCGCGCTTGCGGCAATAGCGCCGCGCCGCCCAGCCGATCGGGCCTTCGGTGGCGATGTGGATGTGATCGGCGCCGGCTGCGTCGATGCGCCGCGCCACTTCCCAGGGCGAGGCCAGCGCCAGACGAATGTCGGGATAGGTCGGCATCGGCAGGGAGGGAAAGCCCTGCGGCGTCAGGAAGATGAATTCCGCTTGCAGTTCACGCGCCGCCGCCGACATCCGCTCGAGGGTATGGACGACGCCGTTGACTTGGGGCCGCCATGCGTCGGTTGCGACCAATATTCTCATCAAGCCGCTTCCGCCTCCGCCTCGGCCGGTTCGTTGGCGCGCGCCGCCGCGGCCAGTTCGCGCTGGCGCTGGGCGAAGGGCTTCGACCAGAACATGACTTCGAACCTGCCGTCGCCGTGTTCGACGACGAGCGAACAGGATTCGACGAAGTCGCCGGTGTTCACGTAAGTCACGCCGTTGATGTCGCGGATCGTGGGATGATGGATATGGCCGCACACCACGCCGTCGGCGCCGCGCCGCTTCGCTTCCCCGGCGAGTTCGCGTTCGAACGAGCCGATGAAATTGACCGCTTTCTTCACTTTGAGCTTGGCCCAGGCCGAGAACGACCAATAGCCGAAGCCGAAAAGCCGCCGCATCGCGTTGAAACGCGTGTTGATGAACAGCGCCGCGTCATAGGCCCAGTCGCCGAAATGCGCGAGCCATTTGGAGTGGCGCACCACGACGTCGAATTCGTCGCCGTGCATGACGAGATAGGTTCTTCCGTCGGCCGCGACATGCATCGCATTGCGCACGATCTCGATGCCGCCGAAACTCAGGCCGATGAACTGCCGCGCGAATTCGTCGTGATTGCCGGGCACGAAGATCATGCGCGCGCCGTGGCGCACCTTGCGCAGCAGTTTCTGGATGACGTCGTTGTGCGCCTGCGGCCAATACCAGCCCGAGCGCAGCCGCCACCCGTCGATGATGTCGCCGACGAGAAAGATCGTGTCCGCGTCGTTGTGGCGCAGGAAATCCAACACCAGTTCCGCTTGGCAACCGCGCGAGCCCAGATGCAGATCGGAGATGAAGATCGTGCGGTAGCGTCGGATCGTGTCGTCTGATTTGGCCACGGTAGCCTCACCGGTCGCGCGTTAACGGCTCGTTATCGTTCTCCTTGCGCAGATTCTCATGTCGGCGGGATGACAAACGCCGAGGCGATCGCGCGCGCGTCGCGGCGCGCGATTTTGCTCGGACCGGTGAGCCGATTGGCGCTCAGGCCGCTATGTGCTTGAACATGTGGCGGCGGGCCTCGTCGTCCATCGTCGCCTTGAACGCGAATCGATCCTTCAAGGTCTTGGCGCGCGAGGCCGCGGGCCGCGCCTCGATCTCGTCGTGCAGCCGCTTGAGATGGGGAAAGCTCGCCCAGGCGTCGTCGCCGAGAATGAAGGGAACCATGCGCGCCCAACCCCACACGTCCATATCGACGATCGTATAAGCGTCGCCGACCATGTAGCGGCGATCGGCGAGGCGCTTGTCGAGGATGGAAAAATGGCGACGCGCCTCGAATTGATAGCGATCGTTGGCGTAAGGGATTTTCTCCTTGGCGAAGTGCTTGAAGTGGACCGCCTGGCCGCAGAACGGGCCGACCCCGGTGGCCACGAACATCAGCCACGACAAGAGCTCGCCGCGCGCCGACGGCGTCGCGGCAGGCAGGTACTTGCCGGTCTTTTCCGCGAGGTAGAGCAGGATCGCGTTGCTGTCGAAGACGGTCGTCTCGCCGTCGACGATGGCCGGAACCTTGCCGTTCGGATTCACCTTGAGATAGTCCGGCGCGAATTGCTCACCCTTGCGCGTGTCGACGGGAATCGCCTCGTAAGGCAGCCCGGACTCTTCCAGCAACAACGCGACCTTCGTCGGATTCGGCGAGCCGTTGAAGTAGAATTTCAGCATGGACATCTGCGCTCCTTTGGCCGCTTCGGGGCCCTTGACCCGACATTTCGTCGATGGATGGCCGGACGGAGAAGTTGATCCCGTGCGAATGTCAATGGCGACGAGCCGCCTATTCCAGCCCCGCCCACGCCAGCGCCTTCTTGGCGCGCGTCCAATGCGGCAGATCGAGCATTTCGCCGTCGAGGGAGACGACGCCGGCGCCGGGCGCGGCGGCGAAGGCGGCGATCACGGCTCGAGCGCGCGCGATCGCCTCCGCCGAGGGCGTGAAGACCTGGTTGATGACAGGGACTTGCGCGGGATGGATCGCCATTTTCGCCAGGAAGCCGTCGCGGCGCGCGGCGAGCGCTTCGGCGCGCAGGCCCTCGGCGTCGCGGAAATTGGTGAAGACCGAATCGATCGCGCTCACGTTCGCCGCCACGGCGCCGATCAGCGTCATCGCGCGCGCGAGTTCATAGGGGGCGGCATAGGCGCCGTTGGGGAGCCGATTGGTCTCCGCGCCGAGATCGGCGCTCAAGTCCTCGCCGCCCCAGGCGAGGCCTTCGAGCCGGCGGCTGCATCCGCGATAGCTCTCGAAGCCGAATAGGGCTCTCGCGCTCTCGGTGGCGATGGCGAGAATGCGCGTCGCGCCGTCGGCGAGGCCATGCTCGGCCTCGCGCACCGCGAGTTTCGCGCCGAGTTGCTGCACGCTGGCGCCGCCGAGGCTCTTGGGCAGCACGATCGCGTCGGGCGCTTCGGGCATGACGGCCTCGAGATCGGCGTCGGTAAGACCGCCGCCGAGCGGATTGACGCGCACGAAGAGGCGGGGGCGGGGCTCGCGCCGGCGCGCCTCGCGCAGAAACGCCGCGGCGACCGCGCGAGCGGCGGGCTTGGCGGAAGACGCGACGGAATCCTCGAGGTCGACGATCAGGGCGTCGGCTTCGCTCGACAGCGCCTTGGCGAGTTTCTTTTCATCGTCGGCGGGCACGAACAGCAGCGAGCGCATCGCTCAGACTTCCACGCTGGCGGGCGCCGGCCGGCGGACCATGAAGGCGGCGCGCCGGCATTCCGCGACCAGGGTTCCGTCCTGTTTGAAGGCGCGGTGCCGGAATTCGACCAGCCCGGCGTCCGCGCGCGATTTCGACAAGCGCTTGGCCAGGACTTCGGTGGTCGCGCTCACCGTGTCGCCTTCGAACAGCGGCGCCGGGAAGATCACGTCGTTCATGCCGAGATTGGCGATCGTCGTGCCGACCGTGGTGTCGTTGACGGAGATGCCGATGAGCAGGCCGAGCGTGAACAGCGAGTTCATCAGCGGACGGCCCCATTCGGTCTCGGTGGCGCAGAAATGCGCGTCGATATGCAGCGGTTGCGGGTTCAGCGTCATGTTGGAGAACAGCATGTTGTCCATTTGGGTGACGGTGCGCGTCAGGCGATGACGAAACACCTTGCCGACCTCGAAATCCTCGAAATACAGCCCGCCACGCGGGTGAGACGGTCCGGATTGTGTCATTTTGAACCTTTTTGCTCAGCCTCTTAATCGGTCGTTTACCGTAAATCAGCGATGAATGGAGCGATGATCAAGTCGGGAACGCTTCGGAGCAAGGCGTGAGAGAGATCGAAGCCGTCGCCGAACGGCCGCTGGCCCTCGACGCCGGCGAGCCCAGCATTGTGCGTCGATTTCTCGCCTGGACGCAACGGGCCGACGCGGAAGGCCGCGCCGAGGCCGCGAGCGCGCTGGCGCGCGCTTATCTCTATTCCGATCTGGCGCCGGAAGCGCGCGCCGAAGCGGCGCTGGGGCTGACGGCGGTGCTCGACGACCCTTCGGCGCTGGTGCGCCGCGCCCTCGCCGAAGCCCTGGCGAGCGCCGCCGAGGCGCCGCGCCATATCGTGCTCGCGCTCGCCTGCGATCAATCGGAGGTGGCGAGCGTCGTTCTCGCCCGCTCGCCGGCGCTCACCGACGCCGAACTCGTCGATTGCGCCGCGGCCGGCGACGTCGCGGCGCAGGCCGCCCTGGCGCGGCGTCCGCGCCTCAGCGCCGGCGTCGCGGCGGCGCTCGCCGAAATCGGCCAGCGCGATGCGGTTCTCGCTCTCGCCGACAATCTCGAGGCCGATCTGCGCCCGAGCGTGCTGTGGCGCATTTTCGAGCGATTCGGCGAAGACGCCGAGGCGCGCGAGGCCCTGCTTTCGCGGCCCTGGCTCCCCCCGGCGCTGCGCAACGAACTGGCGGCGGCGACCGCGCGCGCGCTCGCCGATTTCGCCGCGCGCTGCGATTGGCTGAGCCCACAGCGCGCCACGCGCATCGCGCGCGAGGCGCGCGAACAGGCGACCGTCACGATTCTCCGTTCGAGCGACGGCGAGGAACTCGGCGAACTCGTGCGCCGCATGCGCGCGGGCGGCACGCTCACGGTGGCGGCGCTGATGCGCGCCTTGCTCTGCGGCGACCGCGGCTTCTTCATCCAGGCGTTGGTCGAGATTTCCGGCCTCTCCGAGCGGCGGGTCGCCGCCTTCGCGCGCAACCCCGAGAGCCATGGCTTCGCCGCGCTCTACGGCAAGGCGCGCTTGCCCCCGGCGTTCCTGCCCGCCTTCCGCGCCGCCTTGGCGGGCGTCGAGGCCTCAAAGCTCGCCCGCGGCGACAAAATCTCACGCGCCTTGGCCGAGCGGGTGCTCGAAGCCTGCGGAGCGAGCGGCGGCCCCGGCCTCGCGCCGATCCAGTCGCTGCTGTGGCGCTTGGCCGCCGAAGCCGCGCGCGAGGATGCGCGCGACTTCGCCGAGGACGCGGCGCGCATGGCCCCGCCGCGATGGATCGCCTCGCGGCTCGATGCGCCGAGCTACGCGCCTCTGTTGATCGAGGCGGTGGCCGCCGCGCTGGAAGACTTCGAGGCGCCGCCGGCGGAGGCGCCGTGCGATGCGCTCGAACTGGAATCCGAGGAGGGCGCCGCGCCGCCGGTGGAAGCGCCGGCCGTTCGGCTCGCCCTGGACTTCGCGGACGATCCGGCGCCGCCGGTGCAATTGCCCGAGGATATGCTGATCGCGCTTGCGGATGCGGCGTGAGAGCGGGCGTCGCCCGGCGGCGCGGCTCTCACGCCACCTCGACGCCCGCCAGGCTGGCGCGCGCCTGCGCGATCGCCTTGGCGAGCACGTCGGCGCTCTGCGCGCCGGGCACGCCAAAGCGTGAGGCGAAGATGAAAAACGGCACGCCGGTCACGCCGAGCGATTGCGCCTGGGCGATTTCGGCGCGCACTTCTTCGACGTCGTGGTCGTCGGCGAGCAATTTCTCCACGACTTGGCCGTCCATGCCGCATTCGCGCGCGACTTCGACGAGAAGCGCGCGGTCGCCGATGTCGCGGCCTTGCTCGAAATAGAGCTGGAACAGGCGCTCGACGGCCTTGTCCTGCGCGTCGCCGGCGAAGGCCCACCGGATCAGCCGATGCGCGTCGAGCGTGTTGGGCGCGCGAGCGATCTTGTCGAAGTCGTAGGCGATGCCGACTTCGGCGCCCAGCGCGGTCAGGCGGGCGTGGATTTCGTCGAGCCGCGAATCGTCGCCGAACTTGTTCTTGAGATAGACGCGCCGGTCGACGCCCCCGGCGGGAATCGTCGGGTCGAGCTGGTAGGGCCGCCAGCGCACCGCGAACGGCCCGCCGTCGGCCTCGGCGAGCGCGAGCGCGAGCCGGCGCTTGCCGAGGTAACACCAGGGGCACACGACGTCGCTGACGACGTCGATGGTCAGGGGTCGCTCGTCTTCGCTCATGCCGTCCTCCGTTGCGCCATTATGACGGCCTGACCCGGCCGGCCGCAACCCGCGGGCGCTCGGATCATGGCGCGGCTCGCCACCACGAGTCGAGGTTGACGCCGAACATCGGCGTCTTCTCGGGACGGCCGAGCCCTGAGGAATAGGCGATCCATTGGTCCGGCGCGTAGAACAGCGGCACGATATAAAAGCCCGACAGCAGCAGGCGGTCGAGCGCGCGCACCGCGGCGACGAAGTCGTCATGTCCGCGCGCGGCGACGACGGCGCCGATCAAAGCGTCGATCGCCGGCGAGGCCGCGCCGCAGATGTTGTAGGAGCCGTCCATCGCCGCGGCCGGCGAACTCCAGCGGCCGCGTTGTTCGTTGCCCGGCGAGGGCGAGGCGATCCACGAGCCGATCATCATGTCGAAGTCGAACCGGGCGCGGCGGCGCTGATATTGCACTTCGTCGACGAGCCGCACGTTCGCCTCGACGCCGATGGTTCTGAGGCTTCGCGAAAAGGCGAGGGCGAGGCGCTCCTCCTGCCGCGTCTTGACGAGGATTTCGAAGGCGAGCGGCTCGCCGCGCGCGTTCGACAAGACGCCGTTGCGCAAGGCGTAGCCGGCTTGCGTCAGGAGGTCGAGAGCGCGCCGCGCCAGCGCCCGGTCTCGTCCCGAACCGTCGGAGGCCGGCGGCGCCCACCGCCCCTCCATGACGTCCTCGCGCACGGCGCCGGGGAAGGGCGCGAGCAGCGCGCGCTCCAAGGCCGAAGCCGGCCGCCCGGCCGAGGCCAATTCGCTGTCGTCGAAGAAGCTGCGCGAGCGCTTGTAGACGCCGTCATAGAGATTGGCGTTGATCCATTCGAAATCGAACATCGTCGCCAGCGCCTCGCGCGCCCGCGCGTCGGCGAAAATCGCGCGGCGCGTGTTGAAGGCGAAGCCGGAAACGCCTTTGGGCAAGCCGTAGGGAACCGTCAGCCGGAGGACGCGCCCGTCGCGCGCGGCGGGAAAATCATAGGCGCCGAGCCAGCGCGTCGGATCGTCCTCGATGCGGAAATCATACAGCCCGGCCTTGAAAGCTTCGAACATCGCCGAGGCGTCGCGGTAATAGTCGATGCGAATTTCATCGAAATTGTAGAGCCCGCGCGTGATCGGCAGGTCGCGCGCCCAGTAGTTGGGGTCGCGCCGCAGCACGACGCGCTGGCCCGGCTTGACCTCTTCGACGCGGTAGGGGCCGGAGGCGACGGGAATCTGCAACGTCTGATCCTCGAAATGCTCGGCGTCGGTGTGGCCGCGCGAGAGCACCGGCATCAGCGCGAGAATCAGCGGCAGTTCGCGATCGTTGGCGCCGGAGAGATCGAAGCGCACGGTCAAATCGTCCGGCGTCTCGACGCTCTTGACCAGAGCGTAGGCGGCGCGTTGCGAGGGGAGCCCTTTCGCCTTGAGCAGGTTGAAGGAGAAGACGATGTCGGCCGCGGTGATCTTCTCCCCGTCGGAAAAATGGGCGGCCGGGTCGATGTGAAAGGCGATGCGATCGCGCGCGTCGTCGGTCTCGATGGAGCGCGCGACGAGGCCGTAAAGCGTGAAGGGCTCGTCGGCCGAGCGCATCATCAGCGATTGATAGACGTTGCCGACAAGGCCTTGCGCGGTCGACAACGCCTTGACGTTGTACGGATTGAGGCTGTCGAACGCGCCGAGATAGGCGAGGGCGAGGCGCCCGCCCTTCGGCGCGTCGGGATTGACATACGGCAGATGCGCGAAGTCCGGCCCCAGCGCCGGGGCGCCGTGCATGGCGATCGCATGGGTCGGCGGCGGCTCGTCGGCCCGCGCCGCCGCGACGACGGCGGCCAGCAAGAGGAGAATCGACAGAAGTCTCATCCGCCCATCTTAAAGAACCGGCGCCGGCGCGTCACCGCCGGGGCGTTGGGGGCGGTCGGGACGAGCGGCCGACGAACCCGCGAGTGTGGCCGCCGGGCCTCGCTCGTCCGGCAAGATGCCGCGGACGCGAAATTCTTGTTGGATTGTCGTCGCGAATATGGAAAGAGGTCGCCGACAACGCGATCGCGAGACGCGCCCCTTTGCAGCCTTATTGTCGATGCAAGGGTCGCCGGCGCCGCGTCAATCGTGGCAAGAGCTTCTGATCACCGATCGAAAGGACGATTCATGACCTCCCCGTTCGTGCGCCTTGGCGCGTTGACTTTGGCTGCCGGGCTGGTCCTGGCGGCGGGCGGCGCGTTCGCGCAGGCGACGAAGCCCGCCGCTCCGGCCGCCGCGGCTCCGGCGCCGGCCGCCCCGGCTCCCGCCGCGCCGCCCAGCGGTCCGGTGAGGCTCGACTTGACGCCGATGCAGGCGCCGTGGACGAAGATTTGCGGCAAGGACCAGGGCTCGGGCAAGGATGTTTGCTACACCACGCGCGATTTCGGCCAAGCGGCCGACCAGCCGCCGACCCTCGCGATCGCCATCTATCAGATGGCGAACGAGGAACGGCGCATCGCGCGTTTTCTCCTGCCGGTCGGTCTGCTGCTGCGGCCCGGTTTTCGTCTGGTGATCGACAAGGGCGAGCCGATCGACGGCAAGTTCGCGATCTGCTTCCCCAACGGCTGCTTCGCCGAGGCGGAGCTCAACAACGCCACGCTCGGCGCCTTGAAGAAAGCGCAGACCGCCAGCGTGACCGTGCGCAATCAAGCCAATATCGAAGTCACGTTCAATTTGCCGATGAAAGATTTCGCTACGGCGTTCGACGGCCCGGCGGTCGATCCGAAGGTGCTCGCGCAGCAGAACCAGGAGTTGCAGAAGCAGCTCGAGGAGAAGGCGCGCCTGCAGCGTCAGCAGCTCGAGCAGCAGCAGTCCGGCGCGCCCGCCCCCGCGGCGCCGGCGAAATAACGCGCCGCGCGCGCGGCTAGGAACGGTCGCGGCCGTCCCCGGATGAGGTCCGGGGACGGGAAGGCGGTGGGGACTGGCGCGCGGAGCCGTTCAGCTCGCCATCCACTTGCCGCGCATGCGGTAATTGCCGTTTTCGGAGCGCACGAACAATTCGTCCACCTGGGGATGGCGCACGGGTTCGCCGGACTCGTCGGGCAGGAGATTCTGCTCCGACACATAAGCGACGTACTGGCTCTCGGTGTTTTCGGCGTAGAGGTGGTAGAAGGGTTGGTTTTTGACCGGGCGCAGTTCCTCGGGGATCGAGCGCCACCATTCCTCGGTGTTGGCGAATATCGGGTCGACGTTGTAGATAACGCCGCGGAATGGGTAGACGCGGTGCCTGACGACTTGACCGATACCGAACTTTGCGACGCGACTTTCCATGGGACTTGAAACTTTGTAAGAAAAATTTTGGTTACGCCGCTCGCTCGTTTCTGTCAATTTTTCGTCCCGCCGTGCAAATTATACCGCACCGCGAACGTCGGGTCCTTTTGCGCGACCTGACGGGCGAGGTCGACCATCACGCGCGCTTGTTTCCATGTCGCGTCGTCCTGCATTTTGCCGTCGATCATGACCGCGCCCGACCCGTCGGGCATCGCGGCGAGGATTTTTTGCGCGAAGGCGACCTCGGCGGGATCGGGAGAAAACACCGCCTTGGCGATTTCGATCTGGCTGGGGTGCAGGGTCCAGGCGCCCGCGCAGCCCATGAGGAACGCGTTGCGGAACTGCGTTTCGCAGGCCGCGGCGTCGGAAAAGTCGCCGAACGGGCCGTAGAACGGCTTGATGCCGTTGGCCGCGCAAGCGTCGACCATCCGCGCGATCGTGTAGTGCCAGAGATCCTGCTGCGCGCTCGCGCGGGGCGCGCCGGGCTCGCCGGAATCCGAGAGAACGCGATAATCGGGGTGACCGCCTCCGACCCGCGTCGTCTTCATCGCGCGCGAAGCGGCGAGGTCGGCCGGCCCGAGGCTCATGCCGTGCATGCGCGGGGACGCCGCCGCGATGGCGGCGACGTTATTGACGCCCTCGGCCGTCTCGAGGATCGCATGCACGAGAATGGGCCTTTTGACCGCGTGCCGCGCCTCGAGCAGAGCGAGATACTGGTCGATGAAATGAATGTCCCAGGGACCCTCGACTTTCGGCAGCATGACGACGTCGAGCTTGTCGCCGATTTCGCCGATCAGGCGCGTCATGTCGTCGAGGAACCAGGGCGAATTCAGCGCGTTGACGCGGACCCACAGTCCCGTCGCGCCGAAATCGACGGCGCGAGCCATGGCGATGAATCCTTCACGCGCCGCCGCTTTCGCTTCGACGGGAATCGCGTCCTCGAGGTTTCCGAGGACGACATCGACCTGGGCCGCGAGTTCGCCTGCCTTGGCGCGCATCTTTTCGATGTGCGGGGGCACGAAATGGATCATGCGTTCGACCCGCGAAGGCAGTTCGCGAAAAGGGCGCGGCGCGCCGATCGCGAGGGGTTCGAGAAATTTGCGCGGGGCTTTCATGGAAACTCCGAAAGAACTGCGATGCCGGGATCACGCCATAGGGCGAATTGGCCGCGGCGGCAATATCGCGGCGCGCCGCGTTCATCCGCCGCCCGGCAGCGCGGCGACGGTCGGCGCCGACCAGGGTCCGGAGAGCATGATCGTCAGCCGTGCGGCGTCGGTCGAAGGCGCGCCCTGGGCGTCGGCCTGGGTCGCCACCAACCGCGTACGGAATTCGCGCGCCGCGATGTCGATCGCGCCTTCGATGGCGAGCACGGACCCGGGCCCCTCGACCCGAGCCCCGCCGATTTCGGCGATTCCGTTGGCAATCGTGAATTGAGCGCGCGCGCGGGTGAACGTCGTTTGCCCGATGGCCATGTCGCGGGCCACGTCGATCGGCCGCCGCAGGCTTCGGCGCATCGCTTCCTCGATGCTCACGCCGTCGATGACGCCGGGTTGCAGGTCGAGCGAGGCGGCGCCGGCCAACGAAGCGACGGAGTCGGCGGGCGCGAAGCCGGTCGATCGTAAGGAAAAGTCGAGGCCGCCGCGTCCCCTGTAGCGGTTCCAGCCGAAGTCGGCGAGAGCGGCGCCGACGTCGGCGTCGACCAGCGAGCCGGTCAAACGCGTCTCCAGCCCGCTCGCTCCGCGCGCGAGCGTCAGCTGGCCCTTCAAGACGCCCTGGTAGGCGCCGGCGTCGAGAAGCTTCGCGGTGAGTTGCCCGTCCTTGCAGATGAGCGAGCCGGCGGCGTCGTCGATGTGATGGCCGCCCCAATCGGCGTGCGCGGCGGAAATTCGCAAGTCGAGGTCGAGGCCGCGAGCCGGCGTGAAGCCGAATGGCTCGGCGCTCCAGCCGCCCTGGGCGTTCAAGAACATCGGCGGCGCGCCGACCAAGGGCTCGATTTTCAGCGAGTCCGCTGCGAGCGTGCCGGAAATCGCCGTCCGATCGCTTTCGCGCGAGAGGGTCAGCGCGCCCTCGAACTTCTGCCCGGCGAGATCGAGCCGCGCGTCGGTAAGGGCGAGCGAAGCGCCGTTCGTCTGCGCCTTGCCCTCGAGGGAAAGCGCGTCGCCGACGAACAACGGCGCGGGGCCGGCGCCGAAGAGGCGCTCCAGCGCGCCGAGCGAGTGGATTTGCGCCGAGACGTCGCCCGAGAGTCCCGAGTTGGCGTCGCCGCCCCACGTCCCGTCCAAAGTGAGGGAGAGGGGACGCGAATCGATCGCGAGCTTCACGCCGGTCGGGCGTTTTCTCAGCCCCTCCCGCGGGTTGTCGATCCTGCCTTCAATCGTCACGCCTTCGTCGCGCCACGCGCCGGCGAGGACGAAGCTCATGGGCTTGTCGACGCCCGGCCAATCGAACGATCCGTCGAGGCTCTCGATCAAAGTGTCGAACTGATGGACGGCGCTCACGATATGCAGCACGCCGCCGGAAAGACGCACATGCGACCAGAGGGCGGACGGCTCGCCGTCCTCGGCGCCGGACAAGGCGTGTTCCTTTGCGGCGGCGACCGGCGTCGCGTCGAGATCGATGAACGCGGTCGGGCGGCGCAATGTTGCGCCGAGGGGAACGAAGCGTCCGCGAAGCAGTCCCGTCAGAGAAAGGGGAAATCGCGCGACCGGAGCGCTGAGCACGCTTTGGTCGCGGGCGTCGACCAGTTCCAGGCCGACGACGCGAAGCGTCGGCCACGGGAGCAACGCCAGCGTCGCGCGCGCCGGGCCTCGCCAATGCAGCCCGACGCGCGGCGACATCGCCTGATTGATTTCTGCGCCGACCTTGGCCGAGCCGACCGGCCAATGATAGGCGCCGCCAGCCAAGACGCCGAGGGCGCAAAGCAAGCCGACCGCCCATCTCACGCCATGGCGCATTCCTTCCGCTCCAATCGTCGCGACGAGGGCACGCCCGCCTCCGCCACCCAGACTAGCTATAGCGCTTTTTGGCGTGGCGCGACGGGCGAGGCGCGCCGCCGCGCGCTTGTTAACAATTTGCTGAAGTTCGGCGCGCGGGTCGGGCTAATTCGTCGCCGAGACCGGCGGCTCGACGAAGCGAATCTCGTTTGCGCCGCGCGAATCGGCGTCGGACCGCGGCGCCGCCGCGGCCACCCAGGGGCGGTCGTCGACGCGCGGCCGCTGGACGCTGGCGCGCTCGAGCGTCGTGAGCGTCGCGCGCCGATCATAGGCCATCGAAGCGGCGGCCAGGGCCGTGAAATCCTCGCGCGCATACGGCGAACGGCGCGCGCCGCGAAACACGACGATTCCGCCTGATGTCATCACGGCGTCGCCTTTTCGTAACGTCGGATCTTGCGAATACGGTGGATTCAGCGCGATCGCGCGATGGCACGCGCAGTCGCGGTCCAGCGTGGTTCGGTAGCGCAAAGAGGCGGGCAAAGCGGTGTAACGCTCGCCGTTCGTCGAGGCCGCGTCCTCGATTTTGTCCGACGCGGCGGGCAGGAAATAGAGCGCGGTGGACGCGTCGGGGCAAAGCCCGGCGCAGGTCGCTTCCTCGCTCGCGATTTCGCCGCTCCCTTGGAATGAACTGACGGGGAAAAAGAATCCGTCGCAGAGGCGCACGCAGACGGGACGGCGGGAAGACAATCTCGTCACGGTGGCGCCCGCGCGCTTCCTGGGCTTGGTCGGGACGCTCGGATCGATCGGAATTTCCACGAGGGCCGGCGCGTTCCCGCCGGCCGCCCTCGCGGGATCGAGGGCCGCGGACAGGGCGGCGAGGATTCTGCGCGTGTCGTTCGATGCGCCGGCGATATTGGATTGCAGCGCAACCCAGCCCGCCGCGAAGAGGGCTGCGCCGGTGACGAAAGCGGCGAACGCCCGGCGGCGGCGGCGTCCCGCCGTTTCGAACGAAAGGCCTGACAAATCGACGGACTTCGGCAATCCCGCAATCAAACGGCCAGCCACAAGACGCTCCCCACGCGCTACGACGACGGGAATGGCGGCTGCAATCCGCATTTCCTAACAAATGATTAAGATCGTTCGGCGGATTGTCGCAAATGGAATCGAGCGTCATGGTTAGCGCGCGACCCCGCGCGCCGCGGGGCGTCGCCGCGGGCCGTATTCGATCCCGGGTTCGGCGCCGCCGAGGCTCAGGCTTCACGGCGTTTGCGCTGGCGGTATTGGTCGGTGACGACCGCGGCGATGATGACCGCGCCCTTGATGACTTCCTGGTAATCGGCGCCGCGCTCTGAGGGGCGCATCGCCACGCTATTGGGCGCGGGTAATGGCTCGGGCGCCGGCTCAGCGGTCGGCTTTGCCGCAACCTTGCGCCGTCCGGCGAGCGCCGAGCAGCGCGGCGAGCGTCGTCGTGATGATCGGGCGGAGGCGGATCAGCGCCGCTTCGAGGACGCGACGCTCCCTGCGCCAGGCTCCTCGCTTCGGCGATTTCAATGGGCGCTCGACACGACGACCGACGAGGCTTTGATCAACCCGTCGATGCGCGCCCGCTGGCGTTCGAAGGCCAAGAATGCTTCGCCCTGGAGACGACGGCCGGCCGCCAGCTTGACGCGCAGCGGATCCACTCTATGGCCGGCGATCTGGACCTCGTAATAGAGGTGGGGGCCTGTGGAGAGCCCGGTCGAGCCGACATAGGCGATCGCCTGCCCCTGGCGAACGCGCGCGCCGAGGGACACGCCGCGCGCGAAACCGGAGACATGGGCATAGGTCGTCTCGTAGCCCCAATCGCGACGAATGCGGATGAATTTGCCGTAACCCCATTGCGAATCGATCGCCTCGACCACGCCGGCGTAGTCGACGCCCTGATGGAAACGCCGATCGCTCAAGACGGGGTGAATCCGCCAGCCAAAACCGTCGCCGAGGCGCGCGCTCGAATGTCTCGCGAGGCGCCCCTCGCTCGGCGGCGTCGTCGCATTGCCCCTCATGACCAACAAATATCATCCTCGGCAGCGAGTCGGTCCCAATGAAGCCGGCTGTTTCGGTCGTCTCGGCTGGGAGAGACGCTCCTCCCTTCTCGATGCGCCCAGGCCCGCAAGCGGAAGCCGGTCAAGGGTGGAAGCGATGGCGATCTTGATCGGCGCGCCTATCGACGCGGGCGCCGTCAACTCGTTTGAGGCGAAGCCGACCGGCCGGTCGCCAGGACGGGCATGCGGGCCGGGGCGGAAACGCCGCGTTGCGCGTATCGCCGCGCCAGGGCGGCGCAAGCGAAGAGCTGCGCCTGATGGAACAACATCAACGGCAGCACGATCAGGCCGACCGCATGCCCGGGAAACAGGATGTTCGCCATGGGGATGCCGCCCGCCATACTTTTCTTGGAGCCGCAAAAGACGATCGCGATCTCATCCTCCGTCGAGAAGCCCGACCACCGGCTGACCAGTGTGGTGGCAACCAGCACCAGGCCCAGCATCGCCACATCCAGCAACACGACCAGGCCGAGGCTCACGAGGCTGACTTGCGACCAGACGCCCGCGACCATGCCGGCGCTGAACGCTGCGTAGACCACCAGGAGGACCGAACCGCGATCGGCGATCGAGGTGATCGTCTTATGGCGCAGCAGCCACGCGCCGATCAGCGGCCGCACGAACTGGCCCGCGATGAAGGGGACCAGCAGTTGCAGGCCGATATCCTCGAGCGCCTTCGTGCTGAAAGCGGCGCCATGGGCGTTCAGCAGCAGCGCGACCAGAGCGGGCGTCAGCGCCATCCCGAAGAGGTTGGACGCCGAAGCGCCGCACAACGCCGCCGCCACGTTGCCGCGCGCGATGGAAGTGAAGGCGATCGAGGACTGCACGGTCGACGGCAGCACGCAGACGAACATCAGTCCGAGCGACAGCTCCGGCGTCAGGAACGGCCGCAGCAGCGCCGTCAGCGCCAGGCCGATCGCCGGGAACAGGACGAAGGTGCTGGCGAAGACCAGCGATTGCAGGCGCCAATCGGCGATTCCCGATGCGACGGCCCGCGGCGACAATCGCGCGCCGTAAAGGAAGAACAGCAGGGCGACGGCGCCATAGACCACGCCCTCCATGATCGGCGCGCCGACGCCGCGCGCCGGCGCCGCCGCAGCCAGCGCTACGGCCCCAATCAGGGCGAGCAGGTAGGGGTCGACGCGAAGGCGGGACAAGATATCAGCGGGGGACATGGCGATCGTGATCCTGCTTGCCGAGCAATGACCGCCAACATACGCCTGACTTTGAAATTATGAATCCGAATGTTTTCGATAACAGTATGTGCGATTCATGATAACAAGCCGCGTGTGAAAGCGGCGCCGATGCTTAATCCAGAGCTCCTGCAATCCTTCGTCGCGGTCGCGGAGACGAAGAGCTTCACCGTGGCGGCCCAGCGCCTGGGTCTGCGCCAGTCCACGGTCAGTCAGCACATCAAGCGGCTGGAGGAGGCGCTGCAACGGCGTCTGTTCGCGCGCGACACGCATTCGGTGGCGCCGACCCCGGACGGCGACGCGCTGTTCGACCTCGCGCGTCGGGTGCTTGACGCCAACGAGCGCATCGATCGCTTCTTGGCGGGATCCGAGTTGCGCGGTCGTATCCGCTTCGGCGCATCCGAGGATTTCGTCCAGTCCGGGTTGCAGGAAGTCCTCGCCGACTTCGCACAGCGCCATGCCTCGGTCGATCTGGAACTGACCGTCGGGCTGAGCGGCATACTGTACGAGCGGTTCGACGCCGGCGAACTCGACGTGATCTTCGTCAAGCGCCGCACCGGCGACACGCGCGGACAGACCGCCTGGCGGGAGCAGCTCGTCTGGATCGGCCGGCCCGGCATCCGGCCGGACCCGCAACTGCCCCTCCCGCTCGTGCTGTATCCGCCGCCCAGCATCACCCGCGCTCTGGCGCTCGACGCGCTGGAGCAGGCCGGCCGCGCCTGGCGCGTGGCGTGCACGAGCGGCAGCCTGAGCGGGTTGTGCGCGGCGGCGCGGGCCGGGCTCGGCGTAGCGCCGCATTCGGCCCGCCTGATCCCGCCCGGCCTCGTCACGCTGCCGTCGTCGCGCTATTTGCCCGAACTGGCCGAGATCGAGTTCGTCGTGATCGGTCCCGGACAGCACCACCGGATCGCCTCGGCCCTGATGGCGGTGATCCTGAGCAGCGCCGACCGAGTGCGGAAATCCCAGCCGGAGTGAAGCGCGACCTTCGCGATATCGAACACCTTGACGGCGCCGGGCTCGCGCAACACGCTACTGCGCCGGCGCGGGCAGGGGTTCCGGCGCCGGCTCCGGTGCGGCGGCGGGCTTGGCCGCGGTTTTGCGTCGTCCGGCGAGCGCCGAGTCGATCTTGTCGAGGTAATAATAGACGACCGGCGTGATGTAGAGCGTGAGCAATTGCGACACGCAAAGGCCGCCGACGATGGCGACGCCGAGCGGACGGCGCAGTTCCGAGCCCGCGCCCGCGCCCAGCGCGATCGGCAATGCGCCGAGCAAGGCGGCGAGCGTCGTCATGATGATCGGGCGGAAGCGGATCAACGCCGCTTCGCGGATCGCGGAGAGCGCGTCCATGCCGCCTTCGCGCCGCCGTTCGATGGCGAAGTCGACCATCATGATTGCATTCTTCTTGACGATGCCGATCAGCAGGAGAATGCCGATGATCGCGATCACCGACAGATCCATATGGAAATAATCGAGGGCCAGCAGCGCGCCGATGCCGGCCGAGGGAAGGCCGGAAAGAATCGTGATCGGATGGATATAGCTCTCGTAGAGCACGCCGAGCAGGATGTAGATGGTCATCACCGCCGCGAGCAGCAGCGCGCCTTGTCCGGCCAGCGCCTGCTCGAAGAGCTGCGCGTTGCCGGCGAAGCCGGTGATGATGCTGCCCGGCAGATTGGCTTTGCGTTCGAGCCCGTGAATCGCCTCGATCGCCTGGCCGAGCGACACCTCCGGCGCCAGATTGAACGAAATCGTCACCGCCGGCTGCTGGGCCTGACGATTGATCTGCAACGGGCCGACCGTGCGCCGCATCGTCGCGACTTCGTCGAGCGGCACGAGCTGCCCGCCCGGCGTCGCCACGCGAATGCGTCCGAGCGCGCCCGGATCGTCCTGAAAATTGTCGCCGGCCTCGAGGATCACCTGGTAGTCGTCGGCTTCGGTGAAGATCGTCGAAATCTGCCGCGTTCCATAGGCGTTGTAGAGCGCGTTGCGCACTTCGTCGGCGGTGACGCCGAACGCCGCCGCCTTGTCGCGGTCGATGTCGACGCGGAATTGCGGATTGGAAATCTGCAAATCGCTGTTGACGTCGCGCAGGCCCGGCAATTGGGCGATCGCCCGCTCCATCTCCGGCGCCTTGGAATAGAGCGCGTCGATGTCGCCGGACTGAAGCGAATATTGATACTTCGCTCGCGCGATGCGCCCGCCCGTGAAATCGAGATTCTGAACGGGCATCAGAATCGTTCTGATGCCAGGAATGACCGCAGTCGCCTTGCGCAACCGCGACATGATCGTCTCCATCGAGTCGCGCTGCGCCTTATCCTTCATTCGGATGAACAGGAATCCCTTGTTCGTCGCTCCGCCGAATCCGACCGCCGACGTCACCGAGGCGACCGCCGGGTCGTCCTCGATGAGCCGGCTCACCGTCACCTGACGCGACGACATTTCGCGGAAGCTGGTGTCGGGCTGCGCCTCCGTGATGCCGCGCAGGAAGCCGGTGTCTTCCTCGGGGAAGAATCCCTTGGGAATCCCGACGTAAAGCGAAAAGGCGGCGTAGGCGGTGACGAACGTGCCGAACAAGACGACCAGTCGGAACTTCAGCACGAAATCGAGCGACACGCGATAGGCGGTCGCCAGGCCGTCGACAAACCAGTCGGAAAGACGGGAGAAAAGGCCGGCCGCCGCGCCGTGCTTGGGCGCGCTCAGGATGCGCGCGCAGAGCATCGGGGTCAGCGTCAGCGAGACGAAGCCCGAGACGAGAATTGCGACCGTGATCGTGACCGCGAATTCGTGGAACACGCGCCCGACGACGCCGCTCATCAGCAAGACCGGGATGAACACCGCCACCAGCGAGAAGGTGATGGACAGAATCGTGAAGGCGATCTCTTTCGAGCCCTTGAGAGCGGCCTCGAACGGCTTCATGCCGTTTTCGATATGGCGCGTGATGTTCTCCAGCATGACGATCGCGTCGTCGACGACGAAGCCGACCGAGAGCGTGATCGCCAGCAGCGAGATGTTGTCGATGGAATAGTTGAAAATATACATGAACGCGCAGGCGCCGATCAGCGACACCGGCAGCGCGAGCGCGGGGATGAGCGTCGCCGAGCCCGACTTGAGGAAGACGAAGATCACGATGACTACGAGCAGGATCGACAGGCCGAGCGTGGATTGCACGTCGTCGATCGATTGACGGATCGAGATCGAACGATCGTTGATGACGTGGACATCGACGGACGGAGGCAACTGCGATTGGTAATAGGGCACTTTCGCCCTCACGCCGTCGACGACGTCGACGGTGTTGGCGTCGGATTGCCGATAGACCGCCAGCACGATCGCCGGATCCCGGCCGTCCCAAGCCGCGATCTGCTTGTTTTCGACGGAATCGTAGACTTTGGCGATTTCGTTGAGGCGCACGGGCGCGCCGTTGCGCCAAGCCACGACCAGATCGTTATATTCGGCGGCGTGCACCATCTGGCCGGTGACGTCGACGGTGACGTTCTGCCTGCGCCCGAGCAGCGCGCCGACCGGCGTCGAGGAATTGGCGGCCGCGACGGCGTTGCTGACGGCGTCGAGCGTCAAGCCGCGCGCGGCGGCCGCGTCGGGGTCGATGTCGACGCGCACGGCGAATTTCTGTTGACCGAACACCAGCACCTGCGCGACGCCGGCGATTTGCGAGATCTGCTGGGCGAAGACCTGTTCGGCGTAATCGTCGACCTTGGCCAGCGGCAGGGTCTTGGAGACCAGCGCGATAAAGAGAATCGGACTGTCGGCCGGATTCAATTTCTGGAAACTCGGCGGCGCCGGCAGTTGCGGCGGCAGCTTGCGCAGGGTCGCGGAAATGTTCGACTGAACGTCGAGCGCGGCGCCGTCGATGTTGCGATCGAGGTCGAACTGCATGACGATATTGGTGACGCCGAGGCTCGACGACGAGGTCATCATCGTGATGCCGGGGATCGTCGCGAAGGCGCGCTCCAGCGGTCCGGCGACCGAAGAGGCCATCGAATCCGGGCTGGCGCCGGGGAGGGTGGCGTTGACGGATATGGTGGGAAAGTCGACGCGCGGCAGCGCCGCCACGGGCAGCTGACGGTAACCGAAAACGCCGAAAACGATGAACGACAGCATCAACAGCGTCGTCATCACCGGGCGGCGGACGCAGAGTTCGGGAAGAGACATTTACGTCGCCCCGTTCTGCGCGTTGCGGATCGCCACCTTGGATCCCTCGATCAGGAGCAGCGCGCCGTCGACGACCACCGTCTCGCCGCCGTTCAAGCCCTTGGTCACGACGGTTTCGCCGTTCTGGGTGCGCGAGACTTCGACCGGCTGAACGTGAGCGGCGCCGTCGACGATCGTGAAGACGAAATTGCCGTCTTGCCCGATTTGAATCGCCTCGCGCGGCACGACGACCGTATTGGGCTCGGTGCGCAGCGTCAGCGTGAGATTGCACAGCTGGCCCGGCCAAAGCGTCTCGTCGGCATTGTCGAAAATGGCGTGCGCGAGGATCGTGCCGGTGGCCGGATCGACGGAATTGTCGAGCAGGGCGAGCTTTCCCGTGGCGCTCTTCGTCGACCCTTGAGGCGTCGCGTCGACGCGGGCGCCGTTGGCCATCCCCTCGCGCAACGCCGGCAATAGCGCTTGCTGCACCGAGAAGGTCACGTAGATCGGCGAAATCTGGTTGATCGTCGCGAAAATGCCGGAGGCGCTGTTGTCCGACGCCTTGGCGATATTGCCCTCCTTGATGGCGATGACGCCGACGCGTCCGGAAATCGGCGCGACGATCGTATACCAACCCAGCTGCACCTGAAGATTGTCGATCGCCGCCTTGTCGGCGAGGATCGCCGCCCGCGCGCTCGCGCCGGCCGTCTTGGCGTTGTCGAGATTGAGCACCGGGGTCGCCGAGCGAGCGACGAGGTCGGTGTAGCGGTTGGTGTCGCGCGTGGCTTGTTCGAGTTGCGCCTGGTCCTTGGCGAGTTGCGCCTTGGCGCCCTCGAGTTGCGCCACCGCTTGGCGCGGGTCGAGTTCGATCAGCGTTTCGCCCGCTTTCACCGACGCGCCGTCGGCGACCAGCACTTTCTCGACCGTGGCGTCGAAATGCGTGCGCAGCGCGACGGAGGCGATCGCTTGGGCGGTGCCGATCTCGTCGACCCGCCACGGCACGTCCTTGCGCACGGCGTGGCCGACGACGATCGACACCGGCGGGCGTGGCGAAGCGGCGGGCGCCGCCGCCGGCGGCGCGGTCCGAGGCTCGCCTGTCAGCGCGACGGGCAACAGTTCATGGATTCGCCGCGCGAAGGGCGCCGCCGCGGGCGCATACTTCTCGACATTGGCCGGGGCGTAGCCCGCATAAAGCGCCAGGACAACGGCAATCGCCAGGAGGACGCCGGCGAAGCGACGAAAACCCATGAATGAACAACTCCGCGAGATCGTCGCCAATACTACCCCGAACGACGCCATGCGCGCAAAGCGCGCCGGCGCCGGGCCGGCGGGATGTCTCGCTGCGGTCACTAGAGCTAAACGTCTGATGTCTCAAGGAGGCGTGCGCTCACAGGAGCGTGAACGCGAAAATTTCGAGTTCCGGCGGGGGGCCGAGCGGCAAGGCGGCGATCTCGCGGCGATAGCGCTTCGCCGGCATGGCGCTCGCCGGAGCGATCAAATCTGGTTGCGCAGGCGCCGGTACTCGAACTGCACCACATCGGTCCCATGGACGCGCTCGAGTCGGCGGACGATGAAATGGCCGCGCGCGAGGGTCTGGAAATGCTCGGCGAAGGCGACGTTGACCGCCGCGCCGCCGATCGCGCCGAGAACCGGGACCGCCTGGGCCGCGAGCTTCTCGCTCACCACGACGCCGAATCGCGCGGCGATTTGCGAGACGAGCCGGACGAGAATCGGGGCCGTTTCGTCCACCAGGCCCCGCTGCGCAATGAACCGAGCGCTCTCGCCGACCGACTTGGCGAGCGCGCCGCGGACGACGAAATAGCTGCCTTCGATCGCCGCTTCGCCGGCCGCCTGGCCGCCGAGCGCGAAGACCTCGATGCAGGCGAGAGCCGCCTCCGGGCGCGACAGATCCTCGCCCTCCTCGCGCGCGATTTCGGCGATCGAGCGCAACAGGATCGTCGTCGAAATCGGCAGTTCGATCGCCGTGGAGGCGAAGCCGAAGGCGCCGCCGACCGCGCCGGAAGCCGCCGCGGCCGCCTTGTGCAAGCCTTTGGCCGCCTTGGCCGGCGACTTTTTGTCGATCGTCCGCAGGGCGAAGCGCAGCGCGATCTTCAGCGCGCTCTCGGTGGCGCGCGCGACCGCTTGACGGGCCGACGAGGGCAGGGCGCGCCCCAGCGCCTCGACCTGACGCCCGAGCAGGTTGGCCGCGCGCGAGGCGAAGCTGTCGCCTTCGAGACAGCGCGCGGCGAATTGAAGCTCGCCGAGTTCTTCGCACGATAGAAGCGCGGGCATTACGGCATCGGTCGTCACAGCGCCTCGCAATCGTCTTCGAGCCGAACGGACCTCTTTCCGCCCGCCGAAATATAAGGCGTTTCGTGGGCGCGCCAAGGGGCCTCGTTCAAGCGAAGCGCATCAGCGCGAGGCTCAACAATCCCGCCGCCGCGCAATAATAGGAGAACGGCCGCATCGCCTCGAATTCGTGCTTGTGGAAATAGCGCATGAGAAAAGTAAGGCTGGCGTAGGCGACGATCCCCGCGACGACGCCGGACAGGATCGCCGCGCCGCCCAGCGTCGCGCCGGTGTGCAGCAGCTTGGGCGCCTCGAGAACCGTGGCCCCGAGAATGATCGGCGTCGCCATCAGGAACGAGAAGCGCGCGGAATCCTCGTGCCTCAATCCCGCCACGACGCCCGCCACGATCGTCAGGCCCGAGCGCGAGAAGCCGGGAATCAGCGCCAGACATTGCGCGACGCCGATCGCCAACGCGCCCTTCCAGTTCAATTGGTCGAGGACTCCGACCGCCTCGCCGCCGATCTGATCGCCGAAATAGAGCACGAAGCCGTTGGCGATGAGAAAAAACGCCGCGATCGCCGGCGAGCCGAAGGCGTCGCCGAGCCATTTTCGGAAGGCGAAACCGACGACGACGGCCGGGATCGTCGCGAGAACGACGTAGAGGAAAATGCGGCGGTCGGCAGCCGAGCGCGCGTTCGACCGACTCACCAGCGAGCGCCCAAAAGCGAACCAATCGCGCCAGAAATAGACGAACAGCGCGGTCGCCGTGCCCAAATGCATGACAACGAGGTAGGGGAGGAAATCGGGCGCCTTCTGGTCGATCGACCAGCCGAGCAAACGCGGCAGAATGACCGCGTGGCCGAGGCTGCTGATCGGAAAAAGCTCGGTGACGCCCTGGAGGACGGCCATGACGACGGCTTGGAAGGCAGTCAAGGGGAGCGCCTCTTGGCTGAAAGGAGGAATCGGCAATCCCGGGCGGGACGCCCTGCCATAACCCAATCGGCGATTCGTGTCTCGCCAATGGCGCCGATCGCGCGCTTGGGTTCGGCGCCTGCGCCCAGCGCGGCGCGAAAAAGACAAAGAAAAGCGCCGGCGAGGGGATCCCGCCGGCGCCTTGGAGGAAGTTTTCGAGCCTTTATCGGCTTACTTGAGGGCGTTGCTGACTTCGGTGAACTCGCTGCTCAGATGGGTGCCGAGAACCTGCAAGGAACCGATGATGAAGACGGCGATCAACGAAGCGATCAGCGCGTATTCGATCGCGGTGGCGCCGGACTCGTTGGCGACGAAGTTCTTGAGGGACTTGATCATTACTTTGCTCCTGCTCCAAATAGGAATTGCCATCCGGCGAGTTGACGTGGCCGCTCGGAATAGGAGGCAACTTATGCGCAGGCTGTTTCGGCGAGGTTAATTCGATTGTGTGGAATCGGCCGTACCGCCATTCCCTGTCTGCTTGGTAAAGGCGCCCTAAACATCGATTCGGCTAGGTCGCCCCGCGGCCCTTCCGGAACGGCGACGCAAGGGGCCGCCTGGGATCGCGTCCTAGCAGACGCTGTGGCCGCATTTGTGAACGGCGTCGATCTTCTCCTTGAGCTGATCGTAGCCGACGGCGCCGACGACGACCTCCTGGCCGACGACGAAGGACGGCGTGCCGTTGATCTGCAGCGAATCCGCCATTCCCATGACCTCTTGCAGACCGGCGGCCACGTCCGGGCTCTCCATGTCCTTGGCGAGGCGGTCCATGTCGAGACCGAGTTCGCGCGCGACCGCCATGGCCTCGGCCTTGCCGATCGGCCCGTGAATCGCCAGAAGCTTGTTGTGGAACTGCCAGAAGCGGTCGCCGGGCAATTGATTGCGCGCGGCGCTCGCCACTTTGGCCGCCTCGACCGAGCCTGGGCCCAGCACCGGGAAATCCTTGAGGACGAGCTTGAGATTGGGGTCGTCCTTCATCAGGCGCGCCATGTCGGGCAGGGCGCCCTTGCAGAAGTGGCAGTTGTAGTCGAAGAACTCGACGAGCGTCGCCGTTCCCTTGGGGTTGCCGACAGTCGCTTGAAATTTCGACGAAAACAGCATGTCAGCGTGATCGCCGACGATTTTTTGCCGTTCGACCTCGGCGACCTGCTTGTCGTGCTTGTCGAGCGCGTCGATCGCCTCGCGCAAGACGTCGGGATTGTTGACGAGATAGTCCCTGACGAATGCGCCGAGCTCCTGCTTCTGCGCGGGCGTGAATTCGTCGGCCGCCGCCATGCGGATCGGCATGAGGACGGTCGCCAGGGCGAGCGCCCCCGCGAGACAGGCGGCGAAATTCAATCTCATGACGGTCTCCTGCGCGGTCATTTTTGCCCGGCCTTCTTGATCCGAAACCGATGGCGGATTCAAGGCGGCGCGGCGTTCAAGCGGCTCCATAGCACAGGTCGGCGCGAGACGCTTCCTCCAGGGAACGACGGCGCTCGCCAGGGCAATTCTGAACCCTTCCGCACCGTCATGGCCCGGCTCGACCCGGCTATCCCAGGGCGATTGCATAGCAATCGTCCGCAAGCGCCAGGGACGCTCGCCACGGCGTGCGAGCGATTACTGCGCAATCGCCTCGGGACGCGCGGCGCAAAGCCGGGAATATCGGCTTGAATCGGACCAAATGTTTCCAAGCCTTTGCAAGGATTTCCAAACATTTCCAAGGAAAATCAAAACTGTTCCAAACGTTTCCAAGGAAATTCCAAATATAATCCTTGGCGGTTTCCAACGGAATCAAGGGGTTGGCGGCGACTCTGGCCGATTTCGTAACTCCCAAGGCGCCCCTAAGGAGCAAGGCGTTGGATGAGGTGGGCGGGGTCTGCGGTGAGGGTTTGCAAGATATTGTATCCCTGCTTGCGGGCAGTTGAAATGACCGAGCGCAGGCAAG
>JBEKGN010000003.1:0-203120 GCA_050012775.1 Roseiarcus sp.
CCCCCCCGAAGGCCCCTCGACCTCGCTCGCCCGCGAACCCGCCGGCGCCCCAAGGCCCAAGGCGCAAAACCCCAAGGCGAGCACAATCCGCGACCTAAGCCCCATGCCCCAGCCTTCCCCCCCCGCCCCTGAATGGGAAATGAATATAGCCGAGCGTCTCCTCCAAGGCCAATCCCGCGGGACGCCGCGGGCTTGCTCGCGCGGGCCGGCACAGGTTAGGCAAGGGCATGATCCTGCGAAACCGAGGCGCTCATTCGATTGCCGGCGCGCTGGCGTGGCTGGCGGCGGCCAGCCTCGGCTGGGTCGCTCCCGCGGCCGCCGTGGTCGGCGCGGCCGACGAAGACGCCCGCTTCGCGAACCACGTCGTCATGGTGTTGACGCGCGGCGCCGACAAGGCGGGCTTCTGCTCTGGCGTGGTTCTCGGGCCGCGCGTCGTTCTGACCGCCGCGCATTGCCTGCGTCCCGTCGCCGACATGCTCGTCCATTATCGCGACGAGGCGGGAAGGCCGGTGGTGGTGGCGGTGCAGGCGGCGGCGGCCCATCCGCTCTATCGCGCCGACGCAATCGCCCAGCGCGTCGTCTCGGTCGATCTCGCGCTGGTGGAGACCCAGACGCCGCTCGCCTCGCGCTTCACCGCGCCCAAGCTCGCTTGGGGAGACGGGCCGGCGATCGGGCAAACGACGATCCTCGCCGGCTACGGAATCGCCCGCGAGGGCGAGCCGCTGACCGGCGGCGCGTTGCGCAGCGCCAGCCTCAAGGTGCGCGCGCCGCTGTCCAAGATCCTGCTGTGGGCCGAAGACGGAGATCAAGCCGGCGCGGGCGCCTGCGCCGGCGATTCCGGCGGCCCGCTTTTTTCCGACGACGGCGAGACGGTGCTGGCGATCGTCGCGTGGACGTCCGGCCCTCGCGGGCGCCATTGCGGCGCGCTGACGCAGGGGCCGCTCATCGCCCCGCAACGCGCCTGGATCGACGCGACGCTCGCGCGCTGGCGGCCTTAGGCCAAAGGCGGGCGCGCGCAAACCCTCATTTGCGCGAGCGCCGCGGCGGCCGGTTGGGCCAGAGCGCGATGTGCTCGGGCCACAGTTCGATCGGCAAATCCTCTTCGCTCGCCGCCACGCGTCCGCGCACGGAAACGCCCGCCTCGTGCACCGTCTCCGGCGAGCCGGAAACCAGGGGATGCCACCACGCGAGCTCGCCCCCTTCGGCCAGAACCCGATAGGCGCAGGTCACGGGGAGCCAGCTCAGCGAGCGCACGGCTTCGGGCGTCAGCTTGACGCAATCGGGGACGCGCCGCTGGCGGCGGCGGTAGTCGAGGCACTGGCAAGTCTGGCCGTCCAACAATTTGCAACCGAGGTCGGTGAAGTGAATTTCGCCGCTGTCCTCGTCCTCGAGCTTGACCAGGCAGCAGCGCGCGCAGCCGTCGCAAAGGCTCTCCCATTCTTCCCCAGTCATCGCCTCCAGGGACTTGACGCGCCAGAAAGCGCGCAAGTCTTGAGATCGCTCGGGCATGGAGACTTCCTGTCCTTCGACTTCGCCGCGGTCGCGCCGCGAATTCCCAGAGCCTAGACGAATTCGCCGGCGCGGCGCGGAATTTGAACCGTTGGGGGCGGACCGTCCGTCGCGTCGCATTTTGATCCATCGCGGCGGCGCTCCGGGCTTGGCCATGGCCCGGACCGGGGCGCGCGTCAAGTCGTTCAAATCGCGTTGCATTGTGTTAAGGATCGTTCGCGGACGGGGCGAGGCGTTGGACGCGGGGTGGCTTTGTCGAGCGAAAGAGGAATGTCCCGGTTCTGGAAAGCCGTCGCGCGAGGGCTGCTCGCGTTCGACGCCTTCGTGGATTCCTCGCTCTATGACGCCCAGCGCCGATCGATCCGCGCGCTGCAGGCGGCAGCGGCGTTTTCCGATCGTTTTCATCTCTCGGGCGCGCGCAAGTTCGTCGTCGACGGGCTCTGCGAAGGGCTGAATCTCGGCGTGGCGGGGTTGATCGTCGTCCTGACGCTGGCGCAGCCGGCCTTTCACGAGACGAGCGACGACGATTGGCTCAAACGCGAGGATCTCGCGGTGACGTTCCTCGACCGCTACGGCGTGGAGGTCGGGCGGCGCGGCATCAAGCACGACGACGCGATCCCGTTCGAGCAACTGCCCGATCATTTCATCAAGGCCGTGCTCGCCACCGAGGATCGCCGCTTCTTCGACCATTTCGGCATCGACGTGATCGGCACGCTGCGCGCCTTGACCGTCAACGCCCATGCCGGCGGCGTCGTGCAGGGCGGCTCCTCGATCACCCAACAGCTCGCCAAGAACCTGTTTCTGACCAACGAGCGCTCGATTTCGCGCAAGATCAAGGAAGCCTATCTCGCACTGTGGCTCGAGCACCATCTGACGAAAAAGGAAATTCTCGGCCTCTATCTCGATCGCGCCTATATGGGCGGCGGCGCGTTCGGCGTGCAGGCGGCGGCGCAATATTATTTCGGCAAGTCGGCGCGCGACATCAACCTCGCGGAGGCCGCGATGCTCGCCGGCCTTTTCAAGGCGCCGACGAAATATTCCCCGAACGTCAATCTGCCCGCCGCGCGCGCCCGCGCCAACGATGTCCTGAGCAATCTCGTCGACGCCGGCTTCATGACCGAGGGGCAGGTCTATGCGGCGCGGCGCAATCCGGCGACCCCCGTCAGTCAGAACGGCCGCTCCAGCCCCGATTGGTATATGGACTTCGCCTACGACGAAGTGAAGGCGCTCGCCGACGCGGGAAAATTGCGCGACGAGCGGGTTCTCGTGGTGCGCGCCGGGCTCGACAGCAACTTGCAGCTGAAGGCCGAAAACGTCATCGAGGACATGCTGCGCGTCAATGCGCCCGCCTACCACGCGCATCAGGCGGCGGCGGTGGTGGCCGACACCGACGGCCTGGTGCGCGCGATGGTGGGCGGGCGCGATTACGGCGCGAGCCAGTTCAACCGCGCCACCGACGCGGCGCGCCAGCCCGGCTCGTCGTTCAAGATCTTCGACTATATGACCGCGCTGCTGACCGGCAAGTACCACAAGGACACGACGGTGCAAGCAGGAGGCATTTGCATCGGCGACTATTGCGTGCATAATTTCGGCGGCGAGAGCGGCGGCGCAATGCCGCTCTATCAGGCGCTCGCGCAGTCGTACAACACCGCCGCGATCTGGATCTCGGTGAAGATCGGCGAGGCCTACTGGCCGGCCGGCAAGCCCTATCACCAAGCCAAGATCGCCGAGCTCGGGCGCTCCAAGATCATCGAGACGGCGCGAAAAATGGGGCTGACGACGCCGCTCGTCGACACGGTGTCGCTGCCCGTCGGCGCCGACGAAGTGAAGATGATCGACATGGTGGCCGCCAACGCCCTGCTCGCCAACGGCGGCAAACGCGCGACGCCCTATGCGGCGATCGAAATCCGCAATTCGCAAGGCAGGATCATCTACACCCACGAGGCGAACGGAACGCCGCCGGTCCAGGTGCTGCCGCCCGACAAGGTCGCCGAGATGAACAACATCTTGACCCACGTGCTCACCGAGGGCACCGGGCGCGCCGCGCAGATCCCGGGCCTCGTCATCTCCGGCAAGACCGGCACGACAAATGGGCCGACCAACGCCTGGTTCAACGCCTTCACCGGCAATCTGGTCGGCAGCGTCTGGTTCGGCAACGACGACAACTCGACGATGACCGGCAGTATGCAAGGCGGCGCGCTGCCGGCGCAGACCTGGCGCGCGATCATGGCCTATGCGCATCAGGGCCTCGAGGCGAAGCCGCCCTACGGCGTCGCCGCGCCGGCGCCGGGAGCGGCTGGAGAAATCGCCGCCGCGCCGGTGGTGAAAACCGGCGCCGGCATTGTCGAGGCGCCGCGGCAAATCGGCCTGTCCCAGCGCTCGGCGCGAATCATCCTGGAAATCGGAGATTTCGCGCGGTCCGCGCAAAAGCACGGCGCCGCGTTGGGATCGCCGGACGAATATGCGGCTCAGACGAACGCAGGGGTGTCGGTCGTTCGCGGCGGCGTCCTGGCGCCCTGACCGGCGCGCGCTTGACTTCCCGAGCCCGTCTCGCGATTTATCCCGTCAGGCTTGTCATCGATCAAGGTCGGGCCGGCTCGGGACTTCCCGCGTGACGATGTTCGTGAAAGCAAGTGTGGCCTGCGCGATCGGCCTTGCGCTCGGGCTTTGGACGAGCCGGGCGATCCTGGCCAATGGCGGGCCGTTCGGCGTCGTCGCGATCGGCGCCTGGAACGTTTCGGCGAAGGCGGGGTCGCTCGAGGCGGACCCCTATACGCGCGCCGGTCTGGAGCGCAGCGGCGAGATTCCGCTGGCGCTCGGCGAAGGGCTGCAACTGGTCGCGCGCGTCGACGACGCCGGTCGGCCGCTCGATGCGCGCTGCGCCTACCGCGTGGGATCGCGCACCCCCGCGGCGCGGTACTGGACGTTGAGCCTGGTCGATCGCGACGGCTTCCCGATCGAAAACGCGGCGGGGCGCTATGGATTCCGATCGAGCGAGATTCTACGCGACGCCGACGGTGGGTTCTCGATCTTCGTCTCGGCGAGCGCGCACGCCGGCAATTGGCTGCCGATCGGCGCGCCGTCCCCGTTCGCGCTGGTGTTGCGGCTCTACGATTCGCCGCTCAGCGCCACCGCGGGCGGAATCGAAAAGAGCGCGGCGCCTTCCATCGCCAGGGAAGGTTGCGCATGAGCGTTCGCGAACGCCTGGGCGGCGCGGCGATATTCCTGGCGGCCGTTCTGGTCGTCGGCGCCCTCGTGCATTTCATCGTGATCCTCCTCATCCCGGTCGTCGCCACGCGGGACGCCTTCGCGCGCCTCGAAGACCTCGGCCCCGCCGACGCTACGATCGCGCTGGCGCGGCCGAGCCCGACCGAGCGCCGCTTCCCCTATGCCGATCCGGCTCTGGCGAGCGCGTTCTGCCGCTTCGACCTCGCCGCGGGGCCGGTGCGCGTCAAGGCCGCGGTCGGACGCGCCGGCTTCGCGTCTCTGTCGTTTCACACCCGGCGGGGCGCGGTGTTCTACGCCTTGACCGACAAAGCCGCGACGCACGGCGTCATGGAGGCGATCGTCGTCACGCCCAGCCAATTGCGCGCGCTGGTCGCCCGCGACGACGAAGACAACCCTTCGCAGGATCTTCGCGTCGTCTCCACGACGACGGAAGGTTTCGTATTGATGCGCGCCTTCAGCGAATTGCCGAGCCTCTATGCGGCGGCGGAAGCCCAGGCCAAATCGTTGAGCTGCGCACCCGAGCCGGCGCCGAAATAGGCGTCCGCGGTTGCGGCGCGCGCGACAGTGGACATTCCCGCGCAATCCGGCGATGGTTAGGGCGGGGGACGGAAGCGTTTATCGCGAGGATCTTGCCCGGTGACGACGTTGCTGGTGACCCATGCGGCCTGCTCGGCGCATGACATGGGTGAAGGCCATCCGGAAAGGCCGCAGCGTCTGCGGGCGGTCGATCAGGCGCTGGAACACGAAATGTTTCATCTGCTCGTTCGCGAGAGCGCGCCGCGCGTCGCGACCGCGGCGCTGACGCGCGTTCATCCTGCGGACTACGTCGCCGCGATCGAACAAGCCTCGCCGAGCCAGGGGCGCGTTCAGCTCGACGCGGACACGGCGATGTCGCCGGGGACCTGGGAGGCCGCGCTTCGCTCGGCGGGCGGGGCGATTTACGCCGTGGACGAAGTGGCGGGCGGGCGCGTCGACAACGCCTTCGTCGCGACGCGGCCGCCCGGACACCACGCCGAAACGGCGACGCCGATGGGTTTTTGTTTCTTCAACAACGCCGCGGTCGCCGCGCGCCACGCCCAAGTCGCGCATGGGCTCGAGCGCATCGCCATCGTCGATTTCGACGTGCACCACGGCAATGGCACGCAAGACATCTTCTGGCGCGACGCCAGCGTCATGTACGCCTCGACCCATCAGATGCCGCTCTATCCCGGCACCGGCGCGCGAAGCGAATGCGGGGAACACGATCAGATCGTCAACGCGCCGCTGCGCGCGGGCGACGGCGGCGAAACGTTCCGCGAAGCCTTCACGCAGGCGATCCTGCCGCGCGTGGAGGCGTTCAGCCCCGATCTCGTCATCGTCTCCGCGGGATTCGACGCGCATTATCGCGATCCGCTCGGCAATCTGAACCTGCGCGAGGCCGATTTCGCCTGGGCGACGCAACGTTTGATGGCCATCGCGCAAAAGCGCTGCGGCGGACGCATCGTCTCGCTGCTCGAGGGCGGTTACGACCTCGAGGGTCTCGGCCGCTCCGTGGCCGCGCATGTCGGGGCGCTGATGGGCGGCTGAGCCGTGGCTTAGCGCGGAGCGCGTCTTTATCGGAAAACCGGTTCCCGCTTTTCCGAGACGCGCTCAGCCGTCGATCGCCTCGATCGCGGCGATTTCGATGCCGAAGCCGGAAAGGCCGACGTATTTTCGCGGGTTTTCCGTGCGCAGGCGAATCGAGGACACGTCGAGATCGCGCAGGATTTGCGCGCCGAGGCCGATTTCTCGCCATTGAGTCGCGCGCGCGCCGTCCGAGCCGGAGGGCTCCGCGCCGCTCAGGTTCGTCGGCACGCCGGCCGCGCCGTCGCGCAGATAGACGAGCACGCCGCGCCCTTCCTCCTTGAATCGTTGCAACACGCGCGGGATGACGCCGGCGCCGAAAATATCGCCGATGATGTCGGCGCGATGCAGACGCGCGGGCATGTCGCGCCCTTCGCCGATCGCGCCGAGCACGAAGGCGAAATGCAACACGGGATCGAAGGGGGTGCGATAGGCGTAGCCCGTCAACTCGCCGATCGGCGTCTTGACCGGAAAGCAAGCGACGCGCTCGACGAGTTTCTCGCGCGCCTGGCGATAGGCGATGAGATCGGCGACGGCGATGCGCGCGAGACCGTGCTTGGCCGCGAAGGACTCGATCTGCGGCCCGACCATCACCGTGCCGTCGTCGTTGGCCAGTTCGCAAATCACCGCCACCGGCGGCAATCCGGCGAGCTTGCACAGATCGACCGCGGCTTCGGTGTGTCCGGAGCGCATCAACACCCCGCCCTCGCGCGCGATCAGCGGGAAGACGTGGCCGGGCCGCACGAAATCGCTCGCGCCCATGTTGCCGTTGGCGAGCGCGCGCGCCGTATTGGTGCGCTGCTCGGCGGAGATGCCGGTCGTCATGCCGTGCCGCACGTCGACGGAAACGGTGAAGGCGGTGCCGAGCGGCGCGTCGTTCATCGCCACCATCGGAGAAAGATGCAGGCGCCGCGCCTCGTCGGAGGTCAACGGCGCGCAGACGATGCCGCAGCAATTGCGGATGATGAAGGCCATTTTTTCCGGCGTGCAGAGCGAAGCGGCGACGATGAGATCGCCCTCGTTCTCGCGGTCGTCGTCGTCGGTGACGACGACGATTTCGCCGCGCGCGATCGCCTCGATCGCTTGGCTGACATGATGCGACATCTGGCTTCCCCAATCCGACGGAACCGCGCCGTCGAGAAAATCGTTCGGCGTCACCGCGCCGCGCGTCTGCGCGAGGATGCGCTGGGCCGTTTCGCGCGACACCCAGGCGCCGTCCTCGCGGCAAATCTGCGTCACCGCGCCCGGCGAAACGCCGATGCGGCGCGCGAAATCGGCGCGCTTGACGCCGTTGCGCGTGAGCCACTCGGCGAGCTTCATCGCCGGAACATAGGACACGGCGCGCTTGAGTTCAACTCAACAGCGTGCGCACCTTTAGTAGAGCTTAAATGAGCTTGACGAGCATCTTGCCGAAATTACCGCCGTGCAACAGGTCGACGAGCGCTTGCGGCGCGCTTTCGAGACCCTCGCGCACGGTCTCGCGCCAGCGCAGGCGCCCGGCCGCGACGTGGCCGGCGAGTTCGCCGAGCGCCTGCGGCCACAGCGGCAGATGGTCGGAGACGATGAAGCCCTCGATCTTGATCCGCCGCACGAGAAAAAGCCGCATGTCCGGCAGCGCGGTCGGCGGACCCTCGTAGGAGGCGATCAGGCCGCAGATCGCGATGCGGGCGAAATCGTTGAGCCGCCTCAAGCATTGCGCGAAGGGCTCGCCGCCAACGTTCTCGAACAGGCCGTCGAGCCCGTTCGGCAGCGCCGCCTTCATCTCCTCGGCGAAACGCGGCGACTTGTGATCGACGCAGACGTCGTAGCCCAGTTCTTTCACCGCATAGGCGCATTTGTCGGCGCCGCCCGCGACGCCGACGGTCCGCGCGCCGGCGATTTTGGCGAGCTGGCCGACCACCGAGCCGACCGCGCCGGTCGCGGCGGAGACGACGACGGTCTCGCCTTTCTTCGCCGCGATGATCTTGTTGAGGCCGTACCAGGCGGTGACGCCGGGCATGCCGACCGTGCCGAGGTAGGCCTGAAGGGGAATCGTCGCGGCGTCGACGACGTTGAGATCGCGCCCGTCGCTGAGACCGTAGAGCTGCCAGCCGCCCATGCCGACGACGAAATTTCCTGGTTTGAAGCGCGGATTGTTCGAGGCGACGACCTCGCCGACCGTCCCCCCGCCCATCGTCGCGCCCAGTTCCTGCGGCTTGGCGTAGGATTTGGCGTCGCTGAGCCGACCGCGCATGTAGGGATCGAGCGAGAGATAATGGTGGCGCACCAGCACTTCGCCGGGGCCGGGCGTGGGGAGCGGCGCCTCGACGAGGCGGAAGTTCGCCGGCGAGACCTTGTCGGTCGGCCGGGAGTCGAGGATGATCGCCTTGTTCGTTTTCATACAGGGTCCTTATGTTGCTGCGGGGCCGAGGCGGCAACCCTATATGAAAACGAGGCGTCGCGCTTTTCGATGCTTCGCGCCAAAGCGGCGCCTGGGCCAATGCGCTGATTTCAACGATGTCGGGCGCGCTCGATCGAACAATTCGCAATTAGGCGCGATAGGGTCGGCGCATTCGCGTGGACGACCAACGAACGGCGCCGCCGACTCGTAGTTTGGAAGTTAAACGTCATTTTACATGGTTTCTTAACTGGCGGCCCGTAATTCTCTTGGACAGACGGTTCCTCGGTTTCGGTTCGAAGTCGATGACGGCATGATGCCGCTGCGCGAGGTCCGCGCTGATCCGCCATGTCCCTCCATCGTCCAAAATCTCGAACTTGTCGTCTCGCCGACAGGCGGCCGGATCGCGTCCGTCCGCATCGCTCTCCGAGCGAAGAAATGAACGGGCAGGACACGCCTCGGGTCGTAATTCGTTTCGAAAATGCAGGGGATCGTTTTTATGTTTCACGCGGATTTTGGTGGGGACGCCAAGCGCACTCTCAAGGCTATAGGCCGTTCCCTGGCCATCATCGAGTTCGAGCCCGATGGGAAAATCATCGCCGCCAATGAGAACTTCTGCCGCGCGCTTGGCTACGACCTGGAGGAAATCAAGGGAAAGCACCACAGCATGTTCGTCGAGCCGGATTACGTCAGAGGCCCGGAATACCGGGAATTCTGGGCCAAGCTCGGCCGCGGCGAATTCGACGCCCGCGAATACAAGCGGATCGGCAAGGGCGGCAAGGAAATCTGGATTCAAGCGTCGTATAATCCAGTTCTCAGCAAGTCCGGGACCGTTCTCAAGGTGGTCAAGGTCGCGATGGACATTACCGCCGCCAAATTGCAGGCCGCGGAGAACCGCGCAAAGATCGAAGCGATCTCGCGCGCACAGGTCATCGTTGAATACTCCCCCGACGGCAACGTTATCGAGGTGAACGAAAATTTCGTGAAGAAAGCGGGCTATCCGCGCGAGAAAGCCCTGGGCATGCATCATCGCATGTTCGTGGATCCGGCTTACGCTCAGTCCGCTGAATATCAGGAATTCTGGCGGAAGCTGAATCGCGGCGAACCTATCGTTGAGCAATTCAAGCGCGTCGTCGAGGGCGGCAAAGAGCTCTGGATCGAGGCGTCCTACAATCCGATTTTCGATCTCAACAACCGCGTTATGAAAATCGTCAATTTCGTCAATGACGTCACGGGCCGCGTCAGCGGCGTCAATCAGATCGCGACGGGGCTCAGCCGGTTGGCCGAAGGGGATCTCGAGCAGCGCATCGAGGCGGAATTCATTCCCACGCTCGATCAGCTTCGCACCGACTTCAATGCGTCGCTGGAGACGCTCGAACGTTCGATGTCGGCGATCAGCGCCAATACGCAGGCCATCCGCTCGGGAGTCGGCGAGATTTCAACGGCCGCCGACGATCTGTCGCGGCGCACCGAGCAGCAGGCCTCGAGTCTCGAAGAGACGGCGGCCGCGCTCGAGCAGATCACCGCCACGGTCAAGAAGACCGCCGAGGGCGCCAAGCACGCGCGCGACGTGGTTTCGACCGCCAAGGTCGACGCCGACAAGAGCGGCGGCGTGGTGCGCGAGGCGATGACGGCGATGACCGGCATCGAGAAGTCCTCGAAGCAGATCAGCCAGATCATCGGGGTCATCGACGAAATCGCCTTCCAGACCAATCTTCTCGCGCTGAACGCGGGCGTCGAGGCGGCGCGGGCCGGCGACGCCGGTCGCGGTTTCGCCGTGGTGGCCTCCGAGGTGCGCGCGCTCGCTCAGCGTTCCGCCGAGGCGGCCAAGGAGATCAAGGGGCTCATTTCGGCTTCGACGGCGCAGGTCGAACAAGGCGTCACGCTCGTCACGCAGACCGGCAACGCGCTCGAACGGATCGTCGCGCAAGTCGTGGAGATCAACGCCATCATCACCGATATCGCCGCCAGCGCCCAGGAACAGGCGACCGGCCTGCAGCAGGTCAACGCCGCCGTCAACGAGATGGATAAGGTCACCCAGCAGAACGCCGCGATGGTCGAGGAAACGACAGCGGCGGCTCACGCTCTGGCCGGGGAGACCGAAGAACTCGGCCGATTGGTCGGACGCTACCGGATCGGGAAGGTCGCGGAAGATCCCATCCGCAGGGAATTGAAGAAGGCGGCGCCGCACGCGTTCCGCGAAGCGGCGAAGAAGGCTTCGCCGGCCGTAGCGCCGGCGGGCGCTCGCGCCAAGCCGGAACCGGTTCGGCGACCGGCGCAGAAAGCCGTCGCCAACGGCTCGGGATCACGGGCCGCCGCGCGCGGCGGCGACGAAAGCTGGCAGGAGTTCTGACATGGGGCGCGCGGCGGATCGAATCCGTTCGGTTCGCCGCGCCTCTCGTTATTCCCTGAATTTTAACAACGTACGGGTGCGCAAATGAGCGAGAGCGTAAAAGTCGGGACCGGCAAAGGCAGCGAACTGATCGCCTTCAATATCGGATCCCAGGAATTCTGCATCGGCACCACCTCCGTCCGGGAGATCAGGGGCTGGACGCCGGCGACGGCGCTCCCGCACGCCCCGGTTTTCGTGCTCGGCGTCGTCAATTTGCGGGGCGTCGTCCTGCCGATCGTCGATCTGGCCGTGCGGCTGGGCTTTCGGCCGACCGAGCCGACCGCGCGTCACGCCATCATCGTCGTCGAGTTCGGCCGTCAGGTCGCGGGCCTGCTGGTCGACGGCGTCTCCGATATCTTCACCGCCGGCGAAGAGCAAATCCAGCCCACCCCGGACATCGCCGCCGAGACCGCCAAGCTTTTTCTGCGCGGCGTCATCGCCATGGACGGCCGCCTCATCGGCGTCATCGACATCGCGAACCTCCTGCCTTCGCCGGAATTGCTCGCCGCGTGAGGCAAACGCGGCCGATCTCGTTCGGCCGGTCAAACGGATCGCGGGTCTGGCCGCGCCGGCGATTCGTCGGCGCGGGCGTTCGCGGCGAAGGCGCGTGTCGGCTACGAAGAGCACGCTGCCTTTGGATTGAATCCGACCTCCGCCGTCATCGCCACGCTTCGCTCGCGACGACGGCCGCGATGGATCGACTTGAAGACGGCGCGCTCGAGGCGCGAAGACGTCGATCGCCGCGGCTAGATCGCCCCGAACAATTTGTTGAGCAGGCTCTTGTCGCGCGGCGGCGGCGCGGCGGGCGCGTAATTGTCGACATTGGGGATCGGCGCCGGCGGCACGGGGGCGTCCGACACGGCGGGAGCGACAGCGCGCCTGACCGGCGCGGCGGGCGCTCCCGACGCGGCTTCGCCGCCCCGGCCGATCGTCAGCGGCGCGCCGACCGCTTCGGGCGCCGGGGCGGGCGGTGCGGCTTCGGGGGCGGGCGCGTCGGCGTTGCGCCAGACGCCCGATGGCAGCGCGGCGATCGGCACGCCCTGATGGGCCGCCTTCATGAAGCGGCTCCAGATTTCGACCGGCAGATTGCCGCCCGAGACCTTCTTGGTCGGCGCGCCGTCGTCGTTGCCGAGCCAGACGCCGGCGACGAGGTAACTCGTGTAGCCGACGAACCAGGCGTCGCGCCATTCCTGGCTGGTGCCCGTCTTGCCCGCGGCCTCCCAGCCCGGCAATTCGGCCTTGTGCGCGGTGCCGGTCAGCAGGGTTTCCTGCATCATCGCATTCATCATCGCGACATATTGCGGATCGATCACCCGGCCGAAGCTGGCGTTCTTGCGGGTGTAGAGCAGTTTGCCGTTGGCCGTGCGCACGCGCGCGATCACATGGGGTTGCACGCCGATGCCGCCATTGGCGAAAGCGGCGTAAGCGGCGACGAGTTCGAGCGGCGTGACTTCCGACGTTCCCAGCGCGATGGAAGCGTTGGGCTCGAGGTCGGAGGTGATGCCGAGGCGATGGGCGGTGCGCACGACCGTCTTGGGGCCGACTTCCAGGCCGAGCCGCACCGCGACCGTATTGAGCGAAAGCGACAGCGCCTTGGTCAGCGTCACCGGGCCGAAATATTCGCGCGAATAGTTTTCCGGATTCCAGCCCTTGATCGAGATCGGCGCGTCCTCCCGCACCGTGTCGGGGGTCAGGCCCTTTTCGAGGGCGGCGAGATAGACGAAGGGCTTGAAGGCGGAGCCGGGCTGGCGCTTGGCGGCGACCGCGCGGTTGAACTGGCTGTCGGCGTAGTTGCGCCCGCCGACCAGCGCCTTGACCGCGCCGTCGGGATCGAGCGCCACGACGGCGCCCTGATCGACGCCGAATTTGTCGCCCTTGGCGTTGAGCTCTTCGGTCAGCGCCCGCTCGGCGTTGGCCTGCATCTTCGGGTCGAGCGTCGTCGTGACGGCGATATCCTCGTCGATGGCGCCGACGGTGTCGTCGAGCATGTCCATGACGTAATCGGCGGCGTAATTGATCGACCCCGCGCCTTTCTCGCGCACGACCTGGGCGGGAGCGGAAAGCGCGAGCTTGGCCATCGCCTCGGTGATGTGGCCTTGTTCGGCCATCGCGGTGATGACCTGCGCCGCGCGTTCGTTGGCCGCCGCCAGATTGTGATTGGGCGCGAGCCGGGTCGGCGACTTCATCAGGCCGGCGAGAACCGCGGCCTCCGAGAGATTCACCAGCCTGGCGCTCTTGCCGAAATATTTCTGCGCCGCCGCTTCGACGCCGAAGGCGCCCGAGCCGAAATAGACGCGGTTGAGATAGAGTTCGAGGATCTGGTCCTTGGAATATTTGCGCTCGAGCCACAACGCGAGAATCGCTTCCTGGATCTTGCGCGAGAGCGTGCGCTCCTGCGTGAGAAAGAGATTCTTGGCGAGCTGCTGGGTCAGCGTCGAACCGCCCTCCATGCCGCCTCGTCCCGTGACGTCGCGAAACACGGCGCGGCCGATGCCGATCGGGTCGATGCCGAAATGCTGGTAGAAGCGGCGGTCCTCGATCGCGACGAAGGCCTTGGGCAGATAGGGCGGCAGCTCGCTCAAATGCACCGCCGCGCCGCCGGTGTCGCCGCGATTGGCGAGGAGCGAACCGTCCTCGGCGAGAATGGCGATATTGGGCGGGCGCTTGGGCACCGCGAGCTGGTCGATCGGCGGCAATTGACTGGCGTAATAGGCGAACAGGCCGGCGACGCCGACGACGCCCCAGACGGCGAGCACGAATCCCCAATAGACCAGCCGGCCGACGAGGGAACGCCGGGGCTTCGCGCTCGAGCCGCGCCGCCCCCCGCCCGAACCGCGGCTCGCCTTCTTGGGCCGCCGCTGCGGGCGATCGGCCGGATCGGCGCGCAAGTCGTCGTCGCGGCCGCGGCCTCGCGGCGAATCGTCGAGTCGCGGTTCGATCCGCTCCGCGTTTCGCTTGCCGCCCCTGCCGAACATCACGCGATCCCGCCCGAGCCCATCGAGGGGAAGCCCCCCGAAACGACGCCGCCCGACCCAATCGAAGCTAAAGGCGGCGATTTAAGGGCCGGTTAAGGTTGCCGAGCCCTTGAACGCAATCGAGAGAAATTCAGTCGAATCCATGGGGACCGCGGCCCTGTCGCTCTTGCGCATCCCGCGCCTCCTTGGCAAAGTTCGCGCCCCGCGCGATAAGGCGGGCCGTGTCGCCGGGACGACGGAGCGATCAAAAGAGGCGGCGCGCGTTCCAATTCTTTTTTTTGGAAGCGCCGCCGCGGGCGTGAAATCTGGGATGATGCGATGAAGGTCACCATAGAGCGAACAGCCCTGCTCAAGGCGCTGGGCCACGTCCATCGCATCGTCGAACGGCGCAACACGATCCCGATCCTTTCCAACGTGCTGATCGAGGCGCGCGAAGGTCAGGTGACGCTCAAGAGCACCGACCTCGATCTCGAAGCGACGGAGTCGGCGCCCGCCGACGTCGCCCAGGCCGGCGCGACGACCGTGCCCGCTCATGTCATCTACGACATCGTGCGCAAATTGCCCGAGGGCGCGCAGGTCAGTCTGGAAATGACGGGGGAGGCGGGTCAGCTGCTGCTGCGCTCGGGACGCTCGCGTTTTTTCCTGCAAAGCCTGCCCGCTTCCGATTTCCCCGATCTCACGGCGGGCGAATTCACGCACCGCTTCGTCCTCCCCGCCGTCGATCTCAAGCGGCTGATCGACAACACCCAATTCGCCATTTCGACCGAGGAGACGCGCTATTATCTCAACGGCATCTTTTTCCACACGGTCGACGTCGGCGGCGTGAGCCTGCTGCGCGCCGTCGCCACCGACGGCCATCGCCTCGCCCGGGTCGAGATTCCCGCGCCGCAGGGCGCGGTGGGCATGCCCGGCGTCATCGCGCCGCGCAAGGCGGTCAGCGAAGTGCAGAAGCTGCTCGAGGACACGGCCCAGGAAGTCGCCATCGAGATTTCGACGACCAAGGCGCGTTTCCAGTTCGGCGACGTCGTGCTGACGACCAAGCTGATCGACGGCACGTTCCCCGACTACAGCCGGGTCATTCCCACGCACAACGACAAACGCCTCGTCGTTGACAAGGAGCCCTTCGCCAAGGCGGTGGATCGCGTCTCGACGATTTCCTCGGAGCGCGGCCGCGCGATCAAGCTGGCGATCGCCGACAACAAGATGACGCTCTCGGTCAACAATCCGGATTCGGGGTCGGCAAGCGAGGAAATCGAAGTCGACTACGATTCCGCGCCGATCGAGATCGGCTTCAACGCGCGTTACCTCCTCGACATCGCCGGGCAACTCTCGGGCGACACGGCCCTGATCAAGCTTTCCGACCCCGGCTCGCCGACGATCATCCAGGATCGCGACGGCTCGGCGGCGCTCTATGTACTGATGCCGCTCAGGGTCTAGGCGGGCGTTCGGAAGAGAAGGGTTTACAGCTCTCGCAGAAACGCCGCCGCGGCGCGGCCATGCTCCTCGCGCAGCCGAGCAAGGTCGACGCCTATCGGCGAGCCTTCGATCACACGCCATTCGCCCGCGATCATCACCCGATCCGCGTGGTGAGCGCCGCAAAGCACAAGCGCCGCGAGCGGATCTCCGGCGCCGGAAAAACGCAGGTCGTCGAGAGTGAAGAGCGCGAGGTCGGCCTGCTTGCCGACCGCGATCTCGCCGATGTCGCTCCTGCCGAGGCACTGGGCGGACCCCTTCGTGGCCCATCGCAATGCGTCGAGATGCGTAACCGCGGCGGCGCCATAGGCGAGGCGTCCGAGCATGAGGGCGTGACGCACGGACTCCATCAGATTCGAGCTGTCGTTAGAGGCCGACCCGTCGACGCCAAGCCCAACGATTCCTCCCGCCGCCTCGATATCCTTGCTTCGGCACGTCCCGGAGGCGAGCACCATGTTCGAGGTTGGGCAATGGCACACGCCGACGCGATGTCGGCCAAGACGCTTTATTTCGGCGTCGTTAAAGTGGATGCCGTGAGCAAGCCAGACCCGATCGCTCAGCCAACCGACCTGCTCGAGATAGTCGAGCGGCCGACACCCGAAGTGATGCAGGCAAAAGTCGTCTTCGTCGAGCGTCTCGCCCAGATGGGTGTGCAGTCGACAATCGTGCTTCTCGGCCAGCGCGGCCGTATCGACCATCAATTGTCTCGTGACGTTGAACGGCGCGCAAGGCGCCAGCGCCACGCAGCGGAACGATCCCTCGCTCGGATCATGGTATTTGGCGAGCACCCTCTCGCAATCGGCTATCACCGCATCATAGCTTTGCATCAGCCGCTCGTCGGCGATGCCGCCGCTCGCCGTCCCCATATTGACGGCGCCGCGCGTGAGCGTGACGCGCATGCCGAGCCTAGCCGCTTCCTCAGCCTCGATATCCACGGCGTCGGCCATGTCGCTGGGAAAGACGAACAGATGATCGCAGGCTGTCGTACAGCCCGACATCAGGAGTTCGGTCAAGGCGACGCGCACGGCGAGACGAAAGCGGTCGCGATTGAGATGGCTGCCCCAGATTGGATAGAGCGCCTTCAGCCAGGGGAAGAGTTCCTTGTTGATCGCCTGTGGGTGCGCGCGCGTCAGGGTTTGGAAAAAATGGTGATGCGCATTTATCAACCCGGGAACGACGACATGCCGCCGCGCCTCGAAAACCTCGTCATATCCGGAGGTCGGGCCTTTGGCGCCGACGAGTTCGACAATACGGCCTTCGTCGACGACGACGCCGCGTTCGCCGCCGGAAGCGAGCATCGCAATGGGATCGCGCAGCCAGGTTCTCATCGCGCCTCGTTCAACGCCCGCACTAAGGCCAGTCGGCATTCATGTCGGCGCGAAAAGCTTCGGGCAAGGCATTTCGCGTCGAAGCCCCGAAATGGAGGATGCCTTGGACCGTCCGCATATCTCGCGAGCCGCCGGCGCGCTCAGGCCCGTCCCGTTCTCAGCGTTCTCAGCGCGACCGCGACGATCGTCTCGAATCGGGTCGCCAGCGCGACGCTCGCGACATCCCTGTCGAGCCGCAGCGCGATCGGGTGGATGAAGCGATGCGCGGCGTCGAAGATCAGCGACATGGCCCGGCGCCGGTCGGTCATGGCGAAGGCGCCGGAGGCGACGCCTTCCTCGACGACGCGCTGGATTTCCGACTGCACGCGCGCGCGGTGCCGGCGCGCGCTGCCGCGATCCTCCTCGAGCGCCTCGATCAGCAGGTCGAACAAGGCGGGATCGCTCTCCAGCTGCTGGCGGTAGGCGCGATGAATCGTCATCAGCATGTTTTCGAGCTTGTCATAGGCGGGAGCGGCGCCTTCGGCCGCCTCCCTCAGGCGCGTCTCGATCGGGCGAAGCCAGGACGCCGTGATCTCCTCGAACAGCGCCGCCTTGGAAGGAAAATAGCGATAGACGTTGGCGTGCGTCATGCCCGCCTCTTGCGCGACGCCGACGACCGTCGCGCGCGCCGCGCCGAACTTGCGCACATGAGCCCGCGCGATTTCGAGGATCCGCGCTTCGACGGATTCGGCGGGCGACGATTGTGACAAGTCCAGTCTGCCTCCGGCAAGCGGCGCGCGATGCTGGCATGAAACGCGAGGGGGCGCCAGCCAGTGGCGAAGATCTGAAACCTGAGCCGACCTTAAAGACGACGGAATGCGCGTGACGCTCACGCCATCTTCAGCGCCGCCGTCTCTCTGGCCGCGCGGATACGCCGCCTCGCGCCATGGCGCCAATGTGGGGTCTCGTTCACATGCGATTTTCAACGTCACGACGCCTGTCACATTGCCTTCTTCAAGGCGCAATTTGACTTAGGTGTTGATTTTAACCAACACGCCTGAAAATCAAGGCTTTCCCGGCGTCCTGCTGTTCCGGTCGCGATCTCATTGGCCTATCTGTCGCGGCGACGGAACGCCGCCATGGACCATGCACGATTCGAGGCGCTGAAGCGCGAGATCGCCGCCGACACCACGGTCGATCAACTGGTCGATCTTGAGGCGCAGACGGCGCGTCTGCTGTCTGAACGCGTGTCTGAAGCGCTCGTCGCCCGACGCGCCGTGGCGGTGGCTCACGACCATAAGTGCCCGCACTGCGACGGCGCGAAGATTGTCCGGCATGGCCGCGACCGCGCCGGCCGGCAACGCTTCCGCTGCCTCAAAACCGAAGACGGCAAGGGGTGCGGTCGGACCTTCAATGCGCTCAGCGGCACGGCCTTCGCGCGGATGCGGAAGCCGGAACTCTGGGCGCGTTACGCGGCGGAACTGGCGCGGGGGATGTCGCTGACGAAGATCGTCGCCGACGTCGGCCTGCCGATCAACCGCCATACCGCCTGGCGCTGGCGTCACCGCCTGCTCGCCGCGCTGGAGCCGCCGAAGCCGGAGCGGCTGGGCGGCATCGTCGAGGTCGACGAGACGTTTTTCCTCAGGAGTTTCAAGGGTCATCGCGGGTGGAAGCGCGGCGCTCCGCCGGAAAATCGTCCGCCGCGCTATCGCGGTTCCGGCGCGCTCTTGCCGGGCCTGTCGCATCAACAGGTTCCGATCCTGACCGCCATCGACCGGGACGGTCGGCACGTCGACGCCATGATGGAGCGCCGCTCCGGCGACCAGATCGTCGCCAAGCTCGGCGAGACCGTCCAGCCGGATTCCGTCCTCTGCACCGACGACTTCTCCGCCTACGCGAAACTGGCCGAGAAGGTCGGCGCCGACCACCGCGTCTTCAGCCCGCCGAAGGACGACTGGGTGAAGAAGGCGATCGGCCATGCGCCGCGCCGCGAGGGCGCGCTCGGCCTCGGACGGGTCAATGCCCACCACGGGACGATGAAGGTGCTGGTCAACAGCCGCCTGCGGGGCGTCTCGACGAAATACCTGCCCAACTATCTCGTCATGCTGCGGCTGGAGCGTCGTCCGCCGGCGTCGCCGCAGGACACGCTACGGGCTGTGTTCGGAGCCGTTTAGGCTTGCCGACGCTGGGGCGCAAAGCCGGCGACCGATGCCGCGAGCGATCGGCGCGACTAACGCTTATTGGGAGATCCGGCAGGGGCATTAGCGGGATTGGAATGCCGGTCGCGCACGTTCTTCGGCGTCGGATCAAACATTTCGCTGACCCATGCAGCGAAATCGATCGGATGAGCCACGACGATCTCAAGGCCGTCCGGGCGGCTGAGGATGTGACAAGTCAGAGTTCGGTTATGACCGTCTGGAAGCCGAATTGTTGTCGTTGCATAGCTCTCACATCTTGCCGGCTTGAAGTCGATCAGGTTGTCCGTAACGAGCACGTGAGCGCGAGCGCCGAAGGCAGTCGCGAGCACGCCGCCGTCCTCCGTGTCTCTGAGCGTCAAATCGGGCGTTCCGCCTAGGATCAAATGCGGATCTAGCCTTTCTGGCCCAGCCTTCATCGCGTCGATGACCGCACGGCTGAACTCGTCGACCTCTTCCGCCGGCACAGACAGTCTGCCGAGGACATTGGACAAGGTGTCCATCATCCGATGGGACGCTACAATTTGAGCGGGACGTCCAAACACGCGGCCTGATTCGAGGGCGGAGAAGATGCGTTGGGCCGCAGTCCCAATCCGCTGTTCGCGCTTGGCCTTAATGAGCCGAACAAAGACATTGACGTCCAAGACGACCCGCAGGGGGCTCGTCACGGGTGGCGCTCCACAACAACCGCATCGTCATAGTCCTGCGGGTCTGGCTCGATCGTCATGTGCTCGGCGGCCGCGCTGGCTGCCTCGTTGAGGCGACGCATGGCGTCCTGGTACATCAGGATTCGCGCCAGTTCCTTGAGACGGCGGCGTCCAGTCTTCGCGTCCGCGGCAGCGTCGACTAAGACGTCCCTAACGTCCTTGGGGAAAAGCGTGAAGACCTTCACGGCGCTTTCGATCACGTTGGCGAATGACCGGTTTTCGCTATGTGCGATCATCTTGACCCGCATGCCGACGTCAGGTGTGAGCGATGTCGAAAACGCCTTCTCTCTCACCTCAGCCATAGCGGCCTCCTTCGTATCATTCATTTCATGTGATGTACACTATTACACATAAAATGGAAGACGACCAGCTCTTTTTCTAGGGGAGCGGGCTTGTCAATGACCCCACGACCATCTCGGCGAAATGCGGCAAGACGGCTGGTTAATCACGCGCTGAGCCTGCTCAACAAAGGCCGCGTCCGACCTCAATTGGGTAGGGTTGCCCCGCAGATATCAACACCTAAGTCAAATTGCGCCTTCTTCAAATTGGTGTCTCTAGTCCCACGTTCCGACAATAATCATCGAGGCGCCGACATTAAATGTCTGACAATAATAATGACGACACAGATGATCTGGCCGATCCGTTTTACTACGAGGATTCGGTTTCTCAGCGGGCTATGGCGTTTTACTACGTAGCTAAACTTTCAGACACCATCAAAGACAAGGCGATAAAGGAATTGTGCTTAACGATGCTGAGGAAGCTCAACGGCAGCATCAAGGCGCCCTCGACCGCGGAGCTGCGCACGATCGATGGGGGCGCGCAATTGACGACTCCGCACAGCCGATAAACCGTTTTGCTCCGCCCACCATCGCCGGCGGTTTCGGGTCGGGAGGAGGCCATTGCGCGTCTCCGACATTCGAGCGGCGACGCCGAGTGACCGCCCGCCACTCAAAGTGGAGGAGCAGAGTCGGGAACCGGGCGTCGGATTTTCATCGCTAGGTCTCGACGAGGCCGCCGAGGTCGCCGGAAGAGGATTGGCCTCGGCCGCCGTGCGGCTCGCCGAGATAATCGACCGAGCGCATCTCGACGAGGCGCGAGGCGGCGCGGGCGAATTCGAACGCTTCCGCTCCGGCCGCCGCGCAATAGAGATCGGCCGGTTCGGCCGCCGCCGAGGCGATCAGCTTGACCCGCATGTCGTAAAGGGCGTCGACGAGCGTGATGAGGCGCCTGGCCTCGTTGCGCTCGTCCGCGCCGAGCGTGGGGATGCGATCGACGACGAGCGTATGAAAGCGTTCGGCGATGGCGAGATAGTCCGCCGCGCCCAGAGGACGGCGACAAAGGTCGTCGAAGGAAAAACGGGCGACGCCGTCGATCGCCTGGGGAACCCGCAGCACGCGGCCGAGCAGCGCGATGTCCATCGGCGCGCCGCGCGCCGCGCCGGTCAGGCTCTGGAACGCCGCGTCGAGCGCCGCTTCGGCGCGCGCGTCGTCGGGGCAGTAATAGACCGGCGCACGAGCGAGCTTTTCCAGACGAAAATCGGTCCGGGCCTGGAGTTCGACGATGTCGAGCCGCTCGCGCACCAGCGCGACGAAGGGCAGGAACAGCGCGCGGTTCAGGCCGTCCCTGTAGAGATCGCCCGGCGCGGCGTTCGACGTCGCGACGACCACGACCCCGGCCGCGAACAACGCCGCGAACAAGCGCCCGAGGATCATCGCGTCGGCGATGTCGCGCACGCCGAATTCGTCGAAGCACAGCAGCCAGGCTTCTCCCGCCAGCGCCGCCGCGACGGGCGCGATCGGGTCGTCGCCGAGGATTTCGCCGCGCTTGCGCATCTGCCGCCAGCGATGCACGCGCGCGTGCACATCGGCCATGAAGGCGTGAAAGTGGACGCGGCGCTTGAGCGAGAGCGGCGCGCCCTCGAAGAACAGGTCCATCAGCAGGGTTTTGCCCCGTCCGACCGCGCCATGAATATAGAGGCCGCGCGGCGCCTCGTTCGGCTTGGCGCCGATCAGGCGCCCGAGGGCGCTCGCGCGGCGGCCCGGCCGATAGCCGACGAGCCCAGCGGCGAGGCCGTCGAGGCGCGCCACGAGATCGGCTTGCGCCGGATCGGCCTCGATGCGCCCACCGGCGACGAGCGCCCCATAGCGCCCGAGAACGGAACGGCTCATCGCGGCGAGGTCTCGCGAGAAGGCGCGATCGCAGTTGCCGGGAAGAAGGCCTTGCGCCAAAATGGGGCGCGGGAGGCGGTCGTCGAGCTGGACGCGTCAATCATCGTGTAACGTTCTGCTGCCGCCCGCGCGCGACGCGCGTGGCGGGACAAGGGGTTGGAGCCATGCGAGCGGGGGTTGGAGGCGGCGCCGCGGAGTCCCGACTCGCCGCCCTCGTCGCCGCCGGTTTCTGTCTTTTTACGCCGCCGGAGTCAAAGGCCTGCGGCGGCGCGGCGACGTTGGCCGAACCCGGCTCCGTTACGCCGCCGCGGGCGCCACCTCGACGGAAATCCGCGCGCCGAGGTCGCGTTCGGCGACGGCCAGTTCGTAGGCCATCTGCAAATTGAGCCAAAACCGCGCGCTGTTGCCAAAGTACCGCCCGAGCCGCATGGCGGTCTCCGGCGATATGCCGCGCTTGCCGTTGAGAATGTCGGTGATCCGGCCCGACGGCGTGCGCAACGCCAAGGCCAGCGCGTTCGCCGACAGTCCGCGCGCCTCGATCTCGCGCCTGAGCACCCGTCCGGGGTGAACGATCAGCATCGTCGTCTCTCCTTAGTGATAATCAACGGTCTCGACATCCCAGGCGTCGCCGTCCCGAAAGCGAAAACAGAGGCGCCACGGACCATTGATCGTCATGGCCCATTGGCCCTTTCTGTCGCCGGACAATCTGTGCAAGCCTACCGACTTGAGCGGGCTCAAATCGTCGGGCGAAGTCGCGGCGTTCAGCGCGGTCAGCAAATCGATCGCGGCGTCTTCGTCCAAGCCTGAGAACTTGCTCTTGCCGTCCTCGGCGAAGCGTCGGGTCGCGCTGTTCGCCCAAGTCTTGATCATATTATCATCGTACTATGCGTAGCGTGGTACGTCAATTGGCGTGACGGCAATTCCGGCGCGCCGGCGTCGCCGCGCGGCGATAGCCGCCGCCGCGCGCATTGTCTACAATCGCCCCATGACCCAAGCTTCCCGTCCCGTCGGCCCTGGCGACCACGTCTTTCTCGTCGACGGCTCGTCCTTCGTCTTTCGCGCCTATTTTCAGTCGATCCGGCAGGATCAGAAATACAATTATCGTTCCGACCGCCTGCCGGTCGGGGCGGTGCGGCTGTTCGCGGCCAAGGTTCTGCAATTCCTGCGCGACGGCGCGGCGGGGATCAAACCGACGCATCTGGCGATCATTTTCGACAAGTCGGAGAATTCCTTCCGGCGCGAAATCTATCCGCCCTACAAGGCCCATCGGCCCGATCCTCCGCAAGACCTCGTGCCGCAGTTCCCGCTGATGCGCGAGACCGTGCGGGCGTTCGGCCTGACGCCGATCGAGCAGGACCGCTACGAGGCCGACGATCTCATCGCGACCTACGCGCGCCAGGCGCGCGAACGCGGCGCCGACGTGCTCATCGTCTCCGCCGACAAGGACCTGATGCAGCTCATCGAGCCGGGCGTCGCGATGTTCGACCCCGCCTCGGGCGATCGCGAGGAGCGGCGCATCGGCCCGGCGGAGGTGGTCGACTATTTCGGCCTGGGCGCCGACAAGGTCGTCGACATCCAGGCGCTCGCCGGCGATCCCACCGACAACGTGCCCGGCGCGCGCGGCATCGGCGTCAAGACGGCGGCGCAACTGATCGGCGAATACGGCGATCTCGACACGCTGCTCGCTCGCGCCGGCGAAATCAAACAACCCAAGCGCCGCGAAATCCTGACCGATCCCGAGTCGGTCGCGTTGATCCGGCTGTCGAAAACGCTGGTCACGCTGGTGCGCGACGTCGACGTCGCCGTCCCCCTCGACACGCTCGGCGTGCCCAAGTTAGAGGGCGCGCCGCTGATCGCCTTTCTCAAGGCGATGGAGTTCACCACGATCACCCGCCGCGTCGGCGAGATTTGCGGGCTCGACTCGAACGCGGTCGAGCCCGACGCGCGCTTCCTCGGTCCAGGCGGCTGGCGCGGGCGCAACGGCGAGACGATCGCGCCGAGCCTCGCGGCGCCCGCCGCTTCGCCCGCCGAGTCCGCCGCGCCGGCCGAAAAGTCCGCCGCGCCTGCCGCCAAGGCCGCCGCCGAACGGACGCCGAAGGGCCTCGCCGCCGAGCGGGCCGCTCGGGCGCGGGAGGAAAGGATCGACGTCTCGGCCTACGCGACCGTGGCCGCGGCGGATGCGTTGCAAGGCTGGATCGCGCGCGCTTTCGCCGAAGGGCTCGTCGCCTTCGACACCGAGACCACTTCGCTCGATCCGTTGCAGGCCGATCTCGTCGGCGTCTCGCTGGCCGTGGCGCCGGGGCAAGCCTGTTACATTCCGATCGGCCATCGCGCCGGCGACGCCGATCTCTTCGGCGGCGGCGGGCTGCTGCCTGGCCAGATCGCCGAGGCCGAGGCGATCGAGCTTCTCAAGCCGCTGCTCGAAGACCCGAGCGTGCTGAAGATCGGCCAGAACGTCAAATTCGATTGGCACGTCTTCGCCCGCCGCGGCGTCGAAGTCGCGCCGTTCGACGACACGATGCTGCTTTCCTACGCACTGGACTCGGGCGCGACCAACGACGGCCACGGCATGGATTCGCTGTCCGAGCGCTGGCTCGGCCACAAGACCATTCATTTCAGCGAAGTCGCGGGCTCCGGGCGCAATTTCATCGGCTTCGCGCGCGTAGCCGTCGACAAGGCGACGCAATACGCCGCCGAGGACGCCGACGTGACGCTCAGGCTGTGGCGCGCCCTGAAGCCGCGGCTGCCCGCCGAGGGGATGACGACGGTCTACGAGACGCTGGAGCGCCCGCTCGTCGTTCCGCTCGCGCGCATGGAGCGGCGCGGCGTCTCGATCGACCGCGAAATCCTTTCGCGCCTGTCGGGCGAGTTCGCGCAAGGCATGGCGCGGATCGAGGCCGAGGTGCAAAAAATCGTCGGCGCGCCGTTCAACCCGGGCTCGCCCAAGCAGCTCGGCGACATCCTGTTCGGCCAGATGGGCCTGCCCGGCGCCAAGAAGACGGCGAGCGGCGCCTGGTCGACCTCGGCGCGCGTGCTGGAGGATCTGGCCGAGGAGGGCCACGAACTGCCCGCCCGCATCCTCGAATGGCGCCAGCTCGCCAAGCTCAAATCGACCTACACCGACGCGCTGCCGGGCTTCGTCGATCCCAGGACCCGCCGCGTGCACACCTCCTACGCGCTGGCGTCGACGACGACCGGGCGGCTCTCCTCGTCCGATCCCAATCTGCAGAACATTCCCGTGCGCAACGAGGAGGGGCGCAAGATCCGCCGCGCCTTCGTCGCCGCGCCCGGCTGCAAGCTGATCTCGGCCGATTACAGCCAGATCGAATTGCGCCTGCTCGCCCATGTCGCCGACATCGCGCCGCTCAAGAAGGCCTTCGCCGACGGGCTCGACATCCACGCCATGACCGCCTCGGAAATGTTCGGCGTTCCCGTCAAGGACATGCCGGGCGAGGTGCGCCGGCGCGCCAAGGCGATCAATTTCGGCATCATCTACGGCATTTCGGCCTTCGGCCTCGCCAACCAGCTCGGCATTTCGCGCGAGGAGGCGGGCGCCTATATCCGAAAATATTTCGAGCGCTTCCCCGGCATCCGCGACTATATGGAGGCGACCAAGAAACAGGCGCGCGCGGAAGGCTTCGTGCGCACCATCTTCGGCCGCAAGTGCCACTTCCCGCGCATCAACGCCGCCAACCCGTCCGAGCGGGCGTTCAACGAGCGCGCGGCGATCAACGCGCCGCTGCAAGGCTCGGCCGCCGACATCATCCGCCGCGCGATGGCGCGCATGGACGACGCGCTCGCGCTACGCAAGCTCAGCGCGCGCATGCTGATGCAGGTGCATGACGAACTGGTGTTCGAGGCGCCCGACGACGAGGTCGAGGCGACGATCAAGCTCGTCTCCAAGGTGATGGTCGAGGCCCCCGAGCCGGCCGTTCAGCTAAGCGCGCCGCTCGCGGTCGACGCGCGGGCGGCGGGAAATTGGGACGAGGCGCATTAAGCGGGCGGGGACATCGTCACTGCGCAGCGTCGGGCCGTCCCATGCCCGCCATGTCATGCTTCGCATAGCCGGAAGGAAGGTCGAACGCGCCCGCGGGCGGATCTTGATGCTGGATGGATTTGAGCGTGACGACCACTTGGCGGCCTCCGTCGCCGAACTTGCTGATTGTCTGCACCGGAAATCCGTCGAAGCCGATCGCTTTCGTCATCGAATCGAAGTTGATTGTCGTCATCGGCGAATGCAAGCCGCCCATCGCCGCCTTCATTTGCCCCATAAAGGCGCCGAAGCTGGCGAAAGCCTTGAGATCGTCGCGGCTCAACCCCAAGTCCGACAGTCTTGCGACGCAGACTTCCGACAAAGATTTTCCATCCACGACGATTCGATAGGGCGCGCAGCTCCAATCCCCCACCGTGCGGGAATCGCCGGCTTTCTCGTAGGTTATTTGCGGCGCCGCAGACGGCGCGCCCTGAGCCATGCCGCGTGCGGCCATCATGGCCTCGATCTGCTTGCGCTGCGCCTCGGGCATCGCAGCCAATTTCTGCTTCATCTGCGCCATCGCTTGATCCATTCGGGCGCCCATCTGCCCCATGCCGCCGGGCGTCAGTTCGATATAGCTGTGGTCTTTCGATCGCAGGACCCACACCTTGTTCTGGTCGCCGCGAAAGATGACGTCCGCCATCGCAGAACTCATTCGCAACCGATCCGTGTCCAGGACCATCGTTCTGGGTTGGGGAGGGGCGTCATTGACCGCCTCATCCAAGGCGATCACGGTTCCCGCCATCGCGGCGCCGCCGGCGCCGAGCACGAGAAGGGCGCCCGCGAAGCCGGCGCCCAAAGCAAAATTACCGCGCACCATGCTCTCCCCTTTGGTGACCAAGTCGGCGCAAATCCAGATGGGCCAGATTGTTCGACCCCGACCCGTTGGTCCGCAGCGAATGTTAGAGCATGGAACGGATGTGGGCCAGCGCGGGCGGCGGGGAAATTGCGACCAGTCGCATTGGGCGCGACGGAACGCTCGACGCTCGCTGCCGAAAAGACGGCTGCCGACCGAAGCGGCCGTTCGTTTTCATCGCCCTAGCCGATTCTCGCTCGCTCCAACGCGGACGGAACGCAAAGGCCGCGATAAGCCTTAAAATCAGCCGCGCCGGCGCGACCCGAACCTCGATTCGGCGCGGTGACAAGATGCGAGCCTGTGGCGCCAAACTTGCATGAAAATAGCGGCCTCTTGGGCGCGGTCGCTGCGCGCGCCGCCCAGGAGGATGTCGACAGCGTATCAATTCGGCACAAGCGTCAACCTTTCGTTAACCATTCGACATCAGATTGGAATCACAGGAAAAAGAACCAATCGCGCTGGAGGTCCGCAATGAACGCCATAGCGGCGAACGTATTCGCGCCATCTGTTGCTACCGAGTCCGGTTCCGTCACGCCTCGAAAGGGCGCTGAAATCTTCAGCCTGTTCTCTTCCGCCTATGCGCGGGAGCGGCGCGAGGTCATGAGCCTGACCGATTATCTCGAGGGGTGCCGCGAGGATCCCTCGATGTACGCCACCGCGGCGGAGCGGATGATCGCCGCCATCGGCGAGCCGAAGGTGATCGACACCAGCAAGGACTTGCGTCTCGGCCGCATTTTCCTCAACCGGACGATCAAGATCTATCCGAGCCTGGCCGGCTTTTTCGGCATGGAGGACACGATCCAGCGCGTCGTCAGCTATTTCCAACACGCGGCGCAAGGGCTCGAAGAGCGCAAGCAGATCCTCTATCTGCTCGGCCCCGTCGGCGGCGGCAAGTCGTCGCTCGCCGAGCGGCTGAAGCACCTGATGGAATCGCGGCCGATTTATGTGCTCGCGGCCGGCGAGGAGATCAGCCCCATCTTCGAATCCCCGCTCGGCATCTTCCGGCCGGACGCGATGGGCGCGGCTCTGGAGAAGCAATACGCCATTCCGCCCCGCCGCCTGACCGGCATCTGCTCGCCGTGGGCGGCCAAGCGGCTCGATCAATTCGACGGCGATCTCTCAAAATTCTCCGTCGTGAAAATGTATCCCTCGAAGCTGCGCCAGATCGGCGTCGCCAAGACCGAGCCGGGCGACGAAAACAATCAGGACATCTCGGCCCTGGTCGGCAAGATCGACATTCGTAAGCTCGAGCATTTCTCGCAACACGACCCCGACGCCTACAGCTATTCGGGCGGGCTCAATCGCACGACGCAGGGGCTGCTCGAGTTCGTCGAAATGTTCAAGGCGCCCATCAAGGTTCTGCATCCCTTGCTGACGGCGACGCAGGAAGGCAACTACGCCGGCACCGAAAATCTCGGCGCCTTGCCGTTCCAGGGCGTCGTCCTCGCCCATTCCAACGAGTCGGAATGGGAGCAGTTCAAGAACAACAGGAACAACGAAGCCTTCCTCGACCGCATTTGCGTGGTCAAGGTTCCCTACTGCCTGCGCGTCAGCGAAGAGGCGATGATCTACGCCAAGCTGCTCGAAAACAGCGACCTCGGCGCCGCGCCCTGCGCGCCGGAAGTGCTGGAAATTCTCGCCCGCTTCTGCATTCTCTCGCGCATCAAGGAGCACCAGAACTCGCCACTGTTCTCGAAAATGCGCGTGTACAACGGCGACAGTCTCAAGGACACCGACCCCAAGGCGAAATCGATCCAGGAATATCGCGAGGCGGCTGGCGTTTCCGAGGGCATGGCGGGCATTTCGACCCGCTTCGCCTTCAAGGTTCTCTCCGAGACGTTCAACTTCGACAACGAGGAAATCGCCGCCGACCCGGTTCATTTGATGTACGTGCTCGAACAGGCGGTGAAGCGCGAGCAACACCCCAAGGAGGTCGAGGAGCGTTATCTCGACTTCATCAAGTCGATGCTGGCGCCGCGCTATGCCGAGTTCATCGGCCGCGAGATCCAGAAGGCCTATATCGAGTCCTACAGCGAATACGGCCAGAATCTCTTCAACCGCTACATCGCCTATGCCGACGCCTGGATCGAGGAGCAGGATTACAAGGACGCCGACACCGGTCAGGTCTTCGACCGGCAAATTCTCGACGCCGAATTGTCGAAGACGGAGAAGCCGGCCGGCATCGCCAATCCCAAGGATTTCCGCAATGAAATCGTCAAGTTCGCGCTGCGCGCGCGGGCGAGCAACCAGGGCAAGAACCCCTCCTGGACCAGCTACGAGAAGATCCGCGAGGTGATCGAGAAGCGTATGTTCGGTCAGGTCGAGGAACTGCTGCCGATCATCAGCTTCGGCGCCAAGCAGGACTCCAAGACCGAGAAACAACATGCCGACTTTCTCGAACGGATGATGTCGCGCGGCTACACCGAGCGGCAGGTTCGCCGCTTGGTCGAGTGGTACATGCGGGTCAACAAGGCCGGGTGAGCGAAAGCGAGGAAGGGGAATGCCTCAGTTCATCGATCGCCGCCTCAATCCGCGCGATAAGAACCTGGGCAATCGGCAACGCTTTCTTCGTCGGACGCGCGCGCAGATCAAACAGGCCGTCGATAAGGCGGTCCGCGAACGCACCATCGGCGACGCCGCCAAAGGCGGCTCGGTTTCGATTCCCGCGGACGGGATCGGCGAGCCGCACTTCCACCACGCCAACAGCGGCGGCGATCGCGAGCGCGTCTTTCCCGGCAACAAGGAGTTCGTTTCCGGCGACAGCCTCAAAAAGCCGCCGGACGGCGGCGCCGGTTCGGCAAGGGACGCCTCGGACTCGGGAAGCGGCGAGGACGCGTTCTCGTTCGCGCTGACCGAGGATGAATTCCTCGACATCCTCTTCGACGATCTCGAACTTCCCGAACTCGTCAAGGCCTCGCTGAAGGACGCCACGCTCAGCGAATATCGGCGCGCCGGCTATTCCAACGACGGCGCGACGCCCAATCTCAACGTGCTCAGGACCATGCGCTACTCCATGAGCCGCCGTCTGGCGCTGCGGCGCCCGAGCGCGGACGAAATTCAGCGTCTCGAAGACGAACTGATCGCGTTGCGGGAGAAGGATTCGCCCGACGTCGCCAACCGGCAGCGCGTCGCCGAGGCGTTTGCGGAGGTCGAGCGGCTCAGGCGCCGGCAGCGCGCGATTCCTTTTATCGACCCGATCGACGTTCGCTACAATCGATTCACGCCCAAGATCGTTCCGCGCGCCAAGGCCGTGATGTTCTGTTTGATGGACGTATCGGCCTCGATGGGCGAACGCGAAAAGGACCTCGCCAAGCGATTCTTCATTCTCCTGCATCTCTTCCTCAAGCGCAAATACGAGCGTGTGGAGATCGTCTTCATTCGCCACACGCACGAGGCCAGCGAAGTCGACGAGCAGGAATTTTTCTATGGCAAGGAATCGGGCGGAACCGTGGTCAGCTCCGCGTTGAAAGAAATGATCGGGATTCGCGAGAAGCGTTATCCCGTCGCGGATTGGAACATCTATTGCGCCCAGGCGTCCGACGGCGACAATTCAAGCAGCGACACGGGGGCCTGCCTGGAATTGCTGACCGACGCCATTCTGCCGTTGTCGCAATACTACGCCTATATCGAAATCGCCGATGGCGGCGGCGACGACAATCGCGGCGCGCCGACGAGCGGCAAGGAATTGTGGCGCGGCTACGCGGCGCTGGCTGAGGCCGCTCCCAATTTTGCGATGAAGCTGGTTCAGGAACGCGCCGACATCTACCCGGTCTTCCGCGAGCTTTTCGCCAAACAAAGCGGGAAAGGCGCGGCGCCATGACCCGATCGACCCTTGATGCGCGTGAGGGACGCACGCGCGGCTCGACGCATCTCTTCGAAGGCGCCGACTGGGATTTCCCGACCATGCAGCGCGTCTACGGGGCCGTGCAGGACATTGCGCTGAACGATCTCGGTCTCAGCGTCTTTCCCAATCAGATCGAGGTCATTTCGGCCGAGCAGATGCTCGACGCCTATTGCTCGGTCGGCATGCCGTTGATGTATTCTCACTGGTCGTACGGCAAACGCTTCGTTCGCGACGAGGCGCTGTATCGCAAGGGCTATCAGGCGCTCGCCTACGAAATCGTCATCAATTCCAATCCATGCATCAGCTACTACATGGAAGAGAATACGATGGCGATGCAGACGCTGGTGCTCGCGCACGCGGCTTTCGGCCATAACCATTTTTTCAAGAACAATTATCTCTTCCAGCACTGGACCGATCCCAACGGCATTCTCGACTATCTCGATTTCGCCAAGCGCTATGTCGCGGAATGCGAGGAGCGCCATGGCGTCGGGGCGGTCGAATCGGTGCTCGACGCCGCGCACGCCCTGATGAACCAGGGCGTGTTTCGCTACCGGCGCGCGACGAAGCTGAAGATGGGCGAGTATGAAAGCCGTCGCCGCCAACGACTCGCCAACGAGGCGGAGAGTTATTGCGATCTCTGGCGCACTGTGCCCAATGCCGCCCACGCGCGCGAGCCGACGCTGAGCGAACAGGAAGCGCGCGAGCGCAAGCAGCGCCTGCGGTTGCCCGAGGAAAACATTCTCTATTTCCTCGAGAAAAATAGCCCGGTCTTGGACGACTGGCAGCGCGAGCTGCTGCGCATCGTGCGCAAAGTCGCGCAATATTTTTACCCGCAGCGACAGACCAAACTGATGAACGAAGGTTGCGCCACCTTCGTCCACTATCACATCGTGAACCGTCTCTACGACCAGGGTCTGATCTCCGAAGGCGCGCTGCTGGAGATCCTGCACAGCCATTCCAACGTCGTCCACCAGTCCGGTTTCGACGATTCCCATTTCAACGGCGTCAACCCCTATGCGCTGGGTTTCGCCATGATGCAGGACATTCAGCGGATTTGCGTCGCGCCGACGGCGGAGGATCGCGAGTGGTTCCCCGACCTTGCGGGCCAAGACGATTGGCGCGGCGCTCTGAAAGACATTTGGGCGAATTACCGCGACGAGTCTTTCGTCCGGCAGTTTTTGAGCCCGCATCTGATCCGCAAGCTCAAACTGTTCGTGCTGTCCGACAAGGCCGACGAATCCAAATATCGCGTCGAGGCGATTCACGACGCCGAAGGTTACCGAAAAATTCGCAGCGCCTTGGCCGAAAGCTACGACATCAGCAGCATCGAGCCGGACATTCAGGTCGTCGACGTCGATCTGCTGGGCAATCGCGAGCTCATGCTTCGCCACACCGTCCGGAACGGGATCGCACTCGCCGCGGCGAGCCGCGACCAAGTGCTGCGCCACATACGCAGGCTTTGGGGCTACGAAGTGCGCCTTGAAGAAGCGCCGTCCGGCGCAAGCGAGGGTTCGCGCTGACCGGGACGCGGTTGCGCCGCCTTGGGTCGGTGGAAATTCAATTTCCGGATCAGCTTTAAACCTGGATCGCCCCATGCACGCGGTTCGCGGCACGAGCGCGCGTCACGTTGCGGGGCGCCCACGCGTTCTCAATTCTTGCTAGAAGCGATGGGGGGACCCACGCCGTCAGCCGCGCCTGCCGACCTGTCGCATGGGGGACCCCGTGGGTGGTCGGGCGCTATTTCAGGCCTTCACGCGGGTGTCGATTGGGACCGCGCGGACGCCCCTTTGTAAATCGTGCAGCTAGGTGGCAGAGTCGACACGCCCGGTGACTGCGAACGCCGCGATATTCGATCCACTCGGAGCGAAAAGTGGAAGACCTTGAGCGCTATCTTGATGAAGTTGTCGGTCCGACAATCATCGATTTCGCGAAGAACCCGGGCTCAAAGCGCCATGCGTTCTTGGCCTGCGTCGCCACTTACCACGCGGTGGACTATCTCGCATACAACCGAACCAGGAAACTGACGCCGGGGGGAACAGCAGGAAAGCTAGTGAAAGCATTCGGCAAGGCGTCGGAAGACTTTACCCCAAAGGCCCAAAGTGCGGCCAAGTGTCCGACACTTGCGACCTGCGATAGGTCACCATCGGCGATAAGTTCGCTGGCCCGTTCTACAATGGAATCGCCGCCGTCTGTGAATCACAATACCTGCGGACGCAGTTCCAAACGGCCGCCAGCAAGGTCAATACATGAGGCATTGAAAATGTCTATTCCAACCATTTTGACAATGTCCACCATCCCCCCGCGCTTCAAATATATTAAACCAGTATTACGAGCCGCACTAAATCAGTCGTTGCCTTTCAGAGAGATTCGCCTTTACATTCCTATAGGTTACCGACGCTTCCCCGATTGGGACGGTCTATTGCCAAAAGTGCCAGCCGGCGTCTCGATATGCCGTTGCGATACGGATTATGGTCCGGCAACCAAAGTGCTCGCCGCTGCTCGCGATCTGCGTGGTCAGGACGTCCATATCCTTTTTTGTGACGATGATCGGATTTACGATCATGATTGGCACGCCCGATTTAAACGCGAGGCCGAACGGCGCCCCAATACATGTATTGCCGGATTGGGCGCAAATCTCCCAGACAATGTCCGATCGCAACTGTCAAACAACAGAGTTCCTCGCGGAAGCCGCAACCACAAAGCCTGGAGTTACAAACTAAAACGCATTTTGTCTCTTGGTCTCTTTAGGCCTCGGCTTTCGATACAGGAAGGCTTTATTGATCAATTCCACGGTTGCGGTGGCGTGCTGGTCAAGCCCGACTGGTTCCGCGATGAGGCTTTCGATATTCCGGAACTCATCTGGACCGTTGATGACGTGTGGTTGTCAGGACATTTGGAATTCGCGGGCATCCCCATTTGGATCACCGAAGGAACCAACCCCGCTCATGTTCGAGCTGGAGGCGTTGAGCCGCTGACAAAGCACAAAGAACATGGCCACGATCGCCATAGCGCTAATCTTGTCGCGACCAATTATTTCAGAACGCATTATGGCATTTGGACCACGTCCGACAATCATTGATGGGGCTTATCCCTTAATCGGAGCAGTCGGCCACGCCTGCGGTTGCCGATACGCTGGTGGCGGCTGATAGGCGTCCGGTTGACAGACGTTGAGCCGAGATCCACCAAATGGCCGCCGGTTCAAGCCCAATGTGCGACCGTTTCGGGCTCCTGGCAAGCTGCGACCGCCAGCTGGACAGCCGCCACCTCGTCGGCGGACGGCGCCGAGGCGCGCCGAAGCCAAGTCGAGCGCTGAGAGCGCCGAATCTTCCTCAATCAAGGCACGCGTCTCCCGTTGTTTTTGATGGAACGCGTGAGACCGAACGCCTCATGCTGTTGACGTGACTGGCGGCGGCGGCAGCTCCGCGATGAGCCGCAAGACTTCCGCGAACAGGACTTTGGGGCGGCCGCTTCGTTCATCCCCCAGTCATCCCCTATAGGCCAACCTGACGACTCGATCGAATCAACGCCCGCGCCAAGCGGGGTCAAGCCATTGCAGTGGGGCTCATGATTTCGCGTTTTCTGACGGGCGCCGCCACGGTGGCGCTATGCGCCTTCATCGGTTCGGATTCGCTCGTCGACAGCGCGCAATCCCTGACGATTCCGACCTATTGCGTCAGCGGCGAGCAATGCGCTGCGCTGTGCCGCGGCCTGGTCGAGGTCGGCCAGACGCCGGACGATTTCCTCCAGCGCGCTTCGTACGAACTCGGCGCGCCTGATTTCAAGGGCCTGCCGCCGGCCAATCTGACGATGCCGGCGCTCGTCGATCCCAAGAACGTCTATTCCGAAATTGCGGCCGGCAAGTTCAGCCCGGCGACGGCGGGCGCCCTGTCGCGCGTCTACGCGCCCAATCTCATCACCGGCAAGGTCGACGTCATCGATCCCGAGACGTTCAAGGTCGTCGACAGCTACGTCGCGATTCCGAGCCCGCAGCACATCGTGCCGTCGTGGGACTTGCAGACGCTGTGGGTGTCCGGCGACATCAGCTATCGCGGCGGCCATGCCTCGGTGGCGCCGATCGACCCGAAGACGGGCAAGGTGGGCAAGGCGATCGACCTGCCCGACGCCTACAACATGTATTTCACGCCCGACGGGCGCTCCGCGATCGTCGTCGCCGAGGCGATGCGGCGGCTCGAATTCCGCGATCCCCATACGATGGCGCTGCAGGGCTACGTCGCCGCTCCCCGATGCGCGGGGATCAACCACGCCGATTTCGCGCTCGACGGCTCCTACGCGATCTTCACCTGCGAATACGACGACACGCTGGCCAAGATCGATCTCGTCCATCACACTCTCGCCGGCATGCTGCAATTGTCGCCCGGCCATATCCCGCAGGACATTCGCGTCGCGCCTGACGGTTCCGCCTATTTCGTCGCGGACATGCTGAAGGACGGGCTCGTCGTCGTCGACGGCGATTCGTTCAAGGAAATCGGCTTCATCCCGACCGGCGTCGGCGCGCACGGCCTTTATCCCAGCCGCGACGGCAAGCGCCTCTTCATCTCCAACCGCGGCACGCACAATCTCGGCGGCGTGAAGCTCGGCGACGGCAGCGTGTCCGTGCTCGACTTCGCCACGCGCAAGGTGGTCGCCACCTGGACGATCCCCGGCGGCGGCAGCCCCGACATGGGCAACGTCAGCGCCGACGGGAAATATTTGTGGCTTTCCGGCCGCTACGACGGCGTCGTCTACGCCTTCAACACCGACGACGGCTCGGTCAAGACGATCCCCGTCGGCGGCATGCCGCACGGCCTCACCGTCTGGCCGCAGCCGGGGCGGTACTCGCTCGGGCACACCGGGAATATGCGGTAGGGGCGGCCGCGCCGCCGAGTTGTAGACGCGACCGCTGGTCGCGTCCGGCGCGAAGCGCCTCGTCGTCTCAACTTCGGAGAAGCGGCGAGCCGCGGTCGACGACCGCGGCTACAGCGTCCCCGCCAGCATGAGATGCCCGCCGTTCTCGCCCGAGGAGGCGGCGCGTTCGGGGGCAAACCGCGCCGCGATTTGGTCGGGGCCGAGGTCCTCGATGCTGCGAAAGCCGAGTTCGCGAAGCTTTTCGTGCAGCGCCGTCGTTACGAAAGAGGTCCGCAGCGGCTCGCCGGCCGCCGCCGCCCGCGCCGCGACGATTTCATGCCCTCGCCGCCAACCTTGATCGGCGATCGTGGCGGCCGGATTGGCATAGTCGAACACGACTTCGCCGCCGCCGGGCAATTTGCCGATGAAGGCGAGGGTGGCGAAAATCGCCGGCTCGGTGAGATAGGGGACGACGCCGAGCCAGAGGAAGAAACTCGGCCGCCCAGCGTCGAATCCCGACGCCGCCAGCGCGCCCGCGAGGCTTTCGCTTTCGAAATCGCAACCGACGTAGACGACGTGCGCCGCCGCGGCGATTCCCGCCGCGACGAGCCGGCGGCGCTTCTCGGCCTGCGTCGACGGGTGGTCGACCTCGTAAACGCGCAAGCCCTCGGAGGGCTCGACGCGATAGGCGAAGGTGTCGAGGCCGGCGCCGAGAACGACGATCTGCCGCACGCCGCGCCCGATCGCGCGCCGCGCCGCGTCCTCGGCGAACCGGCTGCGCACCGCGACGTAGAGGCGCAGGCCGCGCAAGGCGGGATTGGCGCGCGCCTCGGCGACGGCGGCGTCCGCGTCCGCGCCCAGAATGCGCAGCGCCAGCGGATCGGCGAACACGCGCCCGCCTTCGACAACTTGATGCGCCGCGCGCCGGCCGGCGGCCCCGAGCGCAGTGCGGCTGAATTGTCCCTCTTGCATGGGGGGAGGGTAGCCGGCCGGCGAGCCCGTGTCGATGCGCGGGACGCGACCGGCCCCTTGCCTTTTTCGCCGCCGCCCCGCATAGGGCCGCTCGAACTCCCCTAACCTTGCGAGCGCTCCCCCCATGGGCTTCAAATGCGGCATCGTCGGCTTGCCCAATGTGGGCAAGTCGACGCTCTTCAACGCGCTGACGCAGACCGCTGCGGCGCAGGCGGCCAATTATCCCTTCTGCACCATCGAGCCCAACGTCGGCGACGTCGCGGTGCCCGATCCGCGGCTGGAGACGCTGGCGAGGATCGCGGGCTCGAAGGAGATCATTCCGACGCGTCTGACCTTTGTCGATATCGCCGGCCTGGTGCGCGGCGCCTCGAAAGGCGAGGGGCTCGGCAATCAGTTTCTCGCCAACATCCGGGAATGCGACGCGATCGCGCATGTCGTGCGCTGCTTCGAGGACGGCGACGTCACCCATGTCGAAGGCCGCATCGACCCGCTTTCGGACATCGCGACGATCGAAACCGAATTGATGCTCGCCGATCTCGAAAGCCTCGAGCGCCGCGTCCTGCAAATGGAGAAGAAGGCCAAGGGCGCCGACAAGGACGCCAAGGACCTGCTCGAACTCGCGCAGCGCAGCCTCGCCGAGTTGCGCGAAGGCCGGCCGGCGCGGGCGGCCGGCGTGAGCCGCGAGGATCACAAGCTGTTTCAGTCGCTCGGGCTGTTGTCCTCGAAGCCGGTCCTCTACGTCTGCAACGTCGAGGAAGCCTCCGCCGACAAGGGCAACGCGCTCTCCGACCAGGTGCGCGAACAGGCGGCCAAGGAGGGCGCGGTCGCCGTCGTCGTTTCCGCCAAGATCGAGAGCGAAATCGCCGTCCTGCCGATTGGGGAGCAGAAAGATTATCTCGAAGCCGTCGGCCTCGCCGAGCCCGGCCTCAACCGCGTCATCCGCGCCGGCTACGATCTGCTGCATCTCGTGACCTTCTTCACCGTCGGGCCGAAGGAGGCGCGCGCCTGGACGGTCGAGAAGGGCGCGCGCGCGCCGCAGGCGGCGGGCGTCATTCACACCGACTTCGAAAAAGGCTTCATCCGCGCCGAAACCATCGCCTACGACGATTATGTCGCGTGCAAGGGCGAAGCGGGCGCGCGCGAGGCCGGCAAGTTCCGTCTCGAAGGCAAGGACTACGTCGTCAATGACGGCGACGTTCTGCATTTTCGCTTCGCCAACTAAAGAGCCAAGCGATGGACAGGCTCTATTTCGAGGACTTTGCGCCCGGTGAAATCGTCGAATACGGCGACACGCCGGTCACGGCCGAGGCGATCGTCGAATTCGCTCGGGAGTTCGATCCGCAGCCCTTCCATCTCGATGCGGAAGCCGCGCGCGAGTCGGTGGTGGGCGGACTGATCGCCTCGGGCTGGCACACCGCGGCGATGCTGATGCGCATGAACTGCGACGGTTTTCTCAACCGCTCCGCCAGCCAGGGCGGCCCGGGCGTCGAGGAACTCGTCTGGTTGAAGCCGGTCAGGCCCGGCGATCGCCTGCGCGCTCGCCGCACGACGCTGAGCGCGCGCGCGTCGCGCTCGCGGCCTAACGTCGGCCTCGTCGAGTTCCTGTTCGAAGTGCTCAACCAGAACGCAGAAATCGTGATGACGCAGAAGAACGTGGCCTTCATTCTGCGCCGTGCGGCGGGGGAGGCCGCCCCATGATCGGGCTGTACTACGAAGACCATCAGGTCGGCCGGACGACGACGATCGGCGCTCGCGAGTTCACCCGCGAGGCGATCATCGCCTTCGCGCGCGCCTACGATCCGCAGCCCTTTCATCTCGACGACGCGGCCGGCGCCGCCTCTCTGTTCGGCTCGCTTTGCGCTTCGGGCTGGCATACGGCGAGCGTCTGCATGCGCCTGGTCGTCGATTTTCGCGAGGCGCAACGCGCCGCCGCCGCGGCGCGCGGCGAGCCGTTGCCGACGCGCGGCGTCGGCCTGGGCGTGCGCGATTTGCGCTGGATCAGTCCGGTGCGGCCGGGCGACGTCGTCACCTATTCGGTGCGGGTCGAATCGATGCGCGAGACCAAGCGGCCGCAATGGGGAGTGATCGGCTTCCAGGCGACCGGCGTCGATCAGAGCGGGCGCGAAGTTCTGTCGTATTTCAGTCACGGGCTCTTCGCGCGCCGCGGGCATTAAGGCAGCCGCGGGATCGGCAAAGGCGCGATCGTCCTCGTCGCGCGCGTTCTCGGCCCGACGAGGGTCGGCCAAGCGCTATTTAGGTTCGACGCGATACTTGATGAATCCGCCCGGCGCCGCGCCCATCGGCGTGACCGTGACGCTGGACGGCGGCGGCGCGCCCGCCGCGGCGGGAGAGGTCGAGAATGTCGCGACGACATCGGCGGGCCACGGCGTGAAACGCCAATTGCCGTCGGATTTGGGTTCGAGGTGGCGGGTCTCGACGATGTAGCGCACCATGACGTCGCGGTTGGAGTCGGGCGCCTCGAGGACGACCGTCGATCCGTCGCAACCGGGAAAATTGCCGCCGCCGCTCGCGCGGTAATTGTTGGTGACGACGATGAAGAATTGGCTCGGGTCGATCGGCGCGCCGCGGAACGCGAGGTTGCGGATGCGATGCGAGTCGGGCGCGACGAGCTTGCCGTCGCTGTCGTAGCGCGAAGGCTGGGTGACGTCGATCTCGTAGTTCACGCCGTCGATGACGTCGAAATTGTAGGAGGCGAAGTTCGCGTCGAGCAGCGGCTGTTCGGCGCTGGAGTTCGGGTCGATGCGCAGAAACAGGCCCGCCGATCGCTCCAGCCATTCGCGCAACGTCGCGCCGTCGACCTTCACCGCGCGCAAGGCGTTGGGATAGAGATAGAGATCGGCGACGTTCTTGATCGCGATCGGCCCCGCCTTGACGTCGGTGTAATAGTCCGGGCCGCCGCGGCCGCCCGACTTGAACGGCGCCGCGGCGGAGAGAATAGGCAGGCTCGCAAGGGCCGGCAGGGTCTGGGCGAGCCGATTACCGTACCAGATTTGCGCGGCGTTGACGATTTGCACCGACGGATCGTCGGCGACCAGCGCGAAATAGGAATCGATCGGCGAAGCGATGTCGCCGACCGGCGAGCGGACATAGGCGAGCGTCGCATCGTGCGCGGCGCGCGCCGCCGCGAGCACGCCGACGTCGGCCTCGACCAGCGCCGTGACCGCGTCGCCCTTGCGATTGTAGATCGGCCGCGCTTCGACCTTGGCCGCGGCGACGCGCCAGCCGGCGCCGGCGCGCTCCAGGGCGAGATCGATGATTCCGAGATGGCTGCCCCAGAAGCCGGGCATGACGGCGGGCACGCCGTGCAGGGCGCCATTGGCGATGTCGACGCCGTCGATCCCGGCGAAATCCGCGCCCGGCAGGAGCAAATGCTGGTGGCCGAGAAACATCGCGTCGACGCCCCCTGTCGCCGCCAGCGCCAAGGCGGCGTTCTCTTCTCCCGGCCGCGGCGGCGGCTTGCGGGAAACGCCGGAATGGCAGAGCGCGACGACGAGATCGACGCCCTCGGCGCGCAACGCCGGAACGTGAACGCGCGCGGCTTCGGCGATCCCGACCGTCGTCGCGCGACCGCTCAAATGGCTCTGGTCCCATTGCACGATCTGCGGCGGCGTGAAGCCGATCACGCCGATGCGAAGGCGCTGCTCCGCGCCCGCCTCGTCGCGCAGCGCCGGCTCGAGAATGAGCCAAGGCTTGAAATAGAACGAGCCGTCGGGGCGAAGAATGTTGCAGCTGAGGGCGGGAAAATTCGCGCCGGCGAGCGCGACTTCGAGAAAGTCGAGGCCGTAATTGAATTCGTGGTTGCCGAGCGCGCATGCGGAATAGCCCAATTCGTTCATCGCGCCGATCATCGGATGGATGTCGCCCCTCTTCAGCCCCATCGACAGAGCCGCGTAATCGCCGAGCGGCGAGCCCTGGATGATGTCGCCGTTGTCGAAGAGAAGGGCGTTGACGACTTCGGCGCGCGCGCTCGCGACGAGCGAAGCGGTCCTGGCCAGTCCGACCGTGTCGTCCGGCCTGTCGCGGTAATAGTCGTAGGCGAAGATATTGGCGTGAAGGTCGCTGGTGCCGATCAGACGCAGGGAAAGGCCGGCGCTCATGCGATCCTCGAACTCAAAAAAGCGATTCGAGGCACATTAGAGCGGGCGCCCGAATGTGGGAACCTTCACCCGGCCGAGGGTCCCGCCCGGCCGACGACCTTCGCGCGCCTTTAGAGAGCGGCCGCGCCGGCGCGCGCGGGCGCGGCCGGCGCCTGGCTCGCCTGCGGCGCGCCCGACTTGGCGTCCCAGCCGCCGGGCGGCGCCGGCGCTTCGTTGGCGGCCGGCGAGGGCGTCGAGGCCTTGAACTCGGCGAGAGCCTTGGCGGCGGCGAGCAGCGCCGGCGGGTCCATCTTGGCCGCCACTTCGTCGCGCTTCTTGGCCGCGTCGGCGTCGCCCTGCTGCGCCGCCAGGGAGAACCACAGCCAGGATTGGACGAGGTCCAGCGGCACGCCCATGCCGCGGGCGCAAAGAATGCCGAGATTGAACTGGCTGTCGCGGATTCCGAGCTGACCGGCTCTGCGGAACCATTGCGCGGCCTCGGCGTAGTCGGGTTTGCCGCCGGCGGCGCCTTCGGCGTTCATGACCGCCAGATTGTGCATGGCGCGCGCATTTCCGGCGGTCGCCGCCTTCCTATACCAGGACATGGCGAGCTGAGAATCACGCGCGACGCCGACGCCCTTTTCGTAGAGCGCGGCCAATCGGTACTGCGCGATGGGCAGATCGCGAACGGCCGCCTGCTCGAACCATTGCGCGGCCGCGTGCGGATCCTTGGCGACGCCGCGGCCCTCGAGGAGGCGCAGCGCCAGTTCGAACTCGGCGTTGGGATCGCCTGCCGCCGCGGCCTCGCGCAGGGATTGCGGCAGGCCGGCCGGAATTGACGCCACAAGGTCCGCGGGGGCGGTCTTGACGCTCTTGGCCGGCGCCGGCGGCGCGGCGATCGAACCGACCGGATTCGGATCGATCGCGCCAGCGTCGGCGCCGCCGGAGAGCGAGCCGAGCTTGGGAACATCGGGCCTCGCGATGATTCGCGCCGGCGCTTCCAAATCGGACTTTTGCATCGCGGCCTGACGACCGCCGCGGAACTCGACGATCGCGAGCGTCGCGATCAGCGCGAGGAGCGTCGCGCCGAGAAGAATAGGCCGCCGCCGCGCCGCGAAGAAAGCCTTGGCCTGACCGCCGACCGCGGCGTGAGCGCGCTCTCCGGTCTCCGTCGATTCGGCCGCTTGTTCCGGATTGCGATCCTTGCCCGCGCTTTCCGTCAGCGCGGCTTGCGCGGCGCGGCGAGCCGCGGCGATATGGGCGTTGATCGCGCTCTTCGGCATGGAGAAATCGGCGGATTCCGTGTTCCGCGCCGGAGCGAGCGAAGCGCCGGGTTCGAGCAGGAAATCGGAGCCTTCGAGCGAACGCAGCGGCGGCGCCTCGCCCGGTTGGCTCGGCTTGCCGCTCCGCGCCGGTTCGCGGAGCCCGTCTCGCGCCGGCCGCGGCGCGGCGCGATCGGGGATGTCCCGCAGCGCCGCGCCGGTCGCGTTCAAGATTTCGCCGACTCCCGCGGGCGAGACGTTCCGCGCGATATTCGCCCCGCCGAGCGCATGAGCGCGCGCGCTTTCGTCGACGCGCGCGACCTCGTCTTCGACGCGCCCGAGGCGATTGACGATCTTTTCCAGAATGTCCTGGAGGTTGGCCAGACGCGCCTGCGTGCGCTTGTCGGCGCTCGACTGCTCGGATCGAAGATTCGCGAGACCGTCGGCGATGTCGTCGTTCTCGCGAGCGGCCGTTGCGGGAAGCGATTGCAGGGTCCTGCGCGTCGCGTCGAGTTCGGCGAGCAAGTCGGCGAGGTTGCGCTCGACGGCGGCGTTCGACGAAGCGTCCGGTTGCAAGGCGTCGAGACGGTCGTGGATCTCAGAAATCTGGCTCGCGAGCGCGTCGGCGTCGACGCGCGATCCGTCGCGACGCGCCAGCCGCTCGGCGAAAAGGTCCGCCGCCTGCTCGACGAATTTCGAGTCGACGTTCGAGGCCGCGCCGACATCGAGCCGATCATGCAGCGCGCGTAGCGCCTCTTCCAGCGGGCGCGTGTCGATCACCGGATCGGCTCGCTGGTCGATGCGCGCGCCGAGATCGCGGATCATCGCCGCGATTTCGCTCGGCGCCGTCGCGGAAGTAGCGCCGCGATCCAACTTCTGGTTGATTTCGCGCAGCAGAGTTTCGAACGGGCCGGTGTCGAGCGTGGTCGGCGCGGCGAGCTTGGCGCCGAGGTCGCGCATCAGATTTTCGATCGGCGTCGTATCGATCTCGATGGGACGGTCGCCGAGCGTTCGCAGGGCCTGCTCGAGCGGCTTGATGTCGAGGGTCGGATTGGCGCGTTGGTCGATGCGCGCGCCCAGATCCTGGAACATCGCCGCGAGCGCGTCCGGATTGGCCGCCGGGGCCGGCGGACGGTCGAGCTTTTGGTTGATGTCGCGTAGCGCGGCTTCGAGCTTCGCGGTGTCGGGCTGCGAACCGGACTGGCGCTCCACCGACGCGCGAACGTCGTCGATGCGGCGCGCCAAATCCTCGATGGCGCGCGAGTCGACGCCCTGCGCCTGCTGCGAGCGCTGCAGCGCCTGATCCATCCGCAGAGCGAGCTGTTCGAGGCGACGCTCGATGGCCGACAAAGCCGCCGCCGGCGTCGACCGCTCGATCTGTGCGCGCGCGTCGGAAAGGAGCGCGACGACCCGCGCCGATTCCGCTTGGGGCGCCGGACTGGATGCCAGCCGCTCGACGCGGTCCGCGAGATCGCTGATCTGCTTTTCCAGCCGTTCGACCGGCACCGGCCGCATGGCGGCCGCGGCCAGCAGGTTGCGCACTTCCTCGGTCTGGGCGCGGATGCGCTCGAACGCCGCGGGATTGATGACGCCCTGGGCGATGGCGTCGACCTTGGCGTCGATCGCGCGAATCTCGCGCTCGAGCCCCTGCACGGCGGCTTGGGGATCGTGCGCGCGCAAAGCGTCCCGGACCTGACCGATCAGCGCCTCGAGCGGCGCGAGGAGCGCCTCGCGCCCGCCATTGTCGCGCATCGTCGCGATGCGTTCGCTCAGATCGCGCATCGCGCCTTCCAGCGCGATGACGGCGTTGCGCGGCGCCAGATCGGCGAGGCTGCGCGACATCGCCGCGAGCTCCGCGCGGAGCCCCTGAACATCGACGGGCGGCTGCGCGCGTTGTTCGCTTTGTTCGCGGCGCATCTGGTCGAGGCGCAGGCTCAGGGCCATGATCTCGTCGCGCAGCGCGTCGGTCGGCGCCGGATCGCGCGTCGGCGCCGCCGCGCCCGCTTCGATGGGCGGGGACAAGGGCCGCGCCGCTTCCCCGGCTTCCAACGCCGCCGCGCCCGCGTGCGAGGCCGATGCGGGGTCGCCGCCGGAATTGCGCCAGCCGCGCTTTGAGGCCTCGAGGTCGGGCGGGGCGGCGCGCGCGTCGAGTTCGCTGCGCCGGCGGGCGATTTGCGAGACGGCCTCTCGCATGTCGATGCGCGGACGTTCGGGCCCGCGAGGCGCTTCGCGGCGCCGATCCTGGACGGCCTCGACGCGGCGCGCGAGCGCGCTCATGCGGGCGTCGAGTTCGCGTTCGGTCTCGTCGAGGCGCGATTCCAATCGGCTGGGGGTCTCGGCCATCAGCGATTGCTGGCGGGCCGTGCGCTGGTCGATCGCGGCGAGCTTTTCGGCGACGGCCTGGAGGGCCGCGCGTTCCTCGCTGCGGTCGCTTTGGCTGCGTTCGATCCACTGCGCGACCGATTCGAACGCGCGCGCGGCGCGCGCTTCTCTGCGTTCCGCGCCGCTCTCGAGCCTGGCGATGGCCGCCTCGAGCAATTCATCGGCGCGCCGAGCCTCGTCTCGATTCGGCTCGGGATCGTCGTGCCTGCGCCGCGATTCGTCGCGCGGACGAGGGCGCAAACCTTCGCCCGGCCTGTCGTCGCGGCGCGAAAGCCGCGAAATGCGCTCGCCGATCGCGTCGAGCCGGTCGTCGCGTTCGAGATCGGCGGGTTCGACGCCCTGTTCGGCGGCTTTGTCGGCGACGACTTCGTCGAGCCAATCGCCCAGACTCATCCCGGCGCGGCGCGCGGCCTCTTCGGCGAACGCGCGCGTCTCACGCCCTACGCCTCTGACGTTCCAAGCCGTCGCGCTATTCATGGTTTCAACCGTCGCCGACGTTGTGCCGATCGTCGCGCCTTCGGCTAATCAGGGCGCGACACTCGGATGTTTCTGCGCCCGTGGTGAACAAACCGTTAAGATCGCCCCAAAATGGGTCAACGCAACCATGCCGCAGAGGAGAGGGAGATTGTATTGTGGAAAAACGCAACTGAGGGTTGCGTTTTCCGGCAAATGCGTCATATTCGCTGCCGTTCGCGCAGGGGCGGGGGCGGCTGGTCCTCGCAACCCAAGGGCGCTGACGGAAAGGATTTGCCATGACGGCGAGTTCGCCATTGGGGAAGGCAGCCGATTCTGAGACTCATCTCTCCGCGACCCGCGCACGCAAGGCCACGAACGCCGCGGGCGAGATGACGATCGGCGAAATGGCGCGCGAATTCCGCGTCACCTTGCGCACGCTGCGCTTCTACGAGGATCGCAATCTGATTCGCCCGCGCCGGGCGGGGAACGCGCGCTACTACGGCGGACCCGACCGCGTTCGCCTGGAGATGGTTCTGAAGGGCAAGCAGCTTGGTTTCACGCTCGCCGAGATCAGCGAATTGATCGGCGCCGAGGACAGTTCGGCCAAGACCGACTTCGAGGAGAGGCTGCGGCCCGCTCAGATCGTCGATCAGCTCGACCACCTCGAACGTCAGCGGCGCGAGATCGAGGAGGCGATCGCGAAACTCGAGGCGACCCGCGAACGCATGTCGCGCGTGGCCGGCGCGGCTTAGCTCGAACGTCGCCGCGACTCGACGATGCGCAAGGTTTCCGCAAAGGCGGCGTCGACGCTCATTCGGGTGGTGTCGAGCCGGGTCGCGTCGGCCGCCGCGCGCAATGGAGCCTCGGAGCGCTCGGAATCGCGGGCGTCGCGCTTGGCGATGTCGGCGAGAATCGCGGCGTAGTCGGCTTTATCGCCGCGTTGGGCCAGTTCCAGCGCGCGGCGTTGCGCGCGCGCCTCGGGGCTGGCCGTCACGAAAATCTTGACGTCCGCCTGGGGGCAGATGACGGTGCCGATATCGCGGCCGTCGAGGACGGCGCCGCCGGGGCGCAGGGCGAAATTGCGCTGCGCCTCGACCAGCGCCGCGCGCACCTCCGGCAAGGCGGCGACGATCGAGGCGGCTTCGCCCATTTCGCGTCCGCGCAGCCGCGCCTCGTCGAATTCCGTCAGGCTCAAGCCGCGCGCCGCGGCGACGGCGGCGTCGACGTCGCGAAGGTCGCGATCGGCGTTGAGAAGGCTCGCGGCGGTCGCGCGGTAGAGCAGGCCGGTGTCGAGATGGGGCAAGCCATAATGCTCCGCCAGGCGCCGCGCGAGCGTGCCTTTGCCCGACGCGGCGGGTCCGTCGATGGCGATGATCATCCGTAACGCCCCAGTCCCACTGCGTTGGTCGCCCTGCGGCGCTCTTAAGACCCGACGACGGCGCTGTCGACTCCGGCCTGGGTCTTCCGGCTCGGATCGTCGCCAAGGTCTTGGCGGCTCGCGGGCGGCTGCGCTAAGGTGCGCGAACCCGCGGCGGCAATTTCGCGCCGCGGGTTCAGGGGGGACGGCGATGAATCTGACGGCGGCGCAAAAGAAGACGGTTCTCGCCTCCTTTCTCGGATGGATGCTCGACGCCTTCGATTTCTTCCTTCTGACCTTTCTGCTCAAGGACATCGCCAAGGAGTTCGGCGTCGAGGTGCCGCAAGTCGCCTACGCTTTGTTCCTGACGCTGGCGATGCGCTTCGTCGGCGCCTTCATCTTCGGCCAGATCGGCGACAGATGGGGCCGCAAGCCGGCGCTGATGCTCGACATCGTTTGTTATTCGGTGATCGGCGCGCTCGCCGCCTTCGCGCCGAGCCTGTGGGTGTTCCTGCTGCTGCGCGCGCTGTTCGGCGTGGCGATGGGCGGCGAATGGGGCCTCGGCAGTTCGCTGGCGATGGAATCGATTCCGCCGAAGGCGCGCGGCATGGTCTCCGGCATCCTGCAATGCGGCTATCCCACCGGCTTCCTGCTCGCCTCGGTCGCCTACGGCCTCCTCTACGGGCGCACCTTCGGCGATTACACGATCGGCTGGCGGGGCATGTTCCTGCTCAGCATCGCGCCCGCCTTCCTCGTCCTGTTCATCCGCACCAGCGTGCCCGAGTCCCCCGCCTTCGCCGAAGCGCAAAAGGTCGGCAAGCCGGGTCTTTGGGAGACGCTGAACGCGAATTGGGGACTGGTGTTCTATGCGGTCGTGCTGATGATGTGCTTCAACCTGTTCAGCCACGGCACGCAGGATCTCTACCCGACCTTCCTGCAGAAGCAGCACAAGTTCGATCCCGGCACGGTGAGCTGGATCACCATCGTCGCCAATCTCGGCGCCATCGCCGGCGGGCTCTCCTTCGGCTTCATCTCGGAGAAGATCGGCCGGGTCAACGCGATCACCGTCGCGGCGCTCATCGCGTTGCCGGCGCTGCCGCTGTGGGCCTATTCGTCGACGCCCGTCATGCTGGCCGCCGGCGCCTTCGTCATGCAGATCGCGGTGCAGGGCGCCTGGGGGGTGATCCCCGCGCATCTCAACGAATTGTCGCCGGGCGCCGTGCGCGCGACCCTGCCGGCCTTCGTCTATCAGGCCGGCAACTTCCTCGCCTCGTACAACGGCCCGTTCCAGGCCAAGCTCGCCGAAGCGAACGGCGGCGATTACGGCTATGCGCTGGCCCTGGTGGGGGGCATCGTCGCGGTCGCGATCATCGTCGTCATCCGTTTCAGCCCGGAGCGGCGCGGGCAGGTGCTGACGGCGCATTGAGGCGAGCCCTTGTCGCGCTTGCGGGCTAGCGGATTCACACACTTTCGAAGCCTGCGGCCAATCACCCGGCCCCTCACCCTGCCTCTCCGCCGCAAACGCAAGCGTTTGGCGGGCGTGAACGGGGAGAGGAGCGCGCGGCGCCTTTCTTCCCCTCTCCCCGCATCTTCGCGGGGAGAGGCGGGGTGATTTTCCGCGCTGTAGCCAAGACGTGTGAATGTCGTAGCCGCGCGCGGGGAGAGGGCAGGGCCCGGCGAACGGATGGAGCGGCGGCCGTATCAGTCCAGTCGGGCGACGACGGCGAGGCGCTTCACTTGCCCCTGCTGATAGGCGCGCAGGAAGGCGTCGTAGTCCTTGAAGGACACGCATCCATTGGAATCGCCGTTCGGGCCGAGCATGAAGGGGTGCGCCAGCAGGCCCGCGCGCCCGAAGAGATCGCCGTCGCCGACGGGCGTCAGGCGCAGCGCCTGCACGCCGTGGAAAAGCTCCTCCCGGGGCGCCAGTTCATAGAGATGCGGCGGAGTCGCCCCGCGCATGCGTTCGCTCACGTAACGGGGATCGTCCAGCTTGTCTCCGAAGCCCGAGTGAGCCTCCAATTTCGTTCCGTCAGGCAGGTAGACCGTGCGCGCCGAGATGTCGTAGACGGCGGTAAACTTGTCGTAGCCCGGCGGCGGCCCCGACTTGGCGAAGATCGAAAAGCCGGAAGCGCGATCCGTCGCAGCGAGCGAGGCGACCCTCGCGCCGCCCGCGGCGCGGCTTTCCGGCTCGGCATAGGCGACGGCGACGCCGGACGAGCGTCCCAGCCCGAACAACTTCTCGAAAATGCCGCGATCGTCGGACGGAGGCGTCGAGACCGCGGCCTTGTCGTTAGGCTGCGGCGAGCGGCGATCGGGCGCCGCGGGCGAAGCGAGCTCGGCGGGACGGGCCGGCGGCAGCGGCGCGGCCTCGTCGACCAGGGCGACATCGCGCTTCGGCGGCAACGGCGCGTTCGGCGCCGCCGGGATCGCGGCGGGAGCGGCTTCGAGCCCCGCCTGCATGGCGGAATCCCGGCGCGGCGGGGGCGGCTTGGAGTCCCGCAAGAACCCGGGATCGACGAGCAAGCCGTAGGGATTCGAGAGCTTTCCCGCCGGGGCCGACGCGAATTGCGCGGCGGATCGGGCTGCAACGACTGCCGGAGCGGCCTCGAGGCTCGCCTGCAGAACGGAATCCCGACTCGGCGAGCCCGGCTTGGCGTCCTGGAAGAACCTGGGATCGGTGAGCGCGCCGTAGGGATTCGACGCCTTTGCCGCCGGGGCGGAGGCCGAATTCTCGGCGGATCGGGCGGCGAAGAAATCCGGCGCCGCGGCGGGACGCGCGTGCGGGAGCCACCCTGCCATGCCCGCGCCGAAAGCCAGCGCGACGCCCCAGGGAAGGAGCCATAAAACACCCTGACGAGGATCGCGGCCGCGGCGCCGCGAGACCTCGCCGAAATTTGCGTCGATTGCCGTCATGCTTCGCCTACGCTCACGCCTCCATGTGGAATGAGATTATTGCAAATATGTTTAGCCCCAATTAACTCAGTTCGCAGCCCAACGCCAGCCGGATGGGCGAAATGCCGCAGTCGCCCGTCTTTCCGGCGCCGGCGGATGGCGACCCCGAAGGGCGCCCCGTCTCGAAGGCGCCGCGGTCCCGCTGTCCGTCCCCCTGTAACAGCGGGCTACCCCCGTCTCTTCCTCCTCCCGGCGCCGCCGCTCGGCCGCGCCTCCCCGCCGCCCCAATTGTGCGGCCCCATGTCGGCGTCGGTCGGCTTATGCGCGCGGCTGGCGGGAAGATTGGCGGCGCGGCCGTATTGGCGCTCGCCCGCATAGCCGCCGCCCGCCGCCTCGATCGCGGCCTGCTGGGCGAGCGGGTCGTCGCCGATCGCCAGCTCGACGGTCTGCAGCCGCTTGATCTCGTCGCGCAGGCGCGCCGCCTGCTCGAATTCGAGATTGCCCGCCGCCTCCTTCATGCGCTTTTCCAGATCGGCGATCGTCGCCTTGAAATTATGGCCGATCGGCGCGCCGCCGGGTCCCGCGGCGAAGCCGACGTCGACGGTGACGTGGTCGGCCTCATAGACGGAATTGAGAATGTCCTGGATGCCGCGACGGATCGAGGCGGGCGTGATGCCATTCGCCGTGTTGTAGGCTTCCTGCTTGGCGCGCCGCCGATCGGTCTCGTCGATCGCGCGCTTCATCGAGCCGGTGACGTGGTCGGCGTAGAGAATCACCTTGCCGTCGACGTTGCGCGCGGCGCGGCCGATCGTCTGCACCAGCGAAGTCTCCGAGCGCAGAAAGCCCTCCTTGTCGGCGTCGAGAATCGCCACCAGCGCGCATTCGGGAATGTCGAGGCCTTCGCGCAGCAGGTTGATGCCGACGAGCACGTCGAAGGCCCCCAGGCGCAGGTCGCGGATGATCTCGATGCGCTCGATGGTGTCGACGTCGGAATGCATGTAGCGCACGCGCACGCCGTTCTCGTGCAGATATTCCGTGAGGTCCTCGGCCATGCGCTTGGTCAGCGTCGTCACCAGCGTGCGATAGCCGCGCAGCGCGACGCTCCGGACTTCGCTCAGGAGATCGTCGACTTGGCTGCGCGCCGAACGAATCTCCACCGGGGGGTCGATCAGGCCGGTCGGGCGGATCACCTGCTCGACGAATGCGCCCGCCGTTTGTTCCATCTCCCATTTGCCCGGGGTCGCCGAGACGCTGACGGTCTGCGGGCGCATCGCCAGCCATTCCTCGAAGCGCAGCGGCCGGTTGTCGAGGCAGGAAGGCAGGCGGAAGCCGTATTCGGCGAGCGTCGCCTTGCGGCGGTAGTCGCCCTTGTACATCGCGCCGATCTGCGGAATCGTGACATGGCTCTCGTCGGCGAAGACGAGCGCGTTGTCGGGCAGATATTCGAACAAGGTCGGCGGCGGCTCGCCGGGCCGGCGGCCGGTGAGGTAGCGCGAATAATTCTCGATGCCCGCGCAGGAGCCCGTCGCCTCCAGCATTTCCAGATCGAACAAGGTGCGCTGCTCGAGCCGTTGCGCCTCCAACAGGCGCCCTTGCGCATGGAGCTGATCGAGCCGGACCTTCAGCTCTTCCTTGATCGCCTTGGTCGATTGCAGCAGCGTCGGGCGCGGCGTCACGTAATGGCTGTTGGCGTAGACTTTGACGAATTCGAGATCCTGCGTCTTCTGCCCCGTCAGCGGATCGAATTCGGCGATTTGCTCGATCTCGTCGCCGAAGAAGCCGATGCGCCAGCCGCGATCCTCGTAATGGGCGGGAAACAATTCGATGGTGTCGCCGCGCACGCGGAACAGGCCGCGGCTGAAGTCGCCGAGCGAGCGCTTGTATTGCAGCGCCACCAGATCGGCGATGATCTGGCGCTGGTCGACCTTGTCGCCGACGGCCAGCGAGAACGTCATCGCGGTATAGGTCTCGACCGAGCCGATGCCGTAGATGCAGGACACCGAGGCGACGATGATGACGTCGTCGCGCTCCAGCACCGCGCGGGTGGCGGCGTGGCGCATGCGGTCGATCTGCTCGTTGATCGAGGATTCCTTCTCGATGTAGGTGTCGGTGCGCGGCACATAGGCCTCGGGCTGGTAGTAGTCGTAATAGGAGACGAAATATTCGACCGCGTTGTCGGGAAAGAAGCTCTTGAACTCGCCGTAGAGCTGCGCCGCCAGCGTCTTGTTGGGCGCCAGGATCAGCGCCGGCCGCTGCGTCGCCTCGATGACCTTGGCCATGGTGAAGGTTTTGCCCGAGCCGGTGACGCCGAGCAGCACCTGGTCGCGCTCGTGGCTCGCGATGCCCGCGACCAGTTCGCGAATCGCCGCGGGCTGATCGCCCTTGGGCTCGAATTCCGAGACCACCTGGAAGCGGCGCCCGCCTTCCGATTTCTCCGGACGCTCCGGGCGATGCGGCGTCCAGGTCGGGCGGTCGCGCAGATTGGGATCGCCGAGTTCGAGCAGCGCCTTCAGCGATTCCACCGTCGCCGCCGCGCCGGTCATGCCGCGCGGATGCGCATCGGCGGAGGCCGCGTAATTCGCCTGCGGCGCCTCCGCGAGCCCGCCCGGTTTCGCCGTCAGCGCGGGGTTGAGCAGCGCCGCGAGATGCGCGTCGAGCGGATGGACCTCGGGCCTGTCGGCCTTGGCGCGGGTCGGACGCGAGGCGGGCTTGGCGGGTTTGGGCATGGAGGCAATATGGGGGCAAAGGGGCGCGGGGGGAAGGCGGGGGCCTCCAAGCGTTTCGCCAAACCTTTCCAAATTCACGGGCGTCTTCGCCAAGGATTTCCAAACATTCCTTTGGCGGTTTCGGGGAATTTCAAGGGGTTGCAATAGCCGCAAGTCGAATTCGCTTTCTCCAAATTCTTGTCGGCCGTCCGCGTCGATCGGCGGAGGGCCGATAGAGAATTCGTACCATGGATTCTGATTTTCAGGAAGCCAAAATGCGGAGGGCGCGACCGCCTGCCCGCCTTCCGCGCGTCGGGCGAATCACGACGACCCGAGTTCGCGCAGAAGCGTGGCTATTGCGGCGCGCAGGTTCGGCAGGGAGGCCTGCGCGATTTTCCAAACGCGCTCATGGACTACCGAGGCGTAGCCGTGGATCAAGATATTGCGGAAGGCGATGATTTCGCGAAAATTCGGGATGCGACCGGCGAGGCTCGGGTCCCGTTTGGCGATTTGGCCGAGGGCCTCGCCGATGATTTCGAATTTGCGTTCGACCGCCGAGTGGACCACATCCGACTCTGAATAGGCGCGCGCGTCGAGGCCGGCGACGAATTGATCGATCGCGTCGGCGGCCTTTTGAATGTCCCAGAGGAACGAGCGAACGTCACTCGGCATAGACCAACTCGCGCGCCTTATCGATGCTAGCCAGAAGGAACGGGTTCGCGACGGCGCCGCGCTCCACCAAATCCACTGGGCGCCCGAGCGCGCTCTCCAACGCCTGCGCGAAGCCGAAGAATTGCTCCAGCGGCCCGAGACCGCTGTCGCGGTCGAACTCGACCAGGAAATCGGCGTCGCTGGTTTTCGGATCGAAGTCGGCGCCTCGCGCGGCCGATCCAAAGAGTTCCAGTCGCCGCACGCCAAAGCGGCGGCAGAGAGCCGTCAATTCGTCTCGGTGGGCGGCGATGTCGGCATGCATGGCGGACGGTTCTGGCGAGGGCGGTCGATCGGGTTTCGAAGAGACTATATCATGAAGGCCGGTGAAAGCGGCGTCCGGCGTCTCGATCGCTCCACGCCGATCATCGCGGAAGCGGCCGATCGGCGACGATCGAGAACTTCACGCCGAGCGCGCGCAACACGGCGCTGATGGTTTCGTAGCGAGGATGCGCGCCCGCGCTCAACGCCTTGTAGAGGCTTTCGCGGCCGAGCCCGGCGTCGCTCGCGATCTGCGCCATGCCGCGGGCCTTGGCGACATCGCCGAGCGCGGCGATGAACCGGGCCAGATTGTCGGACCCGACATAGTCATCGACCGCCTCTGGCAACAGCAGAAGTTGAGAACGTTCGAATCCCGAAATGTGCGTCTTGCGCGATTCTAACCCACGCACCGCGCCGACGGAATCCGCTCAGCCCTAGTTTTTCGCACAGTCTGCAAGACTTTTGGGCTGTGCGGGGGCGTTGAATTTGCGTGGTTTTTCGATCCATAAGTTAGGACCGAAACTAGCAAGCAGCCGAAAGCTATCTGAGCCAAAGCCAACAGATTGCCGCGCCGCCTAGCCCAATGACGACTCCCGGCCACTCCCTTTGAAACTCTGAGATGTCGTGCAGAAGCCTGGTGCTGAGAATGCGGTAGTGGATCAGCTCCGTCAGAAAGTAGCCCCCCAACGGGGAGAGCGTTGACAGGAGGCCGACGGTTATAAACTTCGGACTGACGAAAGGCGGAGCCATTTCCGCGAGCCCCAGAAGGGGGAGCACGAAACCGAACGCCACGGCCATCAGGGTTGCGGCGATGATCAGCAGGAATGCGCCCGTGAAATGGGTCAGACCGATATAAGCGTCCTGCGCATTTCCCTCCGTTGCTCCCTCGACGTAGGAGAGCACGGGCTGCCTGTAGTAGTTCGCCTCCCTTTGGATACGAAACTGCAAGAAGGTTCCTGAGAACCCGGTCAGAATCGCGCCGGCGCTGACAACGGCCGCGCAGAAGGTCTGAGAATCGGACATCGCATCCTCCGTGAATGTCCTGGCATGGTATCGCTTCCGTCGGAATGCCGCGACCGAGCGACGCGCCGCTCGCGCCAAAAAGTCTATCGCGTTGGCCTCGCCGGATGTATGATAATATTTTTTATCATACATGCCTGGCAACCCCGCCGTCGACCACGCCAGCAGATTACGCAAAACGCGTATATTGCGATGTTCGCGCAAAGCGCGTATAATGATATTGGTGAAAAAGAGGATTCATGGATATGGCTGAAATCGTTCCGGCCGCCGAGTTTGCCCGCAACTTCGGCCGCTACAAGATGCTGGCGCAGCGCGAGGCGGTTCCGGTTTCGAGCAACGGCACGCTCGCCGGATATTTCGTCGCGCCGCACGAGTATGAAGAGTTGCTGAAAATGAGGGGCATGCGCCGACGGTTCCTGACGGCGGCGTTGTCCGACGAAGAAGCCGAACGCATCGCGTCTTCGCGGATGGACTCGCGCCACGATCATCTCGACGAGCTTCTTGATCCGAAGTAGCGGGCGGCATGCCAATTCCCACGCCCGAACCGGGCCTGATCGTTTCCTATGCCTATGTATGGGATCACGAGGCGCAAAGCGGACAGGAAGAAGGGCGCAAGGATCGCCCGTGTGTCGTCACGCTTGCGATCGAGCGCCAACAGGACGGCGAAACGTTGGTGACGGTGTTGCCGGCGACGCATCGTCCGCCCGACGATACGGCGGCGGCCGTCGAAATTCCGCGCGCCGTCAAAAGACACCTTGGCCTCGATGATGAGCGCTCATGGATCGTCGTGAGCGAGGGCGGCCAATTCGTCTGGCCCGGCTATGATTTGCGTAAGGTTCGGAGCACGGATCGATACGACTACGGCTATTTGCCGCCGCGGTTTTTCAAGGAGGTTCTGGCGGCGTTTTGGGCTTGGCATAAGGCGCATAAAGTGACGGTGACGCCACGATGAACCAGCTCGCCTCGCGCGGCCCTCGCGTTCCTGCCCTCGCCGCCGCCGCCGGCGCGCGCGCCTCTTATCGCTTCCTCGAATTCTTCACCGCGCAAATCCGCAACCCGCACACGCGCCGCGCCTACGCGCGCGCGGCGAAGGAATTCTTCGATTGGCTCGAGGCGCGCGGCGTCACGCAACTCGCGGCGATCGAGAGCGTGCATGTCGCCGCCTATATCGAGCAGTTGAGCCAAGCGCGATCCGCGCCGACCGCCAAGCTGCGCCTGGCCGCCTTGCGGCGCCTGTTCGATTGGATGGCGGCGGGTGAGATCATGCCGGCCAATCCGGCCGCCGCCGTGCGCGGGCCGCGCCACGTCGTGCGGCGCGGCAAGACGGTGGCGCTCGATCCCGCAGAGGCGCGCCGGCTCATCGACGCGATCGACACGAGAAGCGTCATCGGCTTGCGCGACCGCGCGCTGATCGGCTTGATGGTCTATGCCTTCGCGCGCATCGGCGCGGCGATCGGCATGCGCGTCGAGGACGTCTATCCGCAGAACCGCCGGCTATGGGTGCGCTTGCACGAGAAGGGCGGCAAGCCGCACGCCATGCCGTGCCATCACAATCTCGAATCCTATCTGCATGAATATATCGATGGCGCAGGCCTCGCGAGCGATCCGAAGGCGCTGCTCTTTCAGAGCTGCAGCCGCGCGGGCCAGCTCGCCGGCAATCCCCTGCCGCAGGCGAACGCCTACGCGATGATCCAGAGGCGCGCCAAGGCGGCCGGCATCGCCACGCGCGTCGGCAACCACACGTTTCGGGCGACGGGCGTCACCGCGTACCTGAACAACGGCGGCGCGCTCGAGAAGGCCGCGCGGATGGCGAACCTCGCCAGCGCGCGCGCGGCGCAGCTTTATGATCGGCGGGATGACGAGGTCACGCCGGAAGAAGTTGAACGGATACGCGTTTGAAGACCCCAGAGAATGTGACGCCTATTATTTTCCCACGCTTCCCCCGCCTTCGCCGCGCTCGGCGTTCAGAGCGCTCTGCATTTGGGTCTGAGCGGCCCCCTCTCCCCGCAAACGCAAGCGTTTGGCGGGGCGCAGGCGGGGAGAAGGGACGCCGCGCGGCTCGGGCCGGCCGTCGCAATATGTGTGAATCCCCATTTCGCTCAATTAAAGTTTACATTTCCGCCAGCTTGTTGCGGATGATCGAAAGGTATATCGAAATATTTCCCGCAACATTCGAGGCCATGTCATGCCGCTATCCCCATCCGACTCCGCCGACCCGCTCGATTTGACGAGCGACATCGTCTCGGCCTTCGTCGCCAACAACTCCTTGCGTTCGGCGGAACTGCCGGCCCTGATTCAATCCGTGCACGCGGGATTGGTGAAAATCATCAGCGGGGCGGCCGCGCCGACCGCGCCGGCGCCCGAAGCGGCGACGCCGGCGGTCTCGGTTCGCAAGTCGGTCACGCCGGATTATATCATCTGTCTGGACGACGGCCTCAAGTTCAAATCCTTGCGGCGGCACCTGACGGCGCTGGGAATGACGCCGGAGCAATACCGCGCGAAATGGAAGTTGCCGACTGATTATCCGATGGTGGCCGCCACTTACGCGGCGCAGCGATCGGAGATGGCGAAGAAGATCGGGCTTGGTCAATCCCGCAAGCGCGGCGTCGTCGCCAAGGGCAAGCCAGGCCGGGCGAGCAAAGCGGCGGGCTGAGGGCCGCCGCGCGGCGGCCTAGGCTTTCGCCCGCACGCCGTGCGCCGCGACGAACAGCCCGCTGCCGATGATGATCGCGTTGCCGAGCAGGATCGGCCAGCTCGGCGCGTCGCGCCAGACGATCCAGCCCATGATCGTCGCCCAGACGATCGCGGAATATTGCAGGGGCGCGAGCACCGCCGCGCGCGTCATCGCCAGCGCGCGGGTGATGAAGACGAAGCACGCCATCGAGACGACGCCGAGCAGGAACATCAGCATCAGGTCGAAGGCCGTCGGCGTGGTCCACGCGAATGGCGTCGTCGCCGCGCCGATGACGCCCGCGCCGGCGAACTGCCAGACGACCAGCGGCAGCCAATGGGTGCGCCGAAGCTTGCGCGTGACGGTTTGGCCGAGCGCGAACATCGTCGCGCCGAACAGCGCGAGCGGCGAAGCCGAGGAGAACGTCTGCGGCGAGGGCCGCAGCGCGACCACGACGCCGACGAAGCCGATCGACACCGCGACCCAGCGGAAGCGCTCGACCTTTTCGCCGAGCAACGGCGCCGACAGCGCCGTGACGATCAGCGGCGCGGCCATATAGAACGTCATCACGTCGGCGAGCGGCATGAAGCGCGTCGCCCAATAGAACGAGAACGTGTCCGCGGCCATGCACAGGATGCGCAAGCCCTGCAGCGGCGCCTGCGTGAAGGCGAACAGGCCGACGCGCAGCGAGGCGATCATCGGCGCGAGCACCAGTCCCGCGCCGACCGAGCGCAGCATCATCAACTGCCCGACCCCATAGTCCGCGACGAGCCATTTGCCCAGCGCGTCGTTGAGCGCGAACAGGAACACGCCGAGGAGATAGAGGGCGACGCCGAGGCCCGGGGTCGCCGGCTGGGGGGAGGACATGCGCGGCCCTTACCAGAGGGCCGCGGATTCGGCCACCCGCGCGCGCGATCCGCGCCGACCCGCTTGCCCTGGAGCGGCGAAACGCTCACTCTTGACGCATGCGCCGCCTCGAATCGCCGCGCCCGAGCGCGCCTCTCAAGACCCTTCGCGTCCTCGCCCGCCCCGGCCAGCGCGCGCGGGGGTGGCTGATCGCGGGGCCGTTGCGTTTCGCCTGCGCGCTCGGGCCCGCGGGAATCGTGCGCGACAAGCGCGAGGGCGACGGCGGAACGCCGGCGGGGCGGTTTCGGCTGCTCTGGGGTTACTACCGCCCCGACTGCCCGCGCCCGCCCGCCGGCGGCGTTCCGTTGCGGGCGCTGCGCCGCGATTCCGGCTGGTGCGAGGATCCCGCGAGCCCGCGCTACAATCGCCCCGTGCGCCTGCCCGCCCGGGATTGCACGGACCGCCTGTGGCGCGAGGACGCGCTTTACGATCTGACCTTCACGCTCGACCAGAATTTCACCCGCCGATGCAAGGGCCGGGGCAGCGCGATCTTCTTCCACCTCGCGCGTCCCGGCCTGACGCCGACGGCGGGCTGCGTGGCGATCGCCGCCGCCGACATGCGCAAGCTCGCGCCGCGCCTGGCGCGCGGGGCGACGATGCGGATCGGTTAGGGCGGGCGGGCGTCGATCGGCGTCGTCGGGCAGCCCTCATCCGGCCGGTCCGTAGGGCGTCCGTCGGGACGCCCGTCTTTCAACGGGCTTCGCGCCGGCTGCCTTCTCCGCGTGCGGCAGAGGGGAAAGGGACTGGTTGTTCTGAATTTGGGCGTGATGTGGTATAGGGACGTTATGGTGACAAAGCTCAAACCTCCAATCGACAATCGGGACACCCTCGTCGTTCCTTCCATCTCTTTGGAGGAAGTCGAGGCCCTTTCGCCGGCCGAACGCGAGAAGCTGGTCGCGGAGTTGAAGGCTGCCGATGCGCGGATCGACGCAGGGGAATTCGTCGTCTACGATCGTGACGACCAACGCCGCCGTTTTGAAAAAATCTACTCCGGCCGCGCGTAGTCCAATATGAAATATCGCGTGGTGATCGACGTGCTCGCGCAGCGCGAAATAGAGAACTTCTATGAATACCTTCGTCGCTACAGCGAGAACACCGCGCGAAAATATGTAGAAGCCTTTTATGATGCGATCGAACGGACGATCGCCATCTTCCCGCACTCGTTCTCGTTCTTTGCGGAAGTGGGCGCTCCCTACAGAGCCTTCCTTTTCACCGTCTCGAGACGGACAGCGTTTTGGGTAATTTACGCGGTTGACGACGACAAGAGCGAAGTCCGCATTTTGCGCTTCTGGAACGCGGCGCGTGAGCCAGGAACGCATGGACTGAAGGGATAAGTCGCCGCCGCCTTCTGGCCATCCCCGTAGTGAGTGAACGCCCCCGGGTTCGACTTCAAGCCTTGCTCCCCTCGCCCGGCATCGCCGCGCCGCGCGCCAGGGCGAAGGCGGCGGCGCGTTCGAGATGGGCGCGCATCGCGGCGGCGGCGGCGGCCGGGTCCTGCGCGAGGATCGCTTCGGCGATGGCGCGATGCTCGCGGACCGACGTTCGCAAAACCTCGACGGTCAGCGCGTCGCCGACCTGCGCCATGATCAGCGGCAGGTGCAGGCGCATCGACAGATCCCGCAACTGGCGATTGCCGGCCAGACGCATGATCGCCTCGTGGAACGCGGCGTTTTCCCTGAGGTAATCGCAAACGAGGCGCGGCGCTTCGTCGAAAATCATCTCGATTTCCTCGGCGAATCGCGCGCGCTCCTGCGGCTCCGCGGCCTCGGCGGCCAGACGCGCCGCCAGCGATTCCATCTCGACCCGGATCTGGAACAGCTCTTTGATCTCGCGCTGGGACAAGCGCCTGACCACCGCGCCGCGATTCGGCTCGTGTTCGATCAGCCCCTCGGCGGCGAGCCGCCGCAACGCCTCGCGCACCGGGCCCCGGCTCACCGCGAAGCGGGCCGTCAGGTCGCACTCGATGAGCCGTTCGCCCGGGGAAAGGCGATGCGCGAGGATGTCGTCGCGCAGACGCTCGACGATATGCGCGACCGTCGCGCCGTGAGCCGGCGCGCCGACGGCCTCGCCGCTGTTTCCGTCCGGCGTCGTTCTCAAATGACCCATAGGCTGCAACGTCCGACTACGGAGCCGCCGAATCGCGCCAGCATGACGCCAAAAGGCGCCGCCAGAAAGCGCGCGAGCGCGAATTGGCGCTTGACGACGGGCGGTCCGATGGTATTGTCCTACAATCTTAAACGGGCGGCGGCAAGCGAAACGCTTCGCCGCCATTGCAACCGCGGCGGCCGGGCCGGGCCGGGCCAGGCGTGCGCGGAGCGGGGGAACGTTCATGCTGATCGGCAAGCGCGGCGCCGCTTCGACCGCGATTTCGACCGCCGACGCCGAGCGCGTCATCGTTCGCGGCCGCGATCTCGCCGCCGATCTCATGGGTTCGGCGAGCTTCACCGAGTTCTTCTTTCTCATGGCGACGGGGCGCATGCCGACCGCCGAGCAGCGCTTTTTTCTCGATCTGTCGCTGGTCGCGATCGCCGAGCACGGCCTCACGCCGACCGTGCAGGCCGCGCGCATGACCTACGCCGCCGACCCCCAGGCGCTTCAGGGCGCGGTCGCCGCCGGCATTCTCGGCTGCGGCACGGTCGTTCTCGGGACGGCCGATCTCGCCCGCGCGCTGATCGACGAAGTCCTCGCGAAGATCGACGCGGGCGCGTCGCCGGACGACGCCGTCGAGCAGATCGCGCGCGAGCGGCGCGCCGCGGGCAAGTCCATCCCCGGATACGGCCATCCCCTGCACAAGCCGCTCGATCCGCGCGCCGAACGCATGATCGCGCTGGCGCGGGAGCGCGGCGTCGCCGGACGCGGCGTCGATTGCGCGACGCGCCTGACGGGCGCCGTCGCGCGGGCCTGGGGCAAACCCTTGCCGATGAACGTCTCGATGTCGATCGCCGCGACGATGCGCGATCTCGACATTCCCGCCTCGCTCATTCGCGGCGTTCCGATCCTGGCGCGCACGGCCGGCCTCCTCGCCCATCTCGCCGAGGAGGCGCAGACGCCGATCGGCTTCTACATGGCTTCGCAGGCCGAAGCGGCGATCCGCTATGCCGGCGAGGGCGCCGGGGAGGCCTCGCCATGACCATGGTCGAGCCCGAAATCGAAGGCGCGCCGTGGGAGGATCAAGCCCGCCGCGACGATCCGCTCTATCGCGCCGAGATCGCCTATCTCTTCGAACGCTCGCGCTTCTATCGCGACAAACTCGCGCGCGCGGGCTTCGATTCGCCGGCTTCGGTCGGCGGTCTCGGGAGAATCGCCGACCTGCCGTTCACCGAAAAGGACGAATTGCGCCGCTCGCGGACCCGCGACGAGCCGATCGGGACGCATCGGACCGCCTCGCGCGACGAAATCGCGCGCATCTATTCGACCAGCGGCACCACGGGAACGCCGAGCTACATTCCCCTGACCGCGTCCGATCTCGAAGTCTGGGTGCGCACGTCCGCGCGCAGTTACGCGGCGTCCGGCGTCGCGCGCGGCGAGCGGCTCGTCTCCACCTACAACGCCGGCCCCTTCGTCGCCGGCGCGGCGCTCGACGCCTTCGCGCGCCTCGGCCTTTGTCATGTCCCCGTCGGCACGGGCAATACGGAACGGCTGATGGCGGCGGTGGAGCTGTTGCAGCCAGGCGCCGTCGCGCTGACCCCGTCCTACGCGCTGCATCTCGCGGAATGGGCGCAAAAGCGCGGCCTCGACCTGCCGGCTTCCAGCGTCAAGCGGCTGCTCGTCGCGGGCGAACCCGGCGGCGGCGAGCCGACGATGCGCGCCAAGCTGGAAGCGGCCTGGGGCGCGAGCGTCACCGAGGCGATGGGCATCGGCGACATCTCGGTTTCGCTGTGGGGCGAATGCGAGGCCAAGGCGGGCATGCATTTTTCCGGCCGCGGCTTCGTGCATTTCGAGCTGATCGATCCTTTGAGCGGCGCGCCGATCGAAATTCGCGACGGCGCCGAGGGCGAGCTCGTGCTGACGCATCTCGTCAACCGCTCCGCGCCGTTGCTGCGCTTTCGCACCCGCGATCACGTGCGGCTCGGCGTCGGCCGCTGCGCCTGCGGGCGAACCGCGCCGCGCATGCGCTGCATCGGGCGCACCGACGACATGCTGATCGTGCGGGGCGTCAACCTGTTTCCCTCCGCTTTGCGCGAAGTGGTCCATCAATTCGCGCCCGAGGTGACCGGCGTCATCATGATCCGGCCGCGCGCGGCGGGCGTGCGCCAGGAGCCGCCCTTGCCGGTGAGCGTCGAGGTCGCGGACGGGGCGAGCGAGGGCCTCGCCGAACGCGTTCGCGCGCGCATTCGCGACACGCTTCTGGTGACGACGGAAATCGAGTTGACTGCGGCGGGAAGCCTGCCGCGCAGCGAATACAAATCCAAGCTCGTGGAAAAGGCCTGAAGGGAGGCGTCAATGAAGAAGCTGCAAACCCAAGGCGTCCATCACATCACGCTGGTCGGCGCCGATCGGCAGACCTCGATCGACTTCTGGGAGGGCGTGCTCGGCATGCCCTTCGTGTTCGAGCAGCCCAATCTCGACAACGCCGCGGAAAGCCACATCTATTTCGATCCGGGCGACGGGCGGCTGATCACCGTCTTCACGCGCGAGGACCGCAAGCCCGTGCAGCGCCGCACGCCGACCGACATCGGCTGCGTCCATCACATCGCGTTCAACGTCTCGCGCGCGGTGTTCATGCAGGCGATCGATCGGCTCGACGCGCGCGGCGTCAAGCACACTGGCGTGCGCGACCGCAAGATTTTCGACGCGATCTATTTCGAGGATCCGCTCGGCCTGCTGATCGAGCTCTCCTGCTACAAGTTCGAGCCGCCCTTCGGCTTCGGTCACGCCGACGTGTTGTTCGAGGCGCACAAGATGCGCGTCGCGGCCGGCGACCGCGCCATCGCCGAGGTTCATCTGGCCGATGCGATCGAGCTGCTGGTGGCGCGATCGCGCGAGAGTCTGTCGGCCGATCGAACGCCCAAGAATCCCTATGGACGCTGACCGGCAGGCCTGCTCAACCGGGTCGCCCGCCGGGCGAAATTCAGCCTCATACGGTCATTGTCAAAACAACGGGAGGAACGAATGTCTGCGATCAAATTGCATGTTCTGAAGCCGAGCGTGAACAATATGGCGGCGCGCGTTTTCGTGCGCGCGGCGAAGCTGGAATTCACCGAGGACGACGTCTACGGCAAGACCCGCACGGAAGGGTTCCTGGCGAAGAATCCCGCCCATCTGACGCCGATGATGGAAGCCGCCGATCTGCCGAAGGGCGTGGTGTGGGAAAGCTGCGCCATCATGCAGTATCTGTGCAACGCGCACCATCTCGACCGCTTCTATCCCAAGGCGCCGGCGGCGCGCGCGATGATCGACAGCGCGATGTTCTATATCATCGGCACGCTCTATCCCTATGTCGCCCGCGCGACCTATCCGGCGCTGGGCTTTCCGCAATATCCCGGCGAGGTCGGCGCGAGCGACGCCGACGCCGCGGCCAAGGATGCGGCGCAGAAGGCGGCCGCAGAGGCGATCGCAGAGCCGCTGCACGTCTTTCATACGTTCTACATGGACGGCAAACCTTTCATCGGCGGCGCCGAGCCGTCGATCGCCGACATCCGGCTCGCGGCGACCCTCGAATTTCTCGCCGTGATCGACTACCCCTTGCCGGCCTGGGCGAAGCACTTCATGGCGGCGATCGAGAAATCGCTCGGCGCCGCCTATTCCGAACCGGCGGCCGACGTGCGCGGCTACATCGCCTATGTGAAGTCGCAGAAGAAATAGCGCCCGATCGCCACAGCGGCGGCGCCCCCGCCGCTGTGGCGACGCGCGTTCTGGATTGTGGATGAGGCGCCGAGTTGGCGAGGCCGGCTTTCCCCTTCCGGCGCGAAGCGGGAGCGGCTATGTCTCCGGCATGATCTCCTTCTTCCTGCGCATGCTGCCCGCGCTGGTTCTGGGCGTCGTCCTCGCGGCGCCCGCAATCCCGGTTGGCGCGGCCTCCGCCGATGGGCCCGCCTTCGGGCCGCAGCTCGAAGGCTTTTCCTATCCCTGGCCGGTGTCACATTTCCGCTTCGTCTCGCAGGGCGTCGCTCTCGACATGGCCTACATGGATGTGAAGCCGGCGCGGCCCAACGGTCGCGTCGCCGTCCTGCTGCATGGCAAGAATTTCTGTTCGGCGACCTGGCAGGCGACGATCGCGGCGCTGACCGACGCCGGCTATCGCGTCATCGCGCCCGACCAGGTCGGCTTCTGCAAATCGAGCAAGCCGGCGCGCTACCAGTTCAGCTTCCACCAGCTCGCGGGCAACACCCATGCGCTGCTCGCCGCGGTCGGCGTCACGCGCGCGACGATGATAGGGCACTCGACCGGCGGCATGCTCGCCATCCGCTACGCCTTGATGTTTCCCGACGATGTCGAGCAGCTCGTGCTGGTCAATCCGATCGGATTGGAGGACTGGAAGGCCAAGGGCGTGCCCTGGCGGAGCGTCGATCAATGGTTTCAGCGCGAATTGGGCGCCAACGCCGACGGCGTCCGCGACTACGAGCGCGCGACCTATTACGCCGGAACGTGGCTGCCGGCCTATGAGCGTTGGGTGCAGATGCTGGCCGGGATGTACCGCGGCCCAGGACGCGACCGCGTCGCCTGGGACTCCGCGCTGCTCGACGACATGATCTTCACGCAGCCGGTGGTCTACGAGTTCGAGCGTCTGGCGCCGCCGGCGCTGCTGATCATCGGCGACAAGGACACGACGGCGATCGGCAAGGATCTGGCGCCGCCGGCGATCCGCGCGACCCTGGGCGACTATCCCACGCTGGGGAAGGCGGCCGCCGCGCGCATGCCGCACGCCCGTTTGGTCGAGTTCCCCGACCTCGGTCACGCCCCGCAGATTCAGGCGCCCGAGCGTTTCCACAAGGCGTTGCTCGATGGGCTGAATTCAACCGCGCCGACCGCGCCCGACGTCGGGCGGACGCCGTGACGTCCGCAGGCGCCGCGACCTGAGCGGACGGAGCGCCCGCGCCGCGTGCGACGGCGCGCTCTCGGGCCAGGAATCGACCGCTCGCCGAGGCGCTGGCGGCTCGTCCCCGTCGGCGACAGGATTCCCAGGCTAGGCGAAAATTACCAACCTTTCATGTCCGCGCCATCGCGGCGTTAGGCGTCCTGCGCCATCTTGCCGGCAATGCCGCCGAGCAAAGGGCCGGCGCCAAGATCCCGATGGAGCCTTACATGTCTCTCGCCCCAGTTCCGCAATCCCCTCGACGTTCGCTGCGCGCCGCGCTGCTCGGGGCGGTCGCCCTCGTCGCGCTCGGCGCCGCCGCGCTGGAAAACGGCGCGCTGTCGCCCATCGCCGCTTTCGCCGCGACGACGCAAGTCTCGGCCGGCCCGGCGTCCTTCGCCGATGTGGTCGACCGCGTGAAATCGTCGGTCGTCTCGGTCAAGGTCAAGCTCGCCGACGGCGGCGACGCGGACGTGGAATCGCAGGGCATGCCGCATTTCCCGCCGGGCAGCCCGTTCGACCACTTCTTCAAGCGCTTCGGCATGCCCGACGACAACGACGGCGATTCGCCGATGCCGCACCGCCATCCTCACCTGACGTCGGCGCAGGGCTCCGGCTTCTTCATTTCCTCCGACGGCTACATCGTCACCAACAACCATGTCGTCGACCATGCGACCGAAGTGACGGTCACCACCTCGGACGGCAAGACGATCGCCGCCAAGGTGATCGGAACCGACGCCAAGACCGACATCGCCTTGCTCAAGGTGAAGGACGCGGGGAGCTACCCCTTCGTCAATTTCGCCTCGCAATCGCCGCGCGTCGGCGACTGGGTGATCGCGGTCGGCAATCCCTTCGGCCTCGGCGGCACGGTGACCGCGGGCATCGTCTCGGCGCGCGGCCGCGACATCGGCTCGGGGCCCTATGACGACTTCCTGCAGATCGACGCGCCGGTCAATCACGGCAATTCGGGCGGCCCGACCTTCAACACCGACGGCGACGTGGTCGGCGTCAACACCGCGATCTTCTCGCCTTCGGGCGGCAGCGTCGGCATCGGCTTCGCCATCGCCAGCGACGTCGTCAAGACCGTGGTGCAGCAGCTCAAGGACAGCGGCGTCGTGCAGCGCGGCTGGCTCGGCGTCGAAATCCAACCGGTGACGCCGGAGCTCGCGGAAACCCTCGGCGTCAAGAACCCCTCGGGCGCGCTGGTCGCCAGGGAGACGGCCAATTCGCCCGCGGCGAACGCCGGCGTGAAGACCGGGGACGTCATCACCGCGGTCAACGGCGACGCCGTCGCCGATCCCAAGGATCTCTCGCGCCGCATCGCCGCGCTGGGGCCGCAGAAGACCGCCGATCTCGCGATCTGGCGCAACGGCGCCGCGCAGACCATCGCCGTGACGCTCGGCGCCATGCCGATGGACAAGGAGGCCAACGCCGAGACTCCCGCCAGGGCCGAGGAATCGACGCCCTTCGCCAAGCTCGGCCTGAGCCTCGAGCGCGCGCGCGGCGGAGAGGGCGTCGCGGTCGTCGACGTCGATCCCAGCGGCGTCGCGGCCGAACGCGGCCTGCAAGCCGGCGACGTGATCCTCGAGGCGGGCGGCAAGCCGGTGACGCGTCCCGGCGAAGTCGCCGAGGCCTTCGCGGCCGCGAAGGCGGACGGACACAAGTCGGTGCTGCTGCGCGTGAAGTCGGGCGACGCGGTGCACTTCCTGGCGCTGCCGGCGCAAGCGGCGTCCTGATCTCAAGGCTTGGCCTCGCCGCCCCTGCGAGGCCATGAAGCCGGAAGCACGCGCAGCTCCCCCCGTTCCGCGCGCGCCGGCGAAGCGGCGGCAGGCCAATCCCCAATGGCCTGCCGCCTTATTTTTTGCGGAAATTGGCGGAGCCGCTATATGTCGTCCATGCGGATTCTGATCATCGAAGACGACCGCGACGCGGCGGCCTATCTCGTCAAGGCGTTCCGCGAGGCCGGGCATGCGGTCGACCATGCCGCCGACGGCGTCGGCGGCTACGATCTGGCGCAGGAAGGCGGCTACGACGTCGCCATCGTCGATCGCATGCTGCCCAAGATGGACGGCTTGGCGTTGATCGGCGCCCTGCGCGCCCAGAAGATCGAGACGCCGGTGTTGATTCTTTCCGCGCTCGGCCAGGTCGACGACCGCGTCAAGGGCCTGCGCGCGGGCGGCGACGATTACCTCGCCAAGCCCTACGCCTTTTCCGAACTGCTGGCGCGCGTCGAGGCGCTCGCGCGCCGCCGCCCCAAGGGCGCGCCCGAGGAGACCGCCTATCGGCTCGGCGACCTCACGCTCGATCGCCTTTCCCACAAGGTGACGCGGGCGGGCGAAGAGATCGTCTTGCAGCCGCGCGAATTCCGCCTGCTCGAATATCTGATGCAGAACGCCGGCAAGGTGGTCACGCGCACGATGCTGCTCGAGCACGTCTGGGACTATCATTTCGATCCGCAGACCAACGTCATCGACGTGCATGTCTCGCGCCTGCGCGCCAAGATCGATCGGGATTTCGACGCGCCGCTGCTGCACACCGTGCGCGGCGCCGGATACATGATCCGTGACGGCGCTCGTTAAGCTCTTCCGCGCCACGGCGTTCAAGCTGACGCTCGCCATTCTCGGCCTCAGCGCGATCGGCGCGGCGCTGGTGCTCGGCGTCGTCGCCTGGCAGGTCATCACGCTCGTCGACGAGGAGACGCGGCAGACGATCGAGGCGGAAGCCAAGGGCCTGTCCGAGCAATACGATATCGGCGGCGTTCGCCGCCTCGGCGCGATCATCGAGGCGCGCTCGCGCCAGCCGGGGTCTTCGCTCTATCTCTTGACCGACGGCGCCGGCGAGCCGCTCGCCGGCAATGTCGCGCAATTGCCGCAGGGCGTTCTCGATCGCGCCGGCTTCGTCGACACGTCCTACGAAACCGCCGGCGAATCGGCGCCGGGCCGTCGCGCCCTGGCGCGCATCTTCGTGCTGCCGGGCGGCTTCCACTTGCTCGTCGGGCATGATCTCGCCGATCGCGCGCGCATCGGCGCCGTCATGATTCGCGCCATGGCGATCTCGCTCGTTTTCTTCGCCGCGCTGGCCGCGCTCGGCGCGCTGTTCGTCGCGCGCCGCGTGCTCCGGCGCATCGACGCGATGAACGGCTCGGCGCGCGCGATCATGGCCGGCGATCTGACGCGGCGTCTTCCCGTCTCCGGCTCGGACGACGAACTCGATCGCCTGGCGCGCGGCCTCAACGAAATGCTCGCGCGCATCGATGACCTGATGGCGGGCATGCGCGAAGTCTCCGACAATATCGCCCATGATCTGCGCACGCCGTTGACGCGCCTGCGCAATCACGCCGAGGAAGCCCTGCGCGGCGACGCCGATCCCGCGGCCTATCGCGCCGCGCTGGAGCGCACGATCGAGGAATCGGACGGCCTGATCAAGATCTTCAACGCGCTTCTGCTGATCGCGCGCGCCGAGGCGGGCGCCGAGAGCGCCGGCATGAGCGCGTTCGACGTCGGCGAGACGGTGGCGAGCGTCGCCGAGCTCTACGAACCGCTCGCCGACGAATACGGCGTCGCGCTCAAGGTCGAGGCGGCGCGCGGCCTGACGATCGTCGGCAATCGCGAATTGATCGGCCAGGCCGTCGCCAATCTCATCGACAACGCGGTCAAATACGGCGCGGGCGAGGCGAAAGAGCCGCCCGCGACGGGCCGATGCGAGATCGCGGTGATCGCGCGCCGCGACGGCGAGACGGTCAGAATCGAAGTCGCCGACCATGGGCCGGGCATTCCCGCCGCCGACCGCGCGCGCGCGATCGACCGCTTCGTGCGGCTGGAGGGCGCGCGCTCGCGTCCCGGCTCCGGCCTCGGCCTTTCGCTCGCCGCGGCGGTGATGCGCATGCACGGCGGCGCCGTGCGGCTCGAAGACAACGCCCCCGGCCTCAAGGTCGCCGTCACGCTGCCGGCGGGCGCTCCGGCGCTCCCGCCGCCGGCGAAGGCGGCGGCATGACGGCCTCGCTCGCCGAACTTCTGTCGGATGCGCCGCGCCTGTCGGCGCCGGCCCAAGCGCGCCGCCGCCTCGAGGCGCTGCTGGCCGAGCGCGACGCGGCCGACCTCGGCGCGCTCGTCGCGCGTCAAAACGTGCGCGATCTGCTGCTCGGGCTCGCCGATCATTCGCCTTACCTCTGGCGGCTGATCGCGCAGGACGCCGGCCGCCTCGTCCGCCTCCTCGGCGCGCCGCCCGAGCAAACGCTCGCGGCGCTCGTCGCCGCGCTCGAAGCGCGGCGCGATGACGACGAAGCCGAATTGATGCGCGCGCTGCGCCGCGCCAAGCGCGAGTCGGCGTTGCTGATCGCGCTCGCCGACGTCGGCGGCGTGTGGGATCTCGTCGCGACGACCGAGGCGCTGACGCGCTTCGCCGACGCCGCCGTATCCGCGGCGCTACGCTTCCTATTGCGGCGGAACGCGCGCGAGGGGCGTTTGAACCTCGACCCCGAATCCCGGGCGATCGAGGCGGGCTCGGGGCTCGTCGCGCTCGCGCTGGGCAAGCACGGCGCGCGCGAACTCAACTATTCCAGCGACGTCGATCTCGTCGCGCTCTACGATTCGAGCGCGGCCTCGATTCCCGCCGGGGTCGAGCCGAGCCCGCTGTTCGTGCGCATCGTCAAGGCGCTCGCGCGCATTTTGCAGGAGCGGACCCCCGACGGCTACGTGTTTCGCGTCGATCTTCGCTTGCGGCCCGATCCCGCCGCGACGCCGATCGCCCTTTCGATCGCCAGCGCGAGCGCCTATTACGAGACGCTCGGGCAGAACTGGGAGCGCGCCGCGATGATCAAGGCGCGCCCGGCGGCGGGCGACCTCGACCTCGGGCGGCGGTTCCTCGCCGATCTCGCGCCGTTCATCTGGCGCAAGTATTTCGACTATGCCGCGATCGCCGACATTCACGCGATGAAGCGCCAGATTCACGCGGTGCGCGGCCATGAACAGGTCACGGTTCCCGGACACGACGTCAAGTTAGGGCGCGGCGGCATTCGCGAAATCGAATTCTTCGTCCAGACGCAGCAACTGATTTTCGGCGGGCGGCGCCCGACCATGCGCGGCGCGCGAACGCTCGACATGCTCAGGCAATTGCACGCCGAGCATTGGGTCGGCGCCGAGGCGGTCGACGATCTGACGAAGGCCTACGCGTTCCTGCGCCGCGTCGAGCACCGCCTGCAGATGGTCGCCGACGAGCAGACGCAGCGCCTGCCCTTCGAGCCCGGCCCGCTCGCGCGCTTCGCCAAGTTCTGCGGCTATGCGCGCCTCGACCGGTTCTCGGCCGAGATGACGCGCCATTTGCGGCGCGTCGAGAAACATTACGCGCGCCTGTTCGAGGACGCGCCGACGCTCGGCGCCGAGGCGGGCAACCTGGTCTTCACCGGCGTCGGCGACGATCCCGAGACCTTGACGACGTTGCGCCGTCTCGGCTTCCAGCGGCCCGAAGACGCCGCCGAGACGATTCGCGGCTGGCATTTCGGGCGGCGCTCGGCGGTGCGCAGCGCGCGCGCCCGCGAAGTGCTGACCGAGCTCGTTCCGGGGCTGCTCGCGTCCTTTTCGGGCTCCGGCGATCCCGACGCGGCGCTGAGCGCGTTCGACGCCGCGCTCGCGCGCATGCCCGGCGCGGTGGAGCTGCTCTCCATCCTGCGCTCGAACGCGCCGGTGCGCGAATTGTTCGGCGATCTCTTCGGCAGCGCGCCGCGCCTCGCGCAAGTCGTCGCGGCGCGCCCGCACGTGCTCGACGCCGCCATCGATCCCGGCCGGGCGAGCGCGATCGGCGAGAGTCTCGACGAAGGCCGGCTGACGGCGCGGGTCGAGGATTTCCTCGACGCCGCGACGAGCTTCGAGGACGTGCTCGACCGCGCGCGCGATTTCGCCGCCGAGGAAATGTTCCTGATCGGGGTGCGCCTGCTCTCCGGCGCGCTCGATCCCGAACGCGCGGGGCGCGCCTATAGCGCGCTCGCGCAAAGCCTCGTCGCCGCGCTGCTCGACCGCGTCTGCGACGCCTTCGCACTCGATCACGGCCGAGTGCGCGGCGGCCGCGTCGCCGTCGTCGCGATGGGCAAATTCGGCTCGCGCGAAATGACCGCGGCCTCCGATCTCGATCTGATCGTCATCTACGATTTTCCCGCCGACGCGGGCGAATCCGACGGCGCGCGCCCGCTCGGCGCCGCGCTCTATTATGCGCGGCTGACGCAACGCCTGCTCGCCGCCCTGACCGCGCCGACCAAGGCGGGAAATCTCTACGAAGTTGATCTCAGGCTGCGCCCCTCCGGTCGCAAGGGGCCTCTGGCGACGCAATTCTCGGCCTTCACGCTCTATCAATCGGCGGAAGCCGAGACCTGGGAGCACATGGCGCTGACGCGGGCGCGGGTCGTGGCGGGCGAGCCGAGCCTGGAGGAGGCGATCGCCGCCGCGATCGCCGCGGTGCTCACGGCGCCGCGCGAGCCGGGCAAGCTCGTGCGCGACGTGCGCGCGATGCGCAAATTGATCGCCAGCGAGAAGGGCGACAAGGACCCCTGGGACCTGAAGCTCGTCTCGGGAGGCCTCATCGACATCGAATTCGTCGCGCAATATCTCGTGCTCGCCCATGCGCGGCGCCATCCCGGCCTGCTCAAGACCTCGACGCGCGCGGTCATCGCCGAGGCCGGCGCGTGCGGCCTGCTGACCCCCGAGGAGGCCGAGACGCTCGCCGACGCGCATCGGCTCTATACCGACGCCACCCAGATCATGCGTCTTTCCGTCGCCGGCCCCTTCGATCCGGCCAAGGCCGCGAGCGGCGTCAAACGGCGCATCGCCGCGGCCGCGGCGCTGCCCGACTTCGAATCGCTGCAAGGGGCGGTGCGCGAGGCGCGCGATCGCGTGCGCCATGTCTATGCGAAGGTCTTGGGCGGACACGCGGGGTGAGGCGAGGGCGTTCTCGTCCTCCGGTTCGAAGCCCGATCGCAAATTGGAATGGTCCGGCGTCGCGCGGTCCAGGAAGCTTGAGACAGGTCGAGGACCGAGACCCGAGCGCCGCCGTCGAAGTCGAGCGCCGATCGACGGCGCGGCCACGCGGCCACGCCGTCTGCGGCCTAGAGCGCTCTGCATTCAGGTGTGAGCGCCCCCTCTCCCCGCCTACGCGGGGAGAGGGGGCGCGGCGGCGCATCACGGCGTGCGTCGATCCAATCGCAGCACGCTCTAGGGAAGCCTGAACAGCACGAGTTCCGGAAATCGAGATTGAAGCACCGCCGCCAACTCTGACAGAGGCACCGTGACGAACAAGAAGCTGCAGTCCACGACGGTCCTCATGACCGTCGCGACGGTCACCGGCAGCGTCGCCACGGAATGTGGCCGTGTCCAACGCGGCCAAAAGCGCGGAACCTCCTCTCGGTATTTTTGATAGACGCCTTCATAAAGACTGCTTAGCAGTCGCTCTTCCTGGATAATGACAGCCAAGAAGATGAGATAGACCATGAAAGCTATGAAAACCGAGACGACAATACTTCCAAATTGAAGCATGGCCCCGAAAGTGCCAACGACGGACGAGAGGTACAGCGGGTTGCGAGTCAATGAGTAGGGGCCGAGCGTCACCAGTTCGCTGTTCTTGCGATTTGAAATATAGAGCGACGCCCACACGCGGCAAATGATCGCCATGCAGAGGAGGGTCGTCCCGCATGCCGTCAGGGCTGTTCGTTCTAATCGGTCCTGGCCCCAAGCGGCTTGGACCCGCAACAGCACGACGCTCATGATGACGCCCAAGACATACAGCGCTATCCGTCGAATAATCTGAACGGTATTTATGTCGATCCGGCGCGGTCCAATCTGCGGTGATCGTGATTTCAAGTCCACCTCGAAGCGACATGGATCGCGTTCATCAGAACATCCTGCCGAAGGGAGCGCTTAGCTCACCTGCGCCTCCGTCGCAAGCCATCCCGTTCGGGCGACGAGACGCCGCCGGCGACCGGAAGAGCCTCCGTCGCGTTTCTCCGCTTGCGATCCGCGATCCCTGCGAAAAACAAGCGCGGCGCCGCCGAAGCGGAGAGTCCGCCACTCTCAGTCAGGGAGGTGATTGTCGTCAATTTTGCGCAATAATGAAAAACAGCAAACGCCGATGGAGAATATCAAAAGAAGGGGTTTTGACCAGGGGTCGAAAATTTTCATAACCTGAAGACCAAGAGCGCCTGTGCCCAAGGCGACGCAAGCGGCGGCGATAGCGACTCCCGAATATATTTGCCGTGTCTCGCGCAGCAAATATGCGGCAAGAAGGCTATAGGGAATCGCCATGAGAATGTAAGTGTTTGTTTCCGCGCGAGGATTGAATAAAAGCATGTAGGAGCAGGCAAGCGTCACAGGCATTACCGACGCCGTCAGATAATCCTTTTTGCGCGTCAGGGCGAATGCGGCGATAAACGTTACAATAGCGGCGACGATCCGTATCGCGTTGGCGACCTGCGGATCGAGCGACAGTCCGGACGCTCTAACGATCGCCATGAAATCGGTCCATGGCGCGCTACGCCCAAGCTCCGGCGCCACAGCCGACAGCATGGCGAAAAATTGCGAATAGAGAAAATAAACATATTCCCTATCGGCAAGAGCAAATGGCGCTAATAACGCAATTGTCAGGGCCCCTAAGAGCCACGGGATGGACTGCGGTCTCGTTCCCCCAATCAACAGCCAAACGACAATTCCCGGCGGCTTTGCGATGACGGCGAGCGTAGCCCAAATCGCGGCTCTGGCGAAATTGCGATCGTAGGCCGCATCGAAAGCAAGAAATGTCGCAGCCAAAAGGAGAGGCGTCGACTGCCCATTGCGCACCGCGCCGGCAGCGCCGACGATCGCGAATAGCAGCGTAACTCCCAAGATCTCGAAAGTCCCGGCGGCCAAATTCAGGCGGCGGACCGCACGCAACAAAGCGAACGAAAGCGTAACGAGAATGACTGTTCTCCATACGAGATTACAAATCGTTGGACCGAAAACGGTCATCGGAAAGAACAGCGCCGCGAAAGTCGGCAAATACAAGAAGCCGCCGCTCGCCTGAGGATCGTAGAAATTCTCTCGATGAAAAAAGCTGGCGGCTGCCCATATATAGATGGGGGTCACCGCTCGCCTGGCAGGATCGATGACGATCATCACGGCGATGACGACGAGCGCGCAGATGGCGAGGATAACGCCGAGCCGCGCCGCGCGGCTGCGCCCGCGATATGAAGGGTTATAGGAAAGGGCCATCGCGTCGCATCCTATTGCTGTGGCGCTGCGATAGGATTCACACGGGCGGCCGAATATGCGACTCTCGCGGCATGATCGCCAGCGGGCCGAAAGAGTTGAACATTGGCTTCCCCCACCTAGGATTGGCGCGCGAAGCCTACGTGACAAGCGCGTTCAAAGCGACTGCCGCGCGCCCAAATTCGGCCCGCCCAATGGCTGTCGCGACGGCGGCGACGTCATGAATGGCGGAAGTTGGATGGTCCGACCGAAATGGACGGCTTTGGCCTTTTTCGCTATTGCGCTGGCCTCGGCCCTTTGGCGAGCTCCCACGCCCGAATCGGCGGCCTTCACGCGACCCTCGCCGGCGACGCCATCCGTTCTGCCGAGAGAGTTCGCGGTGGAAAAGCTCCCCGTGGTGGCCGCCATGGCGCATGCGAGCAGCCTGACCGCGCTGCCCGACGGCCGCCTCGCCGCCGCCTGGTTCGCCGGCAGCCGGGAAGGCGCTTCCGATGTGGAGATTTGGTTCAGCGTCCGCGACGCCAAGGGCTGGAATGCGCCGCGGGTCGTGGCCACCCCTGCCGACACCGCCGCGGCGACGGCGGCGGTCGTGCGCGCGCTGGGCAACCCGGTCCTCTATGCCCAGGGAAAGCGTTTGCATCTTTGGTATGTCAGCGTCGCATTCGGCGGCTGGGCGGTCAGCTCCATCAATCACCGGGCTTCCGACGATGGCGGCGAGAGCTGGTCGCCGCCGGAAAAGCTCGTCACCTCGCCGTTCTTCAATATCAGCACGCTCGTGCGCGCCCCGCCGATCGCCTTGGCCGACGGCGGCCTCGGTCTGCCGGTCTATCAGGAGTTCGTCGCCAAACGGGCGGAGTGGCTGCGCATCTCCGCGCAGGGACGCATCGTTGGCAAGACCCGCATGCCGAGCCCTCGCCCTGGACTGCAGCCGGCCGTCGCGGCCATCGACGAACACAACGGCTTGGCTCTTCTGCGCGACGGCGGTCGGCAGCCGGGCCGCATAATGGCCGACGTCAGCGCCGATGGCGGCGCCACTTGGCGGGAGTCCGCCTCCCCAGGCATCGGCAATCCCGATTCGTCCGTGGCGCTGCTGCGGCTCGCCAGCGGCCGCCTGCTCCTGGCCGCCAACCCGCTGAACGGGCGTTACCTGTTGCAGCTGTTTCTATCGGACGACAATGGCAAGACCTGGCGAGCGTCCCGCGTCGTCGAGAGCGACCCGAACGGCGAGGCCGAGTATTCCTACCCGGCGCTGCTGCAAACCAGCGACGGCCGCATCCATCTTGCCTACACGTTTCAAAGTCAGGCGATAGCCCATGCCGTGTTTTCCGAGGCGTGGCTGACGGAAGTCGCGCCATGAGCGCAATGGCCCTCTATGGCCGGATCGCCGCCGCTCTTCTGCTCGGCGCCGGGGTCACGTTCCTGCCGGCGCCCAATCGCAGGCTGCTCGGGGCGCTCGCCGCCGTCGTGGCGTTGTTTTCCCTGGCGCCCGTGCTTCACGGGTGGATGGGTCCTCCTTCCTTCACCCTGACGCAGCTGGCCTTGCTTCGCCTCGTGAAGCCGCATCGCCCGCCGACGCCGGGGAATCTTGCGGCGGCGCTATTGGTGGCGTTGGCGTCCGTGTTCTATCCCTTGGCCCTTGGCCTCGGTCCCTTCGACCCGTTCGATCTGGGCTACCGACCGCAGTCGCTGCTGCTGTTCCTCGCCCCGGTAGGCCTGTGGCTGGCTTGGCGGCGGCAGGAAATCTTGTTGACGCTTCTCGGCTTCGACCTGTTGGCCTATGGCTTGGGCCTGTTCGACAATCTGCTGAGCGCGCTTTTCGACCCGCTGCTGGTGTTGCTGGCCGCCATCCGCCTTGCCGGCCTCGCGCGCCCCGCCGCCCGGGCGCTGCGAGCCCGCATGTCTCGCGCCGCCACGCCATGACGCGTCGGTTTGCGCGCGATTTGAGCGCCAGGCCGTTCGGCTTGTCGGCCGATGCCCGATCTGGCATGGAACGGCCCAGCGCCACGATTGAAGAGACCGCAATGGCCCGTGCATGCCTCGCATTCTGATCCTTGCCGGCGAGGCCTCCGGCGATCTGCACGGCGCCGGTCTGGCCAAGTCGCTCGCGCAACAATGTCCCGGCATCGAACTGGAGGGACTCGGCGGGACGAAAATGCAGGCGGCGGGCGTCCGCCTGCTGTCGGGCATCGAAAGGCTGGACATCATCGGTTTGCCGACCTTGTCCGAGTTGCGCCGCGTCTTCGCCGTCTACAAGAAGCTATCGCATCACATTGCGACGGCGTCCTACGACGCCGTCGTTCTGATCGACAACCCCGGTCTCAATCTCCGCCTCGCCCGGGTCGCCAAGCGCGCCGGGCGCCTCGTCATCTACTACATCGCCCCGCAGATATGGGCGTGGAACGAGCGTCGGGTGGAGAAACTACGCAAATATGTCGACCGGCTGCTCGCCATTCTCCCGTTCGAGGAAGCCTATTTCAGAAAAGCCGGCGTCGATTGCGTGTTCGTCGGCAACCCGATCATGGATCAACTCCGACCGTCGTATGACGCCGCCAAGCTTCGAACGGAATTCGGTCTCGACCCGAAAGCGACGGTGATCGGCCTGTTGCCGGGCAGCCGCAAGAGCGAAATCCAGCGACTGCTGCCGATAATGCTGGAGGCGGCCCAGCGGCTCGCCGAATCCGGGAACGTTCACGACTCGCCTCGGCGCTTCGTCGTGGCTCACGCGCCGGCGGTTCCTCTCGCTTTGATCGAGCGTTTCCTATCGCAGTCCGGCGTCCCGGTGACGGCGGTCTCGGATCGCGCCTACGACGTGATCGCGGCCTGCGACGCGCTGATCGTCGCCTCGGGGACGGCGACGCTTCAGACGGCGCTCGTCGGCAGACCGATGACGATCGTCTATCGCGGCCCGGCGCTGAGCTACGCGATCGCCCGTCGGGTGATCAAAGTGCGCTGGATCGGCCTGGCGAACCTGATCGCCGGCCGGCAGATTGCGAAGGAGCTCATCCAGAACGAGGTCACGGGCGAGCGGCTCGCCCGAGAGACGGAGACGCTTCTCGCCGACCCGACGGGTCTGGCGGAGGCCGAGAGCGTATCGAGGGACCTGCGCGCAAGGCTCGGAGCGCCCGGAGCCTCGCACCGCGCCGCAGCGGAGATCATCGCAATGGTGAAGCGGGCTCGGCAATCTTGACGGATCGATCGGGTCGATCCACGCGCCCGAATCGATCGGCGGCGCCCTCGGGCGCCGGCGCCGCAGGGCCTCGGCGCGCGGGCTTGCCACGTCCAGCCCGAGCGGCTAAACGCACATGCGAGATTTCGTGGCGAAACGCCAAAGCGCCCGTGAACGGCGAGGCTGCGAGGACGGCCGGGAGCAGGATATGTCGACCTTCGATGTGATCGCAGATATCTTTGCGGAAACATGCAGCATCGACCGCGACGCGATCAAGCCCGAAAGCAACGTCATCGAGGATCTCAACGTCGACAGCCTCGACTTTTTGGACGTGACCTTCGCGATCGACCGCAAGTTCGGGATCAAGCTGCCCGTCGAGCGCTGGACAGAGGAAATTAGCGAAGGCAAGGCCAAGATGGAAGACTATTTCGTGCTCGGCAACCTTGTCCGGGCGATCGACAACCTCGTAGAAGCCAATAAGGCATTGGGTTGACGCCGGCGACCCGGCGCGCCGCGCCGAAAGAGGCGAGGCTGCGAGCGCTCGATGCGGCTTGAATACTTTGAGATGATCGACCGCGTCGTGGCGTATGACGAAGCTGGCCGTTCGATCCGCTGTGAATCGACGGTTCCGCAAGACAGCCCGGTGTTCGAAGGCCATTTTCCCGGCCACCCGCTGGTGCCGGGCGTGCTGCTCATCGAGACCATGGCTCAAGCGTCCGGATTTCTGGCGCTCGGTTTGAACCGGTTCGAGAAAATGCCGTTCCTGGCCAGTGTGAAGGACGCCAAGATACGCTCGTTCATGCCGCCCGGGGCGCCGATCGAGGTGACCGCGACCCTCGCGCACGAGGGGTCAGGCTTCGTCGTGACGAAAGCGTGGATTGCGTCCGAGGGTCAGCGCGTATGCGACTGCGAACTGATGCTGCGCATCATGCCGTTTCCAAGCCTGGAGTTTTCCGCCATGATACGCCGGCGAGTCGCCCGGGTTGGGATGCTGACGAGTCCGTGAGCGCGTATTGTGCATGACGTCGTGATCACCGGCATCGGACTCGTCTCCTCGCTGGCCGAGGGGGCGGACGCCAATTACGCGCGTCTGAGAGAGGGCGCGCCGCCGGTCTATGATCGCGAGGCCATCGCGCCGTTTCCGATCCATGCGCTGGCGCCGCTCGACTATGGCAAGCTCATCCCGAAAAAGAGCGACCAGCGTCAGATGGAACCCTGGCAGCGCCTTGGCGTCTATGCGGCCGGCCTTGCGCTACAGGACGGCGGCCTCCTCGAAGACACGGCGATCCTGCCAAAGGTGCACATGATCGTCGCCGCCGGCGGCGGCGAGCGCGACATCGCAGTCGACGAAGGGATCATGACCGGCATCCGCGCCGCAAGCGATCGTGGCGCCTATCTGAACGAACAATTGTCCAAGAATCTGAGGCCGACGCTGTTCTTGGCGCAGCTTCCGAACCTCCTCGCCGGAAACATTTCGATCATCCATGGCGTCACCGGGTCGTCCCGGACCTTTATGGGCGAGGAACCCGCCGGGCTCGACGCCCTCGGCGTCATGGTCGCGCGCATCCGCGCCGGCGATGTCGATATCGGCCTGGTGGGCGGAGCCTATTCGGCGTTGCGTCCGGATATGTCGCTCGTCTTCAGCTTCGGCGGATCGCTCTTCTCGGGCGAGCCGGCGGGCGTTTGGTCGCGGGCGCCGCGCGGAGGCGGCATGATCCTCGGATCGGTCGGCGCTTTCCTCTTGCTGGAATCGCGCGTCCATGCGCTGGCGCGCGGCGCCCGCATTGCGTCGGTCATCGGGCCAGTGCTGTCGGATCGCAGCAGTCGCGCGCCAGGGGCCGCAGCCGGCAATGCCCGAAAATTGTGGTCGACGTTGGAAGGATCCCTCGCGCCGGGTCCGGTGGGCGTCCTGTCCGGCGCGACGGGCGTCGAGCCGATCACCGCCGAGGAACGGGCGTTTCTCGACGATGTCGGCGCCAAGCGCGACATCTACGTCCGGGCGACCGGCGCCCGGATCGGACACAGCATGGAGGCGGCGGCGCCGGCCAATGTCGGACTCGCGGCGCTGGCTTTGCGCGAAGCGGGCTATTTCCCGCCGTTCGAAGACGACGCCATCGAGCGAGCGGCCGCCGAGCCGCCAACGCAGATCGTCGTCACGAGCTTCGGCCATTGGCGCGGCGAGGGCATGGTTCTGGTTCAACGCGACCGGGGAGGCGGGGCGTGAACCTCGTCGACTCGCACGGGCGCCCGATCGTCGTCGTCACCGGGATGGGCGTCGTGACCTCGCTCGGCGTCGGCAAGGCCGAAAACTGGGCGAAGCTGACGGCTGGCCAATCCGGCATCCGTCGGATCCGCCGTTTTTCGACGGAAGGCCTTCGGACCCAGATCGGCGGCACGGTCGACTTCGTGCTGCCGCCGGGCTTCGTCCCGCCCGATCTGTCCTTTGCGCTGGCGGAGATTGCGGCGCAAGAGGCCGTCGAGCAGGCGGCCGTCGAGGGAAACGGCGCGTTCCCCGGGCCCTTGTTCATCGCAGTGCCCCCCGTCGAGGTCGATTGGTCGAGCCGCGAGAAACTCTCCGCAAATCTGCCGGCCGATGCGCCCGTCACCTATCGCGCCTTGATCGAGAGTTCCTTCGGCCGCCGACCGGATCTTCAGCGCCTCTTCCTCCAGGGCGGCGTCGCCGATCGCATCGCCGACCGGTTCGGCACGCGCGGTTCGCCGGTGTCGATCTCCACCGCCTGCGCCTCTGGCGCCACCGCGGTCCAGATGGGCGTCGAGGCGATCCGGCGCGGCGAGACCAGCGCGGCGCTGAGCATCGGCGCGGACGGCTCGATCAATTGCGAGGCCCTCATCCGCTTCTCGCTGCTGTCGGCCCTGTCGACAAAGAACGAGGCGCCCGAAGAAGCGTGTCGGCCGTTTTCGCGCGATCGCGACGGCTTCGTCATGGCCGAGGGCGCCGCCGCCCTGGCGCTCGAGAGCCTCGCCTCGGCGGCGGCGCGCGGCGCGACGATCCTCGGCGTCGTCGCCGGTTGCGGCGAGCGGGCGGACTCCTTCCATCGCACCCGTTCCAATCCCGACGGCAAGGCGATCATCGGCGCGATCCAAGGGGCGCTTGACGATGCCGGCATAGCGCCGGAGGCGGTCGACTATATCAACGCTCACGGCACCGGCACGCCGGAGAACGACAAGATGGAGGCCTTCGCCTGCAACGCGGTCTTCGGCGAGCGTATGACGAGGCTGCCGATCTCCTCCAATAAGTCGATGATCGGCCACACGCTGACGGCTGCGGGCGCGGTCGAGGCCATTTTCTCGCTGATGACGATCCAGCACGGCTTGCTGCCGCCGACGATCAACTATCGCAACCCCGATCCGTCGATGGCGCTCGATGTCGTCGCCAATGTCGCGCGGCCGGCGAAGGTTCGCACGGTGATGTCGAATTCGTTCGGCTTCGGCGGTCAGAACGTCTCTCTGGTGTTTCAGGCCGCGCCCCGAGGGGAGGCGGCCTCCTCGCCTGTCCCAGCGGCGTCGCCGGAACGTCTTCGCCGTTGACGAACGACAGTCGCTCGCGGTAGCGCTGCGTCGGGAATCGCAGCGCCATCACAGCGCCCGTCAAGCAACACGAGTGGGTTCATCATGCGCGCGCTACGGCTCGTCGCCGAGCAGCAACTGGAACTTGTCGACGTCGCCGATCCGGCGCCGCCGGGAGAGGGCGGAGTCGAGGTCCGGGTTCTGGCCGTCGCGATGAATCACATCGACCTTTGGGGCTATCGCGGCATGGCTTTCGCCAAGCGGAAGTTGCCGCTGATCGTCGGCGCCGAGGCCGTCGGCGAGATCGCCGCCTTGGGGCCGGGCGTCTCTATCTTGGCCGTCGGACAGCGCGTGGTGATGTATGGCGCGCGCACCTGCGGCCAGTGCGCGGGCTGCCGCGCGGGCCGCGACAACCTTTGCGAGAACGTCGGCGGCGTCATGGGCTTCCACGTCGACGGCTTCGCCTGCGAGCGCGTCACCATGCCGGCCCGGCTGGTCATTCCGGTGCCGGACGGCGTATCGACGACCCATGCCGCGTGCGCCGGCGTCACGTTCTCGACTGTCGAGCATATGCTCTTCGACAATGCGCGCCTGAGACGCGGCGAGACCATTTTGGTGCACGCTGGAGGGTCGGGCGTCGGAACGGCGGCCATTACTTTGGCGAAAGCGACGGGTTGCACCGTCATCACGACCGTGGGCGACGACGCCAAGGGCGCGAAGGCGCGCGCGCTCGGGGCCGATCACGTCATCAACTATCGCAATGAACGCTTCGAAGGCGTCGTCCGCAAACTGACGGGAAAGCAAGGCGTCGACGTCGTTTTCGAGCACACCGGCGCCGACACCTGGAACGGTTCGCTGCTGTCGCTGCGACGCGGCGGGCGGCTCGTGACCTGCGGCGCGACGTCGGGGCCGACGGCCACGATGAACCTGATGCAATTGTTCCAGCAGCAATACCGCATCATCGGTTCGTTCGGCGCTTCGATCCGCAATGTCGGCGACGGGCTTCAGAAGATGGCGATCGGCCTCAAACCGACGGTCGAGGCCGAGGTCCCGATCGAAGAGTTCGGCAGGGGCCTCGAGCGCCTGCGCAACCGGGATGTGTTCGGCAAGCTCGTCGTCCGCATCGCCGCATGAACCGGCAGCGGATTCTCGCCCTGGCGCAAAGGGCGGCGCGGGAAGCGCGCGACCTGTCTCTGGCGTTCGTCGCACTCGCGTTCTTCGTCGTCACCGTCCTGGTTCCGAGGCATACGGTCGTTCGAACCGGCGGTTTTGTGGTCCGCCAGGCGGGGATGCGGATGCCACGGCTGACCCGGATCGGCATGCGCAACCTCGCGCTCGCCTTCCCCGAAAAGACGGAAGAGCAAAGGCGCGAGATCCTGAGGCAGTCCTGGGACAATATGGGCCGGACCGCCGTCGAGTACTTTTTCATCGACCGGATCTGGGAGTTCGATCCCGAAGCGACCAAGCCGGGCCGGATCGAGATCGAGGGCGTCGAACGGTTCGTGCGGCTCGCGATGGACGACAAGCCGGCCATTATCTTGTCGGCGCATCTGGGGAACTGGGAACTGCCGATGGTGGCGGCCGCGCGGCACGGCCTCGACGCCGCCGCCCTGTTCACCCGCCCCAGGAATCGCTGGATCGCACGCATGGTGATGGCGCGCCGCCAGTCCGTCATGGGCGAACTCGTCGCGTCCGGACCCGGTGCGCTGCATCGGCTCGCGCGCGCGCTCGAGGCTGGGAGCCACGTCGGTCTTCTCGTCGACCAATTTCACCATCACGGCCCGACGATCACGCTGTTTGGTCATCCGACCTTGGCCAACCCGATCTTCGCCCGCCTCGCCAGGCAGTTCGAGTGCCCGGTTCACATGGTGCGCGTCGTCAGGCTGCCGGGCGACAGGTTTCGGATCGAACTCGGCGAGGAACTCGACCTGCCGCGCGACGCAAAAGGCCGGATCGACATCGCCGCCTCGGCGCAGATGGTCGGGACCATCATCGAGGGCTGGGTGCGCGAGCATCCGGACCAGTGGCTTTGGGTGCATCGCCGCTGGCGGTGAATCCGCGTCAGACTTGCGTCGGACTGCCCGTTCCGCGCAGGTGCGCATTCATCAAGTGCCGTTGAATGCTCTCATTCACCTGTTCGGCGATCCTGACGGCCTCGACGCCGGCCCGCCCATCGACCGTCGGCCGCGTTCGATTGCGCACGCAGGACAGGAACTCGTCGATCTCGTTTGCAAGACTGTCTTCGCGCGGCACTTCGATGACTTCGCTGGCGATGGCGTCCACGCCGGTTTTTCCCGGTTCGCCTTTCGTCGTGTAGCTGAAGATGCGGTGCGTCACGAAATCACAGACCAGATAACTGCCGGGCTGGAAGACGCGCAGGCTGCGCTCGACCTTATGGCTGACGCGGCTTGCCGTGATGTTCGCCACGCATCCGGACTCGAAGGTCAGCCGCGCATTGGCGAGATCCACCTTGTCGCTGAACAGCCGCGTGCCGACCGCGCTTACGTCGATGACGTTGGAGCCGGCGAGCCCGACGATGATGTCGATGTCGTGGATCATGAGATCGAAGACGACATCCGCATCCAGATTTCGCTCCTTCCACGGCGAGATGCGATTGCTCTCGAAGTAGAGGGGGCCGTGCACTCTCCCGGTCAGGGCTCTGAAGCACGACGAGAATCGCTCGATATGGCCGACCTGCAGAATCCGGTCGCTGCGCTCGGCGACGCGCATCAACGATTCGGCCGAGGCGATCGTGTCGGTCAGGGGCTTCTCGACCAACGTGTCGATCCCGGCTTGCTGGAGTTCGCTGGCGATGGCGAAATGTTGAGACGTCGGGACGACGACGCTCGCGGCGTCGATTCTGCCGATCAGAGCGCGATGATCATAGAGAGCCGCGCATCCGAACTCGCGGGCGACGGCGTCGGCCACCGCGGCGTTCGTGTCCGCGACCGCAACCAACTCGGCGTTTTTGTTTTGGGCGTATTGCTTCGCATGAAAACGACCAAAATGCCCTGCCCCGACGACAGCGACGCGAAGCGGCCGGGACCGGGCGTCAAACGACTGAGTTTTCAACTGGACCCCGCTTTCGCTGTTCGTCGCCAAGCGCCGATCGCGTTGTGACGCCATCAGCGCGTCGCGCATTCTAGCGACAAAAGTCAAACGTTTCGAATCTCGCGATCACGCCGCAAACCATTGACTCATCGCGCCCGGGACTCGTTGGTCTGATTTTCACCGCTAGCCTGACATCGACCGCCGTTGCCACCACATCCACTGCTCCGGCGCGTCACGAATCCAGTGCTCGAACTGGAGGGCCATCGCCGCCGTCGTGTTGCGCAGATCGGCCGGCCGATCGGAAGTCCGTTCGACCAGCAACTCCTTGATCTCGACCAGGAACCGCGAACGGCGATCGCGACGAAGGCAGCGCCCGATCCACAGCCGCGCGCCGACGCTGCGAGCAAACACCGCGGGCGCGGGGGTGAACTTCGCCTGCTGGCCGAAGAAAGGCACGGTGAAAGCGCAGGCGTCGTCGACCTGGTCGCACACGACGCCCAGATGTCCTCCGTCTCGCAGAAGATTGATGGCGGCGATGCCCGCGGCCCCTATCGGCATGGCGGCGCGCGTCGTCGCTTTGACGAGAAGGCCCGCCGGATAGAACGGGCTTCGCATCTCGCGCAGATATCGGTCGAGATAAGGATTTCGCAGCGAGCGATAAACGCCGGCGAGCCTGGCGCCGCAAATGCCGCTGGCGATGCCGGCGATCTCCCAGTTTCCCATATGGAGCGTGACGCCGATGTTCGCGCCGGGTTCGCGCAGACGCCGCTCCACCGCGTCACGACCTTCGATCTCCAGCCGCGAGGGATCCGACACGATGCGGTCCAGCACCAGGATTTCCGCGATCGTCCGCCCGGTGTTTCGCCACATCGCCGCCGCAACGCGCTTGCGCTCCGCTTCGGACCACTCTGGAAACGCCGCGGCGAGATTTGCGAGCGCGCGACGGTGAAGCGCCGTCCAGGGCGCAATCCAAGCCACCACGCTTCCGGCGATGCCCGCTCCGACGTCGATCGGCAGAAGTCGAAGCAGAGCGACTGCGGACCGGACCAGCGCGTATTCGGCCCGAAGCCGCAGATCCTTATGCTTGAGCATGGAGCGCCTTCGGCGCGTGCGCGGCGACGGCCTCTCGCATCGCGTCGATCACGCGGTCCTGCGTCCGCTCGTCGAGATCGGCGTGCATTGGCAAGCTCAGCACATCCCTCGAAAGCGCGTCCGCTCTTTTGAGTTGGGGCGCCGCCGTCGGGAACCCTCGATAGGGCGGCAGCCGGTGCAGCGGCGTCGCATAGTGAACGGCGATGGGAACGCCGGCCGCCCTGCACGACGCCACGACATCGTCGCGACCGCCGGGGACCTTCACCGTGTACTGCGCCCACACGGATTCGCTTCCCCCGGCGATCTTCGGGACGATGACCCGCGCCGGAAGCCGCTCGGCGTATCTGTTGGCCGCGACGTTCCGCGCCTCGATCTCGCCTTCGAACGCGGAGAGCTTCTCGATCAGCACCGCGGCCTGGATCGTATCCAGGCGGCTGTTGCGCCCGACATGCGCGAAGGCGCCGCCTGGTCCGGACTGGCCATGGCATCGCAGCGAGCGCAACAATGAGGCAAGCGTCGCGTCATTCGTGAAGATTGCGCCGCCGTCTCCATAACAACCAAGCGGCTTCGCCGGATAGAAGCTCGTGGTGGTGACGTCCGCGAGCGAGCCGACCCTGCGTCCGCGCCACGTCGCCCCAAAACTCTGCGCCGCGTCGGCCAGGACCTTCAGGCCATGGGTCTCCGCCAGCCGATGGATCGCGGAATAGTCCGCGGGCTGACCGAACAGATCGACCGGCATGACGCATCGCACCGACAGACCCAGATCCCTGGCCACCCGGATCGCCGTCTCCGCACTTTCGGGGCAGAGGTTGAAGGTTTCCCCATCGACGTCGGCAAACACGGGAGTCGCGCCCACGCGCACGACGGCCTCCGCTGTCGCGACATAACTGAAAGCCGGAACGACCACGGCGTCGCCCCGCCCGACATTCATCGCGGACAGAGCGAGTTCGAGGGCGTCGGTGCCGTTTGCGCAAGTGACGCAATAACGAGCGCCGGAGAACGCCTGGAGGCGCTCTTCCAGTTCATCGACTTCCGGTCCGAGGACGAAACGGCCATGGTCGAGCACACGGGCCACGGCGCGATCGATCCGAGGTCCGATTCGCCGGCGTTGGGCGAGAAGATCGATGAACTGTATGGCCGTCTTATCCATGTGAAATCTGCTATCGCCTCAAGGGTTTGCCGTGCGCGCCGGCCGGAAAGTTCTGCCGCGGCGCACGCGGCTCGGTTATCGGTCGTTTCAGGAGTGCAAAAGCCGCCGCCGCCTTACCGGCGCCTTGGGCCCAAGCCAAAAGAGCATCGCCCGTGTTCGGCCGGACTTTGCGGAACCTCGCGGCAACGTGGAAACACCGTTCGTCGATCGGGCTGCAGCGAGCTAACATACTTCGTTTCCGACGAACAGCCGATCGAACGCCCCAAATCCTGATCATGGCTCGCCGCGTCTCCGCGACGACGGCAAGCTAGGCCAAGAACCGGATTGCGACAACCGCCAAGCGCGAACGCCGTGAGGCATGCGATTCCCCGACAAAAACTCAGTCGAGCGACCGGGCGGAAGGCTCGGCCAGAGCCAGTTGCGCCTCGATGGCCCCGATCACGCGTTCGGGCGTTATCCCGCGCATGCAGGCGTGATCATGCGGGCAGCGCGCCAAGTCGCGAAGATTGCAGGGCGAGCAAGCCACGCCCGCGCTCACGATCGCGTCCGGTCGCTGGTAGGGGCCGAACCAGACCGGATTGGTCGGGCCAAACAGCGCCACAACAGGCCGGCCGAGCGCGGTCGTCAGGTGGAGCGGCCCGGAATCGTTGGTCACGGCGATCGCCGACCGCCGGATCAACGCCGCCAGTTCCGCCAAGGAGGTGAGGCCGGCAAGCACGACCGCGCCCGGCGCCGCGGCGGCGATGCGGCGGCATTCCTCCGCTTGGTTCGCCGCTCCGTCGATGAGCACGGGATAGCCTTGAGCGAGGAAGTGTCGGGCAACGGCGGCAAAGCCTTCAGGCCGCCAGCGCTTGGTTTCCCAAAGCGACCCGGGCATCATCACGATCGGCGGTTTGGTCATCGCGCCGGCATGTTCCCGCAAAAGCGCGTCGACGCGGCGGTCGGCCTCGGCTCGGATCGGGATCGAGAAGTCGGGCGGTTCACGCTCGAAACCGAGCAGATCTCCGACCAGGAGGTAGCGGTCGATGGCGTGGATCGCCAGCGTCGGAAGCCGGACGCGATGGGTGTAGGCCAGCCACGAGCCTTCCCGAGCCCCCTTCCAGGAACGCTCGATGGCGCCGGGCGGCAGGGTGCGCCCTTCCGGCTCCCAGACCTCCTTTCGCGGGCGATCGAAGCCGATGCGGACCGGCGCTCCCGTCACCATCGACACGAAGCCGCTTCGCATCTGACCCTGCATGTCGATGACGAGGTCGTAGCGGGCCGCGCGCAGGCGCGACAGCATGGCGAGGAATTTGTGATCCCGGATGAGTCGAACGAAATGGGTAAAGCCGTCCCAATTGTATTGAGGGACCTCGGTCTGGTTCTCGCCGTAGACGAGAACCTCGTCCACGGCGGGCAGATCGCGGATGAATTCGGCCGGCGTCGGCTTCGAAAGCCAGTCGATGCGCGCCGCCGGGTAGTGACGGCGCAGGGCGTTGAGGAGCGGTATCGTATGAATGACGTCGCCGATCGCCGACAGCTTGATCAGGAGAATGCGCTGAAAGCTTCTATCCGCCAACGTCGTGCCGTGCATCGGAACTCGCGATTCATACTGTCTGGGCTTTGGCGTCGGCGAACCGTCGGTGAAAGCCTGCCGTCGACGACGGGCGCCGGCACAGTTGCCACAGAGGCGCGCCTGGGAGCAACATCTTTGGCGTCGGGTCCGGCGCTTCGCCTCCGGGGCCGACGCCAGGGAACGGACCGGAGGTTCACAGCGCGGCAGGCGTTTCTTCGTCGCCGCCCGCGGGTTTTGCGCGTGGCTGACAGAGGGGGCGCGCTCTCGATTCCCTCAGGAAGGCGAGGATTTCGGCGACCGGCTCGACATGCCCCAATTCCGCGGCGGTCTTTTCGATCCGCTGCGAAAGCGATCCGGAGCCGAGAAAAATCATGCGGTAGGCGGCCCGGACGGCTCGAACCGCGGCGACCGGATAGCGCCGCCGCCGCATCCCGACCACGTTGACGCCGACCAGGCGCGCTTGAGGGCCCGCCGTGAGACCGAACGGGATCACGTCGCCGCGGAGCCCCGATGCGCCCGAGACCATCGCTCCTGAACCGATCCGGGTGAACTGGTGCACGGCGACAAGGCCGGAAAGGAACACGTGGTCGCCGAGGACACAGTGCCCTGCGAGCGTAGCGCAATTGGCGAAGATGGCGTGGCGCCCGACACGGCAGTCATGCGCGACATGGCTGTACGCCATGAAGAATCCGCCGTCCCCGACCACCGTCTCGCCGCCGCCCTGCGCCGTGCCCCGGCTCATGGTGACGCTTTCGCGGATGGCGCAGTCGGCGCCGATCGACAATTTCGTCGGTTCGTCCTTGTAGGCGAGCGATTGGGGCGGACCGCCGAGACAGGCGAAGGGATGCACCACCGTCCGGGCGCCGATGGTGGTTCGTCCCGAGATTTGGACGCTGCCGATCAGACGGCAGTCCTCGCCGATCACGACATCGCGACCGATGACGCAATACGGGCCGATGACGGCGCCCTGTCCGATCCGCGCTCCGTCTTCGATTCGCGCCGTCGCGTCGATCTGCATCAGAACTCCTCAAACAGTCTTCCCGCTGTCGAGGCGGAGGGCCTCGACGTCCCGCCGCCCAACGCCGGGTCGGCGTATTCGCTCGCCTCCCGGGACTCGTCGTGCTTTAGCCTGTCTTACGCCGCCCTCCAAAGGGATCGCCGACGCGGGCGCCGTCACAGGCTCCGGTCGGGGGCGAGGCTGCGACGCAGCTGCCAGACGAGGGCGCCTGCGATGATCCCCGTCGCCCAGAACCGATTGCCCACAGCCTGAGGCCAATGCGCATGCCCGTAGAACGGACCGATCGCGAACAGGGCCAAGGCAAGCGCCAGGAGGCCCCACGTGGTCCGGCGCGCCTTGGCGCATGGCTCCAGCGCCGCGCGGTAGACGAGAACCGTGATCGGAAACAGCAGCCAGACGAAATAATAGGCGTAAGCGATCGGCGAGGCGATCGTCATCAGCGACAGCAGAAGGGCGAATTCCGCGGCGTCGGAGCGCAACGTCCGCCGGCGCTCCGGCGGCAGGACGGCGCAGAATCCGACGCCGATCAGGCCGGCGATCGCCAGAAGCACGCGATTGACCTGTTGGTAGCTGAGATCGAGGATGTTCACGTAGATCGGCTTGGCGAGCGGATCGGCCGCTTCGGCGTTCAGCGGGCGCAGCAGGCGATGCGTGACCGCGACGATCGAGTCGTTCTTCCAGCTCCAGCTCAACGACGGCCGCTGCCCATAGCCGTCCTGGTTTGCGGACAACACCATTCCCTCGATCCAGGTTTTCATTTCCTGCAGATTGCGCTCGAATCCGCGGAACGGCGCGGGAACGATCAGCAGGAAGACGCCGACGCCGATCGCCATGGCCGCCGCCGCCCGCCACCGCCGTCGCCACAGAAGGTAGGGCAGGATGGCGACAGGAAACGCCTTCAGACTCGCCGCGAGGGCGAACATCGCGCCCGCCGACCATTGGCGTTCGGACTGGAGAAGGGCGAGCCCGGCCAGCATCAGGGCGAGGAGCATGAGATTGGGCTGACCGAGATTGAACGTGTCGATGATGAGGGGCATCGACAGGAGCGACGGCAGGGCGACCACCCACCACGCCTTCGGGCCTTTGTCCCCGGAGAGCCGGTCGCAGAGCGTCACCGCCGCCCACCAGCTCGCGATGTTGACGAGAACGATGCAGAGAATCGAGAAGGCGCGACCGAACAGGCTGAACGGCGCCAACATGACGGCGGCGAAGGGAGGGTAGAGAAAGGCGAAGGTCTTGTTCTCGTCCAGGGCGTGGAGGTCGCCGCCGGTCAGGACTTGCCGCCCGGCCCAGTACCAGAGCGGATAGTCCATGTCGTTCCCCGCGCCGAACAATTCCGGCGCCAGCGGAATCGCCGCGAGGATCAGGCTGGCCGCGATGAACAGGATGAGGAGGGTGTGGGGGCCGAGCGGAAGCTTCGCGGCGCGTCCGGGCGTGAGAGCCCTTTCCGTCGCCGGCGACTCGCGAGTCGTGGATTGAGCCATCTCAAGTTCCCAGTGGATAAAATCTGACGGTCGAGTCCCCTTGGGAATTCCCGTTCTTGGCTGCGCGCGCGAGTCTGCGCGATGCGCAGGGGAAAATCCATCTCGCTTTCGCCGGCCGATCGGCGTCGGCTCAAGGCTCACATCAGAGATCGCAACGCCGCGCAGATGCGCGTCCGGCGGGCCGAGATCGTTCTTTGCGCCGCCCGCGGGCAGGGGCGGCGCTCACGCCAGCCGCCCCATGGCGCGCTCGCCGCTATAGACGAGCCATTCGATGCGCCGTCCGGCCTGCACGAGGAATTCGGCGCAGGCCCGGTATTCGTGAGCGCGAAAGCCGGGGTAATTGAAATATTCGTCGAAGACCACGATGGCGCCCGGCTTGAGGTGCGGGCCGAGGGCGTTCAGCACCGCATGGGCCGATTCGTAGAGGTCGCAGTCGATATGCAACATGGCGATGCGCGGAGCGCCGCTGGCGAAAGCCGGGAGCGTTTGCGAAAAATCGCCGATCGCGAGCTCGACGTTGCCGGGCAGTTCAGGCGGACTGCCAGCCCGGTCGAAATTGAACGTCTTGTATCCCGTCCATTCGCGTGGGAGCCCGCGAAAACTATCGAAGCCGACAAAGCGGCGCGCAGGATAGGCCTCCGCCATCCAGCGCAGAGTCGCGCCGGAGAAAACGCCGAATTCGAGAATGTCGCCCTCGGCGGGCGCGCGGGCGACGGCGTCCAGAAGGAAGGCGCGATGGTCGAGTTCGCATACGGCCGTCGGCATTTCGTCGCGGATCAATTGCAGCGTCTCCGCCTGCGCTTCCAGGCAACGGGCGCGAAAAAGGCTCGAGGAAAGCCGCGGATCGTCCCGCCCGAGCTCGCCCTGAGCGGGAAACAGGCGCTGCGCGAGGTCGATCAGCTCGCGCAGCACATCGGCCTGCCGATTGGCGGCGTCCAGGGCGCGCGCCTGTAAGTCGACCAGCGATTGCAGCGAGGATTCGACGCGCGACGGGCTCTTCGCGATAGCGCCGAGGGCGGCGGATAAGCGGCGAAACAATTTGCGCATCGGTTGCCTTTATTAGGGACCCCTGTTCGGCGCGTCGCCGCTGCTCGTCGCCAGATTATGCGCGGGATTCCGGCGCTTCAACAAGCTCGTGATCGCATTGGGTGTGCTGGAGGCGCCCAAAGGCTTTGACGCGGACGCCTTGATCGACGGCGTAGCGGCCCGCGCCGACCGGGCGCGCATCGCGCACGGCGCCGGCTGGCGAAATCGTAACCGTTCTGCTAAACACGCCATCAATTTCAACCTATGCTTCCCGCGAATCTGCGCGACTAAGTTGATGCACGCACGTATAATAATATTCACGCGAGGTAGAGATGAAATTGTCGGTCGTAATTCCCTGTTACAACGAAGCGGCGGGAATCTACGAGACGCACCGACGTATTGCCGATGTTTGCCGTCGATGCGTGAGCGAGGCGTATGAATTAGTTCTCGTCAACGACGGCTCGACGGATTCTACCTGGAATTTGATTGCCGCGATCGCCGCGGGCGACCGGCATGTGGTGGCCGTCAACCTTTCGCGCAACTATGGCCATCAGCTCGCCTTGTCCGCCGGCCTGCAGTTGAGCCGTGGAGAGCGTGTATTGATCATCGACGCCGATCTTCAGGATCCGCCCGAGCTTCTGGCTAAGATGATGGAGCGTATGGACGATGGCTACGATGTTGTTTATGGGACGCGCATCAAGAGACAAGGCGAGACCGCCTTCAAGAAGGCGTCGGCCCGCGCGTTCTATCGTGTGCTCGAGAAGTTGGTGGAGATTAAAATACCGACGGATGCTGGCGATTTCCGACTGATAAGCCGCCGCGCCGTCGATATTCTGAACAATATGCCCGAGCATCATCGCTTTATTCGCGGCATGGTGAGCTGGATCGGCCTGCGGCAGGCGGCCCTTCCCTATGAGCGGGCGGCGCGCTTCGCTGGGGAAACCAAATACCCATTTTCCAAAATGGTCGGCTTGGCGATCGTTGCGATCACCGGCTTTTCGGTCCGCCCGCTAAGGATCGCGGCGCATCTTGGGTTCTACTTCAGTCTCGCGACGTTCGTTTTGATGGGGTACATTATAATCAATTATTTCTCTGGACATAATATAACGGGCTGGACCTCTCTTGCGCTGATCATTCTCGCTGCGAGTAGCGTGCAGCTCATCGTTATCGGCGTGATGGGCGAGTATATGGGGCAGATTTACATCGAGTCGAAAAGGCGCCCGCTCTTCCTCATTCAAGACATCATATCCTCCGGGGAACCGGTGAAGGACATAAACCAGCAATCGACCGCGGGTATAAAGTGACCGATATACGTTCTACGGCGATCGCCGGCGATGAAAGACCGTGCGCGGAATTGGCTTGCGGGTATTCGCCTTCGCGACGACGTCAGCATGACGCAGGCGGTCTGTGACGCCTTCTCGGCGAGCGCGACGGGTCGTTCTCCGCGGGCAGGGTAGAGTCCGATACGATGAACGCGATCGCAGGAACGGCGAAGAGCGCGTTGGGCTATTGTTTTGGGCTCGCCGTCGAAGATGGGCGCGCCGTGCACCGGGGTGAATCAACAATCGGGCGCCGATGGCGCGCCCACGATTGCAGGCTGCCGGGATTGACCGGCAGAAACTCCATGTTTTGTCGGAAATGACCAAGACCATCGCTTCCGAGATGACGAGGGCGAAAACGGCGCTGGGCTACGCCGCTCTGGCGGCGCTGTGCGAAGGCGTCGGTCGGTGGAATGGGGTTGAAAATTATGCTAGCGGTTTGCAGAGAGCGCTGCCATAAGGAGCACTGTTGATTGCCCTGACGAAATATTATGGATGGAGCATTATTGTTTATGTCGGCATTTATTGATGCGTGTCGTGCTGTAATGCGGACCAGATGGTCTACGGTGTTGATGCATATTGTGTTATTATATATTATTGCCTTATCACCATTGCTATTTAATAGTTCGTTCTATTTTTTGGATGATGCCCAGACGCAATTTATTAATGCATATCGTGAAATCGGACATAGTTATCTTAACTTCGAAGTGCCCTTCTTGTCGGATCGCGTTTTCAACGGCGATAACTATCTCATTGAATATCAGTACGGGTTGTTTAATCCACTAACAGTAGCGCTGTCGGTCGTTATGTACGTTGTTCCGCGCGCCGATATTGCGGTGACCATTTTTGCGGCGACTTATTTGTCCGTGACTTATTTCGGCATCTTGTTCCTGGCGCGAAAAGTTGGTTTGCGCCGGGATTTTTCGGTTGTCGCCGCGGTGGCTGGGTGCTGTTTGCCCTGGCTTATTCATATCAGCGCTCGGTCGTGGGCGCCCACCCTTGCCGCTTTCGCCTATTTTCCCTGGTTTCTGGCGTTTGCCGTGTCGTTCGTTTACCGCCGCCAATCGCGCGCGGACCTTATCGGCCTGCCCATCAGCTTGTTTTTATTGTTGACGGCTGGTTGGCCTCAGACAGTTGTCGCGGCAGCGGCATCGGCGGGCATAGTCTTTGTCGTCGCCGTGCGCAGATCGAGAAATCGAATGGCTACAGCCGCCCGAATGGCGGCGGGCCTGACCTCCGGGGTCTGTCTCGCCGCGCCGGCGATGTTGCCGCTGGCGCCTGCATTTCCGGAGACTGCGCGCTTCTCTCAATTGGGCACCGACGGACTCTTCCAAGTGTCCCTCGAGGGCTTGGCCGCGATGTCGGGATTTAGCTACTTGCCGCTGGTGAAGAATTTCAGCGGAGCCCCTTTCCTGCCGTTCCCGAGCTATTACGCCGGTTTGTTTGTGGTCCCGTTTGTCTTGATTGGGCTCACTTCCGCTACGAGGCCGCGATGGGACAGTCTGACGCAATGCCTCGCCCTTCTCCTCGCGGCGATGGCGACTTTGTGTCTTCTTCCGAATTTGATCGGCCCCCTTCGATGGTCGATGCGGTGGTTGATCCATTTTCAGCTGATCTTCGTGCTCGTATCGCTTCTTCTGGCTCAAGGGAGCTTACGGCGAGTCAACGCGCGCGCGGCGCTTTTCATCGCCGGCGTCTACTTTTTCGTGTGCTGTTTGGTTTCGGTAAAAGAAACCCCACAAAAGGTGGATTATCATACCCTCGTGTTTCTGGCCGAGTTCGCCATATTCGCTCTTATCGTCTTTGCGTCGAAGAAAAGACTGATCGTTTCAGCGTTGTGCGTAACAAGCCTGCTCGCCGGGCATTTAATTCTCATCGCGGGACCTTTGTCGCGGTTTCACATGCCGGATTATCATCTCTCGCTTCGCCCCGAGCCGTTGGGGGTCTCGAGTCTCGAAGGCGGCTCGACGCTTTTCCTTCGTCAATATGGATTTTGGCGCCCGCTCATGGAGGGTCGAGGCGATGTGGATGAGCCGGGAATGGCTGTCGGCGGCGCTGATCGCCGCGTCCTCGCCGGCTACAGCGCCGTTGGGCATAATCAATTTCGCAAATTCATGTGCATGGAAACCAAGGGATCGCTGCTTTGTCCCGAGGTGTTGGACCGGATGTTCGCCGTGGACCCGGGTTTCGGCGTCGCGCCCGAAGTTCTCTTCAAGGTCGATCACGTTCTGGTCGAGAAAGGGAGCCCATTTTTCGACAAGCCCTTCGCGCCGCTTGAAAGGGAGTTTCAGCGGGTCGGCGAAAACAAGTTCCTGTTCCAATGGGATCGCACGCAGCCGTCTTCGCTGCCGGGAACCGTGTCCTTCCTTCCCCCCTCTTACGTCGTTTCAAATTGGCGAAAATCAGGATGGAACGGCGAGGAATTTTCGATCGCGGGGAGCCCGGGCTCCGCCGGCGCGCTGGTCTTCTCACGACTGTTCTGGCCGGGCTATCAAGTTTTGCTTAACGGCCGCCCGTTAGAGCTCAAGTCCTGGAACGACATCTTGCTGACGGCATTGCTTCCGGAAAATGCAAACGGCGTCGTGCGAGTCGAGTACATTCCCGCAGGCTTTCGTATCGGCCTAATTCTCGCGTTTGCCGGGCTGGTCATACTGCTGACGACGATCTGGAAGGCTCGTCTCTCAGGATCTCGATGACGATGAGCCGGCGATGCGACCGCGGTTTCCGCCCCTCGACCAACCAACGCCTTGCCTTGGCAGGCGTTGTGACCGCCGACCGCGGACGATCCATTCAAGGTTCCGCGCCCGTCCAAGCTGATGTCAGCCGGTTGCGTCACGACGTCGTATCCGAGTCGCCGCCGGCTCGATGCGCTTCTCGGCTTCACGCTCCTGCTTGTATGCCTCTTCCCAGAACGCTCGGCTCGTCAGATAAGGAAGCGCGTCTCGATACGCCTTCCTGATCCTTGTGAATTCCGATTGAAACCGCCACGCCGCCTTTGCGAATCGCCATGCCTCCGCGAAGAACCGCTTTCGGTTGAATTTCAGAACGAACCCAATGCCGAGCGGCTCGTGCTCGTAATGAATGCGCCGATATCGGTATGTCTCCGCAAGATTGCCGCCGTAGCCCTTAGGCTGAAACATCGTCTTGTTCCTAATTAAGAAGCTTGGAAGTAATAATCCGTTCAAACTCAAACTGCGGATAAGCCCGCGAAAACGCCGTCGCTTCGTGCGACGATGCGCATAGGCAATGTGTTCATCTCTGGCAATCGGCTCAAGTCGTTCTTCAATTGAAAACGAGTTTATATCATTTATTACAGGGCTAAGGTCCACGTTATCTACAAAAAACTGCGGCCCCCTGCATACATGATCCAATGCCAGACAGAATGCGTGCGCAGAATCATAATGATACGAAAGCAGAATACCGCGCACCCATTTGTAGAGTTGGTCTGAACAATAATTAACGTCTTTATCTAAAACGGAAATAAACATTACAAGCGTACAGCGAGCCCAAAGGTACCGAGTTAAAGGGGATTCCTTGTACCAAAAATCCTCTCCCCAACAAGAAATTCCATTCATTGTCACGAGATCGAATCTGTTCACCAGACTAAAAAGCACGTCGTCCCCGCGGACAAAAAACGGGAATGGGTACTTGCTGAAATAATCGAGAGAAAAAGCGAAAAACCACCAGCCGCCATAATTGATCCGGGGATCGTATTTTTCCATCAGCAGGAGATCATGAACGCGACATGCATCTAAGCCACCCTTGAGCGGGCGATAAGCGCCGTCAAAAATCGCGCCAATTTCGTGGGTCCTATTGGGTTCCAATTCACGCAGTAGGCTCCCCGCTACGGCCATGTCGTTACTCCTGGCATAGCTGAGCAGAGCATAGGCCCTGCGGATCGACTCGATCTCGCAGGAGGCGTCGTCGTCCATGAAGAGGCAGTGAGTGAAGGAGCCCTCATCTTCCAAATGCATCAGGCCGCGGGTGAACCCGCCCGAGCCGCCCAGATTGCGATTGGGGATAAGCGTGACCCCCTTCGCGTCCGCCGGGTCGATGTCTCGCGAATTGTCGACGACGACAAGCTCGATCCGGCCGCGATAGCTCTCGTCGGCGAGCAGGTTGGCGCGTATGCGCGCAATCGCCGGCAAAACCCGTTGTTTGCGGCTGAAGTGGGTGATGACGATGCCGAGCTTTACGTCTTGAAGGGGCGCCGCATCCGTTGCGAACGCGGCGGCGCAAATCTCCCCGGCCTCAAACGCGGTAACCGAGACATAGAGCAATCCGTCTTCCAGTTCCGCCCAAAATGGCAATTCGATGCGGATGTCCACGCCGTCCACGAGGCTCGCCTCGGAGTCGGCGAGCCAGCGCTGGGAAAAGCCGCGGCGGCGCAGCCCGAAACGAACGGCGAAACGCCCTTTGCCCCGCAAGCGGAAGTGCAATTCATCGATCTTGCATTTCGTCTTCCAGGTTCCGACGGTCAAGGCGTTGAAGAAAGTGTCGAAATGCGCACCGCTTCCCGGGGTGAAACGGAGTTTGCCGTCGGCCAACATCGGAATCGTCCCGGGCGTCGCGCGGACATAAAGCGCCTCGGAAGCCTTGATGGCGAGATTGGGGAAGACGAACGATTGAAGGCGAAACATGGCGTCCTGTCGGGGAATGCGGTTACCAGCGGCGAATATTCTCGTGCTGTCGGATGGCTTCACGCGCTCATTGCCGCCCCTGCCTCGAAATAGGGAACCATCGTATTCTCGAACGCCTTCAGCGCCGCCCCGATGGCCTGGTGCATGTCCCAATAGCGATAGGAGCCGAGGCGTCCGCCGAAATGGACGTTGTTTTCGTTCGCGGCGCGCGCCTTGTAACGCAGATAGGTCGCTTTGTCCGCAGCGGCGCCGATGGGATAATAGGGTTCGTCGCCGCGCGCGGCGAAGCGGGAATATTCGCGCACGATCACTGTTCTATCGGCGGGATAGCCGCGCTCCGGGTTGAAATGGCGGAACTCCAGGATGCGGGTGAAGGGCGTCGCCTCGTCGGCGTAGTTCATCACCGCCGTCCCCTGGAAGTCGCCGACGGGCAGGATTTGCCGCTCGAAGTCGATCGTCCGCCAGCCGAGCTCCCCCTCGCAATAGTCGAAATAGCGGTCGATCGGGCCGGTGTAGACGATGGGCAAATCCGCGCGCAGATCCGGCTTGACGTCGAAAAAGTCGAGGCCGAGCCGCACGTCGATGAGCGGATGGTCGAGCATCCGCGCGAAGACCGCGGTGTAGCCGTCGACCGGCAGGCCTTCGAAGGCGTCGGAGAAATAGCGATTGTCGAAAGTGTACCGCACCGGCAGCCGCGTGATGATGTGTTCGGGCAATTCGCGCGGGTCGGTTTGCCATTGCTTGGCCGTATAGCCGCGAATGAACGCCTCGTAGAGCGGCCGGCCGATCAGCGAGATCGCCTTCTCCTCGAGATTGCGCGGCGCCCGGCCGCCGAGCTCTCCGGCCTGTTCGGCGACGAGCGCGCGCGCCTCGTCAGGCGAAAAGCGGCGGCCGAAGAACTGGCAGATCGTGCCGAGGTTGATCGGCATGGCGTAGACCTGATCGCGGTAGGTCGTGAACACCCGATGGCGATAGTCGGTGAAAGCCGTGAAGCGCTTCACATAGTTCCAGACCGTCTCGTTGGGCGTGTGGAACAGATGCGCGCCATATCTATGAATCTCGATGCCCGTCTCGGGATCGTTCTCGCTGTATGCGTTGCCGCCGATATGGGGGCGCCGATCCATGACCAGGACCCGTTTGCCGAGACCGTTCGCGAGCCGCTCCGCAAGCGTGGCGCCGTAAAAGCCCGCGCCGACAATCACAACGTCGAGATCGCGTAAATCGATCATCAGAGGGAACCGTCCGGAATCAGGTTTCGGCGGCGGGCGCCGGCGGGTTTGGATCGTTCATTCCGGGTTGCATCTTTGCAACTGCGACAAATCCACCCTGCGGATGAATTGGCGCTGAATGAATTGCTTGATTTTCCGACCGGCGTCTTCCTGCGCGGTGAATTCGGGAAAGACGCTCAAATAGGCGGCGGCCATTTCGAGGCCGAGTCGCACCGACCCGATCCGCCGACGTTGACGCAGATCGATCGCCGCATAAACAAGCGGCACGATTTTTTTCTTAGGAAGATATCGAATGTTATATCGAGCGTACAATTTCCGCTCTTCGTCTTCGGCGGAAACGCCGCTTTTTTCCATCACGCCACGTAAGGATCCGCCGACCGGACGCGTATGACGAACAGCGATATGATCGAGGATCGCCGCCTTGAAGCGATTGTCATGCGACAGGCGGCACCAGATGTAATCCAGCCCGAATCCGCTCATCGATCCCTCGAAGTCCGCCAGAACGGCCTGCAGCACGCTCGATTTCAGGCAGGGCGCCATCGTCTCGATGAAATTGGTGTAGCGAATGAGATAACCGGGGCAAGACGTCAAAGCAAAAAAGGAAAAATAGCTGTTGCGCGTCAACGAGGGCTGCGCGGCGTCGAGAGCATGGCGACGCATGTCGTCAAAAATCGCGTTGATCGCCGACGCTGACGTTTCGATATCGTCATCGGGCAGCCAAATATAGTCGTAACGGCTCAGAATATCGCAGTTGGCGAAGAACGCATGAAGCCCATCCCATTTCCCGCCGCGTCTGGCGACGACGACGACGTCGTCGGGATGTTGGAAGCGGGCGTCGGGGTCATAGAGGCTGACGACCAAATCCCAGTTTCGGCCTTGTTCGCCGTTCAGCCAACGCGGATGCAAGGAATTCTTGCCGGCGCGCACGACAACGAGATTTTTTCGGACTTGGGAATCGGGAACGGACATAGGCGAACTCAGTGATTTCCTGCCCTTCGTTTCGCGCAGTCGGGCCTTTGAATCGGCTCGCGATCAGCGAGGATTTGAATCGCGCGAAGCCATATTTCTCGGCGTCGATCGGTCGCGCCCCATGCCCGGTGGTCGACGATAACCATCCCGCGCGCGCATTTGTCAACGGCGCCGAAACGCGCGGCGCTATTCGAAGCCAACGGGCCTGCGCTCCACTCGCCGCCATTCGCCCATGAGGTGAAGCGGCATCACGATTTCCGCGAGCTGACGGAACGGGCGCCCCGCTTCACGCAGAAGCTTGCCCATGCCGATTTGCTTCGGGCGCGCCAATCTGTCGGGGGTGATCATGCTCGACAACCCCGCGAAACTGGGCGTCTCCCGGAGAAGCTCGTCCTGAATGGCGAGCGCGGGGATCATCTGGTAGCTGCGTAACCCCGCCGGAACGATCCCATGTCCTCCGAACAGGATCTCGTCAACCGCCCGGGCACCGGATTCGGTCGCCGGGAGCACTTTCTCGGCCCCCGCGCGGCTGATGATGTAGGCGGCCGCGCCCAAATGAGCCGAGTGGAGGCGCGCGATCCTTCGCTGGCCGCCGACCGTCCTCGCGTCGAACCGGTCCACCCAGATCTTATGGCTCCTGGTTTCGATCTTTATCAGGTCGAACGCGGCGGCTTCGAGGCCGATATCCCCGCGAGCGATCGCGCCGAAATCCTTGCCCAGATGAACGTCGTCCTCCAGGACGAGGCAATATTCGTCGGCGCTCGCCATGAAGCGGAACCAGGCCATGCGGTGGCTCAGCACGCAAGCGAGCTCGGATCGCGTCATGACGTAGCGGCCGTTGAAGGCCTTTGCGGACGGGATCGGGTCGAGCTCGCGGCCATCGACTGCGGCAATGCGCTCGAACGGCACGCCGAGGGCGCCGAGCAGGCCGGCGAGGCGGGTCATTCGCTCCGGGCAACGATCGAGGTTGATGACGAAAACTCTCATCCCAGCGAGATGTCCTTGCCTCGGCGCCAGCCGCGCGCCAATGCTCTCAGTATCACGCGCGCGCGCGAAATCTCACATCGCTTCACGCCGATCGTCGGCGCCCCAGACCACCGTGAGTTCGCCGGTTCTCAGCGGCTTGGCCAGGTTCAAGGCGTCGCATGCGTTCGTCTTTGCCCGATCGCCGCGCTTCGAGGGGGTCACGGACGGCGCGCCGATCATGGCTTCTTGAATCTGCTCACGATCGGCCGGGTTTTGGATCGCGCCCGAAGCCATTGCAGCCTGTAGAGCAATTGATAACGCGAATTGCGAACCAGCCGGACCCATCCGCCCAGACGGCCAGCCGGTTTGGCGTTCTCGCGCGCGGATTCGATCGCGCTTGCGTCGTTCGTCATCCGGATGCGCAATACCGTGGGTTGAACGATCAAGACCGAGACGCCGAAATCCCACCAATGCTTGAGATCCATATCGACCGGCCGCCCGAACGGAAGGGATTTTTCGGCGAGCTCCGCGGCGGCCCGACGCTCAATGACATAGCCGAGGGCGAATCCGGGAACATTGTAGGGCACGAGCAACCGGTAGCCGCCGGCCAGGTTCACGAGCGACGTGCCGGCCGCCTTCTTGTCCGAATGGAGTTTGACCATGCAATTTGACAAGTCCAGCCGGCAAATCTCGCGCAAGAGCCCGGGCAGCGCGCCGTCGGCGTCGAAATCGTCTTCCAAAACGATCGCTCCGGCGCATCGGCTTTTCCCGATCCGATCCCACAGCGCGTGATGGCTCATGTAGCAGCCGATTTCCGGCTTCGACAACGGACGCTTGAAAAGCTTCGCGTTCTTGTCGGGATCATAGACCCGCGCCATCTGTTCTTCCGAGAGATGGGATCCATCGACCGCGTCGAAAAATTCGAATTCCAGGCCAAGCCGGTCCATCGCGGCCGCGCACGCGATTCGGCGCGCGGACGCGGTGGTCAGCGAGATGATGAATATTGGCCAGGACAATTTGTCGTCCGAGATCTGACGCGACAATTTGGCTTGCGCCGCAGACATCGAATGCTTCCTAAGCGCTCCGCTACTCGCCGCCCTTTTGAATCAGGTCGACTGACGCGAATTCAGGGCGTTCTTCCTCGGCGCCGATCGGTCGCCTTGAGACCCTGTTCGTCGCCCGCGGATCGCGCCCATGCCCGATCGTCGTCGATAAGCATCCTGCCTTCAAATTTGTCAACGGCGCCGAAACGGGCGTTTCGCGAGCGAAGGAAATGATATGTCCGGTTTTTGCGCTGGAGGATCGCATGTCGTCGGAGGTTCGGATGGCGCGCGATTTGGATGCGCCGAGGGTCGAGCGAGACCTTGGCGGGTCGGAACCTCGCGTCGCTCCGAGATGGGGCGGCGTTCAAGACCTGATGGACCCTCTTCGTCTTCAAGTCGCTCGCGCCGTTAGAGCGCCTGCCGGCATGGTGGTGACGACGGGGACTTACACCGGGCTCGAATATGCCCGTGGAGATAGCGCGGTTCGCGTAGGCTTCGAGGGGTTCGGGGCCGCCACTCTCAGGTTCGTCACTTTGTGAACGGGAGCGAAGTCTCGGCCCGGCGGCGTCAATCGGACTGCGGCCCGAACTGCAAAGTCGCCCCCGGTTCCGCCCAGCGCGTGCGCTGGAATCAGTGACTTGCCTGTCCCGGAGTGTGAATCAGCGCCAATGCGGCTCCCGCCAGACGGCCGCCGATTTCATGCTCGGCTAAAATCGAACATGCGGCCCAATCTGTGGGCGAAGCCGCGCGGCCGCAGCCGCATCAGCGGTTATGCGCCTCGGAACCCTCTGACAATAATGGTCGGAGTGATAGGATTCGAACCTACGACCCCCTCGTCCCGAACGAGGTGCGCTACCAGACTGCGCTACACTCCGACAACGCCGCGAGCGACGCAGCCGGCGTTATAGAGGCCAAGTCGGCGCCGCGCAAGCGCCACGGAGGACGCAAAGCGCCGCCGCCCGCTTCGCTGCGCGCGCACGCTCGCCTTTTGCGCTTGCCCGCGCGAGCGCGCGATGGTTAGCTCGCGGCGAGGGAGGGAACGCGCGCGCGCTTGCGCCTTCCCGGTCTTGCGGGATTCGCGGCGGGAGCGGGCGCAAGGCTTGGTTCGAACCAGCGCCGGGGGGAGCCCATGGGTCCTTTTTTCAAAGTTTTCGCGGCCGCCGCGGGCGTCTTGATCGGCGCCGCGAGCGCGCACGCCGACGATCTCAACATCGCGCTGATCTACGGCCGGACGGGTCCGCTCGAGGCCTACGCCAAGCAGACCGAGGCGGGACTGCGGCTCGGCTTCGAATACGCCACCAAGGGGACGATGACGATCGACGGGCGCAAGATCAACATCATCCTCAAGGACGACCAGAGCAAGCCCGACCTCGCCAAGACCGCGCTCGCCGAAGCCTATGAGGACGACCACGCCGACATCGCGATCGGCACGTCGTCGTCGGCGGCGGCCATCGCCATGCTGCCGGTCGCCGAGGAGCACAAGAAAATCCTCATCGTCGAACCGGCGGTCGCCGACCAGATCACCGGCGACAAGTGGAACCGCTATATCTTCCGCACCGCGCGCAATTCCTCGCAGGACGCGATCTCCAACGCGGTGGCGATCGGCAAGTCCGGCGTGCATATCGCGACCCTCGCGCAGGATTACGCCTTCGGCCGCGACGGCGTCGCGGCGTTCAAGGAAGCGCTCGCCAAGACCGGCGCGACGCTCGACGCGGAGGAATACGCGCCCGCCAACACGACGGACTTCACCGCCGTGGCGCAGCGCCTGTTCGACGCGCTCAAGGACAAGCCGGGCCGCAAGATCATCTGGGTGGTGTGGGCCGGCGCCGGCGATCCCTTGGGCAAGGTTCAGGATCTCGATCCCGGCCGCTATGGCATCGAACTCTCCACCGGCGGCAACATTCTGCCGGCGCTCGCCGCCTATAAGCGCTTCCCCGGCATGGAGGGCGCGGCCTATTATTATTACGGCATCCCGAAGAACCCGATCAACGACTGGCTCGTCGCCGAGCATCAGAAGCGTTTCAACGCGCCGCCCGATTTCTTCACCTGCGGCGGGTTCTCCGCCGCGATGGCGGTCGTCGCGGCGGTCGAAAAGGCCAAGTCGACCGATTCGGAAAAGCTGATCGCGGCGATGGAAGGCATGGATTTCGACACGCCGAAGGGCAAGATGACCTTCCGCAAGGAGGATCATCAGGCCTTGCAGTCGATGTATCACTTCAAAGTGAGAGTCGATCCGGCGCTCGCCTGGGCGGCGCTCGATCTGGTCAATGAATTGAAGATCGAGGACATGGACATTCCGATCCGCAACAAGCGATGAGGAAGACGAGAGGGCAGGTGTCCCCTCTCCCCGCGAGCGGGGAGAGGGTTAGGGTGAGGGGCCGGGGCGTTTCGCGATGTCCTTCGGGATTTGAGCCATGCGCGGCTTACGCACGTTCGAGACGAATCGCGCGCGAAACCTGCGTCGAGCGCAGACGGAGGCCGAGCGCCAGCTTTGGCTTCGGTTGCGCGCCCGAGGCCTCAATGGCTTCAAGTTTGTCCGGCAGGAACCGATCGGACCGTATTTCGCCGATTTCGTCTGTCGCGAAGAAATGCTCGTCGTGGAAGTCGACGGCGCGACGCATTCGAGCGACGACGAGGTCGGTCATGACGAGCGCCGGGCGAATTTCCTGCTGTCGCGCGGCTACCGCGTGGCGCGGGTCGCCAACGACGAGGTTTATCGCAACATGGATGGCGTGCTGGAGACGATTCTGGCGGCGATAGAGCGGAGGTCGACGATATAGCCCACGGTCGCGGCCAATCGCCCGGCCCCTCACCCTAGCCCTCTCCCCGCTCGCGGGGAGAGGGGACAAAATGCGCCGTTTCATTTGCCGTTCGCGCTGCGAGCCCCGATGCCTCCCTCCCTCGAAACCAAGAACCTCACGATCCGATTCGGCGGCCATGTCGCCGTCGACTCGGTTTCCTGCGCGTTCCGCCCGGGCGAGCTCACCGCCATCGTCGGCCCCAACGGCGCGGGCAAGACCACCTATTTCAATCTGATGTCCGGCCAGCTGCGCGCGACCAGCGGCGCGGTCCTCATCAAGGGCGCCGACGTCACCGGGCGGAGCGCGCCGCAGCGCGCGCGCCTGGGCGTCGGGCGCGCGTTCCAGCTCACCAATCTCTTTCCCGGCCTCAGCGTGATGGAGAACGTCCGCCTCGCCACCCAGGCGACGGCGGGCGTGCACTACGAGCTCTTTCGCCCGTGGATGTTGCGCCGCGATCTCATCGAGCGCGCCTACGCCGTCATCGAGGAGGTCGGCCTCGAGGCCAGGCGCGATTCTCGCGCCGCCTCGCTTTCGCACGGCGATCAACGCAAGCTCGAAGTCGCGATGATGATGGCGCTCGAGCCCGACATCTTCATGTTCGACGAGCCGACGGCCGGCATGAGCGTCGACGAGGTTCCGGTGCTGCTCGATCTCATCGCGCGCCTCAAGCAGGACAAGAGCAAGACCATTCTGCTCGTCGAGCACAAGATGGACGTCGTGCGCTCGCTCGCCGACCGCATCATCGTGCTGCACAACGGCCGGCTGGCGGCCGACGGCGAGCCGAGCGCCGTCATCGCCTCGCCGATCGTGCAGGAGGCCTATCTCGGCGTCGTGAAAGGGCCGGCGTCATGAGCGTCCGCCTCGCGCTGGAGGGAGTCCACACCCATATCGGGCGCTACCATATTCTTCAGGGGGTCGACTTCGACGCGCCCGCGGGCGCGACGACGATGCTGCTCGGGCGCAACGGCGCGGGCAAGACGACGTGCCTGCGCACGATCATGGGGCTGTGGCGCGCCTCGAAGGGCGAGATCACGCTCGGTTCGACGGCGATCGGCGCGCTGAGGCCCAGCGCCGTCGCGCGCGCCGGCGTCGCCTATGTGCCGGAGACGATGGCGGTGTTCGCGGATTTGAGCGTGCGCGAGAACCTGCTGCTGGCGGCGCGCGAGGGGCCGCTCGACGACGCGCGGCTGCAATGGATCTTCGGCTTCTTTCCGGCCTTGCGAAAGTTCTGGCTGTCGCGCGCGGGCTCGCTGTCGGGCGGCCAGAAGCAGATGGTGTCGATCGCCCGCGCGATCGTCGAGCCGCGCCGCCTGCTGCTGATCGACGAACCGACCAAGGGCCTGGCGCCGGCGATCATCGGCGGCCTGATCGACTGCCTGAACGAAATCAAGCGCACCGGCGTCACGATCCTCATCGTCGAACAGAATTTCCGCGTCGCGCGCGAGGTCGGCGATCACGTGCGCGTCATGGACAACGGCCGCATCGTCCACACGGGTTCGATGGCGGACTTGGCCGCCGATTCGGCGCTGCAAGGGCGCCTGCTCGGCCTTTCCCTGGATTCGCACCAATGAGCGCTACCGATATCGGCGCCGCCCTGCCGCGGGCGAGAATGGAAATCCTGCCGGCGCTGACGCCGCTGATCGTCGCCGCGATCGCTTTCCCCTTCATCGGCTCGTTCTCGACCTTCGTCACGCTGACCGCCGCCGGCCTGGCGATGGGCATGATGATTTTCATCATGGCCTCGGGGCTGACGCTCACCTTCGGGATGATGGACGTGCTGAACTTCGGCCACGGCGCGTTCATTTCGCTGGGCGCCTATGTCGCGACGCTGGTCCTTCTGCCGCTCGTCGCGTGGTCGCAGGCCGATTCGCTCGCGCTCAACCTCGGCGTTCTGCTGCTCGCCCTGGCGGCGGCGGTCGTCGCCTGCGGCGCCTTCGGGCTCATATTCGAGCGCCTCATCATCGTGCCGGTCTACGGCCAGCATCTCAAGCAGATCCTGGTCACGATCGGCGGCTCGATCGTCGTGGAGCAATTGCTCTACGCTTTGTTCGGACCCGAGCAAATTCCTGTTTCCCCGCCCACCGCGTTTCGCGGCTCATTTCTCCTCGGCGACGCGACGATCGAGAAATATCGCGTCTTCGCCGCGATCGTCGGCCTCGCCGTGTTCGCAGGGCAGATGCTCGTTCTCAACCGCACCAAGATCGGCCTGCTGATCCGCGCCGGCGTCCAGGACCGCGAAATGGTCGAGGCGCTGGGCTATCGCATCGACCGCCTGTTCGTCGGCGTGTTCATGGCGGGCTCGGCGCTGGCCGGGCTCGGCGGCGTGCTGTGGGCGCTCTATCGCGGGCAGGTTCACGCTTCGATGGGCGGCGAATTGCTGGTGCTGGTGTTCATCGTCATCATCATCGGCGGCCTCGGTTCGGTCGGGGGCTGTTTCACCGGGGCGATCCTCGTCGCCCTGATCGCCAATTACGCGGGCTTCCTCGCGCCGAAACTGGCGCTGGTGTCGAACATCCTGCTGATGGTCGTGGTGCTGTTGTGGCGCCCGCGCGGCCTCTATCCCGTGAGCGGACGATGATGATCCTTTCCGGCGACGCGCCGCGCGGCTGGGCGCTGAGGATCGTGCTGATCGCGGCGACGCTGGCGCTCGCCCTGGCGCCGTTTCTGTTCCCCGGCGCCAAGGCGCTCAACGTCGCGGAGAAAATCTGCGTCTACGCGCTGCTCGCCGCGTCCTACGACATTCTGCTCGGCTACGCCGGCATCGTCTCCTTCGCCCATGTGATGTTCTTCGGCGTCGGCTCCTACGGCGTCGCGCTGGCGCTCTACGGGCTGGGGCCGGGCTGGGGCGTCATCGCGCTCGGCGTCGTCGCCGGGCTGATCGTGTCCCTCGCGCTCGCTCTGGCGATCGGGCTGTTCTCGCTGCGCGTGCAATCGATCTTCTTCGCCATGGTGACGCTGGCGGTGGCCTACGCCTTCAACGTTCTGGCCTCGCAGCTCTCCTGGCTCACCGGCGGCGAGGACGGGCGCTCGTTCCAGGTTCCGTTCGCTCTTCGCCCCGGATTCAAGCTCGTCGACGGCGATATTCTCGGCCTTGCGATCAGCGGCCGCGTCCTGAGCTATTATCTCGTCTTCGCCGCATGCGCGGCGCTGTTCCTCGTGCTGCTGCGCATCGTCAATTCGCCGTTCGGGCGCGTCTTGCAGGCGATCCGCGAAAATCCGTTCCGCGCCGAGGCGCTGGGCTACCGCATCGTCTTCCATCGCACGCTGGCGACCTGCATTTCGGCGGCGGGGGCGACGGCCGCCGGCGCGCTCAACGCGATCTGGCTGCATTACATCGGGCCGGACACCGCGCTGAGCTTTTCCATTCAGATCGACGTGCTGGTGATCGTCGTCATCGGCGGCATGGGCTCGCTCTACGGCGCGGTCGCGGGCGCCGCGCTGTTCGTCATCGCGCAGAATTATCTGCAGGCGTTGATGGGCAAGCTGTCGGCGGGCGCGGCCGACCTCGGCCTGCCGCTCCTGCCGGGGCTGTTCCATCCCGATCGCTGGCTGCTGTGGCTCGGCGTGATGTTCATCCTCGCCGTCTACTTCGCCCCGACCGGCATCGTCGGCAAGCTGCGCGCGCGCGACGACGCCCCCTGAGCGGCGCGGCGCATTGTCGCCTCCTTGGGGCGAGCCTGCGACAGCGACATCCCGGCGGCTGGCCAAGGATTTTGATTTCCGTCAATATGAGCGGCGTGGGGCGATGCTCCTTTGACGGTTTCAATGCTGGCTGGTGTCGGGGAGGCAAATGTCATGCGCAGGGGATTGTCCGAGTTGTTCAGCGACAAGTCTGAAAACCTCAGGGGCAAGATCGTCGCGGTCTATGGGCTGTTGATCCTGGCCAACGTCGCGGCATGGGCCTGGGCGATCGTCGCCTTTCACAATTATCCCATACTTCTGGGGACCGCGGCGCTCGCCTATAGCTTCGGCCTTCGCCACGCCTTCGACGCCGACCATATCGCCGCGATCGACAACGTCACGCGCAAGCTGATGCAGGAGGGGCGGCGGCCGGTGGGCGTCGGGCTGTTCTTCTCGCTCGGACATTCGACCATCGTCGTCGCGCTCTCCATCGCCATCGCGGTCACCGCGACCGCGCTGCAAGACCAGTTCGACGCCTTCAAGACGTTCGGCGCCGTGGCCGGGACGATCGTTTCCGCGATGTTCCTGTTCGCCATCGCGCTGGCGAATGTTCTCGTGCTGATTTCGATTTACCGCGCCTTCCAAACCGTCAAGAACGGCGGCCATTTCGTCGAGGAAGATCTCAATCTGGCGCTGGCCAATCGCGGTCTGCTCGCGAGGCTGTTCCGCCGGTTCTTCCGGGTGGTCGAGAAGAGCTGGCAGATGTATCCGATCGGCGTGCTGTTCGGCCTCGGCTTCGACACTGCGACCGAGGTCGGCCTGCTCGGCATTTCCGCGACGCAGGCCACGCAGGGGCTGTCGATCTGGTCGATCCTGGTGTTTCCGGCCCTGTTCACCGCCGGCATGACGCTCATCGACACCACCGACAGCGTCCTGATGCTCGGCGCCTACGGCTGGGCTTTCATCAAGCCGATCCGCAAGCTCTATTACAACATGACGATCACCGCGGCCTCGGTCGTCGTCGCGGTCGTCGTCGGCGGCCTGGAGACGCTCAATCTCATCGGCGATCAGCTCGGCCTGACCGACGGCGGCGGCTTCTGGGGCGCGATCGGCACGCTCAACGACAATTTCGGCGTGCTCGGCTACGTCATCGTCGGCATTTTCGTCGTGGCGTGGATCGTTTCGTTCGTCGTCTATCGCCTCAAGCGCTACGACGAGATCGAGGCGGTCGCGCCCTGAGGCGCAAGGCCCCGTCCGCATCGGCGCGCGGCTGCGCGTCGCTCAACGCGACGAAGCGCGGGCTCTACGCCAGCGGCGCGGTCTGCGCCGTCGCGATGACGCCAGGGAGCGCGCGGGCGGTCGGTTCTCGCGAGGCTTTCCTTTCCCAGTGAACAAGCGCTTTGGCAAAAAGCGGCCGGGCCAACCCGCGCCGCTTCTTGCGCGCACGCGCCTGAACGGGCGATCCCATGGGTTCGGCCCGCCGCGCTGGCCGTCAACGCCGCGCCGGCTCGCGGATCGCTCGCGCGCGTTTTGACGGCGACCCAGCCGCCGGCCGGCCGCAATGCGGCGTCGCTGGGCGCGGCGCGTAGGTTTTTAGAATCGCCGCGATTCGGAAAACCCAAATTGATTCAGCACAATTTCATCCCGATTCAGCCGCGAACCAGCCGCAAATTATGAAAGCGGTCCCATGTCGCCAAAATGCAACAACTCGCACAAGCTACTGAAATAATTGATATTATCGCGTGGACTGCGGCTTTTTCGTGCGCCAAATGCGATTTTTTGGCGAGAAGGCGGCGTGCGCAACCTTGACGTGTAATAAGCCCTGCTGTACCCGTTCTGCGTGAGCACGCCGACTCTAACGGCGGGTTAAAATTGCGGCGCCTGCGAAATATCGCGATGAATATGATTAAAAAGTTCTTCGTTCAACCGCCATCTCGTTTGCGTTGACAACGCCGGTATTCGCTGGCGCCCAAGTCATGGTCGGCTGATTCGCGTTCTTGAAGAGGCGACGAACTAGAGCTGGACTGTAAATCACGGCCGGAGCCGATCGGATGATCTACGATAGGGGATTGATCATGAAACGAACAAGGATGGCGGCGCTGAGCGGCGTTCTGGGGCTCGCGGTTTCGGCGGCTGTGCTTTTCGCCTCAGACGCCTATGCAGGAAATTCTGACTCTCTCAACGGCCCCCAAAGCGTCAGCGGCACAGGCAACGACCAAAATGTGACCGGCAATGGTAGTACGGGCATCTATAATAACGCCGCTGCGACCAGCGGCACGGTGACCAACAGCGGCAATTCGCGGAATACGAATACGAATAAGAATAGCCAGGGCCAGAGCCTGACGCAGATCGACACCACCCCGGCCACCACGACCGTCAAGGAAGTGCCGACCGTCTATGCGCCGGGTCTCACGGCCGCGGGGACCGAAGTTTGCCTCGGGTCGCTGTCGGCCGGCGGCGCCGCGGCGGGTTTCGGACTGACGGTCGGCGGAACCATGGTCGACAGGGAATGCCAGTTGCGCCTCAACGCGAAGACGCTGGCGGTTCTGGGATACACGGTGGCGGCGCGTGAGGAGATGTGCCTCGATCCGGAGGTGCGAGCCGCGATGCTGGCGGGCGGCACGCCATGCGCCGCGGACAGGGCGGCTCCGCCGCAAGCGAGGGCCGAGTACACCACGGCGGTTCCGCAGGCGGCGGCACAGACTTCCGAGCCTGCCGCGGCGCCGGGCTGCCACAAGGCCTATCAGCTTCTTGGTGGTTGGCATGACGTCTGTCCGCCGGTTGCGCAAGCGGCGGCGGCCTATGCATCGGCGGACAATCTTCCGGCCGAAGCCGCTGCGCCGACGCAAGAGACCGCGGCGCCCGGCTGCCGCAAGGCATATCAGCTTATTGGCGGGTGGTACGACAAGTGTGACTAAGGGGGGTGCCCGCCAATAATTTGGGCGTCAAAAACCTACCCTGTAACACATATGTGAAACAGAGCTCTCAACAGGAAAATAAGGAGAAAGTAAATGAGAAAGACCCTTATCGCAATGGCGGCGGTGTCGGCGGCGCTGGTTTTCGCCTCTGTCAGCTATGCTGCACCCACCATCAGCATTCATAACCACAACACGACCACCAACACTGACTCCGGCAACGGCAAGCAGAGCGTCAGCGGTCTGCTGAACGAGCAAGCGGTGACCGGCAACGGCGCTACGGGGATCTATAACAACGCCTCCCCAATCATCTCGGTCTGCAACGGCCACGGCGCCTGCTGAAACTTTGGATAAGCTGTGGTTTAACGCCTCAGTCTATCCATCCGAACAGCCTGGTCTCGCGACCAGGCTGTTTTTTTGGTCGAAGCATCGGCGCCACGCTCGAGGTCCGTCATGGCAAGCGGAGCAGGACAATCGAGGCGCATGCGGCGGCGCGGCCGGGAACGCATCGGGGCCGCGCGCCCCGCAGTGAGGCGCGCGCCCAGAGTGGACTGTCATTAGATTGAACGGGGCCTCCGCCGCCATCGCGAGCGAAGCGTGGCGATCCAGAGGTCGTGACGCATGCTTATTCGAGCGCTGTGCGTCCTTGCGAATGCGATTGGCGTCGCGAACCTTATTGGCGATCGCCTCAATCTCTGGATCGCCGCGCTTCGCTCGCGATGACGGCGGCGACGGATCGGCCTGAGGACAAAATGCTCTAACAGCTCGGGCGCCAGATCCGATTGCCGGCGGACGTGGTCGACGATACGAAAACACAGTCCGCATGGGCGCGCAGCCAAAGTTCCCGATGGCGCAAACTCATGAGGTCGTCGCGAATGAGATGCGAAGGCGAATCGACCAGCTCGTTCGCAGCGTTCGATACGCCGGAGACCACTCCGCTGGCGAATGGCTTGGCGCCAAAATTCAGCGTCCAGCCGCCTTCACCGGGCGCTGCGCCGGGATGGCCGTCGTTGATGCGAAGGCTCGTGGCCGAAGCCCATGTGGCGCCGAGACACGCAAACGCGAACGCCACAGCGAATTTGCCCTTGCGCATGAGAATGCCCCTGTGAGTTCCAAAATTGATCGCTTAGCATGGATTTGCGTGCAACTGTAACTGGCATCGCGCCTAACGCACGATTGCATTAGAATAATTTCTGGTTGCATCAAATGCCCTTTTCGGCTAGATGGCAAGTCAAATCCGTTTGCGATCGCGCTTCAGTCGATTGTGTTGCCTCTGTAACACACTATCGCCAACTCTATCGACGGCGCTTGACGCCTCTTGCTCGACAACGGAGGAAGAGGCATTATTTTACACTAGCGCGGAAGCGCCGCTCGCCTGCGCGCGGCGCCCGTGCGTGGAGGCGTTGGATTCGGGCCCAACTCATCCGATGAAGGCGAAACGAATGAGAAGGAGACGCGCCAATGCCCGTGTTGTCCCGCTTTGCCGCCTTCGCGCCAGCCGCGCGATTGGTTCGAGGTCGTCGTGTCGCGGCCGGAATCATGGCCATAGGCCTCGCCGCGGCGGCCGCGTCGCCCGCCTGGGCGGAAGGTCCGCAACAGCCCGCTCAGCCGCACAAGAAGGCTGCCGCGGCGCCCGATCTCAATGCCGACGGCAGCGTGCCGGACTCGATCGCCAAGGCGGGCGCGGAAACGCACGTGGCGACGGTGCACGGCGACTGCGCCCTGCCGAATCAGGCGCCGGTGATCTTTGCCCGTGCGGATCATGGAGCCGTCAGCGTCACGCCGGGGACGGGGCCGAACTGCGGCCGTCCGTCGGTGAGCCAAACCGTAATCTTCTACACTTCGGATCCGGGCTTCAGGGGCACGGATAAGCTTTATCTCCTTGGCTTTCTCAACTTCAAAAACATCGATCAGACCTTCACGATCCTGGTGAAGTAGCCGCCGTCGCCGGGGACCGGGCGACTCGTCGCGGCATTCCCCTGGCGTTCCCTAGGGTTCACGGCGCCGCCTTCATGACCTCCTCCTCGACCTGCGCAAGGCGGTCCTTGCCGAAGAACATTTCGTCGCCGACGAAGAAGGTGGGAATGCCGAAGGCGCCGCGCTTCACCGCCGCTTCGGTGTTGTCGGCGAGGCGCTGCTTCGTCTCCGGCCGCTGCGCGCGTTCGTGAAGGGCGTGCGCGTCGAGCCCCGCGGCCTCGATGCGGCCTGCGAGGACTTCCGGATCGTCGAGCTTGAGCCCCTCCTCCCACATGCCGCGCAGGCCCATCTCGAGAAAGGCGGGTCCTTCGCCCAGCGCCTGCGCCGCGACGAGCCCGCGCATCAGCGCGAGCGAGTTCACGGGGAAATGCGGGTTGAGACGGAATTTCTGCAATCCGTGCTTGGCGACGAAGCGGCGGATTTCCAGCATCTCGTAGTCCATCTTGCCGGTGACGCCGGCGAAGGCGACGAACGGCGCCCGATTGCCCGTCGCCTTGAAGATGCCGCCGAGCAGGCACGGGACGATTTCGAGCTCCGCCCGGGTGCGTTCGAGGATCGGCGGCAGCGCGCGATAGGCGAGATAGGCGTTCGGGCTGGCGAAGTCGAACAGGAATTCAATGCGTCTGGCCATCGCGTCTCACCATTGTTCCGCCCAGGGCCGCAAGTCGAGTTCGAACGTCCAGGCGCTGCGCCCTTGGCCGTGGAGCCAGACGTAATTGCGGGCGATTTCCTCGGGCCTCAAGATCTCGCCGCGCGCGAGGCGTTGTTCGGCGTCGGGAACGATCGAGCGGATGAAGTCGCCGTCGATCATGCCGTCGATCACGACATGCGCGACATGCACGCCTTTGGGCCCGATCTCGCGCGCCAGACTTTGCGCCAGCGCGCGCAGTCCGTGCTTGGCGCCGGCGAAGGCGGAAAAGCCGGCGCCGCCGCGCAGGCTCGCCGTCGCGCCGGTGAACAGGATCGTCCCGCGCCCGCGCGGCGTCATCGCGCGCGCCGCCTCGCGGCCGGTGAGAAAGCCGGCGAGGCAGGCCATCTCCCACACTTTGGAATAGACCTGCGTCGTCGTCTCGACGACGGGAAAGCGCACGTTCGCGCCGATATTGAAGACGACGACCTCGAGCGGGCCGACCTCGCGCTCGATCCGCTCGACGAGCGCGACGACGTCGGCCTCGACCCGCGCGTCCAGACCATAGGCCAGCCCAGCGTCGCCGGACTCGCAGATCGAGCGCGCCAGCGCCTCCACCTTTTCGAGATGGCGAGGCCGGCGCGTCACGCAGACGGTCAAGCCCTCGCGCGCGAAGCCCCTCGCGATCGCCGCGCCCAGACCATCGCCCGCGCCGACGACGAGGCACGCGCCCCGCGCTCGTCCGTCCTCCGCCATGGCGCCCTCTCTTCGCTCGAAGCGCGATGGTCACGCGGCGGCGGCGCGGAGTCAATGCGGGGGACCGTCGCTTGCGCCGGTACGAAGCGCGGCTGAGAGCGCCGGCGCCATTCGACGGCGCGGTGGGTCGGCGGGAAGGGGCTGGACGGGGCGACGCGTCGAGGAGACGCTGAAATGGCGTTTCCAGGGCGTCGTCATGCCTTCCCTCGCGCTGACCCAGCCGCACCGAAACGGCTGCGCCATTGCGGAAGATCAAAGACTTGGCCGGGCATCCGACCAAGATCGGCGCCGTGGCGGCGCCTGAGCGCGGCGCGCGAACGCGGCGGGTCCAGGCGCCGCATTGCAGTTCTCCGGACAGAGGGAGGGTTCGTGAAGGCGCGATTCCCGGTCGTCCCCGAGGTGGTGCGCGAGGCTTGCGCGAGCGCCTCGCCCGGCCTCGTCGTCGACGAAGCTTCGCCCGAGGCGATGAACGCCGCGCTGACCGGCGAGGCGATCGCGACGCGTTACCGGCATATCGCCGCCACGGCGATGGCGGGCCTGCCGATTTGCAACGCGGCGCTGGACGTCGCCGCCGAGGCTTTTCGCGTCCATGCCGGACGCGCGGTCGGAATCGTCGTGACGCCGTGGTTCATGAATTTCGTCGCCGCCGACCTCGCCGACGCGCCGCCCTCGCCCGCCCTTCGCGCGGGCTCTTCGATCAAGCTCGCGGCGCCGGCCGGCGAAATCGAGCTGATCGTCGGCGAATTGCCGGGCTTCGGCCGGCTCGATTCCTGCTCCTTGTTCTCGCCGATGGGCGAATTCGCCGACATGGCGAGCGCGATTCTGACGGCGCGCAAGACGATGGAGGCGCTGTTCGCCGCTCGACCGCCGCGCCCGAGCGCGGCGCCCGGGGCGCTCGACCGCCGCGCGTTCCTGCGCGGGCGCCTCAATGCCGGGGCGGAGGGCGCGCGATGACCTGGCCGGGCGCCGGCGCCATTGCGATCGAGGTCGACGTCGCGGACGGGCGCGTCGGCTCGGTCGCGGTGCGCTCGAGCCGCCCCTTGGGCCTGACGCGCCATTTCGTCGGCCGCGCCGCCGCCGAGACGCCGTTGCTGGCGCGGCGCATCTATACGCTGTGCGCGCAAGCGCAGGGCGCGGCCGCGAGCGGCGCCGTCGCGCGGGCGAGCGGGCGCGCGATCGAGGATCGCGAACGCTGCGCCGCCGCGTTTAGCGTTCTCAGCGAACGGGCGTTCGAAACGATGCGCGCCTGCGTCGTCGGCTGGCCGTGGACGGGCGGCGCGGACGCCGTGGCGGGCCGCGCCGGCGGGGCGCTGAAAGAGGCCGCGCTGGCGACGCGAGCGCTCCTCGAGGGCGCCGCTTCGGGTTTGCAGCGCGCGCGGCGCGAGGCGCTTCTGGCGCCGCACGCGCGCCTCGTCGCCGCCGCCGAGGCGCTCGGCGTGCCGCAAGCGCCCGACGCCGCGCCGCCCGCCGACACGGCGTTTGGCGCGATTTTCCGCCAATGCGAGCGCGACGAGGCGTTCGCGCCCGGCCCGCCCGACAGCCTGACGCGCGCGGACGATTCGGCGGTCGTCGCCGCCTTGCGCGGCGATCCGCTTGGGTTCGCCGCGCGGCCGGCCCTGCCGGGCCGCCGGCTCGAAACGGGCGCCTATGCGCGGCTGTGGCGCCGCTTGCCGCCGGGGCGCGGAATCCTGTCGGCGCGGCTCGCCGCGCGGCTGCTCGATATTCGCCAGGCGTTGACGGCGGTCGGGCAGGGGCTACATCTAGGCGAACTGGAGTGCGACGATGTCCTCGCGGCCGGACCGACGGGCGCGAACTCGGGATTCGCAGCGGTGGAAAGCGCGCGCGGGCGCCTGTACCATTGCGCCGAAATCGGGCCGGACGAACGGATTTCCGCCTACGGAATCGTCGCGCCGACGGAATGGAACTTTCACGCCGCCGGGCCCTTCGCCGCGGGACTGCTCGGCGGGCGTGTCGGAGACGGCGAGGCGGCGCGCCTCGCGGCAGCGCGGCTGGCGAGCCTGTTCGACCCGTGCGTCGCCTTCGACGTCACGCTGAAGGAGCCGGCTCGTGCATGAGATGGCGCTGACGGAGAGCATCGTCGAAATCGCCCTCGAGGAAGCGCTGAAGCAAGGCGCGCGCCGGGTGACGCGCGTGTTCCTCGATGTCGGCGCGTTGAGCGCTGTCGAGCCGGAGGCGCTCGAATTCTGCTTCGCGGCCGTCGCCTGCGGCACCGCGGCGGAGGGGGCGAGGCTCGAGATCGCGCGCACCCTCGGCGCCGGCTGGTGCCTCGATTGCGAGAGAAGCGTGCCGCTCGCCGAGCGCTTCGGCGCCTGCCCGGAATGCGGGCGCTATCGCGTGCAGATGACGTCGGGCGACGAATTGAAGATTCGCGAGATGGAGATCGACTGATGTGCAGCGTATGCGGATGCGGCGAGGCGCAGATCGTCCTCGACAAGGACAAGGCCGGCGCGCACGCGCATGCCCATGGTCCGCACGACCATCCTCATGATCACGACCACGATCATCATCATCACGGCGAGGACGGCGCGATCGACTACGGCAAGGGAATCGCCGGCGCGCATGTTCCCGGCCTGAGCCAGGAGCGCATCGTCCGCATCGAGCGCGACATTCTCTCGAAAAACGACGCTTACGCCCGCGACAACCGGCGCGCCTTCGCGGCGCGGGGCGTGTTCGCGCTCAACTTCGTCTCCAGTCCCGGCTCGGGCAAGACGAGCCTGCTGGTGCGCACGATCGAGGCGCTGAAAGAGCGCATGGCGGTCACGGTGATCGAGGGCGATCAGCAGACCTCCAACGACGCCGAGCGCATCCGCGCCACCGGCGCGCCCGCCATCCAGATCAACACCGGCAAGGGCTGCCATCTCGACGCGCATATGGTCGGCCACGCCTTGGAAACGCTGGCCCCGCCTCCCGGCTCCGCGCTGTTCATCGAGAACGTCGGCAACCTCGTCTGCCCCGCGGCGTTCGATCTGGGCGAAGCGCACAAGGTCGTGGTGCTGTCGGTCACCGAGGGCGAGGACAAGCCGCTCAAATATCCCGACATGTTCGCGGCGGCCGACCTCCTGCTGCTCAACAAGTCCGACCTTCTGCCGCATCTCGACTTCGACGTCGGCGCGTGTCTGGCCAACGCGCTGCGGGTCAACCCGCGGCTGCAGACGTTGATCGTCTCGGCCAAGACGGGCGAAGGCCTCGCCGCCTTCGTCGCCTGGATCGAAGCCTCCGCCGCGCGCCGCGCGGCCGACATGGCGAGGGGATAGGCGATGTCGGCTCTCCCAGCATTGCGGCCGCGGACGGACAGGCGCTTGCGCCTGCGCGTGCGCGGCGCCGTGCAGGGGGTGGGCTTCCGTCCTTTTGCTTACGGCCTGGCTTCGCGCCTCGCGCTCAGCGGCTTCGTGCGCAACGATTCCGAGGGCGTGCTGATCGAGGTGGAGGGCGCCGGCGCCGAGCAATTTCTCCACGCTTTGCGCCTCGCGCCGCCGCCGCTCGCGCGCATCGATTCCATCGACGTCGCCGAGCTGCCGCTCGCCGGCGGCGACGGCTTCGCGATTCGCGCGACCGCGGGCGGACGAACGTCGACGCGCATCGGCGCCGACGTCGCGATCTGCGAGGACTGCCTCGCCGAGCTGTTCGACCCGGCGAGCCGCTTTTACCGCTATCCCCTCGTCAATTGCACCAATTGCGGGCCGCGCTACACGCTGACGCGCGCGCTGCCCTACGATCGCGCGCAAACCTCGATGGCGCCCTTCCCGATGTGCGGGGATTGCGCGCGCGATTACGCCGACCCGAGGAATCGCCGTTTTCACGCCGAGCCGATCGCCTGTCCGCGCTGTGGGCCGAAGCTCAACGTCGAAATCGATCGCGTAGCCGCCTGCTTGCGCGGCGGCGGAATCGTCGCGCTCAAGGGCCTCGGCGGCTTCCACCTCGTTTGCGACGCGCGCAACGAGGAAACCGTGGCGACGCTGCGCCGCCGCAAGGCGCGCGAGGCGAAACCCTTCGCCGTGATGGTCGCCAATACGGCGAGCGCGGCGCTGCTGGCCGAACTCGGCGACGCCGAGATCGCGCTATTGGAATCGCGCGCGCGGCCGATCGTCGTCGTCAGGAGCCGCGGCGTCCTCGCCCCCAGCGTCGCGCCCAACCTACGCGACATCGGCCTCATGCTCGCCTATACGCCGCTGCATTGGCTCGTGCTGCATGCCTTGGCGGGCGCGCCGGATTTTGCGGGCTGGCGCCATGCGCGATGCGAGATCGCGCTGGTCGCCACCAGCGCCAATGTCGGCGGCGAACCGCTGGTCGCCGACGACGAGGACGCGCATAGGCGCCTTGGGCCCATCGCCGACCTCGTCGTAACGCACGGGCGCGCCATCGTGGTGCGCGCCGACGATTCGGTGATGCGCGTCCTCGACGGCGCGCCCGCGTATCTGCGCCGCGCGCGCGGTTTCGTCCCCGAACCGATCGACCTCGGCGTCGACGGCCCCAGCGTCCTCGCCGCCGGCGCCGATCTCAAGAATACGGTGACGCTGACGCGCGGGCGCGAAGCGTTCGTTTCGCAACATATCGGCGATCTCGACGACCGCGAGACGATCCGGTTCCGCAACGAGACGATCGCGCATTTGCGTTCGATCCTGTCGATCTCGCCGGAATTCGTCGCCTGCGATCTTCATCCCGACTTCCACTCGACGCGCTCGGCCGAGCAATTCGGCCTTCCCTGCGCCCGCGTGCAGCATCACCTCGCGCATGTCGCGGCGGTCGTCGCCGAGCACGGCTTGAGCGGCGCCGTGCTCGGCGTCGCGCTCGACGGCCAGGGATATGGGGCGGACGGCGCGCCGTGGGGCGGCGAATTGATTCTTCTCGACGGCGCGCATTGGCAGCGCCTCGGCCATCTCGAAGCGCTCGCCTTGCCGGGCGGCGATCGGGCGGCCCGCGAGCCCTGGCGCATGGGCGTGGCGATGCTGAGCCGGCTCGGCCGGCTCGACAGGGTCGACCAGCTCTTTCCCGACGCGCCCAACGCGGCGCGGCTCGCGCAAAGCTTCGCGCGCGGCGCGCGCTTCGCCATGACCACCAGCCTCGGCCGGCTGTTCGACGCGGCGGCGGCGCTGGCGGGCGTTTGTCTCGAACAGCGCTACGAAGGCCAGGCGGCGATGGAGTTCGAAGCGCTGGTCGAGACGCCGCGCGCGCGCGAAAAGCTCTGGCGCCTCGAAGCGGGGCGGCTCGACATGGCGCCGCTGATGGCGGCGATCGTCGACGAGCGCCTGCGCGGCCGCGAGGCGGCGGAGCTTTTTCACGGCGCGCTGATCGCGGCGCTCGACGAATGGATCGGCGCCGCCGCGGCGGCGCGCGGGCTCGCGCGGATCGCGCTCGGCGGCGGCTGTCTGATGAACAGGGTTATCGCCGACGGCCTGTGCGCCGCGTTGCGCGCGCGCGGCCTCGAGCCCTATCCGCCTCGCGCCGTTCCCGCCAACGACGGCGGCGTTTCGCTCGGTCAGGCGGCCTTCGCCCTGGCGCGGCTGCGCGCCGGCGCATCATTTCAGGAGGATTAGACCATGTGCCTCGCCATCCCCGTGCAAGTCAGCGAAATCCTGCCCGACGAAATGGCCAAGGTCAGCCTCGACGGCGTCGTCAAGATCGTTTCCACGGCGCTGGTCGAGGATTTGCGCGTCGGCGACTACGTCGTGCTGCATGTCGGCTACGCGCTCGCCAAGATCGATCCGGACGAGGCCGAGCGCACGCTCGAACTCTTGGCTTCGGCGGGAGCGTTCGCGTGAGCGCCGCTCGTTCTCTCCGCGTCATGGCCGGGCTTGTCCCGGCCATCCCAAGGCGATTGCAAAGCAATCGTCCGCACGCCGTCCCGCCGCTGGTCAGCGAGCAAGCTTGGCATGAACCGCGCCGCGTGGATGGCCGGGACAAGCCCGGCCATGACGGAAACGGAGGAGCGCCGCTATGAAATATGTCGACGAATATCGCGACGGCAAGCTCGCCAAAGGGATCGCGGCGACGATCGCGCGCGAAGCCGATCCCGACCGCCTCTATCACTTCATGGAGTTCTGCGGCGGCCACACCCACGCGATTGCGCGCTACGGCCTCGAGGATTTGTTGCCCGAGAACGTGCGCATGATCCACGGGCCGGGCTGCCCGGTCTGCGTTCTGCCGATGCCGCGCATCGACATGGCGATCGCCTGCGCGCGCGATCCAAAAGTTACGCTATGCGCCTACGGCGATCTGATGCGCGTGCCCGGATCGAGCGGGGCGAGCCTCCTCAAGGCCAAGGCGGAGGGCGCCGACATCCGCATGGTCTATTCGACGCTCGACGCGATCCGCATCGCTGAAAGCGAGCCGAACCGCGAAGTCGTCTTCTTCGCCATCGGCTTCGAGACCACGACGCCGCCGACCGCGCTCGCCATTCGCGCCGCCGAGAAGAAGCGGCTCGCGAATTTCTCGATTCTTTGCAATCACGTCATGACGCCGCCGGCGATCCGCGCGATCCTCGAAAGCGCCGACGGGAGCGAAGCGGACGCGGTGCGCGTCGAAGGATTCGTCGGCCCCGCGCATGTCAGCACGGTCATCGGCACGCGGCCCTATCGCGTCTTCGCCGAACGTTTCGGCAAGCCGGTCGTCGTCGCCGGCTTCGAGCCGCTCGACGTCGCGCAGGCGATTCTGATGCTGGTGCGGCAAATCAACGAGGGACGCAGCGAGGTCGAGAACCAGTACATCCGCGCCGTCACCGAGACCGGCAACATCAGGGCGCAGGCCGAGATGGCGGAGATTTTCGAAACGCGCGCGACGTTCGAATGGCGCGGCTTGGGCTGGTTGCCCGACAGCGCGCTGCGGCTGAAGGCCGCCTATGAGCGCTACGACGCGGAAAAGCGCTTCGGCCTCGTCGACGTTCCCGCGCGCGACAATCCGGCCTGCGAATGCGGCGCGATCCTGCGCGGCGTGAAGAAGCCCAGGGAATGCAAATTGTTCGGCGGGCTCTGCACGCCCGACACGCCGATGGGTTCGTGCATGGTCTCGCCCGAGGGCGCCTGCTCGGCGCATTGGACCTATGGGCGCTTTCGCGAAGCGGCGAAAGCCGCGCCGCAACGGAGGAACGTCGCTTGAGCGTGCAACAGCCGATCCGCCGCAAGCTCGATCTGAGAAACGGCCGCGTCGATCTTTCCCATGGCGCCGGCGGGCGCGCGATGGGGCAGTTGATCGAGGACATTTTTCACGCCGCCTTCGACAACGACTGGCTGCGCGCGGGCAACGACCAGTCGGCCTTCGACGCGCCCGCCGGGCGCATGGTGATGACGACCGACGCCTATGTCGTCACGCCGATTTTCTTTCCCGGCGGCGACATCGGCTCGCTCGCCGTGCACGGCACGATCAACGACATCGCGATGGCGGGCGCGCGTCCGCTCTATCTCTCCGCCAGCTTCATCATCGAAGAGGGCTTCCCGCTCGCCGACTTGAAGCGCATCGCGACCAGCATGGGCGAGGCCTCGCACGAAGCGGGCGTGCCGATCATCACCGGCGACACCAAGGTCGTCGAGCGCGGCAAGGCGGACGGCGTGTTCATATCGACCGCGGGCGTCGGCGTCGCGCCGCCGGGCCTCAGCCTCTCCAGCGACGCGGCGCGGCCCGGCGATCTCGTCGCGCTGTCGGGCACGATCGGCGACCACGGCGTCGCGGTGATGTCGAAGCGCGAGAACCTCGAATTCGAGACGCAGATCCTTTCCGATTCGGCGGCGCTGCACGGGCTGGTCGCGGCGATGATGGCGGCGGGCGGCGCCGGCGTGCGCGTCATGCGCGATCCGACGCGCGGCGGGCTCGCGGCGACGCTCAACGAACTCGCGCACCAGTCCGGAATCGGCTTCGAGATCGAGGAAGAGGCGATCCCGGTGCGCCGCGAAGTGGCCGCGGCCTGCGAATTCCTCGGGCTCGATCCGCTCAACGTCGCCAACGAGGGCAAACTCGTCGCCGTGCTCGCGCCCGAAGTCGCGGACGCGGTCCTCGCGGCGATGAAGGCCCATCCGCTCGGGCTCGACGCGGCGCTGATCGGACGCGCGGTCGCCGACGACAACCGCTTCGTGCAGATGCGCACCGCGTTCGGCGGCGGCCGCATCGTCGATTGGCTGTCGGGCGAGCAACTGCCGCGGATTTGCTGAACGGAGCGCGGGTCGGCGAATTCGGACGGGTAGGGCGGGTGACGCCGAGATTCGGCGAACGCCTCTCGCGCAAGAGAACTCCGCTAACGTGAAGCCGTCATGGCCGGGCTTGTCCCGGCCATCCACGCCGTACCGTTGTTGTCGCTTTGAACGTTTCGACGAGGCGGCGCCGCGTGGATGGCCGGGACAAGCCCGGCCATGACGCCGAAAGAATGTTGTCGCCTCAATGCAACTGGATCGAGGCGTCGGCGCTGCGCGCCAATTCCATCTGCGAAATCGCCACCAGGATTTCGGCGCGCGATTTGAGGTCGGCCGCTTCGAGCAGCGCCTGCTTCTCCTTGGCGCCATACGGGCTGAGCATCGCCAGGCCGTTGACCAGGGTCTCGTTCGAGGCCTTGTGGATGTCGTCCCAGTCGATCTTGATCTTGTTGGCCTCGGCGAACGCCCGCAAGGCGTCGACGAGGCTGTTGCGATCGACCGCGCTTTCGCCCAGGCCCTCCTCGAAATCGTCGGCGAAGTCGGAAAAGTCGGCGCGCACCAGCCGATACGGCGCGCCCGTCGTCTGCTCCTTGGCGACGCGGAAGCGCGCCACGCCCATCAAGGTGAGGAAGCAGCGGTCGTCGCCGATTTCGGCATATTGCACGATGCGCCCGGCGCAGCCGATGGGATAGAGCTCGGGCGCCGGCTCCTCCTCGGCCTCGTCGCCGGCGCTCGGCTGGATCATGCCGATCAGGCGCTCGCCGGAGAGGGCGTCGTCGAGCATGGCGAGATAGCGCGGCTCGAAGATCGTGAGCTGGATCGGCCGGCGCGGCAGCAGAAGCGCGCCGGCCAGCGGAAACACCGGCATCACGCGCGGCATTTCCTTCGGTCGGCTGTAATTCCTGTTGAGCTTCATGGCCTTCGACTCGAACAAGCGCGGCCCCGCGCGCCGATCAAAACAGGACAGCCGACAATTTGCGCCGCGCCGTGACCGCCGAGGGATCCATCAGGCCCCAGGCCTCGAAAAATTGCAGCAGCTGCTTGCGCGCCGCCTCGTCGTTCCACTTGCGGTCGCGCTTGATGATCGCCAGCAGACAATCGGCGGCCTCGTCGCGCTGGCCCTTGGCGTTGAGCGCCAGCGCGAGGTCGAAACGGGCCTGGTGATTGTCGGGATCGGCGGCGAGCGCTTTTTCCAGCGGCGCGAGATCGCCGATCGCGGCGGCCTGCTCGGCGACGTGAACGGCGGCCCAGGCCGCGGCGAGCGCCGGGTTCTGATCCTTGCCGGCCGGCGGCGGCGCGGCCATCGACAGCACCGCCTTGGCCTGATCGAGGTCGCCCGCCTCGACATGCAGCTTGGCGAGGCCGGCGATGGCTTTGGCGTTGGTTTCGTCCTCGGCGAGGATGCGCGCGTAGAGCGACGCCGCGCCCGCCGCGTCGCCGGCGCCGATCGCCGCCTCGGCCTGCGCCAGGAGTTCATCCGCGGCGGCGCTGAGCGGCCCGACGAGACGCTCGATGAAGCCGCGCACCTGGCTCTCCGGCAGCGCGCCCATGAAGCCGTCGATCGGCTGGCCCTTGTCGAAAGCGATGACCGCGGGAATGGATTGGATGCCGAGCTGACCGGGGATCTGCGGATGATCGTCGATATTCATCTTGACGAGCGTCACCTTGCCCTTGGCGTCGGCGACGGCCTTCTCCAGCACCGGGCCCAATTGCTTGCAGGGGCCGCACCACGGCGCCCAGAAGTCGACGAGCACCGGTTGGCGCGCCGAAGCGGCGATCACGTCCGCCTTGAACGAAGCCGTCGTGACGTCTTTCACCGGGTTCGCGGGCGCTCCCGCGCCATTGCCGCTCGCCATGTTCCATGCCTCCAAAGCGCCCTGACGGGCTTCCCGCCGACTAAATGGCGCCGCGGGCGCGATTATTCAACGCCGCCGTCGCGCCGGCGCTGTCCTGGCCGAGATCGGCCAGGATCGGCTCATGGCCGGTGGCGCGCAGGAACTTGAGGAGATCCGCGCTCGCCAGGCCGGTGGTGCGGGTGTTGACGAGGGGGTGAAAATTGAGCCGCGCGTGCCGCATCATCGCGCTGTCGAGGACGACGCTGACGCGGCCTTCAGCGTCGTTGATCGCGCCGAACGGCGTCACCGCGCCGGGCTTGACGCCCCAGACCTCTTCCAGGAGTTCGGCCGAGCCGAAGGAGACCCGCCCCTGGGCGCCGATCTTCTCGTGCACGCGCTTGAGATCGACCTGGGTCTCTTCGCCGAGCACGAGCAGGAACAGCCGGCTCTTCTTGTCCTTGACGAACAGATTCTTGACGTGCCCGCCGGGAATGTCGCCGCGCAGCGATTGCGACTGTTCGACGGTGTGCAGCGGCGGGTGCTCGACCGTCGTCGTGGCGATGGCGAGCGAGTCGAGGTAGGCGATCAGGTCGTCGGATGTGGCGGGCATGCGGGGTCTCGGCGCGGCGATTGCGCCGGCTTTTAGAACAGGACGCGGCGAGAAGGAAATGCCCGCCGTTGGAGGGGGAGGCGGCGCGCCCTTTCAAACAGCGCGCCGCTCCAGTCGCGCTGCTCGGGAATATCGCCCGTGTTGATCCGATCCTCGGGCAGCGCAGTCAATGCCTCGATCTCGGCGCGCTGTTCGGGGGAGGGGCGGTCGGAAGTCGCTTTCTTCTTCATGTTAAAATATCGCGACGACATGGCAGGGCGTTCATGTAGACGCGGGCGCCGACCGCGTCCGGCGCAAAGCGCCTCGTTGCCCCGGTCTCGATGCGGCGGAAAGAGCGCGGCCAGCGGCCGCGCCTACAATTCGCCCGGAAATTTCGCCCAAGTCGCTCAACCAATGCCACGCCTACGTCACGCCCCGCCCGGCGCGCCCAGCAGCAACGCGAGGCCGAAGGCGAGCACCAGCAGCGCCGCCGCGAATTCGAAGCCGCGCGCCGCCAGCGCGACGCGCGAGTCGTCGCCGGCCGCCCAGCGCATGGCTATCGTCTTGGCGAAGACGGCGGCCCAGGCGAGCGCGCCGGTCGTCAGCGCCGTGCCCAACGACATCGCGAAGGTCGCCGCGATCCCCGCCGCGAACAGCCCCTGCGCCAGGGCGAAGACGAGAACGAGAATGGCGCCCGAACAGGGCCGCGACCCCGCCGCCGCGACGGTCGCCACGGCGCCGCGCCAGGAAAAGCCTTCGCCGAGCGCCGCCGGATCGGGCGCGTGCGAATGGCCGCATTCGGCCGCTTCGATCGCCTCGTCGCCCGGCGCGTGGGCGCGAAACGAAGTTTCGCCGTTTCCGTTCGCGCCGGGGCGCCAGGGCGCGCCCTCGTAGAGCGTTCCGCCGGCGATCGTCGCGTGGCGGTGGAATCGCGCCCGCAGCGCCGCGAGGAGCGCGCGCCCCTTGGTCCAGACGAGCCAGGCGCCGATGGCGACGATGCCGCCGTAGCTCGCCAGCGCGAGCCAGTCGGCGGCGCTGTTCATCTGCGAGGACGTGGCGTTGAAGGCCAGCGCGGCGATTCCGACCAGCGCGACCGCGATCAGGCCCTGCAGCAGGGCGGCGAGAAAGGCCAGGACGACCCCGCGCCGGAGCGCGCGATCGTTGGCCATCATGTAGGAGGCGATCACCGCCTTGCCGTGTCCCGGTCCCGCGGCGTGGAAAACGCCATAGGCGAAACCGAGGCCGACGAGGCCCCAGAGAGCGGCCGGGTCGCCGTGCAGCGCCTTCACATGCGCGGCGATGAGATGGGTGAGTTGGGACTGCTCGGCGAGCAGCCATCCCGTCAGGCCGCCGCTCGCCCCGCCGCCGCCTTCGCCGCCGCCGACCGCGAAGGGCCGCGAGGCGAGCTGCGCGAGCGCCGGCGCCGCGCCGGAGGCGAGGAGCGCCAGACCTAGGCCGGCGCGAAGGGGGAGGGCGCGAAGATTGGGTTTCACGGGCAGGCGACGATCGCGCGGCTGGCCATCTTGAAGCCGAAATTCGCGCCCGGCGCGAGATTGGTGAAAAAGGATTCGTCGAGCTTCTGCTTCTCCTCGCTCTCCAGCGGCTTGGGCTTGGCGATGGAGGCGGAGCAGCCGGCCGGCGGCGAAACGAGCGCGATCGCGTCCTTGTCGTCGAATTCGAAATCGATGAAATATTCGGGATCGGCGACCAGCAGCGACATATATCGGCCCGGCGGCGTCGGCGTCTTCAGGGGAAGGACGACATGAAACGCCACGAGATGGTCGGGGCGCTCCTCCATCCAATATTCGGTGACGTTGCCGAATTCCACCGCCTTGCCGCCGATCTTGAGCGTGGTGAAATAGCCGATTTCGGCGAGGCCGCCGGCGTTCTCCTGGGCCAGCGGCGCGAAGGTCTCGCGCTTGACGAGTTCGCCCGGCTTGGCGAGGCCCTGGGTGGCGAAGGACGAATACATTTCGTCGAAAACCCAGTCGTGCACGACCGAGGCGACCTTGCCGTCGGGGGAAAAGGCGATCTGGCTGCGCACCGTCACCCAGACGTGGGGATGGGCGCTGGCGAGCGTCGGCGCCGCCAAGGCGATGAGCGCGCCGATCAGGGCGGCCGCGCCGCGTCTCGCGCGTCTCACCAACGCAAACGTCAATTCCCGGCCCATCCGAATCGAAAGCCCACTACGAAGGCGCCCCGTCTGCCGGCAAAGTGAGGCGTCACGATGGCCGGATGAGTTTAGCCTTTCTTTAGGCAAAGCGCGCATTTTGACGCAATGGCGCGTTGCGTATGGCCAAAAGCGTTGGGCGTCTTCGCCCTGCTGTCCCTCGGCGGCTGCGGCTGGTTCGAGCGCGCGGAGCGTCCGATCTGGCGCACGCAGGCCGAAAACCTCTGCCTGTCGCGCGGGCTGGTCAAGCCGTCCGCCTATCTCGAGCCGCGGCCCGAAATCGACGGCCCCGGCATTTGCGGCATGACCCATCCCTTCAAGGTGTCGGCGCTCGCCGACGGGACGGTGAGCGTCGACAAGGCGGTGACGATGGATTGCTCGATGATCCCGGCGCTGGAGGGCTGGCTCGCGGAGGTCGTGCAACCGATCGCCCAGGCGCGCTTCGCGCAAAACGTCGTCGGCCTCGAGGCCTTCGGCGCCTACAGCTGCCGCGGCGTCGATAATGTCCCGGGCGCGCAATTGTCGGAACACGCCTTCGGCAACGCCATCGACGTCGCCGGCTTCAAGCTGGCGGACGGACGCGAGATCAGCGTCGTGCGCGACTGGAAGAAGGCCGACAGCCAGGAATCGGCGTTCCTGCACGAGATCCACGCCGGCGCCTGCCAGCGCTTCACCACCGTGCTCGGCCCCGGCGCCGACGTGTTCCATTACAACCATTTCCATCTCGATCTGGCGATGCACGGCGCGACCGACGCCGGACCGCGCCGCTATTGCCGGCCGCAGCCGCCGCCGGACCTCATGCCGGCGCCGGGCCGGCCCGACGGCCTGCCCCCGGCGCCCGACCTCGAAGAGCCCATGGACATCGCCCACGCGGCGCCGCGCCCGAGCTCCAGCCCGCTTGTCCTGCAGGGTCCCTCCGGCGCCCTGCCGCCGCCGCTGCAAGCCTTCGACGACCGCCCGGCGCCGCCGCCGATCCTGCCGGCCGAGAATGGCGCGCCGATCGATGCCGGGCCGACTTCGTCGATCCCGCTCTCGCGCGACGACTGAGAGAAAAGTCAATCCACCGCCGAAGTCGCGCCGCGAAACGTGAACCCCGGCGCCCGCTTGGCGGCGAAGGCGGCGCGGCCTTCGGCAAAATCCTCGCCGAGCGCGGCGTCCTCGACCGCGGCGCGAAACGCCGGACTCTCCGCGGCCATGCCGCGCGCGATCGCGTCGACGGCGCGTTTGGCGCCGCGGATCGACTTTTGGCTCAATCGGGAGAGTTCCGCGGCGTAGGCGCTGACGTGTCCTTGCAGCGCGTCGGCGGCGACGAGCCGGTCGACGAGGCCGATTCTCAGCGCCTCGGCGGGCTCGACGCGCCGGCCGCTGAACAACAAATCCTTGGCGCGCGCGGAGCCGACGAGTTCGACCAGCCGTCGCGTCTCGACATGGCCGTAGAGCAGGCCGAGCTTGGCCGGGGTGATCGCGAGATAGGCGTCCTCGGCGCAAAACCTCAGGTCGCAACAGATCGCGATCGCGAGCCCGCCGCCGACCGCGACGCCGCTCAGCGCGGCGATGGTGGGCCGATCGAGGGCGGCGAGCGCCGCGAGGCCGTGCTGGATCGCGTCGACGTATTCGCGCGTCGCAGCCGCGTCGCGATAGACCTCGGGAAATTCCGAGATGTCCGCGCCGGCGCAGAAATGGCCGCCGGCGCCGTCGACGACGACGACCAGCGCCTCGGAGCGCGCTTCGATTCTCGCGCAAACGCCGGGCAAGGCGCCCCACATCGCGCGCGAGGCCGCGTTGCGGCGCGCCGGGCTGTTGAGGCGAATGCGCGCCAGCGGCGCGTCGATGATCAATTCAATTTCGCTCATGCCGGGAATGCCGAAGTTTTGCTAGAGACCTTCATGCTTTTGACGCAAAAGGCGCTCTGGAGCAAACTGCCGGCTTGCCGTATGCGATCATGCACGCGTCTTCACGCCCCGACGAGGAAGGGAAAGAGGGAACCGCATGAGCGACAACTATCCGCGCGACATGGTCGGCTACGGCCGCACGCCGCCCTACGCGGATTGGCCGGGGGACGCGCGGGTCGCGCTGCAATTCGTCATCAATTACGAGGAAGGCGGCGAAAACAACATTCTGCACGGCGACGCCGCCTCGGAGGCGTTCTTGTCCGAAATCATCGGCGCGACGCCCTGGCCCGGGCAGCGCCATATGAACATGGAATCGATCTACGAATACGGCGCGCGCGCGGGATTCTGGCGCTTGCATCGCCTGTTCACCGAGCGCGACGCGCCGGTGACGGTGTTCGCCGTCGCGACCGCGATGGCGCGCAACCCGCAAGCGGTCGCGGCGATGAACGAAGCGGGCTGGGAGATCGCCACCCACGGCTACAAGTGGATCGATTATCGCGATGCGCCCGCCGAAACGGAAGCGCGCCACATCGCCGACGCCGTCGCAATCCACGCCATGGTCGCCGGCGCGCGGCCGCTCGGCTTCTACCAGGGGCGCTCGTCGATCAACACCATCCCGCTCGGCTGCGCGGAGGGCGGGTTCCTCTATTGCGCCGACGCTTATGCCGACGATCTGCCCTATTGGATCGAGGGGCCGAAGGGCCCGCAGTTGATCGTGCCCTACACGCTCGATTCCAACGACATGCGCTTCGCCGCCGCGCAGGGCTTCAATTCCGGCGATCAGTTCTTCTGCTATCTCAAGGATTCCTTCGACACGCTCTACGCCGAGGGCGCCGTCGCGCCGAAGATGCTGTCGATCGGCCTGCACTGCCGGCTCGTCGGGCGACCGGGCCGCGCCGCTTCGCTCGCGCGCTTTCTCGATTATGTCGCCGGCCACGACAAAGTGTGGATCGCCACAAGGCTCGATATCGCGCGCCACTGGATCCGCAGGCATCCGCCGGCGGGCGGCTGGAAGCCGTCGCGCATGTCGCGCGCGCTGTTCGTCGAGCGCTTCGGCGGCGTCTACGAGCATTCGCGCTGGGTCGCCGAAGCGGCCTACGATTCCGGCCTCGGCGCGAGCGAGGACAACGCCGAAGGCCTCGCGCGGGCGATGGCGCGGGCGATGGCCGGGGGCGGCGAGGCCGCCAAGCGCGCGCTGATCGCGGCCCATCCCGATCTCGCGGGCAAGCTCGCGCTCGCCAGGACGCTCACCGCGGACTCGACGCAGGAGCAGCGAAGCGCCGGCCTCGACCGCCTGAGCCCGGAGGAACTCGCGCGCTTCACCGCGCTCAACGCCGCCTATCGCGCGCGCTTCGGCTTTCCCTTCGTCATGGCGGTGAAGGGCAAGACCAAGCAGGACATTCTCGCCGCCTTCGAGCGCCGGCTCGCTCACGAGGCGCCAAGCGAGTTCGCCGCGGCGCTCGCCGAGATCGATTCGATCGCCCTGCTGCGGATCAAGGAGATCATGCCGTGACGGCAAGCACGCGCGTCGTTCGCGGCCGCATCTTGAGCTTTCGCGACGACCCCAGGCTGGTGGGCGAGCGCGCGCATCGGCTGATCGAAGACGGCGCCGTCAGAATCGAGAACGGCGAAATCGCCGCGGTGGGCGAGGCGCGCGCGATCCTGGCGCGCGCGCCGCCGGGCGCCGCGATCGACGACCACTCGGGCAAGCTCGTCATGCCCGGCTTCATCGACACGCATATCCATTATCCCCAGACCCGCGTCATCGGCTCCTACGGCGCGCAGCTGCTCGACTGGCTGCGCAAATACACCTTCGTCGAAGAGCAGAAGTTCAGCGATCCCGGCCACTGCGAGACGATAGCGCGCTTCTTCCTCGACGAATTGTTCCGCCAGGGAACGACGACGGCTTGCGTCTATTGCACCGTCCATCCCGAATCGGTCGACGCGTTCTTCGCCGAGAGCGAAAGGCGCGGCGTCCGCATGATCGCGGGCAAGGTGATGATGGACCGCAACGCGCCCGCGGCGCTCTGCGACACGCCGCAGCGCGGCTACGACGAAAGCAAGGCGTTGATGGCGCGCTGGCGCGGACGCGGGCGGCTCGATTACGCCATCACGCCGCGCTTCGCCGTCACCTCGAGTGAGGCGCAACTCGAGGCCGCCGGCGCGCTGGCGCGCGAGAGCCCCGGCGTCTATGTGCAGACGCACCTCAGCGAAAATTTCGCCGAGATCGCCTTCGTCAAGCGGCAGTTTCCCTGGGCCAAGACCTATCTCGACGTTTACGCGCGCTATCAGCTCCTCGGCTCGCGATCGATCTTCGGCCATTGCCTTCATCTCGAGGAATCCGAGGTCGCCGCGCTGGCGCGCAGCCATTGCGTCGCCGCCTTCTGCCCGACCTCGAACCTGTTCCTCGGCTCCGGCCTGTTCGACAAGAAGCGGCTCGACGACGCCGGCGTTCGCGTCGCGCTCGCCACCGACGTCGGCGGCGGCACCAGCTACTCCATGCTGCAGACCGCCAACGAGGCCTACAAGGTCCTGCAAATGAACGGCCAGTCCTGGCCCGCGACGCAGGCCTTCTATCAAATGACGCTCGGCAACGCCCGCGCGCTCGGCCTGCAAAGCCGCATCGGTTCGATCGAGCCAACCCGCGAGGCCGATCTCGTGGTGCTCGACTCGCGCGCGACGCCGGCGATGGCCCATCGCATGGAGGCGGTCGAGGGCGATCTCAGCGAGGAGCTGTTCGTGCTGATGACGATGGGGGATGATCGGGCGGTGAGCGAGACTTATGTGGGGGGAAGGGCGGTGAAGGCGGGGGTCGCAAGCTGAAAGCGGGCGCGACAAATAGGGAAATATGCGCCTGCCGCCGTAATGGCGTCATCGTAATGGTAAATCCTTCGTCGTAGCTTGCGGAGCGAAAGAGGCGTCGAAGAGCTCAGGACACGATGACAAAGCGTCTCAGCAAAGAGCGGTTTGATCTATTCGCGATCGGCACTCGCCTGTCACCCACGCAGCTCCTCGCAGAAGAGCTGTCCTACTGGTCTGATCTGGATGAAAACGTCATAGGGATCGTTTTTCGTGATCGGACAGACGACGACTTTGGTTGGGCTCTTTTGGTGCGGGACCGTCTTGGTCGGTTCCGAGGCGTAGACCTCGATGTCAGTTTAAAAAGCGAGCGTCGGGCCGAGGTCGGTCTCAGGGTGAAGATCGCGGACGTGAGCAGGACCGCCGATCTGGCGGACCTCGGCGTTCAAGGTGACGAGACCAACACGGCGGTCGACCTGCTGACGGTGCTCCCCGGCACGCGACCCGATCAGTTGCACCCGTACTTCGTCGAATTGCTCGAGCGGCCGGGGCGAGCGCCCGCTCGGGCGGTGTTGCGCGAGATCGGCCCATGGCTGACCGCGGCCGACCCGCATTTCGTGAAGGAGTTCCAACGGCACCAGTTCGATCAGCGACTTTGGGAGTTGTATCTTTGGGCCGCCTTCCGGGAGGGCGGCTACGACGTGGCTCACCGAGAGGCCCCTGACTTCCGCGTTAGCGCTCCAGGCACCGCATTCGGGGTCGAGGCGACAACCGTGGCGCCGTCGAAGGACGGCGTGCTGGCGCAACACCCCAATCCGCAAACCCCAGAAGAGCTTGCCGCCTTCCTCGCCGACTACATGCCGATCAAGTACGGCAACTCCCTCACAAAGAAGCTCAACCGGCGGTCTGCCGCCGGCAAGGCGTATTGGGAAGAGGACGAGGTCGCCGGATTGCCTTTCGTAATCGCGCTGGCCGATTTCCACAAACCCGCCTCCGAGGATGAACCTGGTTCGATGACCTACACCCAGTCGGCGATCTGGCCTTACCTGTACGGGTTCACAACCGATTGGGAAATGGTGGACGGAAAACTTGTGATCACCAAGCGGGACCTCGCGAGCCATACCTTCAAAGGGAAGACGATCGAGTCCGGCTTCTTCAGCCTGCCCGGTGCCGAGAACGTGTCGGCGGTCCTGTTCTCGAATGCCGGCACGCTGGCGAAGTTTGATCGAATGGGGGTCCTCGCCGGCTACCGCCCGCCGAACCACCGCTATTTGCGCGCGGGTTTTCGATACGATCCGGACCCGAACGCCTACATGGGTAAGTGGTTCGTCGAAGAGATAGGGACTGCGGGCTATTCCGAGGGATGGGCAGACGAGCTGCAGGTGTTCCACAATCCCAGGGCCCTGCGCCCACTTCCGAGCGAATGCTTCGGCCCTCTGAACCAGCACTTTTTTGTAGACGGACAGATGGTGACATATTGCGGCACCAACGCGGTCCTGTCGTCTTACACTATGATCTTGCAGATGACGGGTAGCGACGACGGGGGAGCAAAGGCCGCGAGTTTTTAATTACGGTGTCGTCATGCGAAATGCTATTAATCCACGCCGCCTTCTGCTAGCAGTTCCGTCAGTCGGTCCCGCCGACCCACCGCGCCGTCGGCCTCAAGGCGGCCAAGACATCCGAGCCGAAGGGCTGTCAAGGGCGCGCTCATAGGGCGTCGAGAGACGCCCGTCTTTCGACAGGCTATGCGCGCGCCGCCGCAGGCGGGCTTCGCCCCTTGACAGCCCTTCGGCTTCGGAGGGAAGAGGCTTCCATCGGACGAATGCTTCGCATTCGCCTTGAGAGCTCGACGGCGCTCCCCGCCAAGCCGGCGCCGCCAATGATGCAATGCGTATCCTTTCCCCGCAATCGCGCCCTGGAGGCAGTGCGTCATGGAGCCGAGCGAGACCGACAGCGTAGTCCTGCATGCCTCCGGCAGGTGGTTCAACAAGGTCGATCTGCGCCGCGGGGAGGCGCCGTGGATCACAATTCCCCACAGGGGCAAAGGTTTCTCGCTCAATGGGAAGGACTACACCGTCACGCGACGTGGCATCGTCGCGACTTTCGAGCTTAGCCATGCCGGCGAATCGATTTTGGTGGCGAAGGGCCGAGCTGGCCTCTCCGCGATGTCGTTCGAGTTCGACTATGCCGGGAAGAAATGGACGATGAAGAAAACCGGAGCTTTATCGTCCGGCGTAATTTTGGAATGCGCCGGCCGGATCGTCGGCGAGTTCAAACCACCCGGCGGGTTCTATTTCGGGACGAGACTCGACATTCGGCTGCCCAGAGAATTGCCCGATGAAATCCAGGTCCTTCTGATTTGGATTTACTTGAATACGTTCGGCGGGGAGGGCTCGTCCGCCTGATGCGCATTTACGGCGACAGGCGCTCAAACGCCGATTTCTCTTTCTTCGCCGGAACTGCGGCGACGGCTGGCGAACGTCTTTCAATCCGGCCCATCCGGAGATGGTCGCCCCCTCCCGCCGACCCACCGCGCCGCCGCCGTCCTCGCGCAAGAGTCTCATTCACGGCTGTAGGCTTTGAACGTGAGGAATGCGCCAAGCAATAAAATCACAACCGCAACTATGGGCATGACCCCGGCGGTTTGAACGGTTGTCGCCGCGATTTCAGCGAGCCGCGTCGGGAAAAGTATTCGTGAAAGGCCGCTGACGACTGTAAGCCAGCCGAGCATGGTCACCACCACCGGCCAGCCGCCCGTCCATCGATTGTGAAAACGCACGATCGCAAGTCCCGCAACGAATATGGGATAACCCGTCACGAAGATGAGCGCCGGGTCATGGAAGCCCCGTTCGACCATGGCCGGCCAAGCCTCAAGGTTGAAAAAGATCGAGGCGGCGCTTGCAATGAGAGTGGGACCGATCAGGGCCGCGATCGTCTTCGAGGTCGCCATGACGCGATCCTTCCTATCGAACCGTTCCAAGCGCATGTTTTCGGGAAAGTGACCCACGCGAAGAGTGCCATATGTCCCGGGCGATTGCACGTGGCGCGTTTTTCTTGATTACGGCGACGGGCGCTCATTTCCCCTTTTATCCTGGCGAGCAGTTCTGCCGGCCCGCCTCTCGCCGACCCACCGCGCCGTCGACCTCTTGGAGGCTAAAACTTCCGAAGCCGAAGGGCTGTCAAGGGCGCGCAATTCGCGCGCCGCCGCAGGCGGGCTTCGCCCCTTGACAGCCCTTCGGCTTCGGAAGGAAGACGCTTCCATGAGGTCGACGGCGCTCTTTGCCGAAGCGCGGCGAATGCCGCCTCCGACGCGAGCGCGGACTGAACGACAAGCCCGGCGATGAGGCGTCGCTGATTGAGCGTGTCTCACTTTCGGGGCGCGCTCCAGCATCACGTCCGCTTGGAGCACGACGTGTTTAAGTGGAATCATCTTAGGCGTCATCGCGAGCGAAGCGTGGCGATCCAGAGATCGCGACGCCTGCCAGTTTGTCCGCCGAGCGCGCTCGCGGATGTCGCGGGCGATGCGAAATCTATCAGCAATCCCCTCGATCGCTGGATCGCCGCGCTTCGCTCGCGATGACGGCCGTGGTGGATATGCCTAAAGACAACGCGCTCCAGCGCCCTAACTCTTGCCGGCGTGCGCGCCGTGCTGCGCCGCCATTGCGGCGGCCGTCTGATCGAGATTGTCGACGGTCTGGGTGAAGTCGGCGAAGTCGGCCGCGCCGCTGGTCTTCTGGGGGTCGCTCGATTGCGCCGCGGGGGCGGCGCCGGCCTCGGGCGCCGCGAGGCCGGCGAGAACCTTAGCGATAATGGGGACCGCGAATATCATCTCAGCTTCCTCTTATGTCGCAGGGCGGGTCGGAGCGGGCGGCGGCGGACGACTTCCCCCTCGACCCGTTCCGTAAGCAGCGCGACTTGACGCATGATTGCCTGATATGACGGCGTTAGCTTGCGCGAGCGTGTCTTCGCTCAGCGAGGCCGCTCCGGCGCGGGGCGGCCGACGCTTTGGGCTTACGGCGACGGCTCACGAGACGCGCGCCATGGCCACGCGTACAGCGCGGCGGAACTTCCCCCTCCCGCCGACCCGCCGCGCCGTCGACATCGATGATTGCGACCGATGCGCGTCATGCCCGGCCTTGTGCCGGGCATCCACGCCGTGACGCAGCGGCCAATCTTGCGGGCTATTTGCAACGGCGCCGCGTGGATGGCCGGGACAAGCCCGGCCATGACGGTATTGGGCTTCGAGAGCTTCCTTCCATGACTCGCCCTCACTGAATCTTGCGATTACGCCGCCGCCTTGCGCCCCCAGCGCCGCGCGCGCCGGCTCGCCCTTTGCTCCGGCGTTTCCTCGGGCGGCGCGTTGGGATCGAGCTGGGGCAGGGCGTTCATCACGCGCTCGGGCGGGAAGATGACGATCACTTCGGTGCCCTCGCGCAGCTTGGAGAGAAGACGGAACTCGCCGCCGTGCAGCTCGACCAGCCCCTTGACGATGGGCAGGCCGAGGCCGGTGCCCTCGTCGGCGTTCTTCTGCGCCAGGGCGCCGCGCCCGAAGGAGGCGAGCACGATCGGAATCTCGTCCTCGGCGATGCCGGGTCCGGTGTCGCGGATCGACAGATATTGCCCGCCCGAACTCGTCCATCCCACCTTGATGGTGATCGAACCGCCCTGCGGCGTGAACTTGATGGCGTTGCTCAAGAGGTTCAGCGTCACCTGGCGCACGGCGCGCTCGTCCGCCCAGATGCGCGGCAGGTCGGTGTCGAGCTGCTCGACCACCGAGATGTTGCGGCTCTTGGCCCGCATCGACAGCAGGTGGCGGCATTCCTCGACGACGCCGGGCAGCGAGACGGATTCTTCCTTCAGTTCGTAGCGCCCCGCTTCGACGCGCGACAGGTCGAGGATTTCGTTGATGAGCATCAGCAGGTGCTGGCCGCTCGAATGGATGTCGTTGGAGTAATCCTTGTAGGCGGGCACGGCGTGAGCGCCGAACAACTCCGCTTTCATGACCTCGGAAAAACCGAGGATCGCGTTGAGCGGCGTGCGCAATTCGTGGCTCATCGTCGCCAGGAAGCGCGACTTGGCGAGATTGGCGCTTTCGGCGCGCCGCCGCGCCACGTCGGAATTGAGGTTGGCCTGTTCGAGTTCGGCGATCAGCGCGTCCTTCTCCGCCTGAAACGACAGACCGGCCAGCGAGGTCCGGTGCAGGCGATTGGCGAGGATGACGAAATAGACGAGGATGCCGACGCAGAGCGCCGACAACATGAACGCTTCCTCGCGCGTCGCCGGCCCCAGGACGTAAACGATCGCGATCGTCATCGGCGCCAGGCCGCCGGCGACGGCCATGGGGATCGCGGACGCCACCATCGCGGTCATGCCCGCGACCAGCAACAGAACGACCAGCACGAAAGTGCGCGCGTTCGGATCGGGCGATTGCAGCAGGAGAACGACGATCAGCGCCCACGAGGAGCCGGCGAAAGTTTCCGCGGCGATGAACTTGCGCCGCCAGGAGTTGGAAGTCTTTTCCGCGTCGGGCGAATCGAGGAAGGCGACGCCGAGCCCGTAGCGCACGGCGAGCGCCGCGGCGAGCAGGCCGCCCCAAACCATGATGTGGGCCAGGGAAACCCAGAGGCAGGCCGTGAAGCCGACCGCGACCACGACAAGCGCGATCGCGGGCGTCGCGCTCATCGCGCTATGCGCGAAGAGCCGGGCGAGAGAGGCGTATTGTCCGGAAGAATCGACGGAATTGCTGGTGAGCGATTGACGCGCGTGCTTGAGCTTGATCGTCATCTTGCGTCGGCGCGCCGCCGCAGTCGGGTCGCCGCCGCGGCCCCTGTCGATCTTCTCCGCCGAAACTTCACTCATGACCGCCCGACAAACGCACGCTAACGACGACGCCGATCATGACGATTAATCCTTAACGAGCGCCTACAAAATTAGCGGAAATGCGAGCATAAGCGAGTTCATTTCTGTTAACATTTCGGCCATCCCGACCGGCCTCGAGCGGCGCGCGGCGGGGAGGAACGGCGACTCGTGAAGCTTTACAATTCCAATCTGGCGCCCAATCCGCGCCGCGTGCGAATCTTCCTGGCGGAAAAGGGCGTCACGGCGCCGACGGTCGATGTCGACCTCGCGCGCCTGGAGCAAAAATCCCAAGCCTTTTCCGCGCTCAATCCCTTCCAGGGCGTCCCGGCGCTCGAACTCGACGACGGAACGATCATCGCCGAATCGGTGGCGATTTGCCGCTATATCGAGGAATTGCATCCCGACCCGCCGCTGTTCGGCGTCGGCGCCCTGGAGCGCGCGATGGTCGAAATGTGGCAGCGGCGTCTGGAATTGCACCTCTTTTTTCCCATCGCCCAGGCCTTTCGCCATTCCCATCCCGCGATGAAGGCGATGGAGACGCCGCAAATCGCGCAATGGGCGGAAGTTAACAAAGGGCGCGCCCTCGCCGCGATCGCGCGCGTCGACGAAGCCTTGGGCGAGCGCCCGTTCATCGCGGGCGAGCGGTTCAGCATCGCTGACATCACCGGGCTCGTCGCGCTCGACTTCACGCGACCGGCGCGCATTGCGATTCCCGACGAATTTACGCATCTCAGGCGTTGGCGCGACGCCTTGGCCGCCCGTCCGAGCGCCAAGGCCTGACGCGCGCCGGCCGCCTTGTGCGAAGCGAAGCGGCGCGGCGCAAGCGGAGGGCTTCGGCCCTCGCTCACTTTTCCAGGCGCGCGATCAGGCTCGAAGTGTCCCAGCGTCCGCCGCCCATCGCCTGGACCTCGGAATAGAATTGATCGACGAGCGCCGCGACCGGCAGATGCGCGCCGTTGCGCCGCGCTTCGTCGAGGCAGATCGCCAGATCCTTGCGCATCCAATCGACGGCGAAGCCGAAGTCGAACTCGCCGGCGATCATCGTCTTGTGACGATTGTCCATCTGCCAGGATTGCGCCGCGCCCTTGGAAATGACTTCGATCACGAGCTGCCGGTCGAGGCCGGCGCGCGCGGCGAAATGCAGTCCCTCGGCGAGCCCCTGCACAAGGCCGGCGATGCAGAGCTGATTGACCATCTTGGTCAACTGCCCGGCGCCGACTCCGCCCATCAGGCGGCAGGCGCGCGCGTAAGCGGCGATCGCCGGCTCGACCTTGGCGTAGGCCGCTTCGTCGCCGCCGCACATCACCGTCAGCGCCCCGTTCTCGGCGCCCGCCTGTCCGCCCGAAACCGGCGCGTCGACGAAGCTGAGGCCAAGGCGGCTCGCCTCACGCGAAAGCTCCCGCGCCACGTCGGCCGAAGCGGTGGTGTGGTCGACGAAGACGGCGCCGCGCTTCATGCCGGCGAAGGCGCCGTCGGGCCCGAGCGCGACCGCGCGCAGATCGTCGTCGTTGCCGACGCAGGCGAAGACGAAATCGCGGTCCTTGGCCGCCTCGCGCGGTGTCGGCGCGCTGGCCCCGCCATGTTCGGCGACCCACTTCTGCGCCTTCGCCGCCGTCCTGTTGTAGACGACGACGCCATGGCCGCGGGCTTTCAAGTGGCCCGCCATCGGATAGCCCATCACCCCCAACCCCAGAAATGCGACTTCGCTCAATTCTCTCTCCTCACGTGTCGACGGCGCGCCGCGCCTGGTCGGCTCTATAGCGCGGATCGCTCATTCGCGCTGCTGGCGGGCTGAAAGCGGCGAGCCCTTGCCCTTGGCGGCTTTGCAGGCGCCGTGGCTGCTGCGCAAGATCGCCACCGACGCGCTCGACCGCGCCGCCGGCAAGAGACATCGCCGCCGGCAATCTGTGATGAGTCACAGCGAAGAGCAACGAAGTTCAATATTTCGTATAACTTTTCTCTTCGACAATGTCCGATCTGAGAAGATCGTTGATTTCCCTTTTTATCGCAGCTCTTTCATCGTTTCGCGTATAGACAGATCGCGCGAGTGCGATGAATTGATTATCGAATTCCTGCTTCGCCTCCTTCTCGCGAATATCGTCCTCGATTGCCCACAGCGCGTCATTTACAACTCGAAGACGATGTTTCAGATCAGAAAGCCGGGCGTTATTCGCCAAATAAACGTCGGCGGCCGAAGAAAGTAACGAAAGCTCCTTTCGCACATTGGCCAAAGCGTCTGCGCCAGACAGCTTCGTATTTTTGATCTCGAGAATCGTGATTTTGTCGATAACTTCTCCCCAAGACACCGGCAAATACGGCGTTGGCGGGGAAACAGGATTGGTCATGCTCACGGACCTATACGTTCAAAAGGGATTTCAATTCTTTTTCAATTTCGGCGAACGCGCTCCTCCAGTCCCCGCGAACGGATTGGCGAAACAGCCGCATCGTCGGATACCAAGGGCTATCCGAACGGTCCAGCATCCATCGCCAATCGGGTACGTGCTTCAGCGCGACCCAGGTCGGCGCGCCGAGCGCTCCGGCCAGATGCGCCACGGAGGTATCGGAGGTGATCACGAGATCGCAGATCTTCATAACCGCCGCCGTGTCAAGGAATGCGTCGGGTCCGGCGTCGAATTCCTCGCCGAGGGTTTCCACACGCATTCCCATTGGGAGCGGTTGCTTTGGGGAGCATCAGTTCAATGATGCCGTGCGCCAGTCTCTGCAGCGGAAATTGAGGGCCGCGATTCCGTTTCAATGTCGATCTCCAATTCGAGCGCGGAAACGAACCGCAGCGCAAAATGCGAGTCCATCCAAATTGCAAGTCGCCGAAAGCGATGCAAGCGTCGGCGACGACGGCGCCCGCTTCCTTGGATGAATCATCCCAGCCGCGCCTTAGCCGCCGCAAAATCTTCGGGGCTGTTGAGATTGGCGAAGGCGTCGTCGGCGTCGGCCGGCGCGAAGAAGACGCGGGCCGCGCCGAGGCGCGCCATCACGCGGCGCGGGCTCGCGTCGCCGCGCGCGATTTCCGCCGCGATTTCCCTTGCCGCGCGGTCGCGCCACAGCGCGAACATCGGTTCGAGGCCGCGCGGGCTCTCGGCGACCGCTACGGGCGCGCCGCTCGCCGCCATCGCCGCAACGAGCCGCGCCACGAGGTCGAGCGGCAGGAACGGCGCGTCGCACGGTGCGGTTGCGAGCAGCGAAAACCCTCGCCGCCGGGCGAAAGCAATGGCGGCGCTGACGCCGCGGAGCGGCCCGGCGAGGTCCGCTCCGGCCCCGTCGGCGACGACGACGCAATCGAAGCCGCCGAATCGCGCGGCGTCGCCGTTGGCGTTGATGAAGAGCTCGGCGACCTGCGGGCGCAGGCGCTCCACGACATGGGCGACGAGCGGACGCCCGGCGAGCGGAAGCAGCGCCTTTTCCGCGCCCATGCGCGTCGAGCGCCCGCCCGCGAGCACGACGCCGGCGATTGGCTCGCGTTGGATCGGACTTCTCCTCAAACCCGCGTGAAGGCCGCGCCGAAACCGCGTTGGCGCCGCAATTTCGCACGCAACTGTGTTATAGCCCAAAGTCCTTCGGCGATTAAACCGGCGCAACGCGCAATGTTTGGACTTAGGCGATCGGGAGGATGACGAGATGGCGGCTGGACGTCGGCAATTCATCACGGGGCTCGGAATCGCCGCGGCCGGCGTCGGGCTGGCGAAGCCCGCCCTCGCCGATTCCGCGCCCGACGTGCAATGGCGGATGACGTCGAGTTTTCAGCCTCCGCTCGATCTCATCTACGGCGGCGGCGAAACGCTCGCTCGCGCGCTCGCCGATCTCACCGACGGTCATTTCACGCTTCGCATCGCGCCGGCCGGCGAAATCGCGCCCGCGCTGGAAGCGCTCGACGCGGTCGCCGACGGCAAGGCCGATTGCGCGCACACCGCGCTCGCCTACTACTGGAACAAGGATCCCAGCTTCGTCTTCGCCTCGTCAACGCCGTTCGGCATGAACGCGCGCCAGCACGCCGCCTGGCTGCAGGAAGGCGGCGGCGGCGACCTCATCGACGAGTTCCTCGCCGAGCGCAACGTTTTCGCCCTTCCCGCCGGCAACACCGGCGGGCAGATGGCGGGCTGGTTCCGCAAGGAAATTCACGGCCCCGGCGATTTCTCCGGGCTCAAGATGCGTATCGGCGGCTTCGCCGGCAAGGTGTTCCAGACCCTGGGCGCCGAGCCCGTGACGATTCCCAAGGACGCGGTCTACGCCGCCCTCGAATCGGGCGCGCTCGACGCGTTCGAATGGGTCGGGCCCTACGACGACGAGAAATTCGGCGAGCGCAAGGACGCGCCCAAGGATGCGCCCAAGCCGGTCATTTCGAAGGTCGCGCCCAACTATTATTACCCCGGCTGGTGGAAGGGCGGGATGCAGTTGCATCTCGTCGTCGCCAAGGACAAGTTCGAGGCGTTGCCGAAGGCCTATCAGGCGGCGTTGCGCGCGGCGGCCGCGATCGCCAACGCCTCGGTCCTCGCCAAATACGACGCCGCCAATCCCGCCGCGTTGAAGCGCCTCGTCGTCGGCGGCGCGCAGCTGCGCCTCTTCCCGCAGGACGCGCTCGAGGCTTGCTACAAAACCGCCAACGATCTCTACGCGCAGCTCGGCGCCGACAATCCTAAGTTCAAGAAAATCGCCGATTCCTACATGGCTTTCCGCGCCGACGAATATCTGTGGTGGCAGGTGGCGGAATATTCCTTCGACAATTTCATGATCCGCGAGCGGCGCAGCAAATCCTAGCCGCGCCGCCCTGTCGCGCCGGAGGCCTTCACGCCGCGACGCTGTCCTCGTAATCGGCCGGCGCGGTTTCGTCCGGGGCGCTCGAACGCCAGACAAGGGACAGGAGCGTCGCCACGATGACGTTGACGATGACCGCGGTCAGGCCGTTGTAGGCGGCGAAGCCGAGGCCGAGATCGACGTGGCCGATCAGCGGAACGTCCCAGTTCAGCGCGTGGACGGGAACCCAGGCTTTTTCGCCCCAGGCCAGCGACGTGCCGACGATCATGCCCGCCGCCCAGCCGCCCAGCAGCGCCGGCCCGCTGAACCAGCGGGTGTAGAGGCCGAAGATCATCGCGGGGAAGATCTGCACCATCCACACGCCGCCGAGCAGTTGCAGATCGAGCGCGAATTGCGTCGGCATGAAGAAGATCACCAGCAGCGCGCCGACTTTGACGATCAGCGAAACGAGCTTGGCGATCACCGATTCCTCGCGGGGCGTCATCTCGGGATGGATGAAGGGCTTCCAGATGTTGCGGGTGAACGTGTTGGCGGCGCCGATCGACATCACCGCGGCGGGAACGAGCGCGCCGAGCGCGATCGCCGCGAAGCAGAATCCGGCGAACCAATCGGGGAAGGCCCAGAGCACGAGCTGCGGCACCGCGTCCTGCGGCGAGGCGACCTTGACGCCCGCGGCGAGCGCCATCACGCCAAGCAGCGCGACGAGGCCGAGCACGAACGAATAGGCCGGCAGCGTCATGGTGTTGAAACGGATCGCCCGGCCGCTCGAGGCGGCGAGCGTTCCCGTGAGCGCGTGCGGGTACATGAACAGCGCCATCGCCGAGCCGATCGCCAGGGTAATGTACGGACCGACTTGCCCAGGCGTCAGCGTCAAGCCGGCGGCGAGCTTCGGATTGACGGCGACCTTGGCCGCGTAGGCTTTGCCCGCCGCCGCGAAGATCGCGCCGAAACCGCCGAGCTCGTAAGGGATGACGACGATCGCCGCGATGATGAAGATGTAGATCATCGCGTCCTTGACGAAGGCGATCATCGCCGGCGCGCGCAGGCCGCTCTTGTAGGTGTAGAGCGCGAGAATCACGAAAGCGATGGTGATCGGCGCGTGCTGCATCATGCCTTCGCCGGAAAATCCGAGCGCGAGGATCACCTTCTCCAGGCCGACGAGCTGCAACGCGATATAGGGCATGGTGGCGAGGATGCCGGTGGCCGCGACCGCCAGCTCGAGCCAGCCGTTTCCGTAACGGCCGAGCACGAAGTCGCCGGCCGTCATGTAGCCGTGCTTGTGCGAGACCGCCCACAGACGCGGCAACGCGAGATAAAGGAAGGGATAGATGATGATGGTATAAGGGACGGCGAAGAAACCGTAGGCGCCGATGGCGAACACGACCGCGGGAATGGCGATCACGGTATAGGCGGTGTAGAGGTCGCCGCCGAGCAGGAACCAGGTGATCCAGGGGCCGAAGCGCCGCCCCCCTAAGCCCCATTCATTGATGTGGTCGAGGTCGGCCGCCTTCCAGCGCGAGGCGAGAAAGCCGAGTACGGTGACGAGCGCGAAGAAGAAGACGAAGATAGTCGCCGCGACGACGTTGAGACGCTCGAACATGCTCACGCCTTCCCGACGCGGTCGGCGGCGTAGATCGCGAGCGCGGAAACCGGGACGAGCAGCAGCTGGAACCAGTAAAAGAACGGCACGCCGAAAAGCTCGGGGCTCGTCGAATTATAGAGCGGCGTCCATAGCGCGATCACGCACGGGATCAGCAGCAACAGATATTTCATCGGTTTCCCCCCGGATGGCGCTCGGCGCGGACGCGGCCGCGTCGTTCGCCGCGGGCCTCGGCGAGGCTTAGCGAGATTCGCCGCGACGGTCGAGGGGCGTCGGCGCCTCGCGGCGTCATGGCGACGAGGCCGAGGCCGCGCCTAGGGCGAGCGCAAAGCGCCACACTGGCGACAGCCTCGCCGGGAAGCGCGGCGAGATTCTCGCTCACGGCCCGACGCGACGAGAACGCCCCTAAAATCGAAGGTCCTTGGCGGCGCGATCGGTTTGACAGGCAATATGTTATAACATAACATGAATAACGTTATAACATGTCAGTCAGCGCGCAAAAGCGTCTGCGTGCGGCGCTCGTTCGACAGTGGGGGTGAAAATGCGGTCTCCGGTTCGGCACGTTGCGGCTCTTTGCCTTTCGGTTGCAGTTTCTGCGGGCTTGCGCGGCGTTTCGATCGCGCAGACCAACCTGCCCGAAGTCACCGTCACCCAACCCTCGCCCGTCCCGCCCCATCCCAAGGCGGTCAAACAGACCGCCCGGCGACGCGCGCCGGGCGCCGCGACCGCTCGGCAGGCCGCGCCGGCGCCGCCGCAAACCGGCGAGGCCACGCCTGGCGCGCCGGCGCGGCAGCTTGCGGCCAAGACCACGGCCCTCGACCAGACGCGCGGCAATATCTTGCCGCGGATCGGCGCGAACGCCTACGACCTCGGGCAAGCGACCGTCGCCGCCTTGCCGCAAGGCGACGACGCGCCGATCGAAAAGGTCCTGTTGCAAACCCCGGGGTTTTCGCAGGATTCGGCGGCGAGCGGCGCCCTGCATTTGCGCAATGAACACGCCAACGTTCAATATCGCATCGACGGCGTCCTTTTGCCCGATGGCGTCACGGGCTTCGGTCAGGTTCTCGACAGCGGCCTGATCGGCAATATCGGGGTCATCGACGGCGCGCTTCCCGCCCAATATGGGCTGCATACATCCGGGATCGTCGACATCACGACGAAGAGCGGCGCCTTCGACGGCGGCGGCGCAGTCAGCATCTACGGCGGCAGCCGCCAAACGATAACGCCGAGCGTCGAATACGGCGGCACGATCGGCAATACGCAGTATTTTTTCGCCGGCCGCTATTTCGGCAGCAACGAGGGCATCGAGAATCCGACCTCGAGCGTCAACGCCATTCACGATCACTCCGATCAGGGCAAATTCTTCGGTTACGTTTCAAGCGTCTTTGGCGACGGCGCGCGGTTCACCCTCATTACGGGCGCCGCGGACGGCGTGTATCAAATTCCCAACAATCCCAATCAGCCGCAAGCGTTCCCGCTTCCGGGATATGCGAATTTCAACTCCTCCCAGATCAACGAGAATCAGTACGAGCAAAACTATTTCACCCTGGCCGCCTTGCAACAAACGGTGGGGAACGTCGACTACCAGATTTCCGCCTTTTCGCGATACAGCTCGCTTCGCTTCGATCCCGATCCGATCGGCGATCTCATCTTCAACGGCGTCGCCTCCACCGTCGTACGAAATAGCTTCCTCAACGGCGTTCAGGGCGACGCGGCCGTTCGGCTCAATGACGCGCACACGTTGCGCATCGGCTTCAGCGGCAGCGGCGAACAAACGCTCGCCAGCGACGCCTCGGTCGTCTTTCCCGTCGACGGTTCCGGCACTGTCAATGGTCCCCCCTTCGCGACGCCGACCGATGCGAGTTCGCGGACGGGTTGGCTGCTCGGCGTCTACGCGCAGGACGAATGGAAGATCGCCAACAAGCTGACGCTGAACGCGGGCCTGCGATTCGACCAGATGTACGAGTACGTCGACGCCAATCAGCTGAGCCCCCGCGCCAGCCTGACGTATACGCCGACGGACAGCACGACGCTTCACGCCGGCTACGCCCGCTATTTCACGCCGCCCGAGATGGCGCTCGCCGCGCCGACCAATCTGGCCGAGTTCGCCGGCACCACGCAGCAGCCGACGGTCAACCTCGACAGCCCGGTCGAGCCGGAACGGTCGAACGTCTTCGACGTCGGCGTCGACCAAAAGCTGGGGCATGGCCTCACGGCCGGCCTCGACGCCTACTACAAGAGAGCGACCGACTTGCTCGACGATGGGCAGTTCGGCCAAGCCAACACGTTGACCGCGTTCAACTACGCCAAGGGATGGAACGAAGGCGTCGAGGGCAAGTTCAACTACCAAGCCGGCGATTTCTCGGCCTACGGCAATCTCGCCTGGGGCCACCAATACGCCACCGACTTCGTCTCGAACCAGTTCCTCATCGACTCGGCGACCTACGACTATGCGCTAACGCATTATATCCCGACCGACCATTCGCAAGTCTGGACCGGGTCGGCCGGCGCGACGTACCTTTGGATGGGCACGCGATTCGGCGCCGACCTCATTTTTGGCAGCGGCCTGCGCGCCGGATTCGCCAACCTCGAGACGGTTCCCGCCTACTCCCAAGTCAATCTCGGCCTGTCGCGCGAATTCAAATGGTCGCCGAATTACAAGCCTCTGACCGTGCGCTTCGACATCGTGAACGTGCTGGATTCGACTTACGTGATTCGAGACGGGACCGGCATCGGCGTCTTCGCCCCGCAATATGGGCCGCGACGCGGCTTCTTCCTCGGGCTTTCGCAGGCGTTGTGACGGCGCGCCGGCGCCGAAGCCGTCCGCGTCCTCATCATTGGGGGAGAGGGCGAGTCATCGACGGCTCGCCTGCGCATTCATCGCAGTCTCGCCCTAGGAATCGAATGGGATGACGATGATCGCAAGAATTTCCAGAACCGCCGCGGGGCTCGTCGTGGCGATCGCCTTTCTCGGCGCGCTAACCCTCGCGAGCGATGCGCAAATCGGGCCGCCGGCGGATGCCGCGGCTGGCGTCGCCGCGCCTGACAAGAACGTGAGCGCCACGGCAAAGCCGCCGGACGCCGCCTCCGAGCCGATGACGGCCCCGTCGCTGGCGCCGATGTCGTTGTTGCCTAAAGACCTGTCGCCGTGGGGCATGTTTTCGACCGCCACCTTTGTCGTCAAGGCGGTGATGGTCTGTCTCGCGCTCGCCTCCGTCGCGACCTGGACGGCCGCCTTGGCCAAGGGCTTCGAGCTCATCATGACCAAGCGGGAATTGCGAAAGCAAATCGACGCCCTGGCGCAATCCGCCTCGCTCGCGGAGGCGGCCCGGCGCTTAGGGGGACGAAATATTCTAGAAATTCCCGCGCTGGCGGCGATCGGCGAACTCGAGATGTCCGGCGATCTATCCAACGTCGCCGGCGTCAAGGAGCGCATCGCCTCGCGGCTCGAGCGCCTCGAAGCGGCCGCCGGCCGTCGCATGACGCGCGGCACGGGCGTGCTGGCGACCACCGGGGCGATCGCGCCCTTCGTCGGCCTGTTCGGCACGGTATGGGGCATTATGAACAGTTTCATCGGCATATCCAAGCAGCACACGACCAATCTCGCCGTCGTCGCGCCGGGCATCGCCGAAGCCCTGCTCGCGACGGCGATGGGCCTTGTCGCCGCCATTCCGGCGGTGGTCGTGTACAACATGTTTTCGCGTTCGATCGCAGGCTATCGCGCGTTTTACGGCGACGGGACCGCGGAGATTCTTCGCTTGGCCAGCCGCGATCTCGATCGCTTCGCGCAGAAGACGTCGTCGCGGCTCGCCGCGAAAACAGCCTCTGCGGCGGAGTAGGCGATGAGCGTTCGTCTCGATCATGGCGAAAGCGATCTCAAGGAGACGCATGAGATCAACGTCACGCCCTTCATCGACGTCATCCTCGTGCTGCTGATCATCTTCATGATCGCGGCGCCGCTGGCGACCGTCGATGTTTCGGTCGATCTGCCCGCCTCCAACGCGCAGCCGCGGCAACGCCCGGAAAAGCCCTTGTTCGTCACGCTGAAGGCCGATCTCTCGCTGGCGATCGGCGACGATTCCGTTTCGCGCGACGCCCTCGGCGCGGCGCTCGATCGGGCGACCAACGGCGACAAGGAGCGACGCGTCTATCTCAGGGCGGACAGAAGCGTGGCCTATGGCGATCTGATGCAAGCGATGAACGGCCTGCGAGCCGCCGGCTATCTGAAACTGGCGCTGGTCGGCTTGGAATCGGACGCCGCGCGGTGACGGCGTCGATTCGAATCGCCGGCGATCGCGGAGGCGCCGGGCTCCTTCGCTGGGGCGTTTGCGGGTTCCTCGTTCTGGCCGCGCACGCTCTGGCGCTGGCTTCGCTTCGTCCCGATGTCGAAGACGCCGACGCCGACTCGGGCAGTCCCGTCGCCTTCATCGAGCTGGCGCCGATGGCGGTCGCTGCGCCCGCGCCGCCGAGCGATCTCGCGCCAGGCCCGGTCCAATCCGACAGCGAAGCCAACGACAGCGAAAGGCAAGTCTCCCCGCCCTCCGTTGAACGGCCCGAGGCCGAGCCGAAGACCGCGGCCCTCGATCCGCCGCCGCCCCTGGAGGCGCCGCAAAATCAAACGGCCGAAGCGCCCGCCGCGTCCGATCCCCCTCCGCCCGTCGAGACGCCTGCGCCGCCCCCGCAGCCGATCGCAGCGCAGGCGGACCCGCCCTCGGAGGTCTCCGTGCCCTCGGCGCCGCCGAGCGCGGCTGAAATCGCGCCGCAGCCGGCGGGCCCTGCGATCGGCCGCGTCGAGCCCGTGACGTCGCCGCGAACCGCGCGTTGGCAGCTCTCGCTGGTGGCTCATATCGAACGCTTCAAGCGCTATCCCAATCAAGGCGGAGGAAAGTTTGGCGTCGCCCGTCTCGCCTTCACGATCGATCGGCAGGGTCGCCTGCGCGACGTTCGCGTCGTCGGCGGCTCCGGCTCGCCAATTCTAGACGAAGAGGCGCTCGCGACGATCAAGCGCGCGGAGCCCTTCCCGGCGCCGCCCGATAGCGTCTCCGACGATGAACTCTCCTTCGTCCTGCCGATTCGCTATGCGCCGTCGGCGGAACGCTAGCGCACGGACTCAACGATAGCGGGTGGCCGATGCGGCGGCGCAGGCCGCGGCCGTCGACGATCTTGACTTCGTTCGCGCCGGGCCAATACTCGGCGGCGCAAGCGGGGGGCTCGATGCGGCGACGAACTTTTCTCATTCTTGCCGGCGCGAGGCTGCTCGCCTCTCCCGCGCTGGCCGCCGACGCGGCGCCGGCGGACATCGTCGCGTCGATCTATCGCGTCTACGCCGGGCCGAAAGGCGACTACAGCCAAGGCTCGATCGAGGACAAGCGCGTCGCGGCGACATTCACCGCCTCGCTGCGCAAGGCGCTGGCGGCGATGAACGCGCACTCCAAGAAGCTCAACGAACCGATTCTCGATTTCGATCCGGTCACCGATTCGCAGGACCCGATGGTCGAGCGGCTGTCGATCGCCCCGGAGAGCGACAGCGTCGTCGCCGCGACGTTCTTCAGCGGCGACGTCAAGCATGTCGTGCGTTACGTCTTCAAGCGCGAGAACGGCGCCTTGGGGATCGACGACATCAGCGGCGGCGAGGGCGACGGGAAATGGGACCTGCGCGAAATCATCAAGCCCGGCGCGAAGTAGGGGCGCGCTCTCAAGCAGCCCGCGTCGCGACCGGCGCTGGCGCGGCGTGGACCGCCTGGCTCGCGACGGGCCGCGCAAGCAGTCCGGGAACCAGCGCCTCCGCGGCGCAGGCGCCGGAAATGACGACCGCTTCGACGCCGGGGCCATGGGTCGCCGCGCCCGCGACGACGAGGCCGGGGATCGGGCTCTTGGCGCCCTTTGGGCGGGCGGACCGCGCGACGCCGTAGATTGCGCCCGCGCTCGCCAGATCGTAGCGCGCGTAAGTCACCGGGCTCGCCTCGGAGCGATAGACGATATGATCGGAGAGGCCGGGCAGGACCGCTTCGGCCGCCGCGATCAGCGAATCGCCGAGTGCGCGCTTGCGCTGTTCATATTCGCTGGAGAAGCGCCAGGCCTTCCAATCGTCGCCGCCACCGCCGGGGAACCATTCGCGCGCCTCGGCGTTCGTCAGCAGCTTGATGATTCCGACGGTCGAATGACCCGGCGGCGCGGCGCTGGGATCGACGTGAGAGAGAATTTCGACGCCGACGGAATTCTCGCCGTGCACATGGATCGCCGGCCGGCAATCCGGGACGTAGTCGACGCCGAGATGGACCATGAAAGCGGACGGCGCCGGCTCCGCCGCGCCGATGCGCGCGCGAAATTCCCTAGGCAGCAGCTGGGGATCGACGAGTTCGAGGAACGTGCGCTTCAAATCGGCGTTGGAGACGACGGCGCTCGCCGCGATGCGCGTCCCGTCGGCGAGCTCCAGTCCGGCGGCGCGGCCCCCATCGACGAGGATTCGAGCGACGCGCGTCTTCAATCGCACTTCTCCGCCGCGCGCCTCGATCGCCGCGACCAGCGCCTCGGCGAGCCGGCCGGAGCCGCCGGCGGGATAATAGCCGCCGTGAAAATAATAGCCGAACAGCGGAACCATTTGCGCGCAGGTGAGAACTTCCCGGCCGTCGCTGACGTAGCCGGTCAGCGCGCGGATCACGCGCCGCGCCTCGGGATCGCCGACATGGCGGGCGAGCAGTTCGTCGAACGGCCGCTGCATCCAGCGCACGGCCAGCGGCTGCTCGCGCACGAACGCCAGCATCGCCTCGACGTCGCCCGGCGATCCGGGAACGCCGCCGCGGCCGCGGCCCGTCGCCTGCATGCCGTCGAAGATCGCGCGGATTTCCGCGAACAGCGTCGCGAAGCCGGCGGCGTCGCCAGGAAATAGCCGCCCGAGCAGCGCGACATAGTCGCGCCAGTCGCGCGGCACGTCGATGGCGAGGCCGGGGAGCGAATAGGAATGGTCGAGGCGGCGCCAATCCAGGCTCTCGGCGACGCCGAGCCGCTGCAACGTCGAAGTGAGCGCGCCGCCGGGAAAGAGCCCGGAGAAATCATGCGGGCCGGCGTCGAAACGGTAGAGGCAGGGCTGCCCGAGATGGCGCGCTTTGCGCAGGAACGTATGGCAGAAGCCGCCCGGCGCGACATGGGCCTCGAAGACCGCGACCTTCAACCCGGAGTCGGCGAGCAGCGCCGCCGCGGTCAGTCCGCCGATTCCGGCGCCGATGACCGCCACGTCGACCGCATTCTCGGTCCTGGCGCCGCCGAGCTTGGGCGCCGGCCAGCGATAGGCTTCGGCCGCGTCGATCCGATGCTGCACCAGCGCGCGGATGAAGAATTTCGGGCCGAAGATCGAGACCAGAGCCCCGAAGGCGAAGATCCCGGTCGTGACCAGCGGTCCGGCGCGCAACGCGAGGACCAGCGCGTCGGCGAGGAACAAGACGCCCCAGAGGCCGGAAATGAGCATGTTGACGGCGAGAAAGAGCGGGCTCGCCGATTCCGCGGCGAAGGCGGCGCGCGAATAGTCGGCGGTCCACGGCCGTCCCAATGCGACGCTGACGAGCGCGGTGAGGCCGAGGCCGGCGAAGGACAGCCACAGCGCCGCGCCGTCAATGAGGCTCGGCGCCGCGAGGGCGAGGGCGCCCATGGCGAGAAAACTCGCGAGGCTCCCGACTTCCAGGATGAAGAACTCGCGCCGGCTCAAGCGCCAGGCGCCGAGCGCGATCGAGGCGGCGAGGCCGAGCGCGATCGCCGCGCCCGGCGTCGTGAAGCCGAGCAGGACCCAAAACACGATGAGCGGCGCCAGACCGAGATGGACGACGAGGAAGGTCTTCACGGCGTTCTCCGGAGGTGGAGCGAGGAAAAATTGGCGAGGCCTATGTTTACGCTGTAAACTACGGCATAATGTTATCCATGTCAACTTCCCAGCGATCGACTTACCATCACGGCCATCTTCGTCCCGCCCTCATCGAAGCCGCGCGCGCGCTGCTCGACGAGGGGGGGCCCGCGGCGGTGGGCCTGCGCGAGGCGGCGCGCCGCGTCGGCGTATCGCCGACCGCGACTTATCGGCATTTCCGCGACAAGGACGATCTGCTCGCCGCGGTGGCCGCCGAGGGGTTCCGCGAATTCGCCGCCGCGCTCGCCGAAGCCGGACGCCGCGGCGCGCCCCTTTCGGCGATGGGCGCGGCCTATGTGGATTTCGCGCTGGCGCGACCCGGCATGTTCCGGCTGATGTTCTCGCCGCTGATGGCCAAGCGCGAGCTTTATCCGGAACTGCAGACCGCCGCGGACGAGGCGTTCGCGCAGCTGCGCCACGGCGTCCAGTCGCAAGCGCCGGAGGCCGAGAATTTCGACGCCGCCGCCCTCGCCGCCTGGTCGCTGGTCCACGGCCTCTCCCATCTCATCCTCGACGGGGTGCTGCCCGCGGCGAGCGCCGAGGCCTTCAAGGGCGCGATCCTGACGCCGCCGGGGAAGACGCCCGGCGCGGGCCGCGCGCGGGATTCCTGACGCGGGGCGCTCTCCCCCTTTTTTCTTCGCCGCAATCGGCTTAGAAGGCGACCCGACGCAATCCCCTACATGCGCCCAGACCGGCGCCGGAGCAATTCATGGGCAAGCCGCGCACGCTTTACGACAAGATCTGGGACGACCACGTCATCGAGACTCAGGCCGAAGGCTCGTCGCTGCTCTATATCGACCGCCATCTCGTGCACGAAGTGACGAGCCCGCAGGCCTTCGAGGGACTGCGCATGAGCGGACGCAAGGTGCGCGCGCCGGAGAAGACGCTCGCCGTCGTCGATCACAACATCCAGACCACCGACCGCAGCCGCGGCATCGCCGATCCCGAGAGCCGGTTGCAGGTCGAGCAGCTCGCCGAGAACGCGCGCGAATTCGGCATCGAATATTACAACGAGTTCGATCGCCGCCAGGGCGTCGTCCACATCATCGGCCCGGAGCAGGGCTTCACGCTGCCGGGGACGACGATCGTGTGCGGCGACAGCCACACCTCGACGCACGGCGCCTTCGGCGCGCTCGCCCACGGCATCGGCACGTCGGAGGTCGAGCACGTGCTGGCGACGCAGACGCTCATCCAGTCCAAGGCCAAGAACATGCGCGTCACCGTCGACGGCGCGCTGAAGGACGGCGTCACTGCGAAAGATATCATCCTCGCCATCATCGGCGAGATCGGCACCGCGGGCGGCACCGGCCACGTCATCGAATATACCGGCGAGGCGATCCGCGCGCTGTCGATGGAAGGGCGCATGACCGTCTGCAACATGTCGATCGAGGGCGGCGCGCGCGCCGGCATGGTCGCGCCGGACGAGAAGACCTACGCCTATCTCAAGGATCGGCCGAAGTCGCCCAAGGGCGCGCTTTGGGATCAGGCTCAGCGCTATTGGGACACGCTTGCCACCGACGAAGGCGCGCATTTCGACGCCGAGGTGCGCCTCGACGCCGGCGCGCTGCCGCCCATCGTCTCCTGGGGCACCAGCCCGCAGGACGTCGTCGCGATCGGCGGCTCCGTGCCGCGCGTCGAGGATGGCGCCACCGAGCCGAAGCGCGCCTCGATCAAGCGCGCGCTCGACTATATGGGCCTTCGCGGCGGCGAAAAGATCACCGACATCGCGATCGACCGCGCGTTCATCGGCTCCTGCACCAACGGCCGCATCGAGGACTTGCGGGCGGCGGCGAAGATCGTCGAGGGGCGCCGCGTTTCCGAGCGCGTCGCTGCGATGGTCGTGCCGGGCTCGGGCCTCGTCAAGGCGCAGGCGGAGGCCGAGGGGTTAGACGCCATCTTCAAGGCGGCGGGCTTCGAATGGCGCGAGCCCGGCTGCTCGATGTGCTTGGCGATGAACCCCGACAAGCTCGCCCCCGGCGAGCGCTGCGCCTCGACCTCGAACCGCAATTTCGAGGGACGCCAGGGCTACAAGGGCCGCACCCATCTCGTCTCGCCGGCGATGGCGGCGGCGGCGGCGATCGCCGGGCGGTTCGTCGACGTCAGGGAATGGCGGTAGGCGCGATGTCAACGACGCTTCAGCTGCGCCTGGGCGCCGTTGGAGAGGCGCGCGAGCGCTATTGCGTCATGGCCGGGCTTGTCCCGGCCATCCACGCCGAGAGGCCCAGTCTCACTTGGCAAGGCTCGACGAGGCCGCCCCGCGTGGATGGCCGGGACAAGCCCGGCCATGACGGCGAACGGCGTTGGACGGGCGCAAGTCGATGAAAGTCGGCGATCTCCTCATCGACGAGAGCGAGATCGTCGAAAGCTTCGTGCGCTCCTCCGGCCCAGGCGGGCAGAACGTCAACAAGGTCGCGAGCGCGGTCGAGTTGCGCTTCGACGCGCGCCGTTCGCCGAGCCTGCCCAATGACGTCGCGACCAAGCTGATCAGGCTCGCCGGCTCGCGCGCGACGCAAGACGGCGTCATCGTCATTTTCGCCCAGCGCTTCTCCAGCCAGCCGCGCAATCGCGAGGACGCGCGCGAGCGGCTCGCCGCGCTTGTCCTGAAGGCGCAGGAGCGCGAAAAGCCGCGCCGAGCGACGAAGCCGACGAAAGCGTCGAAGACGCGACGGCTCGACGAAAAGAGCCGGCGCGGCGCGGTGAAGGCGCTGCGCGGGAAGGCGGGGGCGGATTAGCGCCGGCGCGATTGGAGGCGCGGCCGCCGGCCGCGTTCGGCGCGCAGCGCCGTGTTGACCCAACAGAGCCGACGGCGCGATCAGGCGCGGTCGGCGCCCGCGCCTACAGGCGCGCCCAACTTCCTCAACCACCCCCGCGCCTGCTTGCGCACATTCGCCGGCGCCGTGCCGCCGTAGGAGGTGCGGCTCTTCACCGAACGCTCGACGCCGAGCACGCCGAACACGTCCTCGGTGATGCGGCGCTCGACGCTCTGCATGTATTCGAGCTTCAGCTTCTCCAGCGCGACGCCGCGTTCGGCGGCGATGGCGACGATGCGGCCCGTCACGTGATGCGCCTCTCGGAACGGCATCTTCAACGTGCGCACCAGCCAGTCCGCGAGATCGGTCGCGGTGGAATAGCCGGCGCCGGCCGCCGCCTTCATGCGCTTGGCGTCGGGCGTGAGATCCCTCACCATGCCGGTCATGGCGGCGAGGCACAGCGAGAGCGTCTGGATCGCGTCGAAGGCGCCCTCCTTGTCCTCCTGCATGTCCTTGGAATAGGCGAGCGGCAGGCCCTTCATCACCGTGAGCAGGCCGACCAGCGCGCCGACGACGCGGCCCGTCTTGCCGCGCACCAATTCGGCCGCGTCGGGGTTGCGCTTCTGCGGCATGATCGAGGAGCCGGTCGAAAAGGCGTCGGAGAGTTTTACGAAGCCGAACTGCGGCGTCGTCCACAGCACGATCTCTTCGGCGAAACGCGAGAGATGGGTCGCGCAGATTGCTGTGGCGCTCAGCGTCTCCAGCGCGAAGTCGCGATCGGCGACGCTGTCGAGCGAATTGGCGGTCGGCCTGATGAAGCCGAGCGCCTCGGCCGTCATGTGCCGGTCGATCGGGAAGGAAGTGCCCGCGAGCGCCGCCGCGCCGAGCGGGCATTCGTCGAGCCGCGCGCGCGCGTCGGCGAGGCGCCCGCGATCCCGCGCCAGCATTTCGACATAGGCGAGCAGATGATGGCCGAAGGTCACCGGCTGCGCGGATTGCAGGTGGGTGAAGCCGGGCATGACCATGTCCGCGCATTCGAGCGCGCGCGTCGCGAGCGCGCGTTGCAGCTCGGCCATTTGCCCGTCGAGGGCGTCGATGGCGTCGCGCACCCAGAGCTTGAAATCGACCGCCACTTGATCGTTGCGCGAGCGCGCGGTGTGCAGCCGGCCCGCCGCGGGACCGACGATGTCGGCCAGGCGCTTCTCGACATTCATGTGGATGTCCTCGAGCGCGCGCGAGAAGGTGAAAACGCCCGCCTCGATTTCGCCCTTGACTTGGTCGAGACCTGCGGCGATGGCCTCGGCGTCGCCCGGGCTGACGATGCCTTGGGCGGCGAGCATGGCGACATGCGCCCGCGAACCCGCGATGTCCTGCATCGCGAGCTTGCGGTCGAAGTCGATCGAGGCGTTGATCTCCTCCATGATCTCCGCCGGGCCGCTGGCGAAACGGCCGCCCCACATTGTGTTGCTCATGGTTGGAAGGCCCTGGATCGAACGATGAGTGAAAACGACAAGCGGATCCGCCTCGTCCGGATGGCGGTCGGCGCCGGCGCCCTGGCCGCCCTCGCGGCGGTCGCGGTGCTATACGGGAAAGCGCCGCCGCCCGGCAAGGCCGAGCCCGATTGCCCCGCATCCTCCGCGCTGCGAAGCGCGCGCCTGGCGCCGCTCGCGCAGGGCGAAATCGCCGCGCTCGCCGTCGACAGGACGCCGAGGCCCGCGATCCCGATCGCCTTCAATGGCCCGGACGGCCGCAAGCTGACGCTCGCCGATTTTCGCGGCCGCGCGCTCGTCCTCAATCTCTGGGCGACCTGGTGCGTTCCCTGCCGCGCCGAAATGCCCGCGCTCGATCGCCTGCAGGCGAAGGCCGGGGCCAAGGATTTCGAAGTCGTGGCGGTCAATGTCGACACGGCGCGGCTCGATCGGCCCAACGTCTTTCTCGATGGGATCGGCGTCAAATCCCTCGCGCGTTACGCGGACCCCAGCGCGGACGCCTTCGAGGGCCTGCGCGTGGCGGGCAAGGCGCTCGGCCTGCCCACGAGCCTGCTGATCGACAAGGACGGCTGCGAACTCGGAATCGTCGCCGGCCCCGTCAACTGGGATTCCGACGACGCCGCCAAGGTGGTGGAGGCGCTGAAGGGGGGGTGACCCTCATCCGGCCGCGCTTCGCGCGTCCACCTTCTCCCGCATGCGGGAGAAGGGTTTCGCCCCCTCTCCCGCAAAGCCCGTCGAACGACGGGCGTTCTTCCGAACGCCCTACGCGGGAGAGGGTCGGGGTGAGGGCGCTACGCGCTTCCCCTCAGGTCTGCGGCTGCGGCGCCAGGCCGGCGTCGGGGCCGAAGCTGCGCGGTTTGCCGGTCGCGGGCACGGCGGGGCGCGGCGGGGCCGGCGGCTCCTTGTCGGCCGCGTCGCGCACCGGGCGAACGCCCTTGAGCAGCCCGACGATTTCCTCGCCCGTCAGGGTCTCGAATTCGATCAGGCCGTTGGCGAGGGCTTCGAGATCGGCGCGGCGTTCGGTCAGGATGCGCGTGGCGGTGTCGTGCGCCTCGTTCACCAGCCGGCGCACTTCCGAATCGATCGTCTCGGCCGTCGCCTCGGAGATGTTCTGCTGCCGGCCCATGGAATAGCCGAGGAACACTTCCTCCTGGTTCTCGCCGTACATGACCGCGCCGAGCTTCTCGGAGAAGCCGAGCCGCGTCACCATCGCGCGCGCGATCTTGGTCACCTGCTGGATGTCGCCGGCGGCGCCCGAGGTCACTTTGTCCTTGCCGAACACCAGCTCCTCGGCGGCGCGTCCGCCCATCGACATCGCGAGCAGGGCGATCAGCTGTTCGTAGCTCTGCGAAATCTGGTCGCGCTCGGGCAGCGACTGCACCATGCCCAGCGCCCGGCCGCGCGGAATGATCGTCGCCTTGTGGATCGGCGTGCTCGCGGGCATGCTGACCGAGACCAGCGCGTGGCCAGCCTCGTGATAGGCGGTCAGCTTCTTTTCTTCCTCGGTCATCATCAGCGTGCGCCGTTCGGCGCCCATCATGATCTTGTCGCGCGCGTCCTCGAACTCGGCGCGTGTGACGACGCGCTTGCCGCGCCGGGCGGCGAGCAGGGCCGATTCGTTGACGAGATTCATCAGGTCGGCGCCGGAAAAGCCCGGCGTGCCGCGCGCCACCGTCTTCAGGTCGACGTCGGGGGCGAGCGGAACCTTGCGCACGTGCACGCGCAAGATCTTCTCGCGGCCGATGAAATCGGGGTTCGAGATGACGATCTGCCGATCGAAACGGCCGGGGCGCAGCAGCGCCGGGTCGAGCACGTCGGGCCGGTTGGTCGCGGCGATGATGATGATGCCTTCGTTCTGCTCGAAGCCGTCCATCTCGACCAGCAACTGGTTGAGCGTCTGTTCGCGCTCGTCGTTGCCGCCGCCGAGCCCGGCGCCGCGATGGCGCCCGACCGCGTCGATTTCGTCGATGAAGATGATGCAGGGCGCGTTCTTCTTGGCCTGCTCGAACATGTCGCGCACGCGGGATGCGCCGACGCCGACGAACATCTCGACGAAATCGGAGCCCGAAATGGTGAAGAACGGCACGTTGGCTTCGCCGGCGACGGCGCGCGCCGTCAGCGTCTTGCCGGTGCCGGGCGGGCCGACGAGCAGCACGCCGCGCGGGATGCGCCCGCCGAGCTTCTGAAACTTCTGCGGATCGCGCAGGAATTCGACGATCTCCTGCAGGTCTTCCTTCGCCTCGTCGATGCCCGCGACGTCCTCGAAGGTGACGCGGCCCTGCGCCTCGTTGAGCAGCTTGGCCTTGGACTTGCCGAAGCCCATCGCCTTGCCGGCGCCGCCCTGCATCTGGCGCGACATGTAGATCCACACGCCGAGGAACAGCAGCAGCGGCAGCCCGTTGATCAGCAGCGTCAACAGCCAGGAATTGCCGTCCGACGGCGGCCGGGCGGTGATCGTCACGTCCTTCTTGTAGAGCGTGTCGACGAGTTCGGGATCGTTCGGCGCGTAGGTGACGAACGCGCGCCCGTCCTTGTAGTGCCCCGATATATCGGAGCCGGCGATCGTCACGTCGCGGACATGGCCGGCGTCGACCTCGGTCAGCAGCTGGCTGAACGTGATGTCGCTGCTCGGCGCCTTCTGCGCTGGGCTCTGGAACAGAGTGACCAGCGCCAGGACGAGCAGGAAAATGATCACCCAGAGGGCGAAGTTACGAAAATTCGGGTTCATCGCTTTCCCATCGACAGCGCCGCGGCCGGAATGTCCCGGGCCGACGCCGACTGTCCCAAACCGTCATTTAAGCGCGCCGAGTGCAAATGCCAAGTGAACGGCATGAAGCTGAACATCGAATGAAGACGCCAATTCCGCCGTTTTTGCGATCCTCCGGTCAGGCCGTTTTGTCGATCTTGAGCCCCAATGCGTCGATCATGGTCTGCCGCATTTGGAATTTCTGCACTTTTCCAGTGACGGTCATTGGGAATTCCTGAACGAAGCGCACGTATTTGGGCGCCTTGTAATGGGCGATGGAGGCCCGGCAGAACGCGACGACCTCCGCTTCGCTGAGGGTCGCCCCGTCGCGCAGCTTGACCCAGGCGCATAGCTCCTCGCCATAGCGATGATCGGGAACCCCGAACACCTGGACGTCGGCGATGGCGGGATGGGCGTAGAGAAACTCCTCGATCTCGCGGGGATAGATGTTCTCGCCGCCTCGAATCACCATGTCCTTGAGCCGCCCGACGATGTTGCAATAGCCCTCGGCGTCGATGGTCGCGAGATCGCCGGTGTGCATGAAGCGGGCCCCGTCGATCGCGGCCGCCGTCGCGGCCGGATCGCCCCAGTATCCTCGCATGACGCTATAGCCGCGCGTCAACAATTCGCCGGTGACTCCGGGCGGCGCGACGCGCCCCTCGCTGTCGACGATCTTGACCTCGATGTGAGGCTGAATCCGGCCGACGGTCGAGACGCGCCGATCGAGCGGATCGTTGTAGGCGCTCTGGAAACTCACCGGGCTCGTCTCGGTCATGCCGTAGGCGATCGTCACCTCGCTCATATGCATCTGATCGACGACGCGGCGCATCACCTCGACCGGACATGGCGAGCCCGCCATGATCCCGGTGCGCAGGCTCTTCAGATCGAAGCGCGCGAATTCAGGATGGTCGAGCATCGCGATGAACATGGTGGGCACGCCGTGCAGCCCGGTGCAGCGCTCGGCCTGAACCGCTTCGAGCGTGGCCAGCGGATCGAACCCCTCGGAGGGGCTGACCATACAGGCGCCGTGGGTGACGCAAGCCAAATTGCCCAGCACCATGCCGAAGCAGTGATAATAAGGAACGGGAATGCAGAGCTTGTCGGCCGGCGTCAGCCGCATCGCCTCGCCGATGAAATAGCCGTTGTTGAGAATATTGTGATGCGTCAGCGTCGCGCCCTTGGGCGCGCCGGTGGTGCCCGAGGTGAACTGGATGTTGATGGGGTCGTCGAATTGCAGCGTCTTGCCGAGGGCGGCGAGATCGGAGCGTTGCGCGCTCGTCGCCGGCGCCGCGACATCGTCGAAATTCAGCATGCCGGCGGTTCGTTCGCGACCGAGCCGGATGACGGCCTTGAGATGCGGCAGTCCCGCCGCCGACAAGGCGCCGGGCGCGGCGGCGTCGACCTCGGGGGCCAAAGCGCGCAGGCTCGCGAAATAGTCGTTGCCCTTGAAGCCGGGGCTGAGGATGAGCGCTTTGCAGCCGGATTTGTTGAGGGCGTATTCGGCCTCGTGACTGCGATAGGCCGGATTGATGTTGACGAGGATCAGGCCGGCCTTCGCCGTGGCGAATTGCGTGAGCACCCACTCGCTGGTGTTGGGCGACCAGACGCCAATGCGCTCGCCGGGCCTTAGGCCGAGCGCGAGCAGCCCGGCCGCGAGATCGTCGACGCGTCGGTTCAGTTCCTCGTAGGTCCAGCGAACGCCCTGATGACGCGCGACCAGCGCCGGGCGATCCGGCCCTTCCGCGCTCACGCGTTCGAGCATGGCGCCGATGGTTTCGCCGATGAGCGGCGCGCTGCTCGCGCCGTGAACATAGCTTTGCGTCAAACCAGCCATCGCGGAATTCTTCCTCCCTAGAAGCGTCGAGTTCACCACATTCGCGCGCAGATCGCCAGACGAAGCGGCGCCTTGCGCCTTCACAGCTCCCTTAGAAACGCCGCTGGCTTCTGCCCGAGGATGCGCCAGGCGCCGATCATGCCCAGCCCGACCGTCAGCGCCAGCCCCGCCCCGGCCGCGGCGAGGGCCGGCGCCGGCGCGAAGACGAAATCGAAGCCCATGACCTCGACGACGACGACGTAAGCCGCGAGCGTTCCGGCGGCGACGCCGAACGCCGCCGTCGCCGCGCCGAGCAGCGCGTATTCGATCAGAAACGTCGCGACGAGGCGCCCGCGCGTCGCGCCCAATATCTTCAGGATCACGGCGTCGGCGATGCGGGCGCGCCGATTGGCGGCGAGCGCGCCGGCCAGCACGAGAACCGAGGACGCCAGCGCGATCCCCGAGGCCGAGCGGATCGCCAGCGCCAATTTGGCCGTCAGCGCCTCGATCGTCTCCAGCGCGTCGCGCACCCGCACCGCCGAGACCGAGGGAAAATCGCGCGCCGCGGCTTTCATCACGGCGCCTTCGCCCGCCTCGCTCGGCAGCGCCGCGGTGACGAGAACCGTGTAGGGCGCGCCTTTGAACGTGGCGGGGGAAAAGACGAAGACGAAATTGATGGCGAAGCTTCGCCAGTTAACCTTACGTAGGTTGTAAATTGTCGCGGTGACATCGCGGCCGAGAACGTTGAGCGTGATCGCATCGCCGATTTTCAGGCCGAGCCCGTCGGCGACGCCCGCCTCGAGCGAGACGAGCGGCGGTCCCTGATAGCCGGCGTCCCACCAGCGGCCCGCGACGATTTGCGAACCCGCCGGCGGCGCGTCGGCGAAAGTGACGCCGCGATCGCCTTCGAGGACCCAGGCGACGCTCTCCTTGGCCTTGAAGCCTTCCGCCGGCGCGTCGCCGATCCTGACGATCCGGCCGCGCATCATCGGCGCTTCGACGATTCTTGCTTGCGGCGCCTCGACGCTGAGAAAGCGGCGGAACGCGGCGATTTCGGCGCTGCGCACGTCGAGGAAATAGAAGCTCGGCGTCTCGCCGGGGCTGGCGCGCCGCAATTGGCCGCGAAGATTGGAATCGACCAGGGTCAGCGCGACGAGAACCGCCAGGCCGAGCCCGAGCGACAGAACGACCGACGGGGTCAGGGCGCCGGGCCGGTGAAGATTGGCGATCGCCATGCGCCAGGCGACGGACCGAACGCGCGGCGCCCGGCGCGCCAGCGCCATCGCGCCGAGCGCGACGAGGCGCAGCGCCGACAAGGCGAGCGCCGTCGCGACGACGACGACGATCGCCACCGTGCGCTGCGGGCTGGCGAGGACCGCCGCGCCGGCGAGCGTCGCGCCGCCGAGCGCCGCGGCGGCGAGATAGCGAAGGCGCGGCCGCGCGGGATGCGTCTCGACGAGGTCGCGAAACAGCTGAGACACCGGGATGTCGTGGGCGCGCCCCAGCGGCGCGACGGCGAAGGTCAGCGCCGTCAGCAAGCCGTAAAGCGCGCCGAGCGCCAGTTCGCCCGGGTAGATCGCCGGCGCGAGCGGCAACGGCAGAAGGTAAGCGAAGAGCGCCGCGACGGCGAAGGGCGTCGCCGCCCCGATCGCCAGCCCCGCGCCGATTCCGATCAGCGCTGCGGCGAGAAATTCGACCAGCGCCAGGGCGACGACCGCGCCGCCGCTCGCCCCCAGCGCCTTGAGGATCGCCAAGGTCGCGCGCTTGCGCTCGACGAAGCCTTGCGCCGCGTTGGCGACGCCGACGCCGCCGACGACGAGCGAGATCAAGCCGACGAGCGCGAGGAATTCGCCGAAGCGGTCGAGGTCGCGCGAAAAGTCCGGGGAGACGTTCGATCGCGATCGCGCTTCCCAACCCGCCTCGGGGAACGCCGCCTTCGCTTCGTCGAGAAACGTCTTGACGGCGGCCTCGTTGGGCGGCGCGCCGCCGGCGCCCAGGAGCACGCGCGTCGTCCAACGGACGAGGGAGCCCGGCTGGACGAGGCCGCTCGCGCGCAGCGCGTCCTGCGAAATGAGCGCGCGCGGGCCGAGGCCGATCCCCGCAGCCAGGCGGTCCGGTTCGGAAATCAGTTTGGCGCGAATCTCGATGCGCGCCGCGCCGAGATCGAACGTGTCGCCGATCTTGAGATCGAGCCGGTCGAGCAGCGCCTCCTCGACCGCCGCGCCATAGCGATCCTCGCGCCGCGCCAGCGCCGCGCCGGGCGCCATCGCGGGCTCGAAAACCGCCTGACCGAGCCGCGGCCAGGATTCGTCGACCGCCTTGATCTCGACCAGACTCGCCTCGCCCGCGCCGTTGCGCGCCATCGCGCGCATCGTGGCGATGGTCGAGAGGTCGCCGCGACGCAGCAGGAACGCGCGCTCCTCGGGAGCGAGTTCGCGATGGATCAGCGAAAACGAGGCGTCGCCGCCCAGAATCGTCCGGCCGTCGCGCGCCAGTCCGTCGTTGAGCGCGCGCGCGAGCGAATTGACCGCGACGATCGCCGCCACGCCCAGCGCGATGCAGATCAGGAAAATGCGCAAGCCGGCGAGCCCGCCGCGCAAATCGCGAAACGCGAAGCGCGCGAGGGCGAGGCGCGCGCCTCGTCGTGGCGGCGGGGAAAGCGCCTCGCTCATGCGCTCGCCGGGGCGGGGGCCTCGAGGACGCCCGAACGCATGCGCAGCGTTCGATCGCAGCGCGCGGCGAGGGCGGGATCATGGGTGACGAGCGCCAGGGTCGCGCCGCGCCGCGAGGGAACGTCGAACAGCAGATCGATGATCGCGCGCCCGGTGGCTTCGTCGAGATTGCCCGTCGGCTCGTCGGCGATGAGCAGCGACGGCCGCGGCGCCAGCGCCCGCGCCAGCGCGACGCGCTGCTGCTCGCCGCCCGAAAGCTGAGCGGGGTAATGGCTTTGCCGCTCGGAGAGCCCCACCAGCGCCAATTCCACGCCGGCGCGCTCGAAAGCGTCGGGCGCGCCGGCGAGCTCCAGCGGCGCGGCGACGTTCTCGAGCGCAGTCATCGTCGGGATCAGATGAAAGGACTGGAAGACGATGCCGATCCGCGCGCCGCGGAATCGCGCCAGCGCGTCCTCGCTCATGGACTGGATGGCGACGCCGTCGATGAGGATGGAGCCGCTGTCCGGCCTTTCCAGGCCGGCCATGGTCATCAGCAGCGTCGATTTGCCAGAGCCGGAGGCGCCGACGAGGCCGACCGCCTCGCCCTTGTCGATTGTCAGATTGATCCGGCGCAATATATGCACCCTGGCCGCGCCTTCGCCGAGGCTCAAGTCGACGTCGCGCAATTCGATCGCAGGAGCCGTCATCGTGAAGAGATTCCTTCGGCTGGAGAACGCCACATATGGGCATTCGCGCATCCGCGTCCAGGTTTTCGCGCTGGCGCGAGCGGGGGTTCTCTTGGCGGCGCTCGGCCTCGGCGCCGCGTCGGCCGAGACGCGCCCGCTGCGGGTCGTCGCCCTCGGCGACAGCCTGACCGCCGGCTACGGGCTGCCGCCGGGCGAGGCGTTTCCCGACGCCCTCGCGCGCGCCCTGAAGGCCCGCGGCTGGGACGTCGAGGTCGCCAACGCCGGCGTCTCCGGCGAGACCGCCGCCGATGGGCTCGCGCGTTACGATTGGAGCGTGCCGGAGGGCACGGACGCGCTGATCGTCGAACTTGGCGCCAACGACATGCTGCGCGGCCTCGATCCGGGAGCCGCCGAGACGGCGTTGGCGCAGATTCTCGAGCGGGCGCGCGCGGCCCATGTCGCGGTCCTGCTGATGGGCATGCGCGCGGCGCCCAATCTGGGCCTCGACTATCGCCGGCGGTTCGACGCGATCTATCCCGATCTCGCCAAGCGCTTCGGCGTCGCGCTCTATCCGTTCTTTCTCGACGGGGTGGCGGGCGATCCCAAGCTCAATCAAAGGGACGGATTGCACCCGACGCGCGACGGCGTCGCAAGAATCGTCGCCGCGATTCTGCCCACGGTCGAAGGCGTCCTGGCCGAGGTCAGGCCGTAGCGCGCGAAAGGCGGCGCCGGCTCGGCGGCGCGGACGCGCCCGAGGAAAAATCTTGCGGGCGCCCCGACTTTACGTTTGAGCCGCCCGCCTGCGGCGCTCTTGCGCGCAGGCGCGGCTTTGCTTTAGCAACGTCGCGCGAGCGGCGCGTCGCGGATCGGCGCGCCGGTTCAGGAAAGGTTTGCCGCCCATGTCCGCCGCGCGCCACATCTTGACGTTGTCCTGCGCCAACCGCCCCGGAATCGTCGCCAAGGTTTCCACGGCCCTGTTCGAGGGCGGGTTCAACATCCTCGAAGCCCAGCAGTTCGACGACACCGAGACCGGCGTCTTCTTCATGCGCGTGGCGTTCAACGGCGCCGACGAAAAGGCCGACGTCGCCGCGTTGCGCGCCGAGTTCGCCCAAATCGCCGCCGCGCTGAAGATGACGTGGTCGATCCGCGCCGAGAACGAAAAGAAGCGTGTGGCGCTGCTCGTTTCGCGCTTCGACCATTGCCTCGTCGACCTGCTCTACCGCTGGCGCAGCGGCGAACTGGCGATGGACATCGTCGCGATCATCGCCAATTATCCCCGCGACGCATACGACCATATCGATTTCGACGAAATCCCGTTTCACTATCTGCCGGTCACCAAGCCCACGAAGATGGAGCAGGAGGCGCAGGTCTGGGGGGTCGTGCGCGATTCGAAGGCCGACGTCGTCGTTCTCGCGCGCTATATGCAGATTCTCTCTGACGGGCTCGCCGCCAAGATGCAGGGGCGCTGCATCAACATCCACCATTCGTTCCTGCCCGGCTTCAAGGGCGCCAAGCCCTATCACCAGGCGCACGCGCGCGGCGTGAAGCTGATCGGCGCCACCGCGCATTTCGTCACGTCCGACCTCGACGAAGGCCCGATCATCGAGCAGGACGTCGAGCGCATCAGCCATCGCGACACGCCCGAGGATCTCGTGCGCAAGGGCCGCGACATCGAACGGCGCGTGCTCGCGCGCGCGCTCGCCTATCACCTCGAGGATCGCGTGCTGCTCAACCGCGGCAAGACGGTGGTGTTTTCGGGCTGAGCGGCGGGCGCGCCATCAGGCCTAGACGATCCCCGGCGGATCACTTCTTCGCGCGCTTGGCCGCGGGTTGTTTCGCGGCGCGGACGGCCTTTTTGGCGACCGTCTTCTTCACCGCGGTCTTTCTCGCCGCCGTCCTTCTCGCCGCAGGCTTGGCGGCGGCCTTCGGCTCGGGCAGCTTCTTCGCCCGCGCATGCTTGACATGGATGCGCTCGATGCTGCGCGTGGGAGCATGCTCCTGCGCCCATGCCAGCGCGGTCTCGAACGGAGCCGGCGCCGTGTAGAGCAGCTGATGATTGAGCATGCCGGTGTTCTCGTCTTGCCAGAAGTAGGTCACCGAGCTCTCGGGTTGATCGTCGACGTACGAAGTGTACACGACCAAGCAAGGCGGAGACGGGATGAAGACGTCGAGATCGCCAATTCCGACACTCGTCCAGGAAAGCAGCGTCGCCATGCGAGTTCCTCCATTCTCATGCGAGCGGACGCGGTCATAGGACGCGTCCGCCGCGTCTTGTCATGTGTGATCGAAGCGCGCCCTCAATGGTTGCGTTGGGTCAATAATGTCGAAAAAATCGCTTGCGGCGGCGAGGCCTTAGCCGATCGGCTCGGCGGAAAGTGGAGAATGCCCGAGCGCGCCGGAGCGTCGGAGGGCGCGAGGGCGCCTCAAGGCGGCCGCCGCCACAACCATGCCGCCCAGGCGAACAGGCTGTTCTTGGCTCGCACGGCCGGCGGGCTGTCGAGGACGACCGGCGCGCCGGCGCTGGCTCGGCAATTCTCGGAGAGGCGCGAAACGACGATTTCGCCGTCGGTGAAATAGGGATCGCCGCCGCCGTTGCGGGCGAACAGCGTCGGGCCGACGCCGCTCACCAAATAGGACGCCTCGACGAGGCCGGCGCCGGCGAGATCGACGGAGAGGAGATCGCGCTCCGCGTCGATGTCGGGCGCGACGTGATGCGTCACCTGGCCGGTGAAATGGCTGACGCCGACGCTGCGATCGAAAGTCGCCGCGCCGAGCCAGACGGCCAAGCCGGCGTCGCCGGCGTCGAGAACCTGCCAGAAGCGCACGTGGTGGCGCGTGCTCGGGCTCGTCCCGGAGGGTTTTTGAAACGCCAGGTCTTGTCGGCGCCCTTCGTAGAAGAGGTCGCTGACCGGCGCCGTCGGGTAGGCGCGACGCAGCAGCACGCTGCCGGTGATCCGCGCGCTCGAGCGCCACGTCACGGCATCGGCGGGGCGCCAGCCCGCCGCGCGCATCGCGCAGACGATATCCTCGCGCCGGCCCTCCAGGCCGACGTTGAGCGCGTCGCCGGGTATTCCGAGCGAAGTCGCCGTCGTCATCGCCTTGTCGGCCAGACCCCTCTGATGCTCGTAATGCCGCCACAGCTCCGGCGCGAGCCCGTAGGCGATCGAGAAATAGAAGGCCGCGGCGACGACGATCGCGGCGAAAGCCCGGCGCGCCGCGGCGAGAATGAACGGGTTCGGCGACATAGGCCGTGATTTTGCGGGCGCGTTCGCCTAAAAGCAATCGGTTCGGCTCGCCGCGATCCCGAGGGGCGACGAGACCCCGTCTTCGAGAACCGACCCGCCCGCCATGTCCTTCTTGCGCCTTTACGCCCGCGTTCTCGCTCAGTTGCGGCCGGTCAAGGGTCTGGCGGGCGCGCTCGTCGTCGCCAATGTCGCCCTGGCTTCGGCGCAATTCGCCGAGCCGCTTCTCTACGGCAAGGTGATCGATCGTCTCGCGGGCGCGCAAGCGGCCGGCGCCGCGCCGCTTTGGGCGGACCTCGCGCCCTGGCTCGCCGCCTGGGCCGGCTTCGGCCTGTTCTCGATCGTCGCGGGCATTGGGGTCGCGCTGCATGCGGATCGGCTCGCCCATCGCCAGCGCGTCGGCGTGATGGCGGCCTATTTCGAGCATGTGCTGCATTTGCCCATGAGCTTTCACGCGAGCGCCCATTCCGGGCGCCTGCTGAAGGTGATGATCGAGGGCTCCAACGGCATGTTCGGGGTCTGGCTGTCGTTCTTTCGCGAGCATTGCGCCGGCCTCGTCGCGCTCGTCGTGCTGCTGCCGCTGACCCTGCTGAAGAACTGGCGCCTCGGCGCGATTCTCATCGCGCTCGTCGTCGTCTTCGGCGCCGTGATGAATCTCGTCATACGGCGCACCGAAACGATGCAGGTCGCGGCGGACGAAGTGAGCGCGGATCTGGCGGAGCGCGTCTCCGACGTGCTCGGCAACCTGCCCGTCGTTCAGAGCTTCGCGCGGATCGAGGAGGAGGCGCGGGCGCTGCGCAATCTGACCGACCGCCTGCTGAACGCGCAATTCCCCGTTCTCACCTGGTGGGCGCTGGCGAGCGTCGCCACGCGCTCCAGCGCGACGCTGGCGCTGTTGGCGATCTTTCTCACCGGCGTCTGGCTCGATATCCGGGGATTGACCACCATCGGCGAAATCGCGACCTTCATGGGCCTGGCGACGATGCTGATCGGCCGGCTCGAACAGATCGTCGGCTTCGTCAATTTCCTGTTCGGCCAGGCGCCCAAGCTCGCTCAGTTCTTCGACGTGATCGACACCGCTTCGAGCGTCGTCGACCGCCCCGGCGCTGTCGCCGTCGGGCGTCTCGACGGCCACGTGCGCTTCGAATGCGTGTCGTTTTCCTACGGCGGCGGGCGCGACGCGGTGAGCGACATTTCGTTCGACGCGCCGGCGGGCCAAACCATCGCGCTGGTCGGCGCGACCGGCTCGGGAAAGTCGACGACGCTCGCCCTGCTGCACCGGGTCTACGATCCCTCGCGCGGGCGTGTCGCCATCGACGGCCGCGACATCCGCGAAATGACGCTTCGCTCGTTGCGGGACAATATCGGCGTGGTGTTCCAGGAGCCCTTCATTTTCGCGCGCTCGATCGAGGAAAACCTTCGCATCGGCAAGCCCGACGCCACCCCGGCCGAAATCGCGCTGGCGCTCGAACGCGCCCAGGCGAGCGAATTCGTGCGCGATCAGCCGCGCGGCCTGGCGACGATCGTCGGCGAGCGGGGACGCAATCTTTCGGGGGGCGAACGCCAACGCCTCGCCATCGCGCGGGCGCTGCTCAAGGACCCGCCGATCATGATCCTCGACGAGGCGACCAGCGCGCTCGACGCCGCCACCGAGCGGCAGTTGCAGCAGGCCCTGAACGCGGCGACGCACGGGCGGACGACCTTCGTCATCGCCCATCGCCTCGCCACCATTCGCAAGGCCGACCGCATCCTGGTGTTCGACAAGGGCGAGATCGTCGAGGCCGGAACCTTCGAGGCGCTCGTCGCCCAGGGCGGCGTCTTCGCGGGCCTCGCCAAGGCGCAATTCATGGATCGCGAGCGCGAGCCGGCGCCGCCGTAACAAACCGCGCGCGCGGGGCGAACGGCGGGCGAGCGTTCCCAGACAAGGGATCGCCTGATAGATTGTTCCCCGTGGAGACGAGCCGATGAAGCAGGAAGCCTTTCCCGTGACGCACACCGAGGCGGAGTGGCGCGCGCTGCTCAGCCCGGAGCAATACGCTGTTATGCGCGAGCACGGCACCGAGCGGGCGGGAAGCTGCGCGCTCAATTATGAAAAGCGCGCCGGCGTCTTTTCCTGCGCGGGCTGCGGCCAGCCCCTGTTCGAAGCGGCGACCAAGTTCGACAGCGGCACCGGCTGGCCGAGTTTCAACGATCCTGTCCCGGGATCGGTGGAGACGACGGTCGACCGCAGCTGGGGCATGACGCGCACCGAGGTGCATTGCGCGCGCTGCGGCTCGCATCTCGGCCATGTCTTCCCCGACGGCCCGCCGCCGACGCATCTGCGCTATTGCATCAACGGCGTGGCGACGAATTTCACCCCGGCTTGACGCCGAGCTTCACGCGAAATCGAGGGTAGCTCCCATGAACGCGCCGACCTCCCACGACGCCTTTCGCGCCTCGCGGCGTCCCGAGGGCCACCCGCCGGTGCGCAGCGGGCGCGTCGGCGCGCTCCTCGTCAATCTCGGCACGCCCGAGGCGACCGACTATTGGTCGATGCGCCGCTACCTCAAGGAATTCCTGTCCGACCGGCGCGTCATCGAGACGCCGCGCTGGATCTGGTGGCCGATCCTCAATCTCATCATCCTGACGAAAAGGCCGGGCCCCAAGGGGCGCGATTACGCTTCGATCTGGAATCGCGAACGCAACGAGGGCCCGCTCAAGACCATCACCCGCGGCCAGGCGGAAAAGCTTGGCCAGGCGCTGACGCGCGGGCCGGAGGAGGGCCGTCTCGAGGTCGACTGGGCGATGCGCTACGGCCGGCCCTCGATCGCCGAGCGCCTCGCCGCGCTGCAGGAAAAGGGCTGCGACCGCATTCTGCTCGTGCCGCTCTACCCGCAGTATTGCGCGGCGACGACGGCGACGGTCTGCGACAAGGCGTTCGAGGCGCTGGCGCGACTGCGCTGGCAGCCGACCTTGCGCGTCGCCGCGCCCTATTACGACGATCCCGTCTATATCGAGGCGCTCGCGCGCTCGACGCGCGCTTCGCTCGCCGGGCTCGATTTCGAGCCGGAAATTGTGCTCGCCTCGTTCCACGGCATCCCGCGCGAATATTTCGACAAGGGCGATCCCTATTACTGCCAGTGCGCGAAGACGACGCGGCTCCTGGGCGAGGCGTTGCGCCTGTCGCCGGAGCGCCTGCGCATGACCTTCCAGTCGCGCTTCGGGCGCGCCCAATGGCTCGAGCCCTACACCGCGGAGACCGTGAAGGCGCTCGCCGGCGCGGGCGTCAAGCGCCTCGCCGTCCTCACGCCCGGCTTCGCGGCCGACTGCCTGGAGACGCTGGAGGAAATCGGCGTCGAGAACGCCGGCTATTTTCACGCCGCCGGCGGCGAGAAATTCGCCGCGCTGCCCTGCCTCAACGACGGCGAGGACGGCATGCGCGTCCTCGAGGCTTTGGCGCGGCGGGAGCTGGCGGGGTGGGTTTGAGGGGGGCGGGGATGGCGATGGCGCCGCCGCGACGCGCGATGTCAGCGCGGAAGGAAACGGCATGATCATCGGGATGGCGTTGCACGTTCTGGCGGCCGTCGTATGGGTCGGCGGCATGTTCTTCGCGCACATGGTTCTGCGGCCGAGCGCCGGCCCGCTCGAACCCGCCGTCCGTCTGTCGCTGTGGAGCCGCGTCTTCCCGCGTTTCTTTTTTTGGGTCTGGCTCTGCGTGGCCAGCCTTCTCGTCAGCGGCTTCGGCATGGTGTTTCTGGGCTTGGGCGGGTTTGCCGCGGCCGGAGGCTCGGTCGACGCGATGACGGCGCTGGGCGTCGTCATGGCGGCGATCTTCGCCTACATCTATTTCGCGCCGTGGCCGCGTTTTCGCCGCGCGGTTGCGGCCGCCGACTGGCCGGTCGCGGAGGCGAACCTCAGGGCGATCCGGCTCCTGGTCACCACCAACCTGACCCTCGGTCTGGTGACTTCAGCGATCGGCGCGAGCGGGCGCTACCTCGGCTAGAAGCCGTGACGTTCGGGCGGAAATGGCCCGGCGAACGTCTGCAATGGGCGCGGCTGAGCCATGCACGCGGCTCGGTTGGCCCGCCCCTACCCATTCGGCTCCGGGCGGCCTATATGCTGGGCCTTGCCCGTCCCCATCCGCCCGGAGCCAAGCGCTTGACCGCCATGACCGACGCCGCCCCCGAGAAAATTCCCGTCACCGTGCTCACCGGCTATCTCGGCGCCGGCAAGACGACGTTGCTCAACCGCATCCTGAGCGAGCCGCACGGGCGCAAATACGCCGTCATCGTCAATGAATTCGGCGAGATCGGCATCGACAACGAACTCGTCGTCGGCGCCGACGAGGAAGTGTTCGAGATGAACAACGGCTGCATCTGCTGCACCGTGCGCGGCGATCTCATCCGCATCATCGAGGGGCTGATGAAGCGCAAGGGCAAGTTCGACGCGATCATCGTCGAGACCACCGGCCTCGCCGACCCGGCGCCGGTGGCGCAGACCTTCTTCGTCGACGAGGACGTGCGGGCCGCGGCGCGGCTCGATGCGGTGGTGACGATCGCCGACGCCAAGTGGCTCGCCCAGCGCCTGCGCGACGCGCCCGAGGCCAAGAACCAGATCGCCTTCGCCGACGTGATCGTCCTCAACAAGACGGATCTCGTCACCCCGGCGGAGCTGCGCGAGGTCGAGGCGCGCATCCGCGCGATCAACCCCTATGCGACGCTTCACCGCGCGCAGAAATGCGACGTCGCGATCGCCGACGTGCTGGAGCGGCGCGCCTTCGATCTCGACCGCATCCTCGACATCGAGCCGGCGTTCCTCACCGTCGACGATCACGACCATCACGACCACGGCCACGGCCACGGCCATCATCATCACCATCACGGCCTCAAACATTACCACGACGAAGACATGCAATCGATTTCCGCGCGATTGGAAGGCGACGTCGATCCCAACAAGTTCATGCCGTGGATCAATCAGCTGACCCAGGAGCAGGGGCCGAACATCCTGCGCTGCAAGGGCATCGTCGCGTTCAAGGACGACCCGAAGCGCTTCGTCTTCCAAGGCGTCCACATGATGCTCGACGGCGAACCGCAGCGCGACTGGAAGCCGGAGGAAAAGCGCGAGTCGAAGGTCGTGTTCATCGGCCGCGACCTCGACGAGGACGAAATCCGCGAGGGTTTCCTCGCCTGCGCCGCCTGACTGCGTCAGCGCCCGAGCGACCGCGATGACCGAGCCGACTTCTTCGCTGACCCAGCATGTGCGGCCCCTGCCGGCGGGCGCGCATGTCGTGCGCGCGGCGTTTCTCCACGGCGAGCCGGCTCTGGCGCTGGCCGACGGCGCCGTTCTGATCGGCGAGGCGGGCGCGCAAAAGCGAGTCGCCGCGCACCCTGACGGGGCGATCCTTCTGGCTCGCAGCGACGGCAAGCGGCTTCTCACCGGCGGCGACGACGGCCGCGTCGTGACGATCGAAGCCGACGGGTCGCTGCAAGAAATCGCCGACGAGAAGGGCCGCTGGATCGACGCGCTGGCGATGCGCGGCGGCGCGATCGCCTGGGCCGCGGGACGCCGGGCGCACGCGCGCGACAACGCCGGCGCGGAGAAGTCCTTCGAGGCGCCGACCACCGTGCGCGGGCTTTGTCTCCTGCCCAAGGGCTATCGCCTCGCGCTCGCCCATTACAATGGCGTGTCGCTGTGGTTTCCCAACGCCGCCGCCGAGCCGAGCGCGCTGGAATGGAAGGGCTCGCATCTCGACGCCACCGCCTCGCCCGACGGGCGCTTTCTCGTCACCTCGATGCAGGAGAATTCGCTGCACGGCTGGCGCCTCGCCGATTCGCGCAACATGCGCATGACCGGCTATCCCGGCAAGACGCGCTCGCTTTCCTGGTCGCACGACGGCCATTGGCTCGCCACCTCCGGCGCCGACGCCTGCATCGTCTGGCCGTTCCGCGACAAGGACGGCCCGATGGGCAAGGCGCCGCGCGAATGCGGCGTCCGGGCGGCGCGGGTGACGCAGGTCGCGTTCCATCCGCGCGCGCTCGTCGTCGCCATCGGCTATGCCGACGGCCTCGTGCTGCTCTGCCGCCTCGGCGACGCCGCCGAAATCCTGGTGCGCGCGCCGGGCGAGGGCGCGATCAGCGCGCTCGGCTGGGACGCCAGCGGCGCGCGGCTGGCGTTCGGTCACGAAACCGGCGCCGCCGGCCTGCTGACTTTGCCCGCGTAACATTTCCTCGAAAGAAAGGTCTTGTCATGAAACCCGACGCCTCGCTCTTGCTGCAGCCCTTCCGGCTCGGCGATCTCGACTTGCCCAACCGCATCGTAATGGCGCCGTTGACTCGCAACCGCGCGACGCACGGCACCGACGCCCCCAACGATCTTGCCGCAACCTATTACCGTCAGCGCGCCGGCGCGGGGCTGATCGTTTCCGAGGCTTCGCAGATCAGCCAGCAGGGGCAAGGCTATATCTGGACGCCCGGCCTCTATAGCGAGGCCCAGGTCGAGGGCTGGCGCGACGTGACGCGCGCGGTGCATGAGACAGGCGGGCGCATTTTCGTGCAGATGTGGCACGTCGGGCGCATTTCGCACACGTCTCTGCAGCCGAACGGCGGCGCGCCGGTCGCGCCTTCGGCGATCCGCGCCAAGACCAAGACGTTCATCGAGACGGGGTTCGCCGACGTCTCCGAGCCGCGCGCGCTGACCGCGCCCGAGATCGCGGCGATCGTGCAAGACTATGCGCACGCCGCGCTCAACGCGAAACGCGCCGGCTTCGACGGCGTCGAAATCCACGCCGCCAACGGCTATTTGATCGACCAGTTCCTGCGCGACGGCGCCAACAAGCGCGAGGATTCCTACGGCGGCTCGATCGAGAACCGCGCGCGCTTCGCGCTCGAAGTCGTCGATGCGATCCTCAAGGTCTGGCCGGCCGCCCGCGTCGGCATTCGCCTCGCTCCGGTCAGCCCGGCCAACGATATCGCCGATTCCAATCCGGCGGCTCTGTTCGGCTATCTCGTCGCGCGGCTGAGCGAGCGCCGCCTCGCCTATATCCACGTCATCGAGGGCGCGACGCAGGGCGACCGCGACATCGCCGCCTTCGACTATGCCGCGCTTCGCCGCGGCTTCGCCGGCGCCTATATCGCCAACAACGGCTATACGCGCGAACTGGCGATCGAAACGCTGGCCGAGGGGCGCGCCGACCTCATCGCCTTCGGCAGGCCGTTCATTTCCAACCCCGATCTCGTCGAACGCCTGCGCCTCGGCGCGGCCTTGGCGCCGCTCGATCGCGCGACGCTCTACGGCGGCGGCGCCCACGGCTACACGGATTATCCCGCGCTCGCGGACGCTTGAGGGCGGCGGCGGTCAGGCCGGCGGGAACGGCGCCGGCCCGTTCGTCGCGAGCGCGTCGTCGTCGACGGACATCACGTTGCCGCGCCAGACGAAGTGCTTGCCCTTCCAGCCCTCGATCCACAGCCACGGCAGCATCAGATCGCGTGCGATCCAGGCGGGCGCCGACGACCACTTGAGGGGCCAGCCCGCGGCGCGCGCCAGCGCCGCTTCGGCGCCGTACCAGACGAGGGCGGCGAGAATGACGGCGAGCGGCGCGCTCAGTCCGAATTCCGGCGCGGCGATCGCCGCCGGGATCAGGGCGAACAGACTGGTCGTCAGCAGCTCCGGCGCGAAATAGAGCGCGAACGTGGCGCGACGCAGGCGCGCCCAGCGAACCTGCCGCGCCCAGACGTCGCGCAAGGCGCGAGCGCCGAGCGGCTGCTGGAAGGGATGGCTCACGAGATGGGCGCGCAGGCCGGCGCGATGGATGAGCTTGGTCGCCGCCGCGTCCTCGGCGATTTCGGCGCCGAGCGCTTCGATTCCGCCGCCCGCCTCGAGCACGTCGCGCCGCCACAGCATGGTCTTGCCCTGCGCGAAGCCGTAGCCGAGGGTCTCGGCGGCGTATTGCCAGCGCGCCTGGTAGGTGTTGAGAAACGCGCATTCGACCTCCGCGGCGAAAGACCCGGGCCGGGCTCCGATCGGGGGCGCGCATACGATGCCGGTGTCGGCGCGCCAGCGCGCCATCAGGCGCTGGATGTAATCGCGCGGCATGAGCACGTTGGAATCGGCGATGATCACCCAGGGGCGCGACGCCGCCTTCCAGCCCTTCACGACATTGTTGAGCTTGGGATTGGCGCTGACGCGCTCGTCGCCGATCAGCAGCCGCGCCGGGATGTTCGGGTTGGCGGCGATCGCGCGGCGCACCAGCGGCGCGATCGGGTCCGCGGGGTCGGCCAGGCAGAACAGGATTTCGTAGTCGGGATAATCGAGCGCGAATATCGAGGCGAGCGTTTCCTTGGAAAAGGCTTCGACGCCGCAGAGCGGCTGCACGAGGCTCACCGGCGGCGCCTCGGCGGGCGCGGGACGGCGCGAGAGATCCCGCCGGCACCGGAAGGCCGCCAGGCCGGCGCTGAAAGCGTGGATGGTAAGACCGGCGACGGCGACGCCGGCGGCCAGAGCGGGAATCGTCATGTCGCCCCCTGGGCGTCTCGCCCCGAATCGAAGAAAACCTCATATTGCGGCGCCCGCGCGACGCTTCTATGAAGGCGCATGTCCGCCCCTCCGACCGTCCGCTTCGCGCCCTCTCCGACCGGGCGCATCCACATCGGCAACGCGCGCACCGCCTTGCTCAACTGGCTCTTCGCCCTGCGCGAGGGCGGCCGGTTCATTCTGCGCTTCGACGACACCGATGTCGAGCGCTCGCGCCGCGAATACGCCGAGGCGATCGAGACTGATCTCGCCTGGCTCGGCGTCGTTCCCGATTTCCAATGCCGCCAGTCCCAGCGCATGGCGCTTTACGACACGGCGGCGGCGACGTTGCGCGAGATGGGGCGGCTCTATCCGGCCTACGAGACCGCCGAGGAGCTCGATCGCCGGCGCAAGCGCCAGCAGGCGCTCGGCCGTCCGCCGATTTACGATCGCGCCGCGCTGCGCCTGAGCGAGACCGATCGCGTCGCGCTGGAGGCGGAAGGACGACGCCCGCACTGGCGCTTCCGACTCGAGCCGACGCTCGTGCGATGGGACGATCTCGTGCGCGGCCCGAGCCATATCGACTGCGCCTCGCTTTCCGATCCCGTGCTCAAGCGCGAGGATGGCACCTATCTCTATACCTTGCCGTCCGTCGTCGACGACATCGATCTCAGCGTAAGCCACGTCATTCGCGGCGAGGATCACGTCACCAACACGGCGGTGCAAATCCAGATCTTCGAGGCGCTGGCGGGCCGCGCGCCGATCTTCGGCCACCACAATCTGCTCACCGACGCGAGCGGCGAAGGGCTCTCCAAGCGCTCGGGCGCCCTGTCGATCGCCTCGCTGCGCGAGAGCGGCGTCGAATCCCTGGCCGCGGCGGCTTTGGCGGTGCTCGTCGGCTCGGCCGAGTCGGTGCATCCCGTCGCTTCGCTCGCTGAACTCGCCGCGTCCTTCGATCTCAAGAATATTTCTCATGGGGCGGCGCGCTTCGACGAAGCCGAACTTCGCGCGCTGTCGGCGCGCACGCTGCATCACCTGTCGTTCGAGGCGGTGCGCGAGCGCCTGGCGGCGCTGGGGATCGCCGGGCCGGTCGCCGAGCCTTTCTGGGCCGCCGTGCGCGGCAATTTGACGCGCTTCGAGGAGGCGCGAATCTGGTGGGCGGTGATCCATGGACCGACCGAGCCGCTTCTCGATGACCGCGCCTTTCTCCATCAGGCGGCGGCGTGCCTGCCGCCCGAACCGTGGAGCGGCGCGACCTGGAGCGCCTGGACGGCGGCGCTCAAAACCCTCTCGGGCCGCAAGGGCCGGGATCTTTTCCACCCCTTGCGGCTCGCGCTCACGGGCCGCGAATCGGGGCCTGAGCTGGCCGCGCTGCTGCCGCTCATCGGGCGGGTCAGAGCGTTGGATCGATTATCCGCACGCGGCGCTTGACGCCGTCGGGGCCGACCACCTCGACCGTCTGGCCCTGTCCTGCGCTGTAGCGCGCGCCCGTCTGGGCGTCGCCGCCGGCGATGCCCGACGCCTCGCGGCTGATCGTGGCGGCCTGCTGGCTCAGATTGTCGACGGCCGGGTCGGCGTTCTGCGGATTGGCGGCGTCGGGCGCCGCGGGGGGCTTGGCCGGCTTCGCCTTGGGATCGAGTTTGGGCCGGGACATCTCGGCCGATTTTTCCGGCGTGACGAAAATATCGCCTTTCGACTCGCGTCCGAGCTTGATTTCGGCGTTCGCCAGCGCGTCGGCCCAGCTTTGGCCGCGCCGCCGGCACGAGCAGGTCGAATCGAAGCTCTGGCGATATTTCAGCGCCGCGGGGCTATCCATGTAGCGCGCGCCGCTGATCGAGACGGCCTGCTCGATTTCGCCCGCCGCGGGATAGGTGTAGAGGCTCACGTCCGCGTTCGGGCAGAGTGCGTGGCACATGTCTTCGAGGCCTTGCAGACGCCCGCCGCTCGCCGAATACGAAACCGGGAAGAAGCCGCCGTCGCAGGAGCGCACGCAGACCGCTTTCGATCCCGCGCGCGCCTCGCCGGGATTGGCGTCGGTCGGCTTTTCCTGCGTCGCGTCCGGGTTGAGCGGGACCGCCTCGACGGTGTTGGGCCCCGAGCGGCCGCCGCCGAACAACGCTTCGAGAAAGTTCGTCGGCTGCGCCGGCGCCGCGTTGAGGCATTGCGCGTTGTAGCGCGCGACCAATTCGCCGCGCCCGCCTGCGCCGCCGGCGCGAGACCGCAATTCGTCGAGATTGGCGCGCATGCGTCCGATCTGCGCGTTGATCTGGCCGCATTGGGGAGGCGGCGCCGAGCCGAAAAACAGGAATTGCTTGCGGTCGCAACCGATCGAGCGGGCGTAGGCGGTCGTGCGATCGAGCTCCTCGCGCTGGCGATCGGCGGCCGCCTGATATTGCGCGCCCTGGTCGCTGTGCGAGGCGTCGTTTATCGCCTGGCGCAGCCGCGCGCAGTCGGCGCTCTGCGGCTGCGCGACCTCGGCCGCGCTCAGGGCGGCGACGATGGCGACGACGGCGCCGAGAGCGGCGCGCCTGACGGTTCTATCGATCATGCGCTTCGTCATCGTTTCGTCTGAGGACGCCTTTTTTCTCGGTCGACGGCGCCCGCCCCGCCACCGATCGAATCGCGAAGCTATGGCCAGACAAGGAGGCGAGATCATGGCCTCCCGCCGTCGGGTGAATCTTTGGGGCTTCTAAGGGGTTTCGCGCGGCGACGCCATAGGCGCGATCGGCCCCCCGCCGCCCTGGCCCCGGCGCTGCGTCTGCGGCATAGTCCTGACATGAGCGAATCCGCGACATCCGGCGCCAACGCCCCCGAATTTTCCGTCAGCGAATTGTCGAGCGCGCTGAAGCGCGCCATCGAGGACCGCTTCGGCTATGTGCGGGTGCGCGGCGAGATCTCCGGCTACCGCGGCCCGCATTCGTCGGGCCACGTCTATTTTTCGCTGAAAGACGCCAACGCCCGCCTCGACGCGGTGATCTGGAAGGGCGTCTTCGGCCGCATGCGCGTCAAGCCGGAGGAGGGGCTCGAAGTCGTCGTCACCGGCAAGATCACCACCTTTCCCGGCAAGTCCGCCTATCAGATCATCGTCGAATCGCTGGAGCCGGCGGGCGTCGGCGCGCTGATGGCGCTGCTCGAGGCGCGGCGGCGCAAATTGGCCGAGGAGGGCCTGTTCGACGCCGCGCGCAAGCAATTGCTTCCCTATCTGCCGCGCGTCATCGGCGTCGTCACCTCGCCGACGGGGGCGGTGATCCGCGACATCCTGCATCGCCTTTCCGATCGCTTTCCCGTCCACGTGCTGGTGTGGCCGGTGCGCGTGCAAGGGGAGACTTCGGCGGCGGAGGTCGCGCAGGCGATCCGCGGCTTCAACGCCCTCGCGCCGGACGGCGCGATTCCCCGGCCCGACCTTCTCATCGTCGCGCGCGGCGGCGGCTCGCTCGAGGACCTCTGGAGCTTCAACGAGGAAATCGTCGTGCGCGCCGCGGCGGAAAGCGAAATCCCGCTGATCGCGGCGGTCGGCCACGAGACCGACTGGACGCTGATCGACCATGCCGCCGACGTGCGCGCGCCGACGCCGACCGCCGCGGCCGAGCTGAGCGTGCCGGTGCGCTCCGAACTCATGGCGACGATCGCCGATCTCGACGGGCGCCGCCGGCGCGCGATCCTGCGCCTGAGCGAGCGCCGGCGCTCCGAGCTGCGCGCGCTCGCTCGCGCGCTGCCGTCGGGCGAAGCGATCCTGGCGATGCCGCGCCAGCGGCTCGATTCGGCGCTCGCGGCGCTGCGTTCGCGCTCGCGCGAGGGGGTCGACGCTCGCTCGCTCGCCATCGCCTTGCTGTCGCGCCGCCTCGCCCGGCAATCGCCGCGCGCGCGGGTGGCGGGCATGCGCGAGCGCCAGCGCGGCCTCGCGCAGCGCCTGGCGCGCGCCGGCGGCGCGCTGACGACGCGCCCGCGCGAAGCGCTGCGGCAGGCCGCGAGCGATTTCCTGCGCGAGGCGCGGCGCGAGAGGCGGGGGCGCGAGGAGCGCCTCGCGGCGGCGGCGCGGCGGCTCGGCGCCTTGACGCGCCTCGAGGGGCGGCGGGCGGGGGAGCGGTCGCGAATGCTCGCCCAGATCGAGGGCCGGCTGCGACGCGCATTCGCCGAGGCGCAGCAGCGCCGGCGCACGCGTCTGGCGGCTGCGTCGCAGGTTTTGAGCGCGGTCAGCTATCGCAGCGTGCTCGCGCGCGGCTTCGCCCTCGTTCGCGCCGCCGCCGGCGCGCCGCTGCCCCGCGCCGCCGCGATCGCGCCCCATCAGCCGCTGCGCATCGAATTCGCCGACGGCGAGATCGCCGCGACGGCCGACGGACCCGCCGGCGAGCCTGTGGCCCGGCGCGCCAGGGGGCGCGCGCGCAAGGACGAGCAGGGCTCGCTGTTCTAACGGGCAAGATTGGACGCTTGATTCCCGCGAGCCGGACAGCCGAGTCGCGGCGGTCGGCAAACCGGTCGAAATGCCGACGCCGCGCTGATTCGAGGCTCTCGTGAATTGACGCGTCGATATCGACGCGCGCGCCGCCGTCAGCGGAGCTTCGCGCGAATCGACGGCGCCCAGATCGACAAGATATAAAAGCAGATAGCCACGACGAGCAGGTGTTGGAAGCCGAGGAGAGTCGAGAAGGACTCAGCCAGGCCGCCGATCACCGATCCCGCGATATTCGACCCGAAGGCTTGATCGGGGTCGGCTTCATCGCGGAACGAGCGAGCGAAGATCACGCCGGCGAAGAACATCGGTCCAAGAGCGAGCACGCAAGGGATGACATAACGCCAAAGGATTCCTCCGCTCAGGAACGTATCGAACGGCGCCAGCAGCGCGGCCGCCAGAAAGGCCAGCAGCGCCGCGTAATGCGGAAGCAGCCTGCCGGAAGGCGTCTTGAGGACATAGAGGTTGGCGGCGAGGATCAACAGGAGCGCGGTGAGGAACACGGCCGAATTGACCAGCCACGTGCTGCCGAACAGCAGCGCCATCTGCACGACCGCTTTGGTTTCCAGCAGCATGAAGGCCGCGCCCAAGAAGAACATGCGGTTGTTGATCCGCAGGCGGCCCTTCGGCATGAAAAGGTAGACCATCGCGATCCCGAGCACGCCCAGCACGATCATCGAGCGCACGGTCAGAGCCGGGATCAACTTTCCGCTGATGTAGAGGAACGGCCAGTCGTCGCTGGTCGCAAGCGCGGGCGCATCGTTATCGACGATCAGTCGCGTCGGCGCGATCTTCAACCAGCGATCGCGCTGCCCGGTGGGCGCCAGGTCCGAGAGCGCGGCGAACCCGTTCACGGCCAGATTTTCGGGCGGCGAGACATTCAGCCAGAACGTGCCGTGCTGCCGAAACGCCTCGGCTATCCCAGGATTACAGCCGGCGATGATGGTCGTGAACCCGGCCGCGTCCGACGATTTCAACGTTTCCGCGTAAGGCAGCGGGAGGACGATCGGATCGCATCCGAAGACCTGCTTGGCCATGGCGGCGACCCGCTGAACGATCCACCCCTGACGGTAGTAGTTGTACATCACGAAAAGGCCGTTCGGCTTCAGCACCCGACGGATGTCCTCGAAGGCCTGTTCGGTGAAGAGGTAGCTTTCGAGGCGGATGTTGGCGTAACCGCTATGCAGGATCAGGGAGTCGACGAGGGCGTATACGACCAAGTCGTATTTGCGGTCGGTGGTGCGCAGGAAGTGCCGGCCGTCGTCGAGATGACGGACCACTCTCTTGTCTTCGTAGGGTTGGTCGGGGTGATAGCGGATGCCGATGTCTTGTATCACCGGATCGATCTCGACGGCGTCGATGGCGCCCACGCCGAAACGCAAGGCGTGGGCGATGTCGTTGCCCGAGCCGGCGCCGATGATCAATTCGTCTTGAAACGGCGGGCCGCCGCTTTGCCGCTCCAGCAAGTGAATCAGTGAGTAGGTCGAGCCGCCGGCCTCGAAAGGCACCATCGATTGATGGCCGATCGTGTTGACGGTGATTTCGCCGGTCACTTTCTGCCGATCGACAGCGTAGTAGGGCGACCAGCGCATTTCGTGCAGGCCGGTGCGATCGGTGGGAATCAAGGGGATGATCGTCAACAGCGCGAGCGTCAGGAGACGCGGCCGCGACAGAGCTTGGTCCTGATAGAGGAGATAGCCGATGCCGACGAAAATGATCAGGAACCAGACCGCCGGCTGCGCCTGCGCGAAGGACAGCGCGGAAAACGCCAGGATGCCAACGAGGCTCCCGCCGATGTTCAAGGAATAGCCGAGGACCCGATTGGGAAAGGCGTCAAAGGCGCGGCCCAGCACTTGGCCGAGCCCGACGAACATCAGTGCGATCAGGACGAAGAACAGCGCGGCGATCGATTCTATCGGGACGACAAATTGAGCCACGTCGGGGTTGCGGTATTCGGTGCCGAAGAAAACCTCCTGCGGCGAGGCCTGATGTCCGACATCCACCGCGAGTCCGCCCCAATAGGTGTAGAGGACGAGAAGCGCGTGCGTCGCCGCGAAGGTTGCGAGCGCGATGAGCGGAAACGCCGAAAGCCAGTCCCAGCGCCGGCGCGCCGCCAGGCAGCCGCAGGACATGCCCAGAAAGCAGGCGATCAGAACGACGTTGGTGAAGAATTGCAGGAAGATGACGTTCGCGGAGAACCAGCGAATGCAGGCCAGTTCGAAGAAAAGAACCAGAAACCCGACGAGAAAGAGATTGAATCCGTGCCGGCGCTCGTCGAGCCGATCAACCGTATCCATGCGCGTCTCGGACATGCAGCCCCCCCGATTCGTCTTCGCCATCGAAGCGTTTCGCGCGCTTCGAACCGGAACGCGATCTCACTGAACGCATGCTCCCAACGCTGACGATCTCGGCGCGGCGGCGTCTCCCTTTGAGCCAGGCGGGCGTCGTCGGCGGCGGCCAGGGCGTCGTTCTTCTTGAGTCGGCGTTCCCCGGTTGGCGGCCGACGCCGCCGGTTATTCGCTATGACAGCTTTCCTCTTAACGCGGACTTATCCATCGGCGCCAAACGTCAGAGATTATCCACGAGCTCAAAGGCCCGATCGCCGCGCCCGCCATGGTCGTGCGGCGACGATCGCGTCGCGCGCCCGCTTTCGTCCGCTCGCCGAGCGCCGCCGTCCCGGCGCGCCGCGCGGCCCGCGAGCCAGGCCGGCAGAAACGCGCCTAGCCAATTCGCGACGTTTCCGTCGTGCTGGAACCAGCCGTCGAGATGGCCGCGGCGCGGCTGCGCGCCGGGCCGGCTCAGGCGCTCGTGCCCGTGCGTCGTCCAGCGGCACATCATGTGGTAAGTCACCTCGGGGTGGAACTGCAGGGCGATCGCGTTGGCGCCGAAGGAAAAGGCCTGGTTGGGGAAATCCTCAGCCCCGCTCGCCAGGAGTTGGGCGTCGCGCGGCACGTCGAAGCCGTCGAAATGCCATTGGTAGACGCAGCGCGGAAACCGCGCCGCGCACAGACGGTCGGCCGCGGGCGTCGGGAGAATCGGGAAATAGCCGACTTCGCCGCGACGGTCGGGATAGGTGAAGACTCGCGCGCCCAGGTGACGGGCCAGCATTTGCGCGCCCAGGCAAATGCCGAGCAGCGGCTTTTGCTCGCGCAAGGGAACCGCCAGCCAGTCGATCTCGCGCTTGATCCAGTCGTGCTCGTCGTTGGCGCCCATCGGCCCGCCGAAGACCATGACGCCGTCGTGATCGGCGAGCGACTTGGGCAAGGGCTCCTCGAGGCTGGGGCGGCGAATGTCGAGCCGGGCGCCGAGCGCATTCAGGGCGGCGCCGACGCGCCCCGGCGTCGAATGGCCCTGATGCAGGATCATGAGAACTTTCTTGCGCCCGACGCGCTCCGTCATCGCTTTTGCTCCAAGCCTGCGAATCGAAGGCCCCTCGCGCCCTCGCCCGCGAATCGGTCCATCTTCTAGCAAGTCTTGCGCCATTTGGTTAAGGGGGAAGGGCGGCTTATCGTCTCCGCGCGGCGAACCTGCCCCGGCCGACCTTGCCCTTCGCGCCCGCCTTCTCTATAAGCGCCGCTTCGCGCCGTTTCCGACACCCCTGGAGGCAGGGCGCGATCAACTTAAAGGACATACGACATGGCAGCGATCAAGCAACTCGCGGCCGTGACGCGTAGCGGGACAGGCAAGGGGGCCGCCCGCTCCGTTCGTCGCGAAGGCCGCGTACCCGGCGTCATCTATGGCGGCGGCGAGAAAGCCGAGCCGATCTCGGTCGATTTCAAGGAAATCAACAAGCACATCTACGCCGGCCACTTCCTGACCTCGATCTTCGAGCTCGAGATCGACGGCCGCAAGGAGCGCGTCCTGCCGCGCGACTATCAGCTCGACGTCGTCACCGACAAGCCGGTGCACGTCGACTTCTTCCGGCTCAAGGCCGGTTCGCGCGTGCGCATCGGCGTGCCCGTGCATGTCGTCAATCGCGAGCTTTCGCCCGGCCTCAAGAAGGGCGGCGCGGTCAATCTCGTGCTGCACACCGTCGAATTGTTGGCGCCGGCGGACGCGATCCCCGAGTCGATCACCATCGATCTCACCGGTCTCGACTTCCACGATTCCGTGCATGTCTCGACCCTCAAGCTGCCTGAGGGCTGCCGGCCCGCCGACACCAGGGCCGACTACACCGTCGTGACCATCGTGCCGCCGACGGTGTTCCAGGAAGAGGCGCCGGCCGCCGTCGCGACTTCGGGCGCCGCCCCGGCCGCCGCCGCCGCGCCTGCCGCCGCTCCGGCCAAGGGCGCCGCCGCGGCTCCCGCCAAGGGCGCCGCCGCCGCTCCGGCGAAGGGCGCCGCCGCCGCGCCGGCCAAGCCGGCCGCCAAGAAGTGACGCGTCGGCCGCGCGCCGGTCTCTAGGCTCAAGGCCCGTCCGCCCCTCGAGGCGGGCGGGCTTTTTCATTAAGCGAGCGGTCATGCTTCTCATCGCAGGCCTCGGCAATCCCGGCGCGCGCCACGCCAAGAACCGCCACAACATCGGCTTCATGGCCGTGCAGCGAATCGCCGAGACGCATCGCATCGCTCCGTTCCGCGCGCGCTTCCAGGGGCTCGTCGCCGAAGGGCTGATCGGTGGGCAGCGCGTCGCGCTGCTGATGCCGCAGACCTATATGAACGAATCCGGCCGCAGCGTCGGCGAGGCGATGCGCTTCTTCAAGCTCGACCTCGGCGCGATCGTCGTCATCCACGACGAACTCGATCTGGCTCCCGCCAAGGTTCGGGTCAAGGTGGGAGGCGGCGCCGCCGGCCACAACGGCCTGCGCTCGATCACCGCCCATATCGGCAACGACTACAAGCGCGTCCGCCTCGGCATCGGCCACCCCGGCGACAAGGCGCTGGTCTACAACTTCGTGCTCGGCGACTTCGCCAAGTCGGAACTGCCCTGGGTGGAAGCGGTCTGCGACGCGGTGGCGCGCGCGGCGGACCTGCTCGTTTCCGGCCAGGACGCGAGCTTTCAGAACAAGACGCATCTGGCGATCGAGGCGGCGGGATTCGGCGGCAAAGAGGCGTAGCGGCCTTTCAACTCGGCCTCGGCCAGCCCGCCAGCAAGCCCTCGAGGCCCGCGACCAAGGCGAGCGGCTGATCGACCATGACGTGATGATCGGCCTCGGGAATCTCGAAATAGGGCGAACCGGGCGCGAGCAGGCTCATCGCGTAAGCGGCGTCCTCGGCGCGCGCCAGCTTCGAGGCCCCGCCTCGGATGACCGCCACGGGGCGCTTGACGGCGCGCAGAAGCGGCGCCGGATCCTCGCGCTCGATGTCCCGCCACAGAAAGGAATCGAACCGCCAGGTCCAGCCGTCGCCCTCGGGCGGCAGAATCTGGCGCAGGCCGAGGCGCGCGATATGGTCGGCGATGAAGAGATTGGCGCAGGGCTGAACCGGCGCGAAGCGGAACCGCGCCATCGCGGCCGCGAAGGTCGGATAGACGCGATGGGGCTTGAACTCGCGATCGCCGCGCCCGCCTTGCCTCTGTCGGTCGGGCGCGAACACCGGCGGATCGACGATGACCGCCGCCAAAAATTTCTCGCCATGCGCGGCCGTCAGCGTCAGGGCCATGCGGCCGCCGAAGGAATGTCCGACGAGGATCGGCGGCCCGCTCTCGTTGAGCCCCGTCGCTTCGGCGACCTCGATCGCCTCGCGCTGGAAAAGTTCGCGCGAATAGCGGGGCCGCCAGTCCGAGCCGCCCATGCCCGACCAGGACAGCGCGACGACGCGCCGGCCGTGAGCGAGAAAAGGCGCGATGAAGGACCACCAGTCGGCATGCGCGCCGCTGCCGTGCAGCAGCAGGAGCCCCGGCTTCGTCCGCGCCTGCGCGGGCTCCCAGGTCAAGGTCTCGATCCTCGCTCCCGCGACCGTGACGAAGCCGCGCGCGGGCCTGTGACGCAACACGCGCGTAAACCATTCCGGCGCCTCGGGCCGCTCCCCCTGGAAAGACGCGAGCGGCTGGGTGAGATGAGGATCGTCCATGGGCTCTTTCGGAAATGCCGGTTCGATGACCCTCGTCGGCGGCGCGAGGGCCTGTCAAGTCGGCGCGCGCGCACAAACGCATGCGAAGTCGGCTTGCCTTCGCCGATCGGACCGCTAGCATCGGCGCCGAGCGAGGGACGAGCCTCGCGAACGGAGACTTGAATCGATGAAAGCCGTATTGAGCAAGGCTCCGGGCGGGCCCGCGTCCCTTGTCCTCGAGGAAATCGCCGATCCCATGCCGCGACCCCGCGAGGTCGTCATTCGCGTGGCCGCCTGCGGCGTGAATTTTCCCGATTCGCTCATCATCGAGGACAAATATCAGATGAGGCCGCCGCGTCCCTTCTCTCCGGGGGGCGAGGTTTCCGGCGTGATCGAAAGCGTCGGCGCCGAGGTCGAGGGCTTGGAGATCGGCCAGCGCGTGCTTGCTTCGCCGGGCTGGGGCGGCATGGCGGAGAAAGTCGCGGTCGCCGCGGCGCGCGTCATGGCGATTCCCGACGCCATGCCGTTCGACGAGGCGGCTTCGTTGCTCTTCACCTACGGCACGACCTATCACGCGCTGAAGGATCGCGCGCATCTCAAGCCGGGCGAGAGCCTGCTGGTTCTCGGCGCGGCGGGCGGCGTCGGCTCCGCGGCCGTCGAACTCGGCAAGGCGATGGGCGCGCGCGTCATCGCCGCCGCTTCGACGCAGGAAAAGGTCGATTCTGCGATGAGCTGGGGCGCCGATTCCGGCGTCGTCTATCCCTCGGGCCCGTTCGACAAGGACGGCGCCAAGAAGCTCACCGATCTCTTCAAAATCGCTTGCGGCGAAAACGGCGCCGACGTCGTCTACGACAGCGTCGGCGGCGATTACAGCGAAGCGGCGCTGCGCGCGATCGCGTGGGGGGGCCGCTTTCTCATCATCGGCTTCCCCGCGGGAATCGCCAGGATTCCGCTCAATCTCGCGTTGCTCAAGGGCTGCGACATCGTCGGCGTGTTCTGGGGCGAATTCGCGCGCCGCGATCCCGGGGCCAACGCGGCCAACAACGCCGAGTTGATCGCGCTTTACAGCGCCGGCAAGATCAAGCCGCGCGTTTCCGCCCGCTTTCCGCTCGCGCGCGCCGGCGAGGCCATCGCCTTGCTCGCCGGACGCGGCGCGCTCGGCAAAGTCGTCGTCACGATCCCGTGAGGCCGCGGGAAGCCGTCGAGCCCGCGCCGGCGCTCGCTTCATCGGCGCGGGCGACGGCGGCTGAACGCGCGCGACGCCTCGAGGCCGGCCGCCCGTCCCGAATTCCGGCTATTGCGCCGAAGTCTGCAGCGCCAGCGCGTGCAGCTCGCCGCCCATGCGGCCCTTGAGCGCGCCATAGACCATTTGGTGCTGCTGCACGCGGCTCTTGCCCGCGAAGGCGGCGCTGACGACGTTGGCGGAATAATGATTGCCGTCTCCGGCCAGATCCTTGACTTCGATCCGCGCGTCGGGAAACGCCTCGCGGATCATGCTCTCGATTTCGGCGACGGACATGGCCATGGTTATTTCGTCTCCACTTGCGGTTCGCTCGGCCGATCCCCGGTCGCGGCCGCCAATTTTGCGATCACGTCCTTGGCCGGCTCCGAACAGGGGATCGTCACGCCGCCGATGAGGTAGATGCTGCACTTCGTCGGCTCGGACGCGGCGATCGCGACGACCTGATCGGGACGAACATAGTTGAAGCCGGCGAGCGCCTTCACCACCACGAAGTTGATCATGCCCGCTCTCCCCCAGGCCCGTCCATATAGGCGGGAAACCACGATTCGAACGCCTCGACGAGCGCCGCGATTGCAAGCGGCGCCTCGCCGGGCAGATCGAGCGTCCGCCCGCCCGTCGTCCCCAGCCGCATCGCCGGGACGCCGGCGCGGCGCGCCTCGGTAAGAAGCGCTTCGCAATCGTCGGGGCGCGCCGTCACGACATAGCGACCCTGGTCCTCGCCGAAGAAAAAGCCGTGCGCGGGGCCTTCGACCGCGCTTTCATCGATCGCGACGCCGATCCCGCCCGCCATCGCCATTTCCGCGAGCGCGACCGCGAGGCCGCCGTCCGAGAGATCGTGCACGGCGCCGACCTTGGACCCGCGGATGAGCGAGAAGACGAATTCGCCGTTGCGCCGCTCGGCCGCGAGATCGACCGGCGGCGGCGCGCCCTCTTCGCGCCGCAGAATCGTCGCCAGCCAGGCCGAACGGCCGAGCCAGCTTGGGCTCCCGCCGATCAGCAGCACGGCGTCGCCTGCGCGCTTGAAGGCCAGCGTGGCGGCTTGCGCCACGTCAGCGACGAGCCCGACGCCGCCGATCGCCGGCGTCGGCGGAATGCCGACGCCCATGGTTTCGTTGTAGAGCGAGACGTTGCCGGAGACGATGGGGAAGTCGAGCGCGCGCGCCGCCTCGCCGATGCCGGTGAGACAGCCGACGAACTGCCCCATCGCGTGGCGGTTTTCCGGGTTGCCGAAATTGAGATTGTCGGTGAGCGCGAGCGGGCGCGCGCCGACCGCGATGAGATTGCGCCAGGCCTCGGCGACGGCCTGCCTGCCGCCCTCGACCGGGTCCGCCTCGCAATAGCGCTCGCTCGCGTCGGTCGTCAGCGCCAGGCCCTTCGGCCCGTCGCCGAGCCGCACCACCGCCGCGTCGCCGCCCGGACCTTCGATGGTGTTGCCGAGAATCAGCGTGTCGTATTGCTCATAAACCCAGCGCTTGCCGCACAGATCCGGCGAAGCGAGGAGTTTCAGCAGCGCCTCGCGCGTCGACACCGGCGGCGCGAGGCTCGCCGCGTCGAGAATCGGCGACTTCGGCGTCGGCGTCCACGGCCGATCGTAGAGCGGCGCCTCGTCGCCGAGTTCCTTGATCGGCAGATCGGCCTTGACCTCGCCGCCATGCTTGACGACGAAGCGCTTGGCGCCCGTGGTCTTGCCGATGATCGCGAAATCGAGACCCCATTTGCGGAAGATCGCTTCGGCGGCGGGCTCCTTCTCGGGGTGGAGCACCATCAGCATCCGTTCCTGGCTTTCCGACAGCATCATCTCGTAGGCGCTCATCCCCGCTTCGCGGCAGGGGACGCGATCGAGATCGAGTTCGACGCCGAGATCGCCCTTGGCGCCCATCTCGACCGCCGAGGAGGTGAGGCCCGCCGCGCCCATGTCCTGAATGGCGATCACCGCGCCCGAGGCCATCAGTTCGAGGCACGCCTCGAGCAGCAGCTTTTCGGCGAAGGGATCGCCGACCTGCACCGTCGGGCGCTTGGCCTCGGCGTCGGCCTCGAACGCGGCCGAGGCCATCGTCGCGCCGTGGATGCCGTCGCGCCCGGTCTTGGAGCCGAGATAGACGATCGGATTGCCGACGCCCGTCGCCTTGGCGTAAAAAATCGCGTCGGCGCGCGCGACGCCGACCGCCATGGCGTTGACGAGGATGTTGCCGTCGTAGCCCTTGTTGAAGCCGACGGAGCCGCCGACCGTCGGCACGCCGAAGGAATTGCCGTAGCCGCCGATGCCGGCGACGACGCCTGCGACGAGATGACGCGTCTTGGGGTGGTCGGGCGAGCCGAAGCGCAGGAAGTCGAGGCAAGCTACGGGGCGCGCGCCCATGGTGAAGACGTCGCGCAAGATGCCGCCGACGCCCGTCGCCGCGCCCTGATAGGGCTCGATGAACGAGGGATGGTTGTGGCTCTCCATCTTGAAGACGCAGGCCTCGCCGTCGCCGATGTCGATGACTCCGGCGTTCTCGCCCGGCCCCTGAATGACCCACGGCGCCTTGGTCGGCAGCTTGCGCAGGTGCAGGCGCGAGGATTTGTACGAGCAATGCTCGTTCCACATCGCCGAGACGATGCCGAGCTCGGTGAAGGTCGGCGTGCGCCCGATCAACGCGACGAAGCGCGCGTATTCCTCGCTCTTCAGCCCGTGGCCGATGGCGAGCGCCTCGTCGACTTTCGGTTCCCTGTCGTCCAACGCGGCGCGTCCTGTCGGTGATGAGCCCTGCGTCCGAATAGACGCGCGCAAGCGGCATGGCAATGGGCGGCCGCGCCGGGCCGCGCCGATCGCCGCCCGGCCGCGATCAAACGCCGCGCCGCGTTGAAAAGAGTCGACAGACTGTTCTTGTTATGTTCCAATCAACAACAAGTCCCGGAACTTCAACGACGAGGGCCTGATGCTGCATTTGCCCGCGATGCGAATATTCGGTCTGCGGCCGGGAGGCGTCCAATGCGGGCGCGACGGCCTGTTCGTCGGCTCGGTCCCTCTGTTGCGTCGCGAGCGCGGTTTCGGCGGTCGCGAAGTCTGGTCCGTCCGCCCGCAGAGCGAACTCGACGACGAACTGACGGCGCGATACGGCCTGCCGATCGACACGACGGCGAAGGCGGGCGGGCTCGCGTCGGTCGCGCGGGCGCTCGATCGCGGCGACTTGGCGCTGGCGGGGATCGCCGCGGTGCTGCTGCAATTTCCCGATCCGCCGCCCCTCGAGAAGGGGACGCCTGCGTCGAATGATTGGGGGAGGCTGGCCGCCGAACTCGCGGCAAGCGGCCTCCTCAAGGGCGACTGGGATCCGGCCAAGCATCCGCGCACCGGCCAAAAGCCGAATCCGGGGTGGTTCGCCGAAGTTGTGCGCGAGGCCAGGGCGCTGACCGCGCGGATGCGCGCATGGCCCTCGCCGAGATTCAACAAGGCGCTGCGCGAATTGGTGAAAGACGTCGCGGAGAAGGGCGGGCTTTCCGAGTTCGGGCCGTATGGCGATGCGGTCGCACTCGTATGGGAGCTCGCGCAACAACTCGGGCCCTCGGCGCTCAACGACGGCGAGCAGCGCGCGATCGAACAGACCAACGCCTATTTCGATCCGCCCAAGACGCTGGAGGAGCTCCAGGCGAAGCCGACGCAAAACACTCTCGGCTATGAGCGGCATCATATCGTCGAGCAGAACGACGATAACGTCGAGAAAGACGTGGTCGTAAAATTCGGGCGCGACGCCATCGACGATCCCAGCAATTTGGTGTGGGTTGCTAGGCTAAAGCATGAACTGATCACCGCATACTACAATGAAATCGACCCTGGCGATCCTCAAGAACGTCGCCGAAGAGACGTGATCGGTGAAGACGAGTTTGAGACCCAGCGCGAAATAGGGTTAGCGGTCTTACGAAAATTTGGAGTCCTGCAATGAGCGCGGAAGCCTATGCTCAAATGAGCACCGATGAATTGATCGCCGAGTTCGTCCGCCTGGCTGAGGCGCTTCGCAGCCTCTGGACTTTTTGGTCTAAGACCCCACAGGCGACGCCGGAACGTAAAGCGATGCAACTTGAACTCAGAGCGATCGGCGCCGAACTCTGTGCGCGCAAGCCGATCGAGAAGATGCGCCCGCTGTTCGATCACGAAAGCGTCGACGTGCGATTCTACGCCGCCATGAACTTTCTTCCGGTCGATCCGGATTGGGCGATCGCGGCGATCTCGGCGCACACGGCGGACCTATCGACCAAGGACGTCATCGCGCTTCGCGCGCGGGCGAAGAAGCGCCCGCCCGCCCGCCCAACCGTTAAGGACATGTCGACGGACCAACTGGTCGCGCGGTTCGAGGACGCCGGGATTCGCAGCTACGCGACGCGATTTCTCGGCGGCGAATTCGAGCCGTTCGATGTCGAATTGTACAATCGAATCACCAGAGAAACCCGCGAGATCGTCGACGAGTTGAAGGCCCGCGACGCGTTGACCCGGCTGCTCGCGCTGCTCGACCACCCGAACATTTCGGTTCGTCGCACCGCCGCGACATACGCCATATCCGTCGCGCCCGACCGCACGCTCCCCGTGCTTGAAGCGGTCAATGCGAGCCGGGATTCGATTGAGGCGCCCAGGGCGTCTTCAACACTCGATCGTTGGCGCGAGAAGGAAGGAAAGGCGGGCTCGCCTTGAGCCGCGACGCGGCGCCGATCAACCGCCGCGCGGCGGGATGATCGTCACGACGAAACTGACGGGTTTTCCCTTGTGGCCCCAAAAGTCGTGCGCGAGTGTCATGTCCGTCTGCGTCGCCTGCGGCGTGGCGAGGGCGGCGGTCGCGGCGAGACAATCGGCATCGTCTTTCACGCAGACCGAAAGCAGGCCGTTCTCGGCGAGCGCCTGCGGCGTGACCCAGCGGTTGCGGAAGAAATCGAAATGGACGAAGCCGTGCGGCCGGTCCGGGCTGTAGAAGGCGACCCCGTTTTCGTAGAGGTGAGTGCCCCCGACATAGGCCAGCGGCCGCCCGGTCTTCTCGCGCCACAAACTCGTCGCCGCCGCAGCGAGCTCCTTGCGCGGCTGAACGTCGTCGGCGTCGTGCGAATACCACGCTCTCGCCAGCGCGACGGCGGGCGAGGCGACGAGCGCGCCCAGGCTCAGCGCCGCGGCGAGCCCGGCGGCGGCGGCGCGCAACCGCATGAGGCGGCGCGCCCCGGCGATTTCGATCGCCAGCAGCGGCATCAGGCTGAACGTTCCGATCAGCATGTTCGTCGAGACTTTCGTGCGTAGCGCGAGCCCCGCGAGCACGGTCAGGATCAGCGGCGCCGTGGCGAGGATCGTCAGCAGGCGAAACCGCGGGTTCGTCCATTGCGCCGGGATCGTCGCCGCCGCTTCGCTCGGCCGCGGGCGCGCGACGATCGCCACGACGGCGAAGACGAGCGCGTTTTGCGCCAGCGCGCCGAAAAACGCCGTCGCCGCGTGGAAGGCGACGTCGTCGAACCCGCGCCCGGAGATACGGGAGAGGTAACGCAGCGGCGGCGCGCCGCTCGACAACAGCCACCACAGGTGCGGCGCGCACAGCGCGGCGGCGACGCCCGCGGAGACGTAAGGCGAAGCCGAGGCGAAATAGCGCTGGCGAAGGGGATGCTGGAGCGCTGCGATCAGACAGGTCGCGGCAAGGATCAGCGCGTAATATTTCGACAACAGCGCCAGGCCCATGCACAGCCCGAACAGAACCGCGTCGAGGAGGCCGCGCCCATCGACGGAGCGCAGGAAGAAATAGAGCGTCCACGGCCAGATCGACAGGAATATCGAGTTCGCGTTGTATTTATAGGCGAGGAACGTATAGAACGGCGTCAGCAGCAGCAGCAGCGTCGCCGCCGACCGTTTCTCGCCCTCGGCGAAGCGGCCGATCAGCCGCCAGGCGCCGAGAAGGCCGATCCCGGCGTTGAGGCTGCCGAGGATCGCGAAGGCCCAGCCGGCGCGCGGAAAGACCGAGAACCAGACGCCGCAGATCCAGGCCCAGAACGGCGGGTGCTGGTTATAGCCGAGCTGGAACTCCTGGCCCCAGACATAGGCCTCGGCCATGTCGTTGTGGACCGAGGCCGGCGCTTGCGAGATCGCGAAATACGCCGACCACACCGCGACGAAAGCGGCGAACAGCGCTAGTGTGAGCCCCGCTCCCGGCTCGGCCGCCGCGCCGCGTGCTTTGAAACTCCAGCCCGCGTCGTCCGCGATGCCGCGTCGCCCCTCAGCCGCCATCCCGATGCCGCTTTCCCCGCAATGTCGTTGCGGCAGGCATAGCGACATGGGCGAGAAAGTCCAACAGGGATCGCGCCGTCTGCGGGTCACGATTTCGCCAGCACGCCCTCGATCCACGCGATCAGATCCGTCTTGACCTCCTCGCGGTTGATCTCGTTGAGCATTTCGTGCCGGCCGTCGGGATAGAGGCGCACTTTCGGCGCGAGGCCGGCGGCGCGATAGGCGTCGATCAGGCTCTGGAGATCGACCCCGACGGGATCGCGCGCGCCGCTCATGACATAGATCGGCAAGGTCTTGGGAATGCGCGCGATCGCGTCGGGCGCGAGCGGCGGCGCCAATCCGCCGAGGAGATCGATCACCAGTTGCGTGGTGACGTCGAAGCCGCACAGCGGGTCGGCGACATAGGCGTCGACTTGCGCCGGATCGCGCGACAGCCAATCGAAATCGGTGCGCGCGGGCCGGAACGGCTTGTTGAATTCGCCGAACATCATCGCCCTGAGAAGCGCGCTTCTGCCGCGCGGGCCCAGACGCCAGCGCTCGAAGCGCGCGACGAGGGCGCCGACGGCGGCGATGGCGGGCGGGCGTCCGTTGGAGCCCGACAGGATCGCGCCGGCGAGCGCCTCGCCGTGATCGACGATGAAGCTCTGGCCCAGGAACGAGCCCATGGAATGGCCGAAAAACAGGATCGGCGCGCCGGGATGGTCGGCGGCGATGCGGCGGTTGAGCGTCCACAGGTCGGCGAGACACAATCGCCATCCGTCCTCGGCGGCGAAGAAGCCGAGTTCGTCCGGCGCGGCGGTCCGTCCGTGACCGCGGTGGTCGTCGGCGTAGACGCCGATCCCGGCGCGGTTCAGCGCGAGGGCGAGATCCTGGTAACGCTGGGAATGTTCGGCGAGCCCATGCGCGATCTGAACGATCGCCCCCGGCGGCGCGTCGGGAAGCCAACGCCGCACGAAAATGCGCGCGCCGTCGCTCGCCTCGAGCATGAAATCCGATGCCGCCATGGTCGCGTTTCCCCAGCCGAATTTTTCTTGCGGGCGATCGAGACGCAAGGCGTCGCCCAAGGGGGCAATCTGCGGCGCCGCTTTCGTTCCCGCAAGGGCTGTGGAGTTGGCGGTGAAGATCGAAACGCATGGCGCCGGCCGGCGAGTGGCCGGCGCGGGTGGGGAGAGACATTCGCCCCGCCATTTTGCACGCGTCAGGCGCCTGATATTTCGAGGTTGGAATTGGCGGGAGGGATTGTTGATTTTGACGCCGGCGGCACGACCCTTTCGTCGAGCAAGGCTGCTAGGCGCGCTCGATTAGACCGCAATAGCAGCCGCGTTTTGCGTTGTGCGCATGGATGTACGCAACTTGAGGATTGGCAAGAAGGCGGTGGATGACGGGCTCGACCTCCCGTCCATCGACAACATCGGCGTCGATCATCATATGCTCGGCGTCATAGGCCCGCAGAGACAACAATCGCAGCCTCATGACCTCAGGGATTTCGCCAACGCGGTCGTAAGGGACCTCGGACCCCTCCCCAATGAAAATTGCGTGCGTGGCGCGATAGGGCGTATTGGCGGGTTGGCAGACGTGGTTGAGCAAGAGAACTCGCTCGCCGAGATCAACGTCGCGCATCGCGATGCGATCGGGAAAGCCAGGTTTCTTATCGACGACGTAGCGCTTGGCGCCCTTTAGAGCCAATTCTTCCTCGCTCAGCCCATAGAGATAACGAAAAGGCTCTGGCGACAGGCCAGAAATGCGGAAATTCATGATGGTCTCCTTAAATGAGGGGGAGGCGAAGCATGCAGCGCGCCAAACCTTCGGGCCACCCGATTCCTGCGGCGCAATGTCTTGCGGCCACGGCGCAAGTAGGAGGAAATTGGCGGCTCGATCGCGACCCTGCCCGCAAGCCCGCGCTCAGTCCGCGCCTTCGCTCCCCGGCGCGATTCCCGGCGGCAGCGCCAGGCAGTGGTCGGCGATGGCGCCGGCGGTGGCGATCCAGACGCGCTCGCGCGCCGCCGCGATATGGCGCAGCGCGCGGCGCAGGGGGCGCAGGCGGTGGGGCTGGCCGACGATATAGGCGTGCAGCGCGATCCCCATCACCAGCGGCGCCTCGGCGGATTGTTCGAGCATCTCGTCGAAGGCGTCGACGATCATGTCGGCGAACTCGGCGCCGCTGGCGCCGCGCACGACGATGGCGGGGATGTCGTTGAGCTCCTGCGGATAGGGCACGGCGAGCAGCCGTCCCCCGCCGCGGACCCTGAGGTATACCGGCTGATCGTCCATCGCCCAATCCAGCACATAGCGATAGCCGGCCTCGGCGAGGAGATCGGGCGTCGCCGCGCTCTCGGAAATCCAGGGACCGAGCCAGCCCGCGGGCGCTCGCCCCTCGTGCGCGCGAATGCGCGCGGTCGCCTCTTCGATCAGAGCGCGTTCGGCGGCCTCGGGGAGGGTTCCCTGACGTTCGGAATTGGTGCGGCCGTGCCCGACGATTTCGTCGCCGCGCGCCCGGAACGCCGCGATCAGATCCGGCGCTTCGTCATAGAGGTCGGAATTGAGGAGGATCGAGGCGGGAAAATCCTCCGCCGCGAAGAGATCGATGAGCCGCCACGCGCCGACGCGGTTGCCCCAGTCGCGCCAGGAATAGTTCATCACGTCGGGCTGATGGGGCGCCGGCGCCAGAGCGGCGCCGAATCCCTCTGCGAAGGCGAAGGTCTCGAGGTTGAGCCCGAGATAGACGGCGAGCCGCTTGCCGCCCGGCCAGTCGTATTGCGGCCGCGTCTTGATCGCGCTGTAGCGATAGCGCCCGTGACTTTGCGACTTCATCGGCTCGATCCTCGCGCGCCGCGCCTGTCGCGGCCCTAACAGCCCATTGCAAAGGCGGCGCCGCGCGCGCTCGCCGTGGGAGGCAGGCGTCGAAAGGGAGGGTCGGCTCGTCAAAATCGCCGCCACAGCGCGACGACGATCCCGCTTTCGCGGTTGGCGTTGACGGCCCTCAGCGTCGTGTACGCGCCGAGCTGCACCGACCAGATCTTGTTGAAATCGTAAACGAGACTCGGCTCGACGGTCATGGTTTGCTCCGCGGGAAAGAGCGCCGCCCGCGATCCGTTCGAGACGGAGTTGAAGGATTGCACCATGATCGTCACGTCCTGGCGCGGATGGACGCCGAAGGTCAGATCGGCGCGCCACTCGTCGGGGGGACCGTCGGCGCGCGTGCGATAGCCGAGGCTGGCGTCGAGGAAGCTCTGCCAGCTCCCGAGGACGAAGCTCGAGCCGGCGAGCATGCGCCAGTCGCTGTCGAATCCGGTGTTGCCGGCCTGCGCGGGCCGCAGGGCGTCCTCAGCGCCGGGAACGAGCGCGGTCCCCTGCACCGACCAGACCAGCGATTGCGACGAAAACAACCGCGCGCGCAGGCCCGCGGCGCTATAGTCGAGACCGCGATAGGAATCGGCGATCGGCGCGGCGATGGCGTAGTCTTCGAGCCCCGTCTGAACGAAAGCGGTCAGCCAGTCCCGCAGGCCGTATTCTATGTCGAGGGAGGTTTCGAGGCGCGTCTCGCGCGCGGCGCCGGCGCCGGCGCCGGTCTGTCCGCCGAAGTCGCCCTCGCCCGCCGTCAGCGAAAGGATCGCCTGGCCCGTTCCTTCGGGCCACGTCCAGGCGCCGGCGAGCGCCGCGGCGGGAACGACAACCGCCAGCGAGGCCGCCGCGACGCGCCTCCACCCTTTTTGAACGCAACCCGCCACGCAAACCCCCGCAACAGCTGGAGGCGCCGGCCGCGTTTCGCGCGCGGCTCGAATGCACAGAATGTTTTTAAGTGACCCCGCCCGGCAATCCACGCCCAACAGCTGGATTACGCAGGGAAGGCGGATCGGCTGTCAAGCGCGAAAACGATCTCGCGGGCCGAATTCGAGGCGGCGGTCCGCCGCGGCGAGCGCGGCGGCCGAAGAACAAACGCGGGCTTGGGCGCACGGCCAATTCACAAGGAATTGGCGTTGGCCAAGCCGCCGTCGGAGCGCCGTAACGCGCTAGAAGTCGAAAAACTTGCGGCGCAGCGCGTCCTCGTATTGCTTCTTGGCGGTTTTGACTGCGTTGCGAAGCTCGTCCTCGCGAAAATGCGCGGCCTCCCACTCGTCGACTTCGGCGACCGAATGATTGACCGAGGCCAGCGCCTCTTCCTCTCGGATCGCCTTGATCCATTCCTCGACCGCCGCTTTGTAGGCGGCTTGCATCTGATCGAGTTCCGCTTCGTCTTCCATGGGGCGCCTCCGCTTTGGCAAGGCGTATATCGGCGATATGACCGAGAGAAGACAGTTGGCGCGGGGCGGAGCGGCCGGCGCGGCGATCGAGGAATCTCCGCTCGGCCGCGCCGGGCGCGCGGTCGCCCATTTCCCGGACTATGCGACGCCGCGCAAGGTCTGGCTGACGCTCGAACCCTGGACTATCGCCGCCGCCCTGATGACGCCGACGCTGAAACGTCAGGCGATCGAAGGCGCTTTCGCCAAGGAGATCGCCGGCCTCTACGCGAAGTGACTAACTGACCTCGTCCGTCCAGACCTTGAAACTGACCAGCGTGTTGGGGCCGAACGTGTGGGTGATCGGCACGTCGGCCGCGTCGCGCCCTTGCGCGATCAGCACGCGGCCGATTCGCGGCACGTTGTTCCTCGCGTCGAACGTATGCCACCGCCCGCCGAGATAGGCCTCGAACCAGCCGGCGAAATCCATCGGGCCATAGGGCGGCGGCATGCCGATGTCCCCGAGGTATCCCGTGCAATACCGCGCGGGAATGTTCATGCAGCGGCAGAATGCGATGGCCAGGTGCGCATAGTCGCGACAGACGCCCCGGCCTTCGTTGAAGACCTCCCAGGCCGTCATGGTGGCGCGCGCATGCTCGTAGCCGAAGGCGATGCGGCGATGGACGAAATCGCAGATCGCCTGGACGCGCGGCCATCCCGGCGGCGAATTATGAAAGAGGCTCCAGGCCGCCTCGGACAGGCGATCGGTCTCGCAATAGCGACTGCCGAGGAGATAAACGAGGGTCTCCGCCGGCAAATCCTCGACCGCGTGTTGCCAAGCCGAAGGGGCGACCGCGTCCGGCAGGCCGCTGTCGCGAACGAGGCCGTCGGCCGACAAACGCATTTGGCCGGCGGGAGCGACGATGCGGCTGCACCAATTGCCGAAGCCGTCGCGGTAGGGGTAGATCGGCACGGAGGGGCTGGTGGTCAGATTGTCGGGGACGATGACGTCGGAGGCGCGGGTGAAATGGATGCCGAGAACCATGATCACCGGCGTCGCTTGCGGAAAGTCGTAGATCAGCTCGTAGCCGACACGAATCTTCATTCATAACCCCCTGGCTTCGTAGTCTTCCGGCGACGCGGAAGACCTAGCGATCGAGCGGGCGTCCGAGAGCGCGTCGAAACCGAGATATTGGCGCGCAAGTTCGAACGAGCGAATGTCGATGTGTCGCCGCACCCTAACGCCTCGACGTCGCGCCGTCGATCAACCCTGTCGGACGATCCGGGGCCGCGTGAAGCGTTGGGGAACGGCCGAGACCGCCGCCGGCGCATTGGCCGTGACGCTCACTTCGACCTCCATGCCGAGAGGGTCCGACGCGAAGCCGGTGAAGGTGCCGTGGAGCGGGATCGCGTGGTGCGGATCGCGCACGACCGCGACGGTGACGAGACCGTTCGCGCCGGCGCCGCCGTGCGTGGGATCGAAATCGATCCAGCCGGCTTCCGGCAGATAGACTTGCGCCCAGGCATGGGTCGAGCCGCGGGCCGAGCCGCCCGAGGGTTCGCTGGGATCGTCGAGCGGGACGGCGAGATAGCCTGACGCGAATCGCGCCGCGACGCCGAACGAACGCGCCGCCTCGATCATCAACATGGCGAAATCGCGGCAGCTGCCATGACCCAGCCGGAGCGTCTCCAGCGCCGGCTGGATTCCCTTCGCTTCTCGCCGTTTGTAGAGGAAGTCGCGATGGATGCCCCGCGAGAGCCGGGTGAGCAGTTCGTAGGCGCCGATTGATCCATCCGCGGGCAGGAACCGACGCGCCCAGCGGCCAATTTCGCCGTCGGGATCGGCTTGATGGCGTTGGATGTAGTGGGCGAGGTCCGGCGTCTCGTCGGCGCTATAGGCGACCGGAAAGGCCCTGGCGTCCTCGAGATCGAGGCTCGCGGCGTCGAGCGGCGAATGCTCGAGGCGAACGACGCTCTCGAAGCGCAGATTCTTCGCGCGCCCGGAAAACCGCGCGATCCCGACATGATTGCCGAAAGCGTCCTGAACGAAGCGCAGGCTCCTTGGCTCCGGGTCGATCCGAAGGCGCGCCTCGATCACTCTCTGGTCGTGCGAGTCGCGTGGGCGCAGCATCATCCGGTGCTCGCCAAAGGCGACCGGCCGCCGGTAGCGATAGGTCGTGACGTGCCGAATGGTCAGTGACGGCATTGTGCCTCCGCGCCGCCTATGAAGCATGATTCGGGCCATTCGAACCATACCGGCCGCTTCGCGAGATTCGCCGCCGGGCCTGCTTCGCTCCCGCTTTCCCCAGCAAAATGGATTTGAGCGCGGCCGGCGCGCAATCGCCACGCGATTCCCTCGCTTCGCATCCGGCTATCGATCGGCGGACGCCAAACCGCGCGGCCGCGCCGCGATCGCCTGGTCGGCGGCGGCTACGCCGGTGAGAAAGGCGCCGTGCGCGGTGGAAAAGTCGCTTCGCGAGCAGGCCTCGCCGGCGAAGAACAGCCGGCCGTCGACCGGCGCGGCGAGCGCCGCCCGGCAGTCGGCCTTGCCGGGCAGGGCGTAGGAATAGGAGCCGCGCGCGAAGGGATCGCTTCCCCAGCGATGGAGCTGCAGCGGCGCCACCCGGCGGGCAAAGCCGGCGCCGAATAGGCCGACGAGTTCGGAAACGGCGAAGTCGAAGAACGCCGCCTCGCCGCCCGTCTCGAGCTCGGCCGCCAGCGCGCCGCCGAAATAGGCTTCGACCATCGGCCTGCCGAAGGGGCGGAATTGATAGGCCGCCGTCGCCGTGCGGCGGGCGTCGCCGAAAGCGCGGCTGTCGCCGTCGAATTGTTCCGCATCCGCCAGGGACAGAAACAGTTTGTCGGCGAGCCCCAGCGGCAGGCCCGCCGCGGCCCGTGTCTTCTCCGGCAGGGCGGGAAAGAACAAATCTTCCCGCTCGGCGATGAGGGCGCTCGGCAGCGTGACGATGACGGCGTCGGCGACGATCGGGCCTTGCGTCGTCTCCACGCGCAAGCGCCGGCCGCGGCGGTCGATGCGCTCCGCCGCGCAGTCGAGCGCGATCGTCAGATCGGCGCCGTGATCGGCGATGACGCGGCCAAAGCCTTCGACGACGCGCCAGTTCACGCCGTCGTCGTCGTAGCGGGCGAGATCGCGCAGCGACACGAAATCGAGCTCCGCGCCGCTGTAATAAGTGCTGACGGCGTTGACGAGATTGTTCCAGGGACCCTGCGGCTCGAGGAGCGCCGCGGCCGGGCGGTCCGGCTCGCCCTCGGGATAGGCGTCCACTTTGGCGTGAAAGCCCCACATCGCCTCGCGGAAGGCGGCGCCGTCGGCGGGGACAAGGCCGATCTGGGCCGACGGGCGCATCCACGGCGGCGGCGTCTTGTCGATCGCGCGGCCTTGCGCCTCGGCGATCGGCGTCCAGGGATTGCGCCCGGCCGAGTGAAGCCAGCCGCAGCCGAGGTCGATGGGAAAACCGGCCGCCTCGAGGGTCCACGCCCGCCCGCCGAGCCGCGATCGCGCCTCGATCAGCAGCGCCTCGACGCCGGCCTCGCGCAGGCGGCGCGCCGCGGCGATTCCCGCCGCCCCGCCGCCCACGATCACGACCTCGAATTCGCCGCCCGCCATGTCCGAGATCCCCGTCGCGATTGCGAAGCGAGGATCGCATTGTTGCGCGGGGTTTGACAATTGGGAGAGCGGCGGCGGTAATTCCGTCATCAGCCGCGCGCCGTCCCGTAACATTGGCCGCGACGGCCGAGAAATTCAGGGAAACGGCGGTAATCTCATGCCTGCGTGGTCATCGAAGCTGCGAAACGCGCCGTTCGGCATGATGGCGCTGCTCGCGCTCGCCATTGGCCTCTACGTCGCCGTGCTCGCCAACGCCGTCCCCCCGAGCGGGGGCGGCGAAGAGCGGATCAGCCAAGCCTTTGGCGCGTTCTTCCTGACGCTGTGGCTGTGGATCGTCCTGGCGCTGCTGCTCGTGGTCGGCGGGATCATGGGCCGGATGCCGCGCTGGGTCGCGATCTCGGCGATCTTTCTTCATCCCCTGTCCGGCCTCGCCGCTTTCGTCGCGCTGGACGCCGTGTCGCGCCACGTGAGCGGGGCGATGATATTCGTCGTGTTGTTGCCGCCCTTGATCGCCGGCTACGCCCTCTGGGCGCGCCTGCCGCAGCTCCACGAGGCCTATCCCGAGCGCGACGTCAGCCTCGCCGTGTGGGTCGCGGTGGCGGCGTCGACGGTCGGGGGGATGGTGTCGGGGTTGTAATAATGACTTTCGGCGGCCGAAGGGCGGCGAGCACGCGCCAGCTTGAACGCGCGGCGCGATCGGAAAGAATGGGGGTTCGGTAGGCTGCCCCGTGACGACGCAACGAAAGACAGGGAGCGCAGTTCGATCATGCCTGTCGCCTGGGACGACATCTTCACGGCCTTCGAGTTTCTCAGCACGGGAGATTCGGACACATCGGCCTATCTCTGCCGCGAAACCGGCGAAGTGTTCTGGCATTCCGAGTTCGGCGACAACTTGGAGGAACTGCCCGACGACGTCGACGACGAAGCGAAATACGTCGCCTTGCCGAACCCGCGCGACCTCGATCTCGGCAAGCGGCTCGTCATGCGCTTCGCCCTCGAAGAATTCGCCGACCATTACGACGAGGTCGCGCAAATCTTCTCGCGCCGCGGCGCCTATCGACGGTTCAGGGACCTGCTGGTCCGCGTGGGCGCGCTGGACAGATGGTACGCGTTCGAGGCCGCCGCCAAGGAGAAAGCGCTACGCGAATGGTGCGCCGAGAACGGGGTGGCGGTGGAGGGGTGAGCGCCGAAGCGGCGCTCGGCAGTATCACCGCAAGCCCGCGCTCGCTCGATGCGCGCCATTTTGGGCGGCGTTCGCGTTATAGAGGCCGGTCGACTGTCCCGGTAGCCAGGCTCGCGCCGAACGCGCCGAATGTGCTATAGATTTTCCATGATCAACGCTCTCAAACAAATGCTTCCCAGGATCGAAGGCTGGCCGGCGGAGGATCAGCAGGCGTTGTTGGAGGCTGCGCGGAGCATCGAGGCCGAGCGTTCGGGCGTCTATCACGCTTCGCCGGAAGAACTCGCCGCTATCGATCGCGGGCTGGAGGACGCGCGCAACGGGCGCTTCGCGAGTGAGCAGGCGGTTGCGGCGGTTCGCGCGAAGTTTCGCGTGGGATGAGGATTCGCTACGCGGAGAGCGCGCTCGCGGACCTCGATGCGATCCATGATTATCAGGCCGCCCACTGGCCGCAGGCGCGCGCCGCGTTCGAAGCGCGGCTTACGGCCATCGAGAGCCGCCTTCTCCAGTTCCCGAACGGCGCGCCCAAAGTCGCCGAGCGTCCCGGCGTGCGCGTCGCCGCCTTCCTCGATTTTCCGTATCGACTTTTCTATCGCGTGAACGAGGAGACGATCGAGGTTCTCGCCATCCGGCACACGTCGCGCAGGCCGGTGTATGAGTAGCGGCGGCTGGGGATAGTTCGGCAGGGAGCGCCGTCGACCTCATGGAAGCGTCTTTTTCCGAAGTTTTGCGACTGTCAATGGCGCGCAATTGCGCGCCGCCTCCGGCGGTCGAAGACCATTGACAGCCTCAAGACTTCGGAAGTTCATGCTTCCATGAGGTCGACGGCTTGGTGTGTGACGGTGAGGGGCGGGAGGCTCCGGTCGAGAAGGTCTCGCGCCGACCGCGGGCCGCGAAATTGTGCAATTCGTATCATGTCCCCGCAATGCCCCGCCCCCTGAATGCCCCCTGGCATCGATTCTTCGCCCGCCAGCGCCAAGGACATTATGCCTGAGTCGGCCCAAGGAGAACTACAAGGGGCAGCGGCGTCGGCCGCCCTTTTGCAGCTCGTCACCAAGCCCAATCCTAACCCTATCCCCGCGCGCAGGGCGAAGGGACGCGCGCGTCAATATCATTGCAGACGGCTCCGGAATCCTTGTAGTAGCAACAGCACATAGCGGTGCCCTTGTTTAACGCGAGGACCGCCTGGAGGACGGTCCCTCATGCCCTTTCCCGACAACCGTTCGATGCGCTTAGCGAGATTCTACGGCAATCCCGAATATGCACTGGACACCATCTCATCTAAGAGTCTGTCCGGGAACATCATCTTGCATTGCATAGTTTTCGCGTCATGAGGCGGATAGAGGCGAGCTTGAGAAAGGCGAGCGCCTTGCGATTGAGGCACTCCCAATCCTTGGCGAGCCTTCGG
>JBEKGN010000004.1:0-176636 GCA_050012775.1 Roseiarcus sp.
TCAGAGCATGATCAACCGTCGTTTCATGATCGTGCCTCTTGCCATGCCTAACCGCGGTCGATTTGAATCGCTCGATCGGGAGCAAAAGAATATTCGTGCCTGCAACTTGAAACGGCGAACATGAGAGCGGATAGAATGCTATACTTGGCGCCGTCGCCGCGGACGGCGGAAATCGAGCCCTCTGAGACATTCGCCAGCGGATCGCCTCATGACCGGGGTCACAACAGCGGAATGTCCGCTTCCGGGTGATATCTGGCGAAAGCGGACGGCCATGCTACGACGAAAGGGGCTTTCCGCGAACGTCGAAAAATCCGCATTGAAAAATCCGCATTGAGCTTGGCTTGACGTATCCAATGTGAAGCGGCTCCACGTGTTGACCCCGCTCAACTCAATTTCGTCAGAGACTTAGCGCGCCGATCGGCGCTCGGGCCCCATGGCGATTTACGCCCCGGCTCGTCCCTCGACGCATTCGCCCGAAACGAGCGCGCAAATTACCTCAAGAACGCAAGATGCGTTTCCGTCTAACCGAGTCGTGCTCTAGCCGGCGCGCCAGACCTCGGCGCCGAGGTCGAGCTCGAAGTCATAGTCGACCCAGACGCCCCGGCCGACCTCGTGCCAGATTGGCGCGACGCCAAGCTCGTCCATGAATGGCTGGCTGGCGAACGAATTGATCCGCAGCTGGTAACTGTCGTCGGTCAGCCCGGCGCCGCGCAGCGTCGTCACTCGCGCCTCGGCCTCGATGATGCCCTGGTAGCAAGCGGTCATTGGATTGGCGGCGTCGGGAAACTGTTTGAGAAACGCCATTGTCATTGCGCCGCTGCCGAGCGCCGTCTGCAGCTTGCCGGCGATACTCGCGAAACCGTCGCCGAGCCGCGCCAGCGCCTGTTCCGCTAGCGCTTCGAGCGTCCCGAGCACGCCGACGCCGTGGCCCCCCTCCTGCGGAGGTGTGGGCCGCACCTCGATCATCCGCGCCCAACGCGTCTCGCTGGCGGCGGCAAACGGGCTCAGCACGAAGCCGTCGACATGGAAGGTGCGGGCCGCGGCGCGGTCCGGCGCGACGGGGCTGATGTCGAACCTTCCGAGTTGCTTCGGGAAGCCCCAGACCTCGCGCCCGCTCGCCATCGCCGGGCCGTTATCGACGAACAGATAGACCGGGATCCAGCGTAGCGCGAGGGGTCCGTCGGCGACGCGGTGCGCCATCACCCAGACCGTCACGTCGATCTCGCTGCTATAGCCATGGTCTTTTTCGACGCTGTCGACCGCATAGAGCTTGCTGATCTCGGCAAAGCTCAGGAACACCTTGTCGCCGATCGCTTCGTAACGCACCGCGCCACCCGACGGCGTTGCGAAGGTCTTATCGAGCAGCGCCTGCACCTTGGCGTGGTCGGCGGGCACACAGAAGCTGTGCAGGATGACGCCGAACAATTGCACCGGGCCGAGCGCGTCGATGCGGTTGCCGGTGATGACGAGCGGCGGCAATGGCGCCATATCAGCTATCCCTTGATAGAGCGGAGGGCGAGATCGGCAGCGGCGGGACACCGTTGGCGCCGCACGCCAGCGCTAACTCGGCGGCGCGCGCGGCATGGTTGGCGCGGACGCTCCCGGCAAGTCCCGGCAGGGTCGCGAGAGCGGCGTGCAGGCGGGCGGCATCGTATTTCATCTGCAGCTTGCCGGCGATCGCGAGGGCGCGGCGCCAGACCCGTTCGGCGCGGCGCGGCTTGCCCTTGAGGCACGCTAGCTGGCCTTCGTGCAGCGCCGCCAGCGGCCGGCCGATCGGGAAGACGCGCGCGAACTGGCGCATGCGCATTTGGGCTTGTTGCGCGTGCGTGCGGCGGACGCCGCCAGCGCCCGGTCCAAACTGCGCCAGCAACGCGTTCGTGATTTCGGCCAAGGCGCCATAGGCGTCGGTCGAGCCGAATTGCAGCGGCGTCGCCTGCGCGCGCGCCAGCAACTCCCCGGCGCGCGGCTCGATCTCGTCGATCCGGCCCTGGCGGAGCATCGCGAGCGCGCCCATGGTCTCGGCGATAAGCACCGCCTGCACCTCACGGATTCGTCCGAGTATGACGCTGCTCTTGCCGAAATGCGCCTCGGCGGCGATCGGGTCGCCGGCATAGAGCGCCAGCCGCCCGAACGACAACTCGGCCCATTCGATGAACTGATCGTCCGACGCCGCAACGCCGAGCGCTGCGACTTCGGCATAGATGCGGCGCATCGCATCAAAGTCGCCGCGGAACTGGTGCATGAATCCGACAGCGGTCAGCATCAGCCCGTGGTTGCGTTCGCTGCGGTAGCGCGCACTGAGCTCCAGCGCCTCATCGAACAGCGGCGGCACTTCGGCCCAGCGGCCGAGCGACACCGCGAGGAACACCTTGGAGAACAGCGTGCGGTGGACACCCGACAGGTCGTTCTTACGCACACAATCGGCCATCGCGCGGTCGCCGAGGAAGCGCGCGACGCGGTCGAGCCGCAGCAATCCGGCGACATAGCTGATCAGCGCATAGGGTCGCGCCGCGATCGACAGATCGCCGCAGCGTTCGGCAGCGCGCGCCGCGAACAGACTGCACGCCACCGCCGGCAGCGTGCCTTCGAGATTGAACAGGCAGTCCGACAGCCGAGACGCGGCGAGACTGCGCAGGCGATTGCGCGCTCGCGAGCGCGCCGATCTCCGCTCCCGCGCGACGAACGACGGTGCGACGATGGTGAAGGTCAGCAGGATCGTTTCACGCAGCGCCATCCCGCTCCAGCCGAACCGGTCCTTGGGCGCGCCAGGCCACAGCCCCGTCAAGCTGGCGATCGCGGGCGCGACCGCCTTGTGATGATCGGCCAGAACGTGATGCGCGTTGCAGACATCGAGATGTAGCTGCGCCCGTCGAAGCGGACTCGCCATCGCCATGGCCTTGGGATCGCTCACTGCGATCGCCAGCGCCGATTCGAAGAAATGCAACGAGTCCGCGTAGGCGCCGGCGCGGTTGGCCTCGGCGCCCGCGCGGCGCAGCGGCTTGAGCGCGCGCGCCGGCACGCCGGCCTCGATCCAGTGGTGCGCAATCTGCGCGCTGGCGGAGCGCGCGACCACGGGCGGCAGGCTCTCAAGATATTCGACCGCCTTCCGATGCAAATCCGCGCGCATCGAATCAGGCAGCGAGCCGTAGACCGCGTCCCGCACCAGCGCCAGAGCGAACCGCCAGCGCGGGCCCTCCGGCGCCAGCAGCCCGTCGCCAACCAGCGCCGCGAGCGTGGCGTCGAGCGCCGCCTCGGATACAGGCACGTCGAGCGCCAGCAGGATCTCGCGGCTGAACCGGCCGCCGATCACGCTCGCGGCCTTGAGCACGCCCAGCCGCGCCAGTGGCTGCGATTCGAGGCGCGCGAGCGCGGCATCCTCGATCGTCTGCGGCAGGTCGAGCGCGCGCAGCCGCGCCTCGGCGTCGCGCCACGCGCCCGGAGACACCAGTCCGGCGCGGACCACTTCGGGCGGCAGCGCGCGCAACAGTTCGCGGCTGAACAGCGGGTTGCCGCGCGCGCGCGCATGCAGCCAGTCGATAAGCGGGTGCAGCGGATCGACCGCGCCGAGCATGTCCGCGGCGAGTTCGGCGGTGCCCTCCCGGCCGAGCAACGCCAGCGTGTGCCGCGCCAGCGCCTCATGGCCCAGGGCGGCGCCGAGCGTCGTCGCCGCCAGTCCAAGCGGCGCCCGACCGACGATCAGAATGCGCACCTGCGGGTGCAGGCCGATCAGGTCGGCGGCAAGCAGCGCGGATGGCTCGTCGAGCCATTGTGCGTCGTCGATGACCACCAGCCGTCTCGAGTCGCCGAGCAGCTTTGCGAGCGCCATCCCCTGCAAGCGACGCGCCAGCCGCGGCCGTCCCTCGGGATCGCTGATTGCATCGGCATCCGCGTCCCTGAGCTCGCGGCCGAACAGCGGATTGGTCAGCGGCGCCAGCGCCGGATTCTCGCCAACCGCAGCGATGAGCGCGGCTTGCGCCTCGGCCAGCCGCAGGTTCCGTGTCCGCGCCAGGTCGCGCAGCAAAACTGCCGCCGGATCACGCCACGCGAACAACGAGGTGCGACTAGCGAGCGGGCCGGCGCGGCAGACCAGCAGCATCTGCCCGCGGGCGACCGCGACCTCCGCCGCATACGCCGCCAGCCGTGATTTGCCAATGCCGACCTCGCCATCGAGCAGCAGCAGCCGGCGGTCGCCCTCGCCGGCGACGAACGCCTCGACCAGCGCGAGGTCGTCGCGTCGTCCGGCAATCCGCTTCGCGTCGGACAGCGTCGCCGGTTCGTGGCGCCGACGGGCGTCGCCGACGCCAAAGATCGTCACCTTGTCGGCCAGGCCCTTGAGCGCACGCGCTTCGGGCGCCAGGAAGGCGAACGCATCGGCGGCCAGCGCGCGGGTCGCGTCGTCGCTCAGTATTTCATTACGGCAGGCCTCCATGCAGCGCGCCGCAAGATTGGCGGCCCCTCCATAGATCGTGTGGTGGACGTTGGCGTGCGCGCCGCCGATCCCGGCGCGGACCTTGCCGGTGGAAACGCCGATGGCGACATCGATCCCGAATTCGCGCAACTCGGCGCGCAGGTCGATCGCGGCGCCCAGCGCGCGCAGCGCCGCATCGGCGGTAGGGGCGGGCGGCAACCCGAATGCGACCACCGCCGCCATGCCCTTTTCATCGGCATGGACCTTGTCGAGTTGACCGCCATGCGCGGTGATCGCCGCCCGCACCAGCGCGACGCGGACGTGGACCTGCTCGGGCGTCGCCAGCGCCATTTCGTCGACGTGGAAGAGTCGAACGAACAGGATCGTCGCCGAGCGCAGTTCGGCCGCCCAAGCGGCAGCCGCGCTATCGGCGACGGTCGCCGCCGTCCGCGCCGGCGCATCGGCTGTCGGCGCTTCGGCGACGCCGCTGCGGGGCCGCAGCAAGCCCCAGCATCCGGCGCCGCGACGACCCTCGAACTCGGTTTCGAACAGCGGCCATGCGCGCTCGTGCACCACTGCGCCGCCGATGGCGGCCAAGGCCGTGACCTGTGCGGCGTCGAGCAGCGCCGGCCCCCAGGTCAGCGCATCCCCTTCGCCCTGGCGCCCGCCGATCTGCATGAACGTCAGCGGACCGGCGCCGATCCCAACGCGCACCGACAGCAGCGCATCACCGGCGCTCGCTGCGACGCCGGCATCTGCGCCCCGGACGTGCGCGATCATCGCCAGCGCGGCATGGCCGGCGAGGCGGGCGCAGGCAGCCTCGGAGCAGTCGCCGTCGACGACCCACACCGCCTGTACCGAGTCGCCGACGACGTCGACCACCGCGCCATGGCACGCATCGACGATGTCGGCGAAACTGCCGAGCAGGCGATCCATCATCACCGCCAGCCGGTCGGCGGCGCGGGGGCCATTCTGCGCCTCGAGCGCGGCGGTCAGCGCGGTGAAGCCTGAGACGTCGACGACCAGCGCCACCGCTTGCGCCAGCGTCGAAGCGATCTCAGCCATGGCGGCGTCCGCGCCGGGCAAGGCGCGCATTTCGTCGGTCATCGTGTCGGTCGCCATCGGCGCGGATCAGTCGTCGAGCGGCGACAGCGTGCCGGCGATCGCCTGCGCGCAACGCGCTCCGCTTCTGGCGGCGCCCTCGGCGCAGCCCGAATTGAGGCCGTTCAAAGTCCAGTCGCCGGCGAGGAAGAGGTTGTCGAACCCCGACTGGTTGGCGTCCATGCGAGTGTAGACGCTGTTTTTGGGCGACTGCACATAGAGGTCCGACGGGTTGCAATTGGCGCGAATATACTGCCGCGTCAGCACGTCGCCCGGCGCGCCGGGTTCCGGATCGAAGATCAGCTTGGGATCGAGCGCATATGGGCTGGTCGGCGAAGTCGCGCGCGACCAGTAGATTTGGCTGTTGGCGCGCAGCCAGGAGACGGCTGCGTCATACGCCTTGCGGTCGGCAGGACGGCCGTTCTCGGGACCGGGCAGCTGACCACAGAAATAGGCGATGGCGCGCGGCCGCGTCGCGCCGTTCCAGGTTTCGCGCGACAGCAGATGCGACATGTCGGACCAGGCGCTGTACGGCTGGTCCGCGCCCGCAAGCGTGCGGTCGGAACCCTTGCAGCCGAGATCGTCCATCGTCCGGGTCAGCCACAGCTGCATCGCGCAGGTGCGCGTCAGCGTCAGCGCGTTGAACATCGGCCCCCAGTTCGATTGCGGCACGCGTGCGGGAAAGCTGGCGCACACCTGCTTCAGGCCGCCGACCGAGATGCCGATGACGACCTTGTCGAAATCGGCGCCGAAGCGCAGCTGCCGCGCGACATCGCCAGGACCGGGCGCATCATTGTTGTCGGCTTCGAAGTCGCGGCCCGCCGCGCGCAAGGCGTCGCCGTCAGCGATCTGGTCCCATAGCGGCTCGGCCGGCCAGCCTTCGAGTGGCGCGTCGGCGGGCCAGCCCGGCGCCGGCACTTCGATCAGCGGCTGATAGCCCTGCTCGGGATGCTTGAGCTGCGCCTGCTGGACATAGTCGATCGAGGCGATGCGGGCGATCGCCGGGTCGGGATTGAGCGCGGTGACGCGGCTCAGGAACTGAAACTTCACGCCGCGCTTCAGGAGCGCGAGGTAGAGCGGCGCGATGACCACGTCGCCCATCGCGCCGCGCATCTTCCAGAAAAAATGCCCCTTATAGCCAAGCGCCAGCAGATTGAATGAGCGCAGCGCGGTGCCGGCGGCGAAGCTGCGCATGCTGGTGTCGCCGCCGTCGCCATAGCCGAAGACATAGTCGTAGGCCGAGGTGATCGGCGTCCAATTGATCAGTTCGGTGGCGCGCTTGGTCGGATCCCCCCATTCGGGAAAATTCTTCGCGACCGCGACAGCGTTGGCGAACAGCCACTCGCTGAACTCGTAGACGTCGATCGAATCGTAGCCCTTCTCCAGGACATTGTCGGCGGCGACGCCGTGGATGATCGTCTGCACCAGGTACGCCGACAGCAGAAAGCGCTCGACGGGGATCAGCGCGTTGGTGTCGGTCTTCATGTCGCGGATCGACCGCGCGTGCTCCTCGATCATGCCAATCATCTGGTGCAGCACGAAATCCGCGGTCAGATCCTCGAGCTTGCCCTCGACCACGTGGCCGACGCCGCCGACGAAGCCCTTGAATAGTGCGATGGCGTCGTGCAGCAGCGACGCCGGCGCCCAGGAATGCGTCGCCGCCGCGCCCGCTTGGTTCGGATCGACGGCGCGGCGCTCGATCGGCGCTTCGGGCGCCTTGCGATCGTGCGCTCCCGGCGAGAAATGGATGAGCAGCGCCACCAGCCCCTGAATCATGTCCGCCAGCGACGCGGTCTTGAGATCGTCGCCCGGAACCTCGTCGTTGGGCGGCATGTCGACGTACCACATCAAATTGGGATTGCCGGGGTCGGAGCGGTCGACCAACGTGACATTGTCCTCGGGCGTGAACGCGTCCCAGACGTCCTGGTTGGGGTGGCCGTCGGGCCGGTCGACGACCCGGTAGGCCCGGCGCAGCAGGTCGAACGCCTGATAGTAGAAGCCGGCGAAGATATGTAGGCCATGCTCGTAGATGCGGTGGCCATAGCCCTCGCGCATGTCATGGCCGCTGGCGCACTTGCCGCCGAGCCGCCAGCCCTGCTGGTAGACGGTGATCTCGTATTTGTCGGCCCAGCCGGGCTGTTCCGTGATGTAGAATGCTGCCGACAGCGCGCCGATGCCGCCGCCGAGTACCGCAATCCGTTGCTTGGCGTTGACCGCCACTTGCCGATCCCTCTTTGGGCAGCCGGTGACTCCGGTGGGACCGCAGTGTGGCAGAAATGACAACAGGAAGCAAAAAGTGCTCCGTCCTACCGCGTCTTATTGTCGCGGCGTGACGAGATCGCGATCGGCGCGAGCAGGCGCCCAACTATCGGTGTCCTGCCGGTGAATCGCTGACTTGGCGCTACGCGACGGTCGAGAACGGAATGAACCTGCACTGTCAGTGGACGACGAAGGACGCGCGCTGCTCGCTCAAGTCCCAAGGCACGACCGAAGAGCAGCATCGCATCAAGCGCTGGGAGCACGAGGCCGTCCTTGACGCGATGCAGGAGCGGCCAGCGGATCGGGCGCGGGCGTTGTTCATCCGCATCATTCGTCATGGCGGCCGTGATCACTTCGGAATTGGCCCCGATCGCTGTCTTGGGTCGTATTCACGGGCGCTTTGAGCGTTTTGCGATGTTCCTTAACCGCCGGTTTCCACCCATGGTCGCCGAAAGCGCCTCACCGGCAAGGCGTCTGCTTTCGAGAAAGCCGCATTGGCCGGGACCAGCCGCAATAGGCGCAATCCAGCCGCAGGAAGGACCGGAACCCTACTTCGGCCAACCACCCTGAGCGGACCTGTGATGTGGATACCAAGCCTTTGATTTTATCCACTATCCGCGCCCGCCTCGACGAAGCGGCGCGCGTGTGCGACCGCCTTGAGCATGAGACTGGAGAAACCGGCGCCGTCCGTCTCGGCTGCGTCGATCCAGATCAGCCCGCCTGCCTGGGGCGGCGCGGCGTCGACTTCGGCGGCGTAGAGCGTCAGCCGCAGCGTGAAATGGGTGAAGGCCTGCTCGACCTCGCCCGGCAGGCGCCGCCACGCCGCCGCGAAGGGGGCGTGGCCCGGGCCGACGTCCGCGCGCTCCGCCGCCTCCCACGGCCCGCCGGGCAATTCGAGCGTCGCGCCGAGGAGCCCCTCGGGCGGGCGCCGTCGCGCGAGGATCGCGCCGTCCTCGCGCCGCGCGAAGAACGCCGCGCCGACGCGCGTCGGCCTCGGTTTGACGTTTGCGCGCCTGGGATAGGCCTCGGGCTCGCCCGTCCGCGCCGCGGCGCAAGTCCCGCTCAGCGGACAAGCCGCGCAATCGGGATTGCGCGGCCGGCAGATCAGCGCGCCGATGTCCATCAAGGCCTGCGCGAAGTCGCCCGCACGCTTGTCGGGCGTTAGCGCCGCCGCCGCCTCCCCGATCACGCGCCGCGCTTGCGCGACCGGAGTCTCCAGGGCGCAAACCCGCGCCAGGATGCGCGCGATATTGCCGTCGACCGGCGCCGCCTTCGCGTCATAGGCGATCGCCGCGACCGCGGCGGCGGTATAAGCGCCGATTCCGGGCAGCGCGCGCAATTCCGCTTCGCCCAGCGGGAAACGCCCGCCGCGCCGCGCGACCTCCCGCGCGCAGGCATGGAGATTGCGCGCGCGGCTGTAATAGCCGAGGCCGGCGAACGCGCTGATGACCTCGTCGAGCGAGGCCGCGGCGAGCGCTTCGACGCGCGGCCATCGCGCGACGAAGTTCAGGAAATAGGGCGCCGCCGCCGTCGCGGTGGTCTGCTGCAGCAGGATTTCCGACAGCCAGACGCGATAGGGATCCGGCGTCTCGCCGGCCGAAGCGCGCCAGGGCAGATCGCGACGATGGACGTCCCACCAGGCGAGAACGCGGCGGGCGATTTCGCGCGGCTTCAAACGCGCGCCGGGAGGGGCTACACTGTCTTTCATGGAGCGAACTTTATCCTCGAGAGCGCGATGATGAAACCGGCGCGCGGCTTCGCGGCGCAGCTCGGCTCGTTGCTCAAGGGCGTCGTCGAGCCGACCTTGGCGGCGCGCGGGCTCGGCGAGACCAGCCTCGTCACCGCTTGGCCCGAAATCGTCGGCGCCGAGATCGCGCGATACGCGCGGCCGATCGAGATCAAGTGGCCGCCGCGCGGCGCCAAACGCGGCCCCGAGGACGCGGCGCCCGCGACGCTGGTGCTGCGCGTCGACGGCGCTTTCGCGCTCGAAGCCCAGCACGCCGGCCCGATCATCGTCGAGCGCGTCAATGCGCACCTGGGCTGGCGCTGCATCGAGAGGGTCGCTTTCCGCCAGGGCCCGCTCGCCGAGTTGAAGAGAAAGCGGCGCGCCCTGCCGGCGCCGAGCGCGAAGGCGCAGGCGCAGGCGATCGCGCTCGCCGCCCCAATCGACGACGAGGAGCTTCGCCTGGCCTTGACGAAGCTGGGCGCGAGGGCGATCGACAGGGCCGCGCGGACGCGGTAGCCAAAGGAGACCGAGAACATTCCGACAAATTCCAGCCCCCTGGCGGGCCGCCGCGTCGCCAGGATGAACGGCGTCGGCAACAAGATTCTCGTGCTCGACCTGCGCGGCGCCGCCGTCCTGCCGACGCCCAGGGAAATCTGCGCGATCCATCGCGCCGAGGGCCTCGACTTCGATCAGCTGATGGTCCTGAGCGACCCGTGCGACGCCGCGAGCCTCGCCTTCGTGCGCATCTACAACCACGACGGCTCCGAGGCCGGCGCCTGCGGCAACGGCACGCGCTGCGTCGCCGACCGTCTGGCGCGCCAGACGGGCGCCGAGGCGCTGACGATCGAAACCGCCGCCGGGTTGATCGCCTGCGAGCGCTTAGGCGCCTGGACCTACCGCGTCGACATGGGCGCGCCGCGCCTGGCCTGGAACGAAATCCCGCTGGCGCATCCGGTCACGGATACGCGCAAGGTCGATCTCGCCCTCGCCGGCGCGCCGGACTTCGGACCGGCGAGCGTCGTCAACATGGGCAATCCGCATGCGATCTTCTGGGTCGGCGACGTCGCTTCGGTTCCGCTCGAAACATTCGGCCCGCGCTTCGAGACGCATCCTCTGTTCCCGCAAAAGGCCAATATCTCGTTCGCGCAAGTTCAGGCGCGCGACGCGATCGCGCTCAGGGTGTGGGAGCGCGGCGTCGGCGTGACGCTGGGCTGCGGCTCGGCCGCCTGCGCGACGCTGGTCGCCGCCGCGCGCCTCGGGCTCACCGGCCGCGAGGCGCGCATCGCGCTGCCCGGCGGCGAACTGACGATTCGCTGGCGGGACAGCGACGACCATGTGCTGATGACCGGCCCGGTCGAATTCGAACGCGAGATCACGCTCGAGGAATCCTTGTTCGAGGCGGCCGCCAGGAAGTGAGGGCGGGCCGGCGATTCTCGACTTTCGCGCCGGCTATTTGAGAATCATAACACCGATGTTATGATTTTAACATTCGAGGCGGCGAGATCGGGAGAGAGGCTTGAACGAGGCCAGCCACGCCAATTCTTCCGCGCCGCCGGCCAGCCATAATCGCGCGCGCAATCCCGGCGTCGCCCTCGACGTCTCCTGGTTCGAGCCCGTCGGCGTCAATGCGAGCGCGGTCGAACGGCGCGTCGCGAGCCTCACCGGGCGTCGTTCGCTCAAGAAGGAATATCAGGCGGCCTGGCTGGTGCGGGCGCTGACCTGCCTCGATCTGACGACGCTGGCCGGCGACGACACGGCGGGGCGCGTGCATCGGCTCTGCGCCAAGGCGCGCCGGCCGCTGGACGAGGACGTCCTCGAGGCGCTCGGCCTGACCGATTCGCCGCCGACGGTCGGCGCGGTCTGCGTCTATCCCACGATGGTCGCTCCCGCCGTCAGGGCGCTCGCCGGCTCCGGCATCCCCGTCGCCTCGGTCGCCGCGGGATTTCCCGCCGGCCTGACGCCGCTGAAACAGCGCCTCGCCGAAATCGACTACGCGGTGAGCGAGGGGGCGGGCGAGATCGACATCGTCATCACCCGCGCCCACGTCCTCAACCGCGAGTGGTCGGCGCTCTACGACGAAGTCAAGGCGATGCGCGAGGCCTGCGGCGCGGCGCATCTCAAGGCGATCCTCGCCACGGGCGATTTGAAGACTTTGCGCAACGTCTACTCGGCGAGCATGGTGGCGATGCAGGCGGGCGCCGATTTCATCAAGACCTCCACCGGCAAGGAAGACGTCAACGCCACCTTGCCCGTCAGCCTGACGATGCTGCGCGCGCTGCGCGACTATCGCGACGCCACCGGCTTCGAAATCGGCTTCAAGCCGGCGGGGGGCTTGCGCACCGCCAAGGACGCCCTGAACTGGCTGATCCTGATGAAGGAGGAGCTGGGCCTGCCGTGGATGCGGAGCGACCTCTTCCGCATCGGCGCCAGTTCGCTGCTCACCGACATCGAGCGCCAGCTCAGCCATTACGCCACCGGCCGCTATTCCGCGAATTATCGCCACGCGATGGCGTAAGGAGCCCATGATGGCGAAGATCACGGATATCCTGCGCACGATGGAATACGGTCCTTCGCCGGAAAGCGACGAGCACGTTCGCGCCTGGCTCGCGGCGCATCGCGGCGGCTTCGGCCATTTCGTCGCCGGCCGCTTCCTCGCGCCCGGCGCGCTGTTCGACGTGAACAACCCCGCGACCGGCGAGCGCATCGCAGGCGTGACGCTAGGGACGGCGGCGGACGTCGACGCGGCGGTCAGAGCCGCGCGCAAGGCGCTGCCGAAATGGTCGGCGCTCAGCGGCGACGCGCGCGCGCGCCATCTCTACGCCCTGGCGCGCCACGTGCAGAAGCGCGAGCGCTTTCTCGCGGTGCTCGAAAGCGTGGACAACGGCAAGCCGATTCGCGAATCGCGCGACATCGACATTCCCCTGGTCGCGCGGCATTTCTATCACCACGCCGGCTGGGCCTCGCTCGTGGCGAGCGAATTCCCCGACTGCCGCCCCGTCGGCGTCTGCGGGCAGATCATTCCCTGGAACTTCCCGCTGCTGATGCTGGCGTGGAAGATCGCGCCGGCGCTCGCGGCGGGAAACACCGTCGTGCTCAAGCCGGCCGAATTCACGCCGCTGACCGCGCTCGCCTTCGCCGAAATCTGCATCGAGGCGGGGCTGCCGCCGGGGGTCGTCAATATCGTCGCCGGCGACGGGGCGACCGGCGCAGCGCTGGTCGCGCACGACGACGTCGACAAGATCGCGTTCACCGGCTCGACCGAGGTGGGGCGCGCCATTCGCAAGGCGAGCGCGGGGACGGGCAAGAAACTGTCGCTGGAGCTCGGCGGCAAATCGCCGTTCGTCGTCTTCGAGGACGCCGATCTCGACAGCGCGGTCGAAGGCGTCGTCGACGCGATCTGGTTCAATCAGGGGCAGGTCTGCTGCGCCGGCTCGCGGCTGCTGGCCGCCGAATCGATCGCGGACAAGTTTCTCGCCAAGCTGCGCGCGCGCATGGCCCATTTGCGCGTCGGCGATCCCCTGGACAAATCGACCGACGTCGGCGCCATCGTCGCGCCGGTCCAGCTCGAGCGCATCAAGCGGCTGGTGGATCAGGGCGAGCGCGAGGGCGCGACGGTCTGGCGCGCGCCCGGCGCGCTCCCCGAGCGCGGCTGCTTCTATCCGCCGACGCTGGTGACCGACGTCGAGCCCGCCTCGTTGCTGGCGCGCGAGGAAATCTTCGGCCCGGTGCTGGTTACGATGACCTTCCGCACGCCCGACGAAGCGATCGCGCTCGCCAACAACACGCGCTACGGCCTCTCCGCCTCGGTGTGGACCGAGAACGTCAATCGCGCGCTCGAATTCGCCGCGCGCGTCAAGGCCGGCGTCGTCTGGATCAATTCGACCAACCTGTTCGACGCCGCCGCCGGCTTCGGCGGCTACCGCGAAAGCGGCTTCGGCCGCGAAGGCGGGCGCGAGGGCCTCGCCGAATATCTCGCTCTCGACGCGCCCAAGGGCAAGACGAGCGCGAAGGCGCTTCTTTCGCCGACGCTGACCGCGCTGCCCGGCCAAAGCCCCGCGCCGGGCGCGGACGCGATCGACCGCACCGCAAAGCTCTATATCGGGGGAAAACAGGCGCGTCCGGATTCGGGCTATTGCTACGCGGTGCTCGATCGCAAGGGCGCGAGCGTGGGCCTGGCGGGCCTCGGCAATCGCAAGGACATCCGCAACGCCGTCGAGGCCGCGAGCAAGGCCTCGGGCTGGGGCGCGGCGACCGCGCACAATCGCGCGCAGGCGCTCTATTACGTCGCGGAAAATCTCGAGGCGCGCGCCGCCGAATTCGCCGAGCGCCTGCGCGCGACGACCGGCGCCTCGGTGCGCGAGGCGCGCGAAGAGGTCGAGGCGGCCGTCCGCCGCACCTTCTATTACGCCGGCTTCGCCGACAAATTCGACGGCGCGGTTCATTCGACGCGCACGCGCTTCGTCACGCTGGCGATGAACGAGCCCTGGGGCGTGATGGGGCTCGTGTGCCCCAACGAGGCGCCGCTCCTCGGCTTCGTCTCGCTGGCGATGCCGGCGATCGCGATGGGCAATTGCGTCGTCGTCGCGCCGTCTTCGGCCCACCCCTTGAGCGCGACCGATTTCTACACCGTGCTCGATGCGTCGGACGTTCCCGCCGGCGTCGTCAACATCGTCACCGGCGAGTCCGCCGCGCTGGCCAAGGCGCTCGCCGACCACGACGGCGTCGACGCGCTCTGGTATGTCGGTTCGGCCGAGGGCGCCAAAGCGGTGGAAGCCGCCTCGGCGGCCAATCTGAAGGCGACCTGGACGAGCATCGCGCCGCTCGACTGGCGCGAGGCGCAGGGCCGCGAATACCTGCGCCGCGCGACCCAGGTGAAGAACATCTGGACCCCTTACGGCGAGTGAGGCGAGGCGAAACGATTTCCGCCGTCTCCGGCGCGTCGCGCCGGCCTTGTCCGGGGCGCGACGGCGACGGGCGTGGCGTTTTATCCGGATTTCGGCTAGAGTACCCAATATCCGGATAATCGGGATGACAGAAATGATCCGCGTATCCTCGACTGAATTTGGCAAGGAGGTCGGCCGCTATCAGGACGTCGCCCTGAGCCAACCCGTGATCGTCACCCGCAACGGCCGCGACCGCACGGTCATGATTTCCGTCGAAGAATATCAGCGCCTCAAGCGCCGCGACCGGCGGGTTTTCGCGGCCGGCGAGGCGCCCGATGAAATCATCGAGGCGGTGAGAAACTCCGAGATGGACCCTCGGCATCGCCATCTCGATGATCTCGTCAAAGACTGGACGCCGTGAATCTGCCGAAGCCGGAGCCCGGACTCGTCATTCGTTATTCCTATCTCTGGTTGCGGGAATATCGCGAAGGGCGCGAGGAAGGCGCAAAAGACCGGCCCTGCGCCATTATTCTCGCGTCGCGCGATCAGGACGGCGAAACGCAGGCGCTTGTCGTTCCCGTGACGCACAGCCCGCCGGAAAGCGCCGCCGCCCTCGAACTGCCCCAAGCCGTCAAGAAACATCTCGGCCTCGACGCGGAACGCTCCTGGGTCGTCCTTTCTGAAAGCAATCTATTCGATTGGCCGGGACCCGATCTTCGCCGAATCGGCGATCGCGACGACAGCTCGGTCGCCTATGGCTTCCTGCCGCCAAAACTATTCGCCGAATTGCGCCGTCGATTTCTCGCTCTCGAAGCCGCCGCCCGATCGCTGCGCGTCAAGCGCACGGAGTGATCCCGCCTTTTCGACTTTCCCCCCGATCCGCTTCCAATAGAGCATCGTCCCCGTCAGCCCGCCGTGCGGCTTCAGCGCATAGTCCGGGATGGTTCCCGCCAGGGCGAACCCCAGCTTCTCGTACAGCCCCGAAGCCCCGTCCTCGACCGCGGTGTCGAGCGTCAGCAGCGTGCGCGCGCGTTCCACCGCCACGTCCTCGGCGGCGCGCATCAGGGCGGTCGCCACGCCGCGGCCGCGATGGCTGACGCGGGTCATCATCTTGGCGATCTCGGCGCGGTGCGGCTGGTTGGGCGGGCAATCGAGCAATAGACTCACCGTGCCGGCCAGGACTTCGCCCGCGAAAGCGCCGAGAACGATCCGTTCGCCCCGCGCCGCCGCGGCCAGCGCGCCGTCCCAAAACGCCTTCGCCGTCGCCAAGTCGAGCGGGTGCATGAAACTGACCGATCCGCCGTTCGCGACCGTCTCGATCAGAATCGCGCTCAGCGCCTCGATGGTCTCGGGCGAAGCGCTCAGGGCCTTGATTGCGATCGCGGACATCGGGCTCACCAGACGTTCACGACGCTATAGCCCGCGGCGCGGAAGCGTTCGATCAGTCCGTTTCTGCCGGAGAGGTGCAGCGCGCCGACGGCGATGAAGGCGCCGCCCGCGGCCAGAAGCGGCGCGGCGCGCGCGGCCATCGCTTCGTTGCGGCCGACCAGCAGCAGGCGGGTGAATTCGTCCTCGGCCGCGCGCTCGGCCGGCGTCAGCCCCGGCATGACGTCGGCGACGGCGAGCATTTCGGCCGGCCGCTTCTCGCGATAGAGGACCAACAGCGTCGCATAGGCGTCGTCGTCGAGTTCGGGCGCGCGGGCGGCCGCCGCCAGCATGGTCGCGGAGAGAGCCGGCGGCGCGGCGGCGAGCGCGTCGATTTGCTCCTGCGCCGATTCCAGCGCGACGACGCGAAGACCGCGCTCCTTGCCGGCGAGCGCGATCACGGAATCGACCTCCGGGAGGCCCTGGCGCGCGCGCGCCGCCTCGCAGCTCGGCGCCGAAACCGCCGCGGCGAGGAACCAGAGCTGGAGATGATGCGCCAATTCCTTGGAAAAGCCGCGCCCCGCGAGATAGGCCTCGACCGAGGCGGCGCTTTGCCCCGTCAGCGCCGGGGCGAAAGTGTCCTCGTCGCGCGCGATCGCCTTGGCGAGCATTTTAGCGGCGAGATCGCCTTGATCGACGGCGTCGAACGGGCCGCCGAGCTCCGTCGCCACGACCTTCGAGGAGGCGACGAACTCGGCCGCCTTGCGGGCGAGCGCGACGGCGCTCTCGTCGGTCGAATGGATCGTGCCGAACAGGTAGGACGGCGCCAGCCCCTCGCGCTCGACGCGCCAGAGAAGACCCTCGGCATCGACGAGATCGTCGGCGCGTTTGAGCCGCGCCTCGCGCAAATCCGCGCCTTCGGCCAGGTCGCGCCCGATGCACGGCGCGGGCGCGGCGGCGTCCTCCGCCCGAGCCTGCGGGGCGAGCGCCAAGCCGAAAAAGGCCAAGCCGAACGCGGCGAGGACGGCGGCGCGAAGGCGCGCTCGGGAGCCGCGAAGGCGCGCTCGGGAGCCGCGAAGCGTCATCGGTGCGCTCACAACTTGCGCAACGCCACTTCCTCGATGCGATGGCTGGCGCCCTTGGTGAGGCGCAGGCTGGCGCGCGCGCGCGTGGGAAGGATATTCTCGTGCAAATTGACGAGATTGATGCGTCGCCAGATCGAGCGCGCCGTCGCCTCCGCTTCCGCGTCGTCGAGATCGGCGTATTTGCGGAAATAGCTGCGCGGATCGCGAAACGACGTTTGCCGCAGGCGCATGAAGCGCTCGATGTACCATTTTTCCAGCAACTCGTCGCTGGCGTCGAGGAACACCGAGAAATCGAAGAAATCGGAGACGAAGGGAATTTCCTTGCCCTCGCGCGACAGCCGATTGGGCAACAGCACGTTGAGGCCCTCGACGATGAGGATGTCAGGCCGATCGACGACGACGGTCTGTCCCGGCATGACGTCGTAGACGAGATGCGAATAGACCGGCGCGGTGACGTTGCGGGTGCCCGCCTTGACTTCGGCGAGGAAGCGGATCAGCGCCGTGCCGTCGTAGCTTTCGGGAAAGCCCTTGCGCTCCATCAGCCCGTCGCGGAGGAGCTTGGCGTTGGGATGAAGAAACCCGTCGGTCGTCACCAGTTCGACCTTGGGCGTGTTGGGCCAGCGCGTCAGCAGCGCCTGCAGCACGCGCGCCGTCGTCGATTTCCCCACCGCCACCGAACCGGCGACGCCGATGATGTAGGGCACCTTGCCGTCGCTGGCGCCGAGAAAGCGCTGCGTCGCCTTGAACAGCCCCTGGGTCGCCGCGACGTAAAGCGCGAGCAGGCGCGAAAGCGGCAGGTAGATCGCCGTCACTTCGTCGAGCGAGATCGGATCGTGGGTCGATTGCAGCTTGCGCAAATCGTCGATGGTCAGGGTCAGCTCGGTGTCGGCGCGCAATTTCGCCCATTCGTCACGGGTGAAACGGTGGTAGGGCGAGGCGACCCCCTCCGACGGCCGGGCCAAAACTCGATTATCCATGCGGGCCCCAGTTTCTCCGGCGAGGATAGAAAAATCGGGTAGCGACAGGTCCATCATGCGCGTCGCGACGCCTTCTCCTCGAGGCCGCTGCGTTGCGTGCGGCGCTCCAGTTCGCCGATCACGTCGGCCAGGGCGACGTCGCGCGAGCGCAGCACGACCAGGAGATGATAGAGAACGTCGGCGGCTTCCGAACGCACGGCGACGTCGTCCTGCGCGGCCGCGGCGATCGCCAGCTCCACCGCCTCCTCGCCGAACTTTTTCGCGCAGTGCGCGGCCCCCTTGCTCAGGAGCGCGCTGGTGTAGGATTTATCCGCGCCCGCAACAGCGCGCTCGGCGATAGTGCGGGCGAGGTCGTCGAGCGTGAACATCGATTCCGGGGCTTCCGTTCGGCAGGTTTCAACAGCGCGCATTGTGACCGTGAATCCGGCGCTTGTCGAGAAACGCGGCGATTCGTCGACCGGGCGGCGCGAATGCGCGAACCGCGACCGCTCAGCCCAGCAGCGCCTCGATCTCCTCGGCGAGGTCCTCGGGCTTGACGGTCGGGGCGCGGCGCCGGACGGCCTCGCCCTGCCGGTCGACGAGGAACTTGGTGAAATTCCATTTGATCGCCTGCGTGCCGATCAGGCCCGGCGCGGCGCTTTTAAGCGCGCGATAGAGGGGATGGGCGCCCTCGCCGTTGACCTTCGTCTTGGCGAAAAGCGGAAAGGTGACGTCGTAATTCCCGGCGCAGAAATTCTTGATCTCCGCCTCGTCGCCCGGCTCCTGATGGCCGAACTGATCGCACGGAAATCCCAAAACGACGAACCCGCGGTCGCGATAGCGCCGCCACAGCGCCTCCAGCCCTTGGTATTGCGGCGTAAAGCCGCATCGGCTGGCGACATTGACGACGAGCAGCGCCTTGCCCGCAAAGGCGCCTAGCTTTTGCGTCCGGCCGTCGATATCAGTCAGGTCGATGTCGTATAGAGCGTTCATCGGCGTGCCTGTCCCCGATCCCAGGCGACAGCGTAACCGCTCGCGACACTCAAGGCGAGTGCGCGAAAGAGCGTGAACGAATTCCATGAATTTGTTATGGTCGCTCATGACATTGAGCGAAATCAAAGCCGCGCCCGCCGCGCGCGGGCAGGGAAACGGAATGACCGACGCCGAACTCGTCGCGCGCTACGACGGCCGCGTGCCGCGCTACACCAGCTATCCCACCGCGCCGCATTTCTCGCCCGCGATCGGCGCCGAGACTTATGCGAAGTGGCTCGGCGCGCTTTCGCCGCAGACGCCGCTTTCACTCTATCTGCATGTGCCCTTTTGCGACCGCCTCTGCCATTATTGCGGCTGCAACACCACCGTGGTGCGCCTCGATTCCTCGCGGCGCGCCTATGCGGCGCTGCTGGAGCGCGAGATCGAGAGAGTCGCCGGCTTGATCGGCCGCAGAGCCAAGGTTTCGCATGTCCATTGGGGCGGCGGCACCCCCACCAGCCTTCCCGGCGATCGCCTGAGCGCGATCATGGCGCGCATCCGCGATTCTTTCGCGCTGGCGCCGGACGCGGAAATCGCGATCGAACTCGATCCGACCAGCCTTCCCCAGGACCGGCTCGACGCGCTTCGCGAAATGGGCGTCACCCGGATCAGCCTCGGCGTGCAGGACCTGGAGCCGGCGGTGCAGGAGGCGATCGGGCGCCGGCAATCCTACGAGCAGACGGAAGATTGCGCCGGCAAAGCGCGCGGCCTCGGCGTCGGCTCGCTCAATCTCGACCTCATCTACGGCCTGCCGTTGCAAACCGAGGAGAGCGTCGCGCGCACCGCGCGGCGCGCGCTCGATCTCGAGGCCGACCGCGTCGCGGTTTTTGGCTACGCCCACGTGCCGTGGATGAAGAAGCATCAGCAGCTGATCCCCGAGGAAAGCCTGCCGGGGCCTCTCCAACGCTTCGCGCAGCAGCGCGCGATCCATCGCGTTCTCACGCAGGAGGGCGGCTATATCCCGGTCGGGCTCGACCATTACGCGCGCCCCGGCGATGCGATGGCCGAGGCCGCCGCCTCGCGCAGCCTCAAGCGCGGCTTCCAGGGCTATACGACCGACGCGGCGCCGGCGCTGATCGGCTTCGGCGCCAGCGCGATCGGCTCGCTCCCCGACGGCTATGTGCAGAACGCGCCGACCGCGCCGGCCTATTCCAAGGCGATCGAGGCGGGGGGCTTGGCCGTTGTGCGCGGCGTCGCGCTGAGCGAGGACGATCGGTTGCGGCGTGACGTGATCGAGCGGCTGATGTGCGATCTCGAAGTCGATCTCGTCGGGGTCGCCGAAGCGCACGCCGCCGATCCCGCGCCGCTCGTCGCCTGCCTCGAGGGCCTTTCGCGCTTCGAGGCCGACGGCCTCGCGCATTGGGACGGGCGCCGCATCGCGGTGAGCGAAAAGGGCCGGCCCTTCGTGCGCTCGGTGGCGGCGCTGTTCGACGCCTATCTCGCGCAGGACACGGACAAGCCGCGGCATTCGCGGGCGGTTTAGTGGCTCGCGGCCTTCAGCCGCGCCCCTTCTTGGCGCCGTCGCGCGAGACGAAGCGCACGATCGCCCAAGGGCCGACGAGGATAAAGACGAGCCCGGCGAGCGTCAGGGCGAGCATGCCGCGGTTGGCGGGGTCGGCGAAAACGGTCCAGATCACGTCGGGCATGGCGGAGAGCTCGCCTTTCTGTCGCGCGTTTCCTTGGACCGCGGGGCGCGCCAACGGCAAGGCCCTGGCCAGGGCGCCGTCCGATGGCTTATGAGATCATTTCATGAACATGGGCCCGATTCGCATTCTCGGCGTCGACCCCGGCCTGCGCAACACGGGATGGGGCGTGATCGAGGTCGTGGGGACGCGGCTCAGCTATGTCTCCTGCGGGTCGATCCACACCGACGCGGCGACCTCGCTCGCCGAGCGGCTCGCGCTCATCCATCGCGCGCTGGCGCGGCTGGTCGAAAGCGAGCGGCCGGCCGAGGCGGCGGTCGAGGAGACCTTCGTCAACCGCGATCCGCAATCGACGCTGAAACTCGGCCAGGCGCGCGGCGTCGCGCTCGCCGCGCTGGCGCTGATGGATCTGCCGGTCGCGGAATATGCGGCCAATCTCGTGAAGAAGACCGTCGTCGGCGTCGGCCACGCCGAGAAGAATCAGGTGGCGATGATGGTCAAGATGCTGCTGCCGTCGTGCCGGATCGCCTCGCCCGACGCCGCCGACGCGCTGGCGGTCGCCATCTGCCACGCGCAACACCGCGCCGCGCGGGCCAGGGGCGCGGCATGATCGGCAAGCTCAAGGGCGTCGTCGACGGCGTCGACGAGGACGGCCTCGTCATCGACGTGAACGGCGTCGGCTATGTCGTTTCCGCCTCGGCGCGCACCTTGCGCGCGCTTCCCGCGATCGGGCAGCCGGCGACGCTGCATATCGAGACCCAGGTGCGCGAGGACGCGATCCGGCTGTTCGGTTTTCTCACCACCGGCGAGCGCGACTGGTTCCGCCTGCTGCAAAGCGTGCAAGGCGTCGGCGCCAAGGTCGCGCTCGGCATCCTCGGCGCGCTGTCGGGCGAGGCGCTGAGCGCGGCGATCGCCCATCAGGACAAGGCGATGATGGCGCGCGCGCCCGGCGTCGGCCCCAAGCTCGCCGCGCGCCTGGTGCTGGAGCTCAAGGACAAGGCGCCCGCCTTCGGCGTCGCCGATCTCGGCGGCGCGATCGCCGGCGCCGAGCCGGGCTCGAAACTGCCGAAGGAGGCGCAAGACGCGGTGCTCGCGCTGGTCAGCCTCGGCTACGCCCGCCCGCAGGCTTCGCTCGCCGTCGCCAAGGGCGTCGCCGCGCTCGGCGCCGAAGCGCAGACGGCGGCGCTGATCCGGCTGGGCCTGAAGGAGCTGGCGCAGTGAGGCGCGCATGACCACCCCTCCCCGCCGCCTGATCTCCGCCGAGAAGCGCCCCGAGGACGAAACCGCGTTGCGCCCGCAGGTTCTCGCCGATTTCACCGGCCAGGAGGCGGCGCGCAAGAACCTCAAGGTGTTCATCGAATCCGCCAAGTCGCGCGGCGAGGCGCTCGATCACGTGCTGTTCGTCGGCCCGCCGGGCCTCGGCAAGACGACGCTGGCGCAGATCGTGGCGCGCGAGCTCGGCGTCAATTTCCGCTCGACCTCCGGGCCCGTCATCGCCAAGGCGGGCGACCTCGCGGCGCAATTGACCAATCTCGAGCCGCGCGACGTGCTGTTCATCGACGAGATCCACCGTCTCAATCCGGCGGTGGAGGAAATTCTCTATCCCGCGATGGAGGATTTCCAGCTCGATCTCATCATCGGCGCCGGGCCGGCGGCGCGCTCGGTCAAGATCGATCTCGCGCAATTCACGCTGATCGGCGCGACCACGCGCGCCGGGCTGTTGACGACCCCCTTGCGCGACCGTTTCGGCATCCCCGTGCGGCTCAATTTCTACACCGTGCCCGAGCTCGAGGGCATCGTGCGGCGCGGCGCGCGCGTGATCGGGCTGGAGCTGGCCGAGGACGGCGCGAACGAAATCGCCAAGCGTTCGCGCGGCACGCCGCGCATCGCCGGGCGCCTGCTGCGGCGCGTGCGCGACTTCGCCGTCGTCGAGGGCGCTTCAATCGTCACCCGCGCGCTCGCCGACGGCGCGCTGCGCCTGCTCGACGTCGACGCCATCGGCCTCGATCAGATGGACCGGCGCTATCTCGACACGATCGCGCTGAGTTTCGGCGGCGGCCCGGTCGGCGTCGAAACGATCGCCGCCGCGCTCTCCGAGCCGCGCGACGCGATCGAGGAAATCATCGAGCCCTTCCTCATCCAGCAAGGCTTCGTGCAGCGCACGCCGCGCGGCCGGCTGCTGACCTCGCACGCCTTCAAGCATCTCGGCCTGGCCGAGCCGCCGCGCGAGGTCGCGCAGGCGAGCCTGTTCGAGGAGGAATGAAGCGCCGCTCACGGCGGCGCCGCAAATTCCTCCAATCCTGTGCTAGCTAGTCCCAGCCGTCGCAAGGACGATTCGGGAACCCGACCGTGCCCACGCTGATTCGTTTCGTCATCATCACCGGCGCGCTCGCCGGCCTCGTCTACGCCGGCATGATCGCGCTGGTCGCCAACGTGAAGGTGGAGCCGCGGGAAATGACGCAGATCGTTGCGATTCCCAAGGCGCCGAAATGACCGCGCCGCGGCCGGCGGCGAGCCGTCGTCTCGTCGAATCCTTTCTCGAGGCGATCGCCTCGGAGCGCGGCGCGAGCCGCAACACCATCGAGGCCTATCGACGCGATCTCTCGGACTATGCCGATTTCCTGACCGAGCGCGGGTCGAGCGCGCTTGCCGCGACGAGCGCGGAGGTGCGCGGCTTTCTGGCCGCGCGCGGCGCGCAAGGCCTCGGCGCCGCCTCGCTCGCGCGCCGTCTGTCCTCGGTGCGCCAGTTCCATAAATATCTCTATGTCGAGGGCCGGCGCGCCGACGACCCGACCCTGGCGATCGAGGGGCCGCGCCGCGCGCGCCCGCTGCCGAAGGTCTTGAGCGTCGCCGAGGTCGATCGCCTGATCGGCGCGGCGCGCGAGGGGCTCGACGCGGAGAAACGTCCGGCGCGCGAACGTCTCGCGGCGGCGCGCATGGCGTGCCTGATCGAGCTGATCTACGCCTCGGGCCTGCGCGTCTCGGAACTCGTCGCCTTGCCGAAATCGGCGGCGCGCGCCAAGGAGCCGCTCATCGCGGTGCGCGGCAAAGGAAACAAGGAGCGCCTCGTGCCGATTTCCGGCCCCGCGCGCGCCGCGATGAAATTTTATCGCGATCTCCTCGACAAGCACGCGCCGGGGGCCGCGACCGGCCCCTGGCTGTTCCCGGCGGACAGCGAAAGCGGCCACCTGACGCGCCAGGTTTTTGCGCGCGATCTGAAGACTGTCGCCGCCGCGGCCGGGATCGCCACCGCCCGCGTCAGCCCGCATGTGCTGCGCCACGCCTTCGCCAGCCATCTCCTGCAGAACGGCGCGGATTTGCGCGTGGTGCAGGACCTGCTCGGCCACGCCGACATTTCGACGACGCAGATCTACACCCACGTGCTCGACGAACGCGCCAAGGCGATGGTGCGCGACCTGCATCCGCTCGGCGACGAGGAAGCGAAATGAGCGAGGCGCCGTGGCGCGCGACGCTCGACGGCGTCGTCATCGCCTGTCGCCTGACGCCGAAGGGCGGCCGCGACGCCATCGACGGCGTCGCGACGCTGTCGGACGGCATGCGGGTGCTGCTGGTGCGGGTGCGCAGCGCGCCGGAGGACGGCAAGGCGAACGAAGCGCTGTGCAAGCTGATCGCGGACAAGCTCGGCGTGGCGGCGTCGAAGGCGCGGCTCGTCGCGGGGGCGAAGAGCAGGCTGAAGCAGGTTGCGGTGACGGGGGAGCCGGGGGGGCTGATCGCGAGGCTGAGCGAATTGACGCGCGGGGCGCCATTTTCCGGCGCGAAGGCCTGATTTCAATGGCGTGCGATGCGCTTCTCCGCCGCGTCGTCGCGCGGCGGGGCTAGGCGGGTTCGGCGCGCGGCGCGCGCGGAAGGGCCGGCAAGTCTCGGCGCGGCAAAGGGGGGAATGAGCGGGCGTCACCGTATTCACGGCGAGGAGAGAGGCCCGGCGATGCGGGGGCGGTTGAGTAAGGCGTCAACATAACCGTGTGCTAATTATCCTTCAAAAGAACACTCGTGAGAACCGTGATGAACAGCGCGATAAGCGACACACCACAAAGTGCACCTAGAATATATACCACTTGATCGACAAGTGCTAAGCGCGCAAGCAACTCCGCCTTTGCACCAAACGTCAAGAACGCTCCGGCCGCAACAAGCAAACTGTCGCTTACATTTCCAAGGCGCACTAGAAACCATGTGAAGAAGAAGCCGAACGCTGCGCATAACGCTAACAGAACTCTCAACGGTTTGAGGCCATACCCTGCGATGAATTCCCACAGATACGCGCCCGCGCTAAACGGCTTGTTGTATCGTGTGTATGCCTGATGTTGTAGAAACGCGTAGTCACGGGCTTTGTTAAAAATCTCTCCGTCAGCAAACCCATCCTTTATTCCGTGATATATCCCTGCGATCTGATCGGTCATTAATTCGTCGTTGAAATCCCCAGAGCGTCGTAAAAGCCCGTGGACTAGTGGCGTGTTTGTATTAAGAAATTTGACATTTTCGTCGAAGCGGCAATTCATAAATTTATTCTTGTTAAAGAAGCAATTCACGAAACTAGTCTCCCTAATATCGCAATTAAAAATGCCATTCTCATCGACAAAATCACAGTCCTCAAATCGGCATTTCTCGAATTCGCAGCCATAGAAATGTGCCAGCGCAAAAACGCACTTCTTGAATGTCACGTTATACAGTCGTGTGAATGCAAAGTGCGTTTGAAAGAAACAAGCCCCGACAAACGTCGAGTGCCAAACGCGTGCGTAAGAAAAATCGATATATTTAAAGTTATCTTCCTTCGGAAATACGATGTCCTCTTTGAATATTTCTATTCCCGCTAAGTCACAATAATCCTCAAGGAAATCAAGTTTGCCTTTCTCAAAATCGTATTGGAGAAAATCCTTCCCAGCTCCCTTCCGGATTAAGCTAGTAATATATTCGGATAATTGCCGCCCATTCTCAGTTTCCCATCGTTCACGTACTTTTCTCGATTTGTCACCATTATTGGTAGGCAATAAGTCAATTCTGGTAAACGTCATTCGATCCCCCCGCTTAACGTCGCAATCGTCCTCCTACTGACGTTATAGGATCGCGCAAATTCGCCGACGGCTTTCTTGCCGGCGTCGCGGCGCTTGATCGCCTCGCCCCGCTGATGATGCGTGAGCGTCGGCTTACGGCCAAAGCTGTACGCCATTGGCTATGGCGCGCGCGGACTTATGGGTCTACCCGTGAGCTTCTTCAATTCTTCCTGAAGCCGGAGACAGTCGGCAGGAGTCTTGTATTCGAGTGGAAGCTTACACAACCGCTGCACATCGGCAGAAATCGCGTAGATCGTTTTTCCGTCATAGGTAACCTGAAGGCCGCATTCGGGGCACGTGATTTCCATAGCTAACTCTCCGTTGTCTCGAGTCGCGATTGCGCGACCGCGAACACCAATGAGCAGCGCCGCAAGCTTCGCAATGTACCGTGCGCATCGGACGGGCCCTGAGCCATCAATCAGTCAGTGCGAAGCCAACTCCACCAAGATTTAAGGCCCCACAGACCGCCCTGAAAAATCGCAGCCATTGCGGCCCCAGCGGCCACCGATATAAAAACGATTGTGACAACCGCCTCAATCCATAGCTTGAACAGATCGAAGGTCGGCTCCGTCCACGTGTTGTCACCGTAAATATAATTGTTCACGCACTCCTCGATGCTCGGCCGCGAAGCAATCTGCCGGTCTTGTTGGAACAGATCGAGCGTGCCGCTGGTTGGCGGTGCGGCTTTGCCGTCGTTCGGATTCGGCGACGCTGAGGCAGCACAAGCGGCATTCGCTAAACGCCTCATTTCCCAAAGAGACACGCCTTTCTCTGCGGCGCGCGCACTAGCAAAGGATTCATCCCGCGCCACAAACGCTCGGCGACGAAGTTCAGCGGCTTGATCCGTAGCAGCGAACCAAATAACGCACACTATTAGTGCAAGCGCGGAGCAAGTAATGCCAAGTCGCAGCGGGTGAATACGACCCATCCAATCCCCCATGGCTCAAACCTTGCGACCGCCAGGGTTACGGTGGCCTTGCGCTAAACTATCGACCCTGTGAGTCCTCCATGGCGGTCGCCGAGCAGAGGCAAGGCAAGCGCATTCTCGCCGCACCCCCCCGCCCCCAGCCGCCGCAATTCGCCGTCGATCTCTTGACGAGACCCTTTTCCGATTGAAATGGGCTGTCAAGGGTCTCGACCGCCGCAGGCGGCGCGCCCTATAGGGCGCGCCCTTGACAGCCCATTTCAATCGGAATTTTCGCATCCAAGAGATCGACGGCGAATTGCGGCGGCCCCTCCGGTTCGAGCCCCCGGCTAGCGGCGGTCACGGCGCCAGCGCATCGATTTTCGATGCCGAGTTCCATAGTCGGGGAAAAGCGACAAGGGGTCTCGTTGAGCGCGCTATCGCCGTAACCGCATAGCCGAAGCCTGCGGCCAATCACCCAGGCGCCTCACCCTGCCTCTCCCGGCTTCGCGGAGCGAGGGGAAGAACGGCGCCGTAACGCCGGCGTTTTCTGTAGACGCGGGCGCCGACCGCGTTCGGCGCGCAAGGGCCTCGGTTACGAAAGATCGCGGCAGCCGAAAGAGCGCGGCCAGCGGCCGCGCCTACACCTGCGCCCTCAATACCGATACTGCTCCGCCTTGAACGGGCCGTTCTGCGGCACGCCGAGATAGGCCGACTGCTGCGGCGTCAGCTTGGTCAGTTTGACGCCGATCTTGGCCAGATGCAGCGCGGCGACCTTCTCGTCCAAGTGCTTGGGCAGCGTGTAGACCTGTCGCTCGTACTGGCCGGGCTTGGTCCACAATTCGATCTGCGCCAGCGTCTGGTTGGTGAACGAGGCCGACATGACGAACGAGGGGTGGCCGGTGGCGTTGCCGAGATTGACCAGGCGGCCTTCCGACAGCAGCAGCAGCTTCTTGCCGTCGGGAAACTCGATCTCGTCGACCTGCGGCTTGACGTTGTTCCATTTGTAATTGCGCAGGGCGCCGACCTGAATTTCCGAATCGAAATGGCCGATGTTGCATACGATCGCGCGGTCCTTCATCTTCCGCATGTGGTCGAGCGTGATGACGTCGACGTTGCCGGTGGCGGTGACGAAAATGTCGGCGCGCGGCGCGGCGTCCTCCATCGTCGTCACTTCATAGCCTTCCATCGCCGCCTGCAGCGCGCAGATCGGATCGACCTCGGAAACCATCACGCGGCAGCCGGCGTTGCGCAAGCTCGCCGCCGAACCCTTGCCGACGTCGCCGAAGCCCGCGACCATCGCCACCTTGCCCGCCATCATCACGTCGGTGCCGCGGCGAATGCCATCGACCAGCGATTCGCGGCAGCCATAGAGATTGTCGAACTTGGACTTGGTGACGCTGTCGTTGACGTTGATCGCCGGCCACAGCAGCTTGCCCTCCTTGGCCATCACATAGAGGCGATGCACGCCGGTGGTCGTCTCCTCGGTGACGCCGCGAATGGAGGCGGCGTTCTTCGCGTACCAGCCGGGCTTGGTCGCGAGCCGCTGCTTGATCGCCGCGTAGAGAACTTCCTCTTCTTCGTTGGTCGGCTTTTCCAGGAACGCCGTGTCGCCCTGCTCGGCGCGCAGCCCGAGGTGAATGAGCAACGTGGCGTCGCCGCCGTCGTCGAGGATCATGTTGGGGCAGCCGCCGTCGCTCCATTCGAAGATGCGATGGGTGTAGTCCCAGTAGTCTTTCAGGCTCTCGCCCTTGATCGCGAACACCGGCGTGCCGGTCGCGGCGATCGCCGCGGCGGCGTGGTCCTGGGTGGAGTAGATGTTGCACGAGGCCCAGCGAACGTCGGCGCCGAGCGCCTTGAGCGTCTCGATGAGCACCGCGGTCTGGATCGTCATGTGCAGCGAGCCGGCGACGCGCGCGCCCTTGAGCGGCTGCGTGGCGGCGAATTCGGCCCGCGTCGCCATCAATCCCGGCATCTCGGTCTCCGCGATCGCGATTTCCTTTCGGCCATAAGCGGCAAGGCCGAGATCGGCGACGGCGGTATCGGCGGAGGGCGTGTTCATGTTGGGGAAAGCCTTGGCGGTTGCGTTCGCGCAGCCTTACCAAATCCGCCGGCGCGGCACAATAAAGATATAAGCAAATCTTTATATCGCGCCTTCGGATTTTTCACGAGCGCCGCTCACCGGCGTCAACCCTGCCAATCGACGGCGGCAGCGACAAATTGAGGCCTTGTCTTCCGACCGCCTCCGCGTGGTATAAGCAAAAACCAAGCCGCGAATTCGGGCGGCGCTTCGACCAGTAGAGTGAGTTGGCGGTTCCGGATGGCGCTTTCGAACAAACTCGCGATGCGTCAAGGCCAGTCGATGGTGCTGACGCCGCAGCTGTTGCAGGCGATCAAACTGTTGCAGATGCCCAACGCCGAACTCGCCGCCTTCATTGAAAGCGAGTTGGAGCGCAATCCTCTGCTGGACCGGGCCGAGGACTTGCCGGCTGTGGAAGGGCCGGGCGAGGCCCAGGCTCCCGAACCGTCGCCGGCCGCCGTCGAGCCCGGAGACTGGGCCTCCGACTCGCTCGAAACCGACCCGGCGGCCCTCGCTCAGAATCTCGGCACGGAGATCGACAACGCCTTCGATCCCGACCGCGCCGCGACGCCTTTGGAGCGCCCGCCCCAGGAGGAGGGCATGGGTCTTTCCGCGACCTCCTGGACGGGGGTGGCGGGCCGCGGCGGCGAGGACGGCGCGCCCGACCTCGAGGCCTATGTCGCCGCGCCGGTCAGTCTGGGCGAGCATTTGACCCGGCAGGCGATGATCGCGCTCAAAGAGCCCGTCGATCGCATGATCGCGAGCGCCTTGATCGACGCGCTCGACGAAGCGGGCTATCTCACGGGAACCCTCGAGGACATCGCCGAGCGCCTCGGCGCTCCGCTCTCTCACGTCGAAGAGATCCTGCGCCGCCTGCAGACCTTGGAGCCCACCGGCGTCTTCGCGCGCAGCCTCGCCGAATGCCTCGCGTTGCAATTGATCGAGCGCGACCGGTTCGACCCGGCGATGCGCGCGCTCATCGAGAATTTGCCGGCGCTGGCGAAGCGGGACCTGCCGGCGTTGCGCCGCGCCTGCGGAGTCGACGACGAGGATCTGGCCGACATGATCGGCGAGATCAAGCGTCTGGATCCCAAGCCCGGCCGCGGCTTCGGGGCTGGCGTCGAGCCGCCCGCGATTCCCGATGTCTTCGTCACCGCGGCGCAGGACAATTCGTGGCGCGTCGAGTTGAACAGCGACGCCTTGCCGCGCGTGCTGGTCAACGAGACTTACGCCGCGCGGATCAAGCGCGGCGCCTCGCGCGAGGAAGATCGACAATATCTCTCGGCGAATTTGCAGACCGCGAATTGGCTGACCAAGAGCCTCGAGCAGCGCGCGCGCACCATCCTCAACGTCGCCTCGGAGATCGTGCGGCGCCAGGACGGCTTTCTCGTCGAAGGCGTCGCCCGCTTGCGGCCGCTCAACCTGAAGGCCGTCGCGGACGCGATCGGAGTTCACGAATCGACCGTTTCTCGCGCGACCTCGAACAAGTTCATCCAGACGCCGCGCGGCCTGTTCGAGATGAAATATTTCTTCACGACGTCGATCGCTTCGGTTTCAAACGGCGCGGGTCAGGCGCATTCGGCCGAATCCGTCCGCTTCAAGATCAAGCAGATGATCGACTCCGAGGATCCTAGCGACGTGCTGTCCGACGACGTCATCGTCGCGCGCTTGCGCAGCGCGGACATCGTCGTCGCGCGCCGCACGGTCGCCAAATATCGAGACAGCCTGCGTATCCCTTCCTCGGTCGACCGCCGTCGGGAGAAATTGACGCCGACGCGCGCGCAGGCGCAACCCACCGGTCCGCTAAATATATGAGCAACAACGCTTTCTCGACTTCTCGACTGCCAAGGAACGCGTCACGATTGACATCGCCTCGGCGGGCTTCTAACGCTAGCCGGCAAAAGAAGCGAAGCCTCCGGCCGCCGCAATTTCGAACGTCACGGCCGCCGCGCGCAGGTCTGCAAGTGGGCGGATTTTCGTCGCTGTGAGTTTGAAAGTCGTCGCCGCGGGGCGATTCGACTTGGAGCGAACAAGAGAGGCCAGGCAATCGATGCCTTTAAGAGTATCCGGCAAGAACCTCGACATTGGAGAATCCCTTCGCCGCCACGTGCTCGACAAGGTCGAGGCGATCATCGCGCGTTATTTCGACGGCCGCGTCAGCGGCCATGTCGTGATATCGCGCGAAGGGTCCGGCTATCGCGCGGATTGTTCCTTGCATCTGAGTTCGGGCATGAATCTTCAGGCGGAAGGCAAAGCCCAGGAGCCCTACGCGAGTTTCGAGAACGCGCTGGACAAGATCGAACGCCGATTGCGCCGCTATAAAGCCCGCCTCAAGGAGCATCAGGTCCCCGTCCAGATCGCCGCCGAGGGGCGCGCTCGATTGCAGGTCGCCAATTATATGATCGAGGCGCCGGGGGAAGCGGACGAAGAAGAGGTCGATTTCAACCCCGTCGTCGTCGCGGAAGGCTCACAGCCGCTGAAGAGCTTGTCCGTCGCTTCGGCGGTCGCCGAACTCGATCTCAGCGGCGCCCCGCTCGTGATGTTTCAGCATGCCGGCAGCGCTCGGGTGAACGTCGTCTATCGCCGAGCCGACGGCGCGATCGGCTGGCTCGATCCGCATTAGGGCCCAGACCAGCGAACGTGGGCGCTGGCAAAGCCGCCCATGAAGTCCGGCCCCGTCGGCAAGTCCTCACTTTCGAGTTCGAGATGCCTCTAACCGATCTTCTTACGCCCGATGGGATCATCCCGTCTCTTCGCGTCAACGGCAAGAAACAAGCGTTGCAGGAGATGAGCGAGCGCGCCGCTCTGGCGTCGGGGCTGTCCGCTCGCGAAATATTCGATTCGCTCCTCCAGCGCGAGCGCCTGGGATCGACGGGCGTCGGCGACGGCATCGCCATCCCGCATGGCAAACTCGCCAAATGCGACCGAATATTCGGCATCTTCGCGCGACTGGAGCGGCCCATCGATTTCGAGGCGCTCGACGGGCTCCCGGTCGACTTGATTTTCCTGCTGGTGGCGCCGGAAAGCGCCGGCGCCGACCATCTGAAGGCGCTTGCGATGATCGCGCGCGTGCTTCGCGACGCCAATCTGGCGGCGCAACTCCGGGCGACTCGCGACGCGTCGGCCCTCTATTCCCTGCTGACGCTGACGCCGACTTCCAATGCGGCTTGAGCGGTTTTTGAAGAGCGAGACGTCTTTTAAGAGCGAGACCTGCCGATGAAAGCGCGCGTGATCGTCACCCTGAAGTCCGGGGTCCTGGATCCACAAGGCAAGGCGATCGAGGGCGCGCTGAAATCCCTCGGCGTCGGCGGGATCGGCAGCGTGCGCCAAGGCAAGGTTTTCGACATCGAGATCGACGCCCCGGACCGCGAGGCGGCGAATCGCAAGCTCTCCGAGGCTTGCGAAAAGCTGCTCGCCAACACGATCGTCGAAGATTACGCGATCGACCATGAATAGTCCGCCGCGCGCCGCCGTCATCCTCTTTCCCGGCTCCAACCGCGAAGGCGACGTCGCCCGCGCGCTCCGCCAAGCGAGCGGGGCGCCGCCGACGATTGTTTGGCACGACGATCGCTCGCTTCCAGAGGGAACGGACCTCGTCGTCCTGCCCGGCGGCTTTTCCTACGGCGACTACCTGCGCTGCGGCGCGATCGCGGCGCGCGCGCGCATCATGGACGCGGTGCGCGCCCACGCCGCGCGAGGCGGGCTCGTCCTTGGAATTTGCAACGGGTTCCAGATCTTGTGCGAGGCCGGTCTGCTGCCCGGCGTTCTCATGCGCAACGCGGGCCGCCGGTTCGTCTGCAAGATGCAATATCTTCGCGTCGAAAACGCCTCGACGCCTTTCACGCGCGGCTACGCGCGGGGTCAAGCGATCAAGGTCGCCATCGCGCACGGCGAAGGAAACTACACCGTCGATTCCACGGGGTTGGCGGAGTTGGAGCGCTCGGGCCGCGTCGCCTTCCGATACTGCGACGCCGCCGGAGTTCTCGGCGGCGGCGCCAATCCGAACGGCTCGATGAACGAGATCGCCGGCGTCTACAACGAGACCTTCAACGTCCTCGGCCTGATGCCGCACCCCGAAAACCTCATCGATCCCCTGGTCGGCGGGATCGATGGACGCGGGATGTTTCGCGCTCTGGCCGCCGCGTGACTTTGATCTCGGCCCGGCGAAATCCCCTGGGAGTCCAGGGCGGCGTGCGGCCCTTCGGCGTCGCGATTTCATTCGCCGAAAGTCCTCGCGCGGTCGCGATCGACGTGCGATTCTTAACGCGCGATTCGCCTCTACCGAGTATCCTCGCGTAATGAGTGATTCGCTCGAGCGCTTATTCGCTTCGGTGCAGGCCGCGAGGGATCGCGATCCCTCGATCTCGCGCACGTCCAAGCTTTTCCGTGACGGCGTGCATAAAATGGCCAAGAAACTGATCGAGGAAGCGATCGAGGTCGGCCTCGAAGCCGTTTATATGAATCGAGAATCGACGATATTGGAGAGCGCGGACGTTCTCTACCATCTTGCCGTCGTCTGGGCCGAATGCGGGATTACGCCCGCCGATGTTCTGAACGAGCTCGACAGGCGCGAACGTCTTTACGGCATCGCCGAGAAATTGCCGAAACAGGCCGGCGCGGCGCAGGCGCGTCGACTCGCCCCGCCCACCTCGCCCCGGAAAGCCGCGTCCTGACGCTCCGCGGCGGCCGGCCGCCGTCGGCCGAGCGGATTTGCGCTTGACGCGGGCGTTCGGCGCGGCCAAATCGTCGAGGCGCGACGCCGACAGCCGAAGGAGGCTCCTTTGATCGAAGCCAAGTCGGACGATCAACTGGGGCGCGTTCTCGGCGAGGCGCCGACGCCGACGGTCGACGCGCCGGGCGCGCCTCTGCGCCCCCCGCACGATCCGGTTCTCCATGCCGACTCCAGCGATTGCGCGGATCTTCAGAATACGACCGAGGCCATTCGGCCGCTGGCCGAACTCTGCGTCGTCGGGGAGGCGCAGACGCCCTTCCTGGCCGGCATCGTCGGCCCGTCGGGCTCGGGCAAGAGTTTCGCGCTTCATCGTCTGGTTGAAGCCGTCGAGAATCTGGCCGCCGCCGCAAGCAAGACGCCCGAGACGCCCTTTCTGTCCCGCGTGGTGGTGATTCCGATCGACGCGGCCGACATTTCCGGCGATCCCGCCTGCGCGATCGCGTCGGCCGCTTTCGCCGCGCTCGAACGCGATCGCGACGGCGTCGGTTACGCCGCGCTCGCCGATGAAGCCGCCCATGCCGGCGGCGATCCGCAGCAAGCCGCCGCGGCCGCGGCGGAGCGGCATGACGAAATCGGCAAACGGCTGGAAGCTGAGCGCGCGGCGCGCGACGAAGTCGAGGCCAAGCGCGCGCGGCTCACCGAGGCGCTCCTCTACGAGACCCCGGGATCGCGCATCGACGCCTTCATTCGCGCAAGCCGCGCTTCGATCGAGGCGCGGCTGCGCCGGTTCGATCTGGCCGAAGGCGATCCCGCGACGAATTACCGCGATCTCGTGCGCGATCTCGACAGCGTCGGCGCGGCCTCGCGCGCCAGCGTCGCCGTTCGCTCGATCTGGGCGTATCGCAGCCAGACCCGATGGCTCGCAGCCGCGGCGATCGCTTTCGCGCTGGCGTTCGGGCTCGACCAAGTGCGCGGCGCTCAAGCCGCCGCTTGGCTGCGCGGTCTGGGCGCGATCTTCGCTCCGCTCGCGGACTGGCTGACAGCTCACGGCGATCTCCTGGAAACGGCGGTCGAAGTCTTGATCGTCCTCGGCCTGTTCGCGCTCTTCCTGAATGTCTGGCGGGCTTTCGGCTTCACGGCCTTGCTGTTTCGCGGCCTTCGGCTCCTCAATCAGGACATGCGCGAGCGCCGGCGCGAACTCGACGCGAGCGCCGCCCGCCTCAACCAGCGCGTCGCCGCGCTCAGCGCGGAAGCCGACGCCGCGGCCAAGCACGCGGAAGCGACGGCCAAACGCGCCGGCGGCGCGAAACCGTCGGCGCGCGCGCCCGGCCCCGTTTTCGCGCGCGGGCCCGAGGCTCCGGCGAGGGCCGCGCGCTCTTTCTTCGTCGAACTCAGCCGCTTGATGAGCGCGCCCGCGCGGACATCCGTTCCCACGCCGCAGCGGCTCGTCTTCGCTTTCGACAATCTCGACGCCTTGGCGCCCGCCGATTCGTTGCGATTGATCGAGGCGGCCAACTCGATGTTCGGCCCGGGCTGCGCCGGAGCGGTCGCGTGCGACCCCGCGGCGCTGGCGAGCGCGAGCGGCGGCGGCGAGGCGGCGCGCCGACGAATGGAAAAATTTTTCCAGGTCGTCGTCAACGCGCAGACCCTCGGTCTCGCCGACGGCGGACGATTCGCGGCGCGCCTCATCGGCTCCAACGCCGTCGCCAACCCATTGAGCCTCGTCGACGCCAAGCAATCGCGATTGATCGAGCCGCTTTCGCAAGGCGAGGCGGCGCTGCTGACCGCGATCGCGCCGCTGGCCGCCAATACGCCGCGCGGCGTGAAGCGCTTCCTCAATGCGTACCGGATCGCGCGTCTCTCGAAGGCGCCGAGGCCCGCGATTGCGTTGATGCTCGCGGTCAAACAGAGCGGCGACGGCGCGGCGAATTCCGCGATGAGCGCGGCGCTGTCGAGCGCGCTCGCGGATTTGCCGGATCCGGCCGGTCCGCCCGCTCTCGTGGAAGCGGCGCGGGCCGCGCGCGCGGCGAATGACGGCGTGATTTCCATTTCGGACGCGCGCGCCGCCTGGGACGTCGCGCGCCGTTACGCGCTTCCCGACTGATACGGCATTCCAACGATCAGGGGGGGGGCAGCGCGGGGTTAAGCGTAGGCGTAGCAAGCGCTGTGAGCGCGGGCAGCTCCGCCGCGTTCCATCCCCCGCCCAGCGCGACGACGAGGCTGACGGCGGCGGTCATGCGCTGCGCGCGCGACGTCAGCTCCGATTCCTCGTCGCTGAGCTCGGTCGCTTCGGCGGTCACGACCGTCGTGAAGTTCTGCGTGCCGGCGCTATATTCGTTGAGGGCGATCTGCACCGCTTGTTTGGCGGCCTTGACCGCCTCGGCCTGCACGGCAAGCACGTGAGTGAGGATGCGGATCGCCACGAGTTGATCCTCGACTTGCTGGAAGGCCGTCAGCACGGTCTGACGATAGGTCGCCACGCTGGATTCGTAGGTCTGCTTGGCCGCCTCGACTTGCGCGTCGGTCAGGCCGCCGTTGAACAGCGGCTGCGCGAGCGACAGGCCGTAGGACCAGACCGGATTGGCGCCGGCGATGGCTCTCACGAAGGGGTTGCCATAATAGCCGGCGGCGCCGGAAAGCGTGATATCGGGATAATAGCCGGCGATGGCGACGCCGATGGCGGCGTTCTGCTCCTGCATCGCCCGCTCGGCCGCGGCGATGTCCGGGCGTCTCTCCAGCAAGGTCGATGGCAGGCGCACCGGGACGCCGGGGACGTCGAGCGCGAGCGGTCGGTGCGCAATCGACAGTTCGGACGGCGGCCTGCCCATGAGCACGGCGATGGCATGCTCGTTCTGCGCCCGCGCGACGCCGACGTTGATCTGCTGGGCTTGCGCGGCGAGGACCGACGCCTGCGCGGTGATGACGTCGGATTTGGCGGCGGTTCCCGCGTTGTACTGGTTTTGTGTGATTTGAAGAGAACGATTGTATTGCTTGACCGTGTCGACCAGCAGATCGTCGAGGGAATCCGACTCGCGCAATTGCACATAGGCGAGCGCGAGCGCGGACTGCGCCGAGAGCGTGGCGTTGGCGAGGTCGGCGGCGCTCACCTGCGCGCCGGCGCCCTGCTGCTCGATCGCGCGCCGCACTTTGCCCCAGACGTCCAGCGTCCAGCTGGCGCTCACCTGCGCGTCGAGCAAGTCGCCGACTTGCCCCTGGCTCGACGCGCGCGTCAGCGAGGGATTGAAATTCACGGTGGGATAAAGTCCCGCCCGGGCCTCGGCGATCAGCGCCAGAGCCTCGCGATAGTTAGCCTCGTCGGCTTTCAGGGTCTGATTGGAGACGGCGACTTGCGCCTCCAACGTGTTCAACTCGGGATCGCGAAACAGCATCCACCATTCGCCCTTGGCGAAATCGTCGTGCGGCGTGGCGGGCTTCCAGCCCTTTATCTCCTTGTATTGAGCGGGAACGATCGCCGCGGGGCGTTGATAGTCGGGCCCGACGGCGGCGCAGCCGATCAGCGGGAGCGTCAGCCCCATCGCCGCCCAGGGTGTCCAACGACCAGGGATCATGATCCGGCCCCCGCAAGACGCCTGGCGCTGTCCCGCATGTAAACGCGGCCCCACAGGCGATGCAGCCAATTTCCAAACCGATCGAGATAAAGAAAGATGATCGGCGTCGTATAGAGGGTCAAAGCCTGACTGAAGAGCAAGCCGCCGACGATGGTTATCCCCAGGGGGTGGCGCAATTCCGAACCTTCCCCCGTGCCGAAGGCGAGCGGCAGGGCGCCGAACAGCGCGGCGAAGGTCGTCATCATGATCGGCCGGAAACGCAACAGGCACGCCTGCGTGATCGCGTCCTTGGTCGAGAGGCCCTCGCGCTCGGCCTGGAGCGCGAAATCGATCATCATGATCGCGTTCTTCTTGACGATGCCGATGAGCAGGATGATGCCGATCGCGGCGATGATGGTGAATTCGGTGTTGAACATTTTCAGGGCGATGAGCGCGCCGACGCTCGCCGAGGGCAGCGTCGAGAGGATCGTCAGAGGATGGATGTAACTCTCGTAGAGAATGCCCAAGACGATATAGACCGCGACGAGCGCCGCGCCGAAAAGCAGGGGCAGCGTCGATTGGGATTGTTGGAAAGTGGCCGCCGTCCCCGCGAATGCGCCGCGAATGGTCGAGGGCATCTGGATGCTGGCCGACAGATCCTCGATTTCCTTCTGCGCCTCGCTGAGCGCATGCCCCTGCGCGAGGTTGAACGAGATCGTCGCCGCGGCGAACTGACCCTGATGATTGACGCTCAGCGGCGTCCGGCCGGATTCGAAATGCGTGAACGCGGACAGGGGAATCATGGTCTCCTGCGACGTGGAGACCGCCGCCCCGGCGGAGGCGCTGGAATGGCCGCTGGCGGCGAGCGAATTCATCGCCAGGTTGCGCGCCGAATCCGCGGCGACCGTCGCAGCGGAACTCGCCGCCGCGGTCGAGGCGGCGAACAGCCCGGCGACCGAGTTGGTCTGCTGTGAGCCGGTGGGATTGGCGCCCGAAGTCGAAACCCAGACATCCCTTAAGGTCGACGGGTCTTGCCAATAGCGAGGCGCCACCTCCATGACGACGTGATACTGGTTGAGCGCATTGTAGATGGTCGAAACCTGTCGCTGACCGAACGCGTCGTAGAGCGTGTTGTCGATGGCGCTCAGCGTGAGCCCCAGGCGCATCGCGGTCGCTCGATCGATGGTGAGATCGGTCTCGAGGCCGCCTTGCTGCTGATCGGAATTGACGTCTTTCAAAATATCGCTCTTTTGCAGCGCCTCCGTCAATCGAGGCGCCCATTTATAGAGCGTCGCCGTGTCGTCTGAGAGAAGGGTGTATTGATAGGTCGCGTTGCTCTGCCGCCCGCCCGTGCGCAAGTCCGATACGGCGACGAGGAACAGCCGCGCGCCGGCCACTTCGGCGAGTTTGCCGCGCAGCCGCGCGACCACGCCGTCGGCGCTGATCCGTCGCGTGGCGAAGGGCTTCAGCGAGATATAGACGAAACCCGAATTGGCCTGCCGGCCGCCGGTGACGCCGACGACGGTGGCCACCGCAGGATCGTCTTGAACGATCGTCTGCAACTGCGCCAGCTTCCGCTTCATCGACTGAAAGGAAATGCTCTGATCGCCCTGAATGGAGCCGATGAGCAGCCCCGTGTCCTGGACCGGGAACAGATTGTAGGTCATTTGCCGGAAGAGGTAGAAGTTCAGTCCGATCATCGAAAGCAGGACGAGCACGACGACCTTGGGATGGCGCAACGCCGTCCCCAACGTCACGCGATAGAAGGCGAGCATGGCGTCGAAGCCGCGCTCGGTGAGCCGATAGAGCGCGCCATGCGAAAGGATCACGCGCCGCGGCAGGATAAGGGCGCACATCATCGGCGTCGTCGTCAGGGAGACGACGAGCGAAATCAACACCGCGACGGAAAGCGTCACGGCGAATTCCCGGAACAGCCGCCCGACGATGCTGCCCATCAACAGCAATGGCAGGAACACGGCAATGAGGGACAGGCTGATCGATATGACGGTGAACCCGACTTCGCGAGAACCCAGAATCGCCGCCTGCACGCGCGTCGCGCCCTCTTCGATGTGCCGCGTGACGTTTTCGAGCACGACAATGGCGTCGTCGACGACAAAGCCGGTCGAAATCGTCAGCGCCATCAACGATAGATTGTCGAGGCTGAACCCGAGGAGATACATCACCGCGAACGAGCCGATGATCGACACCGGCACGGCGATGCTCGGAATCGCGGCGGCGCGCGCGTTTCGCAGAAAAACGAACACGACGAAGATCACCAGGGCGACGGCCGTGATCAAGGTGCGCTCGGTGTCGGCGAGCGAGCCCCGGATCGTGATCGATCGATCGACGACGACGTTCAGATCGACATCCCCCGGCAACGAGGCGGCGAGGCGCGGCAGTTCCGCTTTGACGCCGTCGACCGCTTCGATGATGTTGGCGCCGGGTTGCCGCGAGAGCACCAACGCGACCGACGGCTTGCCGTTGGAGAGCCCGGCGTTGCGCAAATCCTCGACCGAATCGACGACTTCGGCGACATCGGACAGGCGCACGGCGGCGTTGTTGCGGTAGGCGACGACGAGATCGCGGTATTGATCGGCGTGGCTCGCCTGATCGTTGGCGTAGATCTGGTAGTGAAAGTCGTTGTCCTCGATCGCGCCCTTGGGGCTGTTGGCGTTGGCGGCGGCGAGCGCCGCGCGAACGTCCTCCAGACCGATGCCGTATTTGAACAGCGCGCCGGGGTTGAGTTCGACCCTCACCGCCGGCAGCGCGCTGCCGACGACGTCGACTTCGCCGATCCCGTCGAGCTGCGACAGGCGCTGCTGCAGGACGTTGGAGGCGATATCGTAGATTTGTCCGGCCGTGCGCGTCGTCGACGTCAGCGCGAGAACCATGATCGGCGCGTCGGCGGGATTGACCTTGTGATAGGTGGGATTGGAGCGCAGGCTGGTCGGCAAATCGGCGCGCGCGGCGTTGATCGCGGCCTGGACGTCGCGCGCGGCGCCGTCGATGTCGCGGTCGAGCCCGAATTGCAGCTGGATGCGCGTCGAGCCGAGCGAGCTGGACGACGTCATCTCGTTGACGTCGGCGATCTGCCCGAGATGGCGCTCCAGCGGCGCGGCGACGGCGGACGCCATATTGTCGGGGCTGGCCCCGGGCATGGTGGCCTGCACCGAAATGTTGGGAAAATCGACCTGCGGCAAGGGCGAAACCGGCAATTGCGCGAAAGCGAGCAGGCCCGCCAGCGCGATGCCGATCGTCAGCAGCGTCGTCGCCACCGGTCGCCGGATGAAAAGCTCGGAAAGGCGATTGTTCACGGCGCCTCCGCCGCCAGCGCGCTATCGGCTGCGCCGGCGCCCAGACGCGACCCGATGCGCTCGAAGAAGAGATAGATCACCGGCGTCGTGAACAGCGTGAGAATCTGACTGACGGCGAGGCCGCCGACGATCGCGAGGCCGAGCGGGTGGCGCAGCTCCGACCCGACGCCGCTGCCCAACATCAGCGGCAAGGCGCCGAACATCGCCGCGACCGTCGTCATCAGAATCGGGCGCAGTCGAAGCAGGCAGGCCTGAAAGATCGCGTCGCGCGGCGACTTCCCTTCCTGCCGCTGCGCCTCCAGGGCGAAGTCGATCATCATGATCGCGTTCTTCTTGACGATGCCGATCAGCAAGACGATGCCGATGACGCCGATGATGTCGAGGCCGGCGCCGGCGATGTCGAGGGCGAGCAGGGCGCCGATGCCGGCCGAAGGCAGCGTCGAGAGAATCGTGACGGGGTGAATGAAGCTTTCGTAGAGAACGCCCAGCACGATATACATCGTCGCGACGGCCGCCAGCAGCAGGAACACCTCGTTCGACAGCGAGGACTGGAAAGCTTGCGCGGCGCCCTGAAAGCTCACCGCGAAGCTGGCGGGGAGATCGATGTCGGCGAGCGCGGCGTTGATGGCGTCGACCGCGCCGCCCAGCGAAGCGCCGGGCTGCAGATTGAACGAAATCGTCGTCACCGGAAATTGCTTGAGATGGGAAATCTGCAGCGGCGCCTGCTTCACTTCCAGCGCGCTGATCGAGGATAGCGGCACCTGACCGCTGGTCGAGGCCGCCGAGGGCAGGTAAATCGAGTCCAACGACCGCAGGGAATGCGTCATCGCGGGATCGATGTCGAGAATGACGCGATATTGGTTCGACTGCGTGAACACGGTGGAAATGATGCGCTGGCCGTAGGCGTCGTAGAGCGCGTTGTCGATCGTCGCCGGCGTGACGCCGAACCGCGACGCGCTCGCCCGGTCGATGCGGACGGTCACCGAACGGCCATTGGGCTGCAAATCGCTCGCGACGTCGACGATCTGGGAAACCTTGGCGAGGCGCGCCAGGACCGTCGGCGTCCAGGTCTGCAACGTCGGAAGATCCTGATTTTCCAGCGTGAACTGATATTGGGTGGCGCTGACCGCGGTGTCGATCGACAGATCCTGCACCGGCTGCATGAACAGCGAAATGCCGGTGACGTCGGCGGTCTCCCGCTGCAAGCGGCGAATGATCTCGCTGGCGCTCGATTGGCGCTTCGCGTGCGGCTTGAGATTGATGAGGATGCGGCCGGAGTTGAGCGTGATGTTGGAGCCGTCGACGCCGATGAACGAGGACAGGCTTTCGACGTCCGAATCCCCCGAGATCGCCTTGGCCAAGGCCTGCTGGTGCTCGGCCATCTTATCGAAGGGAACGTCTTGCGCCGCTTGGGTGACGCCCTGGATAATTCCGGTGTCCTGCACCGGAAAGAATCCCTTGGGTATCGCGACGTAGAGATATCCCGTGATGAAGAAGGTCGCCAGGGCGACGATCAGCGTCACGACCTGATGGTTCAGCACCACGGTGAGGAGCGAGGCGTAGAGGCGCAACAGTCCCTGGAAGAAGCGGCCGCCGGTTGCGGCGTGGCCATGGCCGCCTTGCCCGGCGGGGGTCGGCCGGAGCAATTTCGCGCATAGCATCGGCACCAGCGTCAACGAGACCACGGCGGAAATGACGATCGTCGCCGCCAGCGTGATCGCGAATTCGTGGAACAGGCGACCGACGACGTCGCCCATGAAGAGCAGGGGAATGAGCACCGCGATCAGCGAGACGGTGAGCGAGATGATGGTGAAACCGATCTGCTGCGAGCCCTTCAGCGCGGCGTCCTTCGGCAAGTCGCCTGCTTCCAGATATCGCGAGATGTTCTCGATCACCACGATGGCGTCGTCGACGACGAAGCCCGTCGCGACCGTGAGCGCCATCAGCGAGAGATTGTCGAGGCTGAAATTCAGCTGATACATGATCGCCAGCGCGCCGACGAGCGAAAGCGGCACCGACAGGCTCGGAATGATCGTCGCCGGGATATTGCGCAGGAACAGGAAGATCACGAGCACCACGAGCCCGACGGCCAACGACAACTCGAATTCGACGTCGTCGACCGAAGCGCGGATCGTCGTCGTGCGGTCCGTCAGGGGCGTGATCGCGACGGCTTGCGGCAGGGACGTCGTCAGCATCGGCAGCAGTTGTTTGATGCTGTCGACGACTTGAATGACGTTGGCGCCGGGCTGGCGCTGGATGTTGACGATCAGCGCGGGCGTCGCGTTCATCCAGGCGGAAAGCCGGCTGTTCTCCGCCGAGAGCTCGACGGTGGCGACGTCGCTCAGAAGAACGGGCGCGCCGTTGCGATAGGCGATGACCGAATTGAGGTAGTCGTTGGGATTGCGGATCTGGTCGTTGGCGTTGATGGCGAAGGACTGCGACGGGCCGTCGAAATTGCCCTTCGGCGTGTTGACGTTGAGATTGCCGATGGTCGTTCTGAGATCGTCGAGATTGATCGCGTAGGCCGCGAGCGCCAGCGGGTTGGCGTGAATGCGGACCGACGGCCGCTGACCGCCGGAAATCGACACCAGACCGACGCCAGGGAGTTGCGACAATTTCGGAACGAGCCGGCTTTCGACGATGTCCTCCACATCCGTCAGCTTGAGAGTTTTCGAGGTCACGCCGAGGGTCAGAATAGGCGCGTCCGCCGGATTGACCTTGGCGTAGATCGGCGGCGCGGGAAGATCGGCCGGCAGCAGATTGCCCGCGGCGTTGATCGCGGCCTGAACTTCCTGTTCGGCGATGTCGAGGTTCAAGTCGAGGCTGAAACGCAGGGTGATGACCGAGGAGCCCGCCGAGCTTTGCGACATCATCTGGGTCAGGCTGGGCATCTGGCCGAATTGCCGCTCCAGCGGCGCGGTCACCGAGGACGTCATCACCTCCGGGCTCGCGCCGGGATAGAAAGTCTGAACCTGAATCGTGGGGTAGTCGACTTCCGGCAGCGCCGACAGCGGCAGGAACTTGTATGCGGCGACGCCGACCATGAGGATCGCGATCATCAGCAGCGTCGTCGCCACCGGCCGCTCGATGAACAGGCGCGAAGGGTTCATGGCCGCCGCCTATTTCGCGTCGCCATCATGGCGTCGCGCCCGCGGGGGCCGGGGCGCCGCCGGCGCCTTGGTCCTGTCGCCGATGCCGATGTTGTCCCTCGCCGGTCCCCGGATTCGCCGGCGCTTGATTTGACGAAGCTGCGCCCGCGCCGTTGCGGACGCTCACCTTGGCGCCGTCGCGCAGCCGATCGACGCCGTCGATCACGACGTTCTCGCCGACCGCCAAACCGGAAACGATCGTCGTGTTTTTCGCGTCCGCCGCTCCGGTCGTGACGTTGCGCACGGCGACGGTCGAATCGGCGTTGACCACATAGACGAAACTGCCGCTGGCGCCGAGCTGAATGGCGGCGTTGGGCGCGAGGACGGCGCCCGACAGCGTGTCGACCAGCAGGCGAACGTTGACGAACTGATTGGGAAACAGGACTCCGTCCGGGTTGGCGAAGGTCGCGCGCAGCTTGAAAGTCCCGGTCGTCGGATCGACCTCGTTGTCGAATGTGGTCAGCGTTCCCGTCGCGAGCTGCTTGACGTTGGAGCGGTCGAAAACAGTGACCGGAAGCGTCGCGCCGCTGTGCAACCGCGCGGTGATTTGCGGCAAATTGTCTTCCGGCGTGGAGAAGACGACGCTGATCGGGTCGATCTGGGCGATCACGACGATGCCGGTGGTGTCCGAGGGCTGCAGATAATTGCCGGGGTCGACGAGCCGCAGGCCGACGCGCCCGCTGACCGGCGAGACGATGTGGCAATACGCGATATTCAATTTGGCGGTGTCGATTTGCGCCTGATCCGTCGCCATCGCGGCTGCGTCCTGCGCCACGAGGAAGGTTTGATCTTCGACTTGCTGGCGCGCGATCGAATCCTGCTTGACCAGCGTCTCATAGCGCGCGAGGTCGGCTTGCGCCTGCTCATGCAGCGACGTGTCCTTGGCGAGTTGCCCCTGGGCCTGGGCGAGCGCGGCCTCGTAGGGACGCGGATCGATCTGAGCGAGAAAATCGCCGGCTTTGACGAGCTGGCCTTCCTGAAAGCCGACCTCCATCAGCTTACCGGCGATTTGCGTCTTCACCGTCACCGTGGCGAACGGCGTCACGGCGCCGAGCGCGTCGATCGTGATCGGCATGTCGCCCGCGACCGCCGCGGCGGCGCGAATGGTCTGCGCGGGCGGACCGGGCGCAACCGCCGGGCGCGTCGCGTCGACGGTCGAAGGCCCGATATTCTCGACATATTGCCAGGCGACGACGACGGCCGCCGCGAGCGCGACCGCGAGCGCCGCCTTGCCCAAGCGATGGGTTTTCGGCGCGACAGGCCTGGTCGGTTCGGCGACCTCGACCTTTTCGGGATTCACCGTTTCATTCATCCTTCGGCCTCCCGCTAACGCAATAGCGCTTCGCATGGGCGAACGCGAACATCAACTCACGGCCGCGTGTTGCAATGGTCCGACAAACCCGCCGGCAATTCAAGGCGCGAGGGTGTTGCAATCTTCTCCCGCTTGCGCCATAAGCGCCGCGGACGGGGTTTCCCCGTCACGGACGCGGGTGTAGCTCAGGGGTAGAGCACAACCTTGCCAAGGTTGGGGTCGAGGGTTCGAATCCCTTCGCCCGCTCCAGTTTAACCAATTAATAGCAAACGCTAATTCCGATTGGCGGGGCGCGCCGAGCGTCGGCAAGGCGCATGCGCCGCTCAGGCGCGTCCGCTCGGCGGCCCTCGCGCGAGGGCCGCGGCGGAGTTTGCGCAAGTCGCGCTTCCGCTCGCCACGGGAAGCGTCTATTCAGCGAAGCTGCCGATTCCTCGATTTCCGGCCCCGCCAGCGAATGGACTTCCTCATTGCGTCGATCCGCCTGGACGCTCTGTCGCGCCGCCAGTTCGCGTGGATCGCAATTGCGCTGATCGTAACGCAAGCCGTGTTGTGGATCGGGGCGCCGCTGCTGCTCGAAGGCTCGATCCGACAAGACGTCGCCGAGGGCGTCATCGACGGCCGGGAATGGCAGCTTTCCTATCTTGTCCACCCGCCGTTTTCTTCGTGGTTGAACGGGCTTGCGTCGACCCTCGGCCCGTTCCGCTACGCCGCCGTCGATACGATCGGTTTTGTCTTGGCGAGCGGCGCCTTCGCCATCGTCGCGGCGCTGCTCGCAAAGATCGATCGACCGGCGAGCGGCCTTGTCGCTTTGCTTGCGGGCCTGGCCTCGCCTTTTGCGACCTATGTGCCGATCCAGGTCAACCACAATATCGGCCTGATGCCGTTCTGGGCCGCCGCGCTCGCCGCCGCGTGGTTCGCATTCGAAGGAGGATCGCTCGCGCAATGGGCGGCCTTCGGCGTCGTGGTCGGTCTCGGCCTTTGGGCGAAATACGCCATTCTGCATCTCGTCGCGCCGCTGGCCGTTCTCTTTTTCCTTGTGCCGGAATGGCGGCGGCGCACGCTGACGCTCGGCCCATGGCTCGCCTTGCTGCTCTGCGCAGCAATCGTCGCGCCGCATTTCCTCGACGTCTTGCGCAAGGGATCGACGACGCTGCAATACGCGACGCGAACGCTGGCGGCGCCGTTTTCCGTGCGCCTCGGCTGGATCGGAGAGTTTGCCCTCGACTGCGCGTTGGCGCAGGCTCCAATGGCGCTCGTCGCCCTCGCAGCCTGTGGTCGCGCGCCGCTCGTCGCCGCGATCCGCGCCATGACTTCGTTGAAGAGCGCGAGCCGCCTCGATCTCTTCGTTCACGTCGCGGCGCTCGGACCAGCGCTCGTCATTCTCGGCGCCGCGCCGCTTGGCGTTCATCCGCATTATCTCTGGATCACCGCGCCGTCTCTGGGTTTCGCGCTTTGGTGGGGCCGCGCGGCGGGGCGCGCTGGATTCGCGAGGGCGCCGGGTCGCGTTTTTGTCGCTTTCGCCGCGCTGGCGGCGCTTCTGATCGTCGGCTATGTCGGCATGCGCGAAATCGCCCCGCGGGTCGCGCTTCGTCCGCCCTATGCCGACATGGACGGTCCGGCGCTCGCGGCGCTGGCGCAGCGCTACTGGGCCGATCGCGAAACCGGTCCGATCCCTTACATCGTCAGCCTCGATCTGCAGCGCGGGCTGCAAGCGGGCGGATCCATCGTGTTCGACCTGCCCTACCGCGTGCGCGTGCTTCAGGACGACGATCCGGCCAATGCGCCGTGGATCGATCTTGCCGACCTGAGGCGGCGCGGCGCGCTCGTCGTGTCGCCGCGCTGGCTCGCCGAGGGAACGCGCGTCGAGGGCGCCGAAGTCCGACAAATCGAGAAATTCGAACGCCCGATGCGGCGCGGCGCGTCCTCGGAACCGATTTTCTTCGGCATCCTCCCGCCCGATTCGTGAAGCGCCTGTCGGCCGCAAGGCGAACGAACCGGCGCCACGGAAGGTCGGCCGCTGATCCGAGAGATCGAAACGATCGGGATCATGGCGACCCGGCTCCCGTCACGCCGGCTTGGACATGGCGGAGACGAGATGATCCGCCAGCAGCGAGGCGGCCCGCGACAGTTGGAAGCCCGATGCAGGCGGACGTCCGCCGCCGGCAGTCGCGGCATGCCGTCGCGATCGGATAACGGCCGCAATCGCGGCGGGAACGCGCCGGCTTTGACGGTGGTCACCGCCAATCCCTGAGCCGCGATCGCTTCGACGGCGCCGAGGCTGTGGCTGACGAAGGCCAGTCGCCAGGGCCGCCTGGCGGCGTTGAGCTTCCTGCGGACAAGCGGCCGACGGTGAATTCATGTTGCGCAAGCATGGTCGCGAACGCGCTCGGCGCGTCCGGCGTCGCTGCGCCCCGCGACGCAGGAATCGCGCAATTCCTCTCAGCTGCGAGGCCGGTTGTAGACATCCTCGAGCCGAACGATGTCGTCCTCGCCGAGGTAGGAGCCGGTTTGCACCTCGATGAGCTCGAGGTTGATCTTGCCGGGATTGACGAGGCGGTGAACCACGCCGATCGGCAGGAAGATCGACTCGTTTTCGTGCACGATCGCTTCCTCGGAGCCGCGCGTCACCTGCGCCGTGCCTTTGACGACGACCCAGTGTTCGGCGCGGTGGAAGTGCTTTTGCAGGGAAAGCTGGCGTCCGGGCGAGACCACGATGCGCTTGACCTGATAGCGCGGGCCGGAGTCGATCGACTGATAATATCCCCAGGGGCGGTAGATCCGCTTGTGCTCGGTCGCCTCCCGCCGCTGTTCTTTCTTCAGATTGTCGACGAGTTGCTTGACCTTGTCGCCTTGATCGCGCGCCAGCACCAGGACGGCGTCCTGCGTCGACACGACGATGACGTCGCTGACGCCGACGACCGCCGTCAGCAGGCCGCTGGAGCGGATGTGCACGTTCTTCGCATCGAGCGCCACGCCTTCGCCGTGGATGGAGTTGCCGCTCTCGTCACGTTGGCTCAGCTTCCACACCGCGTCCCAGTTGCCGACGTCCGACCAGCCGATGTCGGCGGGCACCACCGCCGCGCGCTTCGTGCGCTCCATCACGGCGTAGTCGATCGACTTCTTCGGCGAATCGGCGAACGCTTGCGCATCGAGCGCCAGGAATCCGAGATCGTCGACGGCTTCGGCGAGCGAGCGCGCCGTCGCTTCCGCCATGCCCGGCTCGAACGTGCGCAGTTCGTCGAGCATCACGTCGGCGCGAAAGAAGAAATTGCCCGAATTCCAGAGATAGCCCTGCGCGACATAGCGCTCGGCCGTGGCCAGATCGGGCTTCTCGACGAAAGCCTCCACTTCGCGCGCTTTGCCCTGGGCGATCGCGGCGCCGGGCCGGATGTAGCCATAACCCACGGCGGGTTCGGAGGGCGTGACGCCGAGGGTCACGATATAGCCCTCCGCCGCCGCGGCGGCCGCGGCCGCGCAAGTCGACAGAAACTCGCTTTGGTTGAGGATCACGTGGTCGGCCGCGAACACCGCCACGACCGTTGCGGGATCGCGTTTGGCCGCCAACTCGGCCGCGACCGCGACGGCGGGCCCGGAATCGCGGCGCGACGGCTCGATGACGATCATCGCCTGCGCGCCGATTTCCTCGAGCTGTTCCCTGACGAGAAAGCGATAGTCCCGGTTCGTGACGACGATCGGCGTATCGAAGATCGGATCGCTGAGGCGCCGCACGGCGTCCTGAAAGGTCGAGGACTTCCCGATCAAGGCGATGAATTGCTTGGGCATCGTCTCGCGCGACTCGGGCCAGACGCGCGTTCCCGCGCCCCCGCACATGATGACCGGAAGAATTTTCCTCGACATCGTCACCTCATAAGAACGGCGGACCCGCGAGTCCCGCGCGCGCGACGAGCCCCGCGCCGCGCTCGCGGCGAAGGACGAAGCGATGCAAGATCAGGCCAGGACACGCTTGAACCGCCTTCCCTCCCACGCGGCGCGTCCGATCCCGCGGAGCGCGGCGCACAACCCTTACGCGTGCAATATAAATAATGCATGATTGAATCGGGCCTGACAAACCCGCGCTCGGATTCGCCGATCGTCTCCACGCTCGCCCCTCATCGGCTCGCCAGGCTCTCCATCAACCGACGGTGCGCGTGGGGGATCGGCGTCGGCGTGCCCGTCACGCGGTCCACATAGACGTGGGTGTAGCGCCCTTGCGCGCTGGCGCGCGGCGCGCCGGCCTTGAACGCCGCCAAGAGATAACGCACGGATGACCGCCCGAGATGCTCCACCGCGACGCCGACCTCGACCGGATCGGGGAAAGCGAGGCTGGAAAAGAAGCGGCAGTTGCTTTCCGCGACCAGTCCGATCACCGGACTCGCGGCGGGATCGAGCAGTCCCGCCTCGATGAGGATCGCGTTCACCGCCGCGTCGAAGAACGTGTAATAGACGACGTTGTTGAGATGGCCATAGGGATCGTTGTCGCTCCAGCGCGTGGTGAGCGGCACGAAACGGGCGAAAGTGTCGCGGCCGAGCGGCTGCGCTCGCTCCGCGGCCGCGCCGGGGCGCCCGGCGCCCGTCAGGCGCCGCTCCCGCGCGGGCGCGAAAGACCGCCCCATGCGGCGCCGACCAGCGCCGCGGCGAGCAGCGTCTTGACCAGCGTCGCCGCATAGAACGGCGCGACGCCTACCGCCCAGGCCTTTTCGGCCCCGAGCGCGAGCGCCAGCCAGGCGAAGCCGCAGGCGAAGATCACGGCGTGTCCGATCGCCATCGCGCCGATCAGGCGGGGCCAAGCGCGATCCCAGCCGCGCTCGGCGAGCCAACCGATCAACGCGGCCGCGACGACGAATCCGACGAGATAGCCGGCCGTCGGTCCCGCCATATAAACCGGGCCGGCCAGCGCGCCGGCGAAAACCGGCAGACCGACGAGGCCCTCGACGAGATAGAGCGCGAGCGTCGCCGCCGCGAGCCGCGCGCCGTAAGCGGCGCCGATCGCGAGCACGGCGAGGGTTTGCAGCGTCATGGGCACGGGATAGAAGGGAACCTGAACCTTCGCCGACACCGCCAGGACGAGCGTTCCCGCGATCGCCAGCGTCGCGGCGCGAGCGAGGCGCGAGGCGGCGCGCGACGGCCAGAGCGTCGAAGCCAAAGTCGCTTTCAGCGGTTCGTTCATGTTTTCTCCCGTCGCGTCCAGAGTTATGAGTTCGCCAAGGCGGGTTCGCGTCCGGCGCCCGTTGCGGGTATAGACAAGGCGGCCGCGCCGAACAAGTCGGCCGCCGTGCGATCAGGAATTCGGAGCGCGACGTGAGCCTGTCCTCGAACGATCTGCCGCCGCCCGCGAGCCGCGACGAAGCGCGGAGCGGCGTCGTGACGCGGCTTTCGCCGCTCACGCGCCGGCTCATCGCCGGCAACGCCTCGCCGTTCACGTTCACGGGAACTTGCAGCTACATCGTCGGCGAGGGCGAAGTCGCGATCATCGACCCGGGCCCCGCGGACGAGGGCCATCTGGCGGCGCTAGTCGCCGCGGTCGCGGGCGAGCGGGTGAGCCATATCGTGGTCACCCACAGCCATCGCGATCATTGCGCGGGCGCGGCGGCGCTGAGGCAAAAGACCGGCGCGCCGATCGTCGGCACGCGCGCGCATGTCGCCCGCGAAGGCGCGCCGGGAGGCCTCGACGCGGCGCACGACCTCGGTTACGCCCCCGACGCCGCGCTCGCCGACGGCGAGCGGATCGAGGGGCGCGGCTTCACGCTCGAAACGATCGCGACCCCCGGACACGCCGCGAACCATCTGTGTTTCGCGCTTCTCCAGGAGAACGCGCTGTTTTCGGGCGACCATGTCATGGCCTGGTCGACCTCGATCGTCGCCCCGCCCGACGGCTCGATGGCCGACTATATGGCGTCGCTGGAAAAATTGCGTCTGCGCGAAGAGACGATCTACTGGCCCGGCCATGGCGGACCGGTGCGCGAGCCGCAGCGCTACGTGCGCGCGCTCGCGAACCATCGGCGCCAACGCGAAGCGGCGATCCTCGCCAGGTTGGAGGCGGGCGAAACGGGGATCCCCGAAATCGTCGCCAGGGTCTATGCCGGGCTGAGCCCGGCCCTGGTGGGCGCGGCGAGCCTGTCGACGCTCGCCCATCTCGTGGATTTGGTCGCGCGGGGCGTCGTCGCGAGCGAGGGACCGCCGGCGCTCTCGGCGCGATTTCGCCTCGCCTGAGCGCTACCGCTCCTGCATGGATTCCTGAACCGCGGCGGCGAATCGATCGATGCGGCGCGCATTGGCGCCGAAATCGTGCTTGCCGACGCGCGAGGACGAACGCAGGTCGATGCGCGTCTGGCTGGCGAGCGGGCGGATGCGGATGGCGATGTCGTCGGCGAAGCCGAACAGCAGCGAACGATCGACGGCCTCGATCTGGGCGACGCCGTCGACGCGCAGATTGGGCGGGTTGGCGTCGACGACGCGCCAGCCGAGGTCCTTGGCGACGCGCAGCGCGAGCTGATAGGCCTGAGCGGCTTCGAGATCGACCAGAATCGGCTGCACTTCGGGATAGGCGGCCTTCTGCTGCGCGCCGGTCTCGGCGCTCCAGGGCGGCGGCGTGCGGCCGGCGCGCGCTTCGCGCGCCTTGGCCGAGATCATGAACGAGGGCGGCGAGTCGAGATCGGTCGTCACGTCGGCGATCGCCGGCAGCCGCAGCGCCGTGATCGCGAGATAAGCCGGGTCGGCCAGAAGAGCCAAAGACAACGCCAGGCCGAGCGCGGCCTGATCGGCGCCGCGCCGGCCGGTGCGCCAGATGACCACCGCCGCGGCGCCCGCCAAGAGAACGGCGAGGAAAGCCAGCACCAGCGCCGCGGAGAAAACCGTGAGGGCCGCGGCGGGCTCGACGCCGCCGAACCGCGAAAGGGCGATGGCGACGCCCGCCGTCGCGAGCGCGAAGATCGCCGCCCGCCGACTCCAGACGGCGGCGCGCGAAACCGGCTCTTCGAGGATTAGACGGCGCATCGGCGAGCGCGGCCGTCCGCCGCGCGCATCGGCTTATTTCGCCGCGCCGCCTTGCGCGAGCGCGTTGCGCGCGCCGATCTGCCCGCTCGCTTCGGAGAATGATGTGTTCTCATCGCCAAGCTGAACCGTGGGCATGCAGGTCGGGTTGCACCAATAGGACACGCGGTCGTTTCCCCGTTGCACGACCAGCACGGATTGTGTCGGTTCGACGTCAATCTGCTTTTCGTCGATTATATTGCCCTGGGCGTCGAGCGCAATCAGATTGGTCTCGCCATATCCCTTGCCGGTGACGACCATCGCGGCGCCGCCCTTGAGCATCGTCACGTCGGCGATCGCGGGATTGCCGACCACGAGCGTCGTCGCGCCAACGGGGAGCCGAGCGACCTTCGCGTGGTCGAGCGTAATCTGCAGCACGCCAGGCTTGGCCGCCGACTCGGCGGCGGCGCCCCCCGGGATCTGCCCGAGCCCGGCGGCCAAGGCGAGGAATAGCAATGCGCGAGGCGTCATGTTTCGTCCTTTTCGAACGGCGGGCGGCGGCAAAAGCGGCGCCGGCGCGACGCCGTCAGAGACTGACGCGCCGATTTGACCCGAAATTGGTGAACGAACTCTCAACGCCCAGCGTGAGAGCCCGCCGAACGGCAAATGACGTGCGGAATTCGCCTCCCGCCGCCGCTCTGCCGCGTCGGATGGCGGAACGCGGCTCCCGGCGCTTGCGGGCGCCGAGAAACGCGGCCATGAAAGCGCGCCGCCGTCGCTTACAGAGAAAATCATGCCCAATCGTTTCGCCGCCGCAATGGCCCGCCTGCCCCTGGTGGCCATTCTGCGCGGCCTGAGGCCCGCCGAGGCGCCCGCGATTCTCGAGGCGCTGTTGTCCCAGGGGTTCGTCTTGATCGAGATTCCCCTGAACTCGCCCGATCCGCTGGCGAGCGTCGCCGCCATGCGAAAACTGGCGCCGCCCGAGGTTTTCATCGGCGCGGGAACGGTGTTGCGCGTCGCGGACGTCGAGAGGATCGCCGAGGCGGGCGGCGATCTCGTCGTCCTGCCCCACGCCGACGTCGCGATCATTCGCGCCGCCAAGGCGCTGGGGTTGGTCTGCCTGCCCGGCGTCGCGACGCCGACGGAAGGCTTCGCCGCGCTCGGCGCCGGCGCGGACGGCCTCAAGGCCTTTCCCGCCGAGATGATCGCGCCCGCAATCGTCAAGGCTTGGCGCGCGGTGATCCCCCGCGATGTCCCGATCCTGCCGGTCGGCGGCGTCGGCCCGGACAGCATGGCGGCCTATGTCGCGGCGGGCGCGAGCGGATTCGGCCTCGGCTCGGCGCTTTATCGCCCCGGCGATTCGGCGGAGCGCGTGACTGAGCAGGCGGCCGCTTTCGTCGCGGCCTGGCGCGCGATCGCGCCCTGACAGCCTATTTGGGAAAGATCGACGCGCCTTCCTCCGCGCGGCCGATCGCGGCGCGGAAAGCGCCGAAGAGTTCCCGGCCGACGCCGAAATGCGCGGCGCTCAGATCTCGAGTCGCCGGGGCGCGCGCCGCCCATTCGGCGGCCTCGACCAGCACCTCCAGCCGGCCGTTCGGCGCGTCGAGGCGAATGAGATCGCCGTCGTGGATCTTGGCGATCGGCCCGCCGCCTTCCGCCTCCGGCGTCACGTGAATGGCGGCGGGAACCTTGCCCGAGGCGCCGGAGAGGCGCCCGTCGGTGACGAGCGCGACGCGGTGGCCGCGGTCCTGCGCGACGCCGAGCGGCGGCATCAATTTGTGCAATTCGGGCATGCCGATCGCCTTGGGCCCCTGAAAGCGCACGACCGCGACGACGTCGCGGAACAATTCGCCCGCGCGGAACGCCGCGTGCAATTCCTCCTGGCTGTGGAACACGCGCGCGGGCGCTTCGATCACATGTCGTTCCGGCGCGACCGCCGAAGTCTTGATGACGGCGCGCCCTAACGGTCCCTCGAGCACACGCAGGCCGCCGGTGGCCTGAAAGGGATTGTCCGCGCCGCGCAACACCGTTTCGTCGCCGCTGCGCGCCGCCGCCTCGCGCCAAGCGACGCCGCCGTCCGGCGCCAGCATCGGCTCGACGACATAATCGGCGATGCCCTTGCCCCAGACCGCGCGCGCGTCGGCTTGCAGCAGCCCCTCCTCGAGCAAGGCGCGGATCAGCAGCGGCATGCCGCCCGCCGCCTGGAAGTGATTCACGTCGGCCTTGCCATTGGGATAGATGCGCGTCAGCAGCGGCGTGACTTCGGCGAGGTCGGAAAAATCGTCCCAGGTCAGCGCGATTCCCGCGGCCGCCGCCATCGCGACGAGGTGGATCGTCAGATTGGTCGAGCCGCCCGTCGCATGCAGGCCGACGACGCCGTTGACGATCGCGCGCTCGTCGACGACATGGCCGATCGGCGTGAATTCGGAGCCCAGCGCCGTCATCGCCAAGGCGCGCTTGGCGCCGAGCGCGGTCAGCGCGTCGCGCAGCGGCGTGTTGGGATTGACGAAGGAGGCGCCGGGCAGATGCAGGCCCATGATCTCCATCAGCATTTGATTGGTGTTGGCGGTGCCGTAGAAGGTGCAGGTGCCCGGCGCGTGATAGGCCTGAGCTTCCGAGAGCAGCAACGCCTCCCGCGCGACCTTGCCCTCGGCGTAGAGCTGGCGGATTTTCGACTTCTCGTCATTGCCTAGGCCGGAAGTCATCGGCCCCCCCGGCAGGAACACCGCGGGCAGATGGCCGAAGGACAGCGCGCCGATCAGCAGGCCGGGCACGATCTTGTCGCAGACGCCGAGATAGACCGCCGCGTCGAACATCTGATGCGACAGCGCGACCGCCGTCGACAGCGCGATCACGTCGCGCGAGAACAGCGACAGCTCCATTCCCGCTTCGCCCTGGGTGACGCCGTCGCACATCGCGGGCACGCCGCCCGCCACTTGCGCCGCCCCGCCCGCCTCGCGCGCGGCGCGCTTGATGAGTTCGGGAAAACGCTCGAACGGCTGATGCGCCGACAGCATGTCGTTATAGGCGGTGACGATCGCCAGATTCGGCCCGACCCCGTCGCGCAACGCCTGCTTGTCGTCCACGCCGCACGCGGCGAAGCCATGGGCGAAATTGGCGCAGCCGAGTTTTTTGCGCGTCGGCCCCTGGGAAACCGCATGGTCGATGCGGTCGAGATAGCGCCGGCGCGCGTCGCGGCTGCGCTCAGCGATGCGTTCGGTGATTTCGCCGACGCGGGCGTGGAGGGTCGGGGACATGGCGAGCCTCTCGCAGGGCGGATGAGACTTTCCTCTTAGGGGGAATGAATGGCGAGGGGAAGGCCGAAGGCGATTGGAGCGCGTTCCCGGCTGCTCACGCCGAGCCGACCGTCACAGGATCCGGCTCTTGTGCCCCTGCCAATAGCGATCGCGCAGGCCGCGCTTGTAAAGTTTTCCGGTTGGCAGACGCGGCAGCGCCGCCTCGAAGTCGATCGAACGCGGGCGTTTGTGCCGCGCCAGGCGCTCGGCGCAGAAGGCGAGCAACTCGTCGACGGTCGCCGGCCCGGAGGGCACGTCGGGCATGAGTTGCACGACGGCCTTCACTTCCTCGCCGAGATCGTCGTTGGGAACCCCGAACACCGCGGCGTCGGCGACCTTGGGATGGGTTATCAGCAAGTTCTCGCATTCCTGCGGGTAGATATTGACGCCGCCCGAAATGATCATGAAACTGGCGCGGTCCGTCAGATAGAGATAGCCCTCTTCGTCGATGTGGCCGACGTCGCCGACCGTGCACAGCGAGCCGTCCGGCGAGCGCGTCTCGACGTCTTTTGCCGGGTCGTTGAAATATTCGAACGGGGAGGCGGTCTTAAACCATAGCGTCCCCGGATCGCCGGCCGGGCAGGGCTTCATCGCGTCGTCGAGAACGTGCAAGTCGCCGAACATCACCTTGCCGACCGTGCCCCTGTGCGCCAGCCATTCCGAACTGTCGCAGGCGGCGAATCCCAAGCCCTCGGTCGCGCCGTAATACTCGTGTACGATCGGGCCCCACCATTCGATCATGCGCTCCTTGACGGGCACGGGACAGGGCGCGGCGCCGTGCACGGCGACTTCGAGCGAGGACAGATCGTAGCGGCGACGCGTCTCGTCGGGCAATTTCAGCATTCGCGAGAACATCGTCGGCACGAGCTGGCTGTGCGTCGGGCGGTATTTCTCGACATCTTGGAGGAAGCGCTCGGGATCGAAATGCTCCATCACGATGACGGTTCCTCCAAGGCGGAGCGCGACGCCCGCCGCCGCGAGCGGCGCCGAGTGATAGAGCGGAGCCGGCAACAGAAGAATCATTCCCTCTCGAAATCGCCAGAGCCGCTGGAGAAAGCCCATGAGGGGCAACTCCTGCGACGGCGGCTGGTCGGGCAGCGGCCGCAAGACGCCCTTGGGCCGCCCCGTCGTGCCGGACGAATAGAGCATCGCCGCGCCGAGCCGTTCGTCGGCGATCGGGGTGGAGGGGAACTTCGCCGTCGCTTGATCGAGATTGACGATCGCCTCTCCTTCGGAAGGGCCGTCGACCACGACGCACAACCCCACATCGGGGCAAAGCCGCAGCGCGGCGGCCGCCACCTCACGTCGCGCCGCTGAAGTGAACAGCACGCGCGACCGGCTGTTGTTGACGATATAGGCCAGTTCGTCAGGCGTCAGAAAGGAATTCACGCAGGTGTAATAGAGGCCGGCGCGATGGCCGGCGCCGCAGCACTCGAGAAAGCGCGCGTTGTTCTCCATGAAGATCGCAAAGTGATCGAGACGCCGCAGCCCCTGGGCGCGCAGGAGATGGGCGATGCGATTGGCGCGGGCTTCGAATTCCGCGTAGGTGATCGTCTCGCCGCTTCCCGCCATGATGATGGCCGGTTGATCTGCGCGCACGGCGGCGCTTTGGCCCGCGTACATGGGCGCCCCTCCCCTTTTTCCGCGCAAAGTAACCGGCTTTTCGGGGATGCGCTAGGGTTTGAAGGTGTGGACGACGCCGGGCGCGCTCAATCCCGCTCATACAGTCCCGTCAGCTTGCCCCGGGCGAGAACCACGCCGCGCATCGCCGCAAGAACTTCGGCGAGACCGGCGCGCGCGCCGACTTCGAGCGGCCGCGACAGGGCGAACAGCTGGAACACGTAGCGATGCGCGCCGTGCCCGCGAACGGGCCGAGGCCCGGAGTAGCCGAGGCGTCCGAACGAGCCCCGCCCAAAAACGATCCGTGCGCCGCTCGCCGGCGACAGGGCGCCCTCGCGCAAAGCCGCACAATCCGAGGGGATGCCGATGGCCAGGAGATGAACGATCGGCCGCGGCGTCGGCGCGTCCGGGTCCTGCACGATCAGCGCGAACGAAGCCGTTGCCGGCGGCGCGCCCGACCATTCCAGCGGCGGCGAGACATTTTCGCCGACGCCGGAGCCGGCGAAGCGCGTCGGCATCGGCTCGCCGTCGAAAAAGGCCGCGCTGGTCAAACGCAGGCTTTCGGGCGCGGCGGCGACGCTGGGATCATGCCACGTGAGACGGCGGTCTCCGGCGCGAACGCGCCGCAGGAGCCGCCCGATCGCCCGTTCCATCGCGTCCTTCAAGCCGCCTCTCCGCTCCTCGCGGCGCGTCGCGCCGCCGGCGGCTCACCCCAGCGCCACGCGATACGTCGCCTCGGTCTTGGCCGCGATTTCCTCCAACGTCACGCCCGGCGCGAGTTCGATCAGCGCCATGCCGCGGAAGCCGTGCTTGTCGATGGAGAAGACGCCGAGCTCGGTGATGACGAGATCGACGACATGGCGGCCCGTCAGCGGCAGGTCGCAATGATGCAGCAGCTTCGGGCCGTCCTTGGCCGCGTGCTCCATCACCACGACGATGCGCTTGACGCCGGCGACGAGGTCCATCGCGCCGCCCATGCCCTTGACCATCTTGCCCGGGATCATCCAGTTCGCGAGGTCGCCCTCTTCGGAGACCTGCATCGCGCCGAGGATCGCCAGGTCGATATGGCCGCCGCGGATCATGGCGAAGGAATCGGCGCTGGAGAAATAGCTCGTGGTCGGCAGTTCGGTCACCGTCTGCTTGCCGGCGTTGATGAGGTCGGCGTCCTCCTCGCCCTCGAAGGGGAACGGCCCCATGCCGAGCATGCCGTTCTCGCTCTGCAGCTGAACGTTCATGCCCTCGGGGATGAAGTTCGACACCAGCGTCGGAATGCCGATGCCGAGATTGACGTAATAGCCGTCTTGCAATTCCTGCGCGGCGCGCGCCGCCATCTGGTCGCGGGTCCAGGCCATGGGTTCGCTCTCCTAAAGTCAGGCGGCGACGCGCGGGCGCGTCGTGCGTTTCTCGATTCGCTTCTCGCCGGCGGGAACATGGACGATCCGCTTGACGAAAACGCCCGGCGTAATGATCTGGTCGGGATCGAGTTCGCCGGGTTGGACGAGATGTTCGACTTCGGCGATCGTCACCTTGGCGGCCGTCGCCATGTTCGGATTGAAATTGCGCGCCGTCTTGCGATAGACGAGATTGCCTTCGGTGTCGCCCTTCCACGCGTGAACGATGGCGACGTCGGCGAACAGGCCCTGCTCCATCACGTAAGGTTCGCCGCCGAAATCGCGGACTTCCTTGCCCTCGGCGACGATGGTGCCGACGCCGGTGCGGGTGAAGAACGCCGGGATTCCGGCGCCGCCGGCGCGAATGCGCTCGGCCAGCGTGCCCTGGGGATTGAATTCGAGCTCCAGTTGGCCGGAAAGATAAAGCTCGGCGAAGAGCTTGTTTTCGCCGACGTAGGACGAAATCATCTTCGCGATCTGCCGCGTTTCCAGCAACAGGCCGAGCCCCGCGCCGTCGATGCCGGCGTTGTTGGAGACGAAAGTCAGGCCCTTGGCGCCGGTCTTGCGGATGGCGGCGATCAGAGCGTCGGGCGAGCCGCATAGTCCGAAGCCGCCGGACATCAGGGTCATCCCGTCCTTGATGACGCCGGCCACGGCGTCGTCTGCGTTGGCGAAGACTTTTTTCATCGTTGCCCCCTCGAGGATGCGATGTCCTAGCCGCCGCGCGCGACGGCGGCAAGGCCAAGAATCGTGCACGGTTCGCTTGGGCGGACGGCAAGCGGGGCAAATTCCTGGGCGAGGCTGCGGCTGTGTGACGCGGCGGTAAGGAGTCCGCCGCTTACCTCGCGCCCCGCGCTCCCCCGCCCTCGCGGAACCAGACCCAGATCAGCGCGCCGAGCAGCGCCGCGAGGCCGAGGAAGCCGGCGGCCAGCGGCGTCTGGGCGACGCCGACGAGTTCGCTCGCCCCGGCGCGTTTGACGCCGATGTAATCGGCGCCGCCGTAGCTGAGCGATTCGTGCATGGCGACGAGCCGGGGCATTTCGATCGAATCCTCGGCCCCTCGGGCGAGGCGGCGCACGCTTCCCCCGCTCGCCTCGGCGATCGGGCGCAGCTTCTCGAGCGTCGACACCACTTCCTGGAATTCGAGCGGATTTTCGGGGCCGACGACCGCGAGCGCGACATGCTCGCCGTCGCTGGCGCGGTACAGCCCGTCCTGATCGACCGCCAGCGTCGCGCGAGAAAGGCCGGGGGCGACGCTCACGAGTTGGACGCTCGTGGTCCTGCCGTCCGGCCCGCTCACGCTCGCCTGCGGGATCTCGCCCCTGACGCTTTGGCGCTCGATCGTCAGGTCACGCCCCTTGGCGCGTGCGCGCAAAGCCTCTTCCTCGAGCTCCGGCTCCTTCATCAGCCAATGCGCGAGCCGGCGCAACAGATCGAGATGCGGGCCGCCGCCGTCGTAGCCGCGCGCCCAAAGCCACATTTGGTCGGAGAGCAGCAGCGCGACGCGTCCCTTGTCGACGCGGGAGAGGACGAGCAGCGGGGCTTTTCCCGCGCCTTGCAACACCGCCGAGCCGCTCGTGACTTCGCCGCCGATCTGGCGGAACCAGCGGCCCCACGCCGGCGGCGAGGCTTCGCCTCCCGGTAGGCCGCGCGTCACGGGATGCTTGGCGCCGTCGGGCGAGATTTCGGCGCGAAACGCTTCGTCGAATTCCTCGCCGGTCGGGCGGGCGGGCGAAATTTCACCGAGCGGCGTGTCGTAGAGACCTTCCGGCGTGCCGAAGGCCGGCCCTTCGGCCATCAACAGCGCGCCGCCCTCGCGAACATATTTGACGATGTTGTCGAGATAGAAGCGCGGCAGGATCGCCTGGCTGGAATAGCGGTCGAAGATGATGAGATCGAAGTCCTTGATCTTCCGCCCGAACAGGTCCGCCACGGGAAAAGCGATCAGCGACAATTCGTTGATCGGCGTCCCGTCGGACGCCTTGTCCGGCGGACGCAGAATGGTGAAATGGACGAGGTCGACGTTGGCGTCGGACTTGAGCAGATTGCGCCACATGCGCTCGCCCTGATGCGGTTCGCCCGACACCAGCAGCACGCGCAACTTGTCGCGCACGCCCTCGATGGTGACGACCGCCTTGCCGTTGCGCGTCGTCAATTCGTCCTTGATCGGGGCGACTTCGAGCTCGATCACGTTGGGGCCGGCATGGTCGACCGGGACCTTGATCGAAACGGGCCGGCCGACCTCGGCCGACAGCGTCGCGATCGTCTCGCCGTCGCGGCGCACGGTCAGCGTCGCCGGCTCGCTTCGCTCGGAAGTGTCGAGGACGCGGGCGACGATGACCTGATCCTTGCCGACGATGCCGAAACGCGGCGCCTCGACGAGTTCGATGCGGCGATTGCGCTCGCCTTCGTGGCCGGTGACCAAGACATGCAGCGGCGCGTCGAGGCCGAGCGCGTCGAGCGAAGAGGGAATGTCGTGCGCGACGCCTGAGGTGACGAGGATCGCCGCGCCCACACGCTCGGGCGGCGTGTCGCTCAGCGCCGAGCGCAGCGCCGCGAACAGCTGAGTGCCCCGATTGTCCGGATCGCTGCGGCTGGTCTCGACGAAGCGGGCCTCGACATTGTCGAGCGCGGCGAGGCGCTTTTCCAGTTCGGCGCGCGCTTCAGCCGTCTGGCGAGGCCGCTCGCCGATCTGGTTGACGGCGGATTGATCGATGACGACCGCGACGACGTCCTTGAGCGGCCGGCGATCCTCGCGCACCAGCGAGGGATCGAGAAGCGCCAGCCCCAGCAGCCCGAGCGCGAGGGCGCGCGGCGCCGCGCCGCGCGGGCGCCGCCACAAAGTCAGCGCGATCAGCGCGAGCGCGAGCCCGGCCAATCCCTCCAGGATGGAAACCGGCAGCAGCGGCGCGAAAGCGATCGACCACAGGTTCAATGCGAAAGCCTTTCCAGGAGATCCTTGGCGTGGACCTGGTCGGCCTTGTAATTGCCGGTCAGAGTGTACATCACGAGATTGACGCCGCCGCGCAACGCCAGCTCGCGCTGGCGCGCTCCCCCGGGAACGAGCGGATAGAGCGGCTGGCCGTTCGCGTCGGCGGCCCAGGCCGCGGCGAGATCGTTCGACGTGACGATGATCGGCGAGACGCTGTCCCCGGCGCGCGCCGGGCGCGGCGCGCGATCATTGGGATCGGGCGGCGGCAGAGCTTCGATCCAGGTCGCGCCGCTGTCGGTGCGGCCGATGAAACGATCGATGAGATAGAAGGTCTTGGTGACGACGTGATCGCGCGGGACCGGCTCGAGCTCGGGCACGTCGACGCCGGCGAGTAGGGTTCGCAGCCACAGGCCTTCAGGCGTCGGCGGCCCGCCGGGGCGCGCTGTCAGGGCGTCGCGCGTGTCGAACACGATTGTGCCGCCGTTCTTCATGAAGGCGGCGATGCGCGCGACCGCGCTCGCCGAAGGCTGCGGCCGCGCGGCGACGACCGGCCAGTAGATCAAGGGATAGAAGCTCAATTCGTCGCGCGCGGGATCGAGCGCGACCGGCGCCGCGACCTCCGCCGAGGTGCGCTGATCCAGCACGCGCCCGAGATTCTCGAGCCCGAGGCGCGAGGCCTCGTCGACCGCGCCGTCGCCGGTCGCGACATAGGCGAGATGGGTCGCCCGGGCCGCGTCGGCGTCGCGATCCGGGATCGGCGCTGCCTCGCCCGCCCACGCTCGGGGGCCAATGAGCGCCGCGCCGGCGAGCGCGCCCGCCAGCAGCATCGCGGTCGCGGCCGGGCCGACGAATCGCGGCGCGCGGCCGAGCCAGAGGCTGGCGAGTCCGTCGGCGAGAAAACCGATGAACGCCGCGAGAAGCAGCCAAGGCTTCAGGTCGAGCGGCGCGGCGACGTCGAGCCCGCCCGAGGCGACGGCCAAGCCCGCGTAGTCCGCCGGCGCCAGCGCCTCCCCCGGCGTCATCGCGTTGACCGCTTCGAGCGCTTCGGCGGCCCCATAGAACCCCGGCGGGTGCGCGGCGTCTCCTGGGCCGGTGAAATCGTCGCCGATCGGGGCGGCGTTGGCCGGCGGAGCGCCGAGAACGCCGAAGCCGTCGAGGATGCGGTAAGGCGCGCGCGTCGCCTGCGCGTCCGTCTTGGCGGCGTCCGCGTCGGCGGGCGCGGCGCCGGCGCGCGCCACGATGCGCCGGAGCATGTCGACGAAAAGTCCCGATATCGGCAGGTTCGACCAGGTCGTGTCCGCCGTCACATGGAAGAGCGCGACGAGGCCCTTGCCGCGTCGCGCGGCCGTCACCAGCGGCGTGCCGTCGGCCAGGCGCGCCCAGGTCTTGGCGGCAAGGCCCGGTTCCGGCTCGGCGAGCACCTGGCGCGACACCGTCACCTCGTCCGGGGCGGCGAGCCCGAGAAACGGGCTGTCCTTGTCGAAGGGCGCGATATGCTTGGGCGTCTCCCACGACAGCGCGCCGCCGAGCGTGCGCCCGCCCCGCCTGAGGGCGGTCGGCGTCAGATCGTCGTCGCCCGCCGCGAGGCGCGTGCCGGCGAAACGCACGAGCACGCCGCCCGATTCGACGAACGCGACGAGCTTGTCGCGCGCCGGCCCGGGGGGAACGCTCATGTCGGCGAGCACGAGCACGGATGGCTTTTCCGCGAGCAGCGATAAGATCGGATCGCTCGCCGCGTCGCGCCATTCGCGAATTTCGGCGAAGGGCGCCAGCGCGCGCTTGATGTAATACGTCGGCGACAATAGCGGCTGCGCGACGTCGGCGCTGGCGCCGGAGAGAATCGCGACCCGCCGTCGCCGCGAGCGTTCGTCGACGAGCCAGACCGCCCCCGCCGATCCCTCGTCGGCGACGACGACGCGGGAGACCTGATCGCGCAGTTCGACCGGCAGATCGAAACTCGCTTCGGCCGCCCGCGTCGCGCCGAAGTCGTACGGGGCTTCGCCGATCGAGCGGCCCTGGGCGTCGAAAGCGCGCGCGAGGCCGACTTTGCGCGCATTGGCGCCGGCGCGCGTCAGATGGGCCTGGAGGGCCCCGGCGAGATTGTCGACGCCGGCGACGCCGACCGGCGTCGAGCGATCGGCGACGAGGGAAACCGTGTGACCGCGAGCGCCCGCCGCCAGGCCGCGCGCGAAGGCGCTGGCGCCGCCGAGGTCGATTCCATCGGCGATCCAGACGATCTCGGCTTGCGGATTGGCGTCGAGGAAACGCTTGATCGCCGGCAGCGTCGCCTCGCGCGGCGGCGCATAGGGAACGGGCGCCAGCGCGCGCAGTTTTTCCTCGATGCGCGGGCCGTCGAGCGCCTCGACGTCGAGCCCGCCCGCGGAAATCGGCAGCACGGCCGTGAGGCGCCCAGCGCGCGTCGCGCCGCGCAGCGCGTCGCGCGCGTATGCGATGCGGCGCTCCCAGGTTGGCGCCGCCGGCCAGCCGTCGTCGATCAACAGGAGCAACGGGCCGGCGCCGGCGCCCGAGGATTCCGCGAGGTTCCAGATCGGCCCCGCCATCGCCAGGATGACCAGGGCGGCGATCGCGATCCGCAGCGCCAGCAAGGGCCACGGCGTCTTGGCCGGCGTCGCATCTTTCGGATTGAGGCCCAGCAGCAGGCGCAGCGGCGGGAACACGGCCTGGCGCGGTCGCGGCGGCGTGACCTTGAGAAAAATATAGAGCGCGGCGAGGAGAGCGAGGGCGGCCAGAACCGCCGGCGCGGCGAAAGCGAGGGGTAGGCCGAGCATCGTCAGGCGCTCCAGGCTTTCGTCGCCGGCTCGGAGCCGGCGAGCCGGGCTCGCAGCGCGAGCAGCGCCTGAGCGGCCGACTGATCGGTTCGGTGCAGCGCGAAGCCCCAGCCGCGCGCGGCGCAGGCGGCGCGAATCGCCTCGCGGTGCTCGGTCAGGCGCTTAAGATAGGCTTCGCGCAGAGTCTGCGCGCGGGGGGCGCGCAACCGCGCGGCGCCGCCCGCATCGAGGAATTCGGTGTGGCCGACGAAAGGAAAGATCTCCTCGATGGGGTCGGCGATCATGAGAACCTGACCCTCGGCCCCTTGCGCCGCGAGCGCGCGAATCGTCTGCGCGGCGTCTTGCGCCTCGCCGAGGAAATCGCCGATCAGCACTACTTTCGAGCGCGCCCTGACGGATTCGGGCGCCGGCAGGCCGGACGCCGGAGCGTCGCGCAAACGCTCGTCCGCGGCGATCGCTTCGGCGAAACGCTCGATGATTCCGCGCGTCGCCAGCGGGCGCGTGAGGCCGATGAGGCCGGCGCGCTCGCCGCCGCGCACCGCCAAATCCGCCAGGGCGAGCGCCAATACGGCGGCGCGATCGATCTTGGCGCAGGGCGCGAGGTTGGAGGCGAAAGCCATCGAGGGCGAGCGGTCGAACCAGATCCAGACGGTGTGCGAGGCTTCCCATTCGCGCTCGCGCACGAAGGCGCGGTCCTCGCGCGCCGAGCGGCGCCAGTCGACGCGCGCCGCCGGCTCGCCGGAGACAAAGGGGCGAAATTGCCAGAACGTTTCGCCCGGTCCCGCTTGCCGCCGCCCGTGCACGCCGTGCATCAGGCTGTGCGCGACTTGCCGCGCGGCGACGACGAGGCTCGGCAGGCGCGCCGAGAGAGTCGCGGCTTCCTGACGAATGCGCTGGCCTGATGCGGGAACGGCTGTCGCCATCGGCTCAGCGCAAGATCTTGGCGACAAGGCGCGCGACGACGCCGGAGATCGTCTCGCCCTCGGCGCGCGCGGCGTAGGTCAGCGCCATGCGGTGTTTGAGCACGGGCTCGGCCAGCGCGACGATGTCGTCGCGCGAGGGCGCGAAACGGCCGTCGACGAGCGCGCGGGCGCGGCTCGCCAGCATCAGCGCCTGCGCGGCGCGCGGGCCCGGGCCCCAAGCGATCGCTTGGGTCAGCTCCGGGTCGCCCTCGCCCGGACGCGCCGCGCGCACGAGATCGAGGATCGCCTCGACCACGCTTTCGCCGATCGGCGCGCGTCGCACCAGGCGCTGCGCCGCCATCAGATCGGCGGCGGTCATCGCCGGCTTAGGCGCCGCTTCGCTGTCGCCGGTCGTCTCGATGAGAATGCGCCGTTCGGCGGCCCGGTCGGGATAGCCGACGTCGATCTGCATGAGGAAGCGGTCAAGCTGCGCCTCGGGCAGGGGATAGGCGCCTTCCTGCTCCAGCGGATTTTGCGTCGCCAGCACATGGAAGGGAACCGGAAGATCGTGGCGCGCGCCCGCGACCGTGACATGATGCTCCTGCATCGCCTGCAGCAGCGCCGACTGGGTGCGCGGGCTCGCCCGGTTGATTTCGTCGGCCATCAGCAATTGCGCGAAAATCGGCCCTTTGATGAAGCGGAAGCTTCGCGCGCGGTCCAGCCCTTCTTCCATCACTTCGGCGCCGAGGATATCGGAGGGCATCAGGTCGGGAGTGAATTGCACCCGCAAGGCGTCGAGCCCCATGACGATTCCGAGCGTCTCCACCAGCTTCGTCTTGGCGAGGCCGGGCACGCCGATCAGCAGGCCGTGACCGCCCGCGAGCAAAGTCACGAGCGTCTGCTCGACCACTTTGTCCTGGCCGAAGATCACCGCGCCGATGGCCTCGCGCGCCGCCGCGATGCGGGCCAGACTCGCTTCGGCGGCTTTCACGACGCTGGCGTCAAAATCGGCGACGGTCATGGCATCTCCTCATACGCTTGCCTGCGATCCGACCGCCGGCCTATCCGCGCGCCGCGGGGCCGGCGTCGCCGAAGACCGGGCGGGAAAGCCCGCCAAACGGATTCCCCTTCGACGAGTCTCGCACTACATTGGGCTTTCAGGCCCTCGGTCGACGCGTAACACGGGAAAGCAACGTTTGCCCACAAACAAGCGCGAGATTATGGCGGAGCGGAGCGAAAGCGGCGGAGCGGGTCGAGCGCCCGACGAGGCCCTCGGCGGCCTTCGCGAGGCGGCCGAGGCGCGAAAGCGCGGTCCGGCTCCGGTCCATCTATGGAATCCGCCGTATTGCGGCGAGATCGACATGCGCATAGCCGGCGACGGAACATGGTATTATTGCGGCTCGCCGATCGGCCGCGCCCCCCTCGTGCAGCTCTTCGCTTCGATTCTGCGCAAGGACGAGGATCGCTACGTCCTGGTCACGCCGGTCGAACGCGTCGGCATAAGAGTCGACGACGCGCCCTTCCTCTGCGTCGAGATGGGCGTGGACCGGGCGGGCGGCGAACAAACGCTGACTTTCCGCACCAACGTCGAGGATATCGTCACGGTCGACGCCGAGCATCCCCTGCGCTTCGAGCGCGGCGCGGCCGAGGGAATCAAACCCTATGTCCGCGTGCGCGACGGCCTCTGGGCGCTCGTCAAGCGCGCGCTCTATTACGACCTCGTCGCGCTCGGCAAAGTCGAGCCGTGGCGGGGCGAGGATTGGTTCGGCGTGCGCTCGGGCGCCCTGTTCTTCCCGATGACCCGCGCCAGCGAGATCGACGGCCTTTGAGCGTTCCCCCGCCCAGCGACCTTTCCGCCGACGCCTTGCGCCGCCTCGCGCGCGAGCGGCTGGCGCAGCGCCTCCCCGCAGACGCCTTCGCGGCCGACGTCGCGCCGCGGGTCAGCGACTACGCCCTCAATGGACCCTTGCCCGATTCGCTGGCGATCGCGCGCGCCCGTCCGGCGGCGGTGATTGCGCCGATCGTGGCGCGGCCCGAGGGCCTGAGCGTGCTGCTGACGCTGCGCGCGCCGAATTTGCGCACGCATTCCAGCCAGGTCGCCTTTCCCGGCGGCAAGATCGACGCGGGAGAAACGGCGTTCGAGACCGCGTTGCGCGAGGCGCACGAGGAAATCGGCCTCGAGGAGCGCTTTATCGAACCACTCGGCTGGCTCGATGCTTATCTGACGGGGACGGGGTATCGCGTCGCGCCGCTGGTGGCGCTGATCGATCCCGCCTTCACGCTCACGATCAACGCCCATGAGGTGGCGGAAGTCTTCGAGGCGCCGTTCGCCTTCCTCATGGACCCCGCCAACCACCGCCTTGAGCAGCGGGAATGGCAGGGACGATCGAGAAAATTCTACGCCATGCCCCATGGCGGGCGCTATATCTGGGGCGCCACCGCCGGCATCTTACGCAATCTCTACGAGAGGCTGTTTTCCTGATGTGGCGCGCCGCCGTCGAGTCCCTCGCTCTGTTCCTGGCCCCGTTCCTGCTTTTCGCGGTCTATCTCGTTCTGCGCCTGCGCTATCCGCTGGCGGTCGAGCATTGGACGCGCAGCAGGGTCGCGACGCTTGTCCTCATCGGCTTGGCGACGGCGCTGATCGGCATGATCGTGCTGATCTCGGCCGCCCCGCGCAGCCAAGGCGTCTACGTAGCGCCGCATGTCGAGAACGGCGTCCTCGTGCCGGGACATTTCCAATGAGCGGTCCGCCCGGCATTCGCGACGGACGGCTCGCCGATCGACGCCTGCTCGACGAAGGACGGCTCGCGCGCGCGCTGCGCACGCTCGACGGCGAGGGCGAGGAGACGCGCCTTGTCGGCGGCGCGGTGCGCGACCTCGCTCTGGGAGAAAAGATGGGCGATTTCGACCTCGCCACGACGGCCCTGCCCGAAGTCGTGATGAGGCGGGCCCGCGCCGCCGGCTTCCGCGTCGCGCCGACCGGCCTCGCTCACGGCACGGTGACGCTGATCGTCGAGGGTCAGCCGATCGAGGTGACGACGCTGCGCCGGGACGTCGCGACCGACGGGCGCCACGCGACGGTGGCGTTCGGCCGCGATTTCGAGGCCGACGCGCGGCGGCGCGATTTCACCATCAACGCGCTTTCCCTGGGGCGCGACGGGATCGTGCACGATTACACCGGCGGGCTCGCCGACCTCGCCGCTCGGCAGGTGCGCTTCATTGGCGATCCCAGTCAGCGCATTCGCGAGGATTACTTGCGCATCTTGCGCTTCTTTCGCTTCTCGGCCCGCTATGGCGACGGCGCGCTCGACGCCGAAGGGCTGCGCGCGGCGATCCAGGAGCGCGACGGCCTCATGATCCTGTCGCGCGAGCGCGTGCGCGCCGAATTGCTGAAGCTCCTGGCGGCGCCCCGCGCCGGCGAAGTCGTGACGGCGGTTTGCGAGGCCGGCTTGCTGGCCCCGCTGCTCGCCGGGCAGACCGATGCGGCGCGCCTCGGACGCACTCTCGCGATCGAAGCTCGCGGCGAAGCCCGGCCGGACCCGCTGCTGCGCCTGGCGGCGCTGGGCGTGCGGATCGAAGAGGACGCCGAGCGCCTGCGCGAGCGCCTGCGCCTCTCCAACGCCGAATTCGAGCGCCTCGCCGTTCTCGGCCAGGCCTTGCCCGGCTTGCATGGACTGAGCGCGCCGCCGCCCTTCAGCGCCTTGCGCGTGCTGCTGTTCGAGCGCCGGCGGCGCGGCGCGCTCGACGCGTTGACGCTCGCGCACGCCGACTCCGGCGCGCCGGCGGACGACTGGCGCTTTTCCAGCGCCTACCGCTTTCTCCAGGAAACGCCCGAGCCGACGCTGCCGATCACCGGCGCCGACATCCTCGCGCGCGGCGTGACGCACGGTCAACGCGTCGGCGCGACGCTGAAGACGCTGCAGGCGCTGTGGATTCGCGCAGGGTTCCCGCGCGAGCCGGAAGTCCTGGCGCGGCTGCTCGACGAGGCGCTGAAGAATTGACGCTGGCGACGGCCACGCGCCTCACCATCGCGCGAACGTCGCCTCGACCTTGCGCAGGAACGCCGCGCGGCGCTCGGGCGTCGTGTGGTTCATGTCGTAATGGGCGAGATAGTCGCAGCGCGCGCCGGGCGCGACCACCGAGCGCAGCGAGCGCGTGACGACGCGGCGCGGCGGATCGCCCATCAGAAACGTCTTCCAGCGCGGGCCGCCATAAGTGCAGACCGCCGCGAGCCTTCTGACATTGTGAAGGCAGGTCGTATAGGAGCCGTCGGCGGCCAGACGAAAGCTGACCCCGGGCAGGAACACCTTGTCGACAAAACCCTTGAGGATCGCGGGAAAGCCCATGTTCCAGACGGGGAAGACGAGCGCCAGCGCTTCGGCCGCGAGCAAGCGGTCGACATAGGGGCCGACGCGCGCGCGATTGACGCCGACGTCGTGGTAGTCGAGGCGATCCTGGCGCCGCATCACGGGATCGAAGCCTTCGGCGTTGAGATCGCAGTCGTCGACTTCGTGCCCGCGCGCGCTGAGCGCGCCGACCACCCTATCGTGCAACGCGGCGGCGAAACTCGTTTCGACGGGATGGGCGAACAGGACGAGCGTGCGCAAAGATCAAAGACCTTGCGCCGCTCGGGCGCGAGCCTCCAGTCCGGGAAAGAGGAAATTCTTGCCGGCCGAATAATCGAAATCCGGATTCTCCCAGGCGATCATCTTTCCCGGATTGAGCAGCCCCTGCGGATCGGTCTCGCGCTTGAACGCCAATTGCACCGCGTCGGTCTGCTTCATGCCGCCCTCTTCGAGCGTGTAGCGATGGGGATTGAAGATCGTCGCGCCCATGTCCTCGTGGATCGCAATGATCTCGGCGAGCCGTTCGGGCGTCGAGAATCGCACCATCGGCAGGCCCGCCGCTCCGACCCGGCCGTTGAACCGGATGAATTCGAGATGCCCCGCGACTTCGTCGCCGAAACGCCGATGGAGTCGCTCGATGATCTCCAGACCGCCGTCGGCCGGGTAACGCGCCTGCAAATAGGTGATCGCGGGATCGACGCGCAGCGCCCGCAGCGTGGTGTGGTTCCAGGCCAGTTCGTAGTTCGGCGGCAGGCCCTTGCGCGCCTCGGGAGCGGCGCGCGCGGAGTCGAAGAGCACCTGCGCGCCGGGGTAGCGCCGGGTGAAGGCGCGGAAGGCGTCGAGCGCGTGCGGCGCGATCATCAGGATCGCGACGCTCTTGTCGCGCGGGATCAAATCCCGATGGCGCAGAAAATAGTCGTGCGGCGCAGGCGCGGCGACGACGGTGACGAGCTTCTTGAGCAGCCCATCCTCCTCGCCGAGCGCGAGCCCATAGGCGGCCGCCGCGGCGAAAGCGTCGAAGCCGACGATGACGTCGGCCCAATCGTAGGCGGCGGTCAAGGGCATTTCGACGCCGACGATGACGCCGTTGGTGCCGTAGGCGTGCACCGCCTTGTGCAAGTCCTCGCCGGTCAGTTCGAGCGCCCGCGGGCTCGCCTCCATCGTCAGCACGCGCAGGCGCAGAACATTGCCGAAATCGCGCAGGCCGCCCCACGTGATCGAGCCGACGCCGCCCGAGCCGCCCGCGATGAAGCCGCCGATCGAGGCGGTCGCGCGGGTCGAAGGGAACATGCGCAATTCCTGGCCGCTCGCCGCCGTCGCCTTGTCGATTTCGCCGATGATCGCGCCGGGCTCGCACAGCGCGCGGCCCGGCGCGATCGACAGGACCCGGTTCATCTCCGCCAGATTGAGCACGATCCCGCCCGACAGCGGCATCGCCTGGCCGTAATTGCCGGTGCCGCCGCCGCGCGCCGTCACGGGGATGGCGAGGCGATGGGCGGCGGCGAGGACGCTCGCGACTTCCGCCTCGCTCTTCGGCGAGACCACGATGTCGCCCAAGACGGCGTCGAGCTCCTTCTTGAGAATGGGCGAATACCAATAGAAGTCGCGGCTCTTCTGGCGCACCAGAACGGGATTGTCTTCACAGGCGATCGGCCCGATCGCGCGGCGAAACTCTTCGATATCGTAAACGCGGCTCATGGCGCGAGGCCCTCCAGATCATCAAGCTCGGCAAAGTCGGGCGGCGTCTCGGCGAGCGGCCGGCCGCCGCGCAGAACGACGCGGTCCGATTGCGGACGCGAGAACAATTCGGTGAAATCCCGCGCGCGCGTAGCGATCATGTCGGCGCGCGCGCCGACGCTCAGCTCGCCCGGTTCGATTCCCATGGCGAGCGCCGGCGCGGCGAAGATCGCGGGGGCCCAGGCGGCGAAGGGATAGTCGAGATGAAGGATGCGCACGCCCTCGCGCCAGACTTCGAGCATGTCGAGATCGCCATAGGCGTGGAAGGGGTCGCGCGTGTTGTCGCTCGCGATCATGATGGGGACGCCCGCCGCCTTCAATTCGTGCAGCGCGGTGACGCCGCGCCAGCGCGGCGTGCGGTCCGCTTGTCGATCCTGCAGGAACATATTGCACATCGGCAGCGAAACGACGGCGAGCCCCGCGCGCGCGACGAGATCGATCGCGCGCCGCATTTCGCCGTCGTCCCGCCGAACCAGCGAACAGCAATGGCCGACGAGCACGCGGCCGCCGAAGCGGTGATCGATTGTCGCCTGCGCGACCGCGTCGAGCGAGCGCGCGTTAGGATCGGCGGTTTCGTCGACGTGAAAGTCGAGATCCCAGCCCTTGCGCGCGGCGAGGCGAAAGAGACGATCGAGCGCCTCGCGAAGGCGCGGGACCATGAAGGTCACGGCGCCCAGGATCTTTGAGCCGTGCGCCTCGATCATCGCCTCGACCTCGGCCATGTGGCCCTCGTCGAAGACATGGTCGATGGGAAACAGCGGCGAAGCCTGCAGTTCGATCCGCCCGCGCCATCGCTCGCGCGCCTCGGCGAAGACCGGCCAGCTGATCCGCGTCTGCGGGCCGAGGCTGTCGAGATGGGTGCGGATCGCGCGCGTTCCCCTGGCGTAGGCGCAGCGCAGCCCGAAATCCATGCGCCGGGCGACGTCGGCGGCGCTCCAATAGGCTTGCCGATCCTCGGCCACGGTCTTCAGCGCCTCGGCGAAGCCGCCGGTCGGATTGGGCGCCCGGCGCCAGATGTAACCCTTGTCGAGATGGGTGTGCGCGTCGACGAACAGCGGCAGAACGATCCGGCCGGCGAGAGCGAGGCGCGGCAGATCCGACAGCGTTTCGCCGCCGCTCGGCGCGATCGCCGCGATGCGTCCCTCGTCGACGACGATGTCGACCCTGGCGAAGCCCTCGCGATCGAGCGGCGACGCTTTCCAGGGAAGACGGGAGGGCAGGATTCTCGCGTCCGCGATGGCGTAACGCGGCGCTTCGGCAATGGCGAAAAGCGGGTTCACGTCTCGCGTCCGCGCGCGCTGTCGTGCCAATGGCGCAGCAGCAGATAAGAGAGCGCGGTAAGCGCGAGATAGATGGCGATGCCGGTCGCCGAGATCAGGAACAGCGCCGCGAACATGCGGGGAATGTTGAGGCGAAAGCCGGATTCGACGATGCGATAGGCGAGCCCGGCGCCCTGCCCCGCCGAGCCGGCGGCGATCTCGGCGACGATCGCGCCGATCAGGGCGAGGCCGCCGCCGATGCGCAGGCCGCCGAGGAAATAGGGCAGGGCCGAAGGCAATCGCAGCAACAGGAGCTGCTGCCAGCGCGTCGCGCGACAGAGTTCGAAGAGATCGAGGAGATTGTGGTCGGCCGAAGAGAGGCCCAGCGTCGTATTGGCGAGGATGGGGAAAAAGGCGACGAGAAACGCGCAGACGAGAACGGCGGCGTTGGGGCTGAGATAGATGAGCAGCAGCGGCGCGATCGCGACAATCGGCGTGACCTGCATGACAACGGCGAACGGAAAGAACGCGCGCTCGACAATGCGCCATTGCGCGAACAGAATCGCCAGCGCGACGCCGCCGACGACCGCCAGGGCGAGCGCCTCCAAGGTGATGGTGAGCGTAACCATAAGGGACAGGGAGAGCGTTCCCCAGTCCTTGATCAGGGTCGTCGCGATCAGGCTGGGCGCCGGCAATATGAAGGGCGGGATCGCGAACCAACGCACCGCCGCCTCCCAGGCGGCCAGCGCCATGGCGAGAGCGAAAGCCGGAAACGCGAATTCGAGCAGCTTTTGACGACTCACGTCGACGCCTCCCCCGAGCGCGCGCGCGCGCCGGGCGGCGGCAAATCCATCGCCGCGCACAGCGCCAGCGACGTCTGGCGGCATTTTTCGGCATAGGCCGCGCTCAAGCGGAATTCCTCGTTGCGCGGCAGCGGCGCGTCGACGGCGATCTCGGCGACCGCGCGACCCGGGCGCGCCGCCATGACCACGATGCGGGTGGAAAGATACACGCTCTCGTAGACGGAATGCGTGACGAAGACGACGGTCGCGCCGAGTCCGCATTTGAGCGCCACGAGGTCGTCGTTGAGCTTGGTGCGGGTGATTTCGTCGAGCGCGGCGAAGGGTTCGTCCATCAACAGCACGGCGGGGCGCGTCACCAGCGCGCGCGCGATCGAAACGCGCATCTTCATGCCGCCGGAGAGTTCGCGCGGGAATGCATTGGCGAACCCGGAAAGGCCGACGCGCTCCAACGCCTCCTCGACGCGCGGCGCCGCTTGAGCGCGCGAGACGCCGGCCAGCCGTAGAGGCAGCCAAACATTGGCGAACACCGTGCTCCATGGCGTCAGGGTCGGCTCCTGAAACACGAATCCGAGTTCCGGGCGGCGGCCGCGCCAGGCGATGGCGCCTCGCGTCGGCGACGTCAGGCCGGACAAAAGGCGCAGGATTGTCGATTTGCCGCAGCCCGAAGGACCCAGCAGCGAAACAAATTCGCCCTCGCGCACGTCCAATTCGACGCCGGCCAGCGCGGTCACGCCATTGGCGAAGACCTTATCGACGCCGCGCAACGAGACGAGCGCCGGAGCCTCGGGAGTTTCCCGCGGCGACGCGGCAGGCGCAATAAGATCAGCAAGCGACATGAGCGGCGTTCGCAGCGACTGGGTTTCGTCCATTTGAGGGGCCGGCAGGCAGCCCGTGCGAAAGGTTCCGCACCCGCTTCGCCCGCCGAAATCCGCGAGCTTCGCTCATTTCGGCCGCAAATCGACCCCGACGCCCTTGTCGACGAATTGCAGCGTATAGGCCTTCTTGTAGTCGATATCGGGCTTGACCACGCCGGCCTTCACCATTTGCTCGAAGAAGTCCTTCACGCGCGCGTCCGTCATCGCGCCGATGCCCAGCTTCAGCGTGTCGCCGGAATCGACGACGCCGTATTCCTTCAGCTTGGCGATGGAGAACGCGATCTGCTCGTCGCTGATGTCGGGATTGTCCTTCTTGATCGCGGCGTTGGCCTTGGCGTTGTCGCCATAGAGATAATGATACCAGCCGATCTCCGAAGCCTCGACGAACCGCTGCACGACATCCGGAGACTTGGCCACCATGTCGGTGCGGGCCTCGATCGTCGTCGCGTAGGTCGAATAGCCCTGGTCGGCGAGCAGGAAGATGTTGGGCTTGAAGCCGCCGTCCTTCTCCACCGAGAAGGGCTCGGCGGTGAGATAACCCTGTTGGATCGAATTCTTGTCGGCGATGAACGGCGCGGCGTTGAAATTATAGGGTCTGACGTTTTCTTCCCTAAAGCCGTAGGCGACGCGCATCCATTGATAGAACGAGGCGAGCCCTTCCTTGCCGACGAAGGCCGTCGCCTTCGGCAGATCGGTCCACTTGTCGAGCCCGACGCCGGGATGCGACATGAAAATCTGCGGGTCCTTCTGGAATATGGCGGCGACGACGATCGTCGGCACGTTCTGCTCGACCGCCTCGAAGGCCTGAATGAAATTGCCGCCCATGTAGAAGTCGAGCTTGCCGGTCACCAGCATCAGGCGGTTGTTGGCCTGCGGCCCGCCGGGCACGATCGTCACGTCGAGCCCGTATTTGGCGTAGGTTCCGTCGACGACGGCCTGGTAATAGCCGCCGTGCTCGGCCTCGGCGAGCCAATTGGTGCCGAAGGTCACCTTGTCGGCGCCGAAAGCCGCGCTCGAGGTCGCCGCCGCCAAGGCCGCGGCCGCCCAAACGCTCTTTATCAATCCGTTCATTTACCAACGCTCCCAAGCCGGACAATGTCGCGGCATCACAAAGCAACTTGGGCGCCACTGTCAACCTTGCCTCGGGCCACGGCAGGGTTTAGCCAAAGGCAGCCCCGTTTCGCCATGAGCCGCCTCGATGCGCCCTTTGTCTCCCGGTTCGATCCATCCCCCGTTCGCACATTATTCCCACGGCGTGGAGATCATGCCGGGAAGCCGGCTCGTCTTCTGTTCGGGCCAGCTGGGGATCGGCCGGGACGGCGCCGTCCCGGAGGGAGTCGAAGCGCAGGCGCGGCTGTGCTTTCGCGCCATCGCCGCCATTCTCGGCGAAGCTGGCATGTCGCTTGCGGATGTCGTGCGGGTCAACGCCTTCGTGACCTCTGCCGAATGTTTGGGCGGCTACATGAAGGTGCGTGACGAATTTGTCGGCAATCCGCCGCCCGCCTCCACCTTGATGATCGTGCAGGGCTTCGCTCGCCCGGAATTCAAGGTGGAAATCGAGGCGATCGCCGCGCGCGCCGCTTGAGGGACCTGGAGAAAACGATGTTGCCGACGAAATTCTGGGCGGAAATGTCCTGGCGCGATTTTCACAACGCCGAGATGAGCAAAGTCGTCGCCGTGCTGCCGGTGGCGGCGATCGAACAGCACGGGCCGCACTTGCCCGTCGGCGTCGACGCGTTCATCAACGAAGGCTATCTCAAGCGCGCCGCCGCTCGCGTTCCCGCCGATTTGCCCGTCCTCTTCCTGCCGTTGCAGGCGATCGGCAAGTCGAACGAGCATCTCGAATTTCCCGGCACTTTGACCTTCTCCGCCGAGACCGTCGCGCGCGCCTGGACGGAAATCGGCGAGAGCGTCGCGCGAACGGGGTGCCGCAAGCTGATCTTCGTGAATTCGCACGGCGGCAATGTGCCGATCATCGACATCGTCGCGCGGGAATTGCGGGTGCGGCGGCGGATGCTCGCCGTGCATGCGTCCTGGTCTCGCTTCGGCTATCCCGAGGGGCTCTTCTCCGCGCGCGAGCGCGCTTACGGCATTCACGGCGGCGACGCCGAGACTTCGTTGATGCTGGCGTTCCGTCCCGAGACGGTGCGCAAGGGCGAAGTGCGCGACTTCGTCAGCGTGGCGTCGTCGATCGAGAGCGAATTCAAGCAGTTGCGAGTGACCCAGCCGAACGGCTTCGGCTGGATGTCGAATGATTTGAACGAATACGGCGCGGTCGGCGAGGCCGACAAGGCGACCGCGGCCAAGGGCGAAGCCTGCGCCGAGCGCGGCGCGGACGCGTTCGTCGATCTGTTGCGCGATGTCGTGGCGTTCGACCTCGCCCGTCTCGGCAAGGGCCCGATCGGCTGAAAATGGGCGCGCCCGACTTCGCCTTCGAGCGCGAGCTGATCGCGAGCGGGCGCGCTCTCGTTGCGGGCGTCGACGAGGTCGGCCGCGGGCCGCTCGCCGGTCCGCTGGGCGTCGCCGCGGTGATTCTCGTTCCTGACGACCTGCCCGAAGGGGTCGATGATTCGAAAGCGCTGAGCCCGGCCCGGCGTGAGGCGCTGAGCGAAGTCATCTACGCCAAGGCGCGATGCGTCTCCATCGCCTTCGCCAGCGTCGCGGAAATCGACGCGCTCAACATCCGCGGCGCGACGCTTCTTGCGATGGCGCGCGCGGTCAATGCGCTGAGCCTGCGGGCGGACTTCGCGCTCGTCGACGGCCGCGACGTTCCCGAGGGCCTATGCTGCCCGGCGCGCGCGATCGTGGGCGGCGACGCCCGCTCGCTGTCGATCGCCGCGGCCTCGATCGTCGCCAAGGTCGCGCGCGACGCGCTGATGACGAGACTCGACGCCGCCTATCCCGGCTATGGATTCGCGCGCCACGCCGGCTATGCCACGCGCACGCATATCGAGGCGCTGGCGCGGCTCGGCCCGACGCCTTTTCACCGGAGCTCATTCAAGCCGAAGGGCTTCCCCTGGGGAAGCTCCAGCAATTGACGCATGAAAGCCGAAAGTCTTTAGAAATCGTTGATTTCATGTCGATTCTCGCCTGCTCAAAATCGTACGAAAACGAGACATCGGCTCAAGGCGGGGCCTAACGCGACCTTTACCTAAAATGCTCACTATCGCGATTGTCGGAAGCGTTCGGTCTGACATTCGCGTCGAGTGGTTGCGTTCATGCGTGGTTTTCGTGCCGGGGCGACCGGCCTCCCTGCCCAGATTCAGGTTTTGCGTACTGGAAGCAGCGAGGCGCGGCGCTCCGCCACGATCGCCACGCCGCCGCGCGGTGCGATCATCGTGGGCGACTGCGTCGCCGAACTCGACAAGCTGCCCGAGGCGAGCGTCGACCTCGTTTTCGCCGATCCGCCGTATAATCTGCAGCTCGAGGGCGCGCTTTCCCGCCCCGACCAAAGCGTCGTCGACGCCGTCGACGACGATTGGGACAAGTTCGCCGATTTCGCCGCTTACGACGCCTTCACCAGGGCCTGGCTCGGCGCGGCGCGGCGGGTCATGAAGCGCGACGCGACGATCGTCGTCATCGGCTCTTATCACAACATCTTCCGCGTCGGCTCGATCCTGCAGGATCTCGGCTTTTGGATCCTCAACGACATCGTCTGGCGCAAGGCCAATCCGATGCCCAATTTCCGCGGCCGCCGCTTCACCAACGCGCACGAGACGATGATCTGGGCGGCGCGCAGCGCCGACGCCAAGGCCTACACCTTCAACTACGAGGCGCTCAAGGCCGGCAACGAGGATTGCCAGGCCCGCTCCGATTGGTTCCTGCCGATCTGCACGGGCGCGGAGCGCCTCAAGGGCGCCGACGGCCGCAAGACGCATCCCACGCAAAAGCCCGAGGCGCTGCTCCAGCGCGTGCTGCTCGCCGCCTCGAACCCAGGGGATCTCGTGCTCGATCCCTTCTTCGGCTCGGGCACGACGGGCGCCGTCGCGCGCCGCCTGCGCCGCGACTTCATCGGGCTGGAGCGCGATCCCTTCTATGCCGCCGCGGCGCGCGCGCGCGTCGAGGCGGTCGTTCCGGTCGACGCCGACGCGGTCGCCGCGATCGCGACCCGCCGCAGCGAGCCGCGCGTCGCCTTCGCCAGCGTGGTCGAGATCGGGCTGATCAAGCCCGGCGAACGGCTGGTGGATTCGAAGGGGCGCCACGGCGCCTTGGCGCGCGCCGACGGCGCGCTGACGCTCGGGCCGGCGGTCGGCTCGATCCACAAGATCGGCGCGCTCGTCCAGGGCTTGCCGGCCTGCAACGGCTGGACGTTCTGGCACGTCGAGCGCGCAGGCGCGCTGGTCTGCATCGACGACTTTCGCGCCAGCATCCGCGCTTCGATGCGCGCCGCGGCGGAATAGCGGCCGCCGGCCCGCGAATACAGCCGCGCGTTTCCTGGCTTCGCGCCTTATTTTCTCGCCTTCGCCTTTCGGCGCGGCGCGGCGAGATCGGCGGCGCGCACGAGAAAGACCTCGCCTTCGCTCTCCTCGGTGTCGAGCCACATCATCGGCAGTTGTGGGAACTCGGCCTCCAGCCGCGCGCGTCCGCGCCCGACCTCGCAGACGAGCGCGCCTTCGGGCGTCAGATGGTCGCGTGCCCCGGCGAGAATCCGCCGCACGAGGTCGAGGCCGTCGCGCCCGCCTTCGTGCGCGAGTCTTGGCTCCGCGGCGTATTCCGCGGGAAATGCCGCGAACGATTCGGCGTCGACATAAGGCGGATTGGCGAGAATGAGATCGTAGCGCTTAGGCCCGAGCGGGGCGAAGAGATCGCCTTGGAAAAGCGCGATCCGGTCGGACAGCTTGTGGTCGACGACATTGCGTCGCGCCACTTCGAGCGCGTCGGCGGAAAGATCGACCGCGTCGATGCGGGCGTTCTCGAACACGTTGGCCGCCAGGATCGCCAGCGAGCCGCCGCCCGTGCAAAGATCGAGCGCGCTTTCGATCGAATCGGCGTCCTCGATCAGCGATCCCTCGCCCACGAGGCCGCCGAACAGCAATTCGCCGATGAAGCTGCGGGGAACGATCACGCGCTCGTCGACATAGAACGGCACGCCCTGGATATAAGCGCGATTGAGGAGGTAGGCGGCGGGCTTGCGCGTCGCGACGCGGGCGTCGATCAGCTCCAGAAGGCGCAAGCGCTCCGCGCGCGTCAGCGACGCGTCGAGAAAGGGATCGAGCGCGTCGATGGGCAGGCGCAGCGCCTCGAGAACGATGAACGCGGCTTCGTCGACGGCGTTGGTCGCGCCGTGGCCGTAAACGAGCCCCGCCGCGTTGAACCGACTGATCGCATGGCGGAAGAAGTCGCGCACCGTCGCGAAGACCGCGAGGCGCTCGTCATCGGCGCGATTGTCGGAGGTCGCCTCCATTCCGTTTCCCCATTGCCGGGAGGATTGAACGACCAAAGAAAATGGCCGGCGTCGCCGGCCATTTTCTCGAGCCTCTCTCGACTGGCCTAGACGAGCTTATTTGGCCTTCTTGCATTGCTCGCGGAATTTCCTGCGCTCCGCGCCGTGCAAACCCTTGGCGTCGGCCTGCTTCGAGCAGTCGGCGGACTTTGCGGCCTTGGCCGCGGCGTCGGCGGCCGGAGCCGTGGCGGGAGCGGCCGCGTCGAGCGCGTAGGCCGCGCCCGAGACGAGGACGCTGAAGGCGATCGCGGAGACGAAAGTCGAGATGCGCATGATGATGAAGTCTTTCTCGATTGGAGCAATTCGCAGGCGCCCGCCCAGACCTAAAGCCCGTGGCGACACGGCCCAGGCTCGGCTTATAGAGCGGCTCGGGGCCGCAATACAAGCGGCTGCAAAACGCCCGGGGCAAGCGGCGATCCGAGCGACGTTCAATGCGCGTCGAGGTTCGGCGGCAGGTTCAGATGCTGCTCGACCCGGCGAACGCGCGCTTCCAATTCGCTGATGAGCACGCCATGGCCGATGACGACGGGATGATATTCGACGACGGCGCGGCGAAGCCCGACGATTTGTTCGCGCGTGACCTTGTGTTCGGCGTCGTTCTTGGCTTGCATCGTCGCCAGATCCGACGCCACGTCGGCGTGCAGCGAGTGAATGTCGCTTCTCAACTCGGCCAATTCAGACTTAGTGGCCATGTCGGTTTTCACGTTGGCCACGTCGGCGCGCAGACCGCGAAGCAGTTCAAGCACGAGATTTTCCGGTTCGCCGCTCATGTAAGCACCGTATCTGAAATCGTCGCTTCGCGCCACCGACCGGCCAAAATCGCGGGCCAGGCTCACTCCGCCCCGAGTCCGCCCTTCTCGCGAATGAACGCGATCACCGCCTCGACGCCCTCGCCGGTCTTCATGTTGGTCATGACGAAGGGGCGGGTCTTGCGCATCAGGGCGGCGTCGCGCGCCATGATTTCGAGCGAGGCGCCGACGTAGGGGGCGAGGTCGATCTTGTTGATGACGAGAAGGTCGGAGCGGGTGACGCCCGGCCCCCCTTTACGCGGAATCTTCTCGCCGCCGGAGACGTCGATGACATAGATCGTGAGATCGGCGAGTTCGGGCGAAAAGGTCGCGGCGAGATTGTCGCCGCCGGATTCGACGAGGATGAGATCGAGCGCAGGAAAGCGCCGGCGCATTTCCTCGACCGCCGCCAAGTTGATCGAGGCGTCCTCGCGGATCGCGGTATGCGGGCAGCCCCCGGTCTCGACGCCCATGATGCGCTCGGCCGGCAACGCGCCGGCCTCGACGAGGATGCGCGCGTCCTCCTTGGTGTAGATGTCGTTGGTGATCGCGGCGATGTCGAATTCGCCGCTGAGGCGCTTGCACAATTGCTCCATCAGCGCCGTCTTGCCGGAGCCGACGGGGCCGCCGACGCCGACGCGCAGGGGTTGTTGGGATCGGCTCATGAACGGAACAACCTCGAATATTGCGTTTCGTGCCGCATCGCGGCGATGTCGGAGCGGAAAGCCGAGGCGCCGAGATCCTCGAGCGTCGCGCCCGCCGCGGCGCGAGCCATCGCGCTGGCATCACGCAAGATCCCTGCCAGAACCCGCTGCCCGTCGGTCTGACCGATCACGCTCAGGCGAACCGCGGCCGAGACCAAATTGGCGAACAGGCCGACGACGAACGCCTGCGCCGCGCGTTCGCGCGCCATGCCATGGCCCGCGGCCGCCGCGGCGACCGCGATCGGATAGGCGATCGCATCGCCGCGCTGGGGAACGCGAGCCAGCGCCTCGCAGTCCCACGCGGCGCGGGCCGCGAGGCGGAACGCGCCGCCCTGCGCGGTCGTCTCCAGCCGCCGCTCGGCCGAGCCGGCGAGGGCGATCGCCAGCTCATTGACTTCGTTCAGCGAACGCCAATCCTCAGCCTCCACCGCGCGATGCGCGGCCGCGAACAGGACCGCATCCGCGCGCGGCGCGCCAAACGCGGCGAGGTCGGCGAGCCATTCGCGCAGCGAGCCTGCATCGACGACGTCGCCCGCCTCGACCGCCCATTCCAGGCCGTGCGAATAGGCGAACGAGCCCACGGGAAACGCGGGCGAGAGCCAGAGAAACAGCGGCAGTTCCCGCCAGTCGCCCGCTTCAGCGCTCGCCGTGGCCATGATCGGGATCGTGACCGTGATCAGCGTGGTCGTGATGGTCGTGACCGCAGCCGGGGCCGTGGACATGCGGCTCGGCGCCGACGCTCTGATGATCGCCGTGGCGATGATGCGCGTCGCCGTGATGGGCATGGTCGTGGTCGTCGTCGTGGTCGTGACCATGGCCATGCGCCGGCGCGCGGACATAGGCGCCGCCTTCCGGATTGAACGGCGCCTCGATCGCGACGACTGCGCCGCCGAGGCCGCGCGCCATCTCCTCGATCACGGGATCCCGGCGGATGCGCAGGCTCTTTCTCATCAGTTCGGTCGGCAGGTGGCGATTGCCGAGGTGCCAGGCGATTCGCGTCAACGCGGCGGCGTCGGCGGCGCGAATTTCGATGAGGGATTCGGGCGCGGCGACGACTTCGACGATGCGGCCGTCCTCCAGTTTCAGCCCGTCGCCGGCGCGCAGCATCACCGCTTCGGGCAAATCGAGCAGGAAGCCGAGGCCGCGGACGCCGGTCATGGCGACGCGGCGGCGGTAGCGCTCGTCATAATCGAGCACCACCGTGTCGGCGGGCTCGCCCGACCAAGCGCCGGAGGGAACAACGGAATGAGCGTGCAGCATGGGGGCCTCGGGGGCAGTAGGCAGTAGGCAGTAGGCAGTAGGCAGTAGGAATACAGGCGGGTTGGGCAACTGCCTACTGCCTACTGCCCACTGCCTACCGCCTTTCTTCGAAAAAACGCCAGCCGGCCTGTAAGCCGGGTTCTGTATGGCCGGGAGCCAAGTGGCTCCCGACGTGACGACCATTCCTCTGGGACGCCCGTCGCCGGGCGCCTCAAGCAACCAACCCGAGCGACAAGGCCCGCGGACTGGCCCCGAGACGCCTTGCGGCGCCGCGCATCGCTCCTATTCGGTCTTGCTCCCGGCGGGGCTTGCCGTGCCGCCGACGTTGCCGCCGACGCGGTGCGCTCTTGCCGCACCCTTTCACCCTTGCCGGCCCCGGGGCTTTCGCCTTGCGGCCGGCGGTTTGCTTTCTGTGGCGCTGTCCCTGGGGTCGCCCCCGCCGGACGTTATCCGGCGCCGTGTCCGCGTGGAGCCCGGACTTTCCTCCGCCCGAAGGCGACGGCCGTCCGGCCGACTGGCTGGCGTGCAATAGGCTCAGCGGGCCGGGCCGGTCAAGCGGCGGGACAGGCGATGGGCGCGGCCAGCCGCCCCCCTCCGGCGCGAATCGCGCGAAATCGCCGATATTGAGGCATCGCAAGGCGGCGCCGGGACGATTCGCGTAAGGGATGAAGCGCGATCTTGTCGCATGCCCTTACGGGCGTTCCTCCCCTAACTCGGGCCGCCTGACGGCGGCCCTTCCCTTTTCAGACAGCGGCGACTCGGAGCCGTCGGCCGGCGAAGACGAGCGCCATCGCCAAAATAGCGCAGATCGCCGTTTCCGCGTCGATGGCCTCGCCGAGCAGCGCGGCGGCGAGGGCGAAGGTCAGAAAGGGCTGCACGAGTTGAACCTGGCTGACCCGCGCGACGCCGCCGAGCGCCAGCGCGGCGTTCCACGCGAAAAAGCCGAAATACATGCTCATCGCGCCGAGATAGAGAAGGCAGGCCCAGGCCAGGGCGCTCACTTCAGCGGGATCGGCGGGGCGCCAGGCGAAGCTCAGCGGCGCGGAGACGGGCAGGGCGAACACGACGATCCACGAAATGACGTCGCGCGCCGGCATCCGCCGCGACAATTGCGCCGACCAGGTGTAGCCCAGCGCCGCACAGGCGACCGCGAGCAGCAGCAGCGCGTCGCCGCCTTCGAGGACGCCGCCGCCGCGACGCAAGGCGAAGCCAACGACCAGCGCGGCGCCGAGGATCGCTGAGGCCCAAAACGCCGGCGAAGGCCGTTCGCGATCGATCAGCGCGGCGACGACCGCGGTGGCGAGCGGCAGCACGGCGACGACCACGCCGGCGTGCGCGGCGGGGAGCGAGCGCATCGCGAAACCGGTGAAACCGGGAAAGCCGGCGGCCAGACACAGCGCGCTGAGGCCGAGCTTGGGAAAATCGCGCCACGGCGGCGCTCGGCCGCCCGCGGCCAGCACCGGAATCGCGATCAGCCCGGCGATCGCCGCGCGCGCGGCGGTGAGGAATTCGGGGCTGAGGCTCGTCACCGCCAGCCGCGTCGCCGGCAGTGTCGCGGCGAAGACCGCGACCCCGACGAAGCCGAGCGCCATGCCCAGCGTCTCCGCGCGCCGCGGCGGCGTCACGCCCCGATCCTGCCGGACCGGAGGCCGCGCGTTCGCGGGGCGCGGGATCGCGACGGCCGGCGATCGACCGTCTGGATGCGCGCCTCGCGGGCGCGGGCCGCGAGGAGCGCGGTCGGATCGCCGCCGAGCGGAAGCGCCGTCGCGTCGCGAATATCCTGCGGCACGAGGCCGATATCGGCCAGCTCGCGCGCGTCCATCGCGGCCAACTGGCGCAACGCCGCGCGCGCCGCGACGACGCGCGCCGGCCAAAGAGCGATTCGAGCGCCCCAGACAAAGATCTTCCTTCCGATGCGCCGCGCCTCGTTCATGACCCGCTCCTTTCGCGCCCCCTCATCGCGGAAGCGGGCTGGCGCCGCCAGAGACAATCAGATACAGTTCGGCTGAACTGTACCAGCCAAAGGGCAATACAGATGCTCGATCGCCCGCCGCCTGAGAATCGCGCGCCGACGCGAGTCGGCGCCGTCATGGCCTCTCTCAAGGGCCGCATGGACAGCCGCGCGCTGGCGCCCGGCGCGCGGCTGCCGTCGGTGCGCGCGCTCGCAACCAGTCTGGCGGTGTCGAAGTCGACGGTTGTCGAGGCCTATGATCGGCTGGTCGCCGAGGGCGCGGTGGTCGCGCGGCGCGGCTCGGGCTTTTTCGTCGCGGGGCCGACGCGCCCGCTGGTGCTCGCGCGAACGGTCGAGCGGCGGGAGCCGGTGGCCGACTGGCTGTGGTCGATTCGCGCCGCGCTCGATGCCGATCCCGACCTGGTGCAGCCGGGCTCGGGCTGGCTGCCCGAATCCTGGCTGCCGGAACTCGGGATGCAGCGGGCGTTGCGCGACCTCGCGCGCGACCGCGCGTTCCGCAAGACGCAATACGATTCGCCGATCGGCTACGCGCCGCTGCGCCGTCAGCTCGCGGTGCGCCTCGGCGAGCGCGGCGTCGCGGCCTCGCCCGAGCAGATCGTGCTGACCGAATCGAGCACCCAGGGGGTGGACCTCGCGCTACGCTTCCTCGTCCAGCCCGGCGACACGGTGGCGGTCGACGATCCCAGCTATTTTCGGCTGCTGCCGCTGCTCAACGCCCATCGCGTGAACATCGTTGCGGCGCCCCTCACGCCGAAAGGGCCGGACGTCGAGGCGCTCGCGAACCTGTTTGCGACCCATGCGCCGCGCGTCTATCTGACCATCGCCGGCCTGCACAATCCGACCGGCGCTTCCCTTTCGGCGGCCGTCGCGCATCGCCTGCTCAAGCTCGCCGAGCGGCACGACGTCGTCATCATCGAGGACGAAATCTTCGCCGATTTCGAGCCGGGGCCGCCCGCCGCGCGGCTGGCGGGATTCGACGGGCTCGAGCGCGTCATTCAGGTCGGCAGTTATTCGAAGACGATCTCGGCGGCGCTGCGCTGCGGCTATCTGGCGGTCCGCCCCGACTGGGTCGATCCGATCGTCGATCTGAAACTCGCGACGTCGCTCAGCAGCAGCCGTTTCGCCGCCGCGTTCCTCCACCGGATGCTGACCGAAGCCGGCTACCGGCGTCACTTGGGCGCGTTGCGCGCCCGCCTCGCCGAGGCGATGGGAAGGACGCTTGCGCGTCTCAAGGCCGGCGGCCTGACGCCGTGGATCGCGCCGAGCGGCGGCATGTTCGTCTGGGCGCGGCTGCCCGATGGGCTCGACGCGACCCAAGTCGCCCGTCTCGGCCTGCGCAACGGCGTGGCCTTGGCGCCCGGACCGGTCTTCAGCGCTTCGGACGAAGCGCGCAGTTTCCTGCGTTTCAACGCCGCGGCGAGCGTCAGCCCGCGCGGCTTCGAGGCGCTCGACCAGGCGATGGCCGCCGCCGCCCGCGAGCCCGCCGCGCCGTGAGCCGCCGCGGCGAAATTCACCTTGGGTTCACCAAATCTGTGCCAGCCTCGAGAATGTGGTACGGCTGAAGGGGGCGTGTGGGGTCAGGGGTCGCGGCGCGCAAGCGGCCAGACCGCAACAGGAACGTTCGCGTGCGGCTTTCACGCGACGCATAGGAGACGGGTGTGATGAAGAAACTCATTTTCCTTTCGCTGGCCATGGCGACAGCCGTGTCGGTGGCGGGCTGCGACACGCCGCAGGGCCAGAACGCGGCGGGCGGCGCCTTGGTCGGCGGCGCGACGGGCGCGCTGATCGGCGGGGCGCTGACCAACCGCCCCGGCGGCGCCCTGGTCGGCGGAATCGCCGGCGCCGCCACCGGCGCCATGATCGGTTCGGCTGCGACTCCGCCGGGCCCCGGCTATTATCCGCCCGGGCCGCCGCCAGGGGGGCCGGGGAACTGCGCCGAGTGGTATTATGATTATTACGGCAACCGCGTTTGCCGCGCCTATTATTGATCGATTCCCTCCTCCCCCGCCTTCCCCGGGCGGGGGAGCGCCCCCTCGGAGCCTTGCCGCTTGCCGCCGACGCGTGAGCGCGCCGCGTGACGGCGCCCCCGATTCCGGACAGCCCGATCGCCGGCGCCTTCCTGCCCTCGCCCAATTTCGGCGAGCGGCGCGGCTATGCGCGGCCCGACAGCGTCATCCTGCATTACACGGGCATGCCTACGGCCGAGGGCGCGCTGGCGTTGCTGCGCGATCCGGCTTCCCAGGTCTCGGCGCATTATTTCGTCGGGGAGAGCGGCGAGGTCGCGCAGCTCGTCGCCGAGGATAAGCGCGCCTGGCACGCGGGGTTAAGCTTTTGGCGCGGCGAGAGCGATCTCAATTCCGCTTCGATCGGCGTCGAGATCGTCAATCCCGGCCACGACGGCGCCCTGCCGCCGTTTCCGCGCCGGCAGATCGACGCCGTCATTGGATTGTGCCGCGACATCGCCGCGCGGCGCGCGATTCGCCCCGAACGCATTCTCGCCCATTCCGACATCGCGCCCGCGCGCAAGCGCGATCCCGGCGAGAAATTCCCCTGGGACGTTCTCGCGCGCGCCGGCGTCGGCCATTGGACCGACCCCGCTCCGGTCGTCGGCGGCGCGCTCATCGGCGCGGGACAGGAGGGGCCGCCGATCCGCGCGCTGCAGGCGATGCTCGCGCTCTACGGCTACGGCGTCGAACTCACCGGCGTCTACGACCGGCAGACCAGAACGGTGGTGACCGCGTTTCAGCGCCATTTCCGCCGCGAGCGCGTCGACGGCGAAGCGGATTCTTCGACCATCGCCACGCTGCGCGCTCTGATCGATTCCCTCCACAACAAGGACGCTCGGCTCTCATGACGCGAAAGCTCGTCAAGTCCGGTTCGCCGCTCGAAGCCGAAATCGGCTTTTCGCGCGCGGTGCGCGTGGGCGCGCATGTCTTCGTCGCGGGAACCGCGCCGATCGCCCCGGACGGCTCCGTCGCCGCGCCCGGCGACGTCTACGGCCAGACGCGGCGTTGCCTGGAAATCATCGCGGCGGCGCTCGCCGACGCCGGCGCTACGCTCGGCGACGTCGCGCGCACGCGCCTGATGCTCACCGACATCCGGCAATGGCGCGAAGCGGCCCGCGCCCACGGCGAGTACTTCCGCCAGGCGCGGCCCGCCTGCACGTTCGTCCAAGTCGGCGGCTTCATCGATCCCGGCTGGCTGGTCGAGGTCGAGGCCGACGCGGTTCTCGACTGAAGCCCGGGGCGCAGCGCCTCTCCGCCGCTCCGTCACGGGACTGTTGCGACAGATTGATGAGATCGCCGAAGGGCGCGCCGCTCGGGCCGACGGCGGGCCCGGGAAACCGTCGCCGATGCCCTACGCCAAACCTCTCGAGACTCTCTACGCCGCGCGGTCGTGGCGCTTGGCGATCGGCGTCGCCATTTTCGTCAACTCGGTCGTCTTGGGGGCGATCACCGAGGCGCCGGAAGGGTCGCTCATGGCCTGGCGCCTCGGGCGCGCCGATGAGGCTCTGCTGGCTCTCCTGGTGTTCGACGCCTTGCTGTGCATCGTCGTCAAGCGGCTCGCCGTGCTGCACAGCGGCTGGGACATGTTCGACATCGGGGTGACGCTCGCCTCGCTGTCGCCGAGCGTCGGCGTGCTGTCGGCGTTCCGCGTGCTGCGCGTGGTCCGCGTGATGCGCCTGATATCCTTCGTTCCGCGCGGACGCGCGACGGTCGACGCGTTGCTGGGCGCGCTGCGCAACATGGCGGCGGCCTTCATGATCCTGGCCGTGGTGTTCTACAGCTTCGTGGTGATCGCCACCAACCTGTTCCGCGACATCGATCCCGCGCATTACGGCACGCTCGGCCGCTCCGCCGCGCATCTCTATTCCGTCATGGTGAGCCTCGGCTCCAATTTGGAATCCGAGAAGGTGTTCGCCGCCGAGCCTTGGTCGCTGATGCTCTTCGGCGCCTTCATCGTCGTGGCCAGCTTCGGCCTCCTCAACATGTTCATCGCGGTGCTGGTGGCGGCGCTGAAAGAACAGCTCGACCGCGAGAACGTGGCCGAGGAGCGCGCCCATTTCGAGCGCCTGGAACAAAAGATCGACGCGCTGTCGGCCGCCATCGAGGCCTTGCGCTTGCGCGAGCGCGAGGAGACGCGGCCGCCCTTCACAACGGCAGGCTGACGCCTTTGGCTTCGGCCATGGCGAGAATCGCGGCGTCGAAGGAAATCTGGTCTGGGTTCGACGTCGGCTGCCGTACGAGAGCCTCGACGAGCGCATCCTGTTCGAGCAGCGTCGCGGCGCCGTCGCGCAGCTGGGAATAAGCCGCCCAGGGAACGAATTTGGTGAGCGGAAACGGCACGCCCTCGGGCGGCGAGACGTCGATGTTGAGGCCGGCGACGAACAGCAGGTTCTTGCCCCGATATTCCGGCGCGCCCTGAAGGCTGCGATAGGTGCGGTCGAATTCGACCTGCGTGTGGTAGCGGGCGGCGTCGAGCGCGGGATGGGCCGATGTCGCCAGGGTCGGCATGGCGGGGGCGAGGGAAGCCTCGAGGAGATCGTGGCCTTCCGGCCCCGCGACCGGCGTGCGGCGGAAGAAGAACATGTCCGCGGTCAGCCGATCGCCGATCGGCGTTCGACCGCCCCGCCAGACGTCGGCAGGCGTGGACGCGACCAAATCCGGCGCGGCGTGAAAGGCCTTCGACGTGCTGAGGATCTTGAGCGGCCCGCCGCGATCGCTGGCGATCAGCCGATCCAGATGCAGGAACAGACCCTCGGCGCGGTCCGGCGTCAGCAGAAGATTGTCGATGAAGACCGCCGGTCTGTCCTCGACGGCGCCGAAGAGAATGTTTTGGCGGGCGTGATCGACCTCGTTTTGATACCAGCGCAGGATCGCGCAAAGCTTGCCGCAATTGTCGCCGAAGCCGCGGTCGGCGGTGCGCGGGCGCTGGTAGACGCCGAAGGCGCGGCGCACCGGGTCATAGCCGACGTGGCTGGCCTGAACGATGACGAGGTCCTCCCCGTGGTGGGCGTGGGGCCCATGCCGATCCGTCGCGACCTTGCCGCCGACCCGCCCGTGGTCGAAGGGGAACGCGCCGAAATGCTGCATCAGCAGGATGACGGGATAGCCCTGACTCTCGTCCGAGCAGAACGCCCGCGAGGGCATCATCCGCGACCGGCTAAACCCTAGCGACAGGCAGTAATTATAGAGCCTCGGCGCGAACAGGCTGTAACGCATCGCCCTGTCGCCGAGCTGAAAGTCGTCCACCGCATGGCGCATCGCATTTCCCTCGCGGCGTTTCGCGCGTCGGGCAGCATGGCCGGCGATTGTGACAGCGGCGCAAAGCGGGGCGGCGGCGGCGGCGCGGCAGGCGGACGGCGGGCGGGAAGATACGCCGCGCCGTAAGCGGGGCGATCTGGCGCATTGCCTAGGCCGCCGCAGCGATTCCCGTGCTTGGCGGAGATTGGCCATGAGGCGAATAGCGGCGCCGCCGAGACGGGACCGCCACGCGAAAACTCGGTTTGATAAGCATCAAAGGCCGGTTTTGTATTAACGGCCATGATATTTCATGGGATTTTAGGCGCGAGGGTCCGTGCGACCGGTTTGCCGGTGGTTGCTTGAAACTGAATAGATGCGTTCCCTCTCCGGCGCAGAACAAGACGTGACGGTGCCTATGCAGCCAAAAACCCTGAAGTTCAAGGTCGTGCTTTACCTCGCGATCGCGCTATCGGCGGCGATGCTCTTGTTCACCGGGCTGGTCGCCTGGTTCTTGCACAACGAAATCCTCGGCAAGGTGTCCGATCACGTCATTCAGCTCTCCGAAGTCGTCGCCAAGAGCACCCGCTTCGCCATGCTGCAGAATCAGCCCTTCTATGTCGACCAGGTTATCCATGACGTGGCCGGTCAGGAAAACATCGATCGAATCAGAATCCTGAGCAAAGAGGGAAAGATCACCCATTCGACGGTGCCGTCCGAAGTCGGTCAGACGGTGGACCGCAATGCCGAGGGCTGCTCGGGTTGTCATCAGAGCGAACGGCCGCTCGAACATGTTCCCAGGAGCGAACGAACCTGGACCTTCAAAAGTCCCGATGGCCGATCGCTGCTCGGCAGCATGGAAGTCGTCCGCAACGAGCCGTCTTGCTACAACGCCGCCTGCCACCAGCACTCGCAGGACAAGCCCGTCCTCGGCGTTCTCGACATCGTCTATTCGCTCGACGAGACCAATCGGGAATTGCGGACCAGCACGCTCGGCATCGCCGGGTTTTCTCTAGGCTTCATCGTCATCGCTTCGCTGTCGGTCGGCTTCTTCGTGCACCGTCTGGTCTACTTGCCATTGCGCGACCTCGAGGACGGCGCGCAAAGACTGTCCGCCGGAAATCTCGACCAGCTGATTCCCGTGCGCAGCAATGACGAGTTCGGCAGGCTGGCGGCTTCGTTCAACGGCATGACCAACGCCTTGCGCAATTCGCGGGCGGAACTGCGCGATTGGGGACATACGCTCGAGCAGAAAGTGGAAAAACGAACACAGGAGCTGCGCCGCGCTCAGGCGGAGACCGTGCGCGGGGAGAAGCTCGCCTCGGTCGGGCTATTGGCTTCGGGCGTCGCCCATGAATTGAACAATCCCTTGACCGGCATCCTGACCTTCTCGCATCTCGTGCGGCAGAATATGCCGGCCAACAGCGCGGACGCGGAAGACATGGACCTCGTGATCCGCGAAACCAAGAGATGCGCCGCGATCATCAAGCGATTGCTCGATTTCGCCCGTGAAAAGCAGCCGGAGAAGAAATTCACCGACCTCAACCAAGTCATCGAGGACACGATTCGCCTCGTCGAGCGGCCCGCGCATCTGCGCGATATCGAGATCACCTCTGATCTCGACCGGACGCTGCCGCCGATCTGGATCGACGCCGATCAGATCAAGCAGGTGGTCATGAACATGCTCGTCAACGCCCAACACGCGGTCGAGGAGAAGGGAAGCATCGCCATTCGCACCCGCCGTTCAACGAATCCGCGGGCGCCCGCGGACGCTGTCGAGCCGGTGCCGATGGTGGTAATATCCATCGTCGATACCGGCTGCGGCATTCCCGAGGAGAACCTGCGGCGGATATTCGATCCGTTTTTCACCTCCAAGGACGTCGGTAAGGGAACCGGATTGGGACTTTCCGTCAGCCACGGAATCGTCGAGGCCCATGGCGGTTTCATCGAAGTGGAAAGCAAGGTGGGCGAGGGATCGACGTTCCGCGTCTTTCTGCCGCTGACGCGGCCGGCAGCCGGGCCTGAGAGCAATGCCGGCGGGAGCGTTTAATGAGCGCGCGAATTCTGATCGTCGACGACGAGGAGATCGTCATCAGGAGCTGTTTGCGCATTCTCGGCGACGGCGGCTACCAGGTCGAGGCGGTGCAGGACGGCCGGGAGGCGCTGCGGAAAATCGAGGAACGTCCGTACGACGTGATGATCCTCGATATCATGATGCCCAACATCAGCGGCCTCGAAGTGCTGCGCCGGGTCAAGGAGACGCATCCCGACGTCGATGTCATCATGATCACCGGCCTGTCGCAGATCGACACCGCGGTGCAGGCGATGAAGCTCGGCGCCTTCGATTATATCTCCAAGCCATTCGAGCCGGACGAGATAAAACTGGTGGTGCAGCGCGCGCTCGAGCGGCGGCGGCTGCTGCAGGAGAATCTCAACCTCAAGAGCGAGGTCCGCTCGAAATATCGTTTTGAGAACATCATCGGGTCGAGCCCGCAGATGCAGGCCGTCTATCGCCTCGTCGCGCAGTGCGCGCCCACCAATTCGACCGTCCTGCTCACCGGGGAAAGCGGAACCGGCAAGGAGCTGGTCGCCCGCGCGATTCATTACAATAGCTTGCGCAAGGACCACGCGTTCGTTCCCGTGGACTGTAATTCATTGAGCGAAAACCTGCTGGAAAGCGAGCTGTTCGGTCACGTCAAGGGCTCTTTCACCGGCGCGGTCGCGAACAAGAAAGGCATGTTCGAAGTCGCCGGCAGCGGCACGCTGTTTCTCGACGAGATCGGCAATTTCTCCATGTCGATCCAGGGCAAGCTGCTGCGCGTGCTGCAGGAGCGGGAATACCGGGCCGTCGGCGACACCCGAACGCAGACCGCCAATTTCCGGCTGATCACCGCCACCAACAAGGATCTCAAGGCCATGGTGGCCGCCGGCACTTTCCGTGACGACCTCTTTTATCGCATCAATATTTTCCCGATCCATGTCCCGGCGCTGCGGGAGCGAAAGGATGACATTCCGGCGCTCGCCTATCATTTCCTCAATGTCTTCAGCGCGGAGCTGGGGAAAAAGGTCACCGACATTTCCGAAGGCGCGATGAGCGCGCTCGTCAATTACGGCTGGCCAGGCAATGTGCGCGAACTCGAGAACGCCATGCACCGGGCGGCGATCCTGACCAGCGACAACGTCATCCGTCAGGCCCACCTCGTCAACATCATCGATCCATCGCAGCCGCAGGCCGATCTCGCGGCGCCGAGAACCGGGGACGAGCTCAAGCGCATCAAGAAGGCCGCGCGCGAGAAGTCGGTGGAGGAGATTGAGAAGCAGTTCGTGATCGAGGCGCTCAAGCGCAATGGCTGGAACGTGACCAAGAGCGCCGAGGACACCGGCATGCAGCGCGCGAATTTCCAGGCGCTGATGAAGAAATACGCGATCCGCGTACGCGACATCGAACACGACGCCGGCGGCGCCGAGGTCCCGAACGCGTCGTGAATGGCCGCTGCGCCCTGTGGCGACGGCCGATCCCGCCGCGTCGCGCCGCGCGATCCGATCAGGCGGGGCGAACGCCGCCGGACGGCGCGGATTCCGGCGCCGCCGCGGCGGGCTCGACTTCGTCGTCTTCCACGTCGTCGTAGCCCGTAAACATCGCCTTGAAATGCGCCGTGCGAGTGTGCCCCAGGGTGCTGAGATAGACGTGGACGAACAGGTAAAAGACGATGACGATGAAGATCAGCACATGCACGGTGTCGATGACGCGCACGCCGCCGAAGAAATTGACCTGAGCGGAGAAACGCTCCACGTCCCACATCAGAATGCCGGTATAGAACTGGATCGGGACGCACAGCATCAGCACGAGCTGGTAAGTCATGCTCTGCAGCGGATTGAATTTGTGATAGATGCTGACATGAAAGGGATTGGGCTCGCCCCTCAATATGCCGAAAGCGTAGTAATAGATCTGGCGGAAGGTGGCGGTGAAATGCTTCCTCGGGTTCAGTTCCGATTGATAGGCCTTGATCCGGTCGGAAAAAAGATAAAACCCGAGCCACACGAAAAAATTGGCGATCAGCACAAAGGCGACCGAATTGTGCACGGCGACCGCCGTCCTGAACGACACCACATTGATCAGTCCGACATAGCGGATCTGCAGCCCGGTGAGCACCATAAGGACGAACCCGGCGGCGTTGATCCAGTGCCAGATCCTGACCGGCAGCGGGTGGATATAGAGTCTTTGCATCTCGCCGTTCCTTTCAGCCAACCGCGCCGTCATGCCGCTTTGGGACCACCGCCGTCGGCCGGCCGCTCGCCGTGACCGCCGTTGTGCGGGTGATACAAGCCAAAGTATTTGAAAAGCCATCCCAGGGTCAGGTGCCCCACGACAATGCCGAGGCCCGCCAGGACGGCCAAGGCCAGCAGGATATCGAGGATCTTTATCCTGGTGCCGCCGATCGCATAGAAGCCGCTCACCGACTCGAGCGACGTCGGCGAGTTCAGCACGTCGGCATTGGCGCCATAACCCACGCGTCGGCCCTCCGGCCCGACCAGCGAGATGGTCACGCTCTGGAACGCCTGGGATCCCGAGCTATGACAGACTTGGCAATCGCTGATCGCCTTGCTCTTGTCGGCGAGTTGATGCGCCTGCGGACCGGTGAGAACGTCCAGGCGGCCGCGCAAGACGGTCTTCTCGGCTATTCCAGCGCGATTGAGCGTTTGCAGCAGGTTCCACAGCGTCGCCGCATCGATCCCCTTGCCGTTCGATTGGGCGCTGGCGTCGAATAGCGGCACGCCGACTTGTTCGGTCCCGCGCGCCTTGGAGTCCTTGCTGTCGATCAGCATGAGATCGACGCGGCGTTGCGCGTAGGGAGAGTGGCAGGCGGGACAAGTCACGACCTCGAAATGCAAGGCCGCATTGGGAAGCCATTTCTGGTGCGCAGCCAGCACGCCGTCGTGACAGCCGAAGCAGGCCGCCTCGGGTCCATGCTCCGGCCCCTGGCCGAACGAGGTGGGTTTCACGTCGTGGGCGCTATGGCAGTCGGAGCAGATCGGCGCGTAGCCCTTATCGGAACTGCGCCGGTAGGCCGCATGCATGCTGCCGGAGTAAGCGGTGTAGATCGCCGAGTGGCACTTCTGGCAAGGAACCTGGTCGATCTGCGTCGCCGCGTCCTTGATGACCGCATGCGGGTTATGACAGTCCGTGCATATCGGCGCCGCCGAATCGCCATTGCGCACCAGCGCGGCGTGAACGCTGGTCTCCCACTGGTCGAACTTGTCGGCATGACACCCGCGGCAAACCTGAGTCATCGCGAGCGAGAAGCTGCGCTTGCTCGGGATGTCATTTTCGGCGGGCGGATGCGCGGCGAGATTGACGTCGGTGTGACAGCCGGTGCACCCGATGGAATTGTGAACGGACTTGGCGAACGTATCCCCCGGCACATGCAGCTGCAGGGTCGCCCCGTCCGCCAGCTTTTTCTCCATGCCGTCGGCGCCGTGACAGGCCAGACATTGTTCGTTCGTCGCCGAGGCGGCGGCGTCGGCCGCGAATGCCGGCGGCGCGGCGGCGGGCAGGAGGGCGAGCCCAGCGGCGAGGGCCGCGATAGCGAAGCTGATGCGCAGGAGCGCGCGCGGGATTTTGCGCAGGGCGCCGTAACCGTCCATATTCCCCTCCATGGCGGCCTCGCCGTCAACAGATTCCGGGGGGCCGTTCGGCCCCCCGGAGAATCACCCCATATGTTGTTTCCTGCCGCACAGCGGCGGGGGTCGCATTGATCTATCTCATGCGCGGCGCGCCGCTTCGACCATCGCCCGACCTCCCATCCCGGCCAGCAGGGCCAAGCCGATGAACGGGAAGAAGACGACGCAGGCCAAGCCGATGAAAGGCGCGGCGATCAACATCCCGACCGTCTTCACCGCTTCGATCTTGGCCGCGGCGCGCGCCGCGATGACGGCGAGAAGGCCGAGGCCGACGAACGGCAAGGCGACGATATAGGCCAAACCAATGAACGGCGCGGCGAAGAAGAGGGCAATGTTCTTCACGGCGCCCCCGGCCGCCTCCGGGGCCGCGGCGCGTTGCGCCGCCGGCGCATCACCAGTCACGACATGAAACTTGGCGGCAGGGGCCCGGGTGACCTTGGCGGCGACCACGGGCTCTTCCTCGACGACGAGGATCTTGCGCAATGCGGTCATGACTTACTCCTGTATGCTGAGCCTCATCAGCGAGGCTTTTATTTGAACCCTTTGCTCGGCTCCTACGGAGCAAGGACCGTGCCAGCAGTCCTAACGACCGATAATAGATCGGATATTTCAATCACTTATGTCTATTTCTGGAAGCTATGAGCGAGGCTCGGCGGCGGCGGCGGCGGCGGCGATGTACAATTTTTTTATCCGGTGCGGTCTCTGATCTCGATAAATTATGAATGTTGTCAAATAGATATGCGAATCCGGGCGACGCATGATTTTCCTATACAGCCCGCGCAATAAAAAATTACACGGAGCGGCGACGCCGAATGAAAAAGGCCGGGGGACGTTCCCCCGGCCTCAGCCTCGTTCGTGCATCGCGCAAGGCGCCAGTTGGCCGCCCGCATTCAGTTTTGCGTCGGCGCGTCGCCTCCCAGCACGGCCCGACCGCCCATCCAGGCCAGCATCGCCAGGCCGACGAACGGGAAGAAGACGACGCAGGCCAAGCCGATGAAAGGCGCGGCGAGCAACATCCCGACCGTCTTCAGCGCCTGACCGACCCTATTCACCACTTCGAACCTAGCCGCCGCGGCGCGCGCCGCCATGACGGCGAGAAAGCCGAGGCCGACGATCGGCAAGAGGGCGACATAGGCCAAGCCGATGAAAGGCGCGGCGAAGAACAGCGCGATGTTCTTCAGGGCGCTTCCCAGGGTGGCCGATTCGGCTGCGGGCGCTTCGGCGACGGTCGGCGGGGCCAAAGCTTCCGCCGCGGCCGCGGGCGCCGCCATGGCGTCGCGGGCGCTGCCTTCGATCATCTCGGGAGACAACGGCTTATGCATGAAGCTCGACACGCCTGCGGCCTTGGCGCGGGATTCGGCGGCCTCGGTGCCATAGCCGGTGATGATCACCACCGGGGTCCACGGCTGGCGCGCCTTGACCTGTTCGGCCACATCCAGCCCGCTCATTCCGGGCATGCGGATGTCGGTGTAGACGATGTCGTATTTTTCCTGGCTCAGCTTGCGCAACGCCTCTTCCCCGCTCTCGGCGGTGATGACGGCGTAGCCCTTGCTCGTGAGAACCCGGTCGAAGCTCTTGCGGACGACGGGATCGTCGTCGACGACGAGCACTTTGCGTGATGCGTCCATAACCTTCTCCTTTTCGAATATGCGTTGGTGTCCGTATGCTGCTTGAATAGGTTTGCTCCTCAGGCGGCGCAGGCGCCGGTCGTCGCATCCGAATCCTCCGAGACGCGGCGCAGCGCCCATTGTTTGCGCCTCCGGGCGCTGTCGGCGACGTTGATCACCTCCTGCGGCCCCACCGGCTTGGCGACATAGTCGTGAGCGCCGAGCCGCACGGCCTCCTTGGCGCTGTCCACGGTCGGGTAGCCGGTGATGATCACCACCTCGCTCTCCGGCCATTTCTGCTTGATGGTGCGCAGCACCGACAGGCCATCCTGGCCGGGCATGCGCAGATCGAGCAGCACGACGTCGAAGGGATTCCGCTCCATCGTCTGCAGCGCCTCTTCGCCATCGCTCGCGGCCGCAACCTCGCAGGAAACGCTCCGCAGCGACCGCAGGTAGGCCCGGCGCACGACTTCGTCGTCATCGACGATGAGAATTCTGTTGGTGTCGCTCATCTTGGCCACCTTGCTTGCGGTGATGGATCTTGCCGACTTTAACGCAAGCGCCGTGCCACAACCTCGCCGTCCTCAGTTTTCTTTGCAATTACAATCGGTTGGGTAAGGCGGAGGGGGGCGCCGGCGGCGTCGCCGGCCCGCCGAAGTACATTTTTTCCATACGGCCGCCGGCGCGGCGCAACGAAAAGGTGTGGTTTTTCAGGCCAATACGCCGCCCGGGCGCCGCATAGCTTTCTTATCGCGGTCGCGCAGGGGCGCGGGCCTAGATGAAGCTGTCCCCGTGACGCCTAAGACGCGTGAGGACGCGGCCTATGTCGGCAGCGCGACGCCGGAAAACTTGCGGCAGGCTTCGAGGAGCCGATTCTGGAGGTCGACGTCATAGACGCTGGGGTTCGGCTTGCGAGGGCGCATATGATAGAAATACTCGCCTGTCACGCGCGCGCCGTCATCGTCGCTGACCGCCAGCCACGCCTGGGTCCGATGCGCCTGATCGATATCGTCGGGCGCGCCGGGGCCACCCATGCGAGTCGCCACCCATCCCGGCTCCAAGGCGTTCGAGAACGCCCCGAGCCAGCGGCGAGCGACCGCGAAGGCCAGGAGAACGTCGTGCAGCTTGCTCTCGGCATAGGCCTCGGCCGCTTGCCAGGGCCGCTTTTTCCACATCAGGTCGTCGAGATCGGCCGACGCCCCGCGGTGCATGCCGGAACTGAGGTAGACGAGCCGCTTGGGCTTCTCGATCAGCGCCGTCAGGATATAGGGCGCGAGCGTGTTGACGGCGAAGACTTGGGGAAGCCCGTCCTCGGTCTCGACGCGCCGCGCCTCGCGATAGCCGACTCCCGCATTGTGGATCACGGCGTCGAAGCGGCCGAGCTTGTTGACCTCGTCGGCGATGGCGCGGGTCTGAGCGATGCTGGCGAGATCGCCGACGACCGCCGCCTCGGCTTCCGGCAGCGCCCTTTGCGCGTCTTCCGCGCGGGCGCGATCGCGGCCATGCAGCACGACCTGATGGCCTTGTTCGACGAGGAGGCGCGCGGCCATCAAGCCGAGGCCGGTCGACGATCCGGAAACGAATACGCGTGACATGGCGCCTCTCCCGAGCTGGGTTGGCGGCGAGGGGACGCGCCGGCGGCCGCGCCGTCAACTTTCTCGTCAAGCTTCCGCAAATTTCCCCGGCGTTTCGCCAAATTTTGTCAAGTTTTTCCAAGGATTCTCTTGGCCGTTTTATGTGATTTGAAGCATTTATGGCGCGAAGGCCGCGCGCTCGCGGCGGCGGCGACTGATTCGACGCCCCCTTCGATTGCTATTGGAAGGCGTCTTGGCCGCTTCGGCCGCGTTCCGTCTTGACCCAATCCGTCGACGCCGAGCCTTCCTGCCCAAGCGGGCTTCTGATGCGCGTTGCGAGTCCGCCTGCCATTCTGGCGCGGTCAGCCAAATCCCGCCGGCCGTTTTCGAGGATGATGGCGAGCGCGTCGCCAACCCAATCGGGGATGGAGCGGCGCCCCATGCTCCAACGATGGACGGTGGCGGGCGAAAGCGTCTTGCCGCGCGCGTCGCCAAGCCGATGCGCAAGCGGCGTTTGCCAGCGCTCGCCAAACAGCAGTTCTCCGACGAAGCGCAAAAAGCCTGGCGTGAGCAACGCTTGCCCGCCGCCTAGGGTGGTGTCTTCGGGAAGAGGCAGATTGTTGCGATATTTCTTTTTCGTGCCGTCCAAGCTGGTTCACCCTTGGCGTCGCGAAGCGCTATGGCGTGCGCCGGCCTTGCCGATCGAGGGCTCGCGCGACCGGGCGGGCGGATGCGGCGCGAGCCGTCGCCCCTGAGGCGGCGCACACGGAAGAGCGCGGCGCCGCCCGGTCAGGCGACGCCGCGACGACGACCTAGGCCGCGGCCTGCTTGTCGATCGCAACCGACGAGATCGTCTTCAAGACCTGCGAGGCGATTTGGTAGGGGTCGCCTTGCGAATTCGGGCGGCGATCCTCGAGATAGCCCTTGTAGCCGTTGTTGACGAAGCTGTGGGGAACGCGGATCGACGCGCCGCGGTCGGCGACGCCATAGCTGAATTGGTGGATCGACGCCGTTTCATGCTTGCCGGTGAGGCGCATGTGGTTGTCGGGCCCATAGACCGCGATGTGGTCCTCGCGGGCCGCCTCGAAGGCCGCCATCAGCTTCTCGAAATACTCCTTGCCGCCGACTTCGCGCATATAGGCGGTCGAGAAGTTGCAGTGCATGCCCGAGCCGTTCCAGTCGGTGTCGCCGAGCGGCTTGCAGTGGAACTCGATGTCGATGCCGTATTTCTCGGTCAGGCGCAGCAGGAGGTAGCGCGCCATCCAGATGTCGTCGGCGCACTTCTTGGAGCCTTTGCCGAAAATCTGGAATTCCCACTGGCCCTTCGCCACTTCGGCGTTGATGCCTTCGTGATTGATCCCCGCCGCGAGGCAAGCCTCGAGATGCTCTTCGACGATCTTGCGGGCCACGTCGCCGACGTTCTTGAAACCGACGCCGGTGTAATAGGGACCTTGAGGGGCCGGATAGCCCGCCGTCGGGAAGCCGAGCGGGCGGCCGTCCTTATACATGAAATATTCCTGCTCGAAGCCGAACCAGGCGCCGGAATCGTCGAGAATGGTCGCCCGCTTGTTCGAGGGATGCGGGGTCACGCCGTCGGGCAACATGACTTCGCACATCACCAGCGCGCCGTTGACGCGCTGGCTGTCGGGATAGACCGCCACCGGCTTGAGCACGCAGTCCGAACTGTGGCCCTCCGCCTGCAACGTGGAGCTTCCGTCGAAGCCCCAGAGCGGAAGCTGTTCGAGCGTCGGAAAGCTCTCATAATCCTTGAGCTGCGTCTTTCCACGGAGATTTGGCACGGGCGTATAGCCGTCAAGCCAAATATACTCGAGTTTATATTTCGTCATCGCGACCCTCACAGACTTTGGATGTCATCCTCAGCTCACATCGAATTGCATATCGCCGCCAACGGCTTGACGCGGGGAGCAACTTTCGTGCCAGCGCAAGAGGGCGCTGTCCCCCTTTATCGACAATGCTTTAGAAAGCGGCAAAATCGAATCTGCCTATTTTTTGGCTTTGCATGATTTTATTTGAAGCACTTGATGCGAATCGGGGGCGCCCGTGCTATTGTGAGGTCTTATTTGACGAGCACATTTTCCATCTCGAGGGATTGTCCGCCATGGAAAAGGAGACCTTGTCATGAACACGAATTCGCGTCCCCCGACGGCGAAGATTTATCAGTTTCCTCGCAAGACTTCGGCAGGCGCCGGCGCGCCCAGCCGGGAGATCAAGCCCGCGCTGCATCAGCCGCAACGGGCGGCGCCCAGCTTCGAGTTCGGCGGCGGCTGGTATCACGAAGCGGCCATCCAAGCGGAATGCGCCCGCAAGCCTTGACGTCGGCCGCCGGTTTGACCCGGCGCTCGGCGCGCGCGCCGGCACATGCGTCCGGCAAGGCCTGCGCCCTGGCCGAGGGCGCCGACGGGAAGCGGCGCGGTCGAGCGGAGGTCTCTTATCCCGTCATTGCGAGCAAAGCGAAGCAATCCAGACTAAGCCGCCGCCGCAATTCCCAAGTCTGGATTGCTTCGCTGTCGCTCTGCTGCGGTGAATCAACGTAAAAAGAACTGCTCCGCAACAACTCACCGCGCCATCGGCCGCGGCGCCTCGGCGGCCCGCTTGGCGCTCTCGCCCTTCGCCCTCAGCCCGATGAGATGGCAGATCGCGAACACCAGATCCGCGCGGTTCATCGTGTAGAAATGCAGCTGCGTCACGCCGCGGTCGATGAGGTCGATCACCTGTTCGGCGCAGACCGCCGCGGCGACGAGGCGGCGGGTGACGGGATCGTCCTCGAGACCCTCGAAGCGTTCGGCGAGCCAGGCGGGCACGCTCGCCCCGGCGCGTTTGGCGAAGCCCGCGGTCTGCTTGAAATTCTGCACGGGGACGATCCCCGGCACGATCGGGATATCGATCCCGGCCGCCGCGGCGATGTCGAGGAAGCGGAAATAGACGCTGTTGTCGAAGAAGAATTGCGTGATCGCGCGGTCGGCGCCGGCGTCGACCTTGCGTTTCAGCGTTTCGATGTCGTGCAGCAGGTTCGGGCTCTGCGGGTGCTTCTCGGGATAGGCGGCGACCGAAACCTCGAAATCGCCGTTCGCCTTGATCGCGCGCACGAGATCGGCCGTCGACTGGTAGCCGTCGGGCGGCGCGACATAGGGCGTGTCGAGGCCGCCCGGCGGATCGCCGCGCAAGGCGACGATGTGGCGAACGCCGGCGCTCGCGTAGCCGCGAATCACCGCATCGATTTCCTCGCGGCTCGCCCCGACGCAGGTCAGATGCGCGGCGGGCTTGAGACGCGTCTCCTTGACGATGCGCGCGACGGTGGCGTGGGTGCGCTCGCGCGTCGAGCCGCCCGCGCCGTAAGTCACCGAGACGAAGCTGGGCTCGAGCGGCGCGAGGCGCGTGATCGCCTCCCACAGCGTCCTTTCCATCTCCTCGCTCTTGGGGGGAAAGAATTCGAAGGAGACGCTGATCGGCGAGCCCGATCGGCTCAGTCGAACGGGATTTTGCGCCATCACGCCAGCTCCATCGCGGCTTTAGGGAGATCGTCCGATATGACGCGCGGATCGCGCGCGAGCCACAGCGCCACCGTCAGCTTGCCCGGCTCGCCCGCTTCCGGAGGCACGAGCTTGGTCTCGACCGGCGTAAGGCCGGCTTCGGTCAGGAAAGCCTCGATCTCCTCGTTGGCGAAGCCGAGCCGGCGATGCGCGAATTGCTCGCGTAAGTATTCTTCGCCGTGCGCGGCGAAATCGACGACGATGAGCCGGCCGCCGGGGCGCAAAGCGCGCGCCGCCTCGCGCAGGGCGCGCGCGGGATCGTCGAGAAAATGCAGCACCTGGTGGATGATGACCAGATCGTAGCCGTCGCGCTCGATCGGCGGCGCGTAGATGTCGCCCTGGCGCAATTGCACGTTGCGCAGCCCGCTCTGGTCGATGCGCGAGCGCGCCAGAGCGAGCATCGCCGGGCTCTGGTCGATTCCGACGGCGCGCTCGGCGAGCGGCGCGGCGAGTTCGAGCATGCGCCCGGTGCCGGTGCCCAGATCGAGCACGGCGCGGATCGGCCTGGCGCCGATCATCGCCAGGATCGCGGCTTCGACCCGTTCCTCCGGCGCGTGCAGGGCGCGGATCGTGTCCCAATCGGCCGCGCGCTCGGCGAAATAGGCGGCGGCTTGGCGCCGGCGCGCCTCCCGCGCCACCGCCAATCGCGCGCGGTCGGCGGCGAGCGTCGGATCGGCCGGCGCGATGCGCGCGATCAGCTCGCGCGCCAGCGAGCCGCCCTTGTCGGCGAGCCGGTAGAACGCCCAGGCGCCCTCGCGCTGGCGCTCGGCGAGGCCCGCTTCGACCAGCAGCTTGAGATGGCGCGAGACGCGCGGCTGCGACTGGCCGAGAATGGCGACGAGTTCGCTGACCGTCAGCTCGGCCTCGCACAGAAGCCCGATGAGGCGCAGACGCGTCACCTCGCCCGCCGCCTCGAGGCCGGCCAGCAGCGCCTCGAAGCTCATTTTCGGCGGAGGGCCGGTCGGGAATCTCGGATCAGACATAAACATATATTTATGTCTGATTTCACAGCTGCGCAAGCGGCGAACTGCTCAAAACGCCACAGTCGCGCGCCCGCGATCGGCGACGACGACGCGGCAATGCCCTTGGCATTCGCGCTCGATCAGGGCGACGATCCGATCCGCGGCCGCCTCGACGTCGCCGAAACCGTTCGACTGCACGGTGAGCGCCGCGCGGCGGGTCCGCGCCGACACGGCGCTGCGCGCGTCCTGGCGCCAGTTCCATCGCCGGCACAACACGTGGCGCGAATCGGCGTAGACGACCTCGCCGACTTTCGGCGGGTCGTTCGGGTCTTCGCCGGCCTCCGCGCCCATGTCGACGAAGGTGTCGCTCGCGCGCGAAAAGCGGAAGGCGAGATCGCCCTCGATCGCGTCGAGATCGTCGCAGCCGAGACAGAGGCCGCTATCCAGCGACACCGCATTGTAGAGGTCGACCAGCGCGCTGACCTGAGGCAGCGCGCCGCCGGCGACGACCCGCTTGATCAGCCGCTCGACCGAGGAGCGATAGCTCGTCTTCTTGACGCCGAAGCCTTTGTAGGCGGCGCGCCAGGCGGCGATTCCGGGAATGGCGGAAAGCTCGACGCCGCTCCAGCGGCGCCGGCACTCCGCCTCGACCGCCTCGATCTCGCTTTGCAGAAGCGCGCTGCGCGCCTTCCCGACGCTGAGATCCTCGGCGACGACCAGGGCGACGCGAAAATCGGGGAAGCGGTCGGTGAGTTCGGCGATCGAGAGGCTGGGCATTTCGGCTTCCGCGGGAGGGCCGCTGCGCATTGGCCTCCGACGAGTCCGCTGTCAAGACGGGACGCGACAGCCCGCCAACCCCCGATCCTCGCCTCAGGCTTTGGCGCCGACGACTTCGAGCGGACCATGATCGTCGCAATGGTCGCCATGCGGATGATGGAGCCGATCACCGACGAGATAGTCGACATGGTCGCCATGCGGAACCGCCTCATGCCCGCAGCCGGGTCCATGGACATGGCCGGCCTCGTGACCTTTGTGGCCATTCGCCGGCGTGCACCCGACGGGGTTTCGGGCGGTCACTTCAATAACGTGCTCATCGACCTCGTCCCCCTCTTGGCGGTGCAGATGTCCGTCATGGAGGTAGTCGACGTGGCCGCCGTGTTTCACCGCGAGGTGACCGCACTTCGGGCCGTGATGATGAGGATGCTCGGCATGCGTGAGATGGTGATGGGTCGTCATGGCATTTTCTCCTTCCGTTCGATTGACGCTTGAGGGCGAGTGGGTCTCGCAGGCATGGGCGATCGCGTTGTCGACGAGATTGAGAACGTGCGTGTCCGCGATCGCGTAAATGATCGTCTGTCCCGCGCGCCGCCGGCTAACCAACCGGGCGGCCGACAGAACCTTAAGGCGCGCCGACATGGTCGCGATCTTCTCGCCCTCGACTTCGCAGAGCTGGCCAACGTTCAGTTCGCCTTCAGCGAGACGGATCAAGACGCGCAGTCGATTGGGATCAGCCACCGCGCGGAACATCTCCGCCGCTCTCTCGAGCTGACGCTGATTTGGCCGCGGACTCATCGCATTCCCCGCCTCAAATATTCTAATATTCTATAGAATGTTAAATTACTCTTGTCAATCATGGTTACGTCCGCGGCCGCCGAAACCCGAAATGCGCCGCGCAACGGGCTCGGCCGAGTCGAGGTCTTCGAGCCCACGATGAGCGCGAAATTCCGTCCCCTCAAGGCGTCAGCACCGCCGCCCCTTGCAGGCGGCCCTCGCGCAAATCGGCGAGCGCGACATTGGCGTCGGCGAGATCGTAGCGATGCGTCTGGGCGCGCACGCCCGCCCTGGCCGCGACTTCGAAAAACTCGACGCCGTCGCGGCGCGTGAGATTGGCGACCGAGACGATCTGCCGTTCCTCCCACAGCCAGCGATAGGGAAAGCTGGGAATGTCGCTCATGTGGATGCCGCCGCAGACGACCCGCCCGCCCTTGCGCACCGCGCGCAGCGCGGTGGGAACGAGCGCCCCGACGGGAGCGAACAGGATCGCCGCGTCGAGCGGCTCAGGCGGCTCTTCGTCGGAGCCGCCCGCCCAGGCCGCGCCGAGAACGCGCGCGAAGCGCTGCGCGGGCTCGTCGCCCGGCCGGGTGAACGCGAGGAACTCGCGCCCCTGAAAGCGGCAGATTTGCGCCACGATATGCGCGGCCGCGCCGAAGCCGTAGAGGCCGATCCGCTCGCCCGGCCCCGCCGTTTTCAGGCAGCGCCAGCCGATCAGCCCCGCGCAGAGCAGCGGCGCGGTCGCGATCGGGTCGCTGTCGGGGGGAAGCTTCAGGACGAAAGCCGCCTCGGCGAGCATGTGCGAGGCGTAGCCGCCGTCGCGGGTGTATCCCGTGAACTCCGGATGGTCGCAAAGATTCTCGCGGCCTTCCTCGCAATAGACGCAGTGTCCGCACGCGTGCGCGAGCCAGGGAACGCCGACCCGTTCGCCGATGGCGAAGCCTTCGACGCCGGCGCCGAGCCGCTCGACGAAGCCGACGACTTCATGGCCGGGAACGATCGGCAGCCGCTGGTTCGGCAATTCCCCGTCGACGACGTGGAGATCGGTGCGGCAGACGCCGCAGGCCTCGACGCGAATCAGCATTTCGCCCGGAGGCGGAGCGGGTTTCGGCCTCTCCTGGAGAATCAGCGGCGCGCCGATCTCTCTGAGCGTCATCGCGCGCATCACGGCGGCGCGCCTAGTGGGACATCAGAATGGGCGCGGTCGGCTGACGCATCAAATCGAGGCTCACGCCGCCGAACAGGCTCTCGAACAAGCGGGAGTGACCGAAGGCGCCGGCGACGATGAGGTCGGCGTCCTGCGTGTCGAGGCTCGCGAACAAAGCTTCGAGCGCCGAGATGTCGCCGGTGTTGGTCCAGTCGGAAATCTGGGCGACGACGCCGTGGCGCTGAAGATGATCGGCCAACATTTCCGAGGCCGAGCGCAGAGCGCTCGGGCGCGCCGAGAAGGTGAAAATCGTGACCTTTTTGGCTTTGACGAGCAGCGGCATCGCGTCATGGACGGCGCGCGTCGCCTCGCGACTGGCGTTCCATGCGATGACGATGTTTTCGCCGACCGGCGCCGGCCTCCAATCCTGCGGCAGGATCAGCATCGGCGCGCCCGAGGCGACGAGCGCCGCGTCGGGGATCTCCGGACGGATCAGCGCGCGCGCCTCGCCCTCGGGCCGCGGCGCGATGATGAGATCGACGCAATGGGTGTATTCGCCGCCGGCCGGGAGCCCCGCCTCGCCGCTGACGAAATGGCCGACCAGCCCCGCGTCCTTGACCGCCGCTTCGAATTCCGGACCGACGTGCAGCGCCCTGTCGCCCCAGGAGCCGATGAACGCCGCGTCCGAACTCGCGTCGACGCCGATGAGCCGCGCCCCATGGGCCAGCGCGATCGAGACGGCGAGGCGCAGTCGGTTCTGCGCGTCGCCGGTCGGATCGAGATAGACCATGATATCCTTATACGCCATTGTTCGCTCCCGTTTCCCGGACCTCGAATCGCCGGCGCGCTTGGCGACGCCGGCGATTGCTTATCAGGCGCCTCGGACGGGCGCGATCATGACGCGGTCGCGTGGGTCAGTGGGTCTGAGTCTTCCCGATGGGAATCTCGACCTTACTGGCGACCATTTCCGGCGGTTTCCCGACCGTCACGCGAAGCACCCCTTTGTCGAAAGTCGCCTGGATCTTCGCGGCGTCCGGCATGAAGGTCAGCGGGATGACCCGCCGAAACGCGCCATAGCTGCGTTCGACGACTTGCCACGCCTTATCCTTCCTTTCCGACTCGGATTTCTTCTCGCCGGAAATGACGACGCTCTGACCGTCGACCGAGACTTTCACATCGGCCTCGTCGACGCCAGGCAGTTCGGTGGTGATTTCCACGGCGTCCTTGGTTTCCCCGATATCGAGCGCGGCCAGACCATTGAAGTCGGCGGCCGGACTCCAGGAAACCGGCATTCGCCGGCCGAAATCGCTCAGCAGATCGTCAAAGCTGCGGCGGAAGCCCTCGAACGGATCGAGGTCGCGTCCTCCGAAAAACGGCACGGGCATGCGCATGGTTCGCTCCTCTCGGTTAAGCCGCTGGCCGGAAGGCCCGCGCATTCCGCTCCCCAGTCGATCGATCGGAAGCGAAATTCGCTGTGCTTGAGAGGTGTTCCGGCTCGACGGCGGATGACACGGCGCCCCTTCTAGCGATGCGGACGGCGGACGCATTGATCCAAGACAAGGCCTTCGTCTTTATCACGCGGGGAGCGCCGTCCGGCGCCGGCGCGAAGCCCCGCCGACCGGGCCGGAACGGCAAAGGCCGCGCTTCGCGCTTGATCGGCGCGCCGGAATCGGGCATAGGAGCGCGCTCAATCGTCCGCCGTGGGTTTTGCCCGCAGCTTCCTCTTTGGGTGATCCCATGAAAGTCCGCAATTCCCTGAAGTCGCTTCGGGCGCGTCATCGCGACAATCAGCTCGTGCGCCGCAAGGGCCGCGTCTACATCATCAACAAGACGCAGAAGCGCTTCAAGGCGCGTCAGGGCTGAGGCCGGAGCCTCCGCCCGGCGGGGCCGTTCCCGCCTCGCGGCGGCGGGGGGCGTCGTCCTTTGACCATCGCGGCGAGGCGCCCTAGGTTCGCTCGCATGACGCGTTGTCTGACGTTCGCCTGCGCCCTCTTCCTGGCCTTCGGCGCTCCCGCGCGGGCTCAGAACCCGCCGGCGCCCGCTCCACCGCCCGCAACGACGACGCAATCGCCGAGCGAGAAGCTCGACGAGCTTTTCGCCCGCCTCGCCTCGACTGAGGACGCCGACGAAGCCGCGGGGATCGTCGCCGCGATCGACCGTATCCATCTGCGATCGGGCTCCGACACCAGCGATCTCTTGATGACGCGCGCCGTGGCGACGATGGAGAGCGGGGATTATCCCGTCTCGCTCGCCCTGCTCGACGCGATCGTCGGCTTGCGGCCGGAATGGGCCGAAGGCTGGAACAAGCGCGCGACGGCGCGCTATCTCGCCGGCGACGCCAAAGGCGCGATGGCCGACATCGCCCAGGCGCTCGCGCGCGATCCTCGCCATCTCGGCGCGCTGGCGGGAATGGGAATGATTCTCGAGGAGAGCGGCCTTCGCGAACAGGCCTTGCGCGCCTACGAACGCGCCCTGGCGATCGCTCCGCGATGGCGCCCGGCGAGCGACGCGGCGGCGCGGGTGAGGGCCGCCCTCGCGGGTCAGGCGCTGTGACGGCGCGAGCCGCCGCAAGTCCGCTTCAGGACCGCGGGCGCCGATGATCGCGGGGCTCGCGTGTTTGACGGCCGCCTGTTTCGTCGGCCTGTTTCTCTTCACCTTCGTCGAAACGAAGCGGATCGAGGCGCGCTTTCCGCCCGTCGGCGAACTCGTCGAGACCGGCGCCGGGGCGATCCATGTCGTGGAGCGCGCTCCCGGCGGCCCCGAACGCGGCGCCGTTCTGCTCGTCCACGGCGCGTCGGGCAATTTCGCGGACATGAGCGTCGCGCTCGCCGATCGTCTCGCCGCGCTCGGCTTTCGCGTTTTCGGCGTCGATCGTCCGGGGCATGGCTGGAGCGCGCGCATGTTCGCGCGCGCCGCCGCCTCGCCCGAACGCCAAGCGTGGATGGTGCGCGAAGCTCTGGCGCGCCGAGGCGTCGCTCAGGCGGTCGTCGTCGTTCATTCGCTGGCCGGCGTTCTCGGCCTCGCCATGGCGTTGAACGCGCCCGAATTCGTGCGCGGCCTCGTCCTTGTCTCGCCAGTCAGCCATCCCTGGCCGGGCGGCGTCGCCTGGTATTACAAGCTCGCGGCCTCGCGGGCGCTGGGACCGCTGTTTCGCCGCCTGATCGTCCTGCCCACGGGCCTTGCGACCATGAGCGCCAGCGTGCGCGGCGTCTTCGATCCCAATCCGACGCCGCCCGACTACATCGACAGGACGCGCCTTCCCCTCGTGCTGCGACCGCGGCATTTCAAGGCGAACGCGGAGGACGTGGTCGACATCAGGGCCTATGTGGCCGCGCTGTCGCCACGCTACGGGGCGATCCGCGCGCCGACCGCGGTCGTCACCGGCGATTCGGACGCGGTCGTTTACGCCCGCATCCATTCGGCCGGCTGCGCGCGCGACATACCCGGCGCGACGCTGACGACGCTTGCCGGCGTCGGCCATTCGCCGCACCACAGCGCGCCCGAAAGCGTCGTGGCGGCGATTGTCGAGGTCGACCAGCGCGCCAACGCTCAGGCCGCGCCGCCGTCCGGGCCGACCACGGCGATGCGCAGATTGTTCGTGGCGCCGGGCGTGCCGAAGGGAATGCCGGCGACGACGATCACGCGTTCGCCGACGCCGACGAAGCCGTCGATATAGGCGTGGCGGCATGCGCGGTCGGTCATGTCGCGTTCGTCGCGCGCGTCCTCGGTGACGACGGCGTGGACGCCCCAGGCGAGCGCGAGGCGGCGCGCCGTCGTGACGATAGGGGTCAGGGCGAGGATCGACGAGCGCGGCCGCTCGCGCGCGATGCGCAGTCCCGTCGAGCCCGAGGCGGTCCAGGCGCAGATGACCTTCGATTGCAGCGTCTCCGCGACGTCGCGCGTCGCCTCGGCGATCGCGTCGGCGCCGGTCGGCTCCGGCGTGGCGCGCTGGGCCTCGATGATGGCGGGATAAATGCCTTCCGATTCCACAGCCTCCGCGATGCGGTTCATCGTCTCGACCGCCTCGCGCGGATATTGGCCGGAGGCGCTCTCGGCGGACAGCATCACCGCGTCGGCCCCTTCGAACACCGCCGTGGCGACGTCGGAGACCTCGGCTCGGGTCGGCACGGGCGTGGTGATCATCGATTCCAGCATTTGCGTGGCGACGACCACCGGCTTGCCGATGCGGCGCGCGAGGCGCGTGATGGTCTTTTGCAGACCCGGAACGTTTTCGAGGGGCATTTCCACCCCCAGGTCGCCGCGCGCGACCATGACGGCGTCGGAAACGGCGAGAATTTCGTCGAGATGCGCGATCGCCTGGGGCTTTTCGATCTTCGCGAGGACCAACGCGCGGCCGCCGACGATTTTCTTGGCCTCGATCACGTCCTCGGGGCGCTGCACGAAGGATAGCGCGATCCAGTCGACATCTTCTTCCAGCGCGGCGGCGAGGTCGGCGTGATCCTTGTCGGTCATCGCCGAAGTCGGAATCGTCGTGTCGGGCAGGCTGACGCCCTTCTTGTTGGAAATGCGCCCGGCGACCTCGACGACCGTATCCGCGCGGCCGGGCGCGACGCCGGTGACCCGCAACAGCACCTTGCCGTCGTCGATGAGCACGCGATGGCCCGGCCGGAGCGAATCGAGGATTTCCGGATGCGGAAGGAAGACGCGCGTCTGGCCGCCCGGCGCCTTGTCCGAATCGAGCGTGAAGGCGTCCCCCTTGCGCAGCAGGACCGCCTCGGACTCGAATTCGCCGACGCGCAGTTTCGGCCCCTGCAAATCGACGAGAACGCCGATCGGACGACCGTATTCCTCCTCGAGCGAACGAATCATCGCGACGCGTTCGCGCATCGCGTCATGCGAGGCGTGGCTCATGTTGATGCGAAAGACGTCGGCGCCGGCTTCGAACAGCGCGGCCACGGTGGACCGGTCGGCCGAGGCGGGGCCGAGCGTGGCGATAATCTTGATGCGGCGGCGGCGGCGGATCAAAGCGTCCTCCCCATTCGTCTGTCGGCAGGCGGGCGAACCCCGTCAGGTCGGCTCTCCCAGGACTCGCCTCTCATGAGGACGCGACGCCGGCATGAAAGACCAGCGGCGGACGGTCAGGGGTTGACCGGGTCCGTGAGCTGCACGGTCCAGTTCTTGGCGTCCTTGCCGGTGTCGACCTCGAAAAATCCCGTGCGCTCGTAGCCGCGCACGAAGCAATCCTGGCGGCCTTCGATCTTGAATTCGCGGTCGCTGGTGCACATGAAGGCCTTGCCTTTCCACTCGCCGCCGCGCTCGTCCATCGCATAGACGTAATAATATTGCGCCGCCAGCGCGCCGCGCAGCAGCGTGTCGCAATCCTGGGGCTTGAGATTCCACCAGCCCTCGCTCACCCAGCTCTGACCATCGGTATAGGCCAGGGCGACGCTGACGCGATTGGCGGTGAGGTTGCACATACGAAAATCGGCCCGCGCGGGCTGCGCGGCGAGGAGCGCCGGGCCGAGAAGCAACAAACCGAATTTCCAACCCATGATCGCCCGCGCCGCTCATCGGAGCGCCATATTCGTCGGCGAGGCGCCCGTGTCAACCATCAGCCGGCGCCGCCCTCGCGGCGAGAATCCCGCCGGATCGACGATCCCTCCCTCACGTCGGGCGCGCGACATAGATCCCCGCGAGGATCAAAAGGCCGCCGAGCGCCTGGACGAGCGAGACGGGCTCGCCGAGCAGCGCGTAAGCGAAGCCCGCCGCGGCGATCGCCTCGAGGAAAATGACCAGCGAGGAGAACGCGGCGGGCAGGCGGCCGAGCGCGACGGCGAGCAGGCCCTGGCCGCCGGCATGGCTGATCCAGGCCATCGCCAGCAGCGCCGCCACGCCCCTCGCGCTATGCGGCACGATCGTGGGCTCGAGGCGGAGCGCGACGACGAACAGCAACGCGGCGGTGATGATCGTCGCCTCGAAGGTGACGCGAGCCGCCGAGCTTCGCCCCCGCGCGGCCTTGACGGCGAGAAAATACAGGCCGAAGAACACGCCGGTCGCGAGGCCGAAGAGATCGCCGATCGCGCCCGATGGCCTCAGATGCAGGCTCTGCGCGAGCAGCGCCGCGCCGCCGAGGATGCAAAGCGCCAAGCCCGCCAGGGTCTTGCCTGCGACGCGCTCGCCCAGGATCAGCCAGCCGAACACCACCACCCAGATGGGCGCCGTGGTGGCGAAAAACGTCGCGTTGGCGACGCTCGTGGTGACGATCGACAGATGCCAGAAGAACAGGTCGCCGGTGAAGGCGAGACCCGCCAGGATGGTGGCGACGCCGAAGCGCCCCGCCGGCCGGGCGCCCGATTCGCTCAGCCGGGTCCAGGCGTAGAGGGCGGGCAGAGCCAGGGCGACGCGCCAGAACGCGCTGGCGAACGGCCCGACGTCGGCGATTCGAACGAAGATCGGCGAGATGCCCATCGCCAGGGCGCCGACGACGAGCGCGGCGAAAGGCGCCCCGAGGCCGCCGCGTGGGCTTACCGCCGGAAGGATCTGCGTCATGCGATTCCGGCTCACGCGCCAAGCGCGGACCGACGCCCGCGGGTAAATGCCAGCCCGTCCTTATTCTCGCCGCATCGATCGAGCAAGGGGGCGCTATGGACGCGATGCTGATGCGGGAAATCGCCAAGGCGCAGGACGCCTTCCAGCCAGTCGAGCGAATCGAGGGAGCGCTCGATCGCGGCGTCCTGGTCGTTTGCGATCACGCCGCCAATTCTTTTCCGCCCGGCTACGGCGCGCTCGGGTTGCCGCGCGCGGCGCTCGAGCGGCATATCGCCTACGACATCGGCGCGGCGCCGCTGGCGCGGCGTCTGGCGGCGCGCCTGGGCGCGCCGGCGATTCTCTCGACCTTTTCGCGCCTGCTGATCGACGCCAACCGCGGCCCCGACGACCCGACCCTGGTGATGCGCATTTCCGACGGCGCCCTGGTGCCGGGCAACGCGCGGATCGACGCGCGCGAGATCGAGCGCCGCCGCCGTCTCTACTGGGAGCCGTACCGCGCCGCGATCGACGCCGCCGTCGAAGCGATGCTGGCGACGGGAGAACCGCCGGCGATCCTTTCCATCCATTCCTTCACGCCGAGCTGGCGCGACGTCGCGCGGCCCTGGAAGATCGGCGTCCTCTGGGACGCCGATCCGCGACTGCCGCAGCCGTTGATGCGCGCCCTGGCGCGCGAAGAGGACCTCGGCGAAGAGGAAATCGGCGACAACGAGCCCTACGACGGCGCCCTGGCGGGCGATACGATCAACGCCGTCGCGACCGCGCGGGGCCTCTCCAACGCGCTCATCGAGGTGCGGCAGGATCTGATCGGCGATCGCGAGAGCGCCGAAAGCTGGGCCGATCGCCTCGCGCGGATCGTCGCCCCGCTGATCCAGCCGCCCGAAGCGCGCGCCCCCCAGGACTGGGGCAGCCGCGCCGGCGGCGGGCGCAAGGCCTAGGCGGAACACGCTCTCACGGCTTGACGCGGCGCCCGCGTCCGGCCATGGCTGGTCGCGATAAACCCCTCTTTTTCACATCACGGATTGCGGCATGAGCGAAGACACCGTCGCCACGGGAACCGAGGCCGTCAATGCGGGCCACTTGCGGGCCTTCATCGAACGCATCGAGCGGCTCGAGGAAGAGAAGAAGGCGCTGGCGGACGACATCAAGGACGTCTACGCCGAGGCCAAAGGCAATGGCTTCGACGTCAAGATCATCCGCAAGATCGTGTCGATTCGCAAACAGGATCGCGACAAGCGCCGCGAGGAAGAGGAAATCCTCGACCTCTATCTCGCCGCCCTGGGGATGGGCTGAAGGCCGCGCGCGCCTGTCGCGCCCGCTCAATCCTAGCAACGCAATGGTGAACGTCATGTCGGTTCAGAGCGCGCGAGGGACGAATTCCGAGTCCTTGAGCCCCCAGTCCCTGAGTCCCGAGGCCGCCCGTATCGCCGCGGCTTTCTCGGCGGCGGTCGCCGGGCGTCGCACTTTCGCGGCGCCCTACCGCCACTACCTGCTGGAAAACGTCTTTCCCGCCGACGTCGCCGACGAACTCGCCGAGCTGCCGTTCGCCGCGCCCGTGCTCGACGGCGTCTCGGGCAAGCGCGAATTGCACAACGACCAGCGCAGCTATTTCGACGCGGCGGCGATGGAGCGATTCCCGGTGATGCGCGGCGTCGCCGAGGCGTTGCAGTCGCCTGAGATCGTCCGCCTCGTCCACGAGGCCTTCGGCGCGCCGATCGACGACACCTTCCTTCGCCTGGAATACGCGCAGGACATCGACGGCTTCTGGCTGGAGCCGCACACCGATCTCGGCGTGAAGAAATTCACCTGCCTGATCTACCTCTCCGACGGCCCCGGCCACGAGACGCTCGGCACCGACATCTATTGGAGCCGCGAGCGCCATTTCGGCGTCTCGCCATTCAAGCGCGGCGCGGCGATGATCTTCGTGCCCGGCGACGACACCTGGCACGGCTTCGAGAAGCGCAGAATCGAGGGCGTGCGCCGCTCGCTGATCCTCAACTACGTCAGCCAGGACTGGCGGGCGAGGGAGCAGCTGTCGTATCCGGACCAGGCGGTGAGGGTGTAGGGGCTTCTCTCCGCCATGGCCGGGACAAGCCCGGCCATGACGGATTGTGTTGACAATGGCAACACAATTCAGCATTCTTTGAGGATGAGCGAGCAATCGACAATTGCCGAAGTGAACATCCACCTGCGCGCGCGCGCGCAGGATCGGGCGATCATCGACCAGGCGGCGGAGCTCGTCGGCGCGAACCGCTCGCAGTTCATGATGGCCTCGGCGCTGAAAGAGGCCAAGAACGTTCTTCTCGATCAGACGACCATCCATGCCGATACGGAAACCTTCCAAAAGGTGATGGCTTGGATGGACTCCGCAGCGACCCCCGCCGAGGCCGCCGGCATGAAGCGCATCCTTCAAGCCCAATCCCCTTGGCGAAGCCGCTGACGCGCCGGTGCTTCTCGGCGCCCCCGTCCTGCTGACGCAAGCCCACGACGCCTCAGGCTTCGATTCCGGCGAACCCGTTCTCGACGACTGGTTGCGTCGCCGCGCATGGAACAATTTGCTGACGGCGGCGAGCCGGACCTATGTCGTGTGCCCCGAGGGCTCCCTGGGGATCGTCGGCTATTTCGCCCTCAGCATGGGGCAAATCCTCGCCCACGAGACGACCGGCGCCATGCGGCGAAACATGCCGAAATTCATTCCCGCCGTCGTGCTCGGGCGCCTCGCGATCGATCGCGCCTGGCAGGGCAAGGGGCTGGGACGCGCTCTGCTCGCCGACGCCGTCCGACGCGCGCAGATCGCCTCGGCCGAAGTCTCGGCGCGGCTGGTGATCGTCCACGCAATCTCGCCGGCCGCCGAAGCGTTCTATCTCCACCACGGCTTCGCGCGCCTTCCGGTGGAGACGCCGACGCTGGCGCTGGATCTGGTCAAGCTGGGGAGGCTGGCGGGGGAAGGGTGAGGGGAGGGTTGGGGCGCGGCGATGCGCAGCGGCGAACATCCACGCGCCCGCCCGTAGCGCGGCCGTCGCGCCTGTGTCAGAATGAACAATAATGATTGGGAGGCATCGACGACGAAAAGGGGAAACACACCGAATTCGTCGTTGCGCGGAATTTTGCGCGGTTCAGCACAGAAACTCGAAATTGAAAGCGACAGATTGATCGCAACAAAAAAATGAGGGCCTCCGTGATTACGAACAATCAAACAGCGAGTCTTCTATCGACCCGTTCTTTTGTTCTAAGCCTATTGCTCGTTTCATTCCCGCTAGGCGCGGCGCGGGCAAATGCGCAATCCCTCGATATTCCGGTCGACATGCAATGCGGCGCTTACCGCGGAAAAGTGTTCGCGCCTCCTTATCACACAGCATATAATTTTCACTATTCCTCAGGAAAATTGAGCGCAATCCGATACACGAAAAAGCGTCCTGGCGAGGAGGTTTATTCCGGATCCATCTCTCCCCAAGGCTACGTCCGAATTGAAGGCTACGGAGCCTACAACGGTGAGGGCCATCCCCCTTGGAAATTAGAATTCGAAGGCAAAATCGCCGAACTCGGCGAGACCGTTATCACAGGAGAACTCGTCTATAATGGCTTCAAAAGGCAATGCTCGATTTCCTTTCGCGACACCGGGGAACAGCTCTACGCGCAGCTTGGGCTGTTGAAGAGCGGTCCGTCGCCAAGACCGGTGCCCCCGCCAACCGTACTGCCGGAGCCCGTCCCAACTTCCCCTTCGCCAACTCCCGTTGCGAGCAATCCACCCCCGACTCCGTCCATAAATATCACCATAACAAGTGCAAATGCGGCCAAAGCCAATATCCACATCGCCGATCTTCAAAGTCAGATTGATGTGCTTGCAAAGGTTTTGGCGGAGCAGCTTGAACTTCAAAAGACAGCCGCTGACGATTCGCGGCCTTCTGTCGACAAGACGATTGAGGCGGTCAACGCCCAGCTGGAACGACTCAAGAACGAATATTCGGCGATGGACAAGTCGTTCGGCGTCTATCTCACATCGATAAAGCCTAACGATCGAGACCCGTATCTGACCGCAAGGAAGGCCTCAGAAATCTATCCCAAGATTCCCTACTACATTCCGGGTACTAACGAGACGGGCGAGTTCTGGGTCGAGCCCTCTGTTTCGGATCGCGGCGAATTGCAATTCGGGTTCAAATTCGTTGATACCAACTCGTCGTTAGAAAAGGTCCGCGAGACAATCGTCATGTCGTTGCCCGAGATCGAGGACGCACAGAAGGCGCTTTTCAAGCTTCAGGCCTGGTCGGAAATAGCCCACCAGCAAAAGCTGAGAAGAAACTATGAAAAGCGAGTGACCTGTTTCCCTGTTTCCGAATGCCCGCCCGACGGCGAGCGCGTCGACGGCAAGGCGTCAACCGAGATGAGGTTCAACGTCTACGAGGACGGCTCTACCGCCGGGCGCATCCAGCGCAATAAGGGACTCTTTGTCGAGGGCTATAACGTCTCCATCGACAGCGCCATGTTGCTGCAGGCCTACCTCTCCCACGTCATCAAGGAGGCTAGGATCGAATTCAATTCCGGCACGCAGGACAAGAACGCGCTGGACGATTTGTTCCATTAACGAGCGCTCTTGGTTGACGACCACGCGCGCCGAAAACGCGCGTTGCAGCATTTCGTGATCCGACCCCGCGCTCAAGGCCCCCAGACTTTCGCGACCGCGGCCGCCCCTGCTCCTCTCCGCCACACACCGCGCCGTCGCTCATGGAAGCATGAACTCCCGAAGTTTTGCGGCTGTCAATGGTCTTCGACCGCCGGAGGCGGCGCGCGCAACGCGCGCCATTGACAGCCGCAAAACTTCGGAAAAAAGAGGCTCTCCATGAGGTCGACGGCGCTCCCTGCCGAGCTGGCGCTGACCTGCTGGGGAGCGGAAGCAACAACGCAGAAGGGCGCTTGGCGTATCACGTCGCCAAATAAACATATCTGTGATGTATAATGTGCAGTCGGTTCAATCTCCCACGCCCTCGCCACGAAGCGGAAGAAAACCACCTTGCAAGCGATTGAAATCATCCGATCCCGCGAAAACGGCGCCGCGGCGACCTAATCCCAGGCAACGAGGACGATAACGCTTCATCATGCGCTCGACACCGGCGACGCGGCCGGGCTCGGCCTCGGCGGCTCCCAGTTCTTTCCCGGTGGCCATTTGGCGCTGGGCTTGCTATCACGCCGCCTAAATCTTAGCCATGCGAAGGGCAGACCATGCGCAAGGGCGCCATATCGCGCAAGACCAACGAGACCGCGATCGAGGTCGCCGTCGACCTCGACGGTTCGGGCAAGGCGGACGTCGTCACCGGCGTCGGCTTCTTCGATCACATGCTCGATCAGCTCGCGCGCCATTCCCTGATCGACTTGACCATCCGCGCCGAGGGCGATCGGCATATCGACGACCATCACACCGTCGAGGACGTCGGCATTGCGCTCGGCCAGGCGCTGCGCCAGGCGCTCGGCGACAAGCGCGGCGTCGCGCGCTACGCCGATTGCCTGCTGCCGATGGACGAAGCCCTGACGCGCGTCGCGCTCGACGTGTCGGGACGCCCGTTCCTGGTCTTTCGCGTCGAATTCCCGACCCAGAAGATCGGCGCGTTCGACGTCGAGCTGGTGCGCGAGTTCTTTCAGGCGCTCAGCGTCCACGCCGGCCTGACGCTGCATATCGAGACGCTCTATGGCGCCAATAGCCATCATATCGCCGAATCCTGCTTCAAGGGCGTGGCGCGCGCGCTTGGCGCCGCGCTTGCAATCGACCCCAGGCAGGCCGCGCGCATTCCCTCGACCAAGGGCGCGCTGTAAGACAGTGGCAGAGGAGGCCGTCCGGAACGGGCGGCCATAAGCGAATGGCGATCTATGCGGTGCATTGTCCGGCCGGCGACGGCGACGCGGCGACGTTCGAGCGCGCGAAATTCCTGAAGCTCGGTTTCTGCGCGGCGGCGTTTGTGTTCGGGCCGATCTGGCTCCTCGCCCATCGGCTCTGGCGCCCGCTCGCGCTCTGGGCCTTAAGCGCCGCGCTCGTCGGCTTCGCCCTCGCCGAGGGCGTCCTGAGCGCGGACGCCGCGAGCTGGCTCTATGCCTTGAGCGCGCTCTATCTCGGCCTCGAGGGCCGCGCCTTGCAGGGCGCCGCGCTGGCGCGCCGCGGGCGGCCGCTGGCCGACGTCGTTTGCGCCGCGGATTCGTCGACCGCCGAGCTTGGTTTTTTCGAGCGCGCGTTCGCTCAGCCGGCGCCGCGCGGCGCCCCGCGTCCCCCCGCCCCGCCGTCTTCGGCGCCGCCGCAGGTTCTCGGGCTCTTCCCGGAGGCGGGCCGCTGACATGAGCGTCGCGATCGTCGACTACGGCTCGGGCAATCTGCACTCGGCCCACAAGGCGTTCGAGCGCGCCGCGCGCGAAGCGGGCCTCTCGCGCGAAGTCAAGGTGACGGGGCGCCCGGAGGACGTCGCGCGCGCCGAGCACATCGTTCTGCCCGGCGTCGGCGCCTTCGCCGATTGTCGACGCGGCCTCGACGCCGTTCCCGGCATGGTCCAGGCGCTGGAAGAGACGGTGCGCCGCCGCGGCCGGCCGTTCCTCGGCATCTGCGTCGGCATGCAGCTGATGGCGACGCGCGGGCTCGAGCACGAAATCGTCGCCGGTCTCGACTGGATTCCCGGCGACGTCGCGCCGATCCTTCCCGACGACCCCGGCTTGAAAATCCCGCACATGGGCTGGAACACGCTGACGGTGCGGCGCGCCCATCCCGCGCTCGAGGGAATCGCGACCGGCGAGAACGGCCTGCACGCCTATTTCGTCCACTCGTTCCAGCTTTACCCGGCCGACCCCCAGGACGTCGTCGCGACCGCCGATTACGGCGGGCCGATCACCGCGATGGTCGCCCGCGACAATATCATCGGCACGCAGTTCCATCCCGAGAAGAGCCAGAAGCTCGGCCTGGCCCTGATCGCCAATTTCCTGAAGTGGCGCCCGTGATTCTTTTCCCGGCTATCGACCTCAAGAGCGGCGAGTGCGTGCGCCTCGTTCGCGGCGACATGGCGCAGGCGACCGTGTTCAACACCGACCCGGCCGCGCAGGCGCGCGCCTTCGCGAGCCAAGGCTTCGATTGGCTGCACGTCGTCGATCTCGACGGCGCCTTCGCCGGCAAGCCGATGAACGCTTCGGCGGTCGAGCGGATTCTGGCGGGCGTGACGATGAAAGTGCAGCTCGGCGGCGGCGTGCGCGACATGAAGACGGTGAACGGCTGGCTCGAAAAGGGCGTCGCGCGCGTCATCATCGGCACCGCCGCGGTCGAGGATCCCGCCTTCGTGCAGGAGGCGGCGCGGCGCAATCCCGGCCGCATCGCGGTCGGCATCGACGCGCGCGACGGCCGCGTCGCCGTCGACGGCTGGGCCAAGACGTCGGACATTTCCGCGCTCGATCTCGGCCGCCGCTTCGAGGACGCCGGCGTCGCGGCGCTGATCTACACCGACATCAGCCGCGACGGCGTGTTGCAGGGGCTCAATATCGCGGCGACCGTGGCGCTCGCCGAAGCCGTCGCCATCCCGGTCATCGCTTCGGGCGGGCTCGCCTCGATCGAGGACGTCAAGCGCCTACTCGAGCCCGATTGCGCCCGCCTCGCCGGCGCCATATCGGGGCGCGCGCTCTACGACGGACGGCTCGATCCGCGCGAAGCGCTGGCGCTGATCCGCGGCGCGGAGCGCCAACATGCTTAAGTCGCGCCTCATCCCCTGCCTCGACGTCAAGGACGGCCGCGTCGTCAAGGGCGTCAATTTCGTCGATCTGCGCGACGCCGGCGATCCCGTGGAATGCGCCATCGCCTACGACAACGCGGGCGCGGACGAATTGTGCTTTCTCGACATCGCCGCGAGCCACGAGAATCGCGGCACCCTGATCGACGTCGTCCGGCGCACCGCCGAAGTCTGCTTCATGCCGCTGACGGTCGGCGGCGGCGTGCGCGCGATCGAGGACATCCGCAATCTCCTGCTCGCCGGCGCCGACAAAGTCTCGATCAATTCGGCCGCCGTCGCCGATCGGCGGATCGTGCGCGCCGCGGCGGAGAAATTCGGCAGCCAATGCGTCGTCGTCGCCATCGACGCCAAGCAGGTCACGAAACCGGGCGGGGCGCCGCGCTGGGAGATCTTCACCCACGGCGGGCGCCGCCCGACGGGGATCGACGCGGTCGATTACGCGCGCGAAGTCGCCGCTCTGGGCGCCGGCGAAATCCTGCTGACCTCGATGGACCGTGACGGCGCCAAGACCGGCTTCGACATCGCGCTGACCCGCGCCGTCGCCGACGCGGTGACGATTCCCGTCATCGCGTCGGGCGGCGTCGGAACCCTCGACCATCTCGTCGCCGGCGTGCTGGAAGGTCACGCCAGCGCGGTGCTCGCGGCCTCGATCTTCCATTTCGGCGAATTCACCATCCGCCAGGCCAAGGAACGCATGGCGGCGGCGGGCATCGCGATGCGGATGGATTGAGCGTTGGCAGGCGAATGGGGGAGCCGTCGCGCCGTCATTGCGAGCGGAGCGAAGCAATGACGTTCGGGTCGTTTCGCGATCAATCGCGCCCACGGCTCACAAATAGCTCGCCAGCTCCTTCGCCACTTCCTCCGGCGGGCGTTGCATATCGAGCGCCTCGACGAAGGCCCCGTTGGCGTCCATGAGATAGACCACCGAGGAATGGTCCATCGAATAGTCGCCGTTGGCCTGCGCCGGCCCTTTGTGCGCATAGACGCGATAGGCCTTCTCGATCCCCGCGATTTGCTCCGGGCTGCCGGAAAGGCCGATGATGCGCGGATCGAAGCTGCTGACGTAATCGGCCATCATCGCCGGGGTGTCGCGCTCGGGATCGACTGTGACGAACAGCGTGCGCAGCGGCTTGTCCGGCATTTTGCGCAGCGCGTCCGAGATCTGCGCCAGCGTCGTCGGGCAAATGTCCGGGCAGTGGGTGTAGCCGAAATAGACGAGGAAGGGCCGGCCCTTCATGTCGGCGTCGGTCAGTGTTTTGCCGTCGCCGGTCTGCAGCGAGAACGGCCCGCCGACCAGCGAACTCGGGTTGCGCGCCGGCGTCGCCGCGATCCAGACGCCTAAGCCGATGAGCGCGATCACCGCGATCGCGATCGCGAGCGCGCGCGTCGCAGGACCCGAACCGGCCGACTTGCCGCTCGATTTGGCTGGGCTCAAGGACCGCTCTCGTGTTGGTGGGCCGACGTCTCCATAGCGCCAAGCCGCCGCCGCCGCAATCAATAGAGGTGGGCTATCGCTGAAGACGCGCGCCGGTTAAATTGCGCGCCATGGTGTTGCGGCAGTTGGAATATCTTGTGGCGCTGGCGCGCGAAAAGCACTTCGGCCGCGCCGCCGAGGCTTGTCATGTGACGCAGCCCACGCTTTCGGCGGCGATTCGCCAATTGGAGGAGGATCTCGGCGCGCCGATCGTCGAGCGCGGCCATCGCTTCGTCGGCCTGACGAGGCAGGGCGAGCTGGCGCTGGAGCATGCCCATCGCATCCTCGCCGAAGCCGAGATCATGCGCACGGACATCGAGGAGCTCGACAAAGGCCTTTCCGGCCGGCTGCGGCTCGGCGCCATCCCGACCGCGCTGCCGATCGTCTCGCAGCTCACCGCGCCGTTCACCGCGCGCTTTCCCCAAGTCGCCGTCACCGTGCTGTCGCTGACCTCGCAGGAGATTCAGCGCGGCATCGAGGATTTCGAACTCGACGTCGGCCTCACCTATCTCGACAACGAGCCGCTGGAGCGGGTGAAGGCCAAACCGATCTACGAGGAAGAATATGTCTTTCTGACCCCCGCCTCCGGCCGCTACGCCGATCGGCGAACGATTTCCTGGAAAGAGGCCGCGGCGGCGCCGCTGTGCCTGCTCACGCCCGACATGCAGAACCGTCGCATCGTCGACGGCGTCTTCCGCTCGGTCGGCGAGACCCCCAAACCCTCGGTCGAAACCAACTCGATCTTCAATCTCGTTTCGCACGCCAGCTCCGGCCAATGGTCGTCGATCGTGCCGCGGCAATTGCTGCAATTCTTCGGCATCCCCCGCAATACGCGCGCCATCGAACTCGTCGAGCCGACCGCGCGTCGCACCATCGGCCTCATCATGGCCGATCGCGACCCTCCCGCCCCGCTCGCGCGCAATCTTTTCGCCATGGAGCAGCCCGCCGACATCGGCGCCCTCATCGTCGCGCCGATCAAGACGGAGGCCGTTCGATAGGATTCTTCTATCGATCGGTGCGAACATTCGATTTGCATCGCGTCACGCGGTGGGGGATTCTTAAAGGGAATAGTCGATAGATTCCAGGCGCGGCGGGCGCGAAGAGACGCCGCGCGCGCTGTCGGGAGGGTCCGAGATGACGGGCAGAACGCCTTGGGACGAATCCCAGGCGCGCGTTTTGATCGAGGCGAAGAGGGCCGAGCCGGGCGCCGCCCTGCCGATCCTGCACGCTTTGCAGGAGCGCTTCGGCTATATCGACGATTCCGCGATTCCTGCGATCGCCGAGGCTCTCAATGTCTCCAAGGCCGAAATCCACGGCGTGGTGAGCTTCTACCACGATTTCCGCCGGGCGCCGGTCGACGGCGCGACGCTCAAGCTCTGCCGCGCCGAATCCTGTCAGGCGCTCGGCTGCGAGGATCTGGTCGCCCATCTCAGCCAGGCGCACGGCCTCGAGGTCGACCGCGCCGACGCGAGCGCGCCGCTTGCCGTCGAGACCGTCTATTGCTTGGGGAATTGCGCGCTTTCGCCCGCCGCGCTGCTGGACGGCGAGCCGATCGGCCGGCTCGATCGGGTCGCGCTCGATGAAATCGTCGCGCGAACCGCCGAGAGGCGGCCATGAACCCGGCGGCCACGAGCGCGCGCGTCTATATTCCCGCCGATTCGGCCGCCCTTTCCGTCGGCGCCGACCGGGCGGCGCGCGCCATCGCCGAGGAGGCGCAGGCGCGCGGGATCGAGCTCGCGCTCGTGCGCACCGGCTCGCGCGGCCTCTTCTGGCTGGAGCCGATGGTCGAGGTGGAGACGGCCGAGGGCCGTTTCGCCTATGGTCCGATCGTCCCCGGCGACGCGCCCTCGCTATTCCAGGCGGGGTTTCTCGCCGGCGGCGCCCACCCCAAGGCGCTCGGGCTCGTCGAGGACATCCCCTATCTCAAGAACCAGCAGCGGCTGATTTTCGCGCGTTGCGGCGTCGTCGATCCCCTGTCGCTCGACGATTATCGCCGGCACGGCGGCCTCGCCGGACTCGAACAGGCGATCGCGCTGGGATCCGAGCGCACGATCGCGGAAGTTCTCGCCTCGGGCCTGCGCGGGCGCGGCGGCGCGGGGTTCCCCACCGGGATCAAGTGGCGCACCGTCGCCGGCGTCGCGGCCGATCAGAAATACATCGTCTGCAACGCCGACGAAGGCGACAGCGGCACGTATGCCGACCGCATGCTGCTGGAGGGCGATCCCTTCCTGCTGATCGAGGGCATGGCGATCGCCGCGCTCAGCGTCGGCGCGACGAAGGGCTACGTCTATATCCGCTCCGAATATCCGCACGGCTTCGCCAGATTCTCCGCCGCCATCGAGCGGGCGCGCGCCGCCGGCCTGCTCGGCCGCAGCGTGCTGGGCTCGGGCCGAGCCTTCGACATCGAAGCGCGGCTCGGGGCGGGCGCCTATATCTGCGGCGAGGAGACCTCGCTGCTCGAAAGCCTGGAGGGCCGGCGCGGCCAGGTGCGGGTCAAGCCGCCGCTGCCGGCGATCCGCGGCCTGTTCGGCAAGCCGACCGTCATCAACAACGTGCTGAGCTTCGCCTCCACGCCTTGGATCCTCGCTCATGGCGGCAAGGCCTACGCCGAATATGGCGTCGGCCGCTCGCGCGGCTCGCAGCCGTTCCAACTGGCCGGCAATATCAAGCGCGGCGGCCTCGTCGAACTCGCTTTCGGCGCGACGATCCGTCAATTGATCGAGGACTTCGGCGGCGGAACGCGCTCGGGCCGGCCGGTTCGCGCGGTGCAGGTGGGCGGGCCGCTGGGCGCCTATTTCCCGGAAAGCCTCATCGACACGCCGCTCGACTACGAGGCGATGATCGCCGCCAAGGGCATGCTCGGCCACGGCGGGATCGTCGTGTTCGACGATACGGTCGACATGGCGCGGCAGGCGCGCTTCGCCTTTTCCTTCTGCGCCGCGGAGAGCTGCGGCAAGTGCACGCCGTGCCGCATCGGCTCGACCCGCGGCGCCGAAACGGTCGACAAGATCGTCGCCGGCCGGGACCGCCCGAAAAATATCCAACTCTTGCGCGATCTTTGCGAAGTGCTGACGGACGGCTCGCTGTGCGCGCTCGGCGGATTGACGCCGCTTCCCGTGCTCAGCGCGCTGGACCATTTCGGCGAGGACTTCGCTGGAGATCCCGCGCGGGCCGCGGCCGAATAGGAGGCTCCCATGGCGCTGTTGCAGGAATTCGATTCGGGCACGCCGATCAGGACCGGCGAAGCGACCGTGACCCTGACCATCGACGGCCGGCAGGTCAGTGTGCCCCAGGGAACCTCGGTGATGGCCGCCGCGGCGCTGATCGACACGCCGATCCCGAGGCTTTGCGCCACCGATAGCCTCGAGCCCTTCGGCTCGTGCCGGTTGTGCCTGGTCGAGATCGAGGGCCGCAAGGGAACGCCGGCCTCCTGCGCGACGCCGGCCGAGGCCGGCATGGTCGTGCGCACCCAGACGCCGCGGCTCGCCAAACTCCGGCGCGGCGTGATGGAGCTCTATATCTCCGACCATCCCCTGGACTGCCTGACCTGCAGCGCCAACGGCGATTGCGAATTGCAGACCCAGGCGGGCGTCGTCGGCCTGCGCGACGTGCGCTACGGCTATGATGGCGAAAACCATCTGAAGGCGCCGACCGATTCCTCCAATCCCTATTTCAACTTCGAATCCTCGAAATGCATCGTCTGTTCGCGCTGCGTGCGCGCCTGCGAGGAAGTGCAGGGCACCTTCGCGCTGACGATTCTCGGCCGCGGCTTCGATTCGAAAGTCTCGCCCGGCGGCGGCGATTTCTTCAGCTCGGAATGCGTCTCCTGCGGCGCCTGCGTGCAGGCCTGTCCGACCGCGACGCTGAACGAGAAGAGCGTCATCGCCGCCGGCGCGCCCGAGCGCTCGGTCGTCACCACCTGCGCCTATTGCGGCGTCGGCTGCTCCTTCAAGGCGGAGCTGAAGGGCGAAGAGGTCGTACGCATGGTTCCCTACAAGGCCGGCAAGGCCAACGAGGGCCATTCCTGCGTCAAGGGCCGTTTCGCCTACGGCTACGCCACGCACAAGGACCGCATCGTCAAGCCGATGATCCGCGCCGCGATCGACGATCCCTGGCGCGAAGTCACGTGGGACGAGGCGATCCAATACGCGGCGAGCGAATTCAAGCGTATCCAGGCCAAATACGGGCGCGACTCGATCGGCGCCATCACCTCCTCGCGCTGCACCAACGAGGAAGTGTTTCTCATTCAGAAGCTGGTGCGCGCCGGCTTCGGCAACAACAATGTCGACACTTGCGCGCGCGTCTGCCATTCGCCGACCGGCTACGGCCTGTCCAAGACCTTCGGCACCTCGGCCGGCACGCAGGACTTCAAGTCGGTCGAAAAGGCCGACGTGATCCTGGTGATCGGCGCCAATCCGACCGACGCGCATCCGGTCTTCGCCTCGCGCATGAAGAAGCGCCTGCGCGCCGGCGCGAAGCTGATCGTCGTCGATCCGCGCCGCATCGATCTCGTGCGCACGCCGCATGTTCAAGCGGATTTCCACCTCGCGCTGCGGCCCGGGACCAACGTCGCCGTGATCAATGCGCTCGCCCACGTGATCGTCACCGAGGGGCTCGTAAATGAGGCGTTCGTGCGCGCGCGCAGCGACGCGGCCAATTTCGAATCCTGGGCGCGCTTCATCGCCGAGGAGCGTCACTCGCCCGAAGCGACCGCCGCGGTCACCGGCGTTCCCGCCGCCGACCTTCGCGCCGCCGCGCGCCTCTATGCGAAAGGCGGAAACGGCGCGATCTACTACGGCCTCGGCGTCACCGAGCATTCCCAGGGCTCGACGACCGTGATGGCGATGGCCAATCTGGCGATGGCGACCGGCAATATCGGCCACGACGGCGTCGGCGTGAATCCGTTGCGCGGCCAGAACAACGTGCAGGGCTCGTGCGACATGGGCTCGTTTCCGCACGAATTCTCCGGCTATCGCCACGTCTCCGACGATTCGACGCGCGAGGTGTTCGAGCGCCTGTGGGGCGTGCCGCTCAGCAAGGAGCCGGGCCTGCGCATCCCCAACATGATGGACGAGGCGGTGGAGGGCGCGTTCAAGGGACTCTACGTGCAGGGCGAGGACATCGCCCAATCCGATCCCGACACCCAGCACATCACGGCGGGCCTGGCGGCGATGGAATGCGTCATCGTGCAGGATCTCTTTCTCAACGAGACCGCGCGCTACGCGCATGTGTTCTTCCCCGGCGCCTCGTTCCTCGAAAAGGACGGCACTTTCACCAACGCCGAGCGCCGCATCAACCGCGTTCGCAAGGCGATGCCGCCGCTCGCCGGCATGGCCGACTGGGAAGCGACGATCGCCTTCGCGCACGCCGTCGGCGTTCCCATGAATTACTCGCATCCCAGCGAGATCATGGACGAGATCGCCGCCTTGACGCCGACTTTCAAGGGCGTCTCCTACGCGCGGCTCGACGAGCTCGGCTCGATCCAGTGGCCGTGCAACGACGCCGCGCCGACGGGAACGCCGATCATGCACGTCGAGCGCTTCGTGCGCGGCAAGGGCCAGTTCATGCTGACCGAGTATGTCGCCACCGACGAGCGAACCGGGCCGCGCTTCCCGCTGCTGCTGACGACCGGACGAATCCTGTCGCAATACAATGTCGGCGCGCAGACGCGGCGCACCGAGAACAGCCGCTGGCACGAGGAGGACGTGCTGGAGATTCACCCCTTCGACGCGGAAAGCCGCGGCGTGCGCGAGGGCGACCTCGTCTCGTTGCAGAGCCGCGTCGGCGAGGTTTCGCTGCACGCCAAAGTCTCCGAGCGCATGCAGCCCGGCGTCGTCTACACGACGTTCCATCATCCCAATAGCGGCGCCAACGTAGTGACGACGGAGAATTCGGACTGGGCGACCAATTGCCCGGAATACAAGGTGACGGCAGTGCAGATCAGGCGCACCAACCATTATTCCGAGTGGCAGGAACGCGATCGCGAGGAAGGCGTCGCGCGCCGCCGCATCGCCGGGGCTGAAGTCCATGCCGCCGAATGAGGAAGCCGGCGCGGTTTTCGCGCCGGCGCAAGACTTCGACTACGATCGCGGCGCCTACGGACCCGTCCGGCGCCGCGCGATCGCCGTCGAGACGCCGATCCAGCTCGCATTCGGCGGCGCGCCCTTCGCGGTTATGATGGCGACGCCGCGCGACCTTAAGGATTTCGCCGTCGGCTTCGCGCTGACCGAGGGAATCGTCGAGCGAATCGATGAAATTCGCGATGTCGAGATCGCGGCGATCGACGGAGGGATGCGCCTCGACGTCGCGCTCGCGGGCGAGCGCATGAGCGCGCATCTCGCGCGCTCGCGGGCGATGTCCGGCCGCACGGGATGCGGCCTTTGCGGCCTCGAGGATCTCGCGCATCTGCCCAAGCCCCGCCGGCCCGTCCCGGCGGGCGCGCCGATCGCGCCGGCGGCGATCCGCGCCGCGCTGCTCGGGCTCGAGCGCGCTCAGCCGCTCAACGCCGAGACGCGCGCCGTGCACGGCGCGGCCTGGAGCGACCGCTCCGGCGCCGTTCTCGTCGTACGCGAAGATGTCGGGCGCCATAACGCGCTCGATAAACTGATCGGCGCGCTCGCGCTGGCCTCGGTCGATCCGACGAGCGGCTTCATCGTCCTCACCAGCCGCTGCTCGTTCGAGATGGTGGCCAAGGCGGCGGCGTTCGGCGCGGCGACGCTCGTGTCGGTTTCGGCGCCGACCTCGCTCGCGCTCGAGCGCGCGAGAGAGAGCGGCGTCACGCTCATCGCGATCGCCCGCGCGGATCAGGCGACGCTCTTCACCGTGGCGACGTCCGGCGCGAGCGGAGGGCTTGCGGCGTGAGCGTAGCAAAAATCGACAAGCTCGCGCGCATGGCCAACCAGATCGGCGCCGCTTTCAGCGCGATGCCCGAGCGCGAGGCGACCGCCAGCGCAGCGGCGCATCTCAAACTCTACTGGACGCCGAAAATGATTCGCGAAATAGTCGCTTTCGCCGAGTCAGGCCGAGCGGGCCTCAATGCGATCGCGGCCGGCGCCGTGGCGGCGCTGAAAAGAGACGGAGCCGGCTGAACCGGCGTTCGAGAGGCGGCCGTCGCGCGAATTGCGACGGCCGAGCATTTGGGAGAGGAAACGACGTCGATGCCTGAGGTTGCCGCATGGCGTGCGCGAGCGCGCGGATTGACGATCTTCGATTTGCCCGCGGGCGCAGATGACGCCGGCGAACGCCATCTCCGATGGGAGGGAACGCGATGACGAGCGCCAGCGCCGCCGCCAAGCCGGCGGGATTTTTCAGCTTCCTCGATCGTGCGCATACCGTCGCGGAGCCCGGCTTCAGCCGATGGATGGTTCCGCCGGCTGCGCTGTGCATCCACTTGTGCATCGGGCAAGCCTATGCGTTCAGCGTGTTCAACCTGCCGATGAGCAAGCTGATCGGCGTCGATCACGCCGCGCCGGACGACTGGAAGCTGACCGATCTCGGCTGGATCTTCTCGATCGCGATCTTTTTCCTCGGCGCTTCGGCGGCGGTGTTCGGGCGCTGGGTCGAGGACGGCGGCCCGCGGCGCGCCATGTTCGCGGCGGGTCTCTGCTGGGCCGGCGGCTTCTTCGTCGCCGCGATCGGAGTCTATCTGCACGCGCTTTGGATCATCTATCTCGGCTACGGCGTGCTCGGCGGCGTCGGGCTCGGGCTCGGCTATATCTCGCCGGTCTCCACCCTGATCAAATGGTTCCCGGATCGTCCGGGCATGGCCACCGGCATGGCGATCATGGGCTTCGGCGGCGGCGCCTTCATCGCCTCGCCGCTTTCGGTCTGGCTCATGCAGAAGTTTTCGACGCCGACGCATATCGGGGTCGCGGAAACCTTCATCGTCATGGGCGCCGTCTATCTCTGCTTCATGTGGGTCGGCGCCGCGATCGTGCGGGTGCCGCCCGTCGACTTTAAGCCGGAGGGCTACACGCCGCCCCTCGTCGCGCAAAAGCTGATCACCAAGAACGACGTTTATGTCTATGACGCGCTGAAGACGCCGCAGTTCTGGCTGATCTGGGCCGTTCTCTGCCTGAACGTCACCGCCGGCATCGGCGTTCTCGGCCAGGCTTCGGCGATGAGCCAGGAAATGTTCCCGGGCCGGGTCACTCCGGTGGCCGCGGCGGGCTTCGTCGGACTGCTCAGTCTCTTCAACATGGGGGGGCGTTTCTTCTGGGCTTCGATTTCCGATTATATCGGCCGTAAGAACACCTATTTCTGCTTCTTCGTGATCGGACCCGTACTTTACGCGCTCGTGCCCTCGACCGGATCGCTCGGCAGCGTGACGCTGTTCGTGCTCTGCTTCGTGGTGATTCTCTCGATGTACGGCGGCGGTTTCGCGACCGTTCCCGCCTATCTCAGGGACATGTTCGGCACTCGCTACGTCGGCGCCATTCACGGCATGCTGATCACGGCCTGGTCGATGGCGGGCGTGTTCGGTCCAGTGCTGGTCAACTATATCAGGCAGTATCAAATCGACAACGGCGTGCCGAAGGCGCAAGCTTACAATACTACGATGTACATTATGGCCGGACTGCTCGTGGTGGGCTTCTTCTGCAACCTCGCGATCAAGGCGGTCCATCACCGCTTTCACATGCACCCCGAACACGAAGCCGAAGAGGCGCAGGCGGTTGTCGCCGCCGCTGGCGATCCGTCGGGAGTTTAGGGAGAACGACCATGGCCAACGCCAACACATCCGCCTCGATGAAACTGAAAGTCGCCCTCGCCTGGTGCTTCGTCGGCATTCCCCTCGCATGGGGCGTTATACAGACGGTCGCCAACGCCATGTCGTTGTTTCGCTAGCAAGCGCCGCCCGCGCCGCGTCCGGTCAGGCGCGCGCGCGGGCGCTGGACTGCGGGCCTTTGCCGACGCTCGCGCGGTCGCGCTCGCTATAGGCGCGCACGAGATCGCGCGTGGCGATCAGCAGCTCCTCGAAAGCGGCGAGACTTTCGGGCGGCAATTCGCCCAGTGTCGCCGCGATCAGCGCGTGCTGGACGGCGATCGCCTTTTTCGCCGCCTCGCGCCCCGGCACGGTCAGATAGATCGCGTATTGGCGGCGATCGGCGGCGGTGGAGCGGCGCTCGACGAGGCCGGCGGCCTCGAGCCGGTCCAGCAGGCCCGAAATGTTGCCTTTGGTCACATAGAGGCGCTTGGCGAGCTCTTGCTGACTGATTCCTTCCGCCTCGGTCAGCGTCGTCACGACGTCGCATTGGGGAACCGAAAGCCCGATTTCGCGCAGCCGCTCGGCGACCGCGAGTTGCAGCCGGCTCTCCAGGCGAAGAAAGCGGAACCAAACGCGGACCGCGCGGTCCTCACTCTCCTGTTTGAGCATCAGTCGTCCTTTCCCGCGCCGCTTCGGGCGCTCCGCGGCGCCACCCTATAGCCGCGCGAACCCGCCGGCAATTTACCGGGGCTCCGCTTGCCTAGCGCCGCGTCGGGCGCCATGCTATTGCCGTCGAAAAATGGGAATATCTTGCGCCTCGGCGTTCGGGGCGGTTGGAAAGCGTGGAGGAATGCGATGTTAGGGCTGATGCAGGAATGGCCGCTGTTGATCCACAAGATCATCGACTTCGCCGCCATCCAACATCCCCGTCGTGAAGTCGTGACGCGTCTGGTGGAAGGTCCGATCCATCGCACGAATTACCGCGAAGTGCGCGGGCGCGCGATGCGCGTCGCGCAGCGCCTGGAGCGCGAGGGCATCAAGTCCGGCGATCGCGTCGCGACTCTGGCGTGGAACGGGCACCGTCACCTCGAGACCTGGTACGGCATCACCGGCATCGGCGCGATTTATCACACCGTCAATCCGCGCCTGTTCGCCGAGCAGATCGTGTGGATCATGAACCACGCCGAGGACCGGATCGTTTTCGTCGACCTCACCTTCGTGCCGCTCCTCGAAGCGGTCGCCGACAAGCTGCCGACCGTCGAGCGCTACATCGTCCTCACCGACGCCGCGCACATGCCGGCGACCAAGCTGCGCAACGCCGTCGCTTATGAGGACTGGATCGGCGAAGCCGACGGCGATTTTCATTGGGCCGAATTCGACGAGCGCACGGCGGCGGGCCTCTGCTACACTTCGGGCACGACCGGCCACCCCAAGGGCGTGCTCTATTCGCATCGCTCGAACGTCCTGCATTCCCTGTTCAGCACCGGGCTGGAGTGCCTGCCGGTCGGGCCGGAAACCTGCGTCATGCCCGTCGTGCCGATGTTCCACGCCAATTCGTGGGGTCTGGCGTTTTCCGCGCCGATGAAAGGCGCGAAGATGGTCATGCCGGGCGCGCGTCTCGACGGCGCGTCGGTCTATGAGTTGCTCGAGACGGAGAAGGTGACCTTCACGGCGGCGGTGCCGACCGTGTGGCTGATGCTGCTCGGCTACCTCCAGAAGGAGGGCAAACAGCTTTCCACGTTGAAGACCGTCATCATCGGCGGCTCGGCCTGCCCGCCCTCGATGATCAAGGCGTTCGAGGAGAATTACGGCGTCGAGGTTCGCCACGCCTGGGGCATGACGGAAATGAGCCCGCTCGGCTCGGTGGGCTCGATCAAGCCGCTCGGCCCCGAAGCGTCCCACGAAGACGTCCTCGCGCTCAAGTCCAAACAGGGCTGGGCGCCGTTCGGCGTCGAAATGAGGATCGTCGACGACCAAAACCGCGAATTGCCGTGGGACGGCAAACGCTTCGGCCGCTTGAAGGTCGCCGGCCCCGCCGTCGCGAAAGCCTATTTCAAGGCCGAGGACGATCAGATCCTCGACGAGAACGGCTTCTTCGACACCGGCGACGTCGCCACGATCGACCCCGACGGCTACATGCAGATCACCGACCGCGCGAAAGACGTCATCAAGTCGGGCGGCGAATGGATTTCCTCGATCGACATCGAGAATCTCGCCGTCGGACACCCGGACGTCGCCGAGGCGGCGGTGATCGGCGTCGCCCATCCCAAATGGGACGAGCGGCCGCTGCTCGTCGTCGTGCCGAAGGAGGGCGCGACGCCGCGCGCCGACGAGGTTCTCGGTTACCTGCAAGGCCATATCGCCAAATGGTGGATGCCCGACGACATGCAGCTGGTGAAGGAAATTCCGCACACCGCGACCGGCAAGATCAACAAGCTGAAGCTGCGCGAGACCTTCAAGGATTATAAATTGCCGACGGCGTGAACTCAGGCCGGGCGTCGGCCCGCCCGAGACGGGCCGGCGCTTTTTTCTTGCGTTGGGCGCGACGATCGGATAATAGGCGCTTTGGAAATTCTCATAGCTCTTCGTCGATCGGATGAAGAGAAACATTGAGAGTGGGCCCCGAACGGGACCCGCTCTTTTTTATTGCCGCAAGGGTTCATGGACGGAACGTCGCCACCGCCAATCGCGCTCGCGCCCAACCAAGGGCTCGACGAGGCGCGCCTCATCGACGACAACGGCCTGGCGCGGCGCATCGCGCGCATCGCCGAGCCGGCGCTGCGCGATCTCGGGTTGCGCGTCGTTCGCGTGAAGGTTTCCGCCACCCAGGGCGCGACGGTCCAGATCATGGCCGAGCGCCCGGACGGAACGATGTCGATCGACGATTGCGAACGCGCCAGCCAGGCGTTGTCGCCGGTGTTCGACCTCGAGGAGCCGATGAGCCAGGCCTACCGGCTCGAAATCTCTTCGCCCGGCATCGACCGGCCGCTGGTGCGCGAATCGGATTTTCGCCGCGCGATCGGCTGCGAAGCGCGCATCGAGATGGCGATCCCCGTGAATGGGCGCAAGCGCTTCCGCGGACGGATCGAAGCGGTGGCGTCGGTCGAAGCGGCGCCTGTGGCGCGCCTTCGCCTGCCCGGCGAGGAGAGCGGCGCCGAATCGAGCGTCGATCTGCGCATCCAAGACATGGCCGAGGCGCGCCTGACGCTCACCGAGGACTTGATCCGCGCGACGCTGAGACGGGAAAAAGCCGCGCAGAAGCAGGCCAAGGGTGGGCGCGGCGGCGCTTCGCCGAAACCCCGCCCGTCGAAGACCGCGCCGAAGAGGCCGAACGAACAGACTTAAGAGAACGCTGCGACTCCGGCGCGAGAAACGCGTCGCGAGCCAGATCGAAGGAGAAGACGATGGCCGTCAGCGCCAACAGACTCGAACTCTTGCAGATTGTCGACGCCGTCGCGCGCGAGAAATCGATCGATCGATCAATCGTGCTCGCCTCGATGGAGGACGCGATGCAGAAGGCCGCGCGCTCGCGCTACGGCCAGGAGACGGAGGTGCGCGCCGAGATCAATCCCAAGACCGGCGAAATCCGCTTCTCCCGTCTGCTTCTGGTCGTCGACAAGATCGACAACGACGCGACGCAGATCACGCTGGCGGACGCGCATAAGAAGAACCCGTCGGCGCAGATCGGCGACTGGATCGCCGAATCGCTGCCGCCGTTCGACTACGGCCGCATTCCCGCCCAGGCGTCCAAGCAGGTGCTCGTGCAGAAGATTCGCGAGGCCGAGCGCGACAAGCAATACGAAGTCTACAAGGACCGCATCGGCGAAATCATCAACGGCCAGGTCAAGCGCGTCGAATACGGCAACGTCGTCGTCGACCTCGGCGGCTCCGGGGCCGGCGAGGCGGTGGTGCGCCGCGACGAATTGATCCCGCGCGAAATGTTCCGCCCTGGCGATCGCATCCGCGCCTTTGTCTACGACGTGCGTCGCGAGGCGCGGGGGCCGCAGATCTTCCTGTCGCGCACGCATCCGCAATTCACCGCCAAGCTGTTCGCGCAGGAAGTGCCGGAAATCTACGACGGCATCGTCGAGGTGAAATCGGTGGCGCGCGATCCCGGTTCGCGCGCCAAGATCGCGGTCGTCTCCAACGATTCCTCGATCGATCCGGTGGGAGCGTGCGTGGGCATGCGCGGCTCGCGCGTGCAGGCGGTCGTCAACGAATTGCAGGGCGAGAAGATCGACATCATTCCCTGGTCGGCCGACGCGGCGACGTTCATCGTCAACGCGCTGCAGCCGGCCGAGGTGATGAAGGTCGTGCTCGACGAGGACTCCACGCGCATCGAGGTCGTCGTGCCGGACGATCAGCTTTCCCTAGCCATCGGGCGGCGCGGGCAGAACGTGCGGCTGGCCTCGCAGCTTACGGGCTGGGACATCGACATCCTTACCGAGGCCGAGGAATCGGAACGGCGGCAAAAGGAATTCGTCGAGCGCACCGGCGCGTTCATGAACGCCCTCGACGTCGACGAGACCGTGGCGCAGTTGCTCGCCTCCGAAGGTTTCCGCACGGTCGAGGAAATCGCCTATGTCGATCTGCACGAACTGGCCTCGATCGAGGGCTTCGACGCCGAGACCGCCGAGGAAATCCAGGCGCGCGCGCAAGGGCATCTGGCGCGCGTGGAGGCCGAACACGACGAACAGCGCAAGTCGCTCGGCGTTTCCGACGATCTCAAGTCGATCGATGGCCTGACGACCCCGATGCTGGTCAAACTCGGGCAAAACGGGGTCAAGTCCATCGAGGATCTCGCGGGCTGCGCGACCGACGATCTCATCGGCTGGACGGAGCGCGGCGAGGGCGGCGAGAAGAAATACGCCGGCTATCTCGGCGAATTCGACGTCTCGCGCGAGCAGGCGGACGCGATGATCATGGCCGCGCGCGTGCGCGCCGGCTGGGTCGAGGAACCCGCCCCGACGCCCGTCGCCGAAACGGATGACGCCGCGGCCGGCGCCCACGCCGAATAGGCCGGGAGAAGCTTCGATTGCGCAAGGGCGAGGCGAAAGACGACGACGGCGGATCGGAGCGCACCTGCGTGGTCTCCGGCGAGAAGGGGCCGCCCGAGGCGATGTTGCGCTTCGCCCTGTCCGGCGCCGGCGACGTCGTGCCGGACGTCAGGCGCAAGCTGCCGGGACGCGGCGTGTGGACGCGGCTCGACTTCGCCACCGTGCGTCAGGCGGCGGCGAAGCAGGCCTTTTCCCGCGGTTTTCGCGTCAAGGTCAACGCCGCGCCGGACCTCGCCGAGGAAGTCGATCGCCTGCTCGAGCGCGACGCGCTGCAATTCCTCTCGATCGTCAACAAGGCGGGGCTCGTGGTGGCGGGCGCGGCGAAGGTCGAGGCGGCGATCCATGCGGGCTCGGTCGTCGGGCTGATCCACGCCGCCGACGGGGCGCCGGACGGGGCGTCGAAATTGGAGCGTTTGCTGCGTGGGCGCTTCGGCGAAACGGCCGACGCGGTCCGCCGAATAAATCTGTTCTCCTCGCGCCAATTGGATTTGGCATTAGGTAGGACAAATGTGATACATGCAGCGCTCAACGCGGGCGAGGCCAGTTCGGCCTTCCTCGCGAAGGCCGCGCGTTTGGCCCAATATCGGGCGAGCGGCGCGGCGCCGACGGCGATCTCGATCGATGCGAGCCGGAGCGGCGCGACCGACAAAAACGCCGGAATGAACGATCGATAGGCCGGGGTCACTGGAAAAACGCATGAGTGAAACGAATAACAGCGGCGACAAGACGTTAGGCGGATCCCCGCCGAAGGCGACTTTGCACCTGAAGCGGCCCGTCGAGCAGGGAACCGTGCGCCAGAGCTTTTCGCACGGGCGGAGCAAGGCGGTCGTCGTCGAGAAGGTCAAGCGCCGCGTCCTCGGACCGGGCGAAGCGCCGCCGCGCGAGGCGCCGCCCGTCGCGCTCGCCCCGAAGGCCCCCGTTCCCGCGGCGGCCCCTCGCGGACCCACCACCGCCGCGCCGATCGTGCCGCCGAAGACCGGCGTGGTGCTGCGCACGCTGACCGAAGAGCAGCGCGAGGCGCGCACAAGGGCGCTCGTCGACGCGCGCGCCCGAGAAGAGGAAGACCGTCACCGCCAGGAAGCGGAGGCCGAAGCGCGTCGCGAGCGCGAGGCGCGCGACAAAGCCGAGCGCGAAGCCGCCGAAGCGCGCAAGCGCGAGGAAGACCTGCGCCGCTCGCAGGAAGCCAGTTTCAAGCGACAGTCCGAGGAGGAGGCGCGCCGCCGCCTCGCCGGCGGCGAGCCCTCCGCGATACCCGCCACGACATTGGGCCGCAAGCCCGTCGCCGCCGCGCCCGCCCCGTCGCCGGGCGCCGCGCCGAGCGCGGCCAAGCCGGCGGCTCCCGGCCTTCCCGCCGCCGAGGACGAAAACAAACGCGTCATTCGCAGGACGACCGTCATCGCGCCCGCGGCGAAAGTCATGCTGCCGACGCCGCGCCCGGCGCGCGGCGGCGACCAGCGCAATCGCGGCCGTTTGACGGTCGCCAGCGCCACCGCCGGCGAGGAGGAGCGCACGCGTTCCGTCGCCGCCTTTCGCCGCCGCACGCAGCGCCTCAAGGGTCACGGCGCCCAGGAGGCGAAGGAGAAGATCGCCCGCGAAATCGTCCTTCCCGAGGCGATCACCATCCAGGAACTCGCGAACCGCATGTCGGAGCGCGCCGTCGACGTCATCAAGCTCTTGATGCGCCAGGGGCGGATGGTCACCTTGACCGACACGCTCGACGCGGACACGGCGCAACTCATCGCCGAGGAAATGGGCCATACGGTCAAGCGCGTCGCCGAATCGGACGTCGAAGAGGGATTGTTCGACCGCCCCGACGAGGAAGGCGCCCCCGTGCCGCGCCCGCCGATCGTCACCATCATGGGCCATGTCGACCACGGCAAGACCTCGTTGCTCGACGCCATCCGCCACGCCAATGTGGTTTCAGGAGAAGCGGGCGGGATCACCCAGCATATCGGCGCCTATCAGGTCACCGCCCCCGGCGGCGCCAAGATCACCTTCATCGACACGCCCGGCCACGCCGCCTTCACGGCGATGCGCGCGCGCGGCGCCAAGGTGACCGACATCGTCGTGCTGGTCGTGGCCGCCGACGACGGCGTGATGCCGCAGACGATCGAGGCGATCCGCCACGCCAAGGCGGCCAAGGCGCCGATCATCGTCGCGATCAACAAGATCGACAAGCCCGACGCCAACCCGCAGCGCGTAATGCAGGAATTGTTGCAGCACGACGTTCAGGTCGAAGCCTTCGGCGGCGAAACGCTGGCCGTGGAAGTCTCCGCCACCAAACACACCAATCTCGACAAGCTGCTCGAGGCGATCGCCCTGCAAGCCGAACTTCTCGATCTCGTGGCCGATCCCGAGCGCAACGCCGAGGGCACGGTCATCGAGGCGCGCCTCGATCGCGGCCGCGGCCCGGTCGCGACCGTGTTGGTGCAGCGCGGCACGCTTCGCGTCGGCGCGCTCGTCGTCGCGGGCTCGCAATGGGGCCGCGTGCGCGCGCTGATCGACGACAAGGGCGAAAATGTCGACGAAGCCAAGCCCTCGACGCCGGTCGAGGTGCTCGGCTTCTCCGGCGCGCCGGAGGCCGGCGACCGCGTCGCGGTCGTCGAAAGCGAGGCGCGAGCGCGCGAAATCGCCGAATATCGCGAACGCCAGAAGCGCGAAAAGCTCGCCGTGCGCGGCGGCGTGGTGCGCACCTCGCTCAGCGACATGATGAGCAATCTCAAGACGGCGGGCCGCAAGGAGCTGCCGATCGTCGTCAAGGGCGACGTGCAAGGCTCGGTCGAGGCGATCACCGCCGCGATCGAGAAGCTCGGCACCGAGGAAGTCGCCGCCCGCGTCATTCATGGCGGCGTCGGCGGCGTGACCGAATCCGACGTGACCCTCGCCGAGGCGTCGAAAGCGGTCATCATCGGCTTCAACGTGCGCGCGCACAAGGAAGCGCGCGACCTGGCCGAGCAGCAGGGCATCGAAATCCGCTACTACAACATCATCTACAATCTGGTCGACGACGTGAAGGCGGCGATGTCCGGCTTGCTCGCGCCGACCCTGCGCGAAACGATGCTCGGCAATGCGCAGATCCTCGAAGTGTTCAACATTTCCAAAGTCGGCAATGTCGCGGGCTGCCGGGTCACCGACGGCGTGGTGCAGCGCGGCGCGCACGTGCGCCTCATCCGCGACAACGTGGTCGTCCACGAGGGCAAGCTATCGACGCTCAAGCGGTTCAAGGACGAAGTCGCCGTCGTGCAGGCCGGCCAGGAATGCGGCATGGCCTTCGAGAACTATCAGGACATGCGCATCGGCGACGTCATCGAGTGCTATAGCGTCGAAGAGATCCGTCGCACGCTTTAGCGCGCGACGGGCCGGACGAGCTCCGACATGCGCGGCGCCGCCGGGCATTTCCGCGAGCTTCGCGACACGATGACGAGCCGCCCTCGCCTAGCCGGGTTTTTCCCGCCGCGGCGCGCGGGCGCGGCCCGGGCGAAGCCGTCGAGCTGACTCGCGTTTCGATTTCGCGGGCCGCGAAGCGTCGGCCCGCCAAACTCGAAAGTCCGTTTCCCCCGTTCGCCTTCTCGGCGCCTCAACTCCTATCTCAGGCTCTCTCGCAAATGTCTCGTTCCGACGCCAAACACTCCAGTCCGTCGCATCGCCTCGAGCGAGTGGGCGAAACGATCCGTCACGCCCTGGCGGAAATTCTCCAGCGCGGCGAAATCGTCGATCCCGTGCTCAATCGGCAAGTGGTGACGATCCCGGCGGTGAAGATGTCGCCCGATCTGAAGCTCGCGAGCGTCGCCGTCATGCCGCTCGGCGGCAAGAACGCCGAGGCGACGATCGAAGCTCTCAACGAGCATAAGAAGGCCCTGCGCGCGCTGGTCGCCCAGCGGGTCAATCTCAAATTCGCGCCGGATCTGCGCTTCGCGCTCGACGATAGTTTTTCCGCGCAAGCGGAAATCGACGCGCTTTTGAAGTCGCCGCGCGTCGCGCGCGATCTGCGCCATGACGACGACGAGGAGAGCAATTGAGCGACGAGGCTGAAATCGACGCGGCGCCCGCCGAGGCCGGAACGGAGCCGTCTAAGCGGCGCAAGTCGCAGCCGCGCCGTTCGCCGCGCGTCGAGGTCAACGGCTGGATCAACCTCGACAAGCCCGTCGGCGTCACCTCGACGCAGGCGGTCGCGCAACTGAAATATCTCTTCAACGCGAAAAAGGTCGGCCACGCCGGAACCTTGGACCCATTGGCTTCCGGCGTTTTGCCGGTGGCTTTCGGCGAGGCGACCAAGACCGTCCCGATCGTGCAGGAGGGAACCAAGGCCTATCAATTCGCCGTCAAGTGGGGCGAGGAAACCGACACCGACGACGCCGAGGGCAGGATCGTCGCCCGCTCGGACCGGCGCCCGACGCGTGAAGAGATCGAGGCGGCGCTGCCCCGCTTCGTCGGCCTCATCAGCCAAATCCCGCCGACCTTTTCGGCGATTCGCATCGCTGGCGAGCGCGCCTATGACCTGGCGCGCGGCGGCGAGACCTTCGAGATTGCGGCGCGGCAGATCGTCGTCCACCGGCTCGAGCTCGTTCAAGCCGAGCCGGACGAGGCGAGGTTCGAAGCCGAATGCGGCAAGGGCGCCTATGTGCGCGCGATCGCGCGCGACCTCGGGCGTCTGCTCGGTTGTCACGGCCATATCGTATTGCTGCGCCGCACGCGGGTCGGCCCGTTCCTGGCCGATCGCGCGGCGGCGCTGGACGCGCTGCGCGAATCGCCCGAGGCGCGCGCGGCGGCCTTGCTTCCCGTCGAAGCGGGCTTGGCGGAGCTGCCGCGCCTCGCCATCGACCGGCACGGCGCCGCGATCCTGCGCCGCGGACAAAAACTCTTGCTGCGCGGCGCCGACGCGCCCGTCGAAGGGCCCGCCTACGCCGCGTGCTTCGGCGCGCCGATCGCCTTCGGCGTCGTCGAGGGCGGCTATTTCGTTTCGACGCGGGTCTTCAACCTGCCGGGTTGAGCGCGCGGGCGAACTGGCGCCGCGGAAATCCGCCTGGGCTACGAGCGGCCGGCGCGCTCACGGCGCCTTCCACGCGGCCAGCGCGTCGGAAAGGATTCGGTCCCCGTCGGCGCCCTTTTCGAAGGTCAGCTTGGCGATGCGGTCGTCGTTGAGCAGCATCGGGAAGTCGAACCAGCCGCGGGTGACCATCAGGTCGACGTTGCGCGCGGCGTCGGCGTCCGCGCGATTGAGGCCGACGAGGAAATAGCTGTCGCTGATCTTGACGCGCACGCCCGCCAGGGGGTCCTGCGCCGGCGGATCGTCGCGGCGCATCATCGGCACGCGCATGTCCTTGACGCCTTTGATTTCCGCGCCGTCGCCGAACGTCACGCGAAGATCGATCGTATGCGAAGCGGGCAGGCTCGCATCGCTGTTCTTCCGGATCGTCATGATCGCGTGCATCTTCAGATCGGGAATATCGGCCTCGGCCTTCACCCCGAGCGTCGCCGGCTGCCCGGCGATCGGCGGAATCGCGGTCCAGACGACCGAGCCGAGGCTCACCGCCGGCGGCTTTTGCTGGTCGGATGCGACGGCGACGAGCATCGCGGCGCGCGCGGAGACCGGCAGGCCCTGCGCCGTCGCGGGTTGCGGCGGTATCGCGGCCGCCGGCGCATTGGCGGCCGGCGCCGGCGCGGCGGCGGACGGCGCGACAGGCGTCGGCTCGACCGGGGAAGCGGGCGCGGGCGTGGCGGTTGCGCCGCCGCCGACGCGCTCGACGATCTTGGCGGCGCTCGCCGCCGATTTGGACTCCCCCGCCTCGCCCGATTCCTTGATCGCGAGATCCCCAGGCTTCTGACGCAGCAAGAACGCCGCGACGGCGACGGAAATGACGAGGCCGACGACGACGGCAAGAATAAACCAGGGCCAGGGATTGGCGCGCGGCGCCTCAAATCGGCTCGGCGCGCTGGGCCGAATCGATTCGTTGTCCGTCGCGGCGGGCGCATAGGCGACCCGATCGACCCCGGACGCCGCGTCGATCGGCGGAGCCTGGCCCTCGGCGTCGATCTCGTCGTCGCTCGCGGCGACGACCGGCGGCGCGGACGATGGCCCGGAGACCGCGTCCGCGCGATGGGCGAGCGGCGGCGCAAAACGCGGCGCCGCCGGAGCCGGCCGTGCGCCCGGAATCGGCCGCGTCAACGCTTCGGCGCCGATCGACGGCCTCGCGGCGGCGCCGACCGCCGGGGCGAAACTCGGGCGCGTCGCGGCGGGACGAGCCGGCGGCGGCGGCGGCTCCGGCGCGGCCGGAAGCGGCGGATGGATGGGCGCCCTCGCGACCGGGGGCGGCGGATGCGTGGGCGCCGTCGCCGAGGCGGCGGGCGGCGCCGGAGGCGCATTGGGTTTGGTCGTCGCGGCGAACGTCGGCGCGCGGGCGAGCGTTTCGGCGGGCCGGCTCGCGAGCGCGGCGGGCGGCGCGGGAGGCGCCGGCGTGAATTGCCCCTCCAACCGCGCGATCGCGGTTTCGAGAGCCGCTTCCTCGCGCGCGATGTCGGCTTCCGACAACGCCGGTCCCAGCGAGCGCAATTGGTGGAGCAGCGCCTTGCGCGCCCGGTCGTACATCGCCTTGCGCGCCGACGCCGGACTGGCCTTGGGCAAGTTCGCGACGGCTTTGGAAAGCAGAGAGTAATAGTCAGCCATGATCGAGTCCGGTCGCTCGCACTGCGCCGCCGAGCGCCATCATTGGGTTAGTCTTGAAACGGGTCATGCACAAGAATCGTATCTTCCCGCTTCGGGCTCGTCGAGAGCAACGCGACCGGCGCGCCGATGAGCTCCTCGATGCGGCGCACATATTTGATCGCCTGCGCCGGCAGATCGGCCCACGAGCGCGCGCCCACGGTCGCGCCCCGCCAGCCCTCGATCGTTTCATAAACGGGCTCGATGCGCGCCTGAGCGGCTTGCGAGGCCGGGAGATAATCGATCTCCCTGCCGTCGAGACGATAATGCGTGGCGACCTTGATTTCTTCGAAGCCGTCGAGAATGTCGAGCTTGGTCAGCGCGATGCCGTCGATGCCGGAGGTCTTGACGCATTGGCGCGTCAGCACCGCGTCGAACCAGCCGCAGCGGCGGGGACGCCCGGTGTTGGTGCCGAATTCGGCGCCGCGCTGGCCGATCAGGCGGCCGATCTCGTTGTCGAGTTCGGTGGGAAACGGCCCGCCGCCGACCCGGGTGGTATAGGCCTTGGCGATGCCCAGGACATAGCCGATCGCGCGCGGCCCGAGACCCGAGCCGATCGCGGCGTTGGCCGCGACGGTGTTGGACGAGGTCACGTAAGGGTAGGTGCCGTGATCGATGTCGAGCAAAGCGCCTTGCGCGCCCTCGAACAGAATACGCCGGCCGGCACGCCGCTCGCGATCGAGCAGCTCGAAAGTCGGGGCCATATACGGCAGCACCTTGGGCGCGACGGCCACGAGCTCCTCCTTGATCGCCTTGGCGGTCGGCGGCGCGAGGCCCATGCCGCGGCGCAGGGGATCATGATGGGCGAGCAGACGCGCGATCTTGCCGTCGAGAAATTCCGGCTCGGCCAGATCCATCAAGCGGATCGCGCGCCGGCCGACCTTATCCTCGTAGGCGGGACCGATGCCCCGCTTGGTGGTTCCGATTTTCACGCCGCCGATTTCCGCCGATTCGCGATACGCGTCGAGCTCGCGATGCAGCGAGAGAATAAGCGGAACGTTTTCGGCGATCTTGAGGTTTTTTGGCGACACTTCGACGCCTAGGCCGCGAATCTTCTCGATTTCCTCTACGAGATGGTAGGGATCGAGCACCACGCCGTTGCCGATGATCGACAATTTGCCCGGGCGCACGATGCCCGAGGGCAGCAACGCGAGCTTGTAGACCTGATCGTCGACGACCAGCGTGTGCCCGGCGTTGTGGCCGCCTTGAAAACGGACGACGACGTCGGCCGAAACCGACAGCCAATCGACGATCTTGCCCTTTCCCTCGTCGCCCCATTGGGCGCCGACAACAACCACATTGGCCATCGCCGCTCGATCCTCTCAACCCCAAGAAAACAAAGCCCCGGCGCCAGCGACAATGGGCTGGACCGGGGCTCATTGCGCGTATGGACTACGCGATCGGGGCCGGCGAGTAAAGTCGCCGGCCGGTCCGACCCGCCAAGGATTCGCCGACGCGCCATCTTGGATCGGTCGCATCCCCCGCCCATATGGCGGGCTTGGGCCGATCGGCCCGAAACGGAGATTTCCATGACTCCCCAAGAACGCCAATTGCTCGCGGGCCTCTTCGAGCGTGTTCGCGCGACCGCGGCGGGCGCCCGCGACCCCGAGGCGGAAGCCTTCATCGCCGAGGCGGTGCGCGCCCAGCCCTACGCGCCCTATGTTCTCGCGCAGACCACGCTCGTGCAGCAGCAGGCGCTGGAGGCCGCCGCGCAGCGCATCGCCGAACTCGAATCGCGCGCCGCCGCGCCGCCGCAGGAGACGAGCTTCCTCGGCAATCTCGGCAAGACGCTGTTCGGCGGCGCTTCGCCGGCGCCCGCGCCAAGCGCCGGCTATGACGCGAGCGCCTTCCGGCGCGCGGGAGGAGCCGATCCGGCCGGCGTTCGCCAGCCCGCTTACGCGCCGCCGCCGCCGCAGGCCGGCCCTTGGGGAGCGCCCGCCGCGCCTTCGCCCGGCGGCGGCTTCCTCGCCAACGCGATGACCACCGCGGCCGGCGTCGCCGGCGGCATGATGCTCGCCAACACGCTGGAGAGCCTGATCGGCGGGCGAGGCGGCCTGTTCGGCGGTCATTCCGCGGGAATGTTCGGCGGCGGCGAAACGATCAACAATTTCTACGAAAGCGCGCCCGATGCGGCCGGCCAGCACGCCGAGGACGTGCTGCAGGATCAGGATCAGGACCAGGACGACGCGCAGGACGCGGGCTATGACGACGGCGGCTCGGACGCCGGCGGTTTCGACAGCTGAGGCCGAAAGAGACGCGGTCGGGTCGACGCCGCGGCCCGGCGCTACATCACGATCACTTTCGTGCCCACGGGGACGCGATCGAACAGGTCGATCACGTCCTCGTTCATCATGCGGATGCAGCCCGAGGAGACGTTCTGGCCGATCGTCGAGGGCTCGTTGGTGCCGTGGATGCGAAACATCGACGAACCGAGATAGAGCGCGCGCGCGCCGAGCGGATTTTCCGGCCCGCCGTCCATATGGCTCGGCAGGTCCGGCCGGCGCAGCATCATTTGCGGCGGCGGCGTCCAGCCCGGCCATTCGGCCTTGCGGGTGATCGTCTTGACGCCCGACCATTCGAAGCCCGGGCGCCCGACGCCGACGCCGTAGCGAATCGCGCGGCCGTGCGGCAGCACCAGGAACAGATACTTGTTCGGCGTGTCGATCACGATCGTGCCTGGCCGCTCCGAGCCTGAATAATCGACCTCACGGCGCAGAAACTCGTCGCTCGGCCTCGCCTCGACTTCGCCCGGCGCGGGCGGCGTCAGCGCGGCGACGGCTTGGTTCGCGGCCGGCGGCGGAGCCGCGCGGGATCCGCCGGAGTGCCCGGTCAGTATGAATTCGATGAAGCCGCCGCCCAATCGGCCGCTCGCCGGCTGGGGCGCCGGCGGCGGACCCATTCCCGGAACGATCGAGCTGTCCGCCGTCGCCGCCCTCGTCTCGGCCGCGCCGAGCGCGAGGGCCGAAAGGCTCAGAAACGCAGGAACGAGGAAGCCGGAAACGCGCCGCATGACAAACTCCTGTCGAAGCGTCGCCCCCACGCGCTCTCACGAGCCGTGACGACGCCAAACAACAACCAAGCATACCCGAAAATAACAGCAGCGCCCCGCAACACTCGAGCGATGGTTATCGGAAAGCAACGAACTATGATTAAGGAAAATTGACCAAGGGAATTCGTCAGGAATTCTTGGTCGACCCCGCCTCCGCTGCGGCGCCGCGCGGCCCCCTCATCGCCTTCAGGCGCCCGCGCAGCCGCGCGATGTCGAAGATCCAGGCCAGGGCGCCGTAGACCGCCGCGCCGAGCCCCGCCTGGGCGGCGAGCAGCGTCACGCCGGGGGCGTGAGCGCCGAGCGGCCACAGCGCGAGCGCCATCGCGCCGGTCGCGGCCAAGGCGCCGAGGAGATCGCGCGCGCGCGGCCATTGCGGCCGCGCCGCCCAGGCGAAGAGAAGCGCGACGCCGAGGCCGACGACGAGCGCGCCGCTCTGCGCGAGGGCGAGCCAATGCCCGCCCCCGACGCGCGGCAGGAACGCGATCAGCATCGCCTGCGCGCCGAGCGCCGCGAGCGCCGCGACGACCATCGGCGCGGTGCGCTTGGCGATCTGAAAAATCGGCGCGACCGCGTACATCATCAGCGTGAACGCGGCGAGCCCCGGCAGCATCGGCGCGAGATAGGCCGAGAACGGTCCGCGATAGGCCGCCGGCGCGATCAGCGCCTCGAGACTGGGCAGGCACAGCCAGAGCCCCGCGGCGGCCGGCAGAATGACGGCGACGACCAGCGCCATATTGTCGGCCAATTGCGCGCGCGCGCCCTCGGCGCCGTCCGTTTCCTCCGCGCGCACCGCTTGCTGAAACAGGATGACGTCGAGCGCCGAGGCGATCGCCGCCAGCACGCGCACGCCGATGTCGTTGGCGAGCGAGAATTGTCCCGCCTCGTCATAACCGTAGAGCGCGCCGGCGAGGATGCGCCCGGCGAACGGGATCAGCTGGAACAGCACGGACGAGACGATGAACGGCGCGGCGTAGCCGAGATAGGTCCAGGCCAGCGTCGGCTCGGCGTGACGCAAGCGCGCGTCGGGATCGCGCAAATCGCGATAGGTCGCCGCCATCGCCACGCCGATGCTGAGGCACGAGCCGGCGAGAGCGATCTTCGCCGAACCGAACAGCAGCGCGCCGCCGACCGTCAGAACCAGGCCGAGCCCGTTCTTGACGACGATGATCTCGATATAGGCGCGGTCGAAGAAGCGCGCGCGGGCGAGCGCGGTGCGCAGGTCATAGAGGCCGCTCGCCACGCCCGTCAGCGCGGCCATCGCGACGAGGCCCGGCGAGAGCGGCAGATCGACGCCGCCGAGCGCGAGCGTCAGCGCGCCGAGCGCGACGACGCACGCGAGCGCGGCGAAACAGGCTTCGAGCGTCGCGCGCACCGCCGGCCGCTCGGCGCGCGCGCGCTGCGAATAGAAACGCACCGCGGACAAGCGCAGCCAATCGAAGCCCGCGGTGTTGACCAGAACCGCGCCCGCCCAGGCAATGGCGAAAAGGCCGTATTCGGCCGGCCCGAGAAACTTCGCCACCAGCAGCGCGACGAGGAAATTGAAGAGGGCGTTCGAGACGAACGCGAGGCCGACGATCATCCCTTGGCGTCCGATTGACGAATGCGAAGCGAGCCCGCGCGGCCCGCCCCGGCCGAATCGGCCCCTCCTCGTTAGCGCGTCGACGATAAGAAAGTCTTGCGGGCGGTCTACCGCCGCCCGCTGAGCGGGTTCGTCTCGTCCCAGGCGTAGGTGAGCGTCTCGAAGCGCATCGCGCGCGTGTCGATCATCAAGAGCCGTCCGACGAGGCCGCGATCGCCGTCGCCGAAGCCGCCGACGATCTCGCGAATCGCCTCGAGCGCCATCAGCGAGCCGAGAACGCCGCCGAGCGCGCCGAGCACGCCCGCTTCCGCGCAGGCCGGAATCGTTCCCGGCGGCGGCGCCTCGGGAAAGAGGCAGCGGTAGGTCGGATTGGGCCAACCCTCGGCGCCCCTTTCATAGGGCTTCAACGTCGTCAGCGTGCCGTCGAATTCGCCGATCGCCGCCGTCACCAGCGGCTTGCGCTCGAAGAAGCAGGCGTCGGAAACGGCGTAGCGCGTGGCGAAATTGTCTGAGCCGTCGAGGACGATATCGAATCCAGCGACGATCGCGCGCGCATTGTCGGCGTCGAGGCGCCGGGCGATCTTTTCGACGCGGACATGGGGGTTGAGGCGGAGAATCGCGTCCTCGGCGCTGTCGACTTTTGGCCGCCCGACGTCGGCGGTCGCGTGCAGCACCTGGCGGTGCAGATTGGACAGCGCCACCGCGTCGTCGTCGACGATGCCGATGCAGCCGACGCCGGCGCCGGCGAGATATTGCAGCGCCGGCGAGCCGAGCCCGCCCGCCCCGATCGCCAACGCGCGCGCCGCCCTGAGCCTGACCTGCCCCGGCCCGCCGACGCCGCGCAGCACGATCTGGCGCGAATAGCGCTCGATTTCTTCTTTTGTAAGCTTCATCGGCGCAGTTTACGCGCGGCGTGCGTGGGGGAGCAATGGCGGGGGGCGGGGGCGCACGCGCGGACTTAGCCCGATTGCGGCCCCACCGGTTTGCTCATGTTGACGCGCCAGCCGCCTCTGAACGGCTCCTCGCTGTCCACGCGATAGCCGAGCTTCCGGTAAAGGGCCAAATTCTCCGCAAAAAGCTTGTTGGTGTACAGTCTGATTTCGCGATATCCGAGCGAGGCGGCCAGCCCCTCCGCGTGCGCGATCAATTTCCGACCGAGGCCTTGGCGTTGCCAGGGAGGCGAAACGGCTACGTTCTCGATCAGGAGACAGTCCTCTTGCGCAATCGTCTCGATGAGCGCGGCGAGTTTTCCCTCGGCGAATAAAAGATCGAAGCGGTTCTTTCGCAAAGCCTCGGCATAATCGGCCGCCATCGGCTTGGGTTCACGCCCGATGACGGGAACCCATTTGGCGTAAGCCTCCCGCGTCAGTTCCCGGATCGCCGCGGCGTCAGCCGCGACCGCCCGCCGAAGCTCCATCGGCTCGCTCGCCATTCGCCCTCCTCTCGCCATCAAGCCTTCGTTATCGGGCGGATGAAGCCATATCGATGGCCAAGTTTGCCTGCTATCGTCAAGGCGAGAATCGCCCGTCCAATCGCGGATCGACGCAATGAGCATCGACGAACACGCCTTGGTCATCGTGCCGGGCTATGGAAATTCCGGCCCCGAGCACTGGCAGACCCTGCTCGAGCAATCCCACGACAAGGCGCTCCGCGTCATCCAGGAAAATTGGAGCCGGCCGATGCGCGGGCAATGGGTCAAAGCGTTGGATCACGCGGTGCAAAATTTGGACTCGCCGTCGATTCTCGTCGGCCACAGCGCAGGCGCGATGACGATCGTCCATTGGGCCTCGCGAGCCGCCTCTTCTTCGAACGTCGTCGGCGCCCTTCTCGTCGCCCCGCCCGACATGGAGGCGGCGCTTCCCGGCATGCCGCCGCCATGGATGGTCCGGCTCGCGGGATGGGCGCCGATCCCGTTGCAGCGCCTGCCGTGGAAATCCATCGTCGTGGCGAGCTCCAACGACCTTATGTGCTCGATCGCGCGTTCGCAGGATTTCGCGCGCGCCTGGGGCAGCCGATTCGTCGACCTGGGACCGGCGGGTCACATCAACCCCGAGGCCGGCTTCGGCGCCTGGCCGCAAGCGCGGTCGCTGATCGAGTCCCTGGCGGCGTAACCCTGCGCGCGCCGGCTTGATCGCTCGCCTCGGGCCGGGCAATCTGCGCGCGGCCGGCGGCGCCGGACGCCCGTCGGAAGGGCGCCATCGCATTCGAAGCCTTCGCGGAAGGGATAAGCGAAATGTCCAGCAGCGACCCAATCGTCATCGTCGGCGCGGCGCGCACGCCGATGGGCGGATTTCTCGGCGATTTGAAGGACGTGGCGGCGCCGAAGCTCGGCGCGACGGCGATTCGCGCGGCGCTGGGGCGCGCCGGGCTGAAGGGCGAAGACGTCGACGAGGCGCTGATGGGCTGCGTTCTGCCGGCGGGCCTCGGGCAGGCCCCCGCGCGCCAGGCGGCGCTCGGCGCCGGCCTGCCGATCGGAGTCGGCGCGACGACGATCAACAAGATGTGCGGCTCGGGCATGAAGGCGGCGATGCTCGCCCACGATCTCTTAACCGCGGGGTCGGCGGCGATCGTCGTCGCCGGCGGCATGGAGAGCATGAGCAACGCGCCCTATCTCCTAGATCGGGCGCGCGCGGGCTATCGCATGGGCCATGGCCGCGTCCTCGACCACATGTTCCTCGACGGGCTGGAGGACGCCTACGACAAGGGCCGCCTGATGGGAACCTTCGCCGAGGATTGCGCGGAGCATTATCAGTTCACCCGCGAGGCCCAGGACGCTTTCGCGCTGCGCTCGCTGGAGCGCGCGACGCGGGCGATGCGCACGGGCGATTTCGCCGCGGAGATCGAGCCCGTCGCGATCAAGGCCGGCAAAGTCGAGACGATTGTCGCCGAGGACGAGCAGCCGCCCAAGGCGCGGCCGGAGAAAATCCCCTCGCTGCGCCCCGCTTTCCGCGAGGGCGGCACGGTCACCGCCGCCAATTCCAGTTCGATCTCCGACGGCGCGGCGGCGCTTGTCTTGATGCGGCGAAGCGAAGCGGAGCGGCGCGGAATCCAGCCGCTGGCCGTCGTCGTCGCGCACGCGACCTACGCCGCCGAGCCCAGCAATTTCCCGACCGCGCCGATCGGCGCGATGCGCCGGCTGTTCGACAAGACCGGCTGGAGCGCGGCTTCCGTCGATCTCTTCGAGATCAACGAGGCCTTCGCCGTCGTCGCGATGGCGGCGATGCGCGATCTTTCCCTTCCCGAGGACAAGGTCAACGTCAACGGCGGCGCCTGCGCGCTCGGCCACCCCATCGGCGCTTCCGGCGCGCGCATCATCGTGACGCTGCTCGCGGCCCTCTGGGCGCGTGGGCTCGATCGCGGCGTCGCCTCGCTGTGCATCGGCGGCGGCGAGGCGACCGCGATGGCGATCGAGCGGGCGCGCTGAGGCGAAATCGGCGGCGCGCGGCGAAGCGGCCGCCAGCCCCTTCCGCCGACGCGCGGCTGTCATGTCTCTGGCCGATTCTGGCCGAATCAGGCTCGGCGGCCGTTTCGCCGAGACGCCACGCAACGGGAACCCTCGTCCTTGCCGTCCATCGCCCCCTTCTCGACGCCCGGCCGTTTCCGGCGCGGCAATCTGCACACCCACTCGACCCTCTCCGACGGCGCGTTGACGCCCGAGGCGGTGATCGACGCCTACAAGGGCGCCGGCTACGACTTCGTCCAGCTCTCCGAGCATTTTCTCGATCGGTTCGGCTGGCCGATCGCCGATACGCGGCGCTGGCGCTCCAATGATTTCACCACCCTGATCGGCGGCGAATTGCATGCGATGGGCACGAAGGTCGGTGAGCTCTGGCACATTCTCGCCGCCGGGCTGCCGCTCGATTTCGCCGCGCCCGGGCCCGCCGAGAGCGGCCCCGAACTGGCGGCGCGCGCCCGCGCGGCGGGAGCCTTCGTCGCCATCGCCCATCCCGCCTGGTCGCAGCTCACGCCCGAGGACGGGCGCGCGCTCGAAGCGGCCCACGCGGTGGAAATCTACAACCACGGCTGCGCGGTCGAGAACGATCGCGGCGACGGCTTCTATCTGCTCGATCGCCTGCTGAGCGAAGGCCGGCGCCTGACGGCGATCGCCGTCGACGACGCCCATTTCGGTCATGGCGAGCACGACGCGTTCGGCGGCTTCATCGAGGTCAAGGCGGAGAGCCTCGACCCGGAAGCGCTGCTCGCGGCGCTGAAGGCGGGACACTTCTATTCGAGCCAGGGCCCGCGCCTGCACGACGTCAGCGTCAGCCGCGAGGAAGTCGCTGTCGTCTGCTCGCCGGTCCATTCGGTGTCGCTGCTGACGGGAACTTCGCGCGCGCTCGCCAGGATCGGCCGTCACATCACCCACGCGGCCTTCGATCTGGCCAAGCTCAAGCGCGAAGCCTCGACCGACGCGGGCGCCGACAAATGGTTCCGCATCGCAGCGATCGATGCGGCGGGCCGGCGCGCCTGGACCAATCCGATCTGGATCGACGAGCTGATCTGAGCGGCGCTCCTTGCGCTCCCGCCCGGGCGGCCATAAATCGGGGCCTCGCCCGGGAACGGCGTCAGGGAAAGTCAGGTCATGAACGATAGAACGGGCGCTCGCCTGCCGGGCTGGCATGCGACGACGATCCTCATGGTGCGCAAGTCCGGCCGGGTCGTCATCGGCGGGGATGGCCAGGTCAGCGTCGGCGAAACGGTGATGAAGGGCAACGCCCGCAAGGTTCGCCGCCTCGCCAAGGGCGAGGTCATCGCCGGCTTCGCCGGTTCGACGGCCGATGCGCTGACCCTGTTCGAGCGCCTGGAGAGCAAGCTCGAGCAATATCCCGGACAATTGCCGCGCGCCTGCGTCGAGCTGGGCAAGGACTGGCGCATGGACCGCTACCTGCGCCGGCTCGAGGCGATGCTGCTGGTCGCCGACCGCAGCGTCGGCTTCGTGCTGACCGGCTCGGGCGACGTGCTGGAGCCCGAAGGCGACGAGCACGGCTCGGCGATCGCCATCGGCTCGGGCGGCAACTATGCGCTCGCCGCGGCGCGCGCGCTGCTGCCCACCGAGTCGCCGGCGGAGGACATCGTACGCCGCGCGATGGGCATCGCGGCGAGCATCTGCGTCTACACCAACACCAATCTCGTGCTCGAAAGCCTGTGACCTCATGACCGAATTCTCGCCGCGCGAGATCGTTTCCGAACTCGATCGCTACATCGTCGGGCAAAAGGACGCCAAGCGCGCCGTCGCGATCGCCCTGCGCAATCGCTGGCGCCGCCTGCGCCTCGTCTCGCCGATGCGCGAGGAAGTCATGCCCAAGAACATCCTGATGATCGGGCCGACCGGTTGCGGCAAAACCGAGATCGCGCGGCGCCTCGCCAAGCTCGCGGGGGCGCCGTTCCTCAAGGTCGAGGCGACCAAATTCACCGAGGTCGGCTATGTCGGGCGCGACGTCGAGCAGATCGTGCGCGATCTCGTCGAGATCGGCATCACGCTCGTCAAACAGCGCAAGCGCAAGGACATCGAGGCCAAGGCGGAGCTCGCCGCCGAGGAGCGGATGCTCGACGCGCTGGTCGGCGCGAGTTCCTCGGCGCCGACGCGCGAGACGTTCCGGCGCAAATTGCGCGCGGGCGAACTCGACGACAAGGAGGTCGAGATCGAGTTGCCGCAAGGCGGCGGCGGCATGCCGATGTTCGAACTGCCGAACATGCCGGGCGCTTCGGTCGGCGCGATCAATCTTTCCGATATTTTCGGCAAGGGCTTCGGACAACGCACCAAGTCCAAGCGCATGAACGTGCGCGACGCGCACGAGCCGCTGGTGGCCGCCGAGGCGGAAAAGCTGCTCGATCAGGACCAGGTCGTGCGCGAGGCGATCCACGAAGTCGAGAGCAACGGCATCGTCTTCCTCGACGAGATCGACAAGATCTGCGCGCACGACGGGCGCGGCGGCGCCGACGTTTCGCGCGAGGGCGTGCAGCGCGATCTGCTGCCGCTGATCGAGGGCACGAGCGTCCCGACCAAGCACGGCGCGGTCAACACCGACCACATCCTGTTCATCGCCTCGGGCGCCTTCCACGTTTCCAGGCCCTCGGACCTGCTGCCCGAGTTGCAGGGGCGCCTGCCGATCCGCGTTGAACTGGCCTCGCTGACCGAAGACGATTTCAAGCGCATCCTCACCGAGCCCGAGGCGAGCCTCATCAAGCAATATGCCGCGCTGCTCGGCGCCGAGGGCGTGAGGCTCACGTTCGCCGACGACGCCATCGCGGCGATCGCGCGCGTCGCCGCCAAGGTCAACGCCAGCGTCGAGAACATCGGCGCGCGGCGGCTGCAGACGGTGATGGAGCGCGTGCTCGACGAAGTGAGCTTCACCGCCCCCGACCGCTCGGGCGAGGAGATCGCCATCGACGCGGCTTACGTCGAGGCCCATGTCGGCGACTTGGCCGATAACGCGGATTTGAGCCGGTTTATTTTGTAGCGCCGCGTCATACCAACGGCTGAAAGCAAGGGCACGTCATGGCCGGGACAAGCCCGGCCATGACGGCGGTCGTTATGTTCGGCCGGCGGTGTCACTTGGGATACGGCACCCGGAGCCCCGCCTCGCGCATACGGCGGAAAATGTCGAAGTTCATTTCGCTGCGCACGCGCTCCGCCGTCACGATGTCGTCGACGAAGCAGATCAGCTGGAATTTCAGCGCCCAGTCGCCGAATTCATGGAACAGCACCAGCGGCGCCGGGATCGACAACACTTGGTCCTGCGCCTTGGCGGCGGCGATGAGGAGTTCGCGCACGACCTCCGGGTCGCTCTCGTAGGCGACGTTCACCGCGACGATGATGCGCCCGGTGCGGTCGGCGTGCATCCAGTTCTTCACCGCGCCGCCGACCAGCGTCGCATTGGGCACGATGAGCGTGCCGCGATCGAAGGTTTCTATTTCGGTCGCGCGCGCGTTGATGCGCCTGACGAAGCCCTGCTCGGCGCCGACCACCACCCAGTCGCCGACGCGAATGCCGCGCTCCCACAACAGAATGAGGCCGGAGACGAAATTATTGACGATCGACTGCAAGCCGAAGCCGATGCCGAGGGACAACGCGCCGGCGACGATGGCCAGTTTCTGGAAGTCGAGGCCGAGCTGCGCGCCGCTCATCATCAGCGCGACGAAGACGCCGACATAGCCGACGATGGTGCGGATGGAATTGCTGACGCCGGCGTCGAGTCGCGTATGCGGGAGATAGCGGGTGCCGAGCCAATTCTGGATCGCGCGCGTCGCCACCACGCCGACGACGAGCACGACCGCGGCGACGATCAGCGAGGAAAGGGAGAGCGTCACGCCGCCGACCTTCGTGCCGAAATAGGCGGCGCGAAGGGTGGACGCCAGATCCTGGGAGACGCTCCAGGGTCCCAGGAACAGCACGATCGCGGCGACGACGATCGCAAGCCGCGCGAAGCCCTGTACGAGCACGACGATCTGTTCGAGCGCGTCGCGGCGCAAGCCGATCATCGTCATCAGGCCGTGGCCCATCGCGGCGCTCGGGCGCAGCATCTCCTCGGCGCCCTCCTGCACGATGGCGTCGGCCAGATAGAGCGTGGTCGCGAGCATGGCGACGAACATCGTCTGATTGACGAGGAAGGTCGCGAAGGCGATATAGCCGGCGAGCGTCGCGCCGAGGATGAACGCGACGAGAGCCCAGGCGAGGGTGCGGCCCGGCGCCCAGGGATCGCGCGGCGGCGCGCCGGGCGAGGCGGCGGGGATCGGCCCCGCGACGAGCCGCAGCGTGCGCGCCATGAGAATCGCGACGAGGGCGGCGCCGACGGCCCGGCCGGCCACCGCGATATTGAGCGAGGCGACGGCGTCCGCGGCCGGCTCCAGCAGGCGTTCGGCCGCCAGGATCGCCGCGACCGAGAGCCAAAGGTGAAACAGCCGCGCGCAGACGCGGTCGCCGATATCGAACAGGCGCCAGTTCGCTTGCCCCGGCGCCAGCACGCCGCGACCGAGCGCGTTGCTCATGACGATCAGCCGGAGTCCGTCGAGCAGCGCGTCGAGCGCGCCTTGCAGCCGCGGATCGGAAATGTCGAAGACGTCGAGCGCATAAGCGAGCGCCGCCAGCGCGAGGAGGGGCAGGGCGGCGAGCACCACGATCGTCCAGGCGGCGGCGAGGGCGCGGCGCAGGCGGCTGGGCGCCGCCGCCGCGGGATCGCGCGCGATCACGCGCCGCGCGATCCATTGCAGCGGCGCCCACAGCGCCGCGATCGCCAGGACGACCGCGAGAAGGCCGAACGCCTGCGCGCCGGTGATCCGCGCCGCCAGGCCATGAAGCCAGTCGCCGAGCAGGGCCCCGACCGCCGCGACGTCGCCGGGAGCTTCGCGCGCCACCCCCGTCCACAGCAGCGGACTGAGGAGGCTCGAAGAGCGCGCGAAGGTTTCGCGCGCAAAGAGGTCGCGCCGCGCCGCGCCGATTCGCGAATTGTCGTCGTCGATCTGCAGCAACATCGCGCGCGCGGAACGCACGTCGGCGTCGAGCGCGTCGTGTTTTTGCCGTTCGGCGGCCAGTTCCGCGCTCGCCGAATCGCTTGCCGCGACGTCCTTGGACTTTGGCGTCAATTCGGCGAGCCGCTTCTGCGAGGCCTCGAGGCGCGGCGCGAGCTCGGTGATCACCGCCTGCAGCTCGGCGGCGAGCGGATCGCCTTCGGCGCGCAGGCGCACCAGGTCGGCGTCGGCGAGATTGTCGGCCTTCAACGCGGCGTCGATGTCGGCGAGCGCGGCGCGCGCCGTCTCGAGCGTCTGACGGGTGGTGTCCTCGCCGGTCGCGCGCGCCGGCGGCGCCGCCGCGATCAGCAACGCCACAAGGAGCAATCGGAAGGCGCGGAGGGCGGGCAAATGGCTCCTCGGGAGATGATTCGGCGGCGACGGCGCTTCCCTCGCATCCGACCATGGCCTCCCTGTGGCCGCAACGGCGAATCGGGGACGAACTCGCGTTCCGTTCACCTTGGAACGGGAAAAGGGCTGCGCCCGCCGCGCGGCTTTGTTAAAGGATGCCTCGAAATAGAGGAAAATGTCTTGAACCCGACCCCGCCAGCCCAGACGGCCGAGGCGCCCAGCCCTGACGGGTCGACGCCCGACGCGGGCGGGCGCGCGCTCGAACATTTTCTCGCCGCCGGATTTTCCCGCCTCGAGCCGCCGGTGCTGCAACCCGCATCGGTCTTTCTCGACATGTCCGGCGAGGACATTCGCGGCCGCCTCTACCTCACCAGCGACGCTTCGGGCGCCGAATTGTGCCTGCGCCCCGATTATACGGTTCCGGTATGCCTCGCCTATCTCGGCTCGGCCGAGGCCGGCCGGCAGGCGCAATACGCCTATCTCGGCCCGGTCTTTCGCGCCCGCGCGGGACAAAGCGGCGAGATGACTCAGACCGGACTCGAAAGCTACGGCCGCCAGGATGTCGAGGCGGCCGATGCGGAGATTCTCGCGTTGGCGCTGGAGGCCGCCGAACTGGCCGGCGCGGGGCCGTTGAAGGTGCGCCTCGGCGACGCGCGCCTGTTCGACAGCGCGCTCGCCGCGCTCGCCCTGCCGGACGTCTGGCTGCGCCGGATGCGGCGCGGCTTGGCGCGCGGGCGCGCCCTGGAGACGATTCTGGGCGGCAATGGACAGGGCGCGCTCGCCCAATCCGGCGTTCTGGCGGCGCTCGAGAGCGCCGATCACGCCGGCGCCAAGGCGCTCGTCGAGGACTTGCTCGCCATTGCCGGCATCGCGGCGGTCGGCGGGCGCAGCGCCGGCGAAATCGCCGATCGCTTCCTCGAGCAGGCCGCGGCGCGCTCGCAGGCCCATGTCAGCGCGGAACAGCAGGCCGTGCTGCGGCGCTTTCTCGCGATATCGGGCGATCCCGACTCGGCCTCGCGCCAACTCAGGCAATTGGCGGCCGACGCGCGGCTCGATTTCGGCGGCGCGCTCGATTCGTTCGATCAGCGCACCGGCTTCCTGGCCGCGCGCGGCATGCGGATCGAGGAGTTCGCCTTCTCCGCCGCCTTCGTGCGCGACCTCGACTATTACACCGGCTTCGTCTTCGAGGCGGTCGACGCGGCCCGGCCGGACGCCAAGCCGGCGGTCGGCGGCGGGCGCTATGACGGTCTGGCGCGCCGCCTCGGCGCCGCGAGCGACGTGCCCGCCGTCGGCGCCGCCGTATGGATCGACCGTTTGCCCTCGGGAGCGCGCGCATGACCGCAGAGGCTGAAAGCGCTGCAGAGACGCCGCTCGTCCTCGCCGTGCCGTCCAAGGGGCGGCTTCAGGAAAACGCGGCCGCGTTTTTCGCCCGCGCCGGACTGGAACTCGTGCAAGGACGCGGCGCGCGCGACTATCGCGGCGCCATCGCCGATCTGCCGGGCGTGGAAGTCGCCTATCTCTCGGCTTCCGAGATCGTCGGCCAGCTCGCCGCCGGCGCCGCCCATTTCGGCGTCACCGGCGAGGACCTCGTGCGCGAGAAGGTCGCCGACGCCGACGAACGGCTGGCGCTGCTCGCTCCGCTCGGCTTCGGGCGCGCCAATGTCGTCGTCGCCGCGCCGCAGGCCTGGATCGACGTGCGCACCATGGCCGATCTCGAAGACGTCGCGGCGAGCTTTCGCGCCCGGCGCGGCGAGCGCATGCGCGTGGCCACCAAATACGTCAATCTGACGCGCCGCTTCTTCGCCCAGCACGGCGTCGCCGATTATCGCATCGTCGAAAGTCTCGGCGCGACCGAAGGCGCGCCCGCCGCCGGCGCGGCGGAGCTGATCGTCGACATCGCCACCACCGGCGCCACGCTCGCCGCCAATGCGCTGAAAACGCTCGACGACGGCGTCATTCTGCGCTCGCAGGCGACGCTGGTCGCTTCGCCGCTGGCGCGCTGGACGCCGAATGCGCGCGCCGCCGCGCGCGCGATCCTCATGCGCATCGCCGCGACGGAGAGCGCGCGAAAGTCGCGCGAAATCCGCGCGCGCCTGCCCACGCCCGCCCATCTCGTCGTCGAAAAGGCCTGCGCCCTTTTCGACGCCGTGCCGGCCTTCGGCGAGGAAGCCGATCCGCATGGCTTCGTCGCGCTGCATTGCGCGCGGTCCAGGGCGGCCGATCTGGCCGACTGGCTGCTCGCCCAAGGCGCCGAGCGCGTCAGCGTCATCGGCCTCGAGCAGGTGTTCGACGCCAAGAACGCGCTCTACGAGGCCCTCGAGGCGCGGATCGGGAAATAGGCGGCGCGGCGCCTTCGGGCGGTCGCGCGGCCTCCGGCGTCTTGGTTTGGCCTCAATTTTCCCAACATTTCCGGGTTCTCGTTTCACCTTTGGCGCGAGATGCGCTAGACGACGCAGGCTCAAGCCAGGGAATCCAGGGAACGTGCGCTATATCTCCACGCGCGGCGAAGCGCCGGTGCTCGGGTTTTCCGAGGCGATGCTCGCTGGCCTCGCCCGCGACGGGGGCCTCTACACGCCGCTGACGCCGCCGCGATTGACGCCCGGCGAAATTCGCGCGCTCGCCGGCCTGCCTTATGCGCAGGCGGCGACGCGCCTGGTTCAGCCCTTCGTCGGCGACGACCCGGACCCCGCCGAGCTCGCGGCCCTCGCCGAAGACGCCTATGCGGGATTTCGTCACGCGGCCACCGCCCCGCTGGTCCAGCTCGACAACAATCTCTTCCTGCTCGAATTGTTCCATGGGCCGACGCTGGCGTTCAAGGACTTCGCCATGCAATGGCTCGGCCGACTGATGAACCGCGCGCTGCGACGGCGCCAGACGCGCGCCACCATCCTCGGCGCGACCTCCGGGGACACCGGCGCGGCGGCGATCGAGGCCTTCGGCGGACAATCGCAGACCGATGTCTTCATCCTCTATCCCCACGGCCGCGTTTCGGACGTGCAGCGCCGCCAGATGACGACGGTCGACCAGCCGAACGTCCACGCCGTCGCGATCGAGGGAACGTTCGACGACTGCCAGTCGATCGTCAAAGCGCTGTTCAACGATCTCAGCTTCCGCGACGCGATGAAGCTGTCGGGCGTCAACTCGATCAATTGGGCGCGCATTCTCGCCCAGATCGTCTATTACTTCACCAGCGCCGTCGCGCTCGGCGCGCCGGATCGGCGCGTCTCTTTCGCCGTGCCCACCGGCAATTTCGGCGACGTTCTGGCCGGCTATTACGCGAAGCGCATGGGGCTCCCGATCAATCGGCTGGCGATCGCCACCAACGAAAACGACATTCTCGTCCGGGCGTTGGCGAACGGCGTCTACAAGCCGCTCGGCGTCAAGGCGACGCAGTCGCCATCGATGGACATCCAGGTCTCCTCGAATTTCGAGCGGCTGCTGTTCGAAGCCTACGATCGCGACGCGGGCGCCCTGCGCGCGCTGATGGGCGGCCTCAAGCAATCCGGAGAATTCGCCATCGCGCCGCGTCCTCTGGCCGTGATCCAACGCGATTTCGACGCCTATCGCGTCGACGAAGACGCCTGCACCGAAGAGATCGGCCGGGCGTATCGCGCCAGCGGAATCGTCATCGATCCCCATACGGCGGTGGGCGTCAACGCGGCGCGCCGCGCTCTGGCGCGCGACCCGGCGACCCCGGTCGTCGCCCTGGCGACCGCGCACCCCGCGAAGTTCCCCGACGCGGTCGAACGCGCGATCGGCCAGCGTCCCGTCTTGCCGGGGCGCCTGCGCGACATCGAATTGCGCGAAGAGCGATTCAGCATTCTCCCGAACGATGCGGCGGCGGTGGCGCAATTCGTTCGCGCTCACACGAGGGTGGCGGCTTGAGCGTGCGGTTCACGACCTTGCCTTCGGGCCTGCGCGTCGTCACCGACGCGACGCCGCATTTGCGGACGGCCTCGCTCGGCGTCTTCGTCAGCGCGGGGTCGCGGCACGAATATGACGACGAACACGGACTCTCGCATCTGCTCGAACACATGGCGTTCAAGGGAACGCGCCGGCGCAGCGCGCGCGAAATCGCCGAGGCGATCGAAAACGCGGGCGGCGATCTCAACGCCGAGACCGGCGTCGAGCAGACCGCCTATTTCGCCCGCGTCCTGGGCGAGGACGTCGATCTGGCGCTCGACGTCCTCTCGGACATCCTGACCGAAAGCCGGTTCGACGCCGACGAGCTCGGTCGCGAGAAGAACGTCATCATCCAGGAAATCGGCGCCGTCGAGGACACGCCCGACGATCTCGTTTTTGATCTCTTCAGCGCCGCGGCCTGGCCGGAACAGCCGATCGGTCGACCGATCCTGGGCACGCGCGAAGGCGTCGGCGCCTTCGATCGCAACGCGATCGACACCTATTTGCGCCGCCACTATCGCGCGGGAGCGACGATCGTCGCGGCCGCCGGCGCCATCGAGCACGAAAAACTCGTCGCGCGCGCCCAGGATCTTCTCGGGGCGCTGGGCGCCGAGAGCGCCGAGCCGCCGAAGCCCGCCGCCTATCGCGGCGGCGAAATCCTGGTGAAGAAGACGCTCGAACAGACCCATATCGTCGTCGGCTTCGAAGGCCGCGCGATTCAGGCGCCCGATCACGACGCCGCGCAGGTCTTCGCCGCCGCGACGGGCGGGGGCATGTCGTCGCGCCTGTTTCAGGAGGTGCGGGAGAAACGCGGCCTCGCCTATTCCATCTACTCGTTTCATTGGGCCTTTTCGGATTCCGGCCTTTTCGGTTTCTACGCCGGCGCCGCCGCCAAAGACGTCGGCGAGCTGATGGCCGCCGCGCTCGATTGCCTCGGCGAGGCCGCCACGCGCCTCGACGAGGACGAGATCCGGCGCGCCAAGGCGCAGTTGAAGGTCTCGACCTTGAGCGCCCTCGAATCGCCGAGCGCGCGGGCGCAGCAGCTGGCGCGCCAGACGTTCGTCCACGGCCGCCCGCTCTCGCTCGAAGAGATGCTGGCGCGCATCGACGCGATCACCGTCGACGGCGTTCGCAAAGCGGGCGCGGCGATGCTTGGATCGCCGCCGACCGTCGCGGCGATCGGCGGCATACGCAAGGCGCTCGATTGCGCCGGCGTCGCGCGTCGCCTGAAAGCGGTTTGAGGGACGCGCATGGCGCTTTTCCGTCTCACCAGGCCCATGGACCCCGAGCCGCTCCTGCGCGGCGACGGCGTCACCTTGCGCCCCGCGGTCAGCGAGGACTTTCCCGCCTGGGCGCGCCTGCGCGAGCAGAGCCGGGCGTTCTTGACGCCCTGGGAGCCGACCTGGCCGGAGGACGACCTCACCCGCGCCGCCTTCCGCCGGCGCCTGCGCCGCCAGGCCGAGGAAATGGCGCGCGACGAATCCTTCGCCTTCCTCATCTTCGAGGCGACGTCCGAGGAATTGCTCGGCGGGCTGACCCTCGGCGGCGTCCGCCGAGGCGTCGCCCAGGCGGCGACGATCGGCTATTGGATGGGCGCCCCGCACGCCGGGAAGGGACATATGACGCGCGCGGTCGCCGCGGTCGTGCGGTTCGCCTTCGCGACGCTGCGCCTGCATCGCATCGAAGCGGCCTGCATTCCCGACAACGCCCCATCGATGGCGCTGTTGCAGCGCAACGGGTTCCGTCGCGAAGGGTTCGCGCGCGCCTATTTGAAAATCAACGACGCGTGGCGCGACCACGTCTTGTTCGCGCTGCTCGAGGGCGAGGCGACGCGCCTTGATTGAGCCCGCTGCGCGCGACGCGCGTTCCTGCCGCGCCGGACGCTCCTCGCCGCCGCGCCGGCGTCCAATCGGGCGCGCGCCGCGCCCCCTCGCGATTCTGCGACGCTCCTTGCGCTTCGCGGCGCTGCTCTTCTGGGTGCTTCTCGGCTGCGAGGCCGCGTTGGCGGTTCAATCGGTTCGCGTTCCCGCCGACGCCGATGCGATCGACCTGTCGTCGGCCATTGAGCATTACGGCGCGCAAGGCGACCGCATCCAGGTTTCGACCGCGCCGGGCGCCGACGGCATCGTGCGGCGCATCGAGGTGAGCGCGCTGGAGGCGGGGGCTCAACCCGCCTGGATCGTCTTCGCGCTCACCAACGATTCCGACGAGCAGCTGACGCGCCTGATCGTGGCGCCGCACTTCCGCTTCGTCGGCTCCGGCGTCGTGTGGCCCGATCTCGGTTCCTCGCGCATCACCACCATCACCGCGAGCCAGGGCAATCCTCCCGAGCGCGAGGACGAGGTCGATGCCGACGTATTTCGCCTGACCCTCGACCCCGGCACGACCGTCACCTATGTCGCGGAGCTGCGCACGCCATCGCTGCCGCAAATCTACCTCTGGGAGCCGGACGCCTATAAGGACAAAGGGGCGAGCCTGACGCTCTATCAGGGCATCCTCATCGGCATCGCCGGATTGCTCGCGCTGTTCCTGACGATCGTCTTCGTGGTGCGCGGCGCCCTGGTCTTTCCCGCCGCGGCGGCGCTCGCCTGGGCGGTCTTCGCTTACGTCTGCATCGACTTCGGCTTCTGGCGGAAGATTTTCGGTTTTCAGGACGAGGCCGAGCGCGTCTGGCGCGCCGGCGTCGAGGCGACCATCGGCGCGACGCTGATCGTCTTTCTCTTCGCATATCTGAATTTGCGCCGCTGGCACGTGCGTTTCCTGCATATCGGGCTGGTGTGGCTGCTGGTGATGGCGGCCGTGGTCGGCCTTTCCGTCTATAACGCGCCGGTCGCCGCAGGCGTGGCGCGCATTTCGATCGCCACCGTCGCGGCGATTGGATTTCTGCTGATCCTGAGCATGGCGGCGCGCGGCTCGGACCGCGCGGTGATGTTGATTCCGACCTGGTTCCTGCTCGTCGTCTGGGTCGGCGCCGCGGGCGCCGCGGCGCTCGGGGTGCTGACCAACGATCTCGCCGCGCCCGGCCTCATCGGCGGATTGGTGCTCGTGGTAATGCTGATCGGCTTCACGATCATGCAAAATGCATTCTCGGAAGGGGGCGGCGTCCGCGCGGGCGGGGCCGACGCCGAACGCCGGGCGCTGGCGATGACCGGATGCGGCGACGCGATTTTCGACTGGAACGTCGGCGCGGACCAGATCCATGTCAGCGCCGAGATCGAAAGCCAGCTCGGCTTGAAACGCGGAACGCTCGAAGGGCCGGCCGCCGCATGGCTCGATATTCTTCACCCGCTCGACCGCGACCGCTATTCCGCGGCCCTCGAGGGCGTGCTCCAGCAGCGGTCGGGCCGCATCAATCACGACATCCGCCTGCGCGGCGCGGACAGCCGGTATCACAGCTTCGTCTTGAAGGCGCGGCCGGTCGTCAACGCGGAGGGCGAAGTCGTGCGCGTCATCGGCGCGCTTTCCGACGTCACCGAAATCAAGGCCGCCGAGGAGCGCATCCTGCACGATGCGATCCACGACAATTTGACCGGACTCCCCAATCGCGAGCTGTTCTTCGACAGGCTGGGCGTGGCGCTGATCCAGGCCCAGCGCCCCGGCGCGCCGACGCCCGCGGCGCTGGCGATCGACATCGACGGTTTCAAGCAGATCAACGACGCCCTCGGAATGGCGTTCGGCGACTCCGCGCTGTTGACGGTGGCGCGCCGGCTCGGCCGCGAGCTCAGGCCCGGCGACACGCTCGCGCGCATGGGCGGCGACCAGTTCGGCGCCATTGTGCTGCTCGAGGACGGCGAGAGAGAGATCGCGGGCTTCGTCGAATCGCTGCGCGCGCTGATGGCCGCGCCGATCAGCTTCGGCGATCGCGAAGTCGCGCTCACGGTTTCCATCGGCGTCGCGCTTTTCGACCCCGCCCTGCACACCAAAGGCTCCGATCTCCTCGCCGACGCGGAAATCGCGCTCGCCAACGCCAAGAAGACGGGCGGCGACCGCGCCGAAATCTTCGCCGCGGACATGCGCGCCGAGCGCTCGGATCGCCTTTCGCTCGCCAACGATTTGCGCCATGCGCTCGATCGCGGCGAGATCACCGTGCTGTTCCAGCCCATCGTGCGTCTCGAGGACCGCACCGTCGCGGGGTTCGAGGCGCTGCCGCGATGGCGCCATCCCCGCCTCGGCCTGCTCGGGCCCGACGATTTCTTTTCGCTCGCCGAGTCGAACGACGTCCTCGTCGAAATCGGCGTCTTCGCCATTGAAACGACCGCGCGCGAACTCGCGGCTTGGCAGAAGGCGCTCGAAGTGACGCCGCCGATCTTCGCCAGCATCAATATCTCGTCGCGCCAGTTGATGGCCCACGATCTTCTCAGCGACGTGCGGATGGCGCTCAACCGCCATTATGTCCTGCGCGGCACGCTGAAGCTCGAACTCACCGAGAACCTGGTGATGGAAAACCCGGAATACGCCGTCCAATTGCTGCGGCGCGTGCGCGAGCTGGGCGCCGGCTTGGCGCTCGACGATTTCGGCGCGGGCTATACTTCGCTCGGCCATCTCCAACGCTACCGGTTCGACACGCTCAAGATCGATCCCTCCCTGGTCAAGCCGAACGGCCCGGGCGGGCGCCCGGCGATCCTGCGCTCGGTCGTCGCGATGGCCCACGACCTCGGCATGGACGTGATCACCGAGGGCGCCGAAACCGAATCGGACGCGGTCGAACTGTCGCAATTGGGATGCGAATTCGCGCAGGGCTTCGCCTTCGGCCAACCCATGACGGCCGCCGCGGCGCGCAAGCTGATGGGCGCGGCGCCGATCTGAACCGGATCTCCCCTGTGAATGCCGGGGAGAATTCACGCCTCGCCTTGCCAAGACGCGACGGAGCGCCGATCTCAGGAGCGGGATGAAATTCTCGACCGACTTCCTCGACGAAATTCGCGCCCGCGTTCCCGTTTCGCAGGTCGCGGGCGCGCGCGTCCAGCTGCGCAAGGCGGGACGCGAGCTGGCGGGCCTCTCGCCGTTCGCCGCGGAAAAGACCCCGTCGTTTTTCGTCAACGATCAGAAGGGCTTCTACCACGACTTCTCCTCGGGGAAGCACGGCGACATCTTCTCGTTCCTGATCGAGACGGAAGGGCTGACCTTCCCCGAAGCGGTCGAGCGGCTCGCGGCGATGGCGGGCGTGCCCATGCCGGCGCGGACCCGCGAGAGCGAGGAGCGCGACAAGAAGCGCGCGAGCCTGCACGAGGTTCTGGCGCTCGCCGCGCAAATCTTCGAATCGACCCTGCACGAGCCCGTGGGCGCAAAGGCGCGCGGCTATCTCGCGGATCGGCGCATCGACCCGGCGACGCAGCGCCAGTTCGGCCTCGGCTATGCCGCGCCGGACCGCTTCGCCTTGCGCGACGCGCTGGCGGCGCACGGCGTCGAGGCCCAGCAGATGATCGACACCGGCCTGCTCACCCACGGCGAGGGCATCGCCGTGCCCTACGACCGTTTTCGCGACCGCGTGATGTTTCCGATCCACGACCGCTCGGGCCGCGTCGTCGCTTTCGGCGGTCGCGCCTTGGAGCCCGGCGCCAGGGCCAAATATCTCAATTCTCCGGAAACGGAGCTTTTTCACAAGGGCGGCCTGCTCTTCAACCATCATCGCGCGCGCAAGAGCGCCCATGACAAGGAGGAAGTCATCGTCGTCGAAGGCTACGTCGACGTGATCGCGATGACCCAGGCGGGCTTCCCCCAGACCGTCGCGCCGCTCGGCACGGCGTTGACGCCCGACCAATGCGCGCTGTTGTGGACCATGGCGAGCGAGCCGATCCTGTGCTTCGACGGCGACAAGGCGGGCCACAAGGCCGCGTTCCGCGCCATCGACACGGCGCTGCCGCTCATCGGCGCCGGCAAGAGCCTGCGCTTCGCCATGCTGCCCGAGGGACAGGATCCGGACGACCTCGCGCGTTCGGGCGGTCCCCAAGCGATCGGCGAGGTCCTGCGCCGCGCCCAGCCTCTGGCGGAAATGCTGTTCCAAAGGGAAACCGAGGGCCAGCGTTTCGACACGCCGGAAAAGCGCGCCGGCCTGGAGAGGCGCTTGCGCGAGCTCGTCGGGGCGATCGCCGACGAAACCCTGCGGCGTCATTACGCCGCCGACATGGCCCGGCGGCTCGAGGCGTTCCTCGGGATGACCGGCCCGGCCCTGACGCGTCAGGCCGGCCGAAACGAGCGCCTCGGCCCACGCGGCCGGCGCGCCGCGTTCGCCGATCCGGGGCCGCGCGTCGGCATCGCCAGCGCCGCGCTGCCGGCGCCGCGCCATCTCGCGCGCCGGCCCCGCGAGGCCCCGCGCGAAATCGCCATCCTGGCGATTCTCATCGGCCATCCCAGTCTGCTGGAGCGGCATTTCGAGGACGTCGCCGCGCTCGAGATCGCCGGCGCGGCGCTCGCCGCCTTTCGCGATAAATTGCTCGGCTTGCCCGCTCACGCCTATGGCGCGGCCGGCGCGTTGGCCGAGGCGCTCGATTCGGCGGGCCTGGCGGGCGAACGCCAGCGCGTCTTGAGCCTCGCCGCGAAGATGTCGAACTGGTGGTGCCTGCGCGCCGAAGCCGAGACCTCCGACGCCGAGCACGCCCTTCGGCAAACCATGGCCTTGCAACGAAGTTCAGGGGCGCTAAATAGGGAGCTGAAACTGGCGGAACAGGCGCTCGCCGCCGATCCAACCGAACAGAATCTTGCGAGATTGCTGGACATTAAGGCGAATCTGGCCGATTTGGCGAACGCCGAAGCGGCGATAGAGGGGTTTGGCGACCTTTCCGGGCGTGGGTCGGCGCCGCTTTGAGCGGGAGCGACGACGCGGCGGAAGTCTCGGGGTTAACGAGGGGTTAGGCGCGACGGTCGATTTTGAGGGGCGGCGAATCGACCGGCGAAGGCGCCGCTCGAGGGCCGCCCTCGCGCCTTTGGGTTTGAACGGCCCCGTCCGAGCGCCGGACGGCGGTCATGATCGTAATCTTCCGCGCCGCGCGCGGAGCTGTTGGAGACGCCGATATGGCAAGGAACGACGAGCCCAAGGCCGAAGGCGAAGCGGTGGTTGTCGAAGCCGCGGACGGGCCGCTGCTCGATCTGACCGACGCCGCCGTCAAGCGGATGATCAAGATCGCCAAGAAGCGCGGCTGGGTTACCCAGGAAGAGCTGAACGCGGTGCTGCCCTCGGAAGAGATTTCGTCCGATCAGATCGAGGACATGAACGCGATGCTCAGCGAAATGGGCATCAACGTCGTCGACAGCGAGGACGCCGAGGAGGCGGAAAAGGAACCCGCGGACAGCCCCGACGAAGAGGAGGCCGAAGCAGGCGGCGAACTCGTCGAGGCGCCGCGCCCCACCGCGGTGGCGACGCGCACTTCCGAACCCGTCGAGCGCACCGACGACCCCGTGCGCATGTACCTGCGCGAAATGGGCTCGGTCGAGCTGCTTTCGCGCGAGGGCGAAATCGCCATCGCCAAGCGCATCGAGGCGGGCCGCGAGGCGATGATCGCGGGCCTGTGCGAAAGCCCGCTGACCTTCCAGGCCATCATAATCTGGCGCGACGAACTGAACGACGCCAAGATTCTGCTGCGCGACATCATCGATCTCGAGGCGACCTACGCCGGCCCGGACGGCAAGAAGACGCCGAAGATCGATATGACCGCGCCCGGCGCCGCCGAGGCGCTCGCCGCGCAAATCCGCGAACGCATCGCGCCCTCCACCGCGCCGCAAACGCCGCCCGAGGGCTTCGACGGCGAAACGCCCGCCGCGCCCGAAGGCTTCGACGACGAGGACGATCTGGAAAACTCCGTCTCGCTTTCCGCGATGGAGGCCGAGCTCAAGCCCAAGGTGCTGGAGACGTTCGACCGCGTCGCCGACGCCTACAAGAAGCTGCGCCGGCTGCAGGACCAGAACGTCGAGAACAAACTCAAGAACGAGACGCTGTCGCCGGCCCAGGAGCGCAAGTACAAGGCGCTGAAGAAGGAAATCGTCGCCGACGTCAAATCGCTGTCGCTCAACCAGAACCGCATCGACGCGCTGGTCGAGCAGCTCTACGACATCAACAAGCGCCTGATCGGCCTCGACGTGAAGTTGATGCGGCTCGCCGAATCGCATCGCGTCTCGCGCGAGGACTTCCTCAAGAACTATCAGAATTCGGAGCTCGATCCGAAATGGCTGCTGCGCGTCTCGAAGCTGGGCTCGCGCGGCTGGAAGGATTTCATCGCCCACGACAAGGGCCAGATCAAGGAAATCCGCTCCGACATCCAGTCGCTCGCCCAGGAAACCGGGCTCGAGATCCAGGAATTCCGCAAGCTCGTGCAGATGGTGCAGAAGGGCGAGCGCGAGGCGCGCCAGGCCAAGAAGGAAATGGTCGAGGCCAATTTGCGCCTCGTCATCTCCATCGCCAAAAAATACACCAATCGCGGCCTGCAGTTCCTCGACCTCATCCAGGAAGGCAACATCGGCCTGATGAAGGCGGTCGACAAGTTCGAATACCGTCGCGGCTATAAGTTCTCGACCTACGCGACCTGGTGGATTCGCCAGGCGATCACCCGCTCGATCGCCGATCAGGCGCGCACCATCCGCATTCCCGTGCACATGATCGAGACGATCAACAAGATCGTGCGCACCTCGCGCCAGATGCTGCACGAGATCGGCCGCGAGCCGACGCCCGAGGAGCTCTCGGAAAAGCTCGCGATGCCGCTGGAAAAGGTGCGCAAGGTTCTCAAGATCGCCAAGGAGCCGATTTCGCTCGAGACCCCGATCGGCGACGAGGAGGACAGCCACCTCGGCGATTTCATCGAGGACAAGAACGCGGTGCTGCCGATCGACGCCGCGATCCAGAGCAATCTTCGCGAGACGACGACGCGCGTTCTCGCCTCGCTCACCCCGCGCGAGGAGCGCGTGCTGCGCATGCGCTTCGGCATCGGCATGAACACCGACCACACGCTGGAGGAAGTCGGCCAGCAGTTCTCGGTGACGCGCGAACGCATCCGCCAGATCGAGGCGAAGGCGCTGCGCAAGCTGAAGCACCCGAGCCGGTCGCGGAAGCTGAGGAGCTTCTTGGACAATTGAGGAGTCTCGCCAAGCCGTCACTATCGTTTTCCAACGGCATGGCGACCTCTCGTCCGAAAGACGTCCCGCCGGCGGCGTTGCACACGGTGGGCAGCGCCGCGATTGAGACGAGCGTCAAAGAATGAAACTTCGAGACGCGATCCGACTGCTGGAAGAGGATGGTTGGTTTCTCGTGGCGACAAGGGGTAGCCACAGGCAATACAAGCACGGGACGAAGCGAGGGCGCGTCACGATCGCGGGCAAACCCTCCGATGACATCGCGCCGGGAACCCTGAACAGCATTATGAAGCAGGCGAGCCTCAAGGAGAGACACTGATGCGCTACGCCGTCGTGATCGAGAAGGCAGGCGACAATTACTCCGCCTACGTGCCGGACCTTCCGGGCTGCGTCGCCACGGGAGAATCGCTTGGCCAAGTGGAGCAGGAGCTCCGCGAGGCGATCCGTTTTCATGTCGAAGGTTTGGTGGAAGACGGACTTCCCGTCCCCCCGCCGAGCGCCGTCGCTGAATACGTCGACGCGTAAGTCGTCCGGACCACCAGCGCCGGGCCCTCTCCGCCGCAAAGCTTCGCCTGCACAAGACGGCCGACCCTCTACTCCTCGAACCGCTCGCTCGTCCCCTCCGCCTTGCGCGGCGCAATCGAAGCGTCCGGCGGCTGCAAGGGCGCGCCGGAATCGCGGAAGCGGTTGACGATGGGGTAGCGGCGGTCGCGGCCAAAATTCTTCGGGCCGACCTTGACGCCCGGCGCCGATTGCCGGCGCTTGTATTCCGCGACATACAGCATCCGCTCGACCTTGCGCACGGTGTCGGCGTCATAGCCTTCGGCGACGATGTCGGCGACGCGCATTTCCCTCTCGACGAGGCGCAGCAGGATCGCGTCGAGAATCGCGTAGGGCGGCAGCGAATCCTCGTCCCTTTGGTCCTCGCGCAATTCGGCGGAGGGCGGGCGAACGAGGATGGCGGGCGGGACGACTTCGCCGTCCGGCCCCTTCGCGCCGTTGGGCTTCCAGCGGTTGCGCAAGGCGGCGAGGCGAAAGACCTCCATCTTGTAGAGGTCCTTGATCGGATTGAAGCCGCCGTTCATGTCGCCGTAGAGCGTGGCGTAGCCGACCGACATTTCCGACTTGTTGCCGGTGGTGACGACCATCGAGCCGAATTTGTTGGAGATCGACATCAGGATCAGGCCGCGCGCGCGGCTCTGGATGTTCTCCTCGGTGATGTCGCGCGCGCGCCCCGCGAACATCGGCGCCAACGCGCGCTCGACGCCCTCGACGGGCTCGGCGATCGCGACGATATCGTAGCGAATCCCCAGCGCGTGGGCGCAGGCGGCGGCGTCGCGCAGCGATTCCTCCGAGGTGAAGCGATAGGGCAGCATCACCGCCTGCACGCGCGAAGCCCCCAGCGCGTCGACCGCCATCGCCGCGCACAACGCCGAATCGATGCCGCCGGAAAGACCGAGCACCACGCCGGGAAAGCGGTTGTTGTCGACATAGTCGCGCAGGCCCATGACGCAAGCGGCGTAGTCGGCCTCGTCGTTCTCCTCGACGACCTCAATCGGGCCCTCGACGCAGCGCCAGCCCTTGTCGCCGCGCTGCCAGACCGTGCGCGCCACGCAGGCGCGGAACGCTGGAAGCTGCACGGCGAGCGAGCGATCGGCGTTGAGCGCGAACGAGGCGCCCTCGAAGACGAGTTCGTCCTGGCCGCCGACCTGATTGAGGTAGATGAGCGGCAGGCCGCTTTCGACGACGCGCGAGACGGCGACGTTCTGGCGGATCGCGAGTTTGTCGCGCTCGTAGGGCGAGGCGTTGAGAACGAGCAGGATTTCGCCGCCGGTCTCGGCGATGCATTCGACGGGCTCGGGGCCCCAGACATCCTCGCAAATGGGGACGCCGATGCGCACGCCGCGAAAGACGATCGGCCCCGGCGCGGGACCGGGCCGGAAGACGCGCTTTTCGTCGAAGACGCCGTAATTGGGCAGATCGACCTTGAAGCGCACGGCTTCGATCCGCCCGCCGTCGAGCAGCGCCGCGGCGTTGTAGAGCGCGCCGTCCTCGAGCCACGGCAATCCCACCAGCACGGCCGGACCGCCGTCGGCGGTCTCGCGCGCAAGAGTCTCGCAGGCGGCGCGGCAGGCCTCCTGGAAGGCGGGTTTCAGCACGAGATCCTCGGGCGGATAGCCCGCGAGATAGAGTTCCGGCGCCATCACGAGGTCCGCGCCGAACGCCGCCGCCTCGGCGCGCGCCCGGCGCAGGCGTGCGAGATTGCCTTCGATGTCGCCGACGATCGACGGGATTTGCGCGAGGGCGATGACGAGGCGATCGGCGGGAGCGGGCATAATTGCCATTTAGCGCGCCGCCGGCGCCGCGCGCAATCGGCGGCCAAGCCCGTCATGGGTGGATGGGCCCCGTTGTCGTGAGCGCGTTTCTTCGAGCCGTCTTGACGGCGCGAGCCCGTTGTATTACCGTTTCCGCTTTAGTAATACGGAGCCTGTTTTGGCGACCACCGTCACCGTCAAGGGACAAGTCACGCTGCCGAAGGGCGTGCGCGAAGCCGCAGGCATACGCCCTGGCGACCGCGTCGAGGTGCGCGCGCGAGCGGAGGGCGGCGTCATCGTCGAGCGCGCCGAACGCAGCGACGATACCGACGCCTATCTGCGCGCCCTCGAGGACATCAGTCGCAGACGGCCGATCAAAGGCGCGACGACAGAGGAGATCATGGCGATGACGCGGGGCGACGATTGACGTTCGCCGACACCAATATCCTGATCGACGTTGCCACCAACAATCGAGACTGGGCGGATTGGTCGCGCCGCGCGCTTTCCTCAGCCCATTCGCGCGGGGCGCTGCTGATCAACGTCGTGGTCTACGCGGAGTTTGCCGTGAGCTTCGCGCGGGCGGCGGACTGCGACGCCGAACTGGCGCTGTTCGATTTGACGATGGCGGAAATCCCTCGGCAGGCGGCGTTCCGCGGCGCGCAGGCTTTTCGCGAATATCGGCAGGCGGGAGGCGGCCGCACCGCCGTCTTGCCGGATTTTTTCATCGGCGCGCATGCGAGCGTTCTCAGGTTGCCGTTGCTGACGCGCGACGCCCGGCGCTATCGCACCTATTTCCCGGAGTTGACCCTGCTGGCGCCCGAGAGATCGTAACGGGACTGCGCCCTCGCTCCGTCGAAAGCGCCTACTCCGCCGCCTGCACCGGCCGCGCCGGCGCGGCGAGGCGTTCGGCCTTGAGCAACTCGGCCACCAGGAACGCGACCTCGATCGCCTGCTCGGCGTTGAGGCGCGGGTCGCAATAGGTGTGGTAGCGGTTGCGAAGGTCGCTCTCCGAGATCGCCCGCGCGCCGCCGGTGCATTCCGTGACGTTCTTGCCCGTCATCTCCAGATGGACTCCGCCGGCGTAGGTTCCTTCGGCGCGGCAGACCGCGAAGAACGAGCGGATTTCCGAGGCGATGCGCTCGGTCGGGCGGGTCTTGTAGCCCGTTGCGGTCTTGATCGTGTTGCCGTGCATGGGATCGCAGACCCAGAGAACCTTGCGTCCCTCGCGCTTGACGGCGCGGATCAGCGGCGGCAGCGCGGCTTCGACCTTGTCAGCGCCGAAGCGGCAGATCAGCGACAGGCGCCCCGCCTCCTGCGCCGGGTCGAGCGCGTCGATCAGGCGAAGGAGGTCGTCGGCCTGGATCGTCGGTCCGCATTTGAGACCGATCGGGTTGCGCACGCCGCGGCAATATTCGACATGCGCGCCCCCGAGCTGGCGCGTGCGGTCGCCGATCCACAGCATATGGCCCGAGGTCGCGTAATAGTCGCCCGAGGTCGAGTCGAGCCGGGTCATCGCCTGTTCGTAGCCGAGCAGCAGCGCCTCGTGCGAGGTGTAAAAGTCGGTGGCGCGCAATTCGGGATGGGCCTCGGCGTCGAGGCCGATCGCGCGCATGAAGCCGAGCGTCTCGGTGATGCGGTCGGCGACTTCCTGATAGCGTTCGGACTGCGGGCTATCCTTGACGAAGCCGAGCATCCAGCGATGCGCGTTTTCGAGATTGGCGTAGCCGCCGGTGGCGAAGGCGCGCAAGAGATTGAGCGTCGCCGCCGACTGGCGATAGGCCTCCAATTGCCTGCGCGGATCGGGCGTGCGCGCTTGCGCGGTGAATTCGATGTCGTTGACGATGTCGCCGCGATAGGCCGGCAGCGTGACGCCGCCGATCGTCTCATTGTCGGACGAGCGCGGCTTGGCGAATTGGCCGGCGACGCGCCCGACCTTGATGATCGGCGAGGCCGCCGCGAAGGTCATCACCACGGCCATTTGCAGGAAGACGCGGAAGAAATCGCGGATGTTGTCGGCCGAATGTTCGCCGAAGCTCTCGGCGCAATCGCCCCCCTGCAGCAGGAACGCCTCGCCCGCCATCGCCGCGCCGAGCGCGCGCTTGAGCTTGCGCGCTTCGCCGGCGAAGACGAGCGGGGGATAGCCGGCGAGCTGGCGCTCGACCTCTTTGAGCGCCGCCGCGTCGGGATAGACGGGCGACTGCTCGATCGGCTTGGACCTCCAGCTCTCGGGACTCCAGCGACTCTGGGCCATAATCATACGCCTCGAATGACAAACCTGCTTGATCGGGAGCGGCGCCGGCCACACCTTGCGAGCGGCGTCTATACAGGAACGCGCCGCCGATGGCGATATGGGGATTTGGCGGCGGGGGCGTCGCGAGCGCGCGGCGTCTTGAAGGAGCATCGTCTGCGCGGCCGGAGCGATATTTTTCCCGTCGCGTGAAACGAATGGCCTTGGGATTCGTATAGGCATGTGGGAGCGCGGACCATGTTGACCCGTCGAATGGCTTTGAATGCCGGCTTTTTCAGTTTCGCCGCCATGGTCGGCGCGGCTTTGACCGCGCGCGGGAAGGCGTTCGCCGCCCAATTCACGCGGACGGACGAAGAATGGCGCCAGATGCTGACCCCCGACCAATACGCCGTGCTTCGCAAGGACGGGACCGAGCGCCCGTACACCAGTCCGCTCCTGCATGAGGAGCGGCGCGGGATCTTCGCCTGCGCGGGATGCGGCCTCGACCTCTTCTCCTCGACGACCAAATTCGACAGCCACACCGGCTGGCCGAGCTTCTGGGCGCCGCTCGACAACGCCGTCGTCACCAAGGAGGATCGGTCTTTCGGGACGGTTCGCACCGCCGTGATGTGCCGGCGCTGCGAGGGTCATCTCGGCCATGTCTTCGACGACGGCCCCCAGCCGACCGGCCTTCGCTACTGCATGAACGGCCTCGCGCTGGCCTTCAAGCCCGCCGCCGCGTGAACCGCCGAGGCTCGTCCGATGATCCTGTTCCTCCTCGCTTATCTCGGCGGCGCGTTGACCATCGCCAGCCCGTGCATCCTGCCGGTTTTGCCGTTCGTCTTTGCCAGCGCCGATCAGCCGTTCCTGCGACGGAGCCTGCCGCTCCTGCTCGGCATGGCGGCGACCTTCGCCCTCATCGCCACGCTGGCGGCGGTCGGCGGCGGCTGGGCGGTGCGCGCCAACGAGTTCGGGCGCGACGCCGCCATCGCGTTGCTCGGGCTGTTCGGCCTGACCTTGCTGTTTCCGAGCCTCTCCGATCGGATCACGGCGCCGCTGGTCGCTCTGGGCGGACGCATGTCGGCGAATGCGGATCGCGACGGCGCCAAAGGAGGCGTCGCGGCGTCGCTGCTTCTGGGAGTCGCCATCGGCCTGCTGTGGGCGCCGTGCGCCGGACCGATCCTCGGACTGATTCTGACCGGCGCCGCGCTGCAAGGCGCGAGCCTCGGCACGACGATGCTGCTGTTGGCCTACGCCCTGGGAGCCGCGACCTCGCTCGCGCTGGCGCTGCTCGTCGGCGGCAGGGTTTTCGCGGCGATGAAGCGCTCGCTCGGCGGCGGGGAATGGATCCGCCGCGGCCTGGGAGCGGCGGTGCTCGTCGCCGTCGTCGCGATCGCGCTCGGCGTCGACACCGGCTTCCTCACCCGGGTTTCGCTCGCGAGCGCGGCTTCGTTGGAGCAGGGGCTGGTCGATCGCCTCCATGGCGCCCCTGAGAACGCGCAAGCGCCGAGTTCGTCGGTCGTCATGCCCGCCGACGGGGCGATGATGAAGAGCGACAACCCGGGCGCGATGATGAGCGCCGATCCCGGCATGATGAAAGCGGGGAATTCGGCCAAGCCCGTCGCGCAAGCGGAAGAACTGCCGGTCGAAGGCGCGGCGCCGTCGCTGTCGGGCGCCGTCGAATGGCTCAACTCGCCGCCGCTTTCGGCGGACGCGCTCAAAGGCAAGGTCGTCCTCGTCGATTTCTGGACTTACTCTTGCATCAATTGCCTGAGATCGATCCCCTACATCAGCGCCTGGGCCGACAAATACCGCGACAAAGGGCTCGTCGTGATCGGCGTGCACGCGCCCGAATTCGCCTTCGAGAAGAATGTCGCCAACGTGAAGGCGGCCGTCGCGAGCTTGAAAATCGACTACCCGGTCGCCGTCGACAACGACTACGCGATATGGCGCGCCTTCAATAATCAGTACTGGCCGGCCCATTATTTCGTCGACGCGCAGGGCCGCGTTCGCCATCACCATTTCGGCGAAGGCGATTACGAGGGCTCCGAGCGGGTGATCCAGCAGCTTCTCGCCGAGGCGGGCGAGGCGAGCGTGCCGGCCGAGGTCGTGACGGTGCGGGCCACGGGCGCGCAGGCCGCGCCGGACATGCGCGACGACCAGTCCCCGGAAACCTATATCGGATATGGCCGCGGCGAGAATTTCGCCTCCCCCGGCGGCGCGGCGCCCAATGCGAGCCGCCTCTACGCGATTGGCGACCTGCGTCTGAACGAATGGGGATTGGCGGGGGATTGGACGATCGGCGAGGAGCAGGCCGCGCTCGACCAAAAGGACGGCGCCATCGCCTACAAATTCCATGCGCGGGATTTGCATCTGGTGCTCGGACCCGGCGCCGACGGCAAGCCGGTGCGCTTTCGCGTCACCATCGACGGCGCGCCGCCGGGCGACAGCCACGGGGCCGACGTCGACGCAGCAGGCGGCGGCGTGGTGACGAGCGAACGGCTCTATCAGCTCGTTCGCCAGAACGGCGCAATCGGCGATCGCCTGTTCTCGATCCAGTTTCTCGATCCCGGCGTTCGCGCCTACGCTTTCACTTTCGGCTGAGCAAGGAGACCGCTCATGACCCTGTCGCCAAAATCTCTCGCTGCGCTTGTCGTCGCGATCCTGTCGGCCGGCCGGCTCGGCGCGCCCGCGCATGCGGCCGAAGAGGCGCGCCTCGTCCCGCCTCCCGCAATCGACGAGCGCGCGGCGCAATCGACGGCCGAGGTCGCCGTGCTCGCGGGCGGTTGCTTCTGGGGCGTGCAAGGCGTGTTCCAGCACGTCAAAGGCGTTTCAAGCGCGGTTTCCGGTTACGATGGCGGCGACAAGGCGACGGCGCATTACGAGATGACGAGCCGCGGCGACACGGGTCACGCCGAATCCGTGCGCATCGCGTTCAATCCGAGCGAGATCAGCTACGGGCGCATCCTGCAGATCTATTTTTCGGTCGCGCACGATCCGACCGAGCTCGATCGGCAGGGCCCCGACGAGGGCTCGCAATATCGTTCGGCGATCTTTCCCATGAGCGACGAACAGGCGAGCGTCGCCAAGGCCTATATCGCCCAACTCAATCAGGCGCGTGTGTTCAACGCGGCGATCGTCACCAAGATCGAGCCGGGCCGGACCTTCTATCCCGCCGAGGACTATCACCAGGACTTCCTCGCCCTGAACCCGACCTATCCCTACATCGTGTTCAACGACCTGCCGAAGATCGAGAATCTCAAGCGGCTGTTCCCCGATGTCTATCGGACCGAGCCGGTCCTTGTGCGCGCCGGGCATTCGTGATTCTGTCGGCGAACATCCAAAGGTCCGCCGGCCGCCAGGCGTAGGGGTGTCGCGAAATTACATTTCGATGATGCTGATACGATGCAAGTTGCGTCATTGGCGGCGCCATGAATGGATTGGGCGCTGCGATATTCGGCAATGCGCATCGCCATAAACGGACAGCGAGATTTGAGAATTATGCTCGAAATTCGGCGCCTTGTGTTGCAAGGCCTTTTTCTGTGCAAAAATGTCGCGCGAAAGGCACGATGTTTTTTCACTCTTCCTCCGATATAATTATAATTATGAAACGCGACCAGATCATCGAAACGCTGAAGGAGCGCGAGGCCGACTTGCGGGCGCATGGCGTGATGCATGCCGCCTTGTTTGGCTCCGTCGCCCGCGACGAACAAAACGCGGAAAGCGACATCGACATACTGGTGGATCTCGATCCTGCGATCGTCGTGACGATGTTCGACTATGCCGGCGTAAAGGATTATATTGCAGGCCTGTTCAAAGGTTCGGTCGATGTCGTTGATCGGGAAGCCCTGAAGCCCCGCGTGCGACCCAAAGCCACCGCCGACGCCATCTATGCTTTCTGAAGTTGAAAGAGATGCGTTGGAGGACATGCGAGAGAACATCGCTCGCGTAACGCAGTTTGTGCATGGCCTCGATCTCGAGGGTTTCCTTGTCGACATGAAGAGCTTTTACGCCGCTACGCGCGGCCTCGAAATCATCTCCGAGGCGTCGCGACGGCTCTCGCCCGCCTTCAAGGAACGGTTTCCCGAAATCCCTTGGAAGGATGTCGCCGGATCCGGGAACATTTACCGTCACAACTACGAGGACGTCTTGGAGCGTCGGGTCTGGAACACGATCCATGAAGCGCTGCCGCCGCTTCGCGCTATCATCGACGCCGAGTTGAAAGAGTGATCTACAGCTTTGACGTTAGTTTCGCACGGACTACACTTGTTCAAACGAGAAGGAGTATCCTGAAAAGAAATTCATTCCAGCTGAACCCACGTGGACGGATGTACCCGCTTGACGTATTCGAGCAAACGCAAAGGTGAAAAAAAAGACAACGCCCAGAACACGAGGATTGCCACATCCATTACTTTGGAGACCTCAGAGTCTGTCCGGGAACATCATCTTGCATTGCATAGTTTTCGCGTCATGAGGCGGATAGAGGCGAGCTTGAGAAAGGCGAGCGCCTTGCGATTGAGGCACTCCCAATCCTTGGCGAGCCTTCGGCAT
>JBEKGN010000005.1:0-170386 GCA_050012775.1 Roseiarcus sp.
GGCGGCTGCGATCGTAGCGAGCGCGGTTTTCCTTCGTCCACATCGGCGGCGGCTCCCCAAAGAATCAGGCCGCCTCCCTTGAATCACAAATGACTCAGCCGATTCAATATGTTCCCGGACAGACACTCACCCAACATACATGATCTCCGCTTTGCAAATCGATGGCCGGCCTCGTGATGGATGCCTCTAACACAGCCTTGTACGAATATGAAAAGTTTCGCCCGCCAACTTCGACGCTGAAATATCAATCGCTCAGCGTGGGTAAAAGCGTTGGGACGAATCCCCCCACCCTCGGCGCACTTTCCTTCCGCCATCAAGCGTCCGGATTTAGCCGTTTCCGAGGTCGCGCCGCGCGCGCCGACATGCCAGCATGCCGGCCCGCCGCCCACCCTGATTCGCCCGTGAAAACCCTTTCCGCGCTCGCCGCGCTTCTCCTCTCGGTTTTTCTGCTCATCGCCGGCAATAGCCTGATCGGCGTGCTCGCGCCGTTGCGCGCCAGCCTCGACGAATTCCCCGATTTCGCCATCGGTCTGCTCGGCTCGGTCTATTTCGCGGGCATGCTGGCGGGAACCCTGGCGACGCCGGCGATCGTGCGCCGCGCCGGCCATATCCGCGCCTTTTCGGCCTTCGTCGCGGTCGGAATCGTCTCCGTCATCCTGATGCCCGCCTGGGTCGCGCCCGCGCCGTGGATGGCCGCCCGCGGCGCGCTCGGCTTCGTCTTCGCCGGGATTTACGCGGTGGTCGAATCCTGGATCAACGCCAAGGCGAGCAACGCCAATCGCGGCGCGCTCTACGGCGTCTATCAGATCGTCAATTTCGCCGCCTCGGCCGGCGGCCAGTTGCTGCTCCGGGCCTTCGCGCCGGCCTCATACCTGCCCTTCACCATCGGCGGCGCGCTGCTGGCGCTCGCGATCGTGCCGCTGACGATGACCAGCGTCGACCAGCCCGTCCAGCCGAAGTCGGTGCGGCTGCGCTTGCGCTGGCTCGTTCGGCTGGCGCCCGTTTCGGCCTTCGCGGCCCTCGCGGCCGGCGCGGCCAACGGCGCGTCCTTCGCGCTCGGCCCGGTCTACGCCCTGGAAATCGGCATGAAGCCGTCAGCGGTGCCGCTGTTCACCGCGGCGATCGTCGTCGGTTCCGCACTGGGCGTCTATCCCGCCGGCTTTCTCTCCGATCGGATGGACCGTCGCGTGATCATGGTCGTCGCCATGACGGTCGGAGCGGCGTTGGAGGCCGCGCTCGCCAGCGTCAGGCTCGCCGGCGCGCCGCTCGTCGTCATGGGATTCCTGGTCGGTCTGACGACCTATACGCTCTATACGCTCGCGACCTCGCACGCCAACGACCGCGCCAAACCGCACGAAATGGTCCTGATTTCCGCCGGGCTGCTGTTCATCTACTGCATCGGGGCGATCGTCGCGCCGGCGCTGGCGTCTCTGCTGATGCGGGAATTCGGCCCTTCGGCGCTGTTCGCGCAAAGCGCGGTCGTGCATTTCGCCATCGCGGCGTTCGCGTTTTGGCGCCTCGTGGCCGACGTCCGCGCCGGTCCCCGCGCGACGAGTCGCGGCGCTATTCCTTGACGATGGAGATATCCGGCGCGGCGGGGTTCTTCATGCCGACGACGTGGTAGCCCGCATCGACATGGAGGATTTCGCCGGTGACGCCGCGCGACATCGGCGACAGCAGATAGACCGCGCTTTCGCCGACTTCCTCGGCGGTGACGGAACGGCGCAGCGGCGCGTTCAATTCGTTCCAGCGCAAGATGTAGCGAAAATCGCCGATGCCGGAAGCCGCGAGGGTCTTGATCGGCCCCGCGGAAATGGCGTTGACGCGGATCGCCTTCTCCCCGAGATCGGCGGCGAGATAGCGCACGCTCGCTTCGAGCGCGGCTTTCGCCACGCCCATGACGTTGTAGTGCGGCATCCATTTCTCGGCGCCGTAATAGGTCAGGGTCAACAGCGAGCCGCCGTTCGTCATCAACTTCTCCGCGCGCTGCGCGATCGCGGTGAAGGAATAGCAGGAGACGGCGAGCGACTTGTTGAAATTGCTTTCGCTGGTGTCGATGTATCGGCCGGTCAATTCGTCCTTGTCGGCGAAGGCGATGCAATGGACGACGAAGTCCAGCCGGCCCCAAAGTTTCTGCGCCTCGGCGAAGACCGCGTCGATCGTCGCGCTGTCGGTCACGTCGCAATGGCCGAGAACGTGCGCGCCCAGTTCCTGCGCCAGGGGTCGAACGCGTTTCTCCAGAGCGTCCCCCTGATAGGTCATCGCGATCTCGGCGCCGGCGGCGCGCGCGGCCTTGGCGATGCCCCAGGCGATCGAACGATTGTTGGCGACCCCGAGAATGACGCCGCGCAGCCCGCGCATGACGCCTTCACCGGATCCGCTCGAGCCTTCCTGCGCCATCGAGACCTCGTTCGTCCGTCCCGCCCACGCCGTTCGGGGCGATAAAGGGCCATCCCTTAGCGTCGGCCGAGGCGCATGGGAAGGGTCCGCGGCGCTCCGGCTCGTCACAAAATATGTGAAATCGCTCACAAAGCCCCTTGGAAGCGCCAAATGTTCGGAATAGACTTGTTAACATTAATTCACGTTTACGGGTTTTGCCGTCGTGTCTTCGAGCCGGGAATGGTGTGACGACGCAGGCGCTATGCGGTGCTTTGGACTGGCGCTCGTCCGCGACGACCGATTCGTTTGCGACGATGGCTGCGCGGCGTCCTTGGTCGACAAGCTCTTCCGTCAGGCGTCGCTGACCTTGATCGACGATCCCGCCGCCGATGGCCGATCCGCGCGTGTGCGCGCCTTCGCCCAATTCATCCGGCTCTACCGCCGCCATGTCCGCCGTATGTCGGCCGACGATGACGGCGGTTGGGTCGAGGGGCTCGGCTCGGGCGGGCGCGGCAATTCTTCGGTGACATCAGGCGTGCGCAATCTGCCGCTCGAGCTGCGCGAGGCTCTGTTGCTCGTCGTGCTCGCCGGGTTCTCGCATTGCCAGGCGGCCGAAGCGCTCGACATTCCCTTGGCCGCCGTGATCGATCGCCTGGGCCGCGCGCGCGCGCGGATAAGCGCGCATATGAGCGCGGCGCGCGAATCGGCGCCTAGGCAAACGGCTTGGCCGAGCGCCGCGCATCTGCGGATCGTCAAGTGACGAGCCGGTTCGAAACGGCGGAAGCTTTCGCCTATGTCGACAATTGCCTCGGTGCGGCCGATCGGCGGGCGTTCGAGGCGCGGCTGCGCGAGGATGCCGATCTGAGGCGTCAGGTCGCGCTGTGGGAGTCGCAAAACGGGGCGATCCGCGCCGCTTACGGCGCCGCCGCCTCGGCTCGCGCCGCGATCGACTTCGGAGGGAATTCGAACGAGAATTTTCCGCTCTGGATGACGTCGGCGATCCAAGCGCGCCGAAGCGCCGTCGCGACGCGCGCGGACGGCGAAACTCGCGCAAAGCCGGCGCGCGCGCAGACCGCGCCCGTCCCGCGCACGCCGTCCGTCGTCCCGTCCGCGCCGCGGTTCGCCCTCGCTTGGCGCGTGCTGGCGATTGCGGCGCTCGCGGCGGGCCTCATCGTCACCGGCGCGCCGGGCGGCCCGACATGGCCGCAAGGCCAGTCGATCGAAGCGGGCCTCGCCGCTTATCGCGCCTTCGCGGCGAGTTCGGACGTCTCGGTCGAATTCCGCACGAGCGATCCGGAGACGCTGACGAAATGGTTGACGCCGCAGTTCGCCCGAGCGATCGCCGTCCCCGAATTTTCTTCGAGCGCGCTGACGCTGCTGGGCGGACGCATCGCGCCGGGAACGACGACGAGCGCCGCGTTTCTCGTCTATGAGGATCGACGAGGCGAACGCGTCGGCCTGCTGATCGAACCCCTCGACGCCCCGGCGCCGACGCGGCCGGCCTTACGCGAATCGGACGGCGTCAGCCTCGCCCTCTGGACCGACGCCGAGCACGGATTCGTCGCCGCCGGACGAGACCCCGAGGACGTCGTCATGCTGAGGCGTCTGGCCGAGGAAAGTCCCGCGCCGCCTCGATGAGGCGGATCGGGCGTCAACGCCGGTAGCGCGCCTCCAACAGCTCGAACACGGCGCGCGCCGCTTGCACTTCGCCGCCCTGCGGAGCGTGGGCGCGCGGCTTGGGGTTCCAGGCGTAGATGTCGAAATGCGCCCAGGCCTTCGCGCCCGTGACGAATCGCGCGAGGAACAGCGCCGCGGTCACCGAGCCGGCGAAGCCGCCGCTCGGCGCGTTGTCGAGGTCGGCGACCTTGCTCTCCAGCATCGCGTCGTAGGGACGCCACAGCGGCAGGCGCCACAGCGGGTCGCAAGCGCGCGCCGCGCCGGCGGATATCTCGGCGGCGAGCGCTTCGTCGTCGGTGTAGAAGGGCGGCAGGTCGGGGCCGAGCGCGACGCGCGCCGCGCCGGTCAGCGTCGCGAAATCGAACAACAGCTCCGGCGCCTCTTCGTCGGCGAGCGCCAGCGCGTCGGCGAGAATGAGCCGCCCCTCGGCGTCGGTGTTGCCGATCTCCACCGTGAGCCCCTTGCGGCTGCGCAGGATGTCGCCGGGGCGCATCGAATCGGCCGAAATCGCGTTTTCGACGATCGGAACAATCGCGCGCAGGCGCACGTCGAGACCGGATTGCATGACGAGGCGCGCGAGGCTGAGCGCGGCGGCGGCGCCGCCCATGTCCTTCTTCATCAGCTGCATGCCGCTCGACGGCTTGATGTCGAGGCCGCCGGTGTCGAACACGACGCCCTTGCCGACCAGCGTCACCTTGGGCGCGTCGGCGCGCCCCCAGACGAAGTCGACGAGGCGCGGCGCCTCGGCGCTCGCACGGCCCACGGCGTGGACGAGAGGCAGGTGGCGATCGAGCAGCGATTCGCCGCGCGTCACTTCGAGGCTCGCGCCGAATTCTTCGGCCAGCCGCGCCGCCTCGCTTTCCAGCGCGCCCGGTCCGAGATCGTTGGCGGGCGTATTGACGAGGTCGCGGCCGAAGGCGACCGCCTGCGCGATGCGTTCGATTCGCGCCGCGTCGATCCCCTCGGGCGCGACGAGGCGCGGCTGCGGCGTCGGGTCGGCGCGGTAACGCTCGAAGCGATAGAGCCCGAGCAGGAACGCCAACGCCGCGAGTTCCGGCTCGTGCGGCGCGTTGGCGAAGCGGTAGGTTCCCTCGGGAAGGGCGCTCGCGAGCTTGCCCGGCGCCATGGGATCGCGCCCCTTCGCGCCTTTGCCGGCGAGGCCGAACAGGACGCCGGCGAGGCCGCCTTGCGCGTCGGGCAACAATTGCAGCCGCCCCGCCTTAGGCTCGAAACCGCAGGCGGCGGCGAAGCGCGCGGCGTTCGCGCCGATCGCCTCGCGGAGCGAGTCCCAATTGTCGGCGCTGGCGAACCAGACGGGAATGGCGGCGGCGGAGGGCGGAGCGAAGGAAGCGAACAATTCTCGAGATCCGATTCGATTCGATTTGAAGAGGCGATCATAAGCGCGCCCGCCGCCGCCGCCGAGTCCCAAAATCGCGCGTTAACGATCCGTTAGCGTTAACGATTTATTGCTTTACGGAAAGTCAGCGCCAATGGGCCCGTCATGCCGCTCGTCACCGATCTCCGCCGTGTTTCGCGTTGGCTGAGCGCCATCGCCCTCATCGCCCTCATGGCCGCCGCGGCGCCGCTGGGCGGTTGCCGCGACTTCGGCGACGTCACGGGGTCGATCGCCGGGACGCAGCAGGTCTTGCCGACCAATGAAGCGGATTTGCGCGCCTACGCCGAGGACTGGGGCAAGCGGTACGACCGTAATCCCGGCGAAAAGATCGCCTCGATCAATTACGCGCGGGCGCTGCGCGCCTTGACGCGCTACAGCGAAGCGGCGGCGGTGATGCAGGCGGCGGCGGTCAAATCGCCCAGGGATTTCGAAGTGCTGGGCGCCTACGGCAAGGCGCTCGCCGACTCCGGGCAGTTCGAACAGGCCAAGGAGGTGCTGTCGCGCGCCTACGCCCCGGAGCGGCCGGACTGGACGATCATGTCGGTGGAAGGCTCGGTCGCCGATCGGCTGGGCGACCACGACAGCGCGCAAAAATTCTACCGCGACGCGCTCAAGATCGCGCCGGGCGAGCCGTCGATCCTCAGCAACCTCGGCCTTTCCTATGCGCTGTCCAAGCAATTGACGCTCGCCGAAGAGGCGTTGCGCGAGGCGAGCGCCAGCCCTCGCGCCGACGCGCGGGTGCGCAACAATCTCGCGCTGATCCTCGCGCTCGAGGGCAAGTTCGCCGAGGCCGAGCAAGTCGGCCGCCGGGACATGTCGGCTGAAGCCGCCAGCGCCAATGTGCAGGCGATCCGGCAAATGATCGCGCAGAACGATTCCTGGCGCGATCTGCAGACCGGCGCGAAAGCGAAGCCCGCCAAGGCGCCGCCGCCGCCCGCCGCCGCGCCGCTTGCGCTCGATCAGCCCCAGGGTTAGCAGCCTGCGGCGCCGCCGCGCGAAGGGCTCGAACCCATCCTGCGCGGCGCGATCGGCGGTTGACGGGGCGCGTGCGCAGCGCTTATAAGCGCGACCCAACAGGCTGGGCCGCGACCCGGCCTCATCGATATTGAGCGAACGCGCGCGTTTCCCCCGAGCGCCGTCGCAGCGAAGGAAACGAGTTTATGGCCAATACGAAGTCGGCCCAGAAGGCCGTCCGCAAGATCGCCCGCCGCACCGCGGTCAACAAGTCGCGCCGCAGCCAGATGCGCACCTACGTGCGCAAGGTCGAAGAGGCGATCGCGTCCAAAGACCCCGCCGTCGCCGCCGAAGCGCTGCGCGGCGCCGAGCCGCTGATCGCCCGCGCCGCGCAGAAGGGCATCCTGCACAAGAACACCGCGTCGCGGAAAATCTCGCGCCTCGCCAAGCGCGTCAAGGCGCTCGCCGTCGCAGGTTGAGGCCCGCGCGGGGGCGCCCGCGGGGGATCGCGACATGACCGACCAGCCGCCCGACCATCTCAGCGTCGATCCGAAAAGCCCTTATTATTCCGAGGCGGCGATGACCCGCGGCGTCGGCATTCGCTTCAAGGGCCGGGAGCGCGACGACGTCGAGGAATATTGCGTCAGCGAAAACTGGATCCGCGCGCCGGTCGGCAAGACCCGCGACCGCAAGGGCAATCTCCTGACGATCAAGCTGACGGGCGCCGTCGAGCCATATTATCTCAGGCCGGCGGGCGAATAGGCGCGCCGCTTCGCGTTGCGCCCTCGTAACCCACAGTCGGTCCGCGTCGCGCCGAGAGCGCCGCTCATTCGAGGCCTTTCCTGCCGTATCGGTTTCGATGGGCGAAGTCGTTCACATCACGGCGCACGCGGACATAATCGCGCACCGCGGCGGGATAGCCGAGGCGGCAGGCGTAGGCGATCTTGAGATGGGACGGGAAACCGAGGATGCGCCGCATCTCCCGTTCGACCGGCTCGCTGCTGAAGACGCTCAGGATCTGCAGGCCGACGCCGAGGAATTCGGCGGTAAGCCACATGTTTTCCATGACGCAACCGAGGCTGAGCAAGCCCAAGACGTCGCCCTCGGAAGCCGGCGCGCGTTTGCGCGCGTCGTAGAGAACGAGCAACAGGCATGGGCAGCCTTGCATGGAATGGCTGAGCGGCTGGGGCTCCGCCGCGGCCGCGACCGCGTCGAAATCGGCGCCCGGCGTGCGCCAGGCCGGCGGGAACCTGCTCGCGATTATGCCGGTCTTCTTGCGGCGAAGCTCCTCTTCGGAAAAAGACAGCTGTTCGAAATTCTCGCGCAGGAAGACCGCGTTGGTCTTGGTCTCGACCGCGGCGATCGCCTGGAGGCAAGCCGGATCGTCGATGACGACGACCTCGAAGTTCTGCATGTTGTGCGCCGTCGGCGCCCAGGACGCCGCTTCGAGAATCGCGGCGAGCTGCTGCTTCGTCAGCTTGCGCTGCGGGTCATAGGGCGCCCGCGCGGAATGCCGCTCGCGCATGAGATCGAGAATATCCCTCATCGCAGGACTCCTTGCCTCGTCGGCGGGATAAAGGGGCGAGACAATTGTATTTTTCTACGCCTCTTCCGTCCGCGCCATGCGCGCGATCAAAAGCGCCGCGCGGGCAGCCGCGCGCGCTCCTACCTCCTCCCGAACAGCCGCTCGATATCCGCCAGCTTCAGCTCGACATAAGTCGGCCGGCCGTGATTGCACTGGCCGGCGCCCGGCGTCGCCTCCATTTCGCGCAGCAGCGCATTCATCTCCTCGGGCCTCAGCTTACGGCCCGAGCGGACGGAATGGTGGCAGGCGATGGTCGCGAGGCGATGGTCGAGCCGGCGCTCCAGGGTGAGCGCGCCGTCCTCGGCGGCCAGATCCTCGGCGAGGTCGCGGACGAGCGCGGCCATGTCGGCGCCGTCCAGCAGCGCGGGGGCTTCGCGCAGCAGCGCCGCGCCAGGGCCGAAGCCTTCGACGACGAGGCCGAGCTTTTCCAACTCCCCGGCGCGCTCGATCAGCGCGGAAGCCGCGCGCGGCTCGAGATCGACGACGAGCGGGCTCAGCAGGATCTGCCTGACGACGCCGTTCTCTTCGCGCTCGCGTTTCAGCTTTTCATAGACGATGCGCTCGTGCGCCGCGTGCTGGTCGACGATCACCAGCCCATCGCGCGTCTGGGCGAGGATATAGGCGTCGTGCACCTGGGCGCGCGCGGCGCCGAGCGGCGCGGCGAGATCGGCGTTTGATGGCGGCGCGGCGCCGGCGCTGGCGTTGGCGGCGGGCGCGAAATCGCCGAACGAGCGCTGCATCGGCTCGGCGAAACGATTGGCGTTCGCCAAATCCGGCGCGGCGGGCGAAGCGCGCCAGTCCCATCCCTGCGGCGGCGCCCCGCGCCATTGCGGCGCGCGCATCGCGGCGAGCGTGTTCGCGCCGCCGGTCGTCGTCGCCCGGTGCAACGCGCCTTCGAGCGCCTGTTTGACCGCGCCGACGATGAGGCCGCGCACCAGGCCGCTATCGCGAAAGCGCACCTCGGCCTTGGCGGGATGGACGTTGACGTCGACCTCTTTGGGGTCGCAGGCGACGAACAGCGCCGCGACGGCGTGGCGCCCTTGCGGGAGATAGTCGAGATAGGCCGCGCGCAACGCGCCGGCGATGAGCTTGTCGCGCGCGGCGCGGCCGTTGACGAAGAAATATTGCGACAGCGCGTTGGGCTTGTTGAGCGTCGGCAGGCCGACGTAGCCGCTTAAGCACACGCCCTCGCGCAAAGCGTCGATGCGCAGCGCGTTGGCGATGAAATCCTCGCCCAGCGCCTGGCGCATGCGCTCGCGCTCGCCCGCTTCGCCCGCCCCGCAGGCCGGCCAGTCGAAGGAGGCGCCGATTTCGCTGGCGAAGGAAAAGCGCGTCTGCGGATTGGCGAGCGCGAGGCGGCGCACGACGTCGGCGCAGGCTTGCGATTCGCCACGGTCGGATTTGAGGAATTTCAGCCGCGCCGGCGTCGCCGCGAAGAGATCGCGCGCCTCGACGCGCGTGCCCTGGGGATGCGCGGACGGGCGCGGCGCGCCCTTGACGCCGTCCTCGACGCGCATCTCGAACGCGCGATCCGCGCCGCGCGCGCGGGTGCGGATTTCGAGCCGCGAAACCGAGGCGATCGAGGGCAGCGCCTCGCCGCGAAACCCCAGCGTCGCGATTGTCGTGAGATCGCCGTCGGGAATTTTCGAGGTCGCGTGGCGCTCGACGCAAAGCGCGAGATCCTCCGCGTCCATCCCGAGGCCGTCGTCGCTGACGCGGATCAGGCCGCGCCCGCCCGCCTCGATCGCGACGTCGATGCGCGTCGCGCCGGCGTCGAGCGCGTTCTCGACGAGTTCCTTGATCGCCGCCGCCGGCCGCTCGACGACTTCGCCGGCGGCGATGCGGTCGATCAGCAGCGGGTCGAGGCGGCGAATGGACATGCGCCCATTTCGACGCGGGCGGCGAAGGATTCAAGCAGAATCGTGGGCGGCTCGGGAAAATCGAGAAGCGCCCCCTACGCGCTCGCCGGTCGTCCCACCAGGACGACGCTGAGGGCGCCGTCGCCGAACACGCGCTCGGCGGTGCGCCGCGCGTCGGCCATCGTCACCGCCGCGACCTGAACATTGCGCTCGACGAGCCAGGTCGGGCCGTGGCCTTCGAGCTGGATGTGAACGAGCTGACCGGCGATCTTGGCCGAGGTGTCGAAGCGAAGGGGATAGGAGCCGATGAGGTATTTCTTGCCCTTCTCCAGTTCGTCCTCGCTGAGGCCGCCGTGCGCCATGTCGAGAATTTCGGCGCCAATGACGTCGAGCGATTCGTTGGCGCGCTCGTTCTTGGTGGTCGTGCCGCCGTAGAGATAGCTCGCGTGATCGAACGTCGAGACCGAGGCCGAAACCGAATAGGCGAGGCCGCGCTTTTCCCTGACTTCGCGGAACAGCCGCGAGGTGAGACCGGAGCCGCCGAGCACGTGCGCGAGCACGATGCTGGCGATGTAATCGGGATCCTCGCGCGCCACGGCGGGGCGACCGAAACGAATCGTCGATTGCGGCACGTCGAGATCGACGATCTCGATGCCGCCGAGCCCCGCGAACGGCGCTGCGACGACGACGCTAAGATCGCCGCTCGCCGGCAGATCGGCGAACACCTCGTCGACGAGCCGCGCCGCCCGCTCGGCATCGATCGCGCCGACGACGCCGATATGCAGGGCGCCGCGCGTGACGAGCCGGCCGGCGAGACCCTTGAGTTCGTCACGCTGGATCGCGGCGAGGCTCTCGTGCGTGCCGTTCGTCGGCAGACCGTAGGCATGGCCGGGAAAGACGCGCGCGCGCCAGGCGCGGCTCGCCATCGCCGCCGGATCGTTCGCCTCGTGCCGCAGCTGCGCGTTCATCTGCTCGCGCACGCGCTCGAACGGCGCCTCGTCGAGGCGCGGCGCGTTGAGGCAAAGGCGCAGCAGCTCGCCGGCGCGGTCGAGATGGCGCGCGAGGGTTCGCATCCGCCCGCCGATGTGGTCGCGCTCGCAATGGAAGGAGATTTCGATCGCCTTTTCGTCGAGCGCCTGCTGGAAGGCTTGGCTGTCGAGATCGCCCGCGCCTTCGTCCAAGAGGCCGGCCAACAAGGTCGCGGCGCCCGCATTGCCCGCCGGGTCCTGCGCCGCGCCGCCGCGAAAGGCGAATTCGAGCGACACCAGGGGAACCGCATAGTCCTCGACCAGCCAGAAGCGAACGCCGCGCAGCGTGACGAGTTCGCGCACATTGACCGTGCTTTGGGCGTGCGGGTTGACGAGAGGAATGTTCATGAGCGTTTCCTTGACCTGCGCTCCCTTTGACGATGAGCGCTTCGTCAGAATGTTCGGCCGCGGCCTGACGTTCAGGCCGCCTGATCTTCCGCCGGCAAGAGAAAGCCGGTGACCGCGCGGCGGCGGTCGAGCCACTTGCGCGCCGCGGCCAGCACGCTTTCCGCGCTCACCGCCTCGATGCGCGCCGGCCATTCCTGGACGTCGCGAATGGTCTGCCCGGTGGCGAGCGCCGCGCCGTACCACCGCGCCAACGTCGCCTGGCTGTCCTGCGCATAGATCGCGTCGGCGACGAGGCGGGTCTTGGCGCGCTCCAGGGCGGCGGCGTCGACGCCGTCGGCGAGGAAGGATGCGAGGACGCGATCGAGCGCGGCGTCGAGTTCGGTGAGCGAGACGCCGGAAACCGGCATGGCGTAGAGATAGAACCGCGTCTCGTCGACGGCCGAGCCCATGTAATAGGCGCCCGCCGCGACCGCCAGTTTGTCCTCGAGGACCAGCTTGCGATAGAGCAGGCTCGTCTGGCCGCCGCCCAGGAGATGGGCGACCACGTCGAGCGTTTCGGATTCGCCGGGCGCGCCGGTGCGGTGCGAAGGCGCGAGATAGCAGCGCTGCCAGCTCGGCTGTTCGACCTTTTCGTCATTGACGACGACGAGCCGGCGCGCGACGGGCGCGGGCTCTTGCGGGCGATGGCGCTCGGGCGCGGCGCCGCGCGGGCGGATCGTGCCGTAGTGCTGCTCGGCGAGGCGGCGCACCTCCTCGACGTCGGTGTCGCCGGCGACGATCAGGATCGCGTTCTCCGGGGTGTAGAAGCGCGCGTAATAGGCGAGCGCGTCCTCGCGGCTGAGGCTCTCGATCTCGTGGGCCCAGCCGATGATCGGCGTGCCGTAGGGGTGATGGGTGAAGAGGGTGGCCTGCACCGCCTCGCTGAGCTGCGCGCTCGGATCGGCGTCGCAATGCATGCGCCGCTCTTCCAACACCACGTCGCGCTCGGGGGCGACGATTTCGTCGGTGAGCACGAGCCCGGTCATGCGGTCGGCCTCGAATTCCATCATCGCTCCGAGATGCTCCTTGGCGACGCGCTGGAAATAGGCGGTGTAGTCGTTGCTGGTGAACGCGTTCTCCTGGCCGCCGATTTCGGCGATGCGCAGGGAGAATTCGCCTTGCGGATGGGCCTTGGTGCCCTTGAACATGAGATGTTCGAGGAAATGCGCGATTCCCGACTTGCCCAAGGGATCGTCGGCCGAGCCGTTGCGATACCACACCATATGGGTGACCACCGGCGCCCGGCGATCGGGAATGACGACCACCGTCAGGCCGTTGTCGAGGCGGAAATCGACGACGCCCGAGCCGGCGGCCGGGCGCGCGGAGCCCGGCGCGGCGACGTCGAGATGGGGCTCGGAAAGAAGAGGCGTCATCGATACTCGACCGGCTGGAGAAGACACTGGACGTCCAGGGGAAACGCCCGCTTTGACATAACTTCGACATATAGGACGCATTCGCGCCCGCCGCCAGTCGCTCGGCGCCGCTTGCTTAAGGCGAGGCGAACGCCAAACCCCTGGGGCGAGGAGCGGGCCCGCTCCCGGCTATTCCTCCAGCCCCTGCCCGGCGCGCCGGGCAAGCGGCGAAGCGCTCCTTGCGCGGGCGCCCGCCGTCTATCGACCGTCCGCCGCGACGAAGAACGCGATCCGTGTTTCGCCATAGACCCGCTCGTCGACAAGCTCGAGCGCGGGCGGCGCCGCGATCTCCGCCTTGGCCGCCTCCTCGACCACGACGAGCGCGTCCGCGGCGAGCCAGCCGCCCTCGCATAGCGCGGCGAGCGCGGGCCCGGCGAGGCCCTTGTCGTAGGGCGGATCGAGGAAGGCGAGGGTGAACGGCGGCCCGGCCGGCGCCTTGCCGAGCCGCGTCGCGTCGGCGCGCCAGATGCGGGTTACGCCGCCGAGCGCCAGGGCCTCGACATTGGCGCGCAGCAGCGCGCGCGCCTCCGCGCCATTGTCGACGAACAGCGCGAATTCGGCGCCGCGCGACAGCGCCTCGATCCCCAGCGCGCCGGAGCCGGCGAAGAGATCGACGACGCGCGCGCCCTCCACGGCGTCATGGCGATGGGCGAGAATGTCGAAGATCGATTCGCGCAGGCGCTCCGACGTCGGCCGGATCGCCCGCGAAGCCGGCGCATGAAGCACGCGCCCTTTCAGCCTGCCGCCGACGATGCGCATCGCTCAGGGGCGCCGCGGCGGCCGCTTGCCGTCGGGCTTGCCGCCGCGCGGCGGGGAACGGCCTTCGCCCGAGGACGGGCGCTTGCCGAACGGCTTGCCGCCCCCTCGCGGCGGCGGACGGCCTTCGCCCGAGGAGGCGCGCTTTTCGAACGGCTTGCCCTCGCCGCGCGGCGCTGAGCGAGCCTCGCCGGACGGCGCGCGCTTGTGGAACGGCTTGCCGCCTTCTCGCGACGGCGGACGGCCCTCGCCGGAAGACCCGCGTTTCTCGAACGGCTTGCCCTCGCCGCGCGGCGCTGAGCGAGCCTCGCCGGACGGCGCGCGCTTGTGGAAAGGCTTGCCGCCTTCCCGCGGCGGCGGACGGCCCTCGCCGGAAGACGCGCGTTTCTCGAACGGCTTGCCCTCTGAGCGCGGAGCGGAGCGAGCCTCGTCGGACGGCGCGCGCTTGTGGAAAGGCTTGCCGCCCTCTCGCGACGGCGGACGACCTTCGCCGGAAGACCCGCGTTTCTCGAAAGGCTTGCCCTCTGAGCGCGGGGCGGAGCGAGCCTCGCCGGACGGCGCGCGCTTGTGGAACGGCTTGCCGCCTTCTCGCGACGGCGGACGGCCCTCGCCGGAAGACGCGCGTTTTTCGAACGGCTTGCCGCCGCGCCGTTCGGGGCTCGCCGGCTCGCCGCGCGGCGAACGCGAAGGCCGAGCCTCCCGCTCCGGCGCGGCCCTTTGGCGCGAGCGCTCGCGCCGCGCGCTCTCGGCCTCGCGCCGGCGCAACGTCTCGGGCGTCGCCACGATGCGCTCGACCTTGATCTCGCGGCCCTTGCGGTCGCTCGTCGCGCTGCGCTCGATGCGTTTGCGCGGGCCGCTCCCGCCCGCCGCGATCTCGGCGCGCAATGCGGAAACGTGCTTGCGTTTACGCGGCGCCTGCGAGGGCTCGGGTTCCTTTCTCGCGATCGCGCCGCGCGGCTTGGGGCCGTCGCGATCGGAGCGTTCGCGCCCGCCCGCCCAGCGGCGTTCGCCGGGCCTGGGCGCGGGCGGCGGCGGGGGAGGCGGCGCGGCGTGATCGACGACATCGGCGTCGAAATTGACCCCCGCTTCCCTCGCGAGCTTGGCGCCGAGCTGATCGCGCAAGACGCGCGTGCGCACTTCCGCGACCTCGCCCTCGGCGAGATCGCCGAGCTCGAACGGGCCGAAGGAGACGCGGATCAGCCGGTTGACCGAGAGGCCGAGATGCTCGAGCACGCGCTTGATTTCCCGATTCTTGCCCTCGCGCAGGCCCATCATGATCCAGACGTTGGAGCCCTGCTCGCGCTCGAGCCGGGCCTCGATGCCGGCGTAGTGAATGCCCTCGATCGTCACGCCCTCGCGCAAGGCGTCGAGCCGAGTCTGCTCGATCGCGCCGTGGGCGCGCACGCGATAGCGACGCAGCCAACCGGTGGCGGGCAGTTCGAGCACGCGCGCTAGGCCGCCGTCGTTGGTGAGCAGGATCAGCCCCTCGGTGTTGATGTCGAGGCGGCCGACCGCGACGACGCGCGGCAAGTCCTCGGGCAGGGAATCGAAGATCGTCGGCCGTCCCTCGGGATCGCGCGCCGTCGTCACCAGCCCGCGCGGCTTGTGGAACAGGAAGAGCCGCGTGCGCTCGGCCTCCTTCAGGCGTTGGCCGTCGACGCGGATATCGTCGTCGGCCGTGACGTTGAAGGCCGGGCTTTCCAGGATCTTGCCGTTGACGCTGACGCGCCCTTCGAGAATCCAGCTTTCCGCGTCGCGGCGCGAGCACAGGCCGGCTCGCGCCATCACCTTGGCGATGCGCTGGCCTTCGCGCGTTTGATTCGGCGGCGCGGCGGCGGGGGGATTTTGATTCATGGCCTCTTCTTGCTTTGCTTGTCGCGGTGTCCTAGCAGCTTGCCGCGCCCCTGTCGCGAGGCGCGAGGAGCCGCCGCACGTGGAGAAAGACCCGATGAGCGTCGCCTTCGCCGAGGCGCGCGCCGCCGAGCGCCGCGGCGAGGTTCCGATCGGCGCCGCGCTCGCCTGCGGCGGCAAGGTGATCGCGAGCGCCGGCAACCGCACGCGCGAGGACGCCGATCCGACCGCCCACGCGGAAATGCTGGCGATCCGCGAGGCCGCCCAGCGCCTCGGCGCGGCGCGCCTCATCGACTGCGATCTCTATGTGACGCTGGAGCCCTGCGCGATGTGCGCGGGCGCGATCAGCCACGCGCGGCTGCGCCGCCTCTATTACGCCGCGCCCGACCCGAAGGGCGGCGCCGTCGAACACGGCCCGCGCTTCTTTTCGCAGGCGACATGCCTGCATGCGCCGGAAATCTACGGCGGCATCCGCGAGAGCGAAGCGGCGGCGATGCTGAGGGAATTCTTCGCGGGCAAGCGCGGGTGAGCCGCGCTACTCCTCCAGCCGCCGCGCTTCTTCCGGCAGCATGATCGGGATGCCGTCGCGGATGGGATAGGCGAGCTTGGCCGCGCGCGAGATCAGTTCCTGGCGCTCGGCGTCATAGCTCAAGGTCGCGCGCGTCAACGGGCAGACGAGAATTTCGAGCAGCCGCGGATCGACGCGGGTCGGCTCGGCGGGGCCCGGCGACACGGCGGGCAAGGCCGGATTTGGATCGGTCATGGCGCCCATTCCAATTTCACGCGGCGCGGGCCGCGCGCCTGATATAGCACTTCGAGCGAAACTTTCACGCGCCGAGACCCATGTCGCCGCCCATAATCAAAATCCACGGCTACGCCATCCTTTCCCGAGACGACCGCATCGCCGGCCCCGACGGCCGGACGCCGCCATCGCTACGCAACGAGGCCGATTGGGACATTTTCCAGCGCGAGCTCGACCGCGCGGACCTCGTCGCGCTCGGCCGCCTCGGCCACGAGGCCAATCCCAACGTCAGGGGCCGTCGGCGCCTGGTGCTTTCGCGTTCGTCCAGCGGATTGGAGCGGCGCGGCGACGAATATTGGTGGAATCCCGCCAAGACGTCGTGGCGCGACGCCAGCGCGGCTTTGCTGCCCGGCGGCGGGCGCGTCGCCGTCCCCGGCGGCAGGGACGTCTTCGATCTGTTCTTAGGCGTCGGCTATGAAGCCTTCCATCTCACGCGCGCGCACCGCGTGTCGCTCGGCGGCGGCAGGGCGGCGTTCGCCGCTTGCGATCGCGGCTTCAGCGCGCAAACCTTGTTGACGCGCGCAGGGCTTCGCCCCGGCGCCGCCGAGACCATCGACGCGGCGGCCGACGTCTCGCTCACGGTGTGGCGGCGATGAGCGCCGAGTCGCGGGGCGTCGCTGCAACGGGCCTCAGAACTTCAGCGCTTTGGCCTGCTTCACGCCGGGAATCTGGCTGACCTTGGCGAGCACGCCTTCGGGGGCGGGACCGTCGATCGAGACCAGCGCGATCGCCGAGCCGCCCTCCCGATCGCGCCCGAGGGCGAAGGTCGCGATATTGACGCCGGCCTCGCCGAGCAGGCTGGCGAAACGCCCGATGAAGCCCGGCTTGTCCTCGTTGGTGACATAGATCATCGACGGCGTGAATTCGGCGTCGACCTTGATGCCCTTGATCGACAGGATGCGCGGCTTGCCGTCGTGGAACACGGTGCCGCCGATCGAACGGTCCTGTTTGGCGGTGGTCACGGTAAGCGTGATGAAGCTCTCGTAATCGCCGGCGGCGGCGCGGGTCACTTCGTCGATGACGATGCCGCGATGGGCGGCGACTGTCGGCGCGGAAACGACGTTGACGTCGACGAGCGAGGGTCGGAGCAGGCCGGCGATCGCCGCAGAGGTCAGCGCCCTGGTCTTGAGCCCGGCGACGGCGCCCTCATAGGTGATCGTCACTTTGGAGATCGGCGCGTCGGTGAGCTGTCCCGCGAACGAGCCGAGGCCTTCGGCGAGCGCGATGAAGGGCTTCAGCAACGGCGCTTCCTCGGCGGTGATCGAGGGGAAATTGACCGCGTTGGTGATCGCGCCGCGCACGAGATAATCCGACATCTGTTCGGCCACCTGCAGCGCGACGTTCTCCTGCGCCTCGTTGGTCGAGGCGCCGAGATGCGGCGTCGCCACGACGTTGGGATGGCCGAACAGCGGATTGGCGGCCGCCGGCTCCTCGACGAACACGTCGAAGGCCGCGCCGGCGACATGGCCGCTGTCGAGCGCCGCGCGCAACGCCGCCTCGTCGACCAGGCCGCCGCGCGCGCAATTTATGATGCGCACGCCCTTCTTGGTCTTGGCGATGGCCTCGGCGGAAAGGATGTTCTTGGTCTGCGCCGTCATCGGCGTGTGCAAGGTGATGAAGTCGGAGCGCTTCAGCAGCTCGTCGAGCTCGACCTTCTCGACGCCGATCTCGGCGGCGCGCTCGGCGCTGAGGAACGGATCGAACGCGATGACGCGCATCTTGAGACCGAGGCCGCGCGAGGCGACGATCGAGCCGATGTTGCCGCAGCCGATGATGCCCAGGGTCTTGCCCGTCAGCTCGACGCCCATGAAGCGGTTCTTCTCCCATTTGCCCGCCTGCGTCGAGGCGTCGGCGGCGGGGAGCTGCCGCGCCAGCGCGAACATCAGCGCGATCGCGTGTTCGGCGGTGGTGATCGAATTGCCGAACGGCGTGTTCATGACGATGACGCCGCGCGCGGTGGCGGCGGGAATGTCGACATTGTCGACGCCGATGCCGGCGCGCCCGATCACTTTGAGCTTCTTGGCGTGTTCGAGCAGCTTGGCCGTCACCTTGGTCGCCGAGCGAATCGCCAGCCCGTCGTAATCGCCGATGATCTTGGCGAGTTCATCCTTGTCGAGGCCGGGCTTGACGTCGACCTCGACGCCGCGCTCCTTGAAGATGGCGACGGCGGCGGGGGAAAGTTTGTCGGAAATGAGTACGCGCGGAGCCATGAGGGGATTCCTGTCTGTGAATGGGAATGTGGGTGTTGAGGGCGCCGTGACCCTTCTCCCGCGTGCGGGAGAAGGTGGCGCGAAGCGCCGGATGAGGGGATGGTTCAGCTGGCGACGAGTGAGGCGTATTCGTTAGCGCCAAGCCCTCATCCGTCGCCTGCGGCGACACCTTCTCCCGCAAACGGGAGAAGGGAGGGGCCGCGCCTTACGCCGCCTTGGCGAGCTTGGCCTTTTCCTGCGCGAAGGCGAAGTCGAGCCAAAGCGTCAGCGCTTCGACGTCGCTCCGTTCGACCGTCGCGCCGCACCAGATGCGCAGGCCGGGCGGCGCGTCGCGATAGGCGCCGATGTCGAAGGCGACCTTTTCCTTCTCCAAGAAACTCGCGAGCCCCTTGGCGAACGCCGCCTGCGCGTCGGCGGGCAGCGCCGCGATCGCGGGATCGACGACTTTCAGGCAGACGCTGGTGTTTGAGCGCGTCGCGGGAACGCGGGCGAGAAAATCGATCCAGGGCGTGCGCGCGACCCAATCGGCGATCGTCTTGGCGTTGGCGTCGGCGCGCGCGATCAACGCCTCGACGCCGCCCAAGGACTTCGCCCACAGCAGCGCGTCGATGTAATCCTCGACGCAGAGCATCGACGGCGTATTGATCGTCTCGCCCTCGAATATGCCCTCGATCAGCTTGCCGCCCTTGGTCATGCGGAACAGTTTCGGCAGCGGCCACGCGGGCTTGTAGCTCTCCAGCCGCTCGACCGCGCGCGGGCTGAGCACGATCATGCCGTGGGCCGCCTCGCCGCCGAGCGCCTTCTGCCAGGAGAAGGTCGTCACGTCGAGCTTGGCCCAATCGAGGTCTTGCGCGAAGGCGGCCGAGGTCGCGTCGCAGATCGTCAGGCCCTTGCGATCCGCGGCGATCCAGTCGGCGTCGGGAACGCGCACGCCCGAGGTCGTGCCGTTCCAGGTGAAGACGACGTCGTGGTCGAAATCGACTTGGGCGAGATCGGGCAGTTCGCCGTACGGCGCCTTCAGCACGCGCGCGTCATTGAGCTTGAGCTGCTTGACGATGTCGGTGACCCAGCCTTCGCCGAAGCTTTCCCACGCCAGCACGTCGACAGGACGCGCGCCGAGCAGCGACCACAGCGCCATCTCCACCGCCCCGGTGTCGGAGCCGGCGGTGATGCCGATGCGATAGTCGGCGGGCGCGCCCAGCGTTTCGCGCGTCAGGTCGATCGCCTGTTTCAGCTTGGCCTTGCCGAGCTTGGCGCGATGCGAGCGGCCGAGCGCCGCGTCCTTGAGAGCTTCGGGGGTCCAGCCGGGCCGTTTGGCGCAAGGGCCGGAAGAAAAACGCGCGTTATGAGGCCGCGCGGCGGGCGTATTCGTCATGATGTGCCATCCTCTCAGATGGGCGCCTCTCGTTGGGGAGAGGTGTCCCGCCGCCGCTGCTACAGGACGACGTGGGGAATGGCAAGGAGAAAAGTCTACGAGCTATCCGCGCCGCTTGCGGCGGCCTCGGCCGGCGCCGCCCATTCCGCCCGACGGCGGCGCGCTGGTGTCGCCCTCGCCCGCCGGCGCGACCGGATCGCTGGTGCGCTGATAGCGCACGCCCGTGAACAAAATGATCCGCGCGTCTTCGTCGCGCGCCGCGTGATTCTTTCTCTCCAGGCCCCCAGCGGGCCGAAAAAGGACAAGCTCGCCCATAGCCAAACCCCGACGGCGGCGGTGCGCCAGGTCGCGCGTCGCGCCATGGGACGCATTACGCTGAGTGAAGGTTAATACTAAGTCAACGAGAACGTCGTAATCTGACGTTGTTTCGTCCTTGCAAAATGGAGCGTGTTCTTGGCTTCGGATCTCTCGCCGGCCGATCTGCCTTTCCTCGCCGCGCTCGCGCGCAGCCCGCTCGCGGCCGACCGGCTGCTCTGGTTGCGGGTCGCGACCGATTATTTCCTGACGCGCCCGTTCGAAACGCTCGCGCACGGCGCCGAATTCGCGGCCGCGCTATCCGATGGCCTCAGGCGCGCCGACGATGCGACGCGCTGCGCGGTCGCGCGCAAGCTCGCGCCTTGCGCCGAGGCCGCCGACGTCCTCGCGACCATCGAATCCCTCGGCGGCGAAGCCGCGCTCGTCGTTCTGCAATGCGCGGCCGTCCTGCCGCGCGAGCGGCTGCTCGCGGCCGCCGCGGGCGACAATGCGCGCGCCCGCGCCGTGGCGCGGCGCCGCGATCTCGACGCCGAACTCGTCGGCATTCTCGCCGATCACGACGAAATCGAAGTTCTCATTGCGCTCGCCCGAAATCGCCGCGCCGCGATGGATCAACGCGTTTACGCCGCGCTCGCCCGTCGCGCCAAACAACGAATCGACGGAGCGCTGGATCGACGCCTGGCCGCGGCGCTGCTCGATCGCGGGCCCGTGGGCCTGGAGCAGGCGGCGTTGTTCCTCGAAGCCGATTCGAGCCGGCGCGCCGAGATCATGACCGCGGCCCAACGCGCCACGCTCGGAGGACCGAGAACCCCCGTCCGGCGGCGCGAAACGTCGCAGGCGATCGCGCGACTCGAACGATTCGCGCTCGACGCCGAACCCGAACGATTCGCGAGCGCCCTCGCCGAAGCGCTGGAGTGCTCCCTCGAACTCGCCACGAGGATCGCTCGCGATCCCTCCGGCGAGCCGCTCGCGGTCGCGCTCGCGGCGCTCGGCTCGCCCGACGACGTCGCGGTGCGCGTCTTGACTTCGCGCGATCTGCAGGACGGCGTCGATTATCGCCGCGTCGGCGCCCTCGCGCGTCTGAAAGACGCCCTGAACCCGGCGGCGGCGGCTCTGGTCGTGACGGCGATGATCGGCGATTCGGCCCGACCGCACGCCCGGCGCCAGCCCGTTCTCGATCCCGGCGCGTCGCCGACGCCCAGCCGTCCGGCCGGCTCCGCCGCGAACGAGGCCGTGTCGCCGGCCGCGCTCCGCCGCCGGCGCGCCTTCGCTTTCGCCTCGGGTCGTCGACTTCTCGACGACTCCGCCTAGGCGGCCGGCTGGGCGCCCCGACTACCGCGCGCCCGCCGCCAATGGCGCGCCGTCGATCATGATCTCGCGATCGGCGGGCCATTTCAGACGATAGGCGAAGCGGATGTCTTTCGATTCGCCCGGCTTGAGATCGAGCGTCCAGCCCATCACGCCGCGCTTGTCGCCGACTTGCTTTTCCGTGGGCGGCGTCGTCGCCGGCGAAAGATCGACGGAGATCGCGACGTTCTCCGACACCGGCATCTGATCGATGACCTGCACCTTGATCGGAAAGCCGTGAAGGTTCTTGATGCTGGTGGTGAATTCGCGCGTCTCGATCTTGGTCTGATTGTACCAGGTCGGATCGTTCTCCTTGCGGTTGACCGGCGCACGCTGAACCTTGATCTTGTCGTCGCCGCCGAACCCGAGATCGACGCCGTCTCCCGGCGCGACGAAGCCGATCCGGCTCTGACCGACGAAGGCGCCATCGCGCAGCAACGCCACTTCGCCCGCGAGAATCGGCGCATCCTCCGCGTCGACGAAATGCGCCTGGATATAGGCGGTCGGATCGATGCCGGGGGCGGTCTTCACCGCGAGCGTCGGCTGCGCGACGAGACGGCCGAGCACGAACGACTTCCGCGCCCCGTCGCTCGCCAGCGTGACGCGCCCCGGCGCCTTGAATTCCGCGGAATAGGCGTTGGCCTGCAGCTGCGCCGTCGCTTCTTGCGCGACGACCGGCTCGGCCGGCGGCGCGGGGGTTTGCGCCGACGACGCGTCGAGGCCGAAGACCCCGCCCGCCGGAAGGGCCTTCGCCGTCGGCGCCATGCGGGCCGCCGCGATCGGAATTTCGGGCTGCCAGAAGTCGATTTTTTCGCCCTGCACATCGGCGATGTCGACGGCGCGGGCGACGCGCGCCGTGGAGACGGTGAGCGCGACGTCGCTCCAATCCTCCCCGGTCGTCTGCGAAATCCCGGCCCGGCGCGTCAGCGTCAGGCTATTCGCATCGCCCGAGGTTTTGAGCGCCGCGTCATAGGCGGGAACCCAGCCGACGCCGGCGACGCGATAGGAGAGCGAGAGCGACGCGTGCGCGCCTTGAGCGGCCGAGAGCGTGACGCTCGCCGTTCGCTTGGCCGCTTGGAGCGGCGGTTTCTGGCGCTCGGCTTCGAGAGCCTTGATCTCGTCGTCGAGCGCGCGCGCCTTGTCGAGCGCCGGACGCAGATCGGCGCCGACCTTGGCGATCGCCGCTTCGACGGCGTCCCAGGCGGCGGGCCACGCCCCGACATCCAACGGCTTGGCTTCGGGAGAAAGCTTTTCGGGTCCGCTCTGCGAAAAACGCACGATCATCGCGCGCTTGGCTTGCAGAGCGTCGATGGTCGTTTGCAAGCCCTCGCGCTCGTCGCGCAAGCCGGCGATCTTGGCGGCGAGCGCGTCGTCGGGCGCCTTGGCCGCGGCGGGCGCGACGCGCGTTTCGACCGCGCCGATCGTCAGCGCAGCGCCCGAAACGCCCTCCAGACGCAGCGAAGCCGGATCGAGCGCCAGCGGCAAATCCTTGAACACGAGGACGTTGTCGCCCTGGGACAGGTCGACTTCGGCCACCCGCGTCACGATCGCGGCGTCGGGATAAACGGTCACCGCATCGACTCTTGAGGCGGCTTCGATCTCGCTCGCCGACGCGCCAGGCGCGAAAATCGCCGTCGCGGCGAGGGTGAGCAGGGAACTGGCGATCAAGCGCATGGCGACTCCTCGGATTGTCCAAATTACTCGGAGCGAGGGGTTCATGACGCATCGCCGGTAGGGCGAAATTACGGTGTGCGCGCGACGCTCTCGAGACCTCGGACGCCGCGCGCGCCGCCGCGGTCAACCCAGGAAGGTCAGCACCGTGGGAGCGAGATAGCCGAACGCCATCAGAACGGCGCCGATCACGCCGAGGCCGCCGGCGATCCAAGCCAGAACGGTCATGCCGGTGATGATCGCCGCCGAAGCCAGGACGATGGCGATTTGCAGCGCTCCGCTGGCGTATTCGAAATGTTCGAGCTTGTGATTGGACAATTCGCGCCCCTCGGCGGCCGCCTTGGCGCGCTCCTGAATCGCGTCCAGGCTATCCCCGGGATTCTTCGGATCCTTTTCGAATTTGGCGACCACGGCCTTCCAATCGCCGATTTGCTTTTCAAACGCCTCCTGCGCCTTGGGATCCGTAGCGGCGACGCGCTCGGCCTCAAAGGCCTGAGCGGCGGTTTCGGCGATCGTCGAGCGGACCTTCTTGGCTTGGTAGAAATTGAACAGATCGGACGATTCGATGTTCTGTTCGGTCGAGCGGTGCTCCGCCTTCTTGGCGCCGGCTTCCGCCAGAGCAAGGAACAGCGCGAGGATGGCGATGATCAGCGCAACCTTCTTGTCTTTGGATTCGACGGCGTCTTCCAGAGGCTCGGCCATTCTATTTCCCCATGCGGCTTAGCGGCGCTGCGGGCGCCGCGACGCGCTCAACTGAGCAGCAATTCGGAAAACTGGACATAGCTCTTGCGATAAAAATCCTGCTTTATCGAAAGAATCTATTCGGATTCGCGGCGGCGCGAAAAGCCCGGGCTATCTCTCGGGGGCCATCGGCTGGCGCTGGCGGATCTTGCCCGCCGGCGCCGCGTGCATCGCCTCGCTCGAACCGGCGGGATGCGCCGGGGCGTCGCGTCGGTCGAAACTGACGAGATTGGACGGCTCCTCCTCGGCCCCCCGCGCCTTGCCGTTCAAATGCGCGATGTCGCGCCCCAGGCGCGCAATCGCGTCGCGAAGCGCCTGATCGCCTGGCGCGCGGGCGCCGGGCGAAGCCTCGGCGGGGCGGGTCCGCAGCGCATCGACTTCGCGTTGCAATTCGGTCCGTTCGGCGCGCTCCGCGCGCAAAGCCCCTTCCAGGATCGCATGCGCGGCGCTGAGAGTCTGCGCATGAGCGGCCGCGGCGCTTTCCCTAGCGGCCGCCTCGGCGGCGAGCGCGCTCAGCCGGTCGGCGAGATCGCGTTGGCCGGCGCCGGCCTCCTGAAGCGCGGCGTCGCGTTCGGCGATGCGCGCGAGCTGCCGCCCGTTTTCGAGCAGCGCCGCTTCGCGCGCCGCTTCGCTGCGCGAAAGCAGCGCCTCCGCTTCGCCGAGCGCGGCGGAAAGGCGCGCCCGTTCGGCTTCGGCCGACTTCGCCGCGGCCAAGGCCGCGCGCTCGCCGTCCGCCAGCCTGACCTCGAGGGTGGAGGCGCGCGTCTCCACAGTCGCGATCATCGTGCGATTCTGGTCGGCGAGGGTCTCCAGATCGAGCCGGCGCGCCTCAGCCGCGGCGAACGCCGCATCCGCGGAATCGCGCTGAAACGCCAGATCGCGAAGCGCGAGTTGAGCGGCGCCGAGTTGGCCGCGAAGCTCGCGCGCCTCGCGCTCCAGCGCGCCGAACCCCTCGCACAAGGCGGCGTTCTCGGCCGCGTGCGCGGCGGAGCGTTCCTCGGTAGCGACGAGTCGGCTCGCCTGTCGGCCGATCTCGATGCGCGCCCGCGCGGCGACTTCTTCGACCGCGCTGAGGCGCTGCTCCAGGCGGAGCTGATCGACCGCGTGCTGCGCGCGCAGCGCGTCGCGCTCGGCGATCGCCTGCGCTTCGGTCAATGGGGCCTGCAGGCGCGCCCGCGCCTCCGCGAGGCGCCGCGCGCGGCGCGAGATCGCGGGCGCCGCCGCCAGCGCCAGAAGCGCGGCGAGCAGAAACCCGATGCAAGAAAAAATCGCCTGCTCGATCAATTTCGTTGCAGTCCGACGCAGAAATCCGCCGCCATCATCGCATGGCGCCGCCACTCAAGCAAAGAGCCCCGCACGGACAAAACGAACAAATCGGCGCGCCTCGCCCGCCCGCCGCGACAGACGCTTCGGTTAGAACGGGTTCCAGGTGGCCCGAGGCGTGAATTTGAGGTAGCTGAGATTCACGCCCAAACGCGCGCCGATGCCCGAGCGGATCGGCACGACGATCACATTGTCGGCGCCGAGCGCGGTGAAGCCGAAGCCGCCGACGAAATAGGCGGAGCCGTCGATGCCGCCGAAGCGGCGGAAGATCGCATTCACCGCGGGCAGGTTATAGACCAGCATCATCGTTCGGTCGCCATCGGCGCCGGCGTCGAAGCCGACCGACGGACCCTGCCAAAAGATCTTCTCGTCGCCCGCGTTGCGCGTATACAGCTTGCCTTCGCCGTAGCGCAGGCCGCCGACGAAGGCTGCGGACGCTTCCTGGCCAAGGATATATCCGTTGGGCAAGCCCCACCGCCGGCCCGCCTCCTGCACCACCTCGGCGAGCCCGCGCGAGACGGCGCCAAAAAAACGATGGCCGCTATCCACGACTTCGTCGAGAGAGAAGGGAGCGGGCGTATCGGCTAGAGCGGGACGGGACAGCGCGATGGCGCTCGCCGCGACGGCGCCGCCCAGCAATTCCCGGCGCGTCAAACTCGACATCGCTATCCTCCAATCGTGCCCGCCGACCGCTTGCGCGCGCGACATCAGCCTTCCCGGCAAAAAGTGTCGCCTTGATGGCGAATCGCTCGGCCGGGCGGCCTCCTCGGCGACTATCGTCGGGGCGGATTGACGCCGTGTTAACGATCGGCGAAGCGCGCCGCCAGACGCGGATCGCCCCAGGCGACGAAACCGCCGTTGCGCAATCCCGCCCCGATCTTGCCGTAGGCGAGCGGCCCGCCCTCGACCGCGAGCACGATTCCGCCGGCCGCGCGAAGCACCGCGTCGCCCGCCGCCGTGTCCCATTCCATCGTCGGGCCGAAGCGCGGATAGACGTCGCCCTGTCCTTCGGCGATGACGCAAAACTTCAGCGAGGACCCCGCCGAGCGGCGCTCGCCGATGGGCAACCGCGCCAGAAAGGCTTCGGTCGCCGGATCGCCGTGCGACCGGCTCGCCAAGGCGACGAGGGATTCGGGCGCCGTCCGCGCGCGCAGCGTCCGCCATGAGGCGGCGTCCGGCAGGCCGGCGCCGACCGGGGCCGAACAGGCGAAGGCGGCCTCGCCGCCGAACCACAGGCGCTCCAGCGCGGGCGCGTAAACCGCGCCGGCGATGGGAACGCCGCCTTCGACGAGCGCGACATTGATCGTGAATTCGCCATTGCGAGCGACGAATTCCTTGGTTCCGTCGAGAGGATCGACCAGGACGAAGCGTTCGCCGATTTCGATCGCCTGGCCCGCCGCCGTCGCCTCCTCGGCGACGATCGGGATCGGCGTCGCCAACTGGCTCAGCCGCTCACGGATGACCGCTTCGGCCCGTTCGTCGGCCGCGGTCACGGGACTGCCGTCCGACTTGGCGCGCGCCGCGGCGTGGCGTCGATATTCCTCCATCACCGCCGGCCCGGCGGCCAGCGCGATTCCCGCGAGAAACCGCGCCACGGCGTCCCGCGATTCGCGCTTGAGATCGAACGGCCGCGCCATCCCGCCTGAGCTCATCGATAATCCGTCCTTCGCATAAGCGTCTTCATTGCGCAGTCGCGGCGCGACGGCGAATCCGTTACGGTCGGGCGCGCCCGACCGCGTGATTCGCCGCGCCGACGGCGGCTAAGACCACAGGACCAGCCCAATGACAATTGTCGCCCTCGCACCGATGGACCTCGCCGCTCTGCTTTGCTCGCGCGTCTGCCACGACGTGATCAGCCCCGTCGGCGCGATCGTCAACGGTCTTGAAGTTCTCGAAGACGAAAAAGACCCGGAAATGCGCGAGATCGCGATCGAGTTGATCAAGAAGAGCGCCGCTTCGGCGTCGGCGCGGCTGCAATTCTGTCGGCTGGCCTTCGGCGCCGCTGGATCGGTCGGCGCTTCCGTCGACACCGGCGACGCCGAATCGGTGACGCGCGGCCTTATCGTCAACGATCGCACCACCCTGGTTTGGAACCCGCCGCGCCAATTCGCGGCCAAGAACAAGGTCAAGTTGCTGCTCAACCTCAACCTCATCGCCTTGTCGGCCATCCCGCGCGGGGGCGTCATCACGGTCGATTTCGCCGGCCAGGACGAAACGCTCGCCATCCGCGTCGAGGCCAAGGGGCCCAACGCCCGGCTCGCCCACGGCGTCGTCGACCTCGTCGTCGGCCGACCGGAGGGCGGCGTGGTCGACGCGCATTCGATCCAGCCGTTTTTCGCCGGGCTCGTCGCGCGCGATTGCGGCATGGAGGTCGCGATCGTCGTGGCGCCGGAAACGGTGACGCTCGAAGCTCGGCCCGCGATCGCCGTCGCGGCTTGACGAATTCTCAAGCATCGCATTTCAACGCTTCTTAACGAGATCGAGCCATGATCGCGTCGGGTCGGGCTTGAGACGAATGCACGAATTCCCCAAGGGGGATTCTCCGCCGGCGGCGCCGGCGGCTCACTGCGGTCGGCTCGCGCCCTCCGAAGGGAAAATGAAATGAAACAGGTCCTCGTGGTCGACGATTCCCCGGTGATCCGAAAGATCGCGCGCCGAATTCTCGAAGGCATGCGCTTGAGCACGTCGGAGGCGGCCGACGGTCGGCAGGCGCTGGCCGCCTGTTCCTTCTTCATGCCCGACGCCATTTTCGTCGACGGCGCCATGCCGGTGCTCGACGGGTACGAATTCCTGAGGGAGCTTCGCGCCATGCCGGGCGGCGACAAGCCGAAAGTCGTGTTCTGCACGAGCGAACACGATGTCGCGCAGATCGCCCGCGCGATGCACGCCGGCGCCGACGATTTCATCATGAAACCCTTCGATCGCGAACACGTTCAATCGAAGTTCGAAAGCATCGGCGTTTGCTGATTGCGATCGTGGTCGCGGGCGATTCCGGGCTGCCGCCCTCGGGTCATTCCGAGATCGGCGCGTCGTTCGCGCCGACCGGCGAGTCGGCGCCCTCGTCGCCTGGGTTCGCGCCGGCGTGGAAGCCGTAAGGCGAGCGCAAGCGCCGCCGACGGCCGCGACCGGGAAAACGCCCGTCCGCCGACGGCTCGGCCTGAGGCGCCTCGGATTCGGCCGCTCCGCCCGCTTCGGCGCCGTTTTCGACGATCAGCGCGGGCTGGGCCTCGCCGGCGTCCTGGGGTCCGACGATGCGCGGCGCCGCGGTGATGAACGAAGGCAGAGCCGACGCCGCTCCCGGCGCTTCGGCGGGGACCGGCGCCTCGCGCGGAAGCGCCGGTTCTCGGTAGGGACGGAATTCGCGGGGTCGCCCGTCGCGCCCAGGCTGGCCCTGACGATCTTGCCGGTCCGGGAATGGACGATCGGGCCGAGGGCCGCGATCCTGGTGACGGCCGCCCGGGCGGTCCGGACGGCCCTGATACCCGCCGCGATCGGCCTGACCCTGACCCTGGCGCTCGCTCTCGCCCGGCGCCCGCTCGACATAGGGTTGGTTCGCGGAGGGAGCGGACGGGACGGGCTGCGGCTGGTAAGGCTGCGGCGGCGGCGTGTAGGGAACCGGGGCGCGCTCCGGCGGCGAGGCGAAACGGTCGGACAAGCCGCCGACGTCGTCTTCGTCTTCGATTTCGTAAGCTTCGCCTTCGCCCGGCGGGCGTCCGCCGCCCTGCGCTTGAAGCTGCGCGGCCTGAGCGGCCGCGATCAGACGAAAATAATGCTCGGCGTGCTGAAGATAGTTTTCCGCCGCGACCGGATCGCCGCCGGTGTGCGCGTCGCGCGCCAATTGCAGATATTTCTCGGCGACATGATGAGCGTTGCCGCGGATTTTAACGTCCGGCCCGTTGGACTCGTAAGAACGCGTCAACGGATTGGGGCCGCGCCGGTTGTTCGACGGGCGACCGCGCATCCGCTTATTCTGACCAGGTCTCATCGTTTATCCCTTATTTACCATGACTCTGAATTGGTTCGGACGGCGATCGCGCGCCCCAAGCCCCGCGCGATCGAAACGCGCGGCGTGGCGAAACCTGGAACGGCCCATTTCAACATCGGCGGATTGGGTTCTCGCAGGATCGCCCTGCCTGTCCTCGCCGCGTCCGCGCGCCGATCGCCCCGTTTGATCGGCCGCTTGGCGGTCCATCGAAAATACGGCTGCTTTGGCTTAACAGCCCGTCGCCGGTCGCGAACCTTGACCGGTTGCGTCCGCAGTTCGGCTCGCTTTGGAAACCGACCATCGCCGAAGCTGACGGCTCGACGACGAATCTATAGTTACATTAGCTCCTTTTCAACCCCTCGCCAAGAGGCAAGTTGCCCGCGGGGTCTTCCGTTCGAGAAAGCCGTCCGTCGGCGGCGGCGATCCCGGCCGCCTTCAAGTAGCGCCAGGCGTCGGCGGCGTCGGCGGCGAAGCCGATCAGGTCCATGTCCCGCGCGCCGATCATGCCGCTTTCCGCCAGCGCGTCCCAGTCGACCACCTTGCGCCAATAGACTTCGTCGACGAGCACGATCGGCATCGCCGGCGCCTTGCCGGTCTGCACCAAGGTCACCAATTCGAACAATTCGTCGAAAGTGCCGAAACCGCCGGGAAAGACCACCAACGCCTTCGCCCCCATCGCGAAATGCATCTTTCGCATCGCGAAGTAATGGAACCGGAACGTCAGCGCCGGGGTCGTGAAGCGATTGGGCTCCTGCTCGCGCGGCAAGGTGATGTTGAATCCGATGGTCGGCGCGCCCGCCTCGAAGGCGCCGCGGTTGGCCGCTTCCATGGTCCCTGGGCCGCCGCCGGTCGCCACGACATTGGGGAACGGCGGACCGCCCCGCGCCGCGCCCCCTTCCAACGAGGCGAGCCGCCCGAACTCGCGCGCCTCGGCGTACCAGAAGCTTTGCCGGCCCGGGCCGTTTTCGCGAGCGCGCGAAGAGCCGAAAACGATCAGGGTCGAGACGACGCCAAAGTTACGAAGCGCCTCCGCGGCTTTCTGGTATTCGAGCTGAAACCGCAGGCCCCGCGTCGAATCGCCGAGCAGGAACTCTTGATCGAGCGCGGGAAGGCGGTAGGCGCTCGAGGCGACTTGCGCGGCGTTCGGAGGACCGGGTTCCGTCATGGCGTCGTTTCGATCGCCCGATCCGTTGCGCGCGCTCGAGGGTTCCAGAGCCCCGGCCTAATTGTCGAGGCGCACGCCGGCCCCTTCGGCGGGCTCGCGATAGCCTTTGGGCGGGTCCGTTAACCAGTCTCGGTCGGGCTCTGGACCGAGCACGGTCGGCGCTTTCTTCTCCAGACCGACCCAGGTGAGGGGATTCCAATTGAGCGAAGGGCTCGGGCGCGTCTCGCAATTCTCGCCGGGACCCTTGGTGCACGGCCGCCGGCCGGGGGGCTGGCCCGCCGTCGCGCTCACCGTCACGACGCCGCCGTGCTCCGAAAGCGGAGAGGCTCTTTTCCTCCAGGGAATGAAGACATATTTGTCCTTTTCCGCCTTTTCTTTCCTGCGCTTCTCCACGTCGGGGTCGACGGGCCAGGCCACGTTTCCCTGCGTCGACGCGACGGCGGGCGCCGGCAACTCGACCTTGGGCGGCAGCACGATCCGGGCGCGGTCCCGGTATTCGATCGGATCCTGGGCGTCGTCGCCTCCAAAGCCGAAAATCGAACCGATGCCGACCCAAATCGGCGCCGCGCCGTCGTCGCCCGCGCGCGCAGGCGCCGCGGCGAGGCCCAGCCACAAAACGCAGGCGGCGGAAACCGCGAGGCGGCGCCGGCTAGCTTCTCCAAGCGTCAGAGACGGCATGGTCGAAAACCCCTTATCCCATTCGTCACCGCTCGCCCGAGGCGCGGCGGGACGAGATACCCGGCTATTCGTTGGTGCGACAATCCGGCGATTCGATGGCGAATCCGCATCGGCGCGCCCGGCGCGCCGTTTATTGGCGCCGCGAATTGCCGCTCTCTAACATGAAAAACCGAAAAAGGGGACTCCCGCCTCGCCGGTCAAGACCGCCGCTCGCGACTCGGGTCCGGGACGCTCGGCTTGGCCGAGCCGAACAGGCCATCGAAAATCAGCAGAGCGACCCCGATATTGATCGCGGCGTCGGCGAGATTGAAGACGAAGAAATGCCGCGCGAACGCGTGCAGGTCGAGGAAATCGGCGACCGCGCCATAGGCCAGGCGATCGTAGCCGTTGCCGAGCGCGCCGCCGATGACGGCGCCGAGGCCGAGGCCGACCAGAGGCGCGCGGGCGCGCCACAACCAGAAGCCGAGCAGCGCCGTCACCGCGAGCGTCAGCGCCAGCAGCAGCCAGTGGCCGACCGCCGATTCCTGCGCGAACAGGCTGAAGGAAATGCCGCGGTTCCAGCGCAGCGTGAAGTCGAGGAACGGCGCCAGGGCGAACGGCGCGCCGCCATCGCCGTCAAAATAACGCACGACCGCGAGTTTCGACGCCTGATCGAGGGCGAGAACGCTTAAGATCGTCAGGGCGCCAAGGTTTCGCGCTCGCGTTCGCGCCCGCATCAGGCCCGCCGAGCCGCGTTCAATTCGCGCAAGGCCGCGGCGTCGCGCGGGCTGACGTCGGGAAATTCGGGATCGGCCGCCGCGGGATCGAAATAGCGCCAGGAGCGCGCGCATTTGATTCCCTCGGCGCGCTCGACCACGACCGCGACGCCCCGAACTTCGGGCAATTGAAACGCTCCGACGGGAACGTCGGCCGTGGGTTCAAGGACGAGGTCCGACGTGATGCAGACTTCGGCGAAATCGACGCCAACGAGAACGTCATTGAACACGGCGTTGCTGATGAAGACTCGTGGCGCGGCCTCCAGCGAGGAGCCGATGCGTTTGTCGGCGCGCGCGATCTCGATCGCGCCGGTGACCACCGAGCGGATGCGGCGGATCGTCTCCCACTTCGCCGCGAGCGCCTCGTCGCGCCATTCCTCGGGAATGATGGGAAATTGTTCGAGATGGACGGAGCGCCGGTCGCTGTCCGATTTTTGCGGATCGCGCGCCGCCCAGGCTTCCTCCGAGGTGAAGACGAGGATCGGCGCGAGCCAGAGCGTCACGGCGCCGAAAATATGCTCGATCGCCTCCAACGCGCCGCGCCGCTTCACGCTCGACGGCGCCTCGCAATAGAGGGCGTCCTTGCGGATGTCGAAATAGAAGGCGGAGAGATCGGCGTTCATGAACGCCGACAGCGCCGAGATCACCCGCGCATAATCGAAATTCGCATAGGCCGCGCGCACGACGCCGTCGAGTTCGGCGAGGCGATGCAGCATCAGCCGCTCCAACTCGCCCATTTCGGCGACGCCGACCGCATCCTCGGGCCGGTAATGCGCGAGCGTGCCGAGCATCCAGCGGATCGTGTTGCGCAGCTTGCGATAATTGTCGGCGACGCTCTTGAGGATTTCCGGCCCGATGCGCTGATCGTCGGAATAGTCGACGCTCGCCACCCAAAGCCGCAATATGTCGGCGCCCGAGGCCTTGATGACGTCCTGCGGGAAGGTCTGATTGCCGAGCGACTTCGACATCTTGCGACCCTTCTCGTCGAGCGTGAAGCCGTGCGTCAGCACGACGTCGAAGGGCGCGCGGCCGCGGGTGCCGCAGCTTTCCAACAGAGACGACTGGAACCAGCCGCGATGCTGGTCGGAGCCTTCGAGATACATCACCTCGTCGACGCCGCCGTCGATCTTACGCTTGATCCCGGCGAGGCCGGGGAAATGCTCGGAGTCTTCAAGCACGAACGCGTGCGTCGAGCCCGAATCGAACCAGACCTCGACGAGGTTGTCGATCTTGTCGTAGTCGCCGGCCTTGTGCCTGTCGCCGAGGAAGCGCTGTTTGGCGCCCTCGGCAAACCACGCGTCGGCGCCCTCCTTCTCGAAGGCGTCGGCAATGCGCGCGTTCACTTCCGGATCGTAGAGAACGTCGTGTTCGCCCTTGCGCACGAAGATCGGCAACGGCACGCCCCAGGCGCGCTGGCGCGAAAGCACCCAGTCCGGTTTGCTCGCCACCATGCCGTTGATGCGGTTCTCGCCCGCCGCGGGGACCCAACGCGTCTGCTTGATCGCGTCGAGCGCGATCGCCCGCAGGGTCTGGCCCTGCGGCGCGGCGGCGTAAGGCCGGTCCATCGCGAGAAACCATTGCGGGGTGTTGCGGAAAATCACCGGCTTCTTCGAGCGCCAGGAATGGGGATATTGGTGCTTGAGTCGGCCGCGCGAGACAAGGCGCCCCACCGCGACCAGCGCCTTGATCACCGCTTCGTTGGCGTCGCCCTTCTCCCCCTTGTCGGTTATGACCCGCCGCCCCTCGAAGCCGGGCGCCTCGTCGGTGAGAGCGCCGTTTTCGTCGACGGTGTAGGGAATGCGCGTATCGATTCCGCGCTCGATCAGGCGCCGGCCGTTCGCCATCCACAGTTCGAAGTCCTCGCGGCCGTGTCCGGGCGCCGTATGGACGAATCCGGTGCCCGCGTCCTCGGTGACGTGGTCGCCGTCGAGCAGCGGGACGACAAAGCCGTAGCCGAGCGTCTGCAGCGGATGCGCGCACACCATCGCGGCGAGCGCGTCGCCGCCGAGTTCGCCGAGGAACTCGTAGGCCGCGACCTTCGCCGCGCCGAAAACGCTGGGCGCGAGCGATTGCGCCACGATGTAGGTCGCGCCGACCTTGGCCCAATTGTCGGCGGGCGCCTCCGTCACGCGATAGCGGCCGTAGCCGATGCGCCGGGAGAATGCGATCGCCCGATTCCCCGGCAAGGTCCAGGGCGTCGTCGTCCAGATGACGACCGAGGCGTCCTCGCCCTCGACAGGAAACGCCACATAAACCGTGTCGCTGGTGTGCTCCTCGTATTCGATTTCGGCTTCGGCGAGCGCCGTTTTCTCGACCACGCTCCACATCACGGGTTTGGAGCCGCGATAGAGCAGGCCATTGGCGACGAATTTGAAGATTTCGCGGGCGATTTGCGCTTCGGCGGGATAGCTCATGGTCGTGTAGGGATGGTCCCAATCGCCGACCACCCCCAAGCGCTTGAACTCCTCGCGCTGCACCGACAGCCAATGTCCGGCGTAGGCGCGGCATTCCCGACGGAAGGCGATGATCGCCGCCGAATCGGAGAAATCCGGCTTCGCCTTGCCCTTCTTGCGATAATTCTCTTCTTCGACCTTCCATTCGATGGGAAGCCCGTGGCAATCCCAGCCGGGCACGTAGTTGGAATCCTTGCCCGCCATCTGCTGCGAGCGCACCACCATGTCTTTGAGGATCTTGTTGAGGGCGTGGCCGATATGGATATTGCCGTTGGCGTAGGGCGGCCCGTCGTGCAGCACGAATTTCGGTCGCCCCTTGGCGCTTTGGCGCAACGCCGCATAGAGGCCTTCGCGCGCCCAACGCGCGAGAATCTCCGGCTCTTTTTGCGGCAGCCCGGCCCGCATGGGAAAATCGGTCTTCGGCAGAAAGAGGGTCTGCGAATAGTCGGGGCCCTGGGCAGGCGCGTCGTTCATGATAAATCGAGCCGGAAATGGTGAATTGCTGAGCGTGGGCGCTTCGAGGCGATCCGATTAGATGATTTGACCGGAATCGCCAAATGGCCGCGCGGCCAGAGCGGCGCGCGCGCGCGCGATGTCGCGCGCCATTTCCTCCTTCAGCTCTTCGAGCGAAGCGAATTTCCGCTCTTCGCGAATGCGCGCGACGAAGCGCACCTCCATCTCGCGCCCGTAGATATCGCCGGCGAAGTCGAAGAGATGCGCCTCCAGGAGGGGCGCCCCGTTGTCCGCCGTCGGGCGCACGCCGAAGCTGGCGACGCCGCCGTAGCTCCGGCCCGCCACGCGCGCGCGCACGGCGTAGACGCCATAGGCGAGGCGATTGGTCGCCTCCAGCGCGATATTGGCGGTGGGCACGCCGAGCGTGCGCCCGAGCTTTTGGCCGGACGCCACGACGCCCACCACCGCGTAGTCCCGCCCGAGGCCGCGCGCGGCGGCCGAGACGTCGCCCTGTTCGAGCGCGCGCCGAATCGCCGAGGACGAGACCACCTGGGGCTGTCCGGCCTCGTGCGCCTCGACCTTGTCGATGATTTCGACGTGAAATCCGAAGCGCGCGCCCGCCCGAGCGAGGAAGTCCGGCGTGCCCGAACGCGCCTTGCCGAAATGAAAGTCCCAGCCGACGACGACCGCGCCGACGCCGAGACGCTCCACCAGAACCTGTTCGACGAATTCCTCCGCCGTCAATCCCGCCAGAGCGGCGTCGAAGGTCAGGAACACCGCGCCATCGACGCCGAGTTCTTGCAGAGAGAGCGCCTTGACCGCGAAGGGCGTGAGCCGAAAGACGACCGGGCGCCCGGCGAAATAGTCGGCCGGATGCGGCTCGAACGTCAGCACGGCGCTCGGCGCGCCTCGCTCTCCCGCGAGCGCCTTGGTGCGCGCGATCACGGCGCCGTGGCCGCGATGCACGCCGTCGAAATTGCCGATGGCGTAGACCGCCTTTTCAAGTCCCGGCGGCCGACGCGTCGGGTCGATCGCGAGCGCGAAAGCGGGATTCGGAGGGGCCTGTTTCAAATCTGCATCCGTGGCTGGGCGGGTTTTCACGGCAAAACCGGGGTCGGCTTTCCCCAGGGGAAAACGCGCTCGGCGTCAAAGCGCGGGGAACCTGCCTCGACGCGGCGACAGGGTCAAGACGCCGCCGCGCGTCGCGCGGGCGACGGCGGCACGCTCAAGACGCCCTCGCCGTCGAGCACGACCTTGCCGTCCACCTTGCATTCGCACAGGAGCCGCACCCGGCGCCCCTTTTCCGTCAGTTCCGTCACTTCGACGCTGACGTCGACAACGTCGCCGATTTTGACCGGTCCGCGAAAGTTCAGGGTCTGCGAGATATAGACGGCGCCCGGCCCCGGCAGCCGCATGCCGATGAGACCCGAAATGAGGCTCGCCGTGTAGAGCCCGTGGACGATCCGCTCGCCGAAGCGGGTCTTGCGGGCGAAATGCTCGCTGAGGTGGATGGGATTGTGATCCCCGGAAAGCTCCGCGAAGCCGATGACGTCCTCGTTCTCCACGGTCTTCTGCAGCGTTTCGCGCATCCCGACCGCGAGGTCTTCGAAATAGAGGGTTTGAAAGGGTAGCTTCGGCATTCGCTTGGCGGACCTCCCTGGCGCTGCGTTGGAGCGCGGCATTATTTCCGGACAGCCCGATCAAGACGCCGACGCGCGGCGCCGCGAACTCGGCTCAGACCGACGATCGATCGCACTATGCGCGCATTGGCGGCAAACGACTATCAGACAATGGCGCCAAGACCCGTGGGCGCGCGTCACGGCGCCAACGCATGCATGGCGGCGATCGGCCGCAGGCTTTCGCGCGCGAACAGGCTTTGAAGCTCCTCGTCCACAGCCGCGGCGCCCGAACCGTGCAGCGCCTCGCGATGAATGCCGGCGGTGACGAAGAGCGCGTCGAGTCCTTGGCCCGCCGCCCCGGCGATGTCGGTGCGCATCGCGTCGCCGATCGCCAGAACCCGCGAACGCGCGAGCGGCGCCGCGAGCGCCGCGCCCGCCGCGGCCAGCGCCGCGTCGTAGATCGGCGCGTGCGGCTTTCCCGCGTAAATCGCCTTGCCGCCGAGCGCTTCATAGGCCTGCGCGAGCGCGCCGGCGCAATAGATCAAGTCCGCGCCGCGATGAACCACCAGGTCCGGATTGGCGCAGACGAACGTCAAGCCCCGCGCCGCCATGGCGCTGAGACGCTCGGCGTAATCGTCAGGCGTCTCGACCGTGTCGTCGAACAGGCCGGTGCACAGGACGTAGCTCGCTTCCTCGAGGCCGACCAGAACGGGCCGCTCGCCGGTCCGGGCCGCCGCCGCCTCGAACAGGGAAAGATCGCGCCCCGGCCCGATGTGGTGGACGGCAGCCGCCGCGCGTTCGGCGATGAGCCCGATGGCGACGTCGCCGGAAGTGACGATCGCGTCGAAGGCGTCGGGCGAGACGCCGAGGCGGAGCACCTGCTTGTAGATCGGCGCGCTCGGCCGCGGCGCGTTGCTGACCAGCACGACCGCGCCGCCGCGTCGACGGAACGCGACCAGCGCGTCGGAAGCGGGACGAAACGACTGCCGGCCGTTGTGCAGCACGCCCCAGATGTCGCAGAGGATGGCGTCGTAGCGGTCGGCGACGGCGCTTAAGCCTTCGATCAGCGGAACGCGCGAGGCGGGGACAATCGTGTTCATGCGCGAGGGGGCTAGGTCTCCGGCGGGATCGTGTCAAGCGCCGCGCCGCCGCTTGACGAGGCGCGCGTCCCTGGCAAGAAGGGTCGTCCAAGCCCCACGGAGCGCCCGCCCATGACCGCCGACGACCAGCCGCCGACGATTTCCTTCGACGATTTCCTCAAAGTCGACATTCGCCTCGGCACGATCGTCTCGGCCGAGCCGTTCCCCCAGGCGCGCAAACCCGCCTATCGACTGACGATCGACTTCGGCCCGGCGATCGGCGTGAAGAAGTCCTCGGCGCAGATCACCCGCCATTATCGGCTCGAGGATCTCGTCGGCCGCCAGGTCGCCGCGGTGGTCAATTTCGCTCCCCGCCAGATCGGGCCCTTCATGTCGGAGGTCTTGACCCTCGGCTTTCCCGACGCGCAGGGCGAAGTCGTGCTGATCGCCCCCAACCTCCGGGCGCCCGACGGCGGGCGGCTGTTCTGAGCGCCGAGCGCCGGAAGCGCGGCATATTCGGCCCGGGCGCGCCTCCCCGGCTTGACGGGCCCGCCCGCCCTTCCTAACTATCCTGTTTCCGGCCGTTTTCGCCGCTCTCGAGTCCAGAGGAAGCCATGTCCGCAACCGCCAAGGTCACCGACGCCAATTTCGAGGCCGACGTCATGAAGTCGAGCGAGCCGGTCGTGGTCGATTTCTGGGCGGAATGGTGCGGCCCGTGCCGGATGATCGCGCCCGCCCTCGAAGAGATCGCCTCGGAGATGAAGGGCAAGGTGAAGATCGCCAAGTTCAACGTCGACGAGAACCCGAAGATCGCGGCGCAATTGGGCATTCGCTCGATTCCGACCCTGATGGTCTTCAAGGACGGCAAGCGCGTCGCGACCAAGACGGGCGCGGGGCCGAAGAGCGAATTGGCGCGCTGGATCACCGCGTCGGTCTGAGTCTTCGCTGAACCCCGATCCTCACGGAACGCCGGCGCCCGCGCGCCGGCGTTTTCGTATGCGCGTCGCTTCGCCTTGACGCGTCCGCTCGCCGGTAGGACTGTCCCTGTCCCCGGAGGCGATTCGCCGCCCGGCTCGTGAGAGGATCATCATGTCCGCCACCACCGACGTCACGGACGCGAGCTTCGAGGCCGAGGTCATCCGGGCGAGCGAGCCGGTCGTGGTCGATTTCTGGGCCGAATGGTGCGCGCCGTGCCGGGCGATGGCGCCCTCGCTCGAGGAGCTCGCCGCCGAAATGCGCGGCAAGGTGAAGATCGCCAAGTTCAAGATGGATGACAATCCCAACGTCGTCAGCCGGTTGGGCGTCCGCTCGGCCCCCACGCTGATGATCTTCAAGGGTGGCCAACCCGTCGCCGTCAAACGCGGCGCCGGTTCGAAGAGCGAATTGGCGCGCTGGATCGCCGCCTCGGTCTGACCGGCGTTCAGGTCGGAATCCGCAGGCTCGCGCGCAATCCTCCCAGTGGGCTCGCTCCCAGGACGATGTCGCCGCCATGCGAGCGCGCGATGTCGCGCGCGATCGCCAACCCCAGTCCCGAACCGCCTTCGTCCTGGTTGCGCGCTTCGTCAAGCCGGTAAAAAGGCCGGAATACGTCTTCGCGATGCTCCGGCGCGATGCCGGGCCCGTCGTCGTCGACGTGAATCGTGACGAAACGCTGCTCGCGCGCGGCGCGCACCACGATCGTCTGACCATGGCGCTGCGCGTTGGCGAGGAGATTGCCCACGCAGCGTTTGAGCGCGAGCGGGCGCACCTTGACGTTGAGATCGCCCTTCGCCTCGACGCCGACGCGCGCGCCATGGCGCTCGGCGTCGGCGCGCAGATCGTCGAGAATCTCGCGCAGGTCCGTCATCTCCGTGGGTTCGCCGGCGTCGCCGCGCGCGAAGGCGAGATAGGCTTCGAGCATGCTCCGCATCTCGTCGACGTCCTTCTGCAACGGCTCGATTTCCGCGGACTCGTCGATCACCGCGAGCGACAGCTTGAAGCGCGTCAGGATCGTGCGCAGATCGTGGCTGACGCCGTTGAGCATCGCCGTGCGTTGTTCCGAGGCGCGTTCGATGCGCCGCTTCATTTCGATGAAGGCGTAGCCGGCTTGCCGAACTTCGCGCGCGCCGCGCGGATGGAAATCGACGTCGCGCCCCTTGCCGAAATCTTCCGCCGCCTCGGCGAGGCGCAGGATCGGGCGGATCTGGTTGCGCAGGAACAGGATGGCGACCGTGACCAGCACGATCGAGGCGCCGAGCATCCAGAGAATGAAGATATGGACGTTCGCCTCATAGGCGAGACTGCGGCGCGTCACGAAGCGCAGGACGCGGTCGCCAAAGTCCACGCGGATCTCCATCAACCCCGAGCGGCCGACGGTGTCGACCCAGAAGGGCAGGCGCAGTTGCATGGCGAGTTCTTCGGGCAGCGCGCGGGTCAGCGGATCGAGCGAGTTGAAAAACGTCTTGGGCATTCTCGGCGGCAGCGGGCCGGCCGGCATCAACTCGACATCCATGCGGAACCGTTCGGCGGCGATCGTGCGCAAGCGCTTGTCGTCCCCGCCGGGCGGGATCGCGGAATAGAGATCGACCATGGCGCCGACGTCTCGCGCGACGGCCGCCGACAGACGATGGGTGACGAGATCCCAATGGCGCTGCATGAAGACATAGGCGACCGCGGTCTGCAGCAGCACCATCGGCACGATGACGATGAGCAGGGAGCGCGCGTAAAGCCCCTTGGGCAGGAGATCGGCGAGTCCGCGCGCTCCCGATCGCCAGATTTCGCGAAACCGCCAGAGCGCTCGCCGCGCGCGCGTCGAGGCCACCGCGTTCATCCGTCGGCGACCAGGCGATAGCCTGAGCCGCGCGCGGTCTGCAGGTACAGCGGGTTGGCCGGATCGTCTTCGATCTTGCGCCGGAGGCGGTTGATCTGCACGTCGACCGTGCGCTCCTGCGCGGCCGCGCCCGATCCCGACAGGGCCTCGCGCGATACGCTCGCGCCAGCGTTGGCGCAAAGCAGGCGCAAAATCTCGCGTTCGCGCTCAGTGAGGCGAACGACTTCCGGCCCGTTGCGCAATTCGCCGCGCTCCAGCGAAAAGGCGAAGGGTCCGAAGCGGACGACCGCGCCCTCGGCTTTGGCCCCGGGGGCGCGGGTTCGCCTGAGAACCGAGCCGATGCGCAACAGCAATTCGCGCGGCTCGAAGGGTTTGGCGAGGTAGTCGTCGACGCCGATCTCGAGGCCGCGAACGCGATCGGCGGCCTCGGAGCGCGCGGTGAGCATGACGATGGGCACCTCGGAGCGAAGGCGCAGGCTCGCGGCGAAGGCGAAGCCGTTTTCGCCGGGCATCATCACGTCGAGCACGATGATGTCGAACGCCAGGCTTTCGAGGAACCCCCGCGCCTCGCCCGCCGAAGCGGCGACCGTCACGCGATGGCCGTGCTTGCTCAAATAAGTGGAGAGCAGGGCGCGCAAACGCCGGTCGTCGTCGACCACCAGCACATGGGCCGCGTCGTCTTGCGGCGCGAGATGCGTTTCGCTCAAGCCTTCCTCCGGCGGCTGGCGCCGATCAATTCGATGACGCGCTCGCGTTCCCCGGCGTCGACCATCGCGATCAGGAACGCCGCCGCGTGCTCTTCGCCGCCCGGGCCGAGTCGCTCCATGGCGAGGGAAAAGCGTCGGGTCTGCAATTGCGCGAGTTCGCGGGCCAGTCTTTCGCCCTCCTGAGTGGCGTAGAGCTGACGATGGCGCCGATCATAGGCGCCGGCGCGCGCGTCGATGAAATTCTTGGCGATCAGTTCCTTGAGCACCCGGTTCAGGCTCTGCTTGGTGATCTTGAGGATGTCGAGCAGCGCCGCGATGGTCAAGCCGGGATGTCGGCTGACGAAATGCAGGACCCGGTGATGGGCGCGACCGAAACCGTAGATCTCGAGCAGACGATCGGCGTCGCCGACAAAATCCCGATAGGCGAAATAGAACAGCTCGATCAGATCGTACATCGGCGCGGCTTCGCGCTCGGACGCGGAGCGCGCGTCCGCCGTGGCGCTCGTGCGCGGCGATTCGATCATTAGGTCAGCATTGTTGACATATTAGAGCGCCCTTGCTAGGGATTGGCGACGCGAAAGCGGCTGGGCTATTTAATCCGGGCGCGGACAAAATCAAAACCGCCCCTTCGCAACCCGAGGAGCAGGCCATGGCGGGCCCGACATTCGACGATCGAGATGGATGGATTTGGTTCGACGGCCAGTTGACGCCCTGGCGCGACGCCAAGATTCACGTCCTCACCCACGCCCTGCATTACGGCAGCGCGGTTTTCGAAGGCGAGCGCGCCTATGGCGGCGCGATATTCAAGACGACCCAGCATTCCGAGCGCTTGAAGGAATCCGCGCGCATTCTCGATTTCGAGGTTCCCTGGAGCGTGGCGGATATCGACGCGGCCAAGGCCCTCGTGCTCGCCAAGAACGATTTCGTCGACGCCTATGTCCGTCCGATCGCCTGGCGCGGCTCGGAAATGATGGGCGTTTCCGCCCAGCACAATAAGATCCACCTCGCCATCGCGGCTTGGGACTGGCCGAGCTATTTCGATCCCGCGCAGCGCATGAAGGGCATCCGCCTCGACATCGCCGAGTATCGTCGCCCCGACCCGGCGACGGCCCCCTCGCGCTCGAAGGCCGCGGGCCTCTACATGATCTGCACGATCTCCAAGCATCGCGCGGAGCGGCGCGGCTACGCCGACGCCCTCATGCTGGATTGGCAGGGCCGCGTCGCGGAATGCACGGGGGCCAATGTCTTCTTCGTCAAGGACGGCGTCCTCCACACCCCGACCGCCGACTGCTTTCTCGATGGCCTGACGCGACAGACGGTGATCGAGCTCGCCCGCCGGCGCGGCCTCGAGGTGATCGAACGCCGCATCATGCCCGAGGAGCTTTCGAGCTTCAGCGAATGCTTCATCACGGGAACGGCGGCGGAGGTGACGCCGGTCGGCGAGATCGGCCCGCACAAATACGCGCCCGGCGCGGTGACCGCGGCGCTGATCGACGACTACGGCGCCGAGGTTCAGCCCAAATCGAAGGCGGCCTGATCGAAGGCGGCCTGCGCCCCGGCTCAGCCCGCCGCGCTGACGAAGCTGCCGAGCACCATCTTGCGGCCCGCGCGGTCGAAATCGACCGTGAGCTTGGGGCCGTCGACCGCGACGACGCTTCCGTTCCCGAACTTGACGTGGAACACGCGGGCGCCCACGGCGAAGGCCGAGGCGGCGTCCGTGCGCGAGACGGCGTGGCCTTCGATGACCCGCGCGCTCGCGGGCGAACCGGCCTCCTGGCGCGCCGCGCTTTCCCGCGCGCGCCGCCAGCCCGGCGTTTCATAGCGCGACGAGAACGAGGATTCGCGCTCGAAACGCGCGACGCCGTAACCGCCGTGGGCCCCGCTCGAAGCTTCCACCACGGCGACGTGATCCTCCGGCAGTTCGTCGATGAACCGCGAGGGAAGCGAGCTCTGCCATAGCCCGCGCACGCGCCGATTGGCGGCGAAATAAATTTTCACGCTGCGGCGCGCGCGCGTGATCCCGACATAAGCGAGGCGCCGCTCCTCCTCGAGCCCCGCGCGTCCGTTCTCGTCGAGCGCGCGCTGATGGGGAAACAGACCTTCCTCCCAGCCCGGCAGGAACACCATGTCGAATTCGAGGCCCTTGGCGGCATGCAGGGTCATGATCGAAACGCGCTCGGCGCCTTCGCCGCTCTCGACGTCCATGACCAGCGAGACGTGTTCGAGAAACGCCGCGAGAGTCGGGAAATCGCCCATCGAGCGCACGAATTCCTTCAGGTTTTCCAGCCTTCCCGCGGCGTCCGCGGTGCGCTCGGCCTTCCACATGTCGATCAGGCCGCTCTCCTCGAGGATCGTCTGGGCGAGTTCTTCATGCGGCGCGACGTCGATCTGCGCCGACCAGCGCTCGAAGGCGCCCAGCAGGTCGCGCAGGATCTGGCGCGGCCGCGCCTTCAGCTCCTCGGTTTCGACCAGCACGCGCGCCGCGCGCATGAGCGAAACGCCCGCGCTCCGGCGATAGGCGTGCAACAGATTCAGCGTCGCTTCGCCGAGCCCGCGTCGGGGCAGATTATAGATGCGCTCGAAAGCCAGATCGTCGTCCGGCTGGGCGACGCAGCGCAGATAGGCCAGCGCGTCGCGGATTTCGGCCCGCTCGTAGAATCGCGGTCCGCCGATCACCTTATAGGGGATGCCGAGCTCGATGAAGCGCTCCTCGAACTCGCGCATTTGGGCCGAGGCGCGCACGAGAATGGCGATCTCGCCCAGCGAAACGCCGGCGCGCTGCGCCGATTCGATTTCCTCGCCGACGACGCGCGCCTCCTCCTTGCTGTCCCACAGGCCGGTCACCGTCGGCTTTTCGCCGGCTTCGGCGCTGGTGTAGAGCGTCTTGCCCAAGCGATTGCTGTTGTGGGCGATCAGCCCCGCGGCGACCGCGAGGATATGGCCGCCCGAACGGTAATTCCGCTCGAGGCGGATGACCTTGGCGCCGGGGAAATCGTGCTCGAAGCGAAGGATGTTGTCGACGTCGGCGCCGCGCCAGCCGTAAATCGACTGGTCGTCGTCGCCGACGCAGCAGAGATTGCGATGTCCCTGCGCGAGCAGCCGCAGCCACAGATATTGCACGACGTTGGTGTCCTGATATTCATCGACGAGAATGTAGCGCCAGCGATTCTGATACTGCGCGAGAATCTCCGCGCGCTCGCGAAAGAGGCGCAGGCTTTCGAGCAGCAGGTCGCCGAAATCGACGGCGTTGAGCGCCTTCAGGCGCTCCTGATAGGCGCCGTAGAGCGCGCCGCCGCGGCCGTTGGCGAAGGCGCTCGCCTCGCCGGGCGGAACATGCGCGGGATCCAGGCCGCGATTCTTCCACGCGTCGATTTGGCTCGCCAGCGCCCGCGCCGGCCAGCGCTTGTCGTCGATATTCTCCGCCCGCAGGATCTGTTTGAGGAGGCGGATTTGGTCGTCGGCGTCGAGGATCGTGAAATTCGGCTTGAGACCCACCAGTTCGGCGTGGCGGCGCAAGATCTTGGCGCCGATCGAATGAAAAGTGCCCATCCAGGGCATGCCCTCGACGACGCCGGTCAGGACGCCGACGCGCTCGCGCATCTCGCGCGCCGCCTTGTTGGTGAAGGTGACCGCGAGAATCTCGTGCGGCTTGGCGCGGCCGGTGGCGATGATATGGGCGATGCGCGTGGTCAGAACCCGCGTCTTGCCGACGCCGGCCCCGGCGAGCACGAGCACCGGCCCGTCGAGCGCTTCGACCGCGCGGCGCTGTTCCTCGTTCAAGCCCTTGAGATAGCGCGGCGCGGCGCCGGCGCCGGCCCGCGCCGAAAGGCTCCGCGTTTGAGCGGCGGCGGTCGCTTCGGGCGGAATCGGATCAAGACGGACGGACAACGGGCAAGTCTCGCGACGCATGAGGAATCATGCGTCGGCGCGCCGCGTCGCGCAACGGAAATCAGCGATCCCCGGCGCGCGCCAGTCAATTCCAGTGGTTGATCTGAATGGCCGCCGGCGTGAGAATGGCGGCGAAGAGGCCGGGCAGAAAGAACAGAATCATCGGCACGGTCAGCGTCGGCGGAAGCGACGCCGCCTTCTTTTCCGCGGCGTTCATTCGCTGATCGCGGCTTTCCTGGCTGAGCACGCGCAGCGCAGCGCCCAGCGGCGTGCCGTAGCGCTCGGCCTGGATCAGGACGGTGCTGAGAGAGCGAATCGATTCGAGCCCCGTGCGGCCGTTGAAATTTTCGAAGGCGGTGCGCCGGTCCGGGAGATAGGACATTTCCGCCGCCAGCAAGGTCAGCTCCTCGGCCATGTCGATGCTCTCGACGCCGACTTCCGCGCTCACCTTACGCACCGTATGCTCGATCGACATGCCCGATTCGGCGCAGATCAACATCAGATCGAGCATATTGGGATAGGCGCGCTCCAAGGACTTCTGCCGCTTGGCCGTCGAATTGCGCAGATAGAGTTCCGGCGCCTTGACGCCCAGATACATCGCGAACATGACAAAGCCGATCCTCATCGGCAGCGGCTGAGTCCATTTCGCGATGATGAAAATATAGACGATCGCACATACGGCGAACACGATCGGCGCGACAAGCCGAAAGGTGACGAAGGCGTATTCGGCGCCCGCGCCGCGGAACCCGGCCCGCGCCAGAGTCTCCTTGGCTTTCTCCGTGCTCAGCCAGGTCGTCAGGTTGAGCGCGTCGACGACATTCTTCAGTATGGTGCTGGGCTTGACGCGCAATTGCTTCTTGCCTGGGCTGGCGACCAGCCTTTCGCGCTCTCGCATGCGGATGCGTTCCCGCTCGGAGCTGACCGCCTTGATTCGGCGCGAGAGATTGTCGGTCTGCAGCAGCGGCACGAACACCATTAGAACGGTCGCCGCGCAGCCGAGCGCGGCGAGGAGAAACGCCATAAAATGCGCATCGCCCAATTCGTTTATGACATCGTCCAACATCAGGCTTGTCCGATCAGAAATCGAAGTTGATCATCTTCTTCATCATCGCGACGCCGATGCTCATCCAGAATATTGCGATCGCCGCGATCACCCGGCCGTGCTGCGTCGACCACAGCAGCATGATATATTTCGGCGAGGACAGATAAAGCAGGCCCGTGACGACGAAGGGAACCAAGCCGATGATGATCGCGGAAGCCTTGGCTTCCATCGCCATCGCGCTGATTTTTCCCTTCATTTTCTTTCGCTCACGCAAGGTTCGCGACAAGTTGCCGATCGCCTCGGACAGGTTGCCGCCGGCCTGATTCTGGATGCCGATGACGATCGAAAAGAAATTCGTCTCGCTGACCGGCACACGCTGAGCCATTTTCTCGACCGCTTCCGGCAGCGGCAGGCCGAGCGCCTGGGCCTCGACGATCCTGCGAAATTCCGAGCGCAGTGGCTCGGGCGATTCGTTGGCGATGATGCGCAACGTGTCGCCGAGCGGAAGACCGGCCTTGACGCCGCGCACGATGATATCCAGCGCATTGGGAAATATAGAAACGAATTTGTTGATTCGGCGCGCGCGAAGCCGGGCGAGGACGAGATTGGGAAGGCCGAGGCCGCTCATGGCCACGATCAGACCCGCCAGCAGCGGGCTTTCCGACTTGACGTAGGCGAAACCGCCGAGCGCGACGGCGATGACCGCGAAGACGATGATGAACTGTTGACGGGACATCGTCAGCCCGGCTTGCTCGATGCGCGTTTGCAAGTCGGGGCGCTTGCCCTTCGCTTTATTTTCCAGCTCCTTGATGTTTTCGGCGATCTGCTTCTTCTTCGCGGCCCGGTCGACCGTGCCGGCGCTCGCCTTCACCTCGGTTTTCTTAATCTTAAGCGCCGCGCGCCGTTTGTCCGCTCGCGAATCGCCGCCGGCGAACGCGAATGCCAGACCCCCGCACGCGAGGATCACGCAGCCCGCCGCCAAAATCGTGTTATTGACCATTGCTCCGTATCCCAGCGTGTCGAAGCGCTAAGGCGCTTCGTTGATCTCCGAGGCGTCGAGCGCCGCGGCCAGGCGCTGCTCCTCGCCGAAGTAGCGCGCGCGGTCCCAAAAGCGCGGCCGGCCGATTCCGGTCGAACGATGCCGGCCCTTGAGTTTGCCTTGCGCGTCCTCGCCCAGGACTTCGTAGACAAACAGATCCTGGGTGATGATGACGTCGCCCTCCATCCCCATCACCTCGGTGATATGGGTTATCCGCCGCGATCCGTCGCGCAGGCGCGCGGCCTGCACGATCACATCGACCGAAGAGCTGATCATCTCGCGAATGGTGTGCGAAGGCAGGGAATAGCCGCCCATCGTGATCATCGATTCGATACGGCTGAGCGCCTCGCGCGGCGAATTGGCGTGGAGCGTCCCCATCGAGCCGTCGTGACCGGTGTTCATCGCCTGCAGGAGATCGAAAGCCTCCGGTCCGCGCACTTCGCCGACGATGATCCGCTCGGGCCGCATGCGCAGGCAGTTCTTCACGAGATCGCGCATCGTGACCTGCCCGGCGCCCTCGAGATTGGGCGGACGCGTTTCCAGACGCACGACATGCGGTTGTTGCAACTGCAATTCCGCCGCGTCTTCGCAGGTGATGATCCGCTCGTCCGGTTCGATGTAATGAGTCAGGCAATTGAGCAGCGTCGTCTTGCCCGAGCCCGTGCCGCCGGAAATGACGACGTTGCAGCGAACGCGGCCGATGATCTTGAGGATTTCGGCTCCGGTCGGCGAAATCGAGCCGAACCGCGTGAGCTGATCGAGGGTCAGCTTGTCCTTCTTGAATTTGCGGATCGTCAACGCCGCGCCGTCGATCGCCAATGGCGGCGCGATGACGTTGACGCGCGAGCCGTCCATCAGGCGGGCGTCGCAGATCGGCGAGGCCTCGTCGACGCGCCGACCGACCTGACTGACGATACGCTGGCAGATGTTCATCAACTGGGCGGCGTCGCGAAATCGAACGTTGGTCAATTGGATCTTGCCGCCGACTTCGATGAAGCAGCGCGTCGGGCCGTTGACCATGATGTCGGCGATGTCGTCGCGCGACAACAGCGGCTCGAGCGGCCCGTAACCGAGCACGTCGTTGCAGATATCGTCGAGCAGGTCCTCTTGCTCGGAGATCGACAGGACGAGATTCTTGATCGTCACGATTTCGTGGACGATGTCGCGAATTTCCTCGCGCGCGCTCTCCGGATCGAGCTTGGCCAACGCCGCCAGATCGATCGCCTCGATCAGCGCGCCGAAGATCATCGACTTGGTTTGAAAATAGCTGTCGGACCGGCGTTCCGGTTGCGCCAGGGACGGCGGCTCGGCGCTGGCTGGCGACTTCGTCGACTCCGGCCGGGGCGCGAGCGCGCCGGCCGGAGTCGGCGCCGCCTGGGCGCTCAATCCGGGATTGGACCGCTTACCGAACATGCTCTATTTCCCTGCGTCTGCGGCCGCCGTGCGCGGCGCCGACCGCGAGCGCCGACGTTTGCGGTGTTTTGATGCGCGGCTCTCAAGCTTTCTTTCGGACGAATTTGGCGATGAACGGATCGAGCAGGCCGCGCTTGGCCTTGCGCGCCTCGCCGCGGCCCGCGACCTCGTTGGCGAGATCGGCGAAGATTTCGGCGATTTTTCCCTTGGCTTCGATTTCGGCGATCATCTGCCCGTTATTGGCCGCGGCGCCGAAGAGCTTGGCGTCGTGAGGGATGACGGCGAATGGCTCCATTTCCACGGTCTTGGCGAAATCCGCCACCGAGATTTCCGGGCGCCTGGGCATGCCGACGCCATTGACGATCAGACGGGGCGGATAGTCATTGGGCCGCGAGCCGCGGATGTTGTCGATGATGTTCTTGGCGTTGCGCAAGTTGGCCAGATCCGGCCCGGCGACGATGACGACTTCGTCCGAGCCGACGAGCATGCGTCGCGTCCAGGCGGTCCAGGCGTGAGGAATGTCGAGAACGATCCAGGGCGCCGAGGCGCGCATCGTATCGACGACCGAGTCGAACGACGTCTCGGAAAAATCATAGAGGCGGTCGAGCGTCGCCGGCGCCGCCAACAGGTGCAAATTGTCGCCGCACTTGGACAGAAGACGGTCGATGAGCGTCGCGTCGACGCGTTCAGGCGCGAACACCGCCTCCGCGACGCCCTGCGGCGGATCCTGGTTGTAGTCGAGGCCCGCCGTGCCGAAGCCGAGGTCGAAGTCCGCGACGATCGTCGCCATTTCCAGCCCCGTGGCGAGCGCCCAGGAAAGATTATGGGCGACCGTCGACGATCCGACGCCGCCCTTGGCGCCGATGACGGAGATCACGCGTCCCAGCGGTTTGGCGCCGGCCGTGCGAAAGAGATGCGAAATCGCCTGGACGAACTCGACCGCGCTGAATGGCGCGACGAGATACTCGCTGACCCCACGCGCCATCAACTGCCGGTAGAGCACGATATCGTTCACTCTGCCGAGAATGACGACCTTCGTTCCCGCGTCGCAATATTGCGAGAGTTCGTCGAGTTGCTCGATGAGCGATTCGCGGTTCGCCGTCGCCTCGAGCACGATGACGTTCGGCGTCGGAGCGTTGCGGTACGCCTCGACCGCGGCGACCGCTCCGCCCATGTTCTGCTTGACATGGGTCTTGCTCATGCGGCGATCGCCGATCGCCGCCTGGACGACGGCGGCGGTTTCCGGGGTCTCGCAAAAGGCTTGAATGGAGACGCGAGGAATCGGATCGATTTGCGGGATGGCCGTCCCCCGCGGGGCGGCGAGCGGCTCCGCCTGCTCGACTGCCTGAACGCGCATGGCTCAGCCTCCCGTTCCGACTTGGCCGATCGCCGTGTTCTGAATCTTCCAGTTGGTCCCGGGATCTTGGCCGTTGCGCACGTCGACGATCGCCCGCAACCGCATGTTCACGTCCGGGGGGTCGCTCGCGCGCGTTTGCGCGAGATCGCGGGGATCGTCGACCTGGGCGGCGAGCACGGACTGGGTCGCGCAGCCAAAATTCGGGTAAGCGTCGTTCTTCCAGCCCTCGATCGAGCCGCCCGACGCCAAATCGCTCGGCCACTGGCCGCATGGCGTGGGCACGCTGGCCTTCAGGCCTTGAAATATCAGCCGCACCGGCGACGCGCGCGTCGCGGCGGCGGCGGGGTAGACGCCGACGCCGATATAACCGCGCAGCCCGGTCGAGGCCAAGGTTCGGCGAATCTCGTCGATGATCCGGCTGTTCCTCTCTCTTTGGCCTGCCGGCGCCAGAATGGTGATCCGGCCCGTGCCCAAAGCGCGATAGCGCTCGGCGAAGCCGCGAATATTGGCCACCGACTGCGAATCGAGGCCGGCGCCGATGGGATAGACGTCGAGCATCGTCGGCGCCTGAGCGAGAACGATCGGATGACGCTGGTGATAATCGCCCGGCTCGATCCCGTCGTTGGAAGCATAGTCGACGCCGCAGCCCGCGAGCGGGGAGGCCGCGACGCTGGCGAGGAGAAGCCAGCCGAAGGGCAGGGCTCGTAAGCGGCGTTGGGTTGGGTTCCTCGACATGACAGGACTCTCGTTTGATGGCGGCGGCATGGTCTCGTCTTTGCTCAGTCGGTGATGAATCCGACCTTGCCGGAGTACCCGGGCATGGGCTGCAGGGCGCCCGAACTCGAATAAATTCGATTGACGCGCCCGAGCAGCCAGGACTGGGGATCGCTCGCTTCGCTGAAATTGGCGTCGGGCCGCACCACGTCGCGCGGATCGATCGCATGCACGATGTAGGGCGTGACGACGATCAGCAGCTCGGTTTCCTCGCGCAGGTAGTCGCGTGAGCGAAACAGAGTTCCGAGGACCGGCAAATTCATCAGGCCAGGCACGCCGTTGATCGCCTGTTGCGTCTTCGTCGAAATGAGGCCGGCCGAAGCGATCGACCCCCCCGACGGCAATTCGACGGTCGTTTCGTTCTTGCGCGTGCGGAAGCCCGGAACCGACGCGCCGAAGATGTTGACTTGCGTCGAGGTGTCGATATCCGTCACTTCCGTGGCGACGCGCAATTGGATGCGGCCCGGCGAAAGAACCACCGGAGTGAAATTCAGCGTGACGCCATAGGGCTGCTGAATGATGGTGGGCGTGCAAACGTTGCCGCTGCAGCTTTCGCCATTGAGGATCGGGACCGTGCCGCCGGCGAGGAACTTGGCGCTTTCCCCGGAGACGGCGGTGACCGTCGGTTCGGCGAGGGTGCGCGCGACGCCCTGGCGTTCGAACGCCGCGAGCGTCGCCGATATGTTCTGCCCCGCCGTGACCCAGCCCAAGGTCGCCGCCGTATTGCTCAGCGTGCCGTTGACGGAGAAGGGATTGCTGACGGTGAAGCCGTTCGAGCCGGAGCCGACGCCCGTCATGTTGACGCCGAGCTGTTTGACGATGTCGCGGCGAATTTCGGTGATGGCGACGCGCAGGCTGACCTGGTCGAGGCCGCGGATGATCAGCGAGTTGATCACCTTGCCTTGCGGGGTGGTCGAGGTGGTCGAGCGGCTCGAGACGGCCGAGGTGGCCGAAGCGGTCGAGGTGGTCGAAGTGGTCGCTCCGGCCGGCGCGACCGAACCTTCGCCCGCGTTGTTAACTTGGCTGAGGTAGCCGTTGGCGATATCGATCGCCTTTTGCGCATCCCCGGCCGAGGCGACCGATCCCGTAAGGATGATCGATTCGGAGACCGTGCGAACGCGAATGTCGTTGCCCGGAATCGCAGTGTCGAGCAATTCCTTCAGGCTCCCGACATCGCGCCCAACGGAAATTTCGTACTTGGCGATCTTGCGGCCGTCCGCGGCGAGCGCGAAGATCGTCGTCTGGCCGGCCGCCAGGGTGGAAATATAGATGCGGCGCGCCGAGCGCACGATGGCGTTGGCGACCTTGGGCTCGCCGACGAAGATTTCGGCCGCGTCCTCGGGCAGATCGCAGATCACCGACCGGCCGACGCCGAGCTGCAAGGTCTTGACCGCGCCGTCCGCGACGTTGCACTCCGACGAGGGCGCCGCCGCGTCTCCCGACAGTGCCGGCGTTTGCGGCGCGAGCGCGAAGAACGCGATCGCCGCGCCGATCGAAAGGGCGGACCGGCGCGCGAAGCGATGCCTTGTCATGCGGCGATCCTCAACCTTGAACTTTGCCATGGCCGCCCTCTTCATCAGCGCGTCGCAGTCTGCGGAGCGCCGTAGCGCACGATCGTCAAACTATTGGGCCCGCCGCCGCTGTTGGCCTCGCTGGCCGTTTCGGCCTGGCCGGCGCTGTCGGCCAGACTGCGCAGGACCAGATGCAGGTTCGCGTTGCCGGCATGCTGGGCCAGGATGATCAATTCGACCTGCGCCGGATCGAGCTCCAAGGTCGCGTTGGCCCCGACCACGACCTTCTTGCCGTTTTCTTCCTGAACGTTCTGTCCGATCGCGAGAACGCGAACATTGGTCAGGATGGTTTGCGCGCCGATCACTTCGACCCCGCGGGCTTTCGTCGCCTCGTCGTCGCGATAAATCTTGATGACGTCGACCCGGTCGTTGGGAAGGATAAAGCCGCCGGCGTAAGAATCGCCGGAATTGTCGATCTTGATCGCGACCGCGCGCATTCCCGGCGGCAAGATCGCGGACATGAAGCCGCTGTTGCCGCCCTTGACGAGCTTGTCCCGGCGCATCGGTTCGCCGCGCAAGAACGCCTCCCGGGTCAACGATCCCTTGACGTCCTCCATGACGTTCGGGCCGCTCGATTTGGCGATCATGTATTCGGAGATCGCCGCTTTCGGCCACGGCTGCCAAGCGGTCGAGCCTTCGCCGACTTGAGCGCCCATCGGCATGTCCTGCGCGGCCACCAGGACCTCGTCCGTCTCGATCTTGGGCGCCTGGACGACATGGGGCGGCGGCGGCGGAGACGACGAATTGTTGAACAGAACATAGGCCGCGCCGAAAGCGACGACGGTCAAGCCGAGAACCGCGATTTGCACTTTGTTCATGAACTCAGGCCCTTTTCGCGCCGCGAGACGCTACGTGAGGGCAATAAGAGCAGCCAATCGTCAAATTACGGTTAATCAGGCGTATCTAAGTGATTACCGAAGGATGAAGGCCGCGGGCCGGCCGCCCTCCTGGCGCGGCCCGCCGCCGGGCCGAGCGCTTACAGGCTCGCCGCGGCCTGCCAAATCTGCGTATGGGGGTAGAGCATCATTCCCGCCGCGGCGAGCGCGATCCCGTAGGGGACGCCGGTCTTGCGGTCGTGCAGCCGCGCGATCCATTCGTGGCGGGAAAGCCAAGTCGGCAAAACGAAGCGGCGTCCCAGCAGAATGACGAGGGTCAGCGCGCCCCCGTAGACGGCGGCGGACAGGCCGTAGTCGAGAATCATGCCCCAGCCGAGCCAAAGCGCCGTCGCCGCGGCGAGTTTGGCGTCGCCGCCGCCGATCCAGCCGAGCGCGAACAGGCCGAACATCGCCGCCAGGACCGCGGCGGCGCAGGAAAGATGGATCAAGATGACGCCCCAGGGAACGCCGACCGCGACGGCCAGGACGAAATAGCCGATCGCCAGGGCCGCGCAAACGCGGTTGGGGATCGTCATCGTGACGAGATCCATCGACGCCGCCAAGGCCATCGCGGCGGGAAAGAAAACGATTGTCGCCGGGATGAGGATCGTCGCAGCCATGGTTCGCCAGTCGTGATCGAGGGGTCGCAGCGTTGGAATCTAGCGGCCAAACGTTGCTTCGCGGTTACCTCCGCGAAAAGGAAAAGGCGCTGGCGGAGGGAAGCGCGCCGGCGCCTTCGAAAAGTCTTTGCAGCCCGTCGCGTTTATTTTAGCGCGCCGCTGACTTCGGCGAACTCGCTGCTCAGACTGGTGCCGAGAACCTGCAAGGAACCGATGATGAAGACGGCGATCAACGAGGCGATCAGCGCGTATTCGATCGCGGTGGCGCCGAATTCGTCGGCGACGACTAACTTCAGACGCTTGATCATGAATTTGCTCCGGCCCGGGGAATTGCGTCTCTATGGCGCCTCCATCGCGACCCTAAGGAATCGCGCCAGTGTGGCGGCGCGTTGCTTCCGCGGAGTTAATTCAATTGCAAGCATTCGATGGTCGTCGCCTTGGCGCGCCGAATGGTTAAGGCGCGATTAAGGGCCTCCATGCAGGATTTCGAAAGCCGAACTCCATCCTTCCAACAAGAATCCTGCTCCATCAAACAACCCTAGCCCGGGCTGTCGGCCGCTTTCAGACAAGCGCGGCGCGCGGAGAGGTTTCGGCATGCGCGAGAGAATAAAGGCCGACATCGACCGAGCCCGCGCGAAACCCCGCCTCGCAATAGCAGAGGTAATATTCCCACAGGCGCTTGAAAGACGGCTTGTATCCCAACCGCTCGATTTCCGGCCAGGCGTCGAGAAAACGGCGGCGCCACTCGCGCAGCGTCAGCGCGTAGCTGTCGCCGAAGGTTTCGGCGCCGACGAGTCTCAGGCCCGCGCGCTCGATCGTTTCGCGCAGCATCGACTTGGACGGCAGGAACCCGCCGGGAAAAATGAAGCGTTGAATGAAGTCCGGCCTGCGGCAATAATCCGCGAAGCGATCCTCGGCGATGGTGATCGCCTGCAGCACGCAAAGTCCCCCCGGCTTCAAGCGGTCGCGAATCGTCTCGAAATATCGCGGAATATATTCCCGCCCGACCGCTTCGATCATCTCGATCGAGACAATGCGGTCGAACCGGCCCTCGACGTCGCGATAATCCTGCAATTTGAATTCGACCCGCGCGTCGAGCGCCTCCTCGCGCACCAGGTCGCGAGCCCGCGACAACTGCGCCGGCGAAATCGTGACGCCCGTGACCCGAGCGGCCCCCGCCCTGGCGATCGTCGCCGCGAGCCCGCCCCAGCCGCTGCCGATTTCGAGCACGGTCGAGGCGCCGGAGAGCTTCAACGCCTCGACGATGCGCGCGAGCTTGGTTTGCTGAGCCTGCTCGAGCGTCGCGTCGGCGCGTGGAAAGATCGCCGACGAATAGATCATGCGCGCGTCGAGCCAGAGCTGGTAGAATTCGTTGCCGAGATCATAATGCGCTTCGATATTTCGCCGGCTGCCGGAGGGCGTATTGGCGTTGCGCCGATGCGCGAGCCAATTGACGAGACGAAACGGCGCCATGCCCCTCAGGGCGTCCATCAGGCGCTGGCCGTTGCGCGCGCCGAGTTCGATCAGCGCCTCGATGTCCGAACTCGCCCAATCCGCGTCGAAATAGCTGGCGGCCAAGCCGACGTCGCCCTCGGTGAATAGGCGCCGCACGCCGCGCCAACTCCGGAACGAGATGTCCGCGCTGGGACCCGGCAGGGCGCCGACGCGTTCGACCCGCTCGCCGGACGGCAGCTCGACGGCGAGGCGACCGACCTCGATAACCGACAGAATCTTCGAAAGCGCGAAGCCGGCGACGCTCGACGGCCAAGCGCGCGGACCCTTTCCGCTCGGACGCTCTGCAGGCGAACGCGCTGATCCCATGTTCCCCTTCCCCGGCCTTCCCATCGGCTTGGGCGCCGCAAAAAGACGGACGGACCGGGCCGGCGGCAAGGGATTTCAGCCGCCGGACGCCGACGACACGGCAATAGTGGCGCCGCTCCATCACCGAGACAAGGCCCCTTGAACAGCCGACTTCGTCCGAGAGGGCCCGGCTGCGATTCACGACGCGGCGAGGTCGAGCCAGCACCGGCCCTCGCGATCCTCGACCTCGACCAGCCAGAGGTCCGGATCGAAGGCGATCTCCCGCGCCATTCGCGCTTCCACGAAATCGGCCTCGACCCATTCCTGCTTGTGCGCGCGCGTCCACAGTCGCTCGACGCCGCGAGCGCCAACTTCCGATTGCGGCGCCGGCTCGAACAGCGCGGCGCGCCCGTCGAGCCGATCGATCTTGACGTAGATCGCGCCCGCCTCGGCGGCGCCGCGGCGGCGCAAGACCGCGACCGCGCCTTCGACCGCCACGCGCCTGAGATAGGCGGCGACCCAAATGTCCGATCGCAGCCGCATGCGCCTATCGCCCGGAAGCGCTGGCGGCCGTCGTCAGTTGCTTGAGCAGGCGCGGCGTGACGTCCGTCGAGACGGGGAGCGAATGGGCGCGCTCGAAATCGCGCAGCGCCGCCGACGTCGCCGCGTTCGCAAGCCCATCGGCCTTAAGGACATAGCCGAGCTTGATCAGCGCATTCTGCGCCGCCAGGATCTGCTTTTGGCCCTCCTTGCCGGAATCCGCGCGCAAGATGTCGCCGATCGCGTCGACGCCGTGGGCGCTCGGCGCGGGTTCGACGCCGCTCCCGAGATTGGCCGGCCGCGTCGGCGGCAGCACCGCGGCGGGCGGCGAATCGTCCGCTTTGGCCGCCTGGGGCGCCGGCGCGGCGGCGGGCGGCGGCGCCCCGACGGCCGGCGGACGAGCGGCGAAGAATGGGGCGGGATGGCGTTCATGTTGAAGGGTCAAGGCGTTGACCACGATTCCGGTCAGCACCGCCGCCAGCGCGGCGCCGGCGTATCCCCGCGCGGGCAGGGCGCGCAGGCGTCGGAACGTCGCGGCGAGGAAGCCCGCATGTCCTGTCCGCAACGCCGAACGCGCGGGCCCGGAGAGAACCGAATCATGACGCATGCGCGCTAACGCCTCAGGCAATCTTCTTCTCCTGGATCGAGTCGGACGCGCGCGGCGCGCCGCGATGGCCAAAATTGGACGCGGTCTCCAGGCACGCCGCCGCGGCGCGGCCGGACTTCTCTTCGGAGCGGCAAACGAGGGGCAAGCGCGCGGTCACGCGCGTCCCGACGCCCGCGACGCTTTCGAGCAGCAAAGCGCCGCCATGCAGTCCGACCAGACCGCGCACCAGCGACAGCCCCAGTCCAGCCCCCTCGAAACCGCGGTCGTACTCGGCGCGAACCTGAAAGAAGGGATCGCCGAGCCGCGGCAGAAATTCTGCGGGGATGCCGATGCCGGTGTCCGTGACATGAATATGTACGGCGTCGCCGACGACGTCGGCGCCAACGGTGATCCGGCCGCCGGCCTCGGTGAATTTCACCGCATTGGATAGCAGATTAATCAGGATCTGGCGACAGGCGCGCTTGTCGGCGATCAATTCGCCCGCGCCGCTCGTCGGCGCCCTGACGATCTCGATCCCGCCGGCTTCGGCCTTGAGCCGAAGCATGTCGCAGCAATCGGCGATCAGCGGCGCGATGTCGAAGGGCTCGGGCAGGATCCGGAATTTGCCCGCCGCGATTTTCGACGTGTCGAGGATGAGATTGACCATGGAGAGAAGGTGTTCGGCGGAGGCGTGGATGATCTTGGCGTATTCGCTTTGCTTGGCCGCCTCGCGCGGCGCCAGTTCCGGATCGCCGAGCATTTCCGAGAATCCGAGGATCGCGTTGAGCGGCGTGCGCAATTCGTGGCTGACATTGGCCAGAAGTCGATCTTTCCAGGAATTGGCGAGTTCGGCTTCGGCGCGCGCCGCCTCGAGCCTTTGCTCGGCGGTCTTGGCGTCGGTGACGTTGCGCACCACGGACATCGCGGCGGCGCCGTCGCCATCCCGGCCGCCATTCGAATCGGGGCTGAATCGGTGAACCCGGATTTCCGCCCATGCGAAAATCGGTTCGTCGTATCCGCCGGTGCGCAGCCGCACCATTGCGGTCATCGTTTCATCGCGCCGCGCCGCCGTGTCGATCGTGTAGAGGTAGGCGGGGCGGTCGGCGACATGGATCCGGTTGAAGAAGCCGCGGCCGAGCAGGCTGTCGGTGGCGAGGCCGAACAAGGCCGGCGCGTCGCCGCTCGCCGATATCACGCCGCCGGCCGCGTCGTGGCGCATGACCAGATCGCCGATCGCGTCCGAAAGAACCTCATAGCGCCTCGAATTGGCGATTTCGACGCGGCGGCGCGCCAGGCGCATCCTGCGCCCGCCCAACAAGTGCAGGGCCGCGTAAGCGGCGGTCGGCGCGGCGATCGCGGCCGCGCCGCCCGCGCTCAGCGGCGTCGCGCCGCCGATGAGTCCGGCGTTGTGCGCGGCCGCGAGGGCGAGCAAGACCGCGATCGCGATGAGGCTTGCGAACCGCAACATCGACGACGAACCGGAAATCGCGGCTTCGAGCGGAAGCAGCATCAACCATCCCAAGCTGAGCTCGGGCGACAATCCCGCGCCGACCGTCACGATGAGGACGAGCAGAACCAGACCGAACAGCGAAATGAGCTGGGCCTCCAACAAATTTCCGGTGCGCGCGAGATGGGCGATCGCGGCCAAGGGCGCGATCAGCCAAGCGACCGCGCCGAGCTGCCAAATCGCGCTCGCTCCGGCCAGAGCGAGATAGCGCGGAACGAAGGCGGCCACGAAAACGAGGGTCGCCAAACGCGCTAATATGAACAGCTCGTGGCGCGCGCGCTCGGCCTGAGAGACGCGGGCGTCGCGATGGACGAGATCTTCGATGCGCCGTCGCGCGATGGGAATAGGGGACACGAACCTCGGCCTCCGCGACCTTCGGGTCGATTCGACCACCCCCGAACGATCCCAGTCCGCCCTTAAATCAACCCTAAAACCGGCGGCGCCCGCTTCGCCCGAGGTCGCTTTGAGGGCCGCCGGCGACAATTGCCTGCCTTCATGGTTACCAAATCGTTGCCGGGCCGCGGCTTGGCGTTGCCGCCGGGTTAATTCAAGCCGTCGAATGCGCGGCTTTCCCGGTACGAGAGTTCAATTCCGACGCGCTAGGGTGGACCTCGCCGCCATCGTGTCCGGCGGCGTTTCACGGCTCGAAGCACGCTCATGGGTTTCCTCCTGCGATCCGCCTTTTGGCTCGGCCTGGTTTTCCACGCGATGCCTTGGGGCGACGCGCGACTGACGGACGCCGTCCCGGCCGCGCGGGCCGCGCTCGCCGCCGGCATAGCCGCGCAGACTCAGGAGGGAGCGGCCTCGGCGATCGCGAGCGCGGTTCTGCGCACGACGCTCGAGCCGCAGCCGGCGAGCGCCGGCAAAGCCGCGACGCGCCCCGAGCCCTCGGCCAAAACGAGGCGCGCCTCGATTGACACGCTCTCCCTCAGCGATCGCCTCGCGCCATGGCGCGGCGCCGGCCTGCGCTCGACCCTTTGAGCGCGCCATGCGCGAGGCTGGCCCTCGCCGGGCAAAAGCGGATATAAGCGAAACGTTCAACGTTTCCGCGAGCGCGCCGCTGACCCCGATCGAAGCCATCCGTGCCGATTTCGCCTTCCTCGAGGAATGGGAGGACCGCTATCGCTACGTCATCGAGCTCGGCCGCACGCTCGAGCCGCTGAGCGAGGCCGAGCGCGACGACGCCAACAAGGTGCGCGGCTGCGTCAGCCAAGTGTGGCTGCTACGCGAGACGCGTCGGGACGCGGCCGGACGAACGATTCTGCACTTTCGCGGCGACAGCGATTCGCATCTCGTGCGCGGGCTCGTGGCGATCGCGATCGCGCTTTTCTCGGACCGGACGCCCGAGGAGATTCTCGCGACAAACGCCTCGGCGACGTTCCGCGAACTCGGCCTCGAGCAACATCTGACCCCGCAGCGCTCCAACGGCGTCCGGGCGATGATCGAGCGCATCCGCGCCGACGCTTTCGCGCCCGCCTGACCCGATCCTAGTCCCCCGGCGGGCCGCGGTCGGGCGTGAGGCTCTTGAGATAGCCGGCGATGGCCTCGCGGTAGGCGGCCGGCAGTTCGGCGGTGTTGCGCACCGTCGCCGCCATCGGCCCGCCGAGCGAATCGCCCGTCGGCGTGAATCCGCTGGCAAGCGCTTCGACGATGTCGGCCTTCGACCAGTCCTTCAGACCGCCGGCGGTGATGTCGGGCGCCTTGCCCTTGCCGTCCGGGAGCGGTCCGCCGGTCAGCCGCCTATGCGTGACGATCGCGCCCAGGATGTTGCGCGGCGAATGGCATTCCGCGCAATGTCCGGGCCCTTCGACGAGATAGCGCCCGAGCTTCCACGCCGCGTCGCGGCCCGGCGCCTCGGGAAGAGCGTTCGCGCCGAGAAAGAGCCGCTTCCACAGGCCAACGCCGCGGCGGATCGTGAGGGGGAAAGCGAGCGCGTGCGGCGGCGCTCGGCCGGCGACCGCCGGCAGCGTGCGCAGGAAGGCGAAGAGATCGCGCACGTCGACCGGCGTCATGCGCCGGTAGGACGTGTAGGGGAAGGCGGGATAATAATGCTCCCTGCGCGGCGAGACGCCGAGAAGCAGCGCGCCGGCGAAGTCGTCCGCGCTCCAGGCGCCGATTCCGTCCTTGACGTCAGGGGAAATGTTGGGGGGATAAAACGAGCCGAACGGCGTCTTCAGCTCCAGCCCGCCGCCGAGGCGAAAAGGATCGGGCTGGCCCGGCGACATGTGGCAGGAATCGCAGCCGGCGGCGAAAAACACGATGCGTCCGGCCGCGGCCTCGCCCGGCGCGTCGACCTCCTGGGCGACAATCGCACTGAGCGAGCGCGGCGCCGATGCGAACCAGCCCGCCGCGCCGAGCGCAACGATAATCGCCAGTCCCGCGAGGACGAGGAGCGCCTTTTTCATCGATTCCTTCGCTCGTGGTCCAGCAGGGGCGGCGAGCCGGCCTCGCTCAGGTCTTCTTGGCTCGATATTTCTCGTGGCATCCCCCGCAATTCTTCAGCACGCCCGGCATTTGCGCCTGAAAACTCGCGGAGTCGACGATCCCCGTCGAGGCCGCCGCGACATCCTGAGCCAGTTTGGCGAAACGGGCGTTGACGTCCGCCTTGTTGTCCCAGATCTCGGGCAGCGCGTTGGTGTCGCCGGTCTGGCTGTCGTCGGGGAACAGCGCGGGCGCCTTGGCCGCCGCTTCGCCATAGCTCTTCAAAGCCGCCTGGACCGCGCCGAGGTCGAACGGCGCGCCCTTGAGCATGCCGACGACGATTTTCGTCGCGTCGCCATTGGCCTTCATCAGCGCGCGACGCTGCACGATCGCATCGCTGTCGGCGAGGACCGCGCCGAGGCCGACTACGAGAACAAGACCCGTCAAGACCAATCGTTTCATTGCAACGCCTCCCTCTTCGCCGATTCGAGAACCGGCCGCAAACTCGAATTTCATTCCTAAGCACGTCAAAGAAAAGCGCCGCGGTCAACAGCGGCCATCACTTTCTCGTGCCCGGCGCAGCGCGGCCGAACCGGCGCGGCGAATCCACTTTTAGCGATCCTGTGGAAGGTTTATGCTTGGCTTGCAATCCAAGGGAGGCGCACATGACTCTCATCGCATCGCGGCGTACCGTAATCGGCGTTCTCGCTCTCGTCGGCGTGGCATGGGCGGGGTTCGCCCACGCGCAGCCCATCTCTTTTTCCGTCCAACTCAGCGGCGCCCAGCAAGTTCCCGCGGTTCAGACCGCCGGCGCCGGAAAGGCGGATTTGACCTATGACGCGACCACGCGGGTCCTTACATGGTCGATCGCCTATAGCGGCTTGTCCAGCCCGGCGACCATGGCGCATTTCCACGGTCCGGCGGCCGCCGGCGCCAACGGCCCGGTGGCGCTCTGGTTGAGCAAGCAAGGAAGCCCCGCCGACAGCCCGATCACCGGCGAGGCGACGCTGAGCCCGGCGCAGGCCGAGCAGTTCGCGGCGGGTCAATGGTACATCAACGTGCATTCGAAGGACCATCCGTCCGGCGAAATTCGCGGTCAGGTGACGCCGCCCAAGGGCTGACGCGCCTCGCTACACGAATTTGACGAGCGCGATCGCGGCGGCGGCGCTGCAGGCGAGGAGCAACAGCGCGCGCGCCGAACTTTTCATCAGCGGCGGCCGCGTCGCCGGCGGCAGAACCTTGCGGCCGGCGACCATCGGCAGAAGCAGATTGTGCCGCTTGCCCACGGCGTAGGCGAGGATCGCGAGCAGGTGAATCGCGATCGCGGCCAGCAGCGCGTCCCAGAGAAACCGATCATGCGAATCGTCGATCAGATTGGCGATGAGAGCGGGGACGCGCTCGGATAGCGGCCCCTCCTCGGCGATATCGTTGCCGACATAGAGGCCGCTCAGGGTTTCCCCGAGCATGAGCGCGACAAGCAGCAGCACCATCCAGCCGCCCGCCGGGTTATGCCCAACCTGGAGATCGGGCTCGCGGCGCAGCGCATGGGCGAGATGCCGCGCCGCGGCGCGCGGCGAGGCGAGAAAGCTCGCGAAGCGCGCCGTTTGGCTGCCGAAAAAGCCCCACAGCAGCCGGAACAGCAGCGCGACGAGGAGCGCGTAGCCGGCTCGCGCGTGCCAATCCATCCAGTTCAACCGCGCCGTCGCGTAAGCGGCGCCGATCAGCGCGACGGCGAGCCAATGGAAAACGCGCGTCGGAACGTCCCAGACGACGATCTTGCGGCCGACGCCGGCCGCGTCGTCCGCCGAAAGCGCGGCGTCTGGACCGCGATGGCTCATTGCGCGCCGCCTCCGCCGCGTGATTGGCTCCCGTCGACGATGCGCGACGCCGAGGCCGGCGTTCCCCGCGTCGTCGTCTCTATCGCGCGCGGGACGATTTCGCGCCGGCGTTCTCGATCGCGCGATAGACCGCCAGCGGCGTCGCCGGCATGTCGATATGATCGACGCGATAGGCGCGCCACAGCGCGTCGCCGACGGCGTTCATGACGGCGGGGGTCGAGCCGATCGAGCCCGCCTCGCCCGCGCCCTTGAAGCCGAGTGGATTGGTCGTCGAAGGGATATTGCGCGTTTCGAAATCGAAGTTCGGCAGGTCGCCGGCGCGCGGCATGCAATAGTCCATGAAGCTCGCGGTCAGCAACTGCCCGCTTTCGTCGTAGATCGCGCGCTCCATCAGCGCCTGCCCGACCCCTTGCGCGATTCCGCCGTGCACCTGGCCCGCGAGCAGCAGCGGATTGAGCGTCGCGCCGAAATCGTCGACCACGGTGTAGCGGACGATCCGCGTCGCGCCGGTTTCCGGATCGATCTCGACCTCGCAAATATGCGTGCCGTTGGGATAGGTCGCGTTCGGCGGCGTGAAGGATTCGATCGCCGTCAGCTTCCGCGCCGTCGCGGCGGGCAGGGCGGCGATTTCGGCATAGGAGATCGCGCGGTCGGTGCCGGCGATGCGGATATGGCCGTCGGCGATTTCCAGATCGGCGACCGCCGCCTCCAATTTGTCCGCCGCCAGCTCCTTGAGCGAGGCGGCGAGCGTTTGCGAGGCGCGCGCCGTCATGACCGCGCCGACGGGAATCGAGCGCGAGCCGCCCGTGCCGTTGCCGCTGGCGACGCGATCGGTGTCGCCCTGCACGACCTTCACCCGTTCCAAGGGAACGTCGAGGTACTGCGAAACGACCTGCGCATAGGCCGTCTCGTGCCCCTGCCCGTTCGATTGCGTGCCGATCAGCAGCGTGAAATCGCCGTTCTTGTCGAGCGTGACCGAGCCCTCTTCGCCCTCGCCCCACGCGGTGCATTCGATATAGCTGGACATGCCGATTCCGCGAATGAACCCGCGCTTGCGCGCCTCCTCGGCGCGCTCGCCGAAGCCCGCGGCGTCGGCCTTGGCGAGGCAAGCGCGCATCGCGCCCTCGAAGTCCCCGACGTCGTAATCGCGATCGGTCCGGGTGTGGTAAGGCATCTGCGAGGACTTGACGAAATTGCGCGCGCGAATCTCCTCGGGCGGCAGACCCAACGCGCGCGCGCAGCGATCGACGAGCCGCTCCAGCACATAGGCCGCCTCGGGCCGCCCGGCGCCGCGATAGGCGTCGACGGGAACGGTGTGGGTGTAAACGCCGCGCACGCGCGCGTGCAGCGTTTCGATGCGGTAGGAGCCCGTCGCCATCGACGCCCCGAGCCAGGGAATATACGGCGCGAATTGCGAGAGATAGCCCCCGAGATTGCCGAGAATGTCGACGCGCAAGGCGAGAAACCGGCCCTCGGCGTCGAGCGCCATCTCGGCCGTGGTCACGTTGTCGCGGCCCTGCGCGTCGCCGACGAAATGCTCGGAACGGTCGGCCTGCCAGCGCACGGGGCGCCGCAGGCGCCGCGCGGCTTCGAGAACGAGCGGATATTCGCGATAGACGAAGCTCTTGGTGCCGAAGCCGCCGCCGACGTCCTTGGTGACGACGCGCAGCTTGTCCGGCGAGATCTTCAGAATGCCTTTGGCGACGAGATCGCGCAGCCCATGCGCGCCCTGGCTGCCCGCGTGCAGGGTTAGGCGGTCGGTCTCGGCGTCGTATTCGGCCAGCGCGCCGCGCGGCTCGAGGAAATTGGCGACGACGCGCGGGTTGACGATCTTCACGCCGACGACATGGGACGCGCCGGCGAAGACTGCGTCGGTCGCTTGCCTATCGCCGATATGGGCGTCGTAGGCGACATTGCCGGGGGCGCCGGCGAAGGCCTGCGGCGCGCCCGGCCGCAACGCCGCTTCGACGTCGACGACCAGCGGAAGCTCTTCCCAGGCGACGGCGACGGCCTCGGCGGCGTCGCGCGCCTGAAGGAGCGTATCGGCGACGACCATCGCGACGATGTCGCCGACATGGGCGGCTTCGTCGACGGCCATCACGGGATAGGGCTTCAGCGGCGTCAGGGAATTGTCGGAATTGCGCACCGGGGCGAGGCAGGCGATCCCGCCGAGCTTGGCGAAATCCGCGGCGACGTAAACGCCTTTCACCCCCGGCATTGCGCGCGCGGCGTCGATATCCTCGATACCGAATCGCGCATGCGCGTGCGGGCTGCGCAGGAAGACCGCGTGCAGCGCGTCCTCGCACGCCGCGTCGGACGTGTAGCAGCCGCGCCCGCTGACGAGGCGGATGTCCTCGACGCGCTTGACGCCTTGGCCCATGCCGAATTTCGTCGCCTTCATCGCTATGATTCCCTTGGGGGCCAGCCGCGCGAAATCGAGCGCGCGGACCGTGATATCGCAACTTTAACATCCGCGGCCGCGCCGGTCGCTGGATTCCGGCCACAATATTTGCCCGCTCGCGTCCCATTTGGTCAACGGTCCGTTAATCCGCGGGGACGAAACTGGCGCGATATTGGCGCTATTTTCGGAATGCCTCCATGAACGCGCACGAAGATGTGAACCCCGAGCGTCCACTCGAAGCCGAAGCCGGCCCGGCGGGGAACGCCGACGCCGGACCGTCGGACCCGGCGGCGAGCCCAAACGAGCAAGCGGAGAAAGCCGCCGAGGCGGCCCAAGCGCCCGGCGCGGCGCCGGCCGCCGCTCGCGCGGGCGACAACGCGCCGCGAATCGACCCGCCGCGGCGGCTCCAGCTCATTCCCTTCGCCGCGCCCTCGGGAGCCAAGGCCGCCGCCGGCGCGACGGCCGCCGCGCGATGGCCGGGGCGATGGGCGATCGGGCTCGCCGCCGGCCTGGCGCTATTCGGCGCCGTCGCGACGGCCGGGCTTTACGATCACGCGCGGCAGTCGAGCCTGCTGGCGGCCAAAGCCGAGGAAAGTCGCGGCCTGGCCCAGACCGTCAAGGCGCTGAAGGATCGGATCGACGCCATCGAGGCCGCCCGGTCGCGCGACGAAACCGCGGATCTGCGCAAAGTCGCCGCCGAGATGAAAGCGGAAAGCGGCGCCACGCGCGACGTCAGCGGCGCCCTCGCGCAACTGACGGCGCGGGTCGATCGCGTCGACCACGACCAAAGCGCGCGCCTCGACAAGCTGGCCGATCGCATCGACCACGATTCGACCGCCCGAATCGCCGACCTCGCGTCGCGCCTCGACAAGCTCGAAAAGAGGCCGCCCGCCGTCGTCGCGGTCGCCCCGACGGCGCCGACGCCGTCGCCCAGGCTGGCCGCGCTCGCCGCGAGGCCCGACCCCCTCGTCTCGAACGAAACGACCGGCTCGATCGAAAAGCCGCGGGCGCCGCTACGCGGCTATTGGCTGGTCGAAGCTCACGACGACTTCGCGGTCGTCGACGGCCGGGACGGCCCGCAACAAGTCGCCCCTGGCGACGTCCTGCCCGGCGCCGGCCGGGTGCTGCGAATCGAACGGCGCGGACACGACTGGGTCGTCGTGACCAGTTCGGGGATCATCGTCGGCGATCAGCCGCGATTCTGAGCGCGGTCCGGCCGATGGGGGCGCCCGGTTCGACCCCCGCGCGACGAATGCGCACGACGACGTCGACGCGCGCGATTTCGCACCCGTCCGGCGCCTTGGGCAATCGCGCGAGCGCGATATCGCCGTCGGGGATGTCGATGAGCGCGCTGGTCTCCTCGATCAGGAAATGATGGTGCGGGGTCGGATTGGTGTCGAAATAGGTGCGCGGCCCGTCGATCGCGATTTCGTTGAGCAATCCGACGCCGGTGAATTGGTGCAGGGTATTGTAGACCGTGGCGAGCGACACCGGCACTCTCGCGGCCTTGGCTTCCTCGAACAGCATTTCGGCGGTCACGTGCCGGTCGCCCTTGCCGAAAAGCAGCCAGCCCAGCGCGACGCGCTGGCGGGTCGGGCGCAGGCGGGCCTGGCGCAGTTTCGCGCGCAGCTTGTGAACGGGGCAGCCGTCCATGAAGCCGCCGCGAGCGGCGGGCCTGGCGGGCGAAATGGCGATGGCGGGCACTTGAGGACGTTTCTCCCTGATTCGGGCGGGCCGACGGGCGCGCGCTGGCGCGCGATGTGAAGACATATCACATCGAATCGCTGCCGTCAGCCAACCCGCCGCGAGAGTCTCAAGCCCGATTTCCCAAGGAGAATCCCACTTCGCCGGGCCGCGGACGACCGATCCGCCGGCCTGGGCGCGAATCTGCGCCCGCTGGCGGCGCCGGACTCCCGGTTCGACAAAAGGATCGAAGCCGAGCGCTTTCGGGACGCGCGCGCCTGTGTTACCAAGCCGATGAAAACGCCGGCGCGCGGGGCGACCGCGTCCACAAGGAATCAACGAGAGCATGTCCGAACGGCGCTCCCATTTCGCCTACGAAGACCTTTTGGCCTGCGGCCGCGGAGAGCTGTTCGGCGCCGGAAACGCCCAGCTGCCGCTGCCGCCGATGCTGATGTTCGACCGCATCGCCGACATCAGCGAAACTGGCGGCGCCCATGGCAAAGGCGGCGTGCGCGCCGAGTTCGACATCAAGCCGGAGCTGTGGTTCTTCTCTTGCCATTTCAAGGGCGATCCCGTCATGCCGGGATGCCTCGGGCTCGACGCGCTCTGGCAGTTGACGGGGTTTTTCCTCGGCTGGCTCGGCCTTTCCGGCCGCGGTCGCGCGCTCGGGGTCGGCGAAGTCAAATTCATCGATCAGGTGCTTCCCTCGATCAAGAGGGTGATCTACGGCGTCGACGTCAAGCGCGTCTTCAAGGGCAAGCTCATTCTCGGCATCGCCGACGGCTGGTTGGAGGCCGATGGGCGACGCATCTATGAAGTGAAGGACCTGCGCGTCGGCCTTTTCGGCGCCGCAAAGCCGGGCCAAGCCTAGAGTCCGCCAGGCGAGCCGGCGAAGGAACTGTCTGGAGCAAAAGGATGAGACGCGTCGTCGTCACCGGCATGGGGATCGTCTCCTCGATCGGCAACAACGCTGGGGAAGTCTTGGCGAGCCTGCATGCGGCCAAATCAGGCGTTTCGCGCGCGGAAAAATACGCCGAGATGGGCTTCCGTAGCCAAGTCCAGGGCGCCCCGAGCCTGAGGCCCGAGGAGATCCTCGACCGCCGCGCGATGCGTTTTCACGGCGGAGGAACCGCCTGGTGCCATGTCGCGATGGACCAGGCGATCCTCGACAGCGGGCTCGAGCCGGGCGAGGTGTCGAACGAGCGCACGGGACTCATCATGGGCTCCGGCGGCCCCTCGACGCGCGCCATCGTCGAGGCCGCCGACATCGCGCGGACCAAGGGCCCCAAGCGCGTCGGCCCCTACGCCGTGCCCAAATCCATGTGCTCGACCGCCTCGGCGACGCTGTCGACCTGGTTCAAGATCAAAGGCGTCGCCTATTCCATTTCCTCGGCCTGCGCGACCTCCAATCACTGCATCGGCGCGGCCGCCGAGCAAATCCTGATGGGCAAGCAGGACGTCATGTTCGCCGGCGGCTGCGAGGATCTCGATTGGACGCTCTCGGTGCTGTTCGACGCGATGGGCGCGATGTCCTCCGCCTACAATTCCACGCCGGAGCGCGCCTCGCGCGCCTACGACAAGAATCGCGACGGCTTCGTCATTTCGGCGGGGGCGGGCGTTCTCGTGCTCGAGGATTACGATCGCGCCAAGGCGCGCGGCGCCCGCATATACGCAGAGATCGCCGGTTACGGCGCGACGTCCGACGGCGCCGACATGGTCGCCCCGTCAGGCGAGGGCGCGGCGCGCTGCATGCGCCAGGCGCTCGCCAGCGTGAAGGCGCCGATCGACTACATCAACCCGCACGCGACCTCGACGCCGGTCGGCGATCTCAAGGAGATCGAGGCGCTGCGCGAAGTCTTCGGCTCGGGCGACGCCTGCCCGCCGATCTCCGCGACCAAGTCGCTGACCGGCCATTCGCAGGGCGCGACCGGCGTGCACGAGGCGATCTATTGCCTGCTGATGATGCAAAACGGCTTCATCTGCGAAAGCGCCCATATCGAGGAGCTCGATCCCGCTTTCGCCGACATGCCGATCGTGCGCAAGCGCCGCGACGACGTGCGGCTCGGGGCGGTGCTCTCCAATTCCTTCGGTTTCGGCGGCGCCAACGCCACGATCGTTCTCAAACACGTCGACGCCTGACGAAAGAAGAAGTGAACGGGATGAAATCTGGCCTGATGAGCGGCAAGCGCGGCCTCGTGATGGGCGTCGCCAACGATCATTCCATCGCCTGGGGCATCGCCCAGGCCCTCGCCGCTCAAGGCGCCGAACTCGCCTTCACCTATCAAGGCGAGGCCCTGGGCAAACGTGTGCGCCCGCTCGCCGAAAGTCTCGGCTCACAACTGTCGCTGCCTTGCGACGTCGAGGACGTCGCTTCCGTCGATTCGGTTTTCGCCGCCCTCGGCGAGAGTTGGGGAAGCCTCGATTTCGTCGTCCATTGCATCGGCTTTTCCGACCGCAACGAGCTCAAGGGCCGATACGCCGACACGACGCGCGAGAACTTCATCCGCACGATGGTCATTTCGGCGTTCTCCTTCACCGAAATCGCCAAGCGCGCCGCGCCGCTGATGCCGAGCGGCGGCGCGATGCTGACGCTGACCTTCGGCGGCGCGACGCGCGTCATGCCCAATTACAATGTGATGGGCGTCGCCAAGGCGGCGTTGGAGGCGAGCGTGCGATATCTGGCCGCCGATTTCGGCCCCGCCGGCATCCGCGTCAACGCCATTTCCGCCGGGCCGATCCGCACCCTCGCGGGCGCCGGCATCACCGACGCGCGATTCATGTTCAATTTCCAGCGCCACCATTCGCCGCTGCGGCGCACCGTGACGATCGAGGACGTCGGCGGCTCCGCGCTTTATCTTCTGTCCGGCCTTTCCGCGGGGGTGACGGGCGAGGTGCATTTCGTCGATTCCGGCTACAATATCATTTCCATGCCGCGTCCGGACGACATCAAGGGCGCTGGTTGAACCGCCGGCGCCGGCGGCATGGTTTATTTTTTCGCAACGGCTCGCCGCTAAGCTCCAGCGCGTCTTCGCGCGAGGAGAGGCCATGACGACGTTCGCTCCGCTTCACCGGCTTGCCTCCCCCATGCGCTGGCGGTGGCTGTTCCGGCTCGTCGCGGCGCTGCTGGCGATGGCGATCGCGGCGGCGCTCGCGTTGCACCCCGGCCCGGCGCGCGCCGCGGCCGCCGCCAGGCCGAGCGATGCGGCCTTTCACAAATTCGTCGCCGATCTCTGGCCGCTCGCCGAGGCGCGCGGCGTCTCGCGGGCGACGTTCGCGACCGCCTTCGCGGGCGTGGCTTTCGACCCCGCGATCGTCGCGCACACCAAGAACCAGGCCGAATTCGTCAAGCCGATCTGGCAATATCTGGCGAGCGCGGTCTCCAGCGCGCGCATCGAGCGCGGCCGGGCCAAGGCGGAGGAGGAGCGCGCCTGGCTCGCCAAAGCCAAGGCGACCTATGGCGTCGACGAATCCGTCGTCATGGGCATCTGGGGCATGGAGACCGAATTCGGCGCCTTCGAGGGATCGGACAATGTGATCCGCGCGCTCGCCAGCCTGGCCTTCGTCCATTTTCGCGGCGACTATTTCCGCGACGAACTGATCGCCGCCCTCGTCATTCTCGAGGAAGGCGACATCGGCGCGCGCGAAATGCGCGGCTCGTGGGCCGGAGCGATGGGCCAGACCCAGTTCATGCCCTCGAGCTTCAACGAATACGCGGTCGATTTCGAGGGCCACGGTCGCCGCGACATTTGGAACAGCGCGGCCGATGCGATCGGCTCGACCGGCAATTATCTCGCCAAACACGGCTGGATCGCGGGCGCGCCCTGGGGTTTCGAGGCGCGCCTGCCCGCCGGTTTCAAACTGACGGACGCCGATTCCTCAAGCCCCGCGCCTTTCCAGTCGTTCGCCGAGCGGGGCGTCGTCCGCGCCGACGGCGGCGCCTTGCCGCGCTCGGGCGAGGCGCAATTGCTGATTCCCGCCGGCCTCGACGGGCCGATCTTTCTCGTCACCGCCAATTTCAAGACGATCAAGAGCTACAACAATTCGACCGCCTACGCGCTCGGCGTCGCCTTGCTCGGCGACGCCATCATGGGACGCGGCGGCCTTCGCGCGCGATGGCCCGTCCACGATACGCCGCTCGGCCAGCGCGAGATTCGCGACTTGCAGACAAGGCTGCGCAAAATGGGCTATGATGTCGGCGACGTCGACGGCCGGGCCGGCGAAACCCTGCGCGCGGCTTTACGCGCCTATCAAGAATCGATCGGGGCGCCGCCGGACGGCTACCCGACCCTTGCGTTGTTGCGAAAAATGCGAGGCCGCGGCTAGCCGCGGCGGCGCGGATGGTTCGAGATGAAGCTCGCGGTTGATCCTCAATTCGTCGCGCGGCTGGCGCGCATCGCGGCGATCGCCGTCTTTTGCATCGCCTTGGGCGGACCCGCGGTCCGGGCCGAAGACGGCGGGCTGGGAAGCTTCTTTTCGCATTTGTTCGGCGGCCCGGCGGCAAAGCCGCCGGAGGCGCCCCCGGCGCATCGCCCGCGCAAGAAAGTGCGCGATTTCGTGCCGGCGACGACGACGCGCGAGCCGGGAACGCCGGGAGGGGCGCCGGTTCAGCCGACCTTCTTCATCGACGTTCTCGGCGACAGTCTCGGCCTTCTCGCCGAGGACGGCCTGACCCAGGCTTTCGCCGACAAGCCGGAGATCTCGATCGCCAACAAATCGCGAGAAGCCTCCGGCCTCGTGCGCGACGACTATTACGACTGGTCCAAGGCCGCGCGCGATCTGGCGACGGGGAAGGACCATATCGACTTCGTCGTGGTGATGATGGGCATCAACGACCTGCAGCCGATGCGCGACGGCGCCGATACGCTCGATCCCTTGAGCGATCGCTGGCGCGCGCTTTATGCGCAGCGGGTGGAGGCCGTCGTGGCGCCGTTCCAGGCCGCGCATATTCCGGTCGCCTGGGTCGGCCTGCCGCCGATGCGCACCGAGCGCATCAACGCCGGCGTCGTCAAGCTCAACGAGATCTACAAGGAACACGCGGAAAAGGCGGGCGCCAAATACATCGACATCTGGGACGCATTCGCCGACCAGAACGGCCAGTACGACGCTTATGGGCCCAATGTCGACGGCCAGAACGTCAAGTTGCGCGCCGCCGACGGCATTCTTTTCACCAAGGCCGGCTCGCGCAAAGTCGCGCATTTCCTCGAAGCCGAGATCATGCGCGTGTTCGACAAGAACCGGCCGCAGAACGAAAGCGCGACGCTGCCGCCCGACATCGAGCAGGCCGCTGGCGACATCAACGCGCAGATCCGGCGCGAAATGGGCGCGCCTGAGGGGCCCGCCGCGCCCGGATCGCCCGCGCCGCTCGAACCGCCGAAGCCGCTGGCCGGGCCGATCCTGTCGCTGACCGCGCGGCCGATTTCGCCGGGCGGCGCGCTGGCGGCGCGCGAAGCGACGCCGGCCGGCGAACCCGATGCGGTCGCGCGCGTGCTTCGTCTCGGCGAGCCCGTCGATCCGCGCACGGGACGCGCCGACGATTTTTCCTGGCCGCGTCTTTAGAGCGGGGCGCCTCGATCGTCGAATCCGGGCCGCTCTCGATTTTTCGCGGAGCGCGTGGATCGCGCCAAAATCGCGCGGCCCCGTTCTTGTTCGCGGCGCGGCCTCGTGTTAGGCGACGCGCCGAGCGAGAGGCCGGCTTCGCGTCGGGCCTTTCGGACTGGCGTCCGCCTGCGCGAGCGCGCGGCGGCGCCGATTGAACACCCCTAGCGGGCGAGGAGAGACGGGATGGTCGACCAAAACAGCAACGGCGCGGCGGAGTCGGGCGCCGCGGCGCCGCGATTTTCCGTCCTCGCGCAGTACATCAAGGACCTCTCCTTCGAGAACCCCAACGCGCCGCGCGCTCTCGCGCCGCAGCAGGGTCCCAATATCGGCCTGCAAGTCAACGTCAACGCGCGCCAGATCGGGCCGAACGACTATGAAGTCAGCCTCATGCTCGAAGGCGGCGCCGGCGAGGGCGCCGCGGCGCTGTTCAAATTCGAGCTCAGCTACGCCGGCGTGTTCCGCGTCGAAAACGTTCCGGCCGAGCAGATCCAGCCGCTCCTCATGATCGAGGGGCCGAGACTGTTGTTCCCGTTCGCGCGGCAAATCGTCGCCGAGGCGGTGCGCGGCGGCGGCTATCCCGCGCTATACGTCGATCCGATCGATTTTCATGGCCTTTACATGCAGCGGGTCGCCGCCGCGGCGGGCGCGCCGGCCGCGCAAGCCTAAGCGTCCTCCCCGTCGCGCTCGGGCGCCGCATAGCGGGGCCAGATCGCCGCGTCGCCGAGCGTGGCGACGAGCGCGCGATGAGCGCGCCGCTCCGCTTCGCTCAGTCGCGGCGCGAGCGGAACGGGGCGCGTCCTTCGCGCCGCCGCGGCGGGGCCGGCGCCGCGTCGACCGCTCTCGATCGCCGCGAAGGACAGCGAGCGTTGCCGCCCGCCGGTCAATTCGCCGTAGATCTCGACGAGGATCTCCGCGTCGAGCAGCGCGCCGTGCTTGACCCGTCGCGAGCGATCGATGCGATAGCGGTCGCACAGGGCGTCGAGGTTGTTGGGCGCGCCGGGGTGCTTGCGACGCGCCAGCGCCAGCGTGTCGACGACCTGCTCGGCCGCGATCGGCGCGCGCCCGGCCGCGCTCAGTTCGGCGTTGATGAAGCGCATGTCGAACTCGGCGTTGTGGATCACCAGACGATCCTCGCCGACGAAGGCGAGAAACTCGTCGACGATCGCCGCGAAGACCGGTTTGTCGCGCAGGAACGCCGTCGAATGGCCGTGAATGCGGAAGGCCTCGTCGGGAACGTCGCGCTCGGGATTGATCAGCGCGTGGAACACCGCGCCGGTCGCGATCTGGTTGACGATTTCCACCGCGCCGATCTCGACGAGGCGGTGGCCCTGCCCCGGATCGAGGCCGGTCGTTTCGGTGTCGAGCACGATTTCACGCATCGCCATATCTCCCGCCGGGCATGCTGGCGACCGCGCGCAACACGCCCGCCGCCTGCGCGCGCGTCTGCTCGAGAGTTCCGTTGGTGTCGATGACGCAATGAGCGAAGCGCCGCTTTTCCCGATCCGGCGTCTGGCGGGCCAGGATCGCCGCGAATTTGGCCGCGGTCATGCCGGGCCGCGCGAGCGCGCGCGCGCGCTGCGCGGCTTCGCCAGCGCTGACGACGAGGACGAGATCGACGGACCTGTGACCCGCGGTCTCGATCAGCAGCGGCACGTCGACGACGACGACGCGCCGGCCTTCGGCGGCGGCCCGTTCGAGAAAGGATCGGCGCAGCCGCGCCACCTCGGGATGAACGACGGCTTCCAGGCGCTTCAGCGCCTCCGGATCGGCGAGCGCCAACGCGGCGAGCTTCTCGCGGTTCACCTCGCCGCCCTCGACGACGCCGGGAAAGATCGCCTCCACCGCCCGGGCTTCCGGCGAGCGATAGAATTCGCGCACCGCCCAATCGGCGTCGAACACGGGAACGCCCAGCGCCGCGAACATCTTGGCGACCGTGGACTTGCCCATCGCGATCGAACCCGTCAGTCCCGCGACGATCACGAGCGTCCCTTCCCGGCGGCGAGGATGTCGGCTTCGACCAGCGCGCGCAACTCCGGCGTCACCATCGGGCGCACGCCAAACCAGCGCTCGAAGCCCGGCGCCGCCTGATGCAACAACATCCCGAGACCGTCGACGGCCCGCAGATCGCGGCGCCGCGCGGCCTCGATCAGCGGCGTCGCCAGGGGAATATACACGATGTCGGCCACGACGGCGGTTTTCTTCATCGGCGCGAGGTCGATTTCGAGCGCGCCGTGCCCGGCCATGCCGAGCGTCGTCGTGTTGACGAGGAGATCCGTTCCCTCGAGCCGTTGCGGCAGCTCGCTCCAAGACCCCGCCGTCGTCCCGCGGCCGAATTGCGCGGCCAGAGCCTTGGCGCGTTCGGCCGTGCGATTGACGATCGCGACGCGCCCGAGGCCGCGGGAGAGCAACGCATAGACGATCGCGCGCGCCGCCCCGCCGGCGCCCACCACGACGGCGGAGCCGGCCTCGCCGCGCCAGTCCGGAGCGCCGGCGTCGAGATTGGCGAGAAAACCCGCGACATCGGTGTTGTCGCCGCACAGGGCGCCGTCGTCTTCGCGCCATAAGGTGTTGACAGCGCCCGAGCCTTGGGCGTCCGCGGCGAGTCGGTCGCAGGCCGCGAAAGCCGCCTCCTTGTGCGGGACGGTGACATTGGCGCCGACGAGGCGGTCGCGGCCGATCGAGGCGGCGAAGGCGGGAAACTCGCCCGGCGGCACGGCGAACCGCTCGTAGGCGCCCTCGATCCCGAGCGTCCTCAGCCAGTAGCCGTGAATCAAAGGCGAGCGCGAATGCGCGACCGGCCAGCCGCAGACGCCGGCGCGCGGCGGTCCGGCGGCGCTCATAGCGCCAGCATCCCTTCGCCGCGAAGGCAAGCCAGAAGCTTCAGCATCGGCAGCCCGAGGATCGTCGCATGGTCGCCCTCGATCGCGTCGAACAGATGCACGCCGAGTCCTTCGATCTGATAGACGCCGACGCTCGCCAGGACGCCGGGTCCGGCGCAAGCGAGATAGAGAGCGATTTGCCGGGAATCCAGCGCCCGCATGGTAAGATCGGCGCGCTCTTGGCCTTCGCGGAGGATTTGGCCCTCGCGCGCGATCGCGAAAGCCGAAGTCAGCCGATGCGTGCGGCCGCTGAGCGCGCCGAGCATCCGCGCAGCCGATTCCAGAGTTTCCGATTTGTGCAGGAGCCGGCCCTCGAGAGTCAAAATCTGATCGGCGCCGATGCACAGCGCGCCGGGCCGCCGGGCGCTCACTTCGAGCGCCTTGGCGCGCGCCAGCGCCAACGCGAGCGCTTCGCTCTCCCCGCCTCGCTCGAGAAACGCGCGCTCGAGCGCGCGTTCGTCGATATCGGCCGGCTCGACTTCGAAGGCCAGGCCGGCGCTTTCGAGCAAACGCCGGCGGCTGGCGCTCTTGGAGGCCAAGACCGGTTTTTCCCGGCCGATCCAAAGGGAGGGAGGGGACGACATGAATGGGCGTCGACTTCAGGCCTGAGTGATGAACTTGAGACGGTGTTCGCGATAGAGATCGAGAATCGCGGCGGCGGTTTCTTCGATCGAGCGGCGCGTGACGTCAATAGTCGGCCAGTTCCGTTCGGCGAAAAGGCGACGCGAACTCGCGACTTCCTGGGCCACCGCGACGCGGTCGACATATTGGGTCTGCGAATCCGCGTGAAGCGCCAGCAGACGATTCTGCCGGATCTGGATGATCCGCTCGGGCGAAGCGACGAGGCCGACGATCAGCGGACGGCGCAGATGATCGAGGGCCGGAGGCAAGGGAACCTCGGGGACGAGCGGGATATTGGCGGTCTTATAGCCGCGGTTGGCCAGATAGATGCTCGTCGGCGTCTTCGAGGTGCGGCTGACGCCGAGGAGCACGATGTCGGCGTGCTCGAGATTTTCCGGCATTTGGCCGTCGTCGCACATCATCGTGAAATTGAGCGCGTCGATCCGCTTGAAATACTCGGGGTTGAGCATGTGTTGCGCGCCGGCGCGCGGCGTCGAACTCTGCCCGAGATAGGATTGGAACAGCCTCAGGATCGGGCCGAGCACGGACAGGCACGGCGAGCCGGACGCTTCGCAAGCCGCCTCCAGGCGGCGCGACAGGTCGGGATCAACCAGCGTGAAAAGGACGATTCCCGGCGCATTTTCGATCTCGGCGACGATGCGGTCGAGTTGCGGGCGCGTGCGCACGAGAGGATAGACGTGCTCGATCGACGCCACGCCCTGATATTGCGCGGCGGCGGCGCGCGAAGCCGCGATCAGCGTTTCGCCGGTCGAGTCGGAGACGAGATGAAGGTGAAAATAACTGCGCCCCATGGGCCGCCTCCGAGGACTCGATGTCAGCTTATAACCAGGGTTGATCGCTGTGGACAGGCGTGGACAAAGGCCGCGAGAGAGAGCCCCGGCGGTCCGCCGCCCGGCGCGCGCCGTCCCCCGTCCACAGCCCTGCCGCGCGGGAGACGCCGTCCGATCGGTTGCGACGTTACCGGGACTTGTGGGGAAGCCGCCCTGCTGCTTCACACGCAAGAGCGTCGCTCGGCGCTTGAAAGGGTTAACACTTTCTTAATTTATCCCCAGCCGCGGCGTAGAGGCTTCGGGCGACCCGGAGGGGCCGTTGCCGGCCCCTGGCCTGGGGACAAAATTGCTTTCGCGCGTTGGGCTCGCCTAAGAAGAATTAATAAGACTCATTATCTCTTAGATTGTTTATTGCGCCGCCTGGCGCGGGACGGCGCTGGGGGAATCCGGCTTTCGGCGCGCGCAATCGACTCGGGGGTTTGATCCCGCCGAGCGACCGTGGCAAGATCGCGCGCTCATGCGGCTCAGTCCGCCCTTACGCCGACGGACCGAGCCGACGCATGCTGTCCCTGGACCTGTGGATCAAGACGCTGCACATCCTGGCCATCATCGCCTGGATGGCCGGAATGCTCTATCTGCCGAGGTTCTTCGTTTATCACGCCGACGCCAAGGCCGGATCGGAACTTTCCCAGACCCTGAAGGTCATGGAGCGAAGGCTGCTCAAGGGGATCGTCAACCCCGCGATGATCGCGGTCTGGCTGACCGGGCCGCTGCTCGCCTACCGGCTCGGCTATTTCCAGTCGCCATGGCTGCAGGCGAAATTAGCCCTGGTTCTCGCGCTTTCCGGGATTCACGGCTATCTCGCCGGATTGGTGCGGACCTTCGCCGAGGACCGCAATCGCCGGCCGGCGCGATTCTATCGCATCCTCAACGAGGTTCCGACCGTCGTCATGGCGCTGATCGTCTTTCTCGTGGTGTTCAAGCCGTTCTAGGCGGCTGCGGCGACTTTCAAGCAAAAGACCGTTGAAAGATTCCGCAAAGCCGACTAAGCAGGGGCCCTCACCTTCAGCGGGCGCTTCCCACGGCAAGCGGATTTTGTCGATCCGCGCTGGCTTTCGCCGGCCCAGGCAAGCAGCGGCTTCGTTTCGTATCCCCGCGCTCCGCTTTCCCATTCCGTCGCCGACGCGCCGACGCGCGAGCGAATTTCAAGGACGCCCCAATGCGGGAAATCAAACTCAAGGACCTCAAGAAGAAATCGCCGACCGAGCTTCTCGCCTTCGCCGAGGAGAACGAGGTCGAGAACGCCTCGATCATGCGCAAGCAGGAGCTGATGTTCGCGATTCTCAAGCAGCTGGCGAGCGTCGACGTCGAAATCATCGGCGAGGGCGTGGTCGAAATCCTGCAGGACGGTTTCGGTTTCCTGCGGTCGGCGGACGCCAATTATCTCGCCGGTCCGGACGACATCTACGTCTCGCCGTCGCAAATTCGGCGCCTCGGCTTGCGCACGGGCGACACCGTCGAGGGGGTGATTCGCAGCCCGAAGGAGGGCGAACGCTATTTCGCCCTGCTCAAGTGCAACGCGATCAATTTCGAGGACCCGGAAAAGACCCGCCACAAGGTGCATTTCGACAATTTGACGCCGCTCTATCCCGATGAACGGCTCCGCCTGGAGGTCGACGATCCGACGCGGAAGGACTTGTCCGTGCGCGTCATCGACATCGTTTCGCCGATCGGCAAGGGCCAGCGCGCCCTCATCGTCTCGCCGCCGCGCACCGGTAAGACGGTGCTGCTGCAGAACATCGCCCAATCCGTCACCGCCAATCATCCCGAATGCTTTCTCATCGTGCTGCTGATCGACGAGCGGCCGGAGGAAGTCACCGACATGCAGCGCTCGGTGAAGGGCGAAGTCGTCTCCTCGACCTTCGACGAGCCGGCGGTGCGTCACGTCCAGGTCGCGGAAATGGTGATCGAGAAGGCCAAGCGCCTGGTGGAGCACGGGCGCGACGTGGTGATCCTGCTCGATTCGATCACGCGCCTGGGGCGCGCCTACAACACCGTGGTGCCCTCGTCGGGCAAGGTGCTGACCGGCGGCGTCGACGCCAACGCCCTGCAGCGTCCCAAGCGCTTCTTCGGCGCGGCGCGCAACATCGAGGAGGGCGGGTCGCTGACCATCATCGCGACCGCGCTGATCGACACCGGATCGCGCATGGACGAGGTGATTTTCGAGGAATTCAAAGGCACCGGCAATTCCGAAATCATCCTCGACCGCAAGGTCGCGGACAAGCGCACGTTTCCCGCGATGGACATCACCCGCTCGGGAACGCGCAAGGAGGAATTGCTCGTGCCGCCCGATATCCTCAAGAAGATGTACGTGCTGCGCCGCATCCTCAATCCGATGGGCACGGTCGACGCGATCGAATTCCTGCTGGGGAAATTGCGCGAGACCAAGACCAACGCGAATTTCTTCGAATCGATGAACACCTGATCGCCTCGAGGCCCCGCCGTGCCCGAACCCGCCGCCGAAACGCTAGCGCAGCTTCGCGTCGAGATCGATCGCATCGACGCGTCGATGCACGCTTTGTTGATGGAGCGCGGGCGCATCATCGATCGGCTGATCGCCATCAAGACCCGTCAGGGCGGCGGTTCGGCGTTTCGCCCGGCGCGCGAGGCCGCGATGATGAGGGCGCTCGCGGAGCGCCACGAAGGCCATCTGCCGCTCGACACCGTCGAAAGCATTTGGCGGATCATCATTTCGACCTTCACTTACCTGCAGTCGCCCTATAGCGTGCATGTCGACGTCTCCCGCGGCGACGCGGCGATGCGCGATTCGGCGCGCTTTCACTTCGGATTCACCGTGCCCTGCGTGCCGCATATGAGCGCCAACGGCGTGATCGGCGCGGTGGCCGCCGCGGCGGGCGATCTCGGCATGTTCGCGTTGGACGGCGGGCCCGGCGCCGGCGCGTGGTGGATGCGTCTGACGCGCGCCGACGCGCCCAAGATCATCGCGCGCCTGCCTTTCGTGGAGCGGCCCGACCATCCCGCGGGGATGCCGATCTTCGTCATCGCCAAACCGCTCGCCGACGGCGCGGCGCGCGACGTGGTGCTCGAGGCGGTGACCCTCGACCGATGGCGCGGCGAGTATCCGCAAGCGATCGCGGCGCTGGGAGGCGGGATCATCGGCAACGCCGCCAATGGCATGGGCCTGTCGCTGCTGATCGCGCGGCCGGGCGGCCTGCCCGAGGGCGCCGGCGGCCTCGCCTTGCGCCAGGCGGGGGCGACGGACGTGCGCAGCCTCGAGGTCGGCGCGCACGCCGCGCGCTTCGACGGATCGAAATTGCGCCCGCGCCTGGCTTGAGCAAACAACGAGGAAACGATGTCCGCGTCAGAATCATTGCGACCGCGACCCCGCGCCGAAATCATGGCGATCGAGGCCTATGTTCCGGGAAAGAGCGGCGTGGCCGGCCTCGCCAAGGTCCATAAGCTCTCCTCGAACGAATCGCCGCTCGGGCCCTCGCCGAGTGCGATCGAGGCGTTCCGCGCCAGCGCGGATCAGTTGGCGCTCTATCCCGACGGCTCGGCGCGGCTGTTGCGCGAAGCGATCGGGCGGCGCTACGGGCTCGACGCCGAGCAGATCATTTGCGGCAACGGCTCGGACGAACTCCTTTCGCTGCTCGCGCATGTGTATTTGCGGCCCGGCGACGAAGGGCTGTACAGCCAATACGGCTTTCTCGAATACCCGATCGCCATCCGCGCGGCGGGCGGGACCCCGGTCGTGGCGAAGGAAACCCGCGAGACCGCCGATGTCGACGCGCTGCTCGCCAAGGTCGGCGCGCGCACGAAGATCGTCTATCTCGCCAACCCGAACAATCCGACCGGCACCTACCTGCCGTTCTCCGAGGTCAAGCGGCTGCACGCGGGGCTGCCGGGAGATACGCTGCTCGTGCTCGACGCGGCCTACGCCGAATATGTCGCGCGCAACGACTACGCGGCGGGGATCGAACTGGTCGCGACGTCCGACAACGTGGTGATGACGCGCACGTTCTCGAAAATTCACGGCCTGGCGAACTTGCGCATCGGCTGGGCCTATGCGCCGGCGCCGATCGTCGCGGCGCTCAATCGCGTGCGCGCGCCGTTCAACGTCAACGGCGCGGCGCTGGCCGCGGGCGTCGCGGCGATCGCGGACGCCGCCCATGTCGATGCGGGCGTGGCGCATAACGCGCGCTGGCTGCCCTGGCTGAGCCAGGAGATTTCCGCGCTGGGGGTCGGGGTGACGCCGAGCGTCGGCAATTTCCTGTTGTTGCGCTTTTCGCGCGAGAACGGCCGGACGGCCGCCGACGCCGACCGCTTCTTGAGCGCGCGCGGCTTCGTCCTGCGCGCGGTGGCGGCCTACGGCCTTGCCGATTGCCTGCGCATGACGGTGGGGACGGAGGAGGCCAACATAGGGGTTGTCGCCGCCCTGGCGGAGTTCATGAAGGACGGACGCCGTGGCGGATAGGCTCGGGCCCGCGCTCGCCGCGCCGCTGTTCGAGCGCGTTGCGATCATCGGAATCGGCCTGATCGGGTCGTCGATCGCGCGCGCGGCGCGCCGCAGGAATGTCGCCAAGACGATCGTGATCGCGGATTGCTCGCCCGAGGCGCTGGGGCGCGCGGCCGCGCTGGGGCTCGCGGACGAAGTCGCCGCTTCGTCGGCCGAGGCGGCGGCGGGAGCGGATTTCGTGATCTTCTGCGCTCCGGTGGGCGCCAATGAAGCGCTCGCGCGTGAAATCGCGCCGGCGCTGAAGGCGGGCGCGATCGTCTCCGACGTCGGTTCGGTCAAGGGCGCGGTGATCGCGGCGATCGCGCCGCATCTTCCCGAGGGCGTGCACCTGATTCCCGCCCACCCCGTGGCGGGAACGGAGCAGTCGGGGCCCGATGCGGGGTTCGCGACGCTGTTCCTCAACCGCTGGTGCATTCTGACGCCCCCGGAGGGCGCCGACGCGAGCGCCGTCGAGCGCGTGCGGGCGTTTTGGCAGGCGATCGGATCGAACGTCGAAGTGATGAGCGCGGCGCATCACGATCTCGTGCTGGCGATCACCAGCCACGTGCCGCATCTCATCGCCTATAATATCGTCGGCACCGCCTACGATCTCGAAGAGGCGACGCGCTCGGAGGTGATCAAGTTCTCCGCCGGCGGCTTTCGCGACTTCACCCGCATCGCCGCCTCCGATCCGACGATGTGGCGCGACGTGTTCCTCAACAACAAGGATGCGGTGCTGGAGGCGCTGGGCCGTTTCAACGAGGATCTGACGGCGCTGCAGCGCATGATTCGGCGCGGCGACGGCGACGGGCTGTTCGCCCTGTTCACGCGCACGCGCGCGATCCGGCGCGGCATCGTCGAGCAGGGCCAGGAAACCGCCGCGCCGGACTTCGGACGACGAGCCGGCGAGGACGCCGAGTCCGGGACGTGAGGGGATGACGAGGCGGGCAGGCGAGACGCCGCACGATCTCTGGGTGTTCGGTTACGGTTCGCTGATGTGGCGGCCCGGCTTCGTCTATGACGAGCGCCATAAGGCCTTGCTGCGAGGCTGGCGCCGACGGCTCTGCATCTATTCGCATGTCTATCGCGGCACGGCCGATCGGCCGGGGCTGGTGCTCGGGCTCGATCAGGGCGGCGCGTGTCACGGCGTCGCCTTTCGCGTCGAGGCGGGCTTGCGCGAAGCCACCGTGCGCTATCTTCGCGAGCGGGAATTGGTGACGGCGGTCTATCTGGAAAGGATGGTCCCGGTCACGCTCAGCGACGGCCGGCGCGTCACGGCGCTCACCTACGTCGCCGACCGCGCGCATGGCCAATATGCGGGACCGATGCCTCGCGACAGCCTGCTGAGGCTGGTCCGGCAAGGCGTCGGGCAGTCCGGCGACAACGCCGAATACGTGCTCGCCACGCGCGACCATTTGCGCGAACTCGGCATCGTCGACGGCGAATTGGAATGGCTCGCCGCTCAGCTGCGCGCGGCGTAAGGGGCGGCGGCGGAGAGGTCGTCGAGCGCCGCGCGGCGTTCGGCCGGCGAGGCCGCGAGAAGATGCAGATGGAATTCCACGCGGCCGTGGACATGCGACAGCGACTCGATCGCGCGCGCGAGGAGGGGCTCTGGGAAGACGCCGGTGTCGGCGAGCGCCAGCGCCCGGCGACGGCCATCGGGGCCGACCGCGGCGGCGATCAGCACCGCGTCGCAATAGGCCGGACACGCGTCGGCCTGGTAAACGGAGACGATGTAGCGGCGCCCAGACGCTCCCCGCCAAGAACAGAAGCGCGGGGATAGGCCCTCGCCCGTCAGCGCGGCGAGCGGTTCGCCGTCCGTCTCGGCGAGGTATGCGGCCGTGGGGGGCGCCGACTCGGGCCAGCGTTCGGCCTCATGCGCGGGCGCGCCGGCCGGGCAGGGCGAAACGGCGTCTTGAAGCGCCAACATCGATCCATCTCCATGCGAGCGGTAGAGAACAAAACTAGAACAAATGTCGCTCCCCGTCAAGCCTCTCGGCGAAAGTCGGCGCCCTTGGGCCCATCGATCGTGGCGGCGCCGGCGGCCAGAATCGGCGCGAGGCCCGGATCGGCCTTGACCGCTTCGGCGTTGAGGCGGGCGCAGGCCGTCTCGATCGCCGCTTGCAGCCGCTCGGCGAAGGCGTCGCGATCGAGGCCGGGAGCGATTGGCGGCAAATATTCGATCACGGCGACGCCCGGCCGACGCGTGAAACCGCGCCGGCCCCAGAAGAGGCCGGTGTTGATCGCGACGGGAAGGCAGGGGGCCCCGGTTTCGGTGTAAAGCGCGGCGACGCCGAACTTATAGCGCGGCGGCGCGCCGGGCGGGCGGCGCGTGCCCTCGGGAAAGATGAAGATCTGCCGGCCCGCGCGCACGACCTCGCGCGCCTGGGCGATGATCTGGGTCAGCGCGCTGCGCCCGCGGGCGCGGTCGATCGCAATCTGCCGGGCGCCGAGGAGATAGAGCCCGAAAAGCGGGATGAACACCAGCTGCCGCTTGAGCACGATGGCGAAGTCGGGCGCGTATTTCAGCAGCGCGAAGGTTTCGAGGAACGATTCGTGTTTGGCGGCGATGATGTAGCCGCCCTTGGGAATGTTCTCGAGGCCGCGATATTCGACGCGCAGGCCGCAGATCTTTTCCAGCAGCCAGACCGAGGTCGAGCCCCAGAGCCGCGCCATGATGAAAACGCCCTGACGCCCCCGGAGAATCAACGGCAGGCCGAGGATCATCAGGACGATGAGATTGACGTAAAAGGCGAGATTGAAGACGAGCGAGCGCAGCTTGATCATGGCGGTCCGTCGGGTGAGGTCGTCGAAAGGGCGCCGGCGTCGCTCACTGCAGGCTCCTGAGTTGCCGGAACACGATTTCGCGCGACAGAAGCCCGGTGAGGCCGGCGATGCCCAGGCAAATCGCGAGAATCGCGGCGTAGCCGACGAAATCGAGCGCGAAGGCGCCGAACAGCGCGGCGATTTCCTCGCCGCCCGCCGAGCGGCTGCGCCAGGTCGAGAGCAGGGCCGCGACGGCGAAGAACAGCGCCGCCGAGACGCCGCCGATCGCCGCGCCCTTCAGCCCCAGCCGCAGGAAATGGCCCTGGAACTGCCGCGCGATGTAGGAATCGGCGGCGCCGACGAAATGCAGCACTTCGATGATCTCGCGATTGCCCGCCATGGCGCCGCGCGTGGCGAAGCCGATCGCCGTCGCCATCGCGAGGATCATCAGGGCGAACAGCGCGGCGGCGAAGACGACGACCGCGTCGGCCATCGTGTCGAGGCGCGACAGCCACAGTCGATGATCGTCGAGACTGGCGCCCGGCGCCCCGGCGGCGAGCGCGGCGCGCAGCGGTTCGAGATCCTCGCGATGTTCGCTGCGCATGTGAACGACGATGAGGCGAGGGATCGGCAATTGTCCGAGATCGAGGCCGTCGCCGAGCCAGGGCGCCAGCAGCTTCTCGGATTCGGCTTTGGTGTAGGCGTGGACGTCGGCGACGCCGGGGGCCCGCGCCGCGATGTCGGCGGCCGCGGCGACGAGCGCCTCGATGTCGTCGCCGGGGCGCGGTTTGATCTGGATGGTGACGTCGCGCGACACGTCGGCGCGCCAGCCCTGCGAGGCCTCGGCGACCAGGATCGCGCCGCCGGCGGTGAGGCAGGCGAGAAAGGTCATGATGGCGATGACGACCACCAGCGCGCGCCCGGCGATCGAATCGGAGGGAACCAGGGGCATGTCGCGCTTGAGCTGCGAATCCGGGGGGAGGCCCGGCGGGGACGATTCGTTCACGGCGAATCGCCCTCGAAAATCTTCAATTGCCCGTCGCCGACGACGAGGCGTCGCGCGTAGCCGAATTGATCCATCAGCGTCAGGTCGTGCGTGGCGATGACGACCGCGGTGCCGGATTTGTGCAATTCGACGAACAGCCGCAACAGGCGGCGCGCCAGAGAGGGATCGACGTTGCCGGTCGGCTCGTCCGCGAGCAGCAATTCCGGGCGCACGATGAGCGCGCGCGCGATCGCCGCGCGCTGCTTCTCGCCGCCGGAGAGCACCGGCGGCAGGGCGTTCATGCGATCGCCGAGACCGACCCAGCGCAAGAGTTCGACCACTTCGGCGCGATAGCCGCCTTCGTCGCGCCCCATCACCCTGAGCGGCAGCGCGACGTTTTCGTAAGTCGTGAGATGGTCGAGCAAGCGAAAGTCCTGGAACACGACGCCGATTCGCCGCCTGAGCGCGGTGATCTGGTCCTTGTCGAGTTTGGCGGCGTCCTCGCCGAAAATATGGATCGTTCCGCGCGTCGGGCGCAGCGACAGCAGCATCAGCCGGAGCAGCGTCGTCTTGCCGGCGCCGGACGGCCCGGTGAGGAACTGGAAGCTTTGCGCGGCGATGTCGAAATCGAGGTCGCGAACGACCTCGGCGCCGATGCCGTAGCGCAAGCCGACATTCTCAAAGCGTAGCAACGACGACCCTCGGGGGATGAACGCTTAACGCGGCCTTAACCATGAACGCGACCAAATGCCAACCTTTCCCGCGGGAGCCCGGAGCGAGGCTGATTCGCCATGTTCATCGTTTGCAAGACCTGCTCCAATTCATACCACATTCCCAACGAGATTCTCGGCGACGAAGCGCGCCAATTTCGCTGCTCCGGATGCGGCCGATCCTGGGAACTGCGGCCGCGCGCCACGCTGGCCGCGTCCGTCGCCTCGACGCGCGGCGATCCGGCTCTGCTCGATCGGGCGCCGGCGCCCGGCCCCACGCTCGCGCGGCGTCTGGCGCGCCTCGCGCGCAAGCTCGCCGCGCCGCTCGCCGCCGCGGGCCTGCTGGCGGGATCGATGACGGCGATCGGCGCGCGCGAATCGATCGTCGCCGCCGCCCCGATCGCGGCGGGCGCCTATGCGGCGATCGGCCTTCCCGTGAACGTGCGCGGATTGGCGATCGAGGATGTGCGCGCGCGAGTCGGGGTGAGCGGCGACAAGAAAATTCTCATGGTCGAAGGCGCCGTCGTGAATCTGCGCGAGGCCGAGACCGCCGCGCCCGACCTGCGCATCGCCTTGCGCGCGGCCGATGGCCGCGAGCTCTATGTCTGGATGACGCGCGCGCCGAAGAGCCGACTGGCGCGCGGGGAGCGCGCGCGCTTCGCGGCCCGGCTCGCTGCGCCGCCCGAGGGGATCGCGGACGCACTGGTGAAATTCGTCGCGCCAGGGGATAAGGTCGCTCCCGACCCGGAGGGATCATGAGCGGCGCGAGACAAGTCGAGGTATTGTTCGAGGAGAAGGCGATCGCCGAGCGGACGGCGGGCCTGGCCGCGGAAATCGCCAAGGCGGAGCCGAAGGATCTTCTCGTCGTGGCGATCCTCAAGGGCTCCTTCATGTTCGCGGCCGATCTCTTACGCGCGATGCATCGCGTCGGCCTCGAGCCGCACGTCGAGTTCTTTCATCTCTCGAGCTATCGCGACGGCACGGTTTCGTCGGGAACGGTGACGATTCTTCGCGACATCGAATCCTCGGTGAAGGGCCGCGACGTCGTGCTGGTCGACGACATTCTCGAATCCGGCCGCACGCTGGCCTTCGCCAAGGATTTGCTGGTCGCGCGCGGCGCGCGCCGCGTGCTGGTCTGCACATTGCTGGAAAAGCGGGGCAAGCGCGAAGTGCCGATCGACGCCGACTTCGTCGGCTTCTCCTGCCCCGATCTCTTCGTCGTCGGTTACGGCATGGACGTCGCCCATTCCTATCGCGAATTGCCGTTCATCGGGCATGTCGTCACCGCGGCCGATTCGAAGTGATCGCGAGGGGGGCGCGCGTGTTTACAAGCGTCTACCAATCCTTCGCCGAATTCGGCGGCCCGGCGTATGGCGCGGCGCGGGTGAGGGCGCTGCGCGCCGAACTTTTGGCGCGCGGCCTCGCCGGCTTCGTCGCGCCGCGCGCCGACGAGCATCAGAACGAATACGTCCCCGCCGCCGCCGAGAGGCTGCTGTGGCTGACCGGCTTCTCCGGCTCGGCGGGCCTGGCGATCGTGCTCACGCAAGCGGCGGCGATCTTCGTCGACGGACGCTACGCCGTTCAGGCGCCGGCGCAGGTCGACACGGCCGTGTTCACGGTGCGCCCTATCGTCGAACAGCCGCCGGGCGCGTGGATCGAGGCCAATCTGAAGCCGGGGGAGCGGCTCGGCTACGACCCCTGGCTGCACACGCCCGAAATGGTCGAGCGCCTGGGGAAAGCCTGCCGCGCCGCCGGCGGCGAGCTCGTCGCCCTCGACTCGAACCCGATCGACGCGATCTGGAGCGACCGGCCCGCCCCGCCGCTCGGCGCGGTGAGCGCGCATCCCGCGCGTCTCAGCGGCGAAAGCGCGGTGCGTAAAATCGCCCGCGTCCGCGCCGCCGTCAGAGAGGGCGACGGTCTCTTGGTCAGCGACGCGCACGACGTCGCCTGGCTGTTCAACATCCGCGGCGCCGACGTCGCCCATACCCCGCTGCCGCTGAGCTTCGCCTATCTGCCGCGCGAGGGGCGCCCGACGCTGTTCCTCGACGGGCGCAAATTGTCCAGCGCGATGCGCGCCCGGCTCGGCGAATTGGCTGACATCGACGAGCCCGATTGGCTCGTTGGCTTCATAACCGGGCTCGGCGCGGCGGGCCTGCGCGTGGCCTTCGACGGGGGAAGCGCGCCGGCGCGCCTGACCCAGGCGCTGGAGGCGGCGGGCGGCGAGGTTTCGCTGGGCCCCGACCCGATCGCGCTGTTGAAGGCGGTCAAGAACAAGGCCGAGCTCGCCGGCGCGCGCGCCGCGCATATCCGCGACGGCGCCGCGCTGGCGCGCTTTCTCTGCTGGTTCGATCGCGAAGCGCCTGGGGGCAAGCTGACCGAGATTGCGGCGGCCGAGGCGCTGGAGACGTTCCGGCGCGAGACGGGGGCGTTGAAGGACATTTCCTTCCCGACCATTTCCGCCGCCGGCCCGCATGCGGCGATCCCGCATTATCGCGTCAGCGAGGCCTCGGACCTCAGGATCGGCCGCGGGATCTTCCTCATCGACAGCGGCGGCCAATACGAGGACGGCACCACCGACATCACGCGCACGATTTGCGTCGGCCGCCCGACCGCCGAGATGCGCGACCGCTTCACCCGCGTGCTCAAGGGCCATATCGCGATCGCGCGCGCTGTTTTTCCCAAGGGGACGAGCGGCGCCCAGATCGACGCCCTGGCGCGCCAGGCTCTGTGGCGCGCCGGGCTCGACTTCGATCACGGCACGGGGCACGGCGTCGGCTCGTACCTTTCCGTCCACGAGGGCCCGCAACGCATCGCCAAGACCGGCACGGTCGCGCTCGCGCCGGGCATGATCGTCTCCAACGAGCCGGGCTATTACGCCGCGGGCAAATTCGGCATTCGCATCGAGAATCTCGTCGTCGTCGAGGAGCGCGCGATTCGCGGCGCCGAGCGGCCGATGCTGGGTTTCGAGACGATCTCGCTCGCCCCGATCGATTTGCGCCTGATCGAGCCGAAGCTGCTCGACGGTGAGGAGATTGCGTGGCTCAACGGCTATCACGCGAGGGTGCGGGAGACGATCGGGCCGCTGGTCGAGCGCGAGACGAGGGGCTGGCTGAGGGAGGCGACGCGAAGGGTGGGGTGAGGCCCTGTCGCGGTCGTGGCCGGGCTTGTCCCGGCCATCCACGTCGCGCCGTCGCGAAAACTTTCAAAGTTGGCTGCTGCTGCGCCGCGTGGATGCCCGGCACAAGGGCGGGCATGACGGCGCTACAAGATGGAATATGATGATAGGCCCGCGCGTCCGGGCGTCAAAATCATGGTCCCGCGCCACAACGCCCTGTCGCTCGGGGTCGCTCGCAACATCGCGAAAGCGGCGGGCTGGTAGGAGGAGTTCGGCATGAAACGCTATTTCGCGCTTCTGGACGGCGAACCCGGCCCCTACGGCGTCGCATTTCCCGATTGCCCCGGTTGCACCGCGATGGGCGCCGATGAAAACGAGGCTTACGCCTACGCCATCGCCGCTCTGGGCGAATGGGTGCACGACGCCGGCGCCGTGGGCGAAGCGCCTGCGCCGCGCACGATCGAAGCCTTGCGCCGCGATCCCGATGTCGTCGCGGCGCTGGCGGAGGGGGCGGTTTTTCTCGCCGTGCCACTGGTCGTCGAGTCCGGTCGCGCGGTGAAAGCCAATATTTCTCTCGACCAAGGCTTGCTCGACGCCATCGACGCGGCCGCCAGACGCAGCGGCCTGACCCGATCCGCCTTTCTATCCAGCGCCGCGCGGGAAAAAATCGCGGCTTCCGGCTGACACGCGCGTTGAGCCGATCCGTTGCCTCTGAGCGCCTTCGCGCGAAAGCCGAAGAGGGCGGCAGTTCGACCAGCTGCGATCGGCGCCGCGCGCCGGCGCGGCGGAAAATCGCATCGCAAGCGATTGAAATCCTAGAGTCGAGCCCGAATATGGCGCCGGGCATGATCGCGCGGACCTTCTTGGGCGGCGCGCGACTTGCGGTCATGCGCGCGCGCCGGACTCCCCTCGCGGTCTATCGGACTCACATATCCGAATTCCATGCCTTGGGGGTCCGCTCTGCCTGATCCGTGCTCGGCGTCAAGGCCAAGCCCGCTTCGCGGGTCGCGCTACGCGCGAGCCTTGACCCCTCCGCGCGGCTCAGGCTCTTGGTTTCCATGATCTTTGCTGCACGAAGCCGGCCGCGAGGCCGGTTCGCGCAGCAAAGATCATGGAAGCAAAAAAGCCGCATCGGAACGGCGCAGTCATCGCGAAGCAACCGTAGCGCGGCGGTTATGTCGGCCGTTGAACCCTAACGCCGTCATGGCCGGGCTTGTCCCGGCCATCCACGCCGTGCCGCTGCCTTGCCCTTGGAAGGTTTCGACCAAGCGGAGCCGCGTGGATGGCCGGGACAAGCCCGGCCATGACGTGCTTGGGGCGCCCTGCCCTATCCCCTCAACTTCCTCACATGCGCGATCAGCCCCGCCGTGGACGCATCGAGCGCGCTCAAGTCGGCGTCGGGCGAGGCGACGATCGGGGCGAGGCGCGAGGCGAGCTCCTTGCCGAGTTCGACGCCCCATTGGTCGAAGGGATTGATGTCCCAGATCGCCGCTTCGACGAACACCTTGTGCTCGTAGAGGGCGATGAGCCGCCCCACCGTGCGCGGCGTCAGCTGCGCGTAAAGCAAGGTCGAGGACGGCCGACTGCCGGAAAAGGTCTTGTGCGGGGCGAGCCGCGCGGCCTCTTCGAGGCTGGCGCCTTGGTTGGCCGTGATCGTCTCGGCCTCGGCGCGGGTGCGCCCGCGCATCAAAGCCTCGCCCTGCGCCAGGCAATTGGCGATGAGCAGGTCGTGGTGATGGGCGTCGGCCTGGGTCGGCGTCGCCGCGACGAGAAAATCGACCGGCACGACTTCCGTGCCCTGGTGCAACAGCTGGAAGAAAGCGTGCTGGCCGTTGGCGCCGGGCTCGCCCCAGATGACCGCGCCGCTGTCGATCGTCACGGGCGAGCCGTCGCGGCGCACGCTCTTGCCCTCGCTCTCCATCTGCAATTGCTGGAGATAGGCGGGAAAACGCGCCAGGCGCTGGTCGTAGGGGATCACGGCCTGCGCGGCATGGCCGAGGACGTTGCGGTTCCACACGCCGATGAGCCCCATCAGCGCCGGAATGTTTTTGTCGAGCGGCGCCGCGCGGAAATGCTGGTCCACGTCATGGCCGCCGCGCAGGAACTCCTGGAAATGCTCGGGGCCGATCGCGACGGCGAGCGGCAGGCCGATGCTCGACCAGATCGAATAGCGCCCGCCGACCCAATCCCAGAAGCCGAACACGCGGCTCGCCTCGACCCCGAATTCGGCGACCTTTTCGAGCCGCGTCGAGACGGCGGCGAAGTGATCGACGACGGCGCCTTCGCCGAGCGCATGGACGATCCAGGCGCGCGCGCTTCTCGCATTGGTCATCGTCTCCTGCGTCGTGAAGGTCTTCGAGGAGACGATGAACAGGGTGCGCGCGGGATCGAGGCCGCGCAGCGTATCGGCGATGTCGGCGCCGTCGACGTTGGAGACGAAATGGGCGCGCAAATTGGCCGGCGCATAGGGGCTGAGGGCGCGCGTCGCCATCGCCGGGCCGAGATCGGAGCCGCCGATGCCGATATTGACGACGTCGGTCATGGGTTGGCCGAGCGCGCCGCGCAGGCGGCCCTCGCGCACGTCGCCGGCGAAGGCGAGCATCCGCACGCGCTCGCCTAGGACCTCGGGCATGACGTCGCGGTCTTCGACGAGAACGGGCCTGTCCGAGAAATTGCGCAACGCGCTGTGCAGCGCCGCGCGCCGTTCCGTCGAATTGACGAGATCGCCGCGGAACATCGCGTCGCGTTTGGCCTCGACCTCGGCGGCCCGCGCGAGCCGGATCAGGAGATCGAGGCTCGCCGCGTCGATGCGCTGCTTGGAATAATCGTAGAGGAGATCGTCGAAGGCGACGTGGAAGCGCTGGAAGCGCTCGCCGTCGGCGGCGAATTCGGCGGCGATCGTGTGGGAGAGAACCTCGCGGCGACGTTCGGCGAGGTCGGAGAAGATCGCCAAAAGGGCTGCCTGCGTCATGGACCTTTCCCTTTTTCGCGCGGGGCTCTATGCGTTCGGCCCGCCCCCGCCGCGTCGAGTTTGCTTCATATGCCGCCTCAATTGCAATTGCGAGACATTCGCCTGACCCTCGGCGGCGCGCCCCTGCTCGACGGCGCGGAACTGACGATTTCGCCGGGCGACCGAATCGCGCTGGTCGGGCGCAACGGCTCGGGCAAATCGACGCTGCTGAAGATCGCGGCCGGCGAAAGCGTCGCCGACGGCGGGACGCGCTTCGCCCAGCCCAACGCGCGCCTGCGCTACCTCCCGCAGGAGCCCGATCTGACGGGCTATGCGACGACGCTGGATTTCGTGCTCAGCGGCCTCGGCGAAGAGGACAACCCCTATCGCGCGCGGGCGCTGATGGACGATCTCGGCGTCGATCCCGCCGCCGATCCCGCTGAATTGTCGGGGGGCGAAGCGCGCCGCGCGGCGATCGCCCGCGTTCTGGCCCCCGATCCCGACATTTTGCTGCTCGACGAGCCGACCAACCATCTCGACCTCGTCGCGATCGAATGGCTGGAAAAGGAATTGGCGCAATCGCGCGCCGCCTTCGCGCTGATCAGCCACGACAAACGGCTGCTCGGCGATCTCACCCGCGCCACCGTGTGGCTCGATCGTGGCCGCACGCGCCGGCTCGATCAGGGCTTCGCCGCCTTTGAGGCGTGGCGCGACGCCAAGCTCGAAGAGGAGGAAATCGAGCGCCACAAGCTCGATCGGCGCATCGTCGACGAAGAGCATTGGATGCGCTACGGCGTGACCGCGCGGCGCAAGCGCAATATGCGCCGGGTGGGGGAATTGGCCGCGCTGCGGCGCGAACGGCGCGAGGCGCGCCGCTCGCAGGGCGTCGCGACGATGGTCGCGCAGGACGCCAAGGCCTCGGGCGCGCTGGTGATCGAGGCGGAAAAGATCTCGAAGTCCTACGGCGAGCGGACGATCGTCAGGGATTTTTCGCTGCGCGTGATGCGCGGCGACCGGATCGGAATCATCGGCGCCAACGGCGCGGGCAAGACGACGCTGGTCAATCTTCTCACTGGGGCGCTGGCGCCCGATTCGGGGGTCGTGCGCCTGGGCGCCAATGTCGCGATGGCCAGCTTGGATCAGCGGCGCGCCTCGTTGCAGCCGACGACGACGCTGGTCGACGCGCTGACCGGCGGGGGCAGCGATTTCGTCGCGGTCAACAACGAGCGCAAGCACGTCATCGGCTATATGAAGGACTTTCTGTTCTCTCCGGATCAGGCGCGCACGCCGATCGGCAAATTGTCGGGCGGCGAGCGCGGGCGGCTGATGCTGGCGCGGGCGCTCGCCCAGCCCTCGAACCTGATGGTCCTCGACGAGCCGACCAACGACCTCGACATCGAGACGCTGGATTTGTTGCAGGAGTTGCTGAGCGATTATCCCGGCACGATCCTGCTGGTCAGCCACGACCGCGACTTTCTCGACCGCGTCGCCACCTCGGTGATCGTCAGCGAGGGCGAGGGGCGTTGGCGCGAATACGCCGGCGGCTATTCCGACATGGTCGCGCAGCGCGGCTACGGCCTCTCCGGGCCCTCGGCGCCCGAAGCGCCGAAGCCGGAGAGGCCGCTTGCGCGCGAAACGGCGCGCCCGCCGGCCAAGCGCAAGATGTCGTTCAAGGAAAAACATGCGCTGGAGACGTTGCCGGGCCGGATCGAGGCCCTGCAGGGCGAGATCGCCGCGCTGGAGCGCAGGCTCGACGATCCCGGACTGCACGCGCGCGATCCCCAGGGCTTCGAGCGCGCGACGAAATCCTACGCGGCCAAGCGCGCCGAGCTGGAGGCGGCGGAGGACGACTGGCTGGCGCTCGAAATCCTGCGCGAGGAAATCGGGGGGTAGCGCTCCCCGCAGCTTCAGGGCGCCAGCGCCGTCTCGACGATCCCCGCGAGATAGGCCATGCCGTAAGGCAGCGCCGCGTCGTTGAAGTCGTATCCGGGATGGTGGAGCCCGGCGGAATCGCCGTTGCCGATCCAGATGAACGCGCCCGGACGCGCCTCGAGCATGAAGGAAAAATCCTCGGCGCCCATCACCGGAGGGACCTCCGTCATGACGCGCTCCGCGCCGACCACTCGACGGGCGACCGAGGCCGCGAAATCCGTCTGAGCGGGATGATTGAGCGTCGGCGGATAGTTGCGGACGTAATCGATGTTGGCGCTGATCCCCGAGGCGGCGGAGATCCCGGCGACGATCTCGCGGATGCGCCGTTCCGCGAGATCCCGCGTCGCCGGCAGCAGCGTGCGCGTGGTGCCTTCCAGTTCGGCGGTTTGCGGCAGGACGTTGTTGGTCGAGCCGGCGGTGAAGCGGGCGATCGAGACCACGCAGGAATCGAGCGGATCGACGTTGCGCGAGACGATGGTCTGCAGCGCGGTGACGATGTGAGCGCCGGCGACGATCGTGTCCACGCATTGATTGGGGAATGCGGCGTGGCCGCCTTTGCCTTCGAGGCGAATGGTGAAGAAATCGGCGGCGGCCATCAGCGGGCCCTTGCGAATCGCGAAGACGCCGACCGGCACTTTCGGCGCGTTGTGCATGCCGTAGACTTCCTCGATGGCGAAGTTTTCCATCAGTCCGTCGTCGATCATCGCTTGGGCGCCCGCGCCGCCTTCCTCGGCGGGTTGGAAGATGACCACCGCCGAGCCCGAGAAATCGCGGGTGCGCGCGAGATAGCGCGCCGCGCCGAGCAGCATCGCGGTATGGCCGTCATGGCCGCAGGCGTGCATCTTGCCGGGAACGCGGGAGCGATAGGGCAGGTTGGTCGTCTCCTCGATCGGCAGCGCGTCCATGTCGGCGCGAAGGCCGATGGCGCGCTTGCCCTCGCCCTTGCGCCCCTTGATGACGCCGACGACGCCGGTCTTGCCGATCGCGGTCCTGACCTCGTCGCAGCCGAACTCGCGCAGACGCTCGGCGACGAAATTGGCGGTGCGCGGCAGGTCGTAGAGAAGTTCGGGATTGGCGTGCAGATCGCGCCGCCAGGCCTGCGCGTCGGGGACCAGCTCTTGAATCGCGGAATTTATCGGCATCGACACGTCTCCATTGCGGCGGGGAAAATGACCCTGGCGCCGCGGCGCTGTCAATCCGCCGCGCGGCGCTTGCGATGCAGCAGAAAAACCGCCTGTTCGCCCAGCAGGTTCCACGCCCAGGTCGGCAAGGCGACCTGCAACGGCTCGCCGTGGCGATCGAGCGCGACGCTCTTGTCGATCGTCGCGCCGATTTCGCGCGCCAAGGCGATGAAATCGGCGATGGTGCAGAAGTGGATGTTGGGCGTGTCGTACCAGGAATAGGAAAGGCTCTGCGTCACCGGCATCCGGCCGGTGAAGGCGAGTTGCGCGCGCACGCGCCAATGGCCGAAATTGGGCACCGACACGATCGCGCGCCTGCCGATGCGCAGCATGTGTTCGAGCACGACGCGCGGGCGCCGGGTCGCCTGCAAGGTCTGCGACAGGATGACGTAATCGAAGGAATCATCGGGATAATCGACGAGATCGGTGTCGGCGTCGCCCTGGATGACCGAAAGGCCCTTGGCGACGCATTGGTTGACGCCGCTCTGCGACAGTTCGATGCCGCGGCCGTCGACCGCGCGCGCATCGCGCAGCAGGTTCAGCAATTCGCCGTCGCCGCAGCCGACGTCGAGCACGCGCGAGCCCGGTTCGACCATTTCGGCGACGACGACGAGGTCGACACGCGGCGCGGAAGTTCGGTTCGACACAGGGCGCGGATCTTCCATCAGGAAATGCCGCGGGCGCGCGCGGCGGCGTCGATGAAGCCGCGCGTCGTGGCGAAAAGCTCGGGAACGTCGAGCAGGAAGGCGTCGTGGCCGCGGTCGGTTTCGATTTCGACGAAGGACACCGAAGCGCCGCCGGCGTTGAGCGCGCGCACCAGGGCGCGCGAATCGCTGGTGGGAAACAGCCAGTCGGAGGTGAAGGAGACCACGCAGAAGCGCGTGCGCGAGCCCCGGAACGCGTTGACCAGCGCGCCGCCGTAATCGGCCGCCAGATCGAAATAATCCATTGCGCGGGTCATGTAGAGGTAGGAATTGGGGTCGAAGCGCTCGACGAAGATCGAGCCTTGATGACGCAGATAGGATTCGACCTGGAAATCCGCGTCGAAGGAGAACGTGCGCGCGGCGCGGTCCTGCAGATTGCGGCCGAAACGGCGATGCAGCGCGCTGTCCGAGAGATAGGTGATGTGGGCCGCCATGCGCGCGACGGCGAGGCCTTTGGCGGGCCGCGCGCCTTCGGCGAGATAGCGCCCGCCGCGCCAATCCGGGTCGGCCATGATCGCCTGGCGGCCGACTTCGTGAAAGGCGATGTTCTGCGAGGAATGGCGCGCGGCGGTGGCGATCGGCAACGCGCTGAAGACGCGCTCGGGATAGAGGGCCGCCCATTGCAGCACCTGCATGCCGCCCATCGACCCGCCGGCGACGCAAAACAGCGAATCGACGCCGAGCCGATCGATCAGCATCGCCTGGGCGCGCACCATGTCGCCGATGGTGACGACGGGAAAATCGAGGCCGTAGGGCTCGCCGGTCGTGGGGTTGACCGAGGCGGGGCCGGTCGTGCCCATGCAGCCGCCTACGACATTGGCGCAGATGACGAAGAACCGGTCGGTGTCGAGCGGCCTGCCCGGGCCGACCATCGTTTCCCACCAGCCGTCGCGTCCCGTGACGGGGTGACGGTTGGCGACATGCTGATCGCCGGTGAGGGCGTGGCAGACCAGGATCGCGTTGCTCTTGGCGGCGTTGAGAGCGCCGTAGGTCTGATAAGCGATGGTCAGGGGCGTGAGATCGACTCCAGCCTCCATCGCCAGCGGGCGGTCGGGCCCGAGCCGAAGCGCGAGACTGTGCGGCGCGTCGGCCTCGCTCGCGGCGCCATTCCCAGGGATTGCGCTGGCTTCACCCAAGACGGACTGGCCCGATGTGCACGAGACCCTCGCAAGGAGTTCTATTTGGAGAACGAAGCGTTTGATATAACGAAATCGTGCGGCGCGCAAGGCGATTGGGGCATGGTTTCGCGCGAGCCCAGGCGATGGCGCCCGCGTTAACAAGCCATTGACGCTCTTGCAATGTTTGCCCGCTCCGTAACGGTTTCGGCGCCGCTGCGAGGCTAGTCTCTGGCGCGATAAAAGCCCAAAAAGGGCACGGGAATTGGCATGAGCGACATAGCGGCGGAGAGCGGCCTAGGGCCGTTTGATCCCTATTGGACGGACGACGCCCCGCGCCCTCGCCGCGATCGACGGGGCTGGGGCTGGCGCGTTGCGCTGGGTCTGGCGGCGGGGATCGGGCTTGTCGGCGTGACGGCTCTCGCGCCGGCGCCGCCGAGCGCGCCGAGCGCCGTTTCCGCGCCCGCCGTCGCGCCGGCGTCGAGCGAAATCGTCGACTCGACCCTCGCGCCGCTTTTGACTTTCGAAACCGCAGACGGCGTCCGCGCGCGTTACGAGGCGCGAATCGACAGGGCGACCGGCGCGCGCCGCGACGCCTACAGCCTCGGCGCGCTCGACGGCGATGCGCCGGCGTTGCGGGTCGAAATGTGGAAAAGCGCGAGCGCCCGAGGCGCGGGGAGCCTGTTCGTCGAAATCGCCGAGGAAACGGCGGCGTTCGGCGCCGCCGTCGAGCGGCTGGGGATTTCGCAGATCGCGACGACTTCGCAAGGTCCGGTCGAATGGGCGGACCTGACGTTGGCGGGCGCGCGGGGGAAACGGACCTGCGTCGGCTTTCGCTTGGTCGTCCGGGTCGATGGCGGGCTGCACGGCGTCGCCTGCGCCGCGGCGGGCGCGAAAATCGACGCGGCGGCGCTGTCGTGCCTGGTCGACCGCCTTGCGCTCACGCGCGCCGGGCGCGAAGCCGGCTTCGCCGATATCATAAAGAGCGCGGGAATCCGGCGCCCGACCTGCCGCGCGGCGATCGGCTGATCGCGGCGCCGGGGTTCAGGCGGGCGCGCGCTCCAGCTCGGCGACGATCGCGTCGCCCATTTCCTGCGTCGAGGCGAGCCGACAGCCCTCGGCGCGGATGTCGGGCGTGCGCAGGCCGCTGGCCAGCACCCGGGCGATCGCGGCGTCGAGACGATCCGCCGCCGCGCCGAGGCCGAAGGAATAGCGCAGCGCCATGCCGAACGAAGCGATCATCGCGATGGGATTGGCGAGGCCCTTGCCCGCGATATCGGGCGCGGAGCCGTGCACCGGCTCGTAGAGCGCCTTGCGCTTGCCGGTCTTGGGATCGACGTCGCCGAGCGAGGCGGACGGCAACATGCCGAGCGAGCCGGTCAGCATCGAGGCGACGTCGGAGAGCATGTCGCCGAACAGGTTGTCGGTGACGATGACGTCGAATTGCTTGGGCCAGCGCACGAGCTGCATGCCGAGCGCGTCGGCGAGCTGGTGCTCGAGCGTGACGTCGGGGAATTCGCGCTTGTGCAGCGCGGTCATGACCTCGTGCCAAAGCACGCCGGACTTCATCACGTTGCGCTTGTCCGACGATGTCACCTTGTTTTTGCGCTTGCGCGCGAGATCGAAGGCGACGCGGCCGATGCGCTCGATTTCGAACGTGTCGTAAACCTGGGTGTCGATGCCGCGTTTCTGGCCGTTGCCGAGATCGATGATCTGCTTGGGTTCGCCGAAATAGACGCCGCCGGTCAGCTCGCGCACGATCATGATGTCGAGGCCCTCGACGACTTCGCGCTTGAGCGAGGAGGCGTCGGCGAGCGCGGGATAGCAGATCGCGGGGCGCAGATTGGCGTAGAGTCCAAGATCCTTGCGCAGCCGCAACAGGCCGGCCTCGGGGCGCGCCTCATAGGGCGCGCCGTCCCATTGCGGCCCGCCGACTGCGCCGAAAAGCACCGCGTCGGCGGATTTGGCGAGCGCCATGTCGGCGTCGCTGATCGCCTGTCCGTGCGCGTCATAGGCGCAACCGCCGACGAGGCCCTTCTCGATTTCGAACTGCGCGAGCCCGGCGCGCGCAAAGTGCGCGATGACTTTTTCGAGTTCGGCCATGACCTCGGGGCCGATGCCGTCGCCGGGAAGAAGCAGGAGCTTGTAAGTCGCCATGGGTTCGCCGCTCTTGGGTGCGTCATGGCCGGGCTTGTCCCGGCCATCCACGTCTTGGGGCCGATGGCTCGCCTATCGAGGTTCGGCGCGTCGGCAAGTCGTGGATGGCCGGGACAAGCCCGGCCATGATGGGGAGGGGGACATCGTGCTCGCCCCGGATACGAAAGGCTTGCTAAACGATTTTCGGGCGAGGGAGAAGCGGCTTTTGCGGGAAAAGCGCGGCGCCGGCTGGCGCCGAACGCCGCTCGCGCTATGATGGCGAGAGAGCCCGGTCGCGGGGCGCTCTTAAGGGCTCGCAAATTCGGTGACGACAATCAGCAATGCGACGGCGGACGCCTTCGTGAAACGGCCGCCGCGCGAGACGCGGTTCTTCCTGGTCCATGGAACGGACGAGGGCCTCATCCACGAGCGCGTGAAGGGCCTCGTCAAGGCGACGCTCGCGGGCGAGCCGGACCCGCTTCGCCTGACCCGGCTGGACGGCGACGCGGTGGCGCGCGATCCCGGCGCGCTCGCCGACGAAGTCTATGCGATATCGATGTTCGGGGGCTCTCGCGCGGTGTGGATCGAGGCGCAGGCGCGCGACCTTCTGCCGGCGCTGGAGCCGTTGTTCGAGCGCCCGCCGCAAGACTGCGCGGTGATCGTGGAGGCCGGTTCGCTGAAGAAGGGAACGGCGCTGCGCACGGCCTTCGAGAGAGCCGACAACGGCGCCTCGATCGAATGTTACCCCGACGACAGGCGCTCGCTCGGACCCCTGATCGAGGCCGAAGCGCGCGCGGCCGGGCTCGCGATCGCGCCCGAGGCGCGCGATTACCTGATCGGCCTGCTGGGCTCGGACCGCATGACGACACGCGGAGAAATCGCCAAGCTGACGCTCTACGCTCGCGGCAAGGAGAGAATCGACGTCGAGGACATCGAGGCGATCGTCGCCGACGCCGCGCCCTCCGGCCTCGACGCGCTGATCGACGCCGCGTTGCTCGGCGACATGGCGGGACTCGAAGCGAGCGCGAGCCGCTATTTCGCCGACGGCGGCGACGCGGGCATGCTGGTCATCCGCCTCGCCTCGCGCCTGACGCTGCTGCATCGGCTGCGGCTGGAAATGGAGCGGGGAAGCGCCTTCGAGGCGGCGATGCAGACGCAATACGTGCGCATTTCGCCGTCGGGGAGAGCCGCCTTGAGCAAACAAGCCGAGCGTTGGTCGTCGTCGGCGCTGAGCAAACGCCTTGCCGCCGTCGCCGCGGTCGCCGCGCGCGTGCGCCGCGATCCGCGCCTGGCGGATATTTTGGCGACGCGGGCGCTATGGTCGCTGGTGTCAGGATTGCGCGCGCGGGGGTGATGTCGCTCCGGCGCGGTGGCGCGTCTGCGGCCGATCACCCGGGCCTCTCACCCCGTCCTCCCCCGCGCGCGAGGAGAGGACGGGGTGAGAGGCGGGGCGAGTTATCCGCCTCGTCGCCGAATTTTGGGAACGTGGTCGCCAGTGCGAAAAGGCGAACTCTTACCGCGCGGGCTGGCTCAGCCGGCGGCAAAAGTCGTCGAGCTGTTCGAAATTATGAAACGCGATCCGCATTTCGCCGTTCTCGCCGGAGTGGCGGATCGTCACCTTGGCGCCCAGCGCGAGGCCGAGCTTTTCTTCGAGCGCCCGCGTATCGGCGTCGACGGGCTTGGCCGCCTTGGCGGCGCTGCGCTGGGACTGCCCGGCCCGTTCGCCCAGGCGCTCGATGTCGCGCACGGTGAGGCCCCGCGCGACGATGCGGTCGGCGATCGCGTCGGGGTCGGCGACGGCGAGCAGGGCGCGCGCATGGCCGGCGGAAATCGCGCCCGAGGCGAGCAGCGCCCGGCTGTGTTCGGGCAGTTGGGTCAGGCGCAGCGTATTGGCGATGTGGCTGCGGCTCTTGCCGACGATCCGCGCGATGTCGGCGTGGGCGTAGCCGTAGTCGGCCGCGAGCTGCGCATAGCCGTTGGCCTCTTCGAGCGCGTTGAGATCGGAGCGCTGGACGTTTTCGACGATGGCGATCTCCAGCGCCTCGCGATCGCCGGCCTCGACGATGAGGATCGGAATCTCGTGCAGGCCGGCGCGCTGCGCGGCGCGCCAGCGGCGCTCGCCGGCGATGATCTCGTAAGCGTCGGCGACGCGCGGGATCGGCCGCACCAGCACCGGCTGGATGACGCCGCGCTCGCGGATCGAGGCGGCGAGCTCGTCGAGTTCGTCTTCCGGGAAAGCCTTGCGGGGATTGCGCGGATTGGGATGCAGGAATTCGATCGGCGCCTTGCGCGCGCCGCCCCGCCCGCCGGCGGGCGCCTCGTCCCCGGCGTCGCCGAGCAGGGCCGCGAGTCCGCGCCCGAGGCGCGGGCGATGATCGGCGTGGCGGGCGGCGTCTTCTGCCATCAAAAGCTCCTATGGGACGGACGGGGCGCGCGTCAGGCGGCGCGCCAGCGCCCTTCGCGCTGAATGACCTCGGAGGCGAGTTTCAAATAGGCTTGGCTGCCCATGCATTTGAGGTCGTAGAGCAGCACCGGCTTGCCGTGCGAGGGCGCCTCGGACACCCGGACGTTGCGGGGAATGACCGTGTCGTAGACCTTTTCCCCCATGAACGCGCGCACGTCCGCGACGACCTGGCCGGCCAGCGAATTGCGCGGATCGAACATCGTGAGAACGATGCCATGTATGGTTAGCGAAGGGTTAAGCGAGCGACGCACCTGATCGACGGTCTTGAGCAGCTGCGAAAGGCCTTCGAGCGCGAAAAACTCGCATTGCAACGGCACGACGACCGCGTCGGCCGCGGCGAGCGCGTTGATGGTGAGGAGATTGAGCGAGGGTGGACAGTCGATCAGGACGTAGGTGATCGCGTCGTGATTGTCGTGGGAAAAGAACGCTTTCAGCGCGTTCTTTAGCTTGTAGGAACGGTCGGCGTGGCCGGAGATTTCGAGCTCGACGCCGAGCAGATCCATCGTCGAAGGGGCGATGAACAGCCGCGGCACGGCGGTCGGCGTGATGATCTGGGCGAGCGAGCGCTCGCCGACCAGCGCATCGTAGCTCGACGAGGTGCGAGACTTGCGATTGATGCCGAGGCCGGTCGAGGCGTTGCCCTGCGGGTCGAGGTCGATGATGAGCACGCGTTCGCCGATCGCGGCGAGCGCGGTGCCGAGATTGATCGCCGTCGTCGTCTTGCCGACCCCGCCCTTCTGGTTGGCGAGAACCAGGACGCGCGGAGATGGGCTCGGCGCGGGCTTTTGGCCGGGGAATTCGCTCGGGGACGGGGCGTTGTCGGTCATGAACGGGCCTTAGAAGCGCTTCGAACCCGGAGAATCACGGCTTCGGGATCGAGCTTGCTGGCGACGAATTCGATCGCAAAATCTTGCGCGGCGGGGGTGGTCTCGAGCTGCGCTTCGGCCGAGCGTCCGCGCGGGAAGACGCCGACCGCGCCCTGGGCGATCCACACTTTGGCGAATTCGAGGAGGCGGGGCAAGGGGGCGAGCGCGCGCGCAGTGACGGCGTCCACAGGCGCAAGGGATTCGGGATCGATGGATTCGATCCGGACGGCGTGGATTTCCGCCGGCGCGCCGGTCGCGCGGGCGACTTCGCGCAGGAACGCGCATTTGCGCTGGTCGCTTTCGAGGCAATGCACGCGAGCGCCCGCGACGTCGGCGAGCTGAATGGCGATCACCATGCCGGGAAAGCCCGCGCCCGACCCCATGTCGACCCAGCGCTGGGCGTGGGGCGCCAGCGCGAGAAGCTGGGCGCTGTCGGCGATATGGCGGGTCCAGACTTCGGCGAAACTCGCCTCGGAAATGAGGTTGGTGACCTTTCGCCATCTCGCGAGAAGGTCGACATAGACCGCGAGCCGCGCTTCCGTTTCCGGCGGCACGGGAACGAGGGCGAGCGCCTTGGCGCGATCGCTGGTCATGCCGGGGCTGTTTCACGTGAAACAGAGGCGGGGGCCCCGGCCCTCATCCGGCCCTTCGGGCCACCTCTCGGCGAACCGAAGGTTCGCCTGACACCCGTGAACGGGAGAAGGGCCAAAGCCCCTCTCCCGTTCACGGGAGAGGGGTTGGGGTGAGGGCGGCCGCGCATCACGCTTCCGCTCTCCCAACGCCCGTTCGCCGACGGGCATGGGCGGCAATCAGGGCGAGGGCGGCGGGGGTCGCGCCCTCAATGCGGCCAGCCTGGCCGAGGCTCGCCGGCCGCGCGGCGATGAATTTGGCCTTGAGTTCGTTGGAAAGGCCGGACAGGTTCGAATAGTCGAAATCGGCGGGGATGGTCGCCGCCTCGCTGCGACGATAGCGCGCGACATCCTCATCCTGGCGGTCGAGATAGACGGCGTATTTGGCGTCGGCCTCGACGCGGCGGGCGAGCGAGGCGTCGATGGCGCCGAGTTCGGGCCAGACGCGTGCGAGCGCCTCGATCGTCAGATGCGGCTGGGCGGCGAGCTCGAACGCGGAGCGGCGAACGCCGTCCTGGTTGACCATGATCCCCGCGGCCGCCAGCGCCGTCGGCGAGGCTGTCGCGGCCTTCATCGCCGAGCGCGCGGCGTCCAGCCGCGCCATCGCGTCGCGATGAAGGGCGGCGCGCTCAGGCCCGACGCAGTCCAGCTTCGCGCCCTTGCCGGTCAGGCGCTCGTCGGCATTGTCGGCGCGCAGCGACAGGCGGTATTCGGCGCGCGAGGTGAAGATGCGATAGGGCTCGGTGACGCCCTTGGTGACGAGGTCGTCGATCATCACCCCGAGGTAGGACTCGGCGCGATCGAAGATTGCGGGCGCGGCGCCGCCGGCGAGACGCGCGGCGTTGAGGCCGGCGACCAGGCCCTGCGCGGCGGCCTCTTCGTAGCCGGTGGTGCCGTTGATCTGTCCCGCGAGATAGAGGCCCCTGACGCGGCGCGCCGCCAGGCTGGCGTCGAGTTCGCGCGGATCGATATAGTCATATTCGATGGCGTAGCCGGGGCGCAGGATGCGCGCGCGTTCGAGGCCGGGAATGGTGGCGAGAAACGCCGCCTGAACATCCAGAGGCAGCGATGTCGAAATGCCGTTGGGATAGATTGTGGGATCGTCGAGCCCCTCCGGCTCGAGAAAGATCTGGTGGCTTTCGCGGTCGGCGAAGCGAATGACCTTATCCTCGATCGACGGGCAGTAGCGCGGCCCGCGTCCGGAAATCGCGCCGGAATAGACGGCCGTCCGATGGGCGTTGGCGCGCACGATGGCGTGGCCTTCCGCGTTGGTGCGCGTGATGTGGCAGGGGACCTGCGCGGTCGTGATGGCCCGGGTCATCGCCGAGAAAGGTTCGGGCGGATCGTCGCCGGGCTGAACCTCGAGCCCCGACCAGTCGATCGAAGCGCCGTCGAGCCGGGGCGGCGTGCCGGTCTTGAGGCGCCCGAGGGCGAAGCCGGCGGCGTCGAGCGAGCGGGCGAGGTCGACCGAGGGCGGGTCGCCGACGCGGCCCGCGGGGGTGCGTTCGTCGCCGAGATGGATGATTCCGCGCAGGAAGGTGCCGGTGGTGACGACCGCCGCGCGGCAGGAAAGCCGGCGCCCATCGGCGAGTTCGATCGCCGCGACCGCGCCTGCCTCGAGAACGAAGCGGCCCGCCTCGCCTTCGACCACGGTCAGATTGGCGGTCTCGCGGATCAGCCGCTGCATCGCCTGGCGATAGAGCTTGCGGTCGGCCTGGGCGCGCGGACCCTGCACGGCGGGGCCCTTGCGGCGGTTGAGCACCCGGAACTGAATCCCGGCGGCGTCGGCGGCGCGCGCCATCAGCCCGTCGAGCGCGTCGATTTCGCGCACGAGGTGGCCCTTGCCGAGCCCGCCGATCGCGGGGTTGCAGGACATCACGCCGATCGTGTCGCGCTTGTGCGTCAGCAGCGCCGTGCGCGCGCCGAAACGAGCGGCCGCCGCGGCGGCCTCGCAGCCGGCGTGGCCGCCCCCGATGACAACAACGTCGTAATCGTTCATTCCGCCCGTCTCGATTGTTTCACGTGAAACACATCTCATTTGCCGACGCAAAGGCGCGAAAATATGTCGCCAAGCACTTCTTCGACATCGATGCGGCCGGCGATGCGCTCCAAAGCGCGCGCCGCGAGCCGCAGGTCTTCCGCGACCAGCTCCAGCTCTTGGGCGCTGGGATCGAGCGCGCGCTCCAGCGCGCCGAGCGCGTCGGCGAAAGCCGCGCGGTGCCGCTCCAGCGTGATCAACGCCGGCGCCGGCCCCGCCATTCGCTCTTCCGCGAGATTGGCGACGGCGTCAAGCAATTGCGCGATTCCGGCGCCGGTGAGAGCGGAAATGCGGATCGCCGCCCCCGCCGACTCTCGGCAAATCCTGTTTCCCGGCCGGCGGTCGGCCTTGGTGAGAACGACGATCGTCGGTCCGCCGCCGGGCGGCGGCGCGTCGACCGGCTCCTCGGCGTCGCTCAGCCACAGCGTCAGGTCCGCCTCTTCGGCGCGCCGGCGCGCGCGCGCCACCCCCTCGCGCTCGATCGGATCCTCGGTCTCGCGAATTCCCGCGGTGTCGACGAGCGTGACGGGATAGCCCCTCAGTTCGAGCGCCACTTCGACGAGATCGCGCGTCGTGCCGGGGATCGCCGAGACGATGGAGACGTCGCGCCGCGCCAGCGCGTTCATCAGCGTCGACTTGCCGACGTTGGGCGGGCCGGCGATGACGACGTTGAATCCCTCGCGCAGCCGCGCGCCGGCCTCTGCGCCGGCGAGCGCCGCCCGCACGCGCCGCGCCGCCTCGGCGACGATCGCGCGCGCCGCGTCGAGCGAAAGCGCGTCGGCGTCTTCAACGTCGGAGAAATCGATCTGCGCCTCCAGGATCGCCATCGCCTCGAGGAGCTTGGAGCGAATCCCCTCGGTCTCGCGGCTCAGCGCGCCGCCGGCGATGCGCAGGGCCTGGCGGCGCTGCGCCGCGGTCTCGGCCTCGACGAGATCGGCGAGGCCCTCGACTTCGGAAAGGTCGAGCTTGCCGTTCTCGAAGGCGCGCCAGGCGAATTCGCCCGGCTCGGCCGGCCGCAGCCCAGGAATTTTCGCGAGCGCGCCGACGATTCCGGCGATCACCGCCCGCCCGCCCGTCACATGCAGCTCCGCCATCTCCTCGCCGGTGAAGCTGCGCGGCGCGAGAAAGCGAATGACGAGCGCGCGATCGAGCGCCTCAAGGGTGACGGGATCACGCAACAGGCGCAGCGTCGCGACACGGTCGGGAAAGCGCGCGCCCGGCGCCAGCGCCTCCAGGGCAGCCGCGCAAGCCGGGCCGGAAAGCCGAAGCACCGCGATCGCCGCCCGCCCGCCCCCGGAGGCTGGAGCGAAAATGGTGTCGCGAGGGGAAAAATGGGCGCGCGCGCCGATCATGGCCTAACCGATTTCGTCGTCGAGCCGTCATCGGCTCGGCGTCGCGCCCTCTATAATGCAAGCCGCGGCGCACGTCAGCGGCGGTTGCGATTCCCATCGTAAAGCGCCAGGATCGCGATCGCCACGAATTGAGGAATCTCGGAATGCTCGTCGATGGACAATGGAGTTCGGATTGGCATCCCATACAGGGGACCGACGCCAAGGGCGGATTCGTGCGGCAGATCTCCAGCTTCCGTCATTGGATCACCCCGGACGGACGGCCGGGTCCGACCGGAGAGGGCGGTTTCGCCGCCGAGGCGGGGCGCTACCATCTCTATGTCGCGCTGACCTGCCCCTGGGCGTCGCGCACGCTGATCGGCCGCAAGCTGAAGAAGCTCGACGAGGTCATTTCCGTCACGGTGGCCGAACCGATGATGACGCCGCAGGGCTGGCGCTTCGGCGACTTCCCCGGCGCCGGCGCCGACACGCTCAACGGCGCGGTCCATGTCCACGAACTCTATACCCTCGCCGATCCGCATTTCACGGGGCGGGCGACCGTGCCGGTGCTCTGGGACAAGAAGCGGCGCACCATCGTCAGCAACGAGTCGGCCGACATCCTGCGCATGCTCAATTCCGGCTTCGGGCCGCTCGCCGACGCTTCGCTCGACCTCTATCCCGCCGATCTGGCTGAAGAGATCGACGCGCTCAACGAGCGTCTCTATGCGCGCCTCAACAACGGCGTCTATCGCGCGGGCTTCGCGACCACCCAGGTCGCCTATGAAGAAGCCTTCCACGAAGTGTTCGCGATGCTCGAGGAATTGGAGGCGCGGCTCGCGGATCGCCGCTATCTCCTCGGCGAGCGGCTGACCGAAACCGACATCCGCGCCTTCGTTTCGCTGGTGCGCTTCGACGTCGCCTATGTCGGGATATTCAAGTGCAATAAGCGCCGCATCGCCGATTATCCCGCCCTCAGCGCCTATTTGCTGCGGGTCTTGAACCTACCGGGGGTGCGCGGGACCGTGTCGATCGAACACATCAAGCGCGGCTATTATTCGATTCGCACGCTCAATCCCAACGGCGTCACGCCGCTCGGGCCGGAAATTCCGGGATTGACGGACCAGGAGTGACGGCGGGTCGAGCGACGCCCGGCTGCGCGCCGCGCGACTTATTACGTACTATTACTTATAAGGCGTCGTGCAGACGACGTATTGGTCGGCGATGATCTCGTGGTCGCCTTGCTTCTCCCGCTGGAAGTAGAGGTAGCAGATGCTCAGCGCGCCGGTGCGGTAATCCACGCGGAAGACGCCGCCCTCCTGTTCGTGCCGGGTCGCGACGAGCCCGTAATCGCCGGGCTCCTGCTTGGTCGCGCCTTCGCCGCTGCGATAGCAGACCGTCACGCCGAAGGCGCCGGGTTCGATGTCGGTCTTCCCCGGATTATGCGCGTATTGGCAGGCGATGACGTCGCCGGTCAGTTTATCCAGTCGATAGACCAAGGAGAGATTGATCTGCGGCGCCGCGAGGAATTCATATTGCGTCGCCGCCGCCGAACCGGCGCTGAGCATCGCCACGGCCGCCAGAATGGGAATCGCGCGTCGCATCGCCGGACCTCGGGGTTGAAGCGAATCACCGACGCCCAGTCTAGCCGACCTCGGCTCGGCAGGGCAGGCCGAGGCCCCGCCCGCGCCTCAGTCGGTCAAAATTTCCTTCGATTCGACCGTCGAATCCGCCTTGAGACGATAGACCAGCGGCACGCCGGTGGCGAGCTCCATGGTGGGAATCGTTTGCGGCGTCAGGCGGTCGAGCACCATCACCAGCGCGCGCAGGCTGTTGCCGTGCGCGGCGACGAGCACGCGCTTGCCGCCGAGCACCGCGGGCAGGATGTACTGGCAATAATAGGGCAGAGCGCGCGCGACCGTGTCCTTGAGGCTCTCGCCGCCGGGCGGCTGGACGTCATAGCTGCGCCGCCACAGGTGAACCTGCTCCTCGCCCCATTTCTTGCGCGCGTCGTCCTTGTTGAGGCCGCAGAGATCGCCGTAGTCGCGCTCGTTGAGCGCCTGATCGCGCGATTCCGGCAGGCCGGTCTGGCCGAGTTCGGCCAGCGTCAGTTCGAGCGTGTGCTGCGCGCGGATCAGGGCCGAAGTGAAGGCGACGTCGAAGGCGAGGCCGCGCGCCTTGAGCCGCCGTCCCGCCTCCTTGGCCTCCTCGATCCCCAGCGGGGAGAGGTCGGGGTCCTTCCAGCCGGTGAAGATGTTCTTCAGATTCCAGTCGCTCTGGCCGTGGCGCAAGAGAACGAGCAGGCGGTCCGATTGCGGCATGGGTCAGTTCTCCGGCGGAAGGGGCGGCGCGTTAAAAGCATGATCAGCGGCCGGCGACAATCTTAAAAAAGCGCGCCGCCGCTCGATCGCTCACGGTCGGCGCGCGCCGAGGTTCCCTTCCCGCGCCCCCTCGCGATGGGCGACGGGGGCGAGGCCGGGCGGGAGAGCGACGAGTTCGCGGCGCGCCACGCGGCGCACGCCGACGGGGCGATAGACCTGCTTGGTCGCCTCGACGATCTGCACACCGGCGAAGGGCAGGCCGATCGCGGCGCCCAGGCGCTCGATCGCCGGCGCGGAATTGACGAAGAACCTTCGCCGGAACGGCGGCGCGTAGAGCGCTTCGCCCCAAAAGACCGGCGAGAATAATGCCCCGCGCATGAGATCGCGCAGCTGCCCCTTGGAATAGGGCTGGCCCTGGCCGAACGGCGTGCCGTCGACGCGCGCCCATACGCCGCGCCGCGACGGCACGACCAGAATCACCCGCCCGCCAGGGTTTAGGATTCGCCAGACCTCTTCCAGCACCACGCTCGGATGCTCCGCCGTCTCCAGGCCGTGGACGACGAGGACGCGATCGATCGAGGCGTCGGGCAGGGGCAGCATGTCGGGGGCGACCAGCGCCGAGGCGGAGCGTCCGCTCGCCGGCCAGTTGACCACGCCCTGCTCGGCCGGCATGAACGCGAGGATGCGTTGCGCCTCGTCGCGAAAGCGCTCGAGATAGGGGCCGCCGTAGCCTAAGGCCAGAATCGACAGCCGCGCGCAATTGTCCCAGCGCGCGCGCAGCACCCGCCCGATCAGCCGACGCGAGACGTCGCCGAGCGGCGAAGAGTAGAAAGCGACGAGATCGTTGACGTCGAGCGGCATGAATGGTTACGCCTATCGGCAAGCCCTGAGCGAATTTGGACCAGTCCGCGCCGCGGCGCAAATGGCGTCCCGGCGGCGCGGCGCGCACGAGAGAAGGCCCGACATGACGACGCACGTTCATCAGTTTCTCTGCCTCAAGGACAATTACGGCGTCCTGATTCATGATTCGGGCTCGGGCGCGACGGCGGCGATCGACGCCGCCGACGCGGACGCCGTCATCGCCGCCGCCGCCTCGCAAGGTTGGGAGCTGACCGACCTTCTCGTCACCCATCACCATTTCGATCACGTCCAGGGCATTCCCGGCCTGAAGGCGCGCTTTCCCAAACTGCGCGTCGCCGGACCGGCCAAGGAAGCGGCGCGCATCGGCTCGCTGGACACGCTTCTCAGCGAGGGCGATTACGTTCACGTCGGCGAGCTCGGCGCCAAGGTTCTGGAGACTCCGGGCCATACCGCCGGCCACATCGTCTATTGGTTCGAGGAGGACGAGATCGTCTTCACCGGCGACACGCTGTTTTCCCTTGGGTGCGGCCGCGTATTCGAGACGCCCTATTCCGTAATGTGGGATTCGCTGGTCAAACTCGCGGAGCTGCCGGGCGAGACCGACGTCTATTGCGGCCACGAATACACGGAAGCCAATGCGCGCTTCGCCTTGACGATCGAACCCGACAACGCCGTTCTGCAAAACCGCGCCGCCGAAGTCGCCGCCTTGCGCGCGGCCGGCAAGCCCACGGTGCCGACGACGATCGCGGCGGAGCTGGCGGCCAATCCCTTTCTTCGCGCGGAATTGCCGAGCGTCCAAGCGGCGGTCGGCATGGCGGGCGCCGATCCGGCCGCGGTATTCGCGGAGATTCGCGCCCGCAAGGACCGCTTCTGAGCGGCGGACGCCGGCGATACGGCTTGCCGTGACGTTAAGCATAAACTTTGCGTTAACCGATTCCGCCCATTGTCGAAGCGGCGGCGACCGGGCCCGCGCGCGCTCGCGGCGCGTGATCGACGACCGGTCGAACGGGGAACGGATCGGGTGCAAGACATCGAAAGTTTTTCCGATTGCGAAGCCCCGGCGCGGAACAAGCGAGAGTTCGCGCCGCCGAGCAAGGCGCCAGACGAGTCGACCGCCGGATCGACCCGCAGTCTCGACCCGCGCTCGGTTCTTCGCTCCCTCAACGCGGTCATCTATGATTGGGACATCGCCAGCGACCGTTTGACCTGGGGCGCGAACGTCGGGGAGACGCTCGCGGCCTTTTCCGCCGCTTCGCTCGCGACCGGGGCCGGCTTCGCCGAACTGGTGACGGCCGACTCGGAGTCCTCTCGATTTCAGGCGATCAACAACGCCTCGGCGCGCGACGAGGGCGAGGGCGCGCCCTATCGCATCGCCTATCGCCTCGCGCGGGCGGACGGCGCGAGTTGCGCCGTCGAGGATTTCGGCCGCTGGTTCGCCGACGCTCGCGGTCGGCCGGCGCGCGCGCACGGCGTCATCAGAGTCCTGCAGCGAAACGGAGACTCGCGTTTGGCCGCCGCGGAGGCGACGTCGAGCGCTCGCGAGGGCGCGCACGCGAGCCGGAGAAGCTTCAATGAAGCGCTCGAATCGCGCTTCGCGCGCACGCGGCCGGGCGAGGCGGTTTTCGCCGTCCTGATGGTCGGCGTCGAAAATCTCGCGGAGCTCAATCGGCGACTCGGCTACGAGGTGACGGACGAGGTGATCGCGAAAGTGGGCCGCCGGCTCGCGGCGAGCGTGCGCGCGAGCGACGAGGTCGCGCATTACGCGGGCGGCAAGTTCGCGGTTCTCCTGTCCACGGGAAGCGCCGAGCAACTGGCGATGGCCGCGCCGAGGCTGGCGCGCCGAGTCAACGCCGAAGCGTTCGAAACCGCGGCCGGCGTCGTGCGGGCCTCGATTCGCATCGGCGCGGCGCTCGCGCCCCGGCACGGCCGCAACGCCTGTCGCCTTCTCCAGCGCGCCGAAGAGGCCTACGAACAAGCCGCCAGCGAGGACAATCGCTACGCGCTCTATGCGCCGGGCCAAGCGCTGAGCGAAGCGCAACGCCGGGAAGCCGCGATCGCCGATGAGATCGTTTCAGCGCTGAACCAGCGCAGAATCGTGCTCGCCTATCAACCCGTGGTCGCGACCAAGGCGACGGGGGCGGGGTTTGTCGAAGCGCTGCTGCGCGTGCGCCAGGACGACGGCGGTCTCGTCGGTCCCGAAGTCCTGCTTCCGGTCGCGGAAAAAGTCGGATTGGTCGCGCAGCTCGATCAGCGCGTGCTGGAACTGGCCCTCGATCGACTGGCGGCCGAACCCGATCTGAGAGTCGCCGTCAACATTTCCGTCCTCACCTTGCGGGCCCCCGACTGGGTCGATCGCCTGAAAGCGGCGCTCGCGACCCGTCCGGGAACCGCGCAGCGACTGATCGTGGAAATCGTCGAAACGCTGGCGATCGAGCCCATCGACGAAGCCGTGCGGGTTCTCGGGCGCATGAAAGCGCTCGGGGTCGCCATCGCGATGGACGATTTCGGCGCCGGACACACCTCGTTTCGCAATTTGCGGCGCCTCGGCATCGACATCGTCAAGATCGACGGCGCGTTCGTGCAGAATGTCGCGCGCTCCCTCGACGATCGCTTCTTCGTGCGCACCCTCGCCGAACTCGCGCGCCATCTCGGCATCGAAACCGTCGCGGAATGGGTGGAGGACGCCGAAGCGCGCCGGTTGCTCTGCGAATGGGAAATCGACTATCTCCAGGGGAATTTCCTCGGCCGCCCGGAAATCTACGAGCCTCATGCCAGCGAAGCCCGATTGGCGCTGGGCGGGGCCTAAGGAAGCGCGCTCGGGAGCGATCAGCCTTTTTCGGTAAGGCTGTCCAGACGGCGCCGCATCTCCGTCAGCTGCGTCCTCAATTCGTCGATATCGGCGCTCGCCGCGGGGGTCTCGGTCTTCTCGGATTCGGCCGGTTGCGCCGCGCCGCCCGCGAAGGGGGAAAAAAGGCCCATGGCTTGCGTGAAGGCCGCGAGGTTCTTTCGCGTCATTTCCTGGAGCGCGCTGAACGAGGAAGCCGAGAACGGGCCTTGGCCGAACGCGCGGCTCGCGGCCTCGCGCATCGCCTGCTTCTCGCCGGTGAACTGGTCGATCGAGTATTCGAGATAGCTCGGCAGCAGCGCCTGAACGCTGTCGCCGTAGAAGCGGATGAGCTGACGCAGGAAAGTGATGGGCAATAGCGATTGGCCCTCGATCCCCTCCTGCTCGAATATGATCTGCGCGAGAACCGAGCGCGTGATCTCCTCATTGGTCTTGGCGTCGTAAACGACGAAATCTTCGCCGGTCTTCACCATTTTCGCCAAATCGGCGAGGGTCACGTAGGCGCTGGAAGCCGTGTTGTAGAGACGCCTGTTCGCATATTTTTTGATTGTGGTCGGCGTGGTGGGATTCGACATCGTTTACGGTCTCGACTCTACGCTCGCCCTTTCCGGACGTTGACAGAATAGGCTCTTTTTCGCCTCCTCGGAATAGTTTTTTGCGGCGCGGCGATCGGCGGACCGTCGAATTTTCGTCGGAAAAGGCTAAATTTGCGAAAACGCGCCTAACGCAGCGCGTCGCCGCGGGACGTTTCATTCTTTTGTACACTGGCGTCGCCGGGCGCCGTTCGTGTACAAGAACGGCGAGGAAAGAGGCGTCGACGACAATTTCGGCGCCCTCGTGGTTTCCCAAGGGAGCACTCCATGTCGGTATCCGAAATCGTCATCGCCAGCGCGAAGAGAACCGCCGTCGGTTCGTTCAACGGCGCCTTCGCCAACACGCCCGCGCACGAACTGGGCGCCGCGGCGATCAAAGCCGCGCTCGAATCCGCGCATGTCGACGCCGCCGAAGTCGACGAAGTCATTCTCGGACAGATTCTGTCCGCCGCGCAGGGCCAGAATCCCGCGCGCCAAGCCGCGATGAAAGCGGGCGTTCCTCAGGAAAAGACCGCGTTCGGCCTCAACCAATTGTGCGGTAGCGGCCTGCGCGCCGTCGCGCTCGGCCTGCAGCAGATCGCCAACGGCGACGCCAACATCATCGTCGCCGGCGGGCAGGAATCGATGTCGCAGGCGCCTCACGCCGCGCATCTGCGCAATGGCGTCAAGATGGGCGAGATGAAGTTCATCGACACGATGCTGAAGGACGGGCTGTTCGACGCGTTCCACGGCTATCACATGGGCAACACCGCCGAGAACGTCGCCGCCAAATGGCAGATCACCCGCGAGGACCAGGATCGCTTTTCCGTCGGATCGCAGAACAAGGCCGAGGCGGCGCAAAAGGCCGGTCGGTTCAAGGACGAGATCGCGCCGTTCACGGTTTCGACGCGCAAGGGCGACGTCGTCGTCGCCGACGACGAGTTCATCCGCCCCGGCACGACCTATGAAGCGCTCGCCAAGCTCCGCCCCGCCTTTTCCAAAGACGGCACGGTCACGGCGGGCAACGCCTCCGGCATCAACGACGGCGCCGCGGCGCTCGTCGTCATGACCGCCGCCGAGGCCAAGCGCCGCAATCTGACGCCGCTCGCGCGAATCGCATCCTGGGCGACGGCGGGCGTCGACCCGGCGATCATGGGCTCGGGCCCGATTCCGGCTTCGCGCAAGGCGCTGGCGCGCGCCGGCTGGACGGTCAAGGACCTCGATCTCGTCGAGGCGAACGAAGCCTTCGCCGCTCAGGCGCTCGCCGTGAACAAGGACATGGGCTGGGATCCCGCGATCGTCAACGTCAACGGCGGCGCGATCGCGATCGGCCATCCCATCGGCGCTTCGGGCGCGCGCGTGCTGGTCACGCTGCTGCACGAAATGGCGCGCCGCGACGCCAAGAAGGGCCTGGCGACGCTGTGCATCGGCGGCGGCATGGGCATCGCCCTGACGGTCGAGCGCTGAGGCAAGCGCCGCCGCTTCGGCGCGGCGGTTCGGCAAAGATCAAGAGCGCCGTCCGACGAGGCGGCGTTCAGGGGAAACGTCTCATCAAAGGAGAGTCGCATGGGCAAAGTGGCAGTGGTCACCGGAGGCACGCGCGGAATCGGGGCCGCCATTTCCAAGGCCCTCGCGGCGGCCGGGCACAGCGTCGCGGCGACTTACCACGGCAACGACGAGGCGGCGGCGAAGTTCAAGGCCGAGACCGGAGTCCACGTTTATAAATGGGACGTCGCCAGCTTCGAGGCCTGCTCGGCGGGCCTAGCGCAGGTGGCCAAGGATCTCGGCCCGGTCGAGATTCTCGTCAACAACGCCGGCATCACCAAGGACGGCATGTTCCACAAGATGACGCCGGACCAATGGTACGGCGTCATCAACACCAACCTCAACTCGCTGTTCAACATGTGCCGCCCGGTGATCGAAGGCATGCGCGAGCGCGGCTTCGGCCGCATCATCAACATCTCCTCGATCAACGGTCAGAAAGGCCAGATGGGGCAGGTCAATTATTCCGCCTCGAAGGCGGGCGATCTCGGCTTCACCAAGGCGCTGGCGCAGGAGAACGCCAACAAGGGGATCACCGTCAACGCGATCTGCCCCGGCTATATCGCCACCGAGATGGTGATGGCCGTGCCGAAGGACGTATTGGAAAAGGCGATCATCCCGCAGATTCCGGTGCGCCGACTCGGCCAGCCCGAGGAGATCGCGCGCTGCGTCCTGTTCCTCGCTTCCGACGACGCCGGTTTCATCACCGGATCGACGCTCAGCGCCAACGGCGGGCAGTACATGGTCTGATTTCGCTCACGGCGCCGCAGGAACTCGCCGCGCGCCGAGCACGACTTTCGGCACCAGCGACGCGACCGCGGCCGTGAGCAGCGCGATCGCGAACATCGCCAAAAACGTCAGGTGGAGCGAGCGCTCGAGCGCGGTCCGAATCGACGCGTTCACCGTCGCGTCCTGCGCCGCGCCTTCGAGAAGACGCCGCAGTTGGTCGGACGACACGACGGCCGCGGTTCCCGAATGCATGAGACCGTAGTTGAGGACCGCGCCGAAGATCGTGGCGCCGAAAGTGCTGCCCAGGCTTCGCGCGAACAGGAAGGATGCGGTGACGCTTCCGCGTTCGGACCAGTCCACGATCTCCTGGAGCAAAACGAGCGACGCGCTGCTGAGAAGTCCCATGCCGAAGCCGACGATCAAAGATCCGACGCCGGCGACAAAGGGCGGTCCGTCGGGATCGAGGAGGACAAATATAAGAGCCCCGATGGGTATGAATAGGCTGCCCGTCAGCAGCACGGGGCGCACGCCCAATCGCGTGAGCATGCGCGTGGCGAGCGTCGCCCCGATCGGCCAGCCGAGGACCATCACGGACAACGCGAACCCGGCCGTCAATGCGGATTGCCGCATCGCGCCCTGGACATACATGGGCAAGAAGGTCGTCAGCCCGATCATCGTCATGCCGGCCAGCAGCGACGCGCCATTGGCGGCCGCGATGGGTCTGCGCCCCCATAGCTTGAGCGATATCATCGGCTCGGGAGAGCGCCGCTCCTGCGCGACGAACAGGCCCGCGCAGACGATCGCGAGCGCGGAGATCACGCCGATCTCGGTCCAATCCGCAGTCGAAATCGCCGTCAGGTCCGCCATGATCGCGGCGATGGCGATGGTGAACACGCCCGCGCTCAAATGATCGATTTTCCGCCGCTCGTGGGTGATATTCTCTTGAAGGAAGACCCAGAAGCCCGCCGCCGCCAGAATGCCGATCGGCACGTTCAGCCAGAAAATCCACGCCCAGGAAAAATGTTGAATGATCAGGCCGCCCGCCAAGGGCCCGACGACGGCCGAGATGGCCCAGACGCTCGCCAGATAGCCCTGGATCTTGCCGCGCTCGTGAGCGGAATAGAGGTCGCCCACCACCGTCATCCCGACCGGTTGGATGGCCCCGGCGCCGACGCCTTGAACGAGCCGGAACAGGATCATCGACGGCATCGACCACGCGAATCCGCAAAGGATGGAGCCGACGAGAAAGATCGCGATGCCCGACAGCATCACCTTCTTGCGTCCCAACAGGTCGGAAAGCTTGCCGAACACCACCGTTGTCGCGGTCTGGGTGAGGAGGAACGCCGAAAACACCCAGCTGTAGAGTTGCAATCCCCCGAGCTGGCCGACGATTTGCGGCATCGCCGTGGACACGATGGTCGCCTCGATGGCGATCATGAACATCGCCGCCATCACCGAGGCGAGCACGAGCGGTCGGTTTGGTTTGATAGCGGGCATTACGTGTCCATCGGGGAGAAAGCATCGGTCAACGGCTGTCCAGCGGGCGCGCCCGAAACGAGAGATTCGTGGCTAGCCCGCAGCCTTGACCGCGCCTCAATGTAGGGGAGGGTTATCGGAAATCACCGCCTGCGCCGATCAACTAAGCGTCAACAGCCGGACCGAAGCGCCGATCTGCGCCCGCGACGACGGTCTGCGGGAGCCTGACAAGTCCGCCGCCCGGTCGCCAGACGTCACGGATTGCGCCGCGCCCGGTCCTCGAACTCGCGTTCGACCTGCGCGACGATGTCGCCGATGATTTCGTTGATGGCGAAATCCTTGGGCGTGAACACCGCCGCGACCCCCGCGGCGCGTAATTTTTCCGCGTCGTCGGGGGGGATGATGCCGCCGACGACGACGGGCACATGACTCAGACCGGCCGCGCGCATGAGCTCCAGAACCTCGTGCGTCATCGCCAGATGCGATCCCGACAGAATCGACAGGCCGACGCAATCGACTCCGGCCTTGGCGCGCTCGACGATCTCCTGCGGGGTGAGCCGAATGCCGTCATAGACCACGTCCATGCCGGCGTCGGTGGCGCGCACCGCGATCTGTTCGGCGCCGTTGGAATGGCCGTCGAGGCCGGGCTTGCCGACGAGGAACTTCAAGCGGTGGCCGAGTTTCAGCGATACGCGCTCGACCTCGCCGCGTAAGGGATCGAGATCGGCCGCCTCCTGGCGCGCCCTGGGGCTGACGCCGGTGGGAGCGCGATATTCGCCGAATTCGGCGCGTAGCGCCGCGCCCCATTCGCCGGTCGTCGCGCCCGCCTTGGCGGCCTCGATCGAGGCCGGCATGACGTTGGCGCCGCTCTTGGCGGCGATGCGCAAGGCCTTGAGCGCCGCCGCGACGCGCGCTTCGTCGCGCTGGGCGCGCCAGGCGTTCAGGCGGGCGACCTGTTCGGCCTCGACCTCGGGCGAGAGCGCCAGGATCGCGCTGTCGCCCGCCATCAGCGGCGACGGCTCGCTCGTCGTGAAGCAATTGACGCCGACGACGCGCTGTTCGCCGCGTTCGATCGCCTCGAGACGACGCGTATTGGATTCGACGAGCCTGCGCTTCATCTCGCCCGATTCGATCGCCGCGACCGCGCCGCCCATCGCGTCGATCGCGGCGAGCTCGGCCATCGCCTCGCGTTTCAACGCGGCGACGCGCTCATCGATGACGGCGCTGCCGTCGAAAATGTCGCCGTATTCGAGCAGGTCGGTCTCGAACGCCATGATCTGCTGCAAGCGCAGCGACCATTGCTGGTCGAACGGGCGCGGCAGGCCGAGCGCCTCGTTCCACGCCGGCAATTGCACGGCGCGGGCGCGCGCGTTCTTGGACAGCACCACCGAGAGCATCTCGATGAGGATGCGGTAGGCGTTGTTCTCGGGCTGCTGCTCGGTGAGCCCCAGGGAATTGACCTGGACGCCGTAGCGGAAGCGCCGCTTGGCGGGATCGGCGATACGATAGCGCTCGCGGGTGATTTCGTCCCAAAGCTCGGTGAAGGCGCGCATCTTCGCCAGTTCGGTGACGAATCGCATGCCCGCGTTGACGAAAAACGACAGGCCGCCGACGACGTTGGCGAATCCGGCCGCGTCGACTTCCCCCGATTCGCGAACGCGGTCGAGCACGGCGACCGCGGTCGCCAGGGCGTAGCTGAGCTCCTGCACCGGCGTCGCCCCGGCCTCCTGCAGATGATAGGAGCAGACGTTCATCGGATTCCATTTCGGCGTCTCGCGCGCGCAAAAGAGAATCAGGTCCTTGGTCAGGCGCAACGACGGAGCGGGCGGAAATACGTAGGAGCCGCGCGATAGATATTCCTTGATGATGTCGTTCTGGGTGGTGCCGGCCAGTTGGCCGCGCGGCGCGCCTTGTTCGTCGGCGACGGCGATATAGAGCGCCATCAGCCAAGGCGCGGTGGCGTTGATCGTCATCGACGTGTTCATCGAAGCGAGCGGAATGTCTTGGAAAAGGGCGCGCATGTCGCCGATGTGGGAGATCGCCACGCCGACCTTGCCGACCTCGCCGCGGGCCAGGGGATGATCGCTGTCGTAGCCGGTCTGCGTCGGCAGATCGAAGGCGATGGAGAGGCCGGTCTGGCCCTTGGCGAGATTGGCGCGATAGAGGCGATTGGACTCGAGCGCGGTCGAATGGCCGGCGTAAGTGCGGAAAATCCAAGGCTTGTCGCGCGTCGCCGCCGTTTCCGATGTGCCGCCCGCCTGCATCCCGCGCCGTCTCCGTTTCGCCTCGCTCGATTTTGTGCACAGCACAATCGCAGAAAATGGCGGTGAGGGCTAGCGGCTCGGCGATCGGCCGCGGGGCCAGCGAGATCGAGGCGGCCGATTGTCGGATCGTCGCATCCGTGTCGGCCGTCTCCGCCCAACACCAGCGCGGCGCTTGCGCGGATTCATCCCTCTGGAGAAAGGCATGTGGCACAAAGTGACACTATGGTGACACTATACAGCGCGTCCTCATCGTTATAGTCAAAGAAATATAGCGCTGGCATCCATCGCCGGCGCAAATGAGGGGGCGCAATATGATTTTGTCGAGATCGCTTCTGTTGGTCGCCGGAGCGAGCGTCGCGCTGACGGTGAGCGCGCAGGCCGCCGATCTCCCGACGAGCAAGCCCGCGCCCGTCGCGCCGCCCACCCTCGCAGCCTGCGCGAGCGTCCAGGAGATCCTCGTCACCGATTGCCCGCTGACGTGGCACGGCATCACCCTGTACGGCACGTATGACGCCGGCGCGGGCTGGGTCAGCCACGGCTTGCCGGAAAACGGCTATAATTATGAGGGCGAATCGCTGGTCAACCGGAACGGCAACCATTCTCAATTCCTCTTTGCGCCGGACAACCTGTCGCAGACGGGTCTGGGCCTCAAGGGCACGGAAGAGATTCTGCCCGGCTGGTCCGTTGTGTTCAACGCCTCGACCGGCATCAATCCGCAGTCCGGCCAGCTCGCCAACATGGCGGCCACCAACACCAGCAACGCCGGCCTCCCCAGGAGCAGCTATTCGTTCGCCGGCGACGGCGCGCGCGCCGGCCAGATCTTCAACGACGAACTCTATGGCGGTATATCGTCGAGGAACTTCGGCACACTGACCTTCGGTCGTCAGCGCGCCCTGGGCACCGATGCGATGCTCGCCTACGATCCGGCCGGCGGCGCCTATTCCTTTTCGTTCATCGGCTATAACGGCCTGATGGCCGGCGGCGGCGACACCGAGGACACCCGTTGGGACAATGCGCTGAAATATCGCGTCTCCTATGGCCAGGTCCATTTCGGCGCGATGTATAAATTCGTCGACGGCAGCGGCGGCTGCTACTCCGCCTCCGCCGCCTGGACGGCCTCCACCTGTACGCCGGAAGCGCCGCATAACGACGCCTACGGCTTCGATTTTGGCGGAACCTACGACAACTTCTCGGGCGACGTCGTCGTCCAGCATGTCAACCAGGCGATCAGCGTGCTCAACCCCTTGCTGGGGCCTACGAGTCTCACGCAGCCCTATCAGTCGACCACCGACAGCATCAATACAAACCCGATCAACGGGGCCAATCTGATCGGAACGGCCAACACCGAATATGGCATCGTCACCGATAACACGGCAATCATGGTCGCCGCCAAATATACCTGGGACCAGTACAAGTTCTTTGGCGGCTACGAACACATCCTGATGCTTAACCCGGCGAACCCGTTGGGCGTCGGCGCTACCGCCCAGGGCGGTTATCGCTTGAGCGGCGTCGAAGACAACAATCTTGATTCCCCGAAGATCGTGCAGGTCTTCTGGACGGGCGTGAAATACGCTTACGACGGCAAAACCGACATTACTTTGTCCTACTATCATGAGCTGCAAAACGACTTCCGTGTTCCGTCGACCTGCGTGCCTGTCACCAATTTCCGCGCTTCCTGCGCGGGTACGCTCGACGAGGTTTCGGCCTATGTCGACTATCGCTTCACCAAGCGCTTCGACGTTTATGCCGGCATTGCCTATTCCGACGTCACCGGCGGTCTGGCCATCGCCATTCCCCACGGCCCCGGCGTCCCCTATTACTACGACAACAACATTGCTCCGACGGTTGGCGCTCGTTACGCCTTCTGATCGTTTTCCGCGGAAAGCAGTCCCCGTCGCCCAGGCGTGAAATCAGGTCCCGCGAGCTTCGGCTCGCGGGATTTTTTGCGCCTCGCGATCCCGCGGCGCCAATGCGCGCGCGTTCGGCGCCCGATACCCCGGCGTCGAGTTCGGCGACATCTCTTCCGCTTCATTCGACTAGGTCCCAATACGGCCGTGGGCCGAAGCAGTCGGCGAGGAAATCGACGAACGCGCGGACTTTGGGGGAAAGATGCCGGGAGTGCGGGTAGACGGCGCTCATCGCCATATCCTGCGAGATGAATTCGTCGAGCGCCGTCACCAGCGCGCCCGCTTGCAAGTCGCCTCCGACAATGAAAGTCGGAAGATTGACGATCCCGAGGCCCTGTAGAGCGGCGGCCCTCAGCGCGTCGCCGTTGTTGGCGCTGAGGCGCCCTTTGACTTCGACAGGCCAGGACTTCCCGTCGGGCGCGGTGAATCGCCATTCTTGCGACGAGGCTATGTTGCTGTTGAAGAGGCACTCATGGCCCTTCAGATCCTCGGGCGACAAGGGCAGGCCCCGCGCCTCGAAATAGGCCGGACTAGCGCAGACCACGCGACGGATGGGAGCCAGTCTGCGAGCGATCAGACTTGAATCTTCCATCGCGCCGATGCGCACGGCGACATCGAAACCCTCGTCGATCAAATCCACGAAGCGATCGTTCATAGCGAGGTCGACGGCGACTTCGGGATAGCGGGCGAGAAAATCGGGCAGGGCGGGCGCGAGATGGAGGAATCCGAAACTCATGGGGGCGCTGACGCGCAGGCGGCCTCGCGGCGCCGACTGCAATTGGCTGACCGCGAGATTGGCTTCTTCGAGATCGGCCAGAATGCGCGTGGCGCGCTCGAAATAGCCGCGTCCCGCCTCGGTCAAGGTGAGCGAGCGCGTCGTTCGGTGAAACAGGCGGACGCCGAGCTCGCTTTCCAGCGCGCCGACGTTGCGGCTGACGGCCGATTTGGACGAGCGAAGGCGCCGGGCGGCTTCGGAAAACGACTGGGCTTCCGCGACGCGAACGAAGGCTTCGATAGCGGCAAGGCGATCCATATTGTTGCTCCATATGCAACAGTCTTGTGCAGAAACTATGGATTGTCCCTGCATTTGCGGCAAGCTAAATCCGCATTCCTAGCCGGCGAGCAGGTCGCCCGGCGCTCTTTTGCCCAGAGGTGTCCTATGTCTCTTGCCACTTACCCTTCCGCCAAGCCGATCGTCCCCGCGCTTGGAACGATCGCCAATGCGCTTTCGCCTTTCGCTGAACCCCTGGTCCGCGTCACCGCAGGTCTGTTGCTGGTCCCTCACGGCGCGCAAAAGCTGTTCGGTTGGTTCGGCGGCTATGGCGTCGAAGCGACGGGACAATTCTTCGCCGCGAAGCTGGGTTTGCCCGCCTCCCTCGCCTTGCTGGCCGGGCTTATCGAGTTCTTCGGCGGACTGATGCTGGCTGCGGGGTTCTTGACCCGTCCGGTCGCCGCGCTGGTGTTTGGCCTGATGGCCGTCGCCGTCTTGCAGGTCCATCTCCCGATAGGTTTCTTTTGGACGGCAGGCGGCTACGAATATCCCCTGTTTTGGGGCGTCGTCGCGCTTTCCCTGGCTATTCGCGGCGGCGGACGTTACTCGGTCGACGCTCTTGTAGGGCGTGAAATCTGAAAACAGAGCCGGCGAGCGCCCCGGCGCTCGCCCCAATTCTGGAGAGCCCCAATGACCATCGCCGTTCGACCGGCTCAATCGCGCGGGCATGCGAACCATGGCTGGCTCGATAGCCGCCACACGTTTTCCTTCGCGAATTACCATGACTCCCGTCACATGGGTTTCGGACCTTTGCGCGTCATCAACGAGGATCGGGTCCAGCCCGGCGCAGGCTTCGCCACCCATGGGCATCGCGACATGGAAATCCTTTCCTATGTGATCGAGGGCGCCCTCGCGCACAAAGACAGCCTCGACACGGGATCCGTGATTCGTCCCGGCGACGTGCAGGTCATGTCGGCCGGAACGGGCATCCGGCACAGCGAGTTCAACGCCTCGAAAGTCGAGCCCGTTCACTTCCTGCAAATCTGGCTGCTGCCGGAACGCCAGGGCCTTCCTCCTCGCTACGACCAGAAGACGTTTCCCGACTTGGAAAAGCGGGGGCGTTTGCGCCTCATCGCCTCGCACGACGGCCGAGACGGCTCTGTGCTCATTCATCAGAACGCGGATGTCTTCGCCACCCTTCTGAACGACGGCGAATCCGTCAGTCACAAGCTGAATGCCGGTCGCAGCGCTTGGGTCCAGATCGTGCACGGAAGCGCCGACATCGACGGCGTCCGTGTCGATACGGGTGACGGAGCGGCGATCGAAGGCGAAGCCGCCTTGTCGATCACGTCGCGGCGCCGCGATTCCGAAATCCTCGTCTTCGACCTGCCCTAACCTCGGGGGTCGGCGGCGTTTCCAGGAAGCGCGACTTTCTTGAATCCTGCTCTTATCGACTTGTTAGGGAACACGATCGATCGCTCCGCGCTAATACACCCGCGTTCTCAGGAAGCTCAAGATTAGGATCAGGGAGACCGGTGCGCCGAACAGCAGGGTGAAGCTCAAGTAGGGCTCATAGCGGAGGTAAGGGAGGAAATAATTGTACCTGAGATAGAGTCCGACCCAGGCGCCCGCCAAGGCCAGCCCGGAGTTGACGTAGGGGCCGAAGCCTTGTCTGCCCATGAGGTAGTCGAGCAAGAATCCGATCAGGAAGAATCCGACGAACAAGGCCAGCCAAAAGCAGACCATCTCGAATCCTTCGAGCGAGCCGATCATCCTGAAAAAAGGCGTCATGGCGGCCATTTCGTCTTTTCCTTGGTCCGTGCGCCCCCGCGGCGAGATCTCCAGCAAACTTTACGGCGCCGTGGCGCTCCGCGCATCGTCATAACCAGGAATTCCTTTGCGGTCGGTGAATGCGGCGACGCGAAGTTCGCATCGTTCACGGAAACGAAAGTGGGGTTGATTTTAGCCCGGCGCCGCGCCATGCATAGATACCGCGGTGCAATAAGCCGTTGGAAATCGGCGCTCGCGCTCGCCAATCGAGTTCCGGGCTCTGGGCGCCGGACCGCGCAAACCGAGGAACGTCATGAACACTCGCCCCGTGGGCGGCGCGCCGCCGGATATTCCCGACGCCGCATCGGCGCCGAACAAGGATCTCTACGAAATCGGCGAAATTCCTCCGCTCGGCCATGTGCCCGCATCGATGTACGCCTGGGTCGTGCGCAAGGAGCGGCATGGACCGCCGGAGCAGTCGATGCAGGTCGAGGTCGTGCCGACCTGGCCGCTCGACAGCCACGACGTGCTCGTTTTCGTGATGGCCGCCGGCGTCAACTACAACGGCGTCTGGGCCGCGCTGGGCGAACCGGTCTCCGTGCTCGACATCCATAAGAATCCCTTCCATATCGCGGGATCGGACGCGGCGGGGATCGTCTGGGCGGTCGGATCGAAGGTGAAGCGCTGGAAGGTCGGAGACGAAGTCGTCGTCCACTGCAATCAGGACGACGGCGACGACGAGGAATGCAACGGCGGCGATCCGATGTTCTCCGCCTCGCAGCGCATCTGGGGCTACGAGACGCCCGACGGCTCGTTCGCGCAGTTCTGCCGCGTGCAGGATCGCCAGCTGATGGCGCGGCCCAAGCATCTGACCTGGGAGGAAAGCGCCTCCTACACGCTGACCCTCGCCACCGCCTATCGCATGCTGTTCGGTCACGAGCCGCATCGCCTGAAGCCCAGCGACAATGTCCTGGTCTGGGGCGCCTCGGGGGGGCTCGGCGTATTCGGCGTGCAGCTTTGCGCGGCGGCGGGCGCCAATGCGATCGGCGTCATATCCGACGAATCGAAGCGCGAGTACGTGATGTCGCTGGGCGCCAAGGGCGTCATCAACCGCAAGGATTTTTCCTGCTGGGGCCAATTGCCCAAGGTCAATTCCCCTGAATATTCCGCGTTCATGGCGGGCGCGCGCAAGTTCGGCAAGGCGATCTGGGACATCACGGAAAAGCGGGACGTCGATACGGTGTTCGAGCATCCTGGCGAACAGACGTTTCCCGTGTCCTGCTTCGTCGTCAAGCGCGGCGGCATGGTGGTGTTTTGCGCGGGAACGACCGGCTTCAACCTCACCTTCGACGCCCGCTTCGTGTGGATGCGACAGAAGCGCATCCAGGGCTCGCATTTCGCCAATCTCAAGCAGGCGGCGGCGGCCAACAAATTCGTGATCGACCGCCGCATCGACCCCTGCATGTCGGAAGTCTTCCCGTGGGACAAGATTCCCCTCGCCCACACCAAGATGTGGAAGAACGAGCACGCGCCCGGGAATATGGCGGTTCTCGTCAATGCGCCGCAGACGGGTCTGCGGACATTCGAAGACGTCGTCGAGGCGGCTCGCCGATAGCGCGAGCCGGCCTCGCCGCGATTTGCCTTTCCCCCGCCGAGCCGTTAGGCCATCGGCGCGGGCCGCGCCGGCGGCCGCGCTCGCTCGGGCGGCGTCGCGGCTTCGACGTCTTCGAGCGGACCCTCGCGCCCGATGCGATTGCGGAGTTTCGGCCTTTGTCGGTGAGCGATGTCTTCAAGGGTCAAGCCGCCGAACGCGCCATGACCTTCGTGCGTCCGGGAATGAAGCTCGGGCTCGGCACCGGCTCGACCGCGCGTCATTTCGTCGACCTGCTGGGTCAACGCGTCCGACAAGGCCTCGATGTCGTGGGCGTGCCGACCTCGGAGGCGACCTTCCGTCAGGCCGAAGCGCTCGGCGTGCCGTTGGCGACGCTGGACGAGATCCCCGAACTCGACCTGACGATCGACGGCGCGGACGAGATCGATTCGTCGCTGCGCCTGATCAAGGGCGGCGGCGGCGCCCTGCTGCGCGAGAAGATCGTCGCGGCGGCGTCGCGGCGCATGCTGGTGATCGCGGATTCGGCCAAGCTCGTCGCGCGCCTCGGCGCCTTCCCGCTGCCGGTCGAGGTCGTCCCCTTCGGCCTCGCCGCGACACGGTTGCGCGTCGAGCGCGCCAGCGCCGCACTCGGCTTGTCGGGATCGATCGAACTGCGCCGCCGCGATGGGGAGATTTTCGTCACCGATGGCGGGCACTACATCCTGGATTGCGCCTTCGGCGCCATCTTCGCGCCCGAGGCGCTCGCCAGCGCGCTCGCGTCGATCCCCGGCGTCGTCGACCATGGCCTGTTCATCGGCCTGGCGAGCGCCGCCGTCGTCGCCGGGCCGAACGGCGTCGAAACTCTCGGCGCGCTCGCTTGATCGCCACAAAGCAATGGAGAGTGAAATCGTGTCCTCGTCCCAATGGAAAGTCAAAGCGTCCCTCGGCGCTTTTCTCGTTCTGGCGCTCTCGAGCGCCGGCGCCCGCGCGCAGGAGCCGACGCCGGCCGCGTTGAATTACGCCAATCAGATCCTGGTCGACACCGGCATGAAGACGTCCCTCGATCGGGTCGTGCCGGGGATGCTCGGACAATTGGAACACAACGTCACGGCGACGCGGCCGGAGCTGAAGGACCCCCTGCACGCGACGTTGCTGGCCATCGAGCCGGAATTCGTCAAGACCGAGGAAGGCGTCCTGGCGGGGTCGGCGAAATTCCTGGCGAGCCAAATGACCGAGCAGGAGCTCAAGGACACCGCAGGGTTTTACGAGAGCGCGACGGGCAAGAAATACATCATCACCGAATCCGCGCTCATGAACGACGTCACGACTCGCGCGGGCGCCTGGCGGCAGCAATTGTCGACGGAGATTGTGACCCGCGCTCGCGAGGAAATGAAGAAAAAGGGATACGAGTTCTAGGCCGCGATCGCGCGCGTCGGCGGAGCGTCCGGGCGCGCGACGCCGAAACTAGGGAAAGGTTCGCGCGATGGCGTTCGACGTCGACCTGTTCGTGATCGGAGCCGGATCGGGCGGGGTTCGGGCGGCGAGAGTTGCGGCCGAGCACGGCGCGAAAGTGATCGTGGCGGAGGAATTTCGCGTCGGCGGAACCTGCGTCATCCGCGGCTGCGTGCCCAAGAAGCTGTTGGTCTACGCGAGTCGCTTCGCCGACGATTTTTCCGACGCCGAAGGGTTCGGTTGGAGCGTGGGTCCGACGCGTTTCGATTGGCCGAGGCTCGTGGCGGCCAAGGAGCGCGAAATCTCGCGCCTGTCCGCGATCTATCGCGCCAACCTCGCCAAGGCGGGCGTCGAGCTGATCGAGCGGCGCGCCGAATTGATCGACGCCCATAATGTCCGGCTCGCCGGCGGCCGAACGGCGAGCGCTCGGCATATCCTCGTCGCGACCGGCGCGAGGCCCGAGCCGCCGCGTTCGATCGAAGGCCTCGAGCACGCCATTTCCTCCAACGAAATCTTCGATCTCGAGACCTTTCCCAACCGGCTGCTGATCGTCGGCGGCGGCTATATCGCGGTCGAGTTCGCCTCGCTGTTCGCCCGGCTCGGCGCCGAGGTCGTCGAAGTCATGCGCGCCGGCAACGTGCTCAGGGGATTCGACGAGGACATGCGCGAAGGCCTGCGCGACGAACTTCGACGCGCCGGCGTGGAGCTGCGGTTCGGCTGCTTGCCGACGCGCATCGAAAAGCGCGGCGCGAGGCTCTCCGTCGCCCTCTCCGACGGCGACGCCATCGAGGCGGATCAGGTTCTCGTGGCCACCGGTCGCAAGCCGAACACCAGGGGGCTGGGACTCGAATCGGCCGGCGTCACGCTCGACGCGGCGGGCGCGATCGTGGTCGATAGCGCCTCGGCCTCCAACATCCCCTCGATCCACGCGGTCGGCGACGTCACCAACCGAATCAACTTGACGCCGGTGGCGATCCGCGAGGGCCACGCGCTCGCCGATCGGCTGTTCGGCGGGGGCAAGGGCGCCGTCGATCACGACAACGTCGCCCACGCGGTCTTCGCCACCCCGGAGATCGGCGCGGTCGGCCTCACCGAGGCCCAGGCGACGGAGCGCTACGAGGTCGTCGACATCTACAGGACCAACTTCAAGCCGATGAAGGCGACGCTCTCGGGCAGCGCGGAGCGCACGATCATGAAGCTGGTCGTCGACGCGGCGAGCGACCGGGTGGTGGGCGCGCATATCCTCGGCCACGAGGCCGGGGAGATGATCCAAATCCTCGCGATCGCCATCAAGATGGGCGCGACCAAGGCCGATCTCGACGCGACGATGGCGGTCCACCCGACCGCCGCGGAGGAGCTCGTGACGATGCGCACGCGCGCCGCGCGGATCGAACGCCGGGCGAGGATCGAAGCCGGCGGCTAGTCCAAGCGGCCGCGGACCTGCGCGACAATACCGCGCGGCGTGCGGCGCTTGGCCGCATGCCGGGAAGGGCGCGGTCTTCCCATATTACAAATATACGCCGCAAGAATGAGATCGGAGGCGCCGGTGAGGCGGTTCTGGGCGTCTCAGCAACGTGGTCATTCGCGCTTCTCGCCGATGCGACAAGCCGGCGCGGGGCGGGCGCGGCTGTTCGGCGCGGCGCTCGCGGCGGCGCTTGTCACCGCTCCCGGGGCTGCGCGCGCCGACGGCTGCGGCGATGTATGGAACGCGGTCGACAACACCGTCACCTCGCTCGCGTCGGGAAATTGCGCCGCGGCTTGCGCGGATCCCGTCACCTGCGCCGCCGCGGGGGTCCTCGCTGGAGCGCTCGCGACGCAAGGCCCGGGCGCGGCCGGCAATATGTGCGACCAACTGAACGCCGCCGTCGGCGACGCCAACGCGTTGGGGAGTTGGCTAGCCCCACTAGGCGAAACAGCGGCGGACTTGATCAAGGAAGCCGGGCTGGCCGGCGCGGTCAGCGCCGCGCAATGCGCCTGCGACATCGAGCAGGGCGTCGGCCAATTGGCGAGCGACCTCGGCGCGTGCCTTGTGGGCATCTTCTGCGCAATACCGGGCACGAACTGTCCCTGCACGCCCTCGCCGCCCCAGCTGGTCGATTGCAGCCAGATCATGAACGACAGCGGGAGTCCCGCGCCTGCCCAGGTAACACCGGTGACGAACGGGACTCTCATCGTCGCCGCATTTCAGACATGCTCGCCGACATACTGCTTTTGCCCAAGCCCGATGGTATTGAGCGAGAATCCGATTGCCGGCATGAACATGAGCTGTCCCTGCGACAGCTGTCCCTCGTCGTGTCCGATCTATTGTGGTTGTTATTGGTACTATTCCTGCCAATGCCCGGCGGGAACGACTGCGGCCGCGCCGGCGGGACCGCTCGCGCAAATTTGCATTTGCGACACCACAGGTCGTGCGGCGGTCCCGCCCGTGCCGGGACCGTACAACCCGGGCGGCCAGATCTGCCCGACGCCGCTGACCGGAATCGCCTGTCCTCAGGGGCAAGCGAATTTCAAAGGCCAGTGCGTTCCGGCCTGCGCGAGCAACCAGGTGCGCGCGCCGGACGGCCATTGTTGCGATCCCTCGCAAGTGACGTCGTGCGGGACGTGCTGCCCGGACGGTCAGACGGCCAACTTGTCGAACGGGACCTGCAACACGCCGATCAGTCAATAGGCGAGCGATGGACACGCCGCGGCGCACTCTCCTCTTCTCCCGGCCGCATCTCGCGAGCGAAGCGCGCCGGCGCTTCGCCGCGCTCGGCTTCGCGGTTTTCGCGCTCGTCGCCTCGGCCGCGGCGCAGGCGCAGATTGCGCCTTTCGCGATCGTCGATCCGGGCGAGGCCGCCGTCACCGGATTTTCCGGCGCGCCGCCGCCGGCCAACGTCGCGCCGGGCGAGGACCCGGGCGAAAAGACGTTCATCGATCTCGGCGGCCCGTCGCTGCGCGTCGTCGATCTGCGCCACATGGGCGGGCCGGCCGCCGCGCAGCTCGTCGGCGCGCCGAAGCGCTTCACCTTCGAGGCGCGGGACGTCGGCCAGGTCTTCGGCGTCGCGCTCGACGACGGCGCCCCGCCCAACATTTACGTCGCCGCGACGTCCGCCTACGGACTGCCGATCGTCGCGCCCGGCCCCGGCGGCGCGTCGGTTCATGTCAAGACGGGCGCTGCGGGCGCGCGCTTCATGCCCGGTCTCTGGGGGCCGCGCGGCGGGCCGGGATCGATTTACAGGATCGACGGCGTCACGGGGAAGGTGACGCTGTTCGCCAACGTGACGAGCGACGGCCGGCCCAATTCCGGCGCCGCGCTCGGCGCGCTCGCCTTCGACCCGCAATCGAAATCGCTTTACGTCTCCGACCGCGAAAGCGGCCTCATACATCGCTTCTCGCTCGCCGGCGCCGAGCTCGGCGTCTACGACCATGGCGCCGCCGGGCTCGCCGCCCAGGGGCTGCCGGCCGTCGCGTGGACGTCGACCGCGCCGCTCGACGTCACAAGCTCGAAATTCGACAGCTCCGATCCGGGCGCGTGGAACTACGCCGCGCCGGCGCGCCGCGTCTTCGGCCTCGCCGTCCATGAGCGTCGCCTCTATTACGCGGTCGCCGACAGTCTGCGCGTCTGGTCGGTCGGCCTGAAGGACGACGGCTCCTTCGGCGACGACGCAATCATCGAGCTCGCCGCGCCGCCCGCCGCCGGCCCGACCGAGATTTCGACGATCGCATTCGACAGTGGGGGGCGCATACTGCTCGCCGAGCGGGCCGCGCCGACGGGCGCCTTCGGCTTCGAACCGCTCGCCGCCCCTTCGATCGGCCGTCTGCTGCGCTATGCGATCGTCGGCCAAGCGCCGGGCGGGCGGCGGGTCTGGCAAGAGGTCCCGGACGAATACGCCATCGGTTTTCCCGGCGATTATCGCAACGTCGACGGCGGCGTCGCGGAAGGCTATAATTACGTGCATTCGGGCGAGATTACCGCCAGGTCGTGCGGCGGCTTCCTGTGGACGACGGGCGAGGACCTGCGCGACGCCGCCGATCCCGCGCTCGCCGAGCGCCTCTCCAAGACAGGCCCATTGCATGTCGACGGCCTGCAGGGCGAGGGCGGTTGGTGGGAACGCCCGCGCAACGTCCCGCCGCTGACGAGCTATTTCGTCGCCTACGGCGACGGCCCGTGGGACGAGGCCTACCACGGCCGGCTCGGCGCGATCGCCATTCGCCGCGATTGCACGCCGGCGCGTTTTGGCCTGCTCGGCGTCCCCTGGCCCGGCGGCGCTCCGCCTGCCCCGATGGGGCCGCCGCGCGCTCCGCCGACCGGCGGACCGACCCCGCCTCCGCCGACGCCGCCCGGCGGGTGCAATCCGAACGAAATTCGCCTCGTCCGCGACGGCGGGGCGACCTGCCAGCCGAGCTGCCCGCAGCCGAACGTCCAGATCGGGAACCAGTGCTGCCCGCCGTCGACGTTGGCCCCCAACGCGACGTGCTCGAACTCGTCGTGCCCGGCGGGGCAGACACCGATCGGGCCGAGCAATTTCTGCTGCGACAACGGTCACGTTTACTCAAGCGCGAGCGGTGGGCCGGCCTGTTGCCCGAGCGCGGTCGTCAATGGCCAATGCGCGCCAACGCCGCCGTCCCCAATATGCGCGCCAACCAATCCGAATTGCGCGCCGACCTGCGCGGCCGGTTATGTCGCGGTCGGCGGCGCCTGTTGTCTGGCAGGCCAGGTCACGTCCACCGGCGTCTGCTGCCCCCTCGGCGAAGAGCCAAGCGGCCCGAACAAGAGCGTGTGCAGGCTGTGGACTCCGGTTCCGCCTCGGCCGAATTGCTGCGGCCCAGGGCTGATCCCGACCGTCGACGGCCCGTGCTGCGCGCCTGAGAACGTAACGTCGAACGGCGTTTGCTGCGGCAAGCCGCTCGATCCGACCAACCGCGCCGTTTGCCCGGCGCCGGGGGCGAAGTTTCCAGCGCCAGGGCCGATTCTTCCCGCGCCGCCTCCTCCGAGCCCGGCCTGCGCGTCTGGTTACGCTAAAGTCGCCGACGGGAGCTGCTGCCTTATTCGCAACCTCAGCGCCGACGGACGGCTGTGTTTGATTGGCCCGCGAGCCGCGCGGCAGTGTCCGCCGGGCGAAGCGCGAACTGCCGCCGGCCGTTGCGCGCCCGTTTCCGCGCCTGCCTGCCCCCCGGGCCGAATCCGCAGCCGGGGCGGGACTTGCGTTCCTGTTACGCCGGCCCGCTGTCCCGAAGGGCAAGTGCGAAATCGAGCCGGCGTTTGCGCGCCCGCGGCGCCCCCGTCCTGTCCGCGCGGCTTGTCGCGCAACGCGCGCGGCGTCTGCGCGCCGGCGCCTTGCCGGCCGGGGTTCGTCCGCAACCCGTTGGGTCTTTGCGTTCCGGCCGGACCCGGCCCCGGGCCGTTCGCGCCGCCGCGGGGACCGCTCGGCCCCGGCGGCTTCGCGCCGCCGCGGGGTCCGCTCGGTCCTAGCGGCGTCTTTGCGCCGTTGCGTTGATCCCTTGGAGGTCTGATCATGAAAGCCGCAATCCTTTTCGGCGCCGCCATTCTGATGACGATCGCTTCTCAGACGGTTAGGGCCGAGGACTCCCGTTCGGGCACGGAGGCAATCATCAAGGATTATCTGGCCGCGCACCCCGACGAAGTCGGCGAGATCGTCAAGGACTATTTCCTCAGGCATCCAGAGGCGGTCAGCCAGATCCTGACCGACGTCCTCAAGCAACGCCAAGCCGCGGCCGGCGCGAACGGCAAGACAGCCGTCGATCGTAGCGCGGCGATCGCCGCCAACGCCGCGGCGCTTTTCTCCTCGCCGCATCAGGTCACGCTCGGCGACCCGCAGGGCGACGTCACGCTGGTCGAGTTCTTCGACTACAGTTGCGGCTTCTGCAAGCGGGCGCTTCCCGACACGCTCGCGCTGCTCGCCGACGACCCGCATCTGAAGATCGTGCTCAAAGAGTTCCCGATCCTCGGCCCCGGCTCGGCCGCGGCGGCGCGGGTCGCCGTCGCCGCGCGCATGCAGGATCCGACGAAGTATCTCGCCTTTCATCGGGCTTTGCTCGGCGGCGCCGGCCCAGCAAGCGAGCAGAAGGCGCTCGATGCGGCGCGCGATCAGGGCTTCGACTTGGCGCGGCTCGAGAATGACATGGCGAGCGACGAGGTCGTCGTGACGATCGACGAGGACATGAAGCTTGCTTCGGCGCTCGGCGTATCGGGAACGCCGGCATACGTCGTCGGCAAAGGGGTCGTCGTCGGCGCCGTCGGCGCCGCAGCGCTGAAGGAGCGCATCGCCCAAGCGCGGGCGGAGAGCGCTCGCTGAGCATGCTGACGCCGAAACCAGGGTGCGCCGAGCGGGTGGAATGGCGGCGCTTCAGGATGGGGTCGCGGAGCGACAAGCGATTCCGTGCCTACGCAGCACCCGTTAGCCCGCCTCGCCGGCGGAGCCCTCGATGATCCCACGCATCTTGACGAGTTCGGCGCCGGCCAGTTCCATGAACGCCCGCACGCGCGCGGAATGGCGCAGATCGGCGTGGGTGAGAATCCAGAGATCGACGTCGAGCTCGGGCTGCGGGGCGCCGACTCGGCTGAGCCCGGGGCGCCGGTCGCCGATGAAGCACGGCAGGATCGTGGCCCCGACGCCGGCCGCCGCCGCCTCGGCCATGCCCAGCACGGAATTGACGCGGCACACCTGGCGGCGCGGACCGATGGTTTCGTCGATCCAGCGTTTGCCCAGCGGCGGCGCGTAATTGTCGCCGAAACCGATCCACGGCGCCGCCGCGACGACCCGCGCTCCGAACTCCGCCGCCAGGCCCGGCGAGCAATAGACGGCCCAACGCACGACGCAGATCCGCCGGCCGACCAGCGACTCCGGGGGCTCGTTGGTCGTGCGAATCGCGACGTCGGCGTCGCGGCGCGACAGATTGAGGGTCTGCGCCGCGACGATCAGATCGAGTTGGACGCCGGGATTGACGGCGCGGAAACGCGCCAGAATCGGGGGCAGAAGCGAAATCACGACCGTGTCGACCGCGGTGACGCGCAATTCGCCGGTCGGCTTGGAGTCGCGTCCGGCGACGCGGCGCTCGAACTCGTTGATCGAATCGCCCATCGCGGTCGCCAGTTCGATCATTTCCTCGCCCGCCGCGGTCGGGCGATAGCCGGCGCGCGAGCGCTCGAACAAACGCGCGCCGATCGCGCTTTCGATGGCGGCGAGCCGGCGGAAAATCGTTGAATGGTTCACGCCGAGCGCCTCCGCCGCGCCGACCAGCGAGCGGGCGTCGGCGATGGCCTTGACCAGCCGAAATTCATCCCAGTCCAAGGGGGAATTCATCTCTTGGGAATCCATCGCTGGCGCTGCGCAAGGACGCGCAGATTCTCCGAGGGCGTGCAGATGCGCAAGTCGAATATGCAAAAAAGAGAACGATTTCCCCGGCGCCGCGGCGATCGCCCGCGCGAGCCCCAACCTTAAATCAGGCTGTCGCGCGGCGCCGCGGCGCGGCGCAGGCGGTCGTTGATCGCGGCGCCCAGACCGCTCCAGGGGATCGGCGCGACCGCGATTGTCCGCGCGCCCGTCGCATCGAGCGCGCGCAGATAGGCGAACAGGTTGGCGGCCGCCTCGTCGAGATCGCCGTCCGGCGACAGATCGAGCCTCGTCCGCGCCGGGCTCGCGGCGAGGGCGCCGCCGAAATCGAGCGCGGCTTCCTCGCTCGTCGCTTGCCTCGCCGCGAGGCGAAGCGTCGCGCGAGGCGCGTAATGCGACTTCAGCAGGCCCGGCGCGATCGGGGCCTCTGCGGCGCCGCCCGACAGCTCGCTCGCGAGGGCGAGGCCCAGTTCGGCCTCGATCCTCTCTCGCGCGATCGCGCCGGGGCGCAACAGACGCGGCGTCCCGCCGAGACAGGCGACAATCGTCGATTCCAGCCCCAGCGGCGTCGGGCCGGCGTCGAGGATCCAGTCGATCCGGCCGTCGAGATCGGCGGCGACGTGCTCGGCGCGCGTCGGGCTGACGCGCCCCGAGCGGTTGGCCGAAGGCGCGGCGAGCGGAACGCCGGCCACTTCGATCAGCGCGCGCGCGATCCGGTTCGCGGGGACGCGCAACGCGAGACTGTCGAGGCCGGCGCGGGCGAGAAGACTGACCCGGCATCCCGGGGAGACGGGCGCCACGATCGTCAGCGGACCCGGCCAAAACGCCCGCGCCAATTTTTTCGCGTTCTCGTCGAAGACCGCCTCGCGCTCGGCGCTCGCCTGATCCACGACATGGGCGATCAAGGGATTGAACACCGGCCGTCCCTTGGCGGCGAAGATCGCCGCGACCGCCGTATCCGAGGTCGCGTCGGCCGCCAGGCCGTAGACCGTTTCGGTCGGCATCGCGACGAGACCGCCCGCGCGCAGGCACGCGGCGGCGGCGGCGATGCTCTCGGCGTCGGCCGGCGCGATGCGGGTGATTCGACGGTGACTCGACGGCATCGGAGGGCCTCGCCGCCTTGCGCGGCATTTCGTTTATATGTAAACGTTATTCCCGCTTGCCGGGCGCCTCTCGGCGCGACAATCTAGCCGTCAAGCGGCCTGCGACGCAAAGAATCCGTCACATCCGCAACGAGGAACGCCATGTCCTATCGGTCGCCCGTCGCCGACATCCTCTATTCGCTCAAACATGTCGCCGGACTCGACGAGGCGATCGAATCCGGCCTGTTCGGCGACCTCGACGCCGAGACGGCCGCCTCGGTGATCTCCGAGGCCGGGCGGTTCGCCACCGAAGTGATCGCGCCGCTCGACCGCGTGGGCGACGAAGTCGGCGCGCGCTGCGAGAACGGCGCAGTGTTCACGCCGCCGGGCTTTCGCGAGGCCTATCGGCAATGGGCCGAGGCGGGCTGGGCCGGCGTGACCGCGTCGTCCGAATACGGCGGCATGGGATTGCCGCACAGCGTCAATTTCGCCTGCGGCGAGATCTGGTCGGGCGCCTCGATGGGCTTCGCGCTTTGCCCGCTGCTCAGCGAAGGCGCGATCGGCGCGCTCAACGCCTATGGGAGCGCGGCGCTGCGCGCGACCTATCTCGGGCGATTGGTCAGCGGCGAATGGACGGGCACGATGAACCTCACGGAGCCGCAGGCCGGGTCCGACCTCAACGCCGTGAAGACTCGCGCGGAACGCGCCGCCGAGGGAAGCTATCGCGTTTTCGGCCAGAAGATTTTCATCACCTACGGCGAGCACGACATGGCCGACAACATCGTCCATCTCGTGCTCGCGCGCCTGCCCGACGCGCCCCAGGGAACGCGCGGGCTGTCGCTGTTTCTCGTGCCGAAATTTCTTGTCGAGGCCGACGGTTCGCTCGGGGACCGCAACGACGTGCGCTGCGCGAGCGTCGAGCACAAGCTGGGGATTCACGCCTCGCCGACCTGCGTCATGATCTATGGCGACGCGGGCGGGGCGACGGGGTGGCTGGTCGGCGAGGAGAATCGCGGCCTCGCGGCGATGTTCGTGATGATGAACAGCGCGCGGCTCGGCGTCGGCATGCAGGGCGTCGCGATCGGCGAGCGGGCGTTCCAGCGCGCGCTCGCCTATGCGCGCGAGCGCCGCCAGGGGCGGAGCGCGAAAGGCGGCGCCGCCATGAGCCCGATCGTCGAGCATCCCGACGTCCAGCGCATGCTGATGACGATGAAGGCGCTGGTCCAGGCGGCGCGCGGGATCTGCCATTTGACGGCGGTGGCGATCGACCGCTCGTTTCACGCGCGAAACGCCGAAGAGCGCGCCGCGGCGGGCGAGCGCGCCGCGCTGCTGACCCCGGTCGCCAAGGCGTTCTCGTCCGACATCGGCGACGAGGTCGCCTCGCTCGGCGTGCAGGTGCACGGCGGCATGGGCTATATCGAGGAGACCGGCGCCGCGCAGCACATGCGCGATTCGCGCATCGCCGCGATCTACGAAGGCGCCAACGGCGTTCAGGCGATCGATCTCGTGCAGCGCAAATTGCCGCTGTCCGGCGGCGCGGTCGCGGCGCGCGAAATCGCGGGGATGCGCGCGATCCTCGCCGAGGTCGCCGAGCGCGGCGAGGCCGGCTTCGGCGCGACCGCCAAGATCCTAAGCGAGGCGATCGACGCGCTCGAACAGGCGACGGCTTACATGCGCTCGGCGCTCGGCGCCGATCCCGCCTCGGCGCTGAGCGGCGCCTCGGCCTATCTCAGGTTGTTCGGCCTCGCGCTCGGCGGAGCGTGTCTGGCCAAGGCGGGGCTCGCCGCGCAAGATCAAGCGGCGCGCGGCGACGAAACGCAACGCGGGCGCATCGGCCTGGCGCGCTTCTTCGCGGAAAAGCTGGCGACGGCGGCGCCGGGCCTGGCGCGATCGGTTCTGTCGGGCGCCGGCGCGCTCGAACCCTACGAGTCCGTATTGGGGGAGACGGCATGAGCGAGTTGGTCCAAGTCCGGCGCGAGGGCGCGGTCTCCTGCGTGACGCTGGCGCGGCCGGAGAAGAAGAACGCGCTGACGAGCGCGATGTACCAGCGATTGATCGACGCTTTCGACGAGGCGAGCCGCGAGCAAAACGTCGGCGCGATTCTGCTGACGGGATCGCCGGGCGTCTTCACCGCGGGCAACGACATCGGCGATTTTCTCGCCGCGGCGCTCGCCGCGTCGGCGGCGAGCGGCGAATCGGCGGGCGGGCGCTTCATCCGCAGTCTGGCGAAATTCGACAAGCCGCTGGTGGCGGCGATCGAAGGGCCGGCGGTCGGCATCGGCACGACGCTGTGCTTCCATTGCGACCTCGTCTACGCCGCGCCGAGCGCGCGCTTCTCCATGCCGTTCGTCAATCTCGGCATCGTGCCGGAGGCGGGGTCGTCGCTGCTGGCGCCGCAGCGCTTCGGCATGGCCAAGGCCGCCGAATATCTGCTGCTCGCCGAACCCTTCGACGCCGAGACCGCGCGCGATTTCGGCCTCGTCAACGCGATCGTCGAGCCCGCCGCGCTCTACGCCCACGCGCTGGCCAAGGCGCAGGCGCTCGCCGCCAAGCCGCGCGAGGCGATGCTGGCGACCCGCCGCCTGCTGCGCGGCGATCCGACCGCGCTCCTGGCGCGCATGGACGAGGAGCTGCGCGTGTTCCACGAGCGCCTGCGCTCGCCCGAAGCGCGCGAGGCGTTTCTCGCGTTCATGCAGAAGCCGAAGGGGTAGGACGTCCGGCGCGAGGTCGATCGTGACAGGTCCGAATACGCCGCCGTCGGCCGAGCCGCCGGAAGACGACAATCGCGACTTCGCCAACATCGTCGCCCTGGCGTTCGTCGTCGCCCTGGCGATCGGCGCCTTCTGGTTGTTCCATGAGCTCGAGCGCCACGGCGAGATCCAGAATTGCATCGCCTCGGGCCGACGCAACTGCGTCGATCTCGTCCATCCCGACGCGTCCGCCCCCTGAGCGGCGTTCCGCTGACAGCGCGTTTTATTCCTCTGGATCGTCATCGTCGCCTCCGCGCAATGACGCCGTAACGGGCGGGCGACGTCCAGACATGACGCCGACGTCAAGACAGCGTATGGTGGCGCATGACCCCTGAACAATGCAAAATGGCGCGTGCCGGCCTCTTCATTGGCGTGCGCGAGCTCGCGGAATCGGCTCGTGTATCGATCGGCACGGTGACTCGCTTCGAATCGGGCCAGGGGGTCCCGGATTTGACCGTCAGTCTAATGCAGAAAGTCCTTGAACGGGCGGGCGTGGAGTTCGTCTCCGAGGGAGGCGACATAGGCGTTTGGCTGCGCAAGGGCGGCAAGGGCGAGGCCTCGATTCCCGCTGAAGAACTGAACGCCGCAAATGACGGGTGAGACGCGCTCGACTTGAAAGGCCACAGGCCGCGAAAAGACGCAGCGCCGAATAATCGCGCGGCGCCCGCGCGGCGCGTCAGACCGGCGACAGAATATGAATGGCCCGGCTGGCGATCATGTCTTTCGTTTTCGCGGCATAGGCGGCCATGTGCGGGGCGGCGGCATGGGCTTTCAGCGCCTGCGCGTTCTCCCAGCTCTCGAGGACGACGAAGACGTCGGGCCCCATCTTCGCCTGGAAGGATCCGAACCCCTCCGCATCGACGGCGGGCCCATATTCGAGGCAGCCGGGCTCGGCGCGCACGGCCGGGACGTTGGCGCGAAAAGCGGCCAGGACATCCTCCCGGCGCCCAGGCTTGGCGGTGATGATCGCAACGACCCGGATCATATCTCTCTCCCTGTCGGCCATTCGGCCCCGATGCGGCGAGACCATGTTCGCACGGCATGACGAAAATCGCCACCGCGCAAAGAGCGTCTCGGCGCCTTCTGGCTTGGCCTCCCGCGGCTTATCGGTCGCCGAAAGCCCGGGCCGGGGCCGGCTGCCGGCGGCGATCGATCCGCCGACCGGCATGATCCGGGTCAAGGCGCCGCGCATCGGCCTCGTTAGTTTGAGCCCATGGCTGCCTCGTCGCCTGTGACCAATCGTGATCCAGCCGGCGAGCTCGCGCGAGGGCGCGAGCTCATCGAGATCGTTCGCGGGCTGGTCCAAGAACTCCGGGCGCAGCAGGGGTCCCCCGTTGACGTTGCGCTGTCCAGCCGGCTCGATCGCGACTTGGGGATCGACAGCCTCGGCCGCACGGAATTGATCCTGCGCATCGAGCGCGCCTTCCGGGTCCGGCTTCCGATCGACGTCATGAGCGAAGCGGAGACGGTCGCCGACGTGCTTCGCGCCCTCGAGCGGGCGCGCCCGCGACAGGGGACGGCCAATATTCAAGAGCCCGAGCGCCCGCTGCCGACGGTTCCGCCCGCCTCCCAGGCCGCCACCCTCACGGAGGCCCTCGACTGGCGCGCCGCGACGCATCGCGATCGCGTCCATTTGAGCTTGCTGCGGGACGACGCGACGGAGCCCGATCGCTTGACCTACGGCGATCTCGCCGACGCGGCCCGCCGGGTCGCGGCGGGCCTGGTCGCGCGCGACCTTATGCCGGGCGACCGCGTCGCGCTGATGCTGCCGACGAGCCTCGATTTCTTCATGACCTTCTTCGGGGTTCTGTTCGCAGGCGGGGTCCCGGTTCCGATCTATCCGCCCACGAGGATGTCCCAGATCGAGGATCATTTGCGCCGACAGGCCGGAATTCTGCGCAACGCCGGCGCGAGCATGCTGGTGACCGTCCCCGAGGGTCTCGGCGTCGGCCGCCTGCTGCGAGCGCAAGTGGAGAGCTTGCGCGCGGTCGAGAGTCCGGCGGCGCTGAGATCGGACGGCGCCGAATTCCTGGCGCCGAAGATCGACGCCTCGGCGACGGCGCTCATTCAATACACGTCGGGCAGCACCGGCGATCCCAAGGGCGTCGTCCTCAGCCATGCGAACCTGCTCGCCAACATCCGGGCGGTGGGCGGCGCCATGGAGGCGAGTTCGAGCGACGTGTTCGTGAGCTGGCTGCCGCTCTACCATGACATGGGACTGATCGGGGCGTGGCTGGGGTGCCTTTATTTTGGCGCGCCGCTCTACGTGATGTCGCCGCTCAGTTTCCTGGCGCGCCCGCAGAGCTGGCTTTGGGCCATCCATCGCTACCGGGCTACGCTCTCGGCGGCGCCCAATTTCGCCTTTGAGCTCTGCCTCGACAAGATCGACGACGCCGATCTGCAAGGCCTCGACCTGAGTTCGCTGCGGATGGTGGCGAACGGCGCCGAACCGGTCAGCGTCCACACGTTGCGCCGATTCATCGACCGGTTCGGCCGTTACGGCTTTCGAGAGGAAGCGATGGCGCCGGTCTACGGGCTCGCCGAAAATGCGGTCGGCTTGGCGTTTCCGCCGGTGGGACGCGGCCCGGTCATCGATCGGGTCGATCGCGAGGCGCTGAGCCGCGACGGCGTGGCGAAGCCGGCCAGGCCGGACGACCCGAAGCCGCTGGAGGTCGTCGCCTGCGGGCGGCCCTTGGCGGGCCACGAAATCCGTATCGTCGATGAAGCCGGACGGGAGGTCGGCGAGCGGCGCGAGGGCCGGCTCGAGTTCCGCGGCCCGTCGGCGACATCGGGGTATTTCCGCAACGAGGCCAAGACCAAGGCGCTGTTCCACGAGGGATGGCTCGACAGCGGCGACCGCGCCTATATGGCCAATGGCGACGTGTTCATCACCGGCCGCATCAAGGACATCATCATCCGCGGCGGGCGCCACATCTATCCCCAGGAAGTGGAGGAAGCGATCGCCGAGATTCCCGGCGTCCGCAAGGGAGGGGTGGCGGTGTTCGGCGTGAGCGACCCCAGGCTCGGCACCGAGCAGCTGATCGTGGTGGCGGAGACGCGGGAAACCGATCGGAAAGCCCGCGAGGCGTTGCGCGCCAGCGCGCGGGAGGTCGCGGCCGACCGGTTTGGCGTCGCGCCGGACGCGATCGTGCTGGCGCCGCCGCGTTCGGCGCCGAAGACGTCGAGCGGCAAGATCCGGCGCAGCGCCGCCAAAGCCCTTTACGAGGCTGGCCGTCTGGGGGCGCCGTCGACGGCGCCCGTGTGGCGGCAGATCCTGCGGCTGTGGCTCGCCGGCGTCGGCCCCATGCTTCGCCGCTGGGGGCGCTCGCTGGCCGAGAACCTCTACGCGGGATGGTGGTGGACGGTGGTGGCGGTCGGCTTCCTCGTCGGCTGGGCCGCGGTCATGATCCTGCCGCGGCTCGACTGGCGATGGCGCGCGCTGCGCGCGGTGGCGCGCACGGCGCTCGCCGCGATGGCGGTTCCGGTTTCGCTCGAAGGCGGCGAGCGTTTGGCCTGCGCGAACGCAATCCTCGTCTTCAACCATTCTAGCTACGTGGACGCCCTGGTTCTCGCCGCGGTCCTGCCCGGCGAGCCGATCTTTGTCGCCAAGAAGGAGCTCGCCGCCCAGTGGGTCGCGGGGACGGCGCTGTCGCGTCTGGGCGCGTTGTTCGTCGAGCGCTACGATGTCATGGGCAGCCTGGCCGACGCCGAGACGGTGACGGGCGCCGCCCGGCGGGGCGGCGTCATGGTGTTCTTCGCCGAGGGAGGATTCACGCGCAGGCCGGGGCTTTGCGCCTTCCGTCTCGGAGCGTTCAAGACCGCGGCCGAGACCGGGCTCGCCGTCATTCCCGGCGCCATCCGGGGAACGCGGTCGATGCTGCGCAGCGATCAGTGGTTCCCGCGATGGGCGGCGATCTCAGTCGACGTCGCCGAGCCGATCGAACCGAGCGGACAGGATTTTCAAGCGGTGCTGCGCCTGCGCGACGCCGCCCGCGCCGCCGTGCTGGCGCGATGCGGCGAGCCGGACGTCGGCTGACGCGACTACGACGACGCGACCGCGGGCTTTTCGGCCGCGTCGACGTCCAGCCTGAAGACGTCCGGCCGGGCATAGTGTCCCGCGACGTCGAAATCGTACTTGCCGCGCACGATGTCGTCGAGATCGATGTCGGCGTACAGGATGGTCTCGCCTTGGTAGTTCGGGCCGGCGAGCACCTCGCCGAGCGGGCTGACGATCAGGCTGCCGCCGCGTATCAGAACCGTGTCCGGCGCGTCGCCGAGGACGCACTCGTAGTCGTCGGGATAGGCGTCGCGGCGGATATGCTGGCAGGCGCTGAGGACGAAGCAGCGCCCTTCGAGCGCGACATGGCGCATGGTAGCGACCCACGTTTCGCGGTCGTCGGCCGTCGGCGCGCAATAGATCTGCACGCCCTTGGCGTACATCGCCATGCGCAGCATCGGCATATAGTTTTCCCAGCAGATCACTGAACCGACCCGGCCGACGGCGGAATCGACCGCAGTCAGCGTCGAGCCGTCGCCGAACCCCCAGATCAGACGCTCGGCGGCGGTGGGCATCAGCTTGCGGTGCTTGCCGACGAGGCCGCTTTTCGGATCGAAGAACAGCGCCGTGCAATAAAGCGTGGCGCCGCCGCGCTCGATGACGCCGATGACGACGAACACCCCCGCCTCCGCCGCGGCTTGCGCGATCCGCGACGTTTCGAGGCCGGGAACGGCGATCGCGCCGCGGAAATATCTGAGAAAACTGTCGCGCGAGCCGGGCAGGCGCATGCCCACCGGCGTTGCGAAGGCGCATCCCTTGGGATAGCCGCCGATGAAGGCTTCGGGAAAGAGCGCGAGCTTGGCCCCCTCGGCGCCCGCCTTGGCGATCAGCTGCACCGCCTTGTCGACGGCCGGCTCGGCCTGGAAGGGGATCGAGGAGGCTTGAACGACGGCGACGCGATTGAGAGCGCTCATGATGTGGGCTTTCGGGCTCGGCGTTGGCTGCGCAGAATGGATCACGAGGGAAAATCTATCAACTCGGCATTGCCGCGGCGGCGAGTCGCAATTGCCGAGAGCCGTCGGAAGCGACAATTTCAGATTTCGAGAGGCCGCCCCTCCTGCGGGTGGCGCGAGGCCAGTCCGTAAGGTCGCGATGCGCGCCTTTCAGCGCGACGAGGTCGCCATGAAGTTTCCGGCGGTTGTCACCATTGTCGCGGCGGCGCTGTTCCCGGCCGCGCTCTCGGCCCATCCCCTCTATCTCTTCGGTGAGATCGGCAAGTCCAAGGTGATGGCGGCGCTCGATCGGGAGGGCGACGCGCTGACGGGCTGGTATCTCTATCTCGACATCGGCAAGCCGCTGCGCCTTGCCGGGCGGATCGACGCGGCAGGGGATTTCCAACTCGACGAGACGGTCGACTTGAAGAAAACCGGCCGGCTCCAGGGCAAAATGGACGGCGGCCATTGGACCGGCGAATGGCGCAAACCCGACGGCGGCTCGCCGCTCCCCTTCACGCTGAGCGAAAGCCGAGACACGCTCGCCGGCGTCAGCGGCGCGTTTCGCTGCTCGTCCAAGAGGCGCGACAAGGACGGCTGGACCTACGCGCACTCGCTGCAGCTCGAACTGGCCAAAGGCGCGGTGAAGGCGCTCGACGCCGGACTCAGCGAATCCTCGACCAATGAGGGGCAACAAGGATGCTTCTACTCTCTCAAAGACTTCAGCGAGGTTCCGACCGACGCCGGCGTCCTGCTGAAGGCCAAGGACGAGGACGACCCGATAACCGAGGATTCGCAGCATTGCACGATCCGCATCGTCGGCGACGCGGACACGCTGTTCCTCCAGTTCGGCGATTTGACGGAGAAGAACGACGATTGCCGCTTCAGCGGCGCGACCGCCTTTTGCAGCCCGCGCTCCTGGATGGCGGAGGTGATCGTCGATCGCAAGACGAAAAGCTGCAGGGCGGTGGGGGAGTGAGCGGAAGGGCTATCGCATTTGGCGTTCGCGCCCCTCTCCCGCATGCGGGAGAGGACTGGGCGAGGGCGAGCCGGTTCACGGCTTGTCGCACCCTAGCTCCTTCGCCGGCGGATTTGGAAAATCGAAATATCGGCCGACGCCGTCTTTCTCATAGTAAATATGATCGGCGCATGGCCATATTGTCCGAAAATCTTGGAACAATTCCTCGTACGTGTAGTTATAGCTTAGTGTAGCAACCCACCAATACCCCCATGTTAACGGCGCCTCTCCCTTGCCCCTGACTTCGTAGCGACGAAATCCGATCACTTCCGGCTTTTTTTCCAGATTCTCAGCGAAATTGTCCGCCCTCTTGTCGATAGTACCATTATCAGGATTCGCGGCCCATTTCATTCTTGGATATATTTGTACGCTTGGCACCACCGTCTTTTCACTTGGCGTCCAAAACGCAACCTGATTAGACCTTGCCAGACGACTAGCGACAAAAGCGGTCGTCACAGCCAGCGCGAAGACAAAGCCGATCGCGGCGAGAACGGCGACTGCGCGAACACCTTTCACTTCGCCAACGATTGGCCCTGCCGCGCCCTCAGGAATCGGCAAGGTGACCGTTCCAAGATTCCCCCAAAACGATCGCCCGCGCCGGCTGAACCGCAACCAAAGCCAGCCAAGCGCCGCAAGAGCGACGCTTGATCCGACTGCCGTGACAATGTCCTTTACGTTGACGATGCGATCCATATCCCGCCCCCGCGCGCCGTTATATTATAAAGAGCGTTATCACCTGTAGCTGAAAACGACAACTGCGCCGCGTGGACGCTAAAACTTCCGAAGCCAAAGGACTGTCACGGGTGCGATCTTAGCGCACCGCCGCAGAAGCACGGAATTACACTGAATTACGGTGCAGTCCAATACGAAATGCACTTATTCTACGCCCCCTCGACAGCCCTTCGGCTTCCGAAAAAGGCGCTTCCATCAGGTCGACGGCGCTCTCCGCCAAAGCGCGGCGAACGTCGCCACCCCCTTCCCGACGACCCCGACCCTCCCGGCGCGATCGGCTCATGCCGTCCCGACAATCTCTTTCTGAATTGCCGAACTTCGGCTATCCTTTCCTTTCGTCCGTCGAGGCGTCGTTCCCATCAAGCGAAACCCGTCCGACGACGCAAAAATTTGGAGCAAAACGAAATTTCCCTTTTTCCCCTTGCAAGGCTTTGATTTCCCAGAAAACCGCCAAAGGAATCTTTGGAAATGTTTGGAGAAAAAGGCCGCAAATTTGGAAATGTTTGGCATGGCGTTGGAAAAGCTTGGAAGGTCCGAAGTCTGGCAAAAGGGGAACCGGCGTTTTCTCAAGCGCCGCGCCCCGCCCCTTCACGCCGCCACCACAAACTCCCCCGCCAGCGCCTTGGCGATCAGCGCGCGCGTCTCCTCGACGCCGTAGAGCGCGATGAACGAGCCGAGGCGGGGCCCGCGCTCCTCGCCGAGCAGCACGGCGTAGATCATGTTGAAGAATTCGTTGGAGACGCCGGGGCGCTCGGGCGTCGCGCCCTTGGCGCCCAGATCCTGATAGCGCGGGATCGGCCGCGCGATGTCGTAGAGCGCGTGCTGGATTTCTTCGGCGCTCGCTTGCGCCGGCAGCGCCGCCAGTTTCGCCGACACCGCCGTGAGCGCGGCGCGCTCGACTTCGTCGGCCGGGCGGTAGCGCTTCTTCGGCGCGACGAAATCTCTGAAGTAAGCGACGGCGTAATGGACCAGCCTGTCGAGCCGCGGATGGTTTTCCGGCGAGGCCGAGGGCGCGTAGCGGCGCAGGAAGCCCCACAGCACCGCCGGGTTGTCGCTGTTGGCGACGGCGGCGAGGTTGAGCAGCATGGCGAAGGAGACCGAGGTCTGCGCCTCCGGCCCATGGGCGAGCTTCTCGGGCGCCGGCGGCGCGCCGGAATGGACGTGCCAGACGGGATTGCCCAGCCGTTCCTTCCATTCCTGCCTGGGATAGGCGTCGAGAAAGCCGAGGTAATCGTCGACGGTGCGCGGGATCGCGTCGAAATAGAGCCGCTTGGCCGCCGTCGGCTTCTGGAACATGAACAGCGACAGGCTCTCCGGGCTGGCGTAGGTCAGCCATTCGTCGATGGTCAGGCCGTTGCCTCTCGACTTGGAGATTTTCTGTCCCTTTTCGTCGAGGAACAATTCGTAGTTGAAGCCGGCGGGCGGCTCGGCGCCGAGCGCGCGCGCGATCTGCGAGGAGAGCTTCACCGAATCGATCAGGTCCTTGCCGGCCATTTCGTAGTCGACGCCGAGGGCGTACCAGCGCATCGCCCAATCCGGCTTCCACTGCAGCTTGCAATGGCCGCCGGTGACCGGCGTCTCGAATGCCTCGCCCGTGTCGGGATCGCGCCAGCGGATCGTCCCCGCTTCGGCGTCGAGGCCGAGGAGGGGCACTTGCATGACGACGCGCGTGCGCGGATGGATCGGCAGGAACGGCGAATAGGTCGCCGCGCGCTCCTCGCGCAAGCTCGGCAGCATGATCTCCTGCACCGTCTCGAAACGCCGGAGCATATGCAGCAGCGCGGCGTCGAAGCGGCCGGACTTGTAGTATTCGGTGGAGGAGGCGAATTCGTAGTCGAAGCCGAAGCCGTCGAGAAAGCCGCGCAGCCGCGCGTTGTTGTGCGCGGCGAAACTGTCGTATTGGCCGAAGGGATCGGGAACCTCGGTCAGCGGCTTGCCGAGATGCTTTTCGACCATCGCGCGGTTGGGGATGTTGTCGGGCGTCTTGCGCAGTCCGTCCATGTCGTCGGAGAACGCGAGCAGGCGCGTCTCGATCTCGTCGTTGGTGAGAACGCGAAAGGCGTGGCGCACCATGGTCGTGCGCGCGACTTCGCCGAACGTGCCGATATGCGGCAGGCCCGACGGTCCGTAGCCGGTCTCGAACAGCACTTGCCGCTGGCCCGTGCGCTTGACGCGGACGATCAGCTTGCGCGCTTCCTCGAAAGGCCACGCCTTCGACGCCTCGGCGGCCTCGCGCAGGGCGGCTTGCGACGACATCAAATTCTTCCCTTACCCGATTTCGGCTCGAATAGGCCGCGTGAGCCGCGCACAGTAGAAAGGCGCGAGGCCAAGTCAACCGGCCAAGGCCGGTTTCGACGCTCGATGGCGCGCCGCTGGTTGACAAGCTCTCGGGCGTGAAAAAAATTGCCTCGGCGCGAAAACCGGCCCAAGAGCGAGGCCGGCGCCGAATTGCGGCGCGGTTCAGTCGTTCGGACCCTGCTCAGGGGCCGGCGCGCCGGAGGGGAGACGAGACGTCCGATGAGCCTGATTGAACGCCTTTTCGGCCTCGAGGGTCGCGTCGCGCTGGTCACGGGGTCTTCGGCGGGGATCGGCGCCGCGATCGCCGCCGGTCTCGCCGGCGCCGGCGCCGTCGTCGTCGTCAACGGCCGAACGCCCGATAAGATCGAGGCGGTCGTGGCGGGTATGGTCGCCGCCGGCGGCAAGGCGCATGGCGTCCCGTTCGACGTGACGGATAGCGCCGAGGTTCGCGCCGGCGTCGCGCGGATCGAAGCGGAGATCGGCCCGATCGACATTCTCGTCAACAACGCCGGCATCCAGCGCCGCGCGCCGCTGGAGGACTATGCCGAAGAGACGTGGCGGGAGCTGATGCGCGCCAATCTCGACAGCGTATTCTTCGTCGGCCAGGCGGTGGCGCAAGCGATGATCCCCCGCAAGCGTGGGCGCATCGTCAACATCTGTTCGGTGCAGAGCGAGCTGGGACGCCCCGGCATAGCGCCCTACGCCGCCTCGAAGGGGGCGGTCAAAATGCTCACCAAGGGGATGGCGATCGACTGGGGAAAATATGGCATTCGCGTCAACGGCCTGGGACCCGGCTATTTCCGCACCGAACTCAATCGGGCGCTGGTCGAGGACGAGAAGTTTTCTTCCTGGCTGAGCGCGCGCACCCCGCTCGGACGCTGGGGGGAAGTCGACGAACTCGTCGGCGCCGCCATCTTCCTCGCCTCCGACGCATCCAGCTTCGTCAACGGACATATCCTCTATGTCGACGGCGGCATCACGGCCTCGATCTGAAACGCGCTTCGCTGTCATCGTGATGGGCGTTTCCGGATGCGGCAAGACCACGTTCGGGCAGGCGTTGGCGCAAGCGCGCGGCCTGCCCTTCTTCGACGGCGACGAATTCCATTCGCAAGAAGCGCGCGCGAAAATGAGCGCCGGGATCGCCTTGAGCGATTCCGACCGGGCGCCGTGGCTCGAGCGGATCGGCACACGGCTCGCCGACGCGCGCGCCCATCCCCAAGGCGCCGTCATCGCGTGTTCGGCCTTGCGGCGCGCCTATCGCGACCGGCTGCGCGCGCTCGTCGGCCCCGACCTGCGTTTCATCTTTCTCGAAGGCGACAAGGCGTTGATGCTGCGGCGCGTCGCCGAGCGGCGGGGCCACTACATGCCGGCTTCGCTGGTCGACAGCCAGTTCGCCGCGCTGGAGCCGCCCGTCGGCGAGGACGACGTCGTCACGCTCGCGGCGGACGCGAGCCTTGCGGAGGCCTTGCCTGAAGCGCTGCGCAGGCTCGCCGCGATCGGTGAGAACCGCGCGCAGGGGGAAGAAACGCGATGACGGGCTCAGCGGGGCAATCGGTCGGCGCCGGCGTCATGGGCGGCCAGCGCTCAGGGGCCGGAGCGCTTATGGCGATGAGCGCGGGTGAAAGCGTTCATCCCCTCGACGATCGCGATCTTCATGGCGTCGCGTTTATCGTGGGAGGCCGCGATCGGATGGAGAGGGGTGAAAACGAAGCCGAAGGGGCCGTCGGCGGCGCCGCCCCTTTCCAGCCAATAGGCGTCGTAATGCGAAAATTTCGACTTGTCCTGCAGCCGTTTGAGGACATGATTCGCGTCGGAAACCGCGTGAACGGCTTCTAGGGAAAGCGCCTGCGCCATCGCGCGCGCGGCGAGAAAGACCGCATCCTTTGGACGAAGGCCGTAGAGATCGCGGGTCGCGTCGATGACGTCGCGTTTGTGGGCGGTCAACGGGCCCTGTATGCCGCCGATGACGATCGAGAGCCTCCCCGCGACTTTGGAAAGACAAAGAGACAGACGACACAACTTCGGCTCGTCCGCCCCTTTGGCGAGATAAATCGCCAATTCGCCTTCTCGCTGCATGATCGCGGCGACGGAGGCGACGACGAACAGATGGTATTCCCTTCCCCGGCGACCTTGCAGCGTGACGACGGCAAGCGCTTCTCCAGAGCAGATTCTTCGAATGCAGTCGCGCGAGAAGAGCGCGTCGAACCAACGGTAGTGTTCGATGAGAAGGTCGAGCCTTCGCCGCGGCCAGAACGCGCGATGGACGTAGTTTCGCAACGGCTTGGCCAGAACGCGAGCGACGGGATCGACGGCGCCTGCATCGCGATGAAACTCGCGAATGAAGCAGCTCCATCGCGCCGACACTGTCGGGGCGAGCAACGAGCGCAAGAGATAGAGGCGGTGCGCCTTGTCCGGCATCGAGAGTTTCACGCGTGCGGCTCGGCCCTGCGGGAGATGCGATTGATCGACGCTATGCGTCGCGAAGGGGACTTATAGCGCATCCTGTTGTAAGGTGAGCGGCGGCTCGAAACAGGGGGTGACCGCGATTGGACGCGCTTAGGAACTTGCGGTCTTCGGAGGAGAGTCGGCGGTCGATTTTGCAAATCCTGCCGCGGGGGATGCGCTATTCGATCGCCGCGGCGACGTCGATCGACCTGTTCGTTTGCGAAGTGGCCGCGCACAGCCGCTTTCGCGTGGAAATCGTCGCCGAATGCGGCGACCCCGCTCTGCCCGCGACCGCGATCCATAATCTGCCCGCCTTCGGCGTCGCCAACACCTTGCGCCGCGCCCGCTTTATCGCCGACCTGGCGCGTGGGCTCGCGCCCTCGGCGATCGTGGTGCAGCAGCACCTGCCGTCGGCGTCGGCGGTCCGGGCCCTCGTGCGCGCGCCGATCATCCTGCAAAAGCACAATTTCCTGCGGCCGCCGCGAAGTTCGAAATGGACGCGCGAGCTTTCGCGTTGGCGTCATACGCGCCAACTCAATTCGCTCGCCGGCCTCACTTTCGTCAGCGCCGCCGTCCGCGCTCAATTTGAACGCGATTGGCCCGAGGTCGCGACGCCGCGACGCGTCATTCCCAACGGCGTCGACATCGACGCCTGGAGCCCATGGACCGAGCGCGCGAAAACCGTGCTGGTGGTCGGCCGCGCCACGCCGGAAAAGGGGCTGGTCGAAGCGGCGCGCGCGCTTTGCGAAATCCTGCCCCGCCATCGCGACTGGTCGGCGACTTTCGTCGTGTCGGAATCCGAGCGCTTTCCCGATTATTTCGCGATGCTGCGCGCCGCGTTGGCGCCGCTCGGCGATCAGGCGCGCCTCCTCGTCGACCGTCCTTTTTCCGAGGTGAAGGCGCTCAACGAGGCCGCGGCGATCGCGCTCGTGCCGTCGATGTGGCGCGAGCCGTTCGGCCGGACCTGTCTCGAGGCGCATGCCGGCGGCGCGGCGGTCGTCTCGTCGGGTTCGGGGGGCTTGTGCGAAATCAGCGGCGACAAGGCCTTGTTCGTGCCTTCGGTCGAAGCCCCTCGCATCGCGCAAGCGGTCGAGACCCTGATCGGCGACGACGCCTTGCGCGGCCGGCTTGCCGCCGAAGGCCTGGCGCGGGTGAGAAGCCTATTCGACGTGCGGCGTATCGCCGCCGACCTCGACGATTTCTGCGCGGACGTGATCGAAAAGGCCGAGTCCGGCTGATGGGCTTGCGAGAGGCCTCGCCATGCGCGTGTCCGTAGTCCTGCCCGTGCGCGACGGCGGCGCCTATCTCGAAGCGGCCGTGGCGAGCATTCTCGCGCAAAGTCTGCGCGATCTCGAACTCCTCGTCGTCGACGACGGCTCCAGAGACGGCGCCGTCGCGGCTCTCGCCGCGCTCGCGGCCCGTGACGATCGGCTGCGCGTGCTGAGCAACCCCGGCGTCGGCCTGGCGGCGGCGCTCAATTTCGGACTCGCGCAAGCGCGTTGCGCGCTCGTCGCGCGCATGGACAGCGACGACATCGCGCTGCCGGAAAGGCTGGCGATCCAGGTCGCGTTTCTCGACTGCGAGCCGAGCGTCGCGGTCGTCGGCTCGCAGGTCGCCTTCATCGACGCGTCCGGCGCCCTGACCGGCGGGCGGACCCATTTTCCGACCGGCCCGGAGGCCGTCGCGGCGGCGCTGTCGACGCGCGGCTGCGTGCTGAAACATCCGAGCGTCGTCGCGCGCAAGGATGTCCTGCTGCGCGCCGGAGGCTATCGCCCGGCGCTGGCCAAGGCCGAGGATTACGATTTGTGGCTGCGACTGTCGGAGCGCGCCCGCCTCGCCAATCTGCCGGACGTCCTGTTGCATTATCGCGTCCACCCCGGCCAGATCTCGGCCGGCGTCAATCTCGGCCAGCGCTTCGCCCACGACCTCGCCTTGCTGGCGGCGCGGACGCGGCGGGCGGGGCGCCCCGACCCGTTCGACGGGGTCGGCGAGGCGCTTGCCTTCGACAGCCTTGGCCCGGCCGCGGCGTCCATGCCCCTTTCCGTCGCCTCGATCGCCAGCGCCTATCGCGCGCTGGCCTATTTCGAGGCGATGACGGACGCGGCGCCGAGCCGCGAGGCGCTCGCCGATGTGGTCGCGAGCGCGCGGCAGGGACTTCTCGGCGACGGCCGACGCTACCGCGCGCAGTCGCTCGTCCGCTGCGCGCGCCTGGCGTTCGGCCGGGGCGATTGGCGCCTCGCCGCCGTCGCCGCGGGATTGGCGCTGCGAATGGCGCCCGCACGCGCGGCGCGATGGCTGATGAGGGAAGGCGCGTAGAAATCTTCCGTGTTCGCCCATCGGGCCTCCGCGATGCGCGAGGCGGCCCGAGATCGAAATGACTTAGTCGCAGATTTCCGGCGCGAGGACGAGTTCGTGATCGAACTGCGTCTGGTGGAGATGAAAATACACGCCGCCCTTGGCCATCAGCTCGTCGTGGCGGCCGGTTTCCCTGACCACGCCGCCCTCGATCACGCAAATTCTGTCGGCGTTGACGATGGTGCTGAGCCTGTGGGCGATGACGAGGGTGGTGCGGCCGGCGCATAGGGTCTTCAGCGCCTCCTGCACCGCGCGCTCGGCTTCCGAATCGAGCGCGGACGTCGCTTCGTCGAGCAGGATGATCGGCGCGTTTTTCAGGAACGCGCGGGCGATGGCGATGCGCTGACGCTGGCCGCCGGAAAGCTGCATGCCGTGCTCGCCGCACGGAGAATCGTAGCCGCGCTCGAAGCCGACGATGAAATCATGCGCATGGGCGGCCCTCGCCGCCTCGACGATCTCCTCCTGAGTCGCGCCGGGCCGGCCCATGGCGATATTCTCGCCGACCGAGCCCTTGAACAGGAAGGTCTCCTGGCTGACATAGGCGATCTGCCGCCGCAGCGAGGCGCGCGAGACCTCGCCGATGTCCTGCCCGCCGACGAAAACGGCGCCCGAATCGGGCTCGTAGAAGCGCAGGATCATGTTCATCGCCGTGGTCTTGCCGCCGCCCGAGCGGCCCACCAGCGCGGTCGTGCGCCCGGGCTCGGCGACGAGGTCGAGGCCGCGCAGGACCGGCTCGCCCTGGCGGTAGGCGAAGCGCACGTCGCGGAATTCGATCCGCCCCTCGCTCGCGCGCAGCTCCGGCTCGTCGCCGCGCTCGTCCTCCTGCGTCGGCTCGTCGAGGAACTTATAGAGCATTTCGACGCCGAGCAGCGACGAAGTCAGGTCGATATGCATCCGCGCCACGCGCTTGGCGGGCTCGAACGCCAACATCAGCGCGGTGATGAAGGCGAAGAAATTGCCCGGCGGCTGTCCCGATTCGATCACCCTGAGGCCGCCGTAGACGACGACGATGGCGACCGCCACGCCGGCGAGCGACTCGGTGAGCGGGCTCGAGCGCGCGCCCACCATCGACAATTTGTTGGCCGCGCGCTCGAAGCTGGCGATCGCCGCGCCCTGGCGCGCGCGCATGAACGGCTCCAGCGTGAAGGCCTTGACGACGCGGATGCCCTGGGCGGTCTCCTGCAACGATTCCAGGATGGTCATGAAGCCGTAGAACTCGTTGAGCATCACGCTCTTCACCTGCCCGCCCAGATGGCGGATGCCGACGATCACGCCGGGGGTGACGATCAGCGCCAGCGCCGACATCAGCGGATCCTGCGCGATCATCACCGAGGAGAGGCCGATCAGGGTCAGAACGTCGCGCGCCAGCGCCGTGATCAGCAGGTTGAGCGTGCCGCTCGCCGATTGCGAGATGAACGCCTGCCGGGCGAGGAACTCGGTGGAATGGCGCACGCTGTAGAAGGAGAGGCTCATCGCCAGCATCTTGTCGAAGATGCGGCTCTGCACGTCGGCGACGATGTTGTTGGCGACGCGCGCCAGCACCACCGTCTGGGCGTAGGTCGAAAAGCCCTTGACCGCGTAGATCGCCACGATCGCGCCGCCGATGACCCAGACCGCCATCAGCCTCTTGGCGACGAAGATGTCGTTGATGACGTCCTTCATGATCCACGCCGACATCGTCGTGGTCGCCGCGACCACCACCGTCATCGCCGTGGCGAAAGCATAGCCCTTCCAGTGCTTGGCGCCCTGGTCGCTCAGCAGGCGCGCGATCAGGCGCGTCGAGGGCGAGCCGAGGAGGCCCCACAGACGGCCCGTCAACGCCGTGGTTCGCGATTTGCGCATCTCGTGCAGGCGCCTAACCCATTGAAAACCGGACATGCCATCGTGCAGCGGCGCTCGGCGCGCTTGCGGGCGGAGATCGGCCCGACCAGCGACCGGGAACGCGCGTCCCTGTTAAAGGGTTCGCGCGCCGAGTCAACTCGCCGGCGCCCGCCGGCGCGGGCGGCGCGCCGGCCGGTCGGGGAAGGCTTGGAGAATTGTTCTTGCCGGCTTGCGATGCGGCCTGCGTTCGAACCGCCCGCGCGGCCCGGGGATGGGGAGGCGCCGGAGAAAGCGCGCTCGCCCCCTTGCCGGACTTCGCGCCCGGCAAGCTTTTCCCAATCGGCGCCAAACATTTCCAAATCTGCGGCCGTTTTCTCCAAATATTTCCAAAGATTCCTTTGGCCGTTTTGTGGGAAATCAGGGGCTTGCAAGAGGAAAAAGGAAAAGTTCGTTTTGCTCCAAATTTTTGCGCCGATCTCCGTCGCAAAGCCCCCGCGCGGCCCCGCCGGCAAGTCGGGAATGGGGACAAGCGATAAAACAGCCTAGCACGAGATTTCGTTTTTCCGAAATGAAATATCGGATCAAAACGAATTCGGGGTTCCTTGCCCCCCAGGCGGCGTTGCCTTCGACGCGAAGTCGCACGCGGCGCCCGCTTCACGCAGGGCCGCTCTCGTCGACGGCGACGCCGGCTGGCGGGCGCTCGGGGGTTGAACAGGGCGAGGGGGCGGGGGCGCCGAACCCATGGGCCGCAGGAGCGAACGCAATTTCGTGTATTAGTAATGGAGTGAACCGTAACAACAATGTAACAGGATCATAACTCTAACATACGCTGAAAAAATATATCAAATTTGTCGGCTTGTGATTTCCAATTCCACCGTTGTATACTCCGTACATTCTCAGCCGATATCATCTTAAGCATTTGCTCGTCAGACATTAGCTTATGTAATGATTTCTTCAGCGAATCTATCGATCGGTCTTCAAGAACAAATGACTTTTGCAGCGGCCCGAAGACATCCGGCACGACGCCGACATCCGTACTTATAATAGGCACTCCGCAAGCCATTGCCTCCAATACAGGATTTGGAGTTCCTTCTATCTCGGAAGTGCAGACATAAATGTCGAGTTTCTTGTAAAAGTCCTTCATTTCGGCATGCGGTATGAACTTATCCTGGCGATCCGCCAACTCGAGGCGAACCGAAGCGCCCGCCGCCCTCAGTTGTTCGATCGCCGGCTTGAGAATCGTATGCACCCCCTTTGGATCGCCGTGTTCCGCGGCCCATTTGCTATTGCCCACCCAACCGACAACGACCTCGCGGCACGCAATCGAATCGAAACGAGCTAAATTCTCTGGCGCGAACGCCTCAAGGTCCACCCCGTCTTCGACGATCGCGCTTGGCGGTCGGATTTCGGAAAATTGCCGATAGAGGTCGTCCAGGCGAGCGGACGACACGGTATAGCCGCGAACCAACTCGTTGAAGATATGAGCCCGGTGTTTGATGGCGTCAGAAGTAGAGTGCAGATGATCGTAGACCGATGTCGAAATGCGCGCGGTCTTGACGAATCTTCGCTCGAAGGCCTCGGCCGTCATCCCCAAGAAATTTGCGTAAGCGGCGATATGCTCGGTTCCGAGCAGCAGAAGATCTTCGCGCCAAAAAAAGTGAATTATGTCATATTTCGCACTATTCGCCAACAATATGCCCATGCCGGGACCGCGCGCTTCGGCCAGTCGTCGATTTGCCTTTGGATCGGCAAATCGCTTCGATTGCATGGCAACCAATTCCGACATCGCGATCAGATCGAAATCATAGCGATGCGAAAGATTCCTTATCAGCTGACGTGCAATGTTCCCAAAAGCCCACTGTGGCACGTCTACAACCAGGGCTATACGCGGTTTGGTTTTGCCAAATTGCGCCAAAGCGGGCTTGCTCTCTGTCGAAGGAGAATCACTTAGGTTGAGCTCCTTTCTTCGCTCTTCGAGCCAAGTCTCGACCCCCTTATTCCATATAACGAAATTATATTTTTGCTCGAAATACAATGCCGACCGTCGAATGATATCCGTCGAAAATCGCATTTTCTCATAATCGGCGTCCGTATCGTTGCTGGGTTTCGGATGATCGTGAACAAGAAATGTTTGGCCGAAACATCCCACTTTTAGACCGGCCCGAAAAAGCCTCAAGGAAAACTCAATATCCTCGAAACCAATAAACATCGCCTCGTCGTACCCGCCGTGTAAAGCAAAGCTGTGCCTGTTTAGGATACACGACCCGCCAAATAGGAATGTTCCGAGAAAACTCGGCTCATCGAAGGGTCCGGTCGCCGATTGCCTGTAGACGCTTCCGCCACCCAAGGATACCGCCCCATTGGGCTGGATTCCAACATAGAGATGGCCTCCAAGGGCGAAAAGCCGTCCTCCCTCTGGCTCGAGAAGAGGTAAGCTCATGAAGTTGCAACCGAGTTCGGCGAGATCGCGCTGCAGACGCTCTCTCGGGTCGGCAATAAAATAGATATCATTGTCGAGGCACATGACCCAATCGGTCTGAGCGACCGCCATGGCACGATTGCGACCGGCGGCCACGCCAAAATTTCGCGGTAGTCGTTCAATCCTAAGTCTAAGTGGGAAGTTCTCCAGACCGTTCGTTAACGCGTTGATTTCTTCAAGTTCAGAGCCATTGTCTACAATCACGATCTCGCCAGCGAAATCAGGCATAAATTCCGCTATCGAATAGCAAAGCTTTAATGACAGGGCCGATCGATTAAGAGACAAGAAAGAGATGGTCAAATTTTCTCCCTTTGTCCCGATATTCGGACCCCTTTCCGATCGCGCCCCTTCCGATAGGATAAAATGATGGCGCGCGGTCGCGTAGGCCCGCGTCTCGATTTCCGCGATGAATGGCGTCGTCATTGTCGCCCCTCACTTTCAGAAAACAACTTTCGCACCAATTTCCGTCCACGTCTGTCAACCGACCGATACCACCGACTGGGTGTGCGCTTGATCGACCTGCCAATCCTGTCGATAAACGTCACGAAACCGACATCACGACTTTTCTTGTAATCTAATATGGCGTTTTCGTTGGAAAATAGCTCGATGAGGGTGTCTTTACGAGCGAGCTCGATGTCTCTTGCGCTCGCTTCGCGTTGCATTTGCTTAATAATGGCCTCGCCGCGCGTATATTCGATCGAATGGACGGTTGCTTCATTTATTAGAAGATCAATAATCGTCTCTTTTTGGACGAGGTGCGCCGCATGAACGATCGCCTCCCTCTCTAACTGTTGGATGCCCGCGTCCTTGCGGGCCAAGTCATCCGCCTGTCGCTCAATCGCGCCGTTCAGCTGTTCGATTACGATATCGTTGCGGGCGATGTGGTCCGCGCGAACGATTGCCTCGCTCTCCAACTGTTCGATGGCCGCATCCTTGCGGGCCAAGTCCGCCCCCTGTCGCTCAATCTCGCAGTTCAACCGCTCGATCACGATATCGTTGCGGGCGATGTGGTCCACGCGAACGATTGCCTCGCTCTGCAACTGTTCGATGGCCGCATCCTTGCGGGCCAAGTCCGCCCCCTGTCGCTCAATCTCGCTGCTCAGCTGTTCGATTACGATATCCTTGCGGGCGATGTGGTCCGCGCGAACGATTGCCTCGCTCTGCAACTGTTCGATGGCCGCATCCTTGCGGGCCAAGTCCGCCGCCTGTCGCTCAATCTCGCAGTTCAACCGCTCGATTACGCTATCGTTGCGGGCGAAGTCCGCGACGTGAGCGGTCGCCTCCCTCTGCAACCGTTCGACAACCGCATCCTTCCGGGCAATTTCGTCCACGTAAGCGATCGCCTCAATTGTTATTTGCTCGATAACCGCGTCTTTGCGAGCCGGGAGAGTGGTAAGATTCCAAAACCGATCCATACTCATCGGGAATGCCGCCGCAGCGGGAATTTGGTCGCTCAGCCCCCATATTCCCATGAAGTACGAAGAAACATCGGGCGATATCGGATCATCTTCGCCGGATTTGCAAATCAGACCGCTTCCGAGGGTGAAGGCGCCGACATAAGGCGAGGATTCCTCGGGGAAATTGACGGCCTGGCCCGCACCGACCGGAAGATTGATAAATCCAAGGCTCGGCAATCCGATCTGCCATTGGACGCCGCGCCCAAGTATTCCAGTCGAAATGTCGGAGAATTGCTCGAATGTGAAACGTCGGAGATGGAAAGGGTTGTTGGTGGCCCAGCCCTCCCTCGGCTGGTCGTAATACCAGTGGTCATTGGGGCAGGAAATTATGATGATCGCATCGTTGGTGGCGAGAGCCTTTATATTCCTGAGAAAGCGCTCGGCGGAAGTGACGTGTTCTATTGTTTCAAGACTGATGATGAGATCAAATTGCTGCGATTGCGGATCAGTGTATGTCACGGCGTCGCCGCAAATAAACGTCAGGTTGTCGCGATGAAACAGCTGTTTAGCGGTCTCGATCGCCTCTTCGGCGACATCAACCCCAACAACCTCGGCTGCCCCCCACTCCTTAAGCAGATAAGAGCCGTATCCCTCCCCGCATGCGATATCCAAGACTCGCCGCCCTTTGCAAACGGCAAGGGCGGAGGCGTAGCGAGCCGTGTGTATTGCGGCCTCGATCGGATTGTAACCTTTGTCCGGACTACAGGCCAACCGCTCCATCAATAACAGCCCTTATTTCCTATCGAAATTCTTGGTAACCGCCCGCTCCCGCCGATTTTATCATTGCACGTATACCCAGCTTCGATTCCAAGAAATAGCCGGGCGTCAGCGCATATCGGGCGGCCATACCAACATATCGTAACTTTCGCTTTCGTCCATCGCCGAGAAAGCCGACCGCGCCGCCCCTACCACCCCTCAATGTAAAAATCCACGCCATCGCCCGATCGCGAGCGCCGCCGCGCCACTACGGGGACGGTGTGGACCCGGAAATACAGGCCAAAAGCCCTTCCATTTCCACCCCGGCGCCGGTCTGGCGGGCCAAGCTATTTGCGGAACTCAGCCCGCCGGACCTCAATCGAAATTCCCACCACGGGCGTGGCCATCACCTTGAAGGACCCAGATCGCACTATGTCAGTGTGTTCTTCAGGCGCGCCTCCGAGTTAACACCCAAGCAGCGGCAATGCCTTTTCCCATTGCTTGTCAGTTCCGGAATTTCGCCGCAGGGTGGACGACCGCCGCCAGTTTGGGAAGTGTGGAATGGATATTGAGCTAAGCATCGTGATGCCATGTCTCAACGAGGCGGAAACGCTCGAGCGGTGCATCCTGAAAGCGCGTTCTTTTCTCGAGCGCAATCGCGTCGCGGGAGAGGTCGTCGTCGGCGACAATGGCTCCACGGACGGGTCGCAGGAGATCGCGCGCCGTTGTGGGGCTGTCGTGGTTGAGGTGCCGGTTCGCGGTTACGGAGCCGCGCTACGCGGCGCCGTAGCCGTTGCGCGCGGCAAATATTGCATCATGGGCGACTCGGACGACAGCTATGATTTCAGCGAGCTCAGTCCTTTCCTCGACCGCCTGCGCGCGGGCGCCGACCTCGTAATGGGCAATCGCTTTCTCGGTGGAATTGCGCCTGACGCCATGCCCTGGAAGAATCGCTACATCGGCAATCCGGTCCTTTCCGGCATCGGGAGGTTTTTGTTCAAAGCGCCGACCAAGGACTTTCATTGCGGCCTGCGCGGCTTTTCCAAGGACGCCTTCGAACGTATGGACCTTCGCACGACGGGCATGGAATTCGCCTCTGAGATGGTCATCAAAGCGACCTTGATGAAAATGAACGTCGTCGAGGCGCCAACGACTCTGAGCCCCGACGGCCGCTCCCGGCCTCCGCACTTGCGACCGTATCGGGACGGCTGGCGACATCTGCGTTTCATGGCCTTGTTCAGCCCAAATTGGCTGTTCCTCTATCCCGGCCTTTCGCTGATTGCTTTGGGGCTGGCGCTGGGCGGCGTTCTGTTGGCGCATCCCGTCTATGTCGGCGGTGTGCGTTTCAGCGTCGATACGTTGATTTATTGCGTTACGATGATCGAAGTCGGTTTCCAGGCGGTGCTGTTCGCTCTTTTGTCGAGAACCTACGCGATCCAGGAGGGCTTATTTCCAACGCCTCTTCAAGCGAGCCTCTTTGATCGGTGGTTCAGCCTGGAGCGAGGCGTCGTCTTCGGCGCCGCGCTGCTGCTTGTTGGCGCGCTTCTCCTTTACAAAGCGTTGAGCATATGGGCAGCCGCGCAATTCGGGCCGCTCGATGTCGAGCATGTGACGCCGGTTGTCATTAGCTCTTCACTCTCATTATCGCTTGGTTTCGAGATCATCCTATCCAGCTTTTTGTTGAGCATGTTGAAGCTCAATGTCAGGACGATGCCGGCGCTTTCGTCGCAAGGCGGGGATGACGGATTTCAATCCGCCGCTTGAAACAAGAGTCCATGTTTTACGTCATCGATTCCGGCCCCTGGGGCGTCACCTGCGCCCAAACGGTTGCCGACGCCGGACGCGTGGTCACGATTCTCGATCTGGTCCGGACGCTCGAGCTGGAGCGCCGCTCAGCACGTCCACGATGTGGCGCGTGGCGCGATAGCTGGGGATGGCGACGGCGTCCCGCATGGGTTTATGTTGCAATTTCACAATCTCCGGCTGGCCGCGCGCTAAACCTTCGAGGCGTCGAGAGGCTTCGTCGATTGCGCTCCTGTGGTCGAGAGAGAGCAGACGCCCGCATAGAAGGCGATCAGCAAGGGGCCGATCAGCACGGCCGGATACTCATAGCGAAAATCCTGCGTAGTCATCAGCGGGACCAGCGAGGCCACGTTGAGAAAAACCGGCGCCAGGGGAAGCAGCAGAATCGGGCGGATGCCCTGGAGCGCCGCCATCGCCACGAAGACCAGCAGCGCCAACATCGTCGTCGCCGGCCGCCAGAAAATCGCAAAGCGCCAAGGCGCCGCAACCGTCCACTGGAAGACGCGGTCGAGTATCGCTCTGACGTTCTCGTTCGCCTGCATCGTCATGTCCCAGGGGCGCGGATCGTCTGGAACTTTGTAGATGCCGATCGGAAACAATTCGCTGAACACGGGCGACAAACGCCAGTTGAGGGAGTTCAGGCAAATCAAGTGACGCAGGACCGTCGAGGGATGCGCAAGCGCTGCGCGCAGCGCTGGGCCCGCCAATGAAGCATCCAGTCGATCGAAATGGATGTTAGGCGCCCCTGACAGTGGGTTGGCTGAGAAACAGTCGTAGCGGCTCTTCCATTCGGAAAGCGGAAGAATTCCCTCCATCTTGGTTGTCGTCGCCCCGTCGAGCGGCTGCCCCTCAGCCGCCATCGCGGCTAGAATATGCATAGGAGTCATAGCAGCAAGCTGGCGAGCCCCTGGAATCCCCGCGGCCGGCAGGAGCACGGTCGACCAAACGAAGGGGAGGACGACGCCAGCCGACAATAGCAAGAGTATCCCTCGGCTCCGTAACACGCGGCGGTAGGCGATCCCCACCAATAGTGCGGCGCCCAACGTGACGATGACGCCGTTGTGGCGGAAGGCGGCGGCGAGGAAGAGCGTCACGGCGAGGCCGGCCATATAGGATCGACGTTCGGCGACAGCGCCGTCGGTGCGGACCAGCGCCAGGACCAGCGCAGTCAACACGCAGAGCGCGATCGAAAAGGGGATGTCCTTCCAGAAGACGGTCGACAGCAGCGCGACGGCGGGCGACAGCGGGGTGACGACCGCAGCCGTCCAGGCCAATGCGCGATTGATCGACCAGCGCGAAAGTTCCCGACAGAGGAAGCCGATCGCCGCCGCCAGCGCGACGATCTGCAAGATCATCGACCATCCGATCGAGCCGAGCAGCGCACCGAGCCCGCCGACGAGTACCGTGTGGATTACAGGGGCCCAATTGTTCAGGTTACCGGTGTGGAGTTGATCCCATTGGAAAACCGAATCCGGAGACATCTGCGCCGGCCACGTGCCGGCGAGCACGAAGCCGAAGACGATCAGCGACGGCAGCGCGAAACGTATCCCGTCGAGGCCGGGGGCCTCGCTCGGCCGCCCCGGCGGCAGGCGGCGCAACAGCTTCGGGCCCGCCAGGAGCAGCGCCGCCAGCGCCACGGTCCAGACCGCGAGCCAAAGCAGGAACACGGGGTTCGGCCTGGTTTTCGCGGCCTTGCCCGCGGGAAAATCGGACAGCGCGACGGCGAGGGGCGTCGTCGGCTCGGGCGAATGGAGATCGTAGTCGCGGGACTGTCCGTTGATCTCGACCCTGACCCTCCCGGACCAATGATGGCGACCGAAGAGAAACTGGTCCTCGGGCTTCAGCACGCCGTGAAAGGAGATCGTCGCGGGCTGGTCGCGATAGGACACCAGCGTTTGCCCGCGCTGCTCCCAGCCGAGCGGCGTCGTGCTGGAGGCGGCCAATGCGCCGAGATCGACGCCGTCCGGGGCGCCGGCGATCCAGACCTCGCTCGAGGCCGCATCCGGGCTCTTCTCGCCGAGCGCGGTGATGGCGACGACGTATTTCTCGCCGCTCCGCCAAGGCGAAATCGGCCAGGCGGCGACGCCGAGGAAAGCCAGAAGCAAGGCGGCGGCGAGGGATCGAAGCAGCCGCTGCGGCCAACGCTGCGGGACCTGCGGCAACTTGCTCTCCATGTGACGACCCGCCCCTCGATTCATTCTCATCGCGCCGGCCTCGGCATCCTCGCCGGCGCCCAATTCCTTTACCATCCCCGCAAAATAAAAATCCGACACCATCGCCCGATCGCCAGCGCCGTCGCATAGGCGAATCCGTCGGCGCCGCCGAAGATATGCCGGCGAATGATGTAGTATTTGAAGAACTGGAACGGAAATTCGCCCCACATGCGCAGAACGCCGACGCCGCTGGGGCGCTGTCCCGCGGCCCGTTGCAATTCGTAATAGCCGATCGTCTTGGTGACGATATGGGCGAAGTCGCGATAGCTCTTGTGCAGAATGTCGCCCTCGAGCTGCACGACGTCCGCGGTCGCGGGAACCTCGTCGTGAGCGAGCGAGTCGCGAAACCGCGTCGTCCGGCGATTGTAGAGACGGACGTAATTGTGGAAAGAGGCGAAGGGCGCCGGCGTTTCGCGCCGGGGATAGACGATGCGGACCCGGGCGCGGAACGAGCGCGCGGGCGGCAGCGGCCGTGACAGGAGCGCCTTCAGCTCGGCCCGCAACGCGTCGGACAGCCATTCGTCGGCGTCGAGATTGAGGATCCAATCGTGGCGCGCGTGGTCCTCGGCGAAACGCTTCTGAGGCCCGTAGCCAAGCCAGGGGTTGTGAACGACCTTGGCGCCGAGACTCTCGCACAGCGCCGCCGTGCCGTCGGTCGAGCCGCAATCGACGACGAGCACCTCGTCGGCGACGCCCGACACCGATCGGATCGCCCGCGCAACGCGGTCCGCCTCGTTGAACGCGATCAAAGTGCAGGTTATGCCGGCGACGGCGGTTTCATTCTGCAAGGGATGTCTCTGCCCAAAATGCAAACCGAGCGGCGCGACACGACGAGCCCAACCTGCGTAAGCGTCAACTCGACCCGACCGACGGCGCGAGTTGGCCGACTTCCTCCCGGGCGGCGGCCCTTTCGACAATGTCCCCCGGCCCTCAAGATTCTCTCGCGCGCGAACGTAGGATTGTCAACAACGCCAGGCCCCGCGCCGCGACCATTCCGCGAGCGCCGCCTCGCCGCGGCCGCCAATTTCGCGATGACGAGCCTTGTTAGCGACTATTTTACCGGCAGCGCCGTAAGGGGATGGACATCGCTCGCGTTTTTCATTCCTGCTACGAGCGGCGCGCCGCTCATTGTCGTCGGTTTATGGGCGAGCGTCTCGGGCGGCCTTGCGTCGAATCCAAGCGCCGCCCGCTCCTCGCCATTCAAGTTATCATTAACTCCTCCGGGGAACTGACCAAAGACCTGAACCTGCAACAGACGATGGCGCTGAAATGAATCGTTCAAATTCCCAGTCGGCCGACGATGTTCGAGCGCAACGTGCGGAATTCGACGCCATCGCGGACGACTATCTCGTTCAGCATCGCGCCAATGTCGCGATAACCGGCGAGGAGCCCGATTTTTTTGCGGAATATAAGATCGCCGATCTCGCGGCGCTGGTGAGCGAACGCGGTCACGACGCCCGTCAGGTGTTCGATTTTGGCAGCGGCATCGGCAATTCGGTCCCCTTCTTTCGCAAGCACTTCAACGGATGCGCGTTGACTTGCGGCGATGTCTCGGCCCGCAGCATCGAGATCGCCAAAACCCGCTATCCCGGAGACGAGAGCTATCTTCTGATCGACAATGAAATTCCGCTTCCGTCGCAAAGTCAGGACGTGGTGTTTTCCGCCTGTGTGTTCCATCACATAGCCCACGACCAGCATTACAGGTGGCTCAAGGAATTGCGTCGCGTGACCCGACCGGGCGGCTTATTGGCCATCTATGAGCATAATCTGCTGAACCCCCTCACGGTGCGCGCGGTCAACAGCTGTCCCTTCGACGTCAACGCCCATCTCATTCTCGGGCGCACGATGCGCAAGCGCGCCCTGGCGGCCGGCTGGACCGACGCGCGGGTGGACTACCGGCTGTTTTTCCCATCCGCTTTGAAAGCGCTGAGGCCGATTGAACCCTATCTCGGGTGGCTCGGCCTGGGCGCTCAATACCGGATGAGCGCATGGCGTCGAACATGAGGGATCTGTTCGGTCAAACCCTGCGCTTCGCCGCCGTTGGGGTCGTCAACACCACGATCGGGCTCGCCGCCATCTATGCGCTGATGTATTTCTGGCGTTGTGGACCCGTGGTCGCCAATTTTTGCGGCTATTTGATCGGCCTCGCCGTCGGTTTTTCGCTCAATCGGCTGTGGACGTTCAAGAGCGCGGGCGCCGTCGCCAACGACCTGCCCAAATATCTGTTAGTGGCCGGAGTCTCCTATCTGGCGAACGCCGGGATTGTTTCGGCCGCCGTCGCAGGGTCAATTGTCAATCCGTATTTGGCCCAGCTCATCGGCGTCAGTGTTTATACCTTGTTGTTCTTCCTTGGCTGCCGCCTATTCGTCTTCGCCGCGGCGGAACGAGGGATGGTCGACGCCAATCCTCTGTGATGAGGCCGGAGTTCGCGCCGGACGTCAACGGGTCGATCCCAGCGTCAAGCGTGACCCGCGCTCGCGCCCGGCGGAACTAGGCGGCCTTCCAACAGCGTCAATCGCCGCCGCAGCGGCAGAACGTCGTTTTCCGGCAAATGCAGTTTGCAGCCTTCGACGACGCGTCGCGCCCGATCGATCAGCGATTGCTGTTCCCTCAAGGACGTCCCCGCGACGATCATATCGTCGAAGGCGCGCAACAAGCGCAGGCTGACGGCGATGTCGTTCTTGGCGTAATGCCGAATCTGCTCGAACGCCGTGTCGAGCAAGCCGTCGTAGCCGATCCAGGGCATCGCCATGCGCAGGATGTGCGGCGGCCCGTACAAATGGGATAGCGGCGGCGAGCGGCTCGCCCAAACGATCATGATGCGGCCGAGTTGATCGATGCAATTGATTGCGGTGGTGGGATCGTTGACGGCGGGCGAGATCGCCCGCAGGGCGATGTCGACGATCTGGATGATTCCGAACTCGATGTCCTGCTGCATCGTGCGCGCGGGACCGATGTCGATAGCCGTCAGCAGGCGGTCCTCGCGCTCCGGCGTCACCCGGCCTGCGTCGACGACTCGCATGATCGGCGCCCCGGCGGGAACGAACTGGCCAACGCGCCGCTCCAGCGCGATCCGTACGCCGAAGGATTTGGCGCAGCCGACGAGAAAGCGGACGTCGACGAAGCGCACGTATCCCGATTTGCGGGCGAGAATAACGCGCTCCCGTCCCTCGCGGGAAGGCGTGGCGTGCTCGGACCGTTCATAGTATCCGCGCGGATGCGGCATGATTTCGTCGATGACGAGTTCGGTTTCGTGCGCGATGCGATCGACGATGTGGTTGACGCTGATCGAGCGCGAGATGTGATTGATGAAGAAAATCAGCCAGCCCACGCAAACCAGCGCGAGCAGCATGGCGACCAGCACGGTGAGCACCGGCACATAGGGGTGCGGCAGCGACCGCACGGCGGGAAGCGCCGCCATGCAATAGGAAAACGTGCCGAGGAAGATGCCGAGCGTCCATTGCGTGCTTCTGTCCCGCACGAAGCTGACGAGAATGCGCGGCGAAAATTGCGTGGAGGCGAGCGTCAGCGTCATCAGCAGGATCGCGAAGACGATCGACACGACGGTCATGATCGAGCTGGCGATGCCGGCGAGAATGGTCAGCGCGACCTGAGGGTCCTGATGCGCGGGAAACAGGACTTCGGGGATCCAGGCGTCGAGCCCGGGAGAATATTCCTCGACGGAGGACAGAACCGCGCCCAGCGTCCCAAAAAACAGCGCGATCAGAAAAGGGCGGATGAGGAATCCGCCACGCAGGGCGTATAGCGCCGATCGCAGCATCAGAGATAGGCGCTCACGCATGATCGGCGTCCCCAGCAGGCTCCAACAAACCGCCCGCGCCGATCGTTGCGACAATTCCACTCGGGATCAATCGTTTTCGCAGAGGCGCTCGCGCTTCGTCAGCGGCCCGAAGGCCGCCCTGTCGCTCGTTGCGCTCGCCTCCGGCGCGGTTGCATATTGCGTTGGCGTCGCGCATTCGACCAGTGAAAAATGATCCGCCGTTCGACGCCGCCGCGCGCGTCATGCCGGCTCGGCGTCGCGCCGGACCTAAGTGGAAGCGGAGATCGCCCCGCCGGAGACCAGGCGCCGCCAATCATCTTCCGACAGGCCCGCCTCGCGCGCGACTTCGAGACTGTGTTCGCCAACGCGCGGCGGCTGCCGCAAGAGCCCCGGCCGGCCGCCCGGCAAGGAAATGGGCAGCGCGGGCAAATCGGCGATCGGCCGGCTTGGCGGCGTCTTCCATTCGCTTCGCCCGCGCGTGACGTCGATCGGCAGCAAGCCGCCGGACGCCTTGAGATGGGGATCGTCAAACAAATCGCTCGGGCGCGCGATCGGGGCGAAGGGCAGGCCGAGCGTCTCGCAACGCGCCATCAGTTCCGCTTTCGACAGCGTCGAGAATATTCTCGACACGCGCTCGCGAATGCGCGGGCGCGCGGCGGCCAGATCGCTCATCGTTTGCAGGCGGGGATCGCCAAGAAGATCAGGCAAATCGAAAGCGTTGCAGAACGAACGCCATTGCGTATCGGTGACGACGCCGACGAACACCTGCTGCCCTTCGTCCGCCGTGTCGAAGACATCGTAAAGCGGCCAGGGCTTGGCCATGTTGGGATCGCCGAACGGCGTGGGATCGCGCCCCTCGATCGCGGCGTAAGCCATGTGCTGGGCCACCAGAACCATGTTGGTTTCGAACAGGCCGGATTGGACGAGGCCGCCGCGCCCCGTCGCGTCGCGCTCGCGCAACGCCGCGAGAATCCCGAGCGCGCCGAAAAGTCCGCCCAAGATGTCGTTGACGGATGTGCCCGTGCGCAACGGCTTGCCGGGCGTTCCCGTCATATAGGCGAGGCCTCCCATCATCTGCACGACTTCGTCGAGCGCCGTGCGATGTTCGTAAGGGCCCGGCAAGAAGCCTTTGCATGAGCAATAGATCAGCCGCGGGTTGAGCGCGCACATCGCCTCGTGGCCGAAGCCGAGCCCATCCATCGCGCCGGGCCGAAAATTTTCGATGACGACATCCGCGCCCGCGATCAGTTTCTTGACGAGCGCGGCGCCCGCCGAATGCTTCAGATCGACGCAAAGCGAGCGCTTGTTGCGATTGAACGCCGGGAAAAAGCCGAGCGCCGCGCCGGTCAGCCGGCGCGTGTTGTCGCCCGCCGGCGTCGGCTCGACCTTGACGACGTCGGCGCCGAGATCGGCGAGCGCAAGACCGCAAGTCGGGCCCATCGCCATATGGCTGAATTCGATGACCCGCAGGCCCGCGAGCGGTCCCTTGTTCGCGGCGGCGACGGATTGCGTCATCGCTCCTCTCCCAAATGGTCTTGCGCCCGCGCAATGGCCTGCCGGTAAGTGCGCGGCACGCCCGCGGCCGCGACGCGCCCGTGCAGCGGTTCGTCGGGCAGGCCCGCGCTCAGCGGCGCGCGCGCGGCGATCAGCATGGCGAGGTCGATCCCGGTGTCGAACCCTTCGGATTCCAGGAGATAGACGAGGTCTTCGGTCGAGACGTTGCCCACCGAACCCGGCGCGAAGGGACAACCGCCCAGTCCGCCCAGCGCCGCGTCGAAACCGCGCACCCCTTCTTCGAGCGCGGCCAGAACATTGGCGAGCGCGACGCCAAGCGTGTCGTGCAGATGCAGATTGCCGAAACGTTCGGCGCCGATTTCCGCGCGCACGGATTTGACGAGCCGGCGCACTTGCGCCGGCGTGGCGTAGCCGAGCGTGTCCGCGAGCGCGATTGCGTCGGCGCCGGCGGCGGCCAACGCGGCCGCAAGCGCGACGACTTCGCTCTCGGCGACGACGCCCTGCAGCGAGCAGCCGAACGCCGTCGAAATTCCCGCTTCGATGCGCGGCGCCTGCGCGCCGAGCGATCGCGCGAACGCGACGACGCGGCCGACTTCCGCGACTTGCTCCTCGCGGCTACGACGCACATTGGCGCGGCTATGCGCCTGGCTCGCCGAAACCGGGATGATGATGACCTGCGCGCCCGCCGCCGCCGCATTCTCGGCGCCGCGCAGATTGGGCGCGAGCGCGACCACGCGAACGCTCGGAAGACGCGCGCGGACGAAGCGCACGATTTGCGCGGCGTCGGCCATTTGCGGCATGGCGGACGCGGGTACAAAGCTTGCCGCCTCCAATTCGCGAACGCCCGAAGCCGCGATGGCGTCGATCCACGCGAGCTTGGCGGCCGTGGGCATGATCGATTTGGCCATCTGCAGGCCATCGCGCGGCCCGACTTCTCGAACCCTGACTTCTTCTCTTGCGGCGCGCAACGCCATGGCGGCTCCGATTGTTTTCTCCCCCGCACATTGCATCCTCCAAACCAGGATGAAAAGCGGCGTTCGACGGAGCGGGCGTCCGTGTTCTACGGATGCTTGGATGACCGCTGCGCCGGATTGGACGAGCCTGCGGATTTTTCTCTCCGCGATCGAACTCGGCAGCATCGCCCGGGCCGCCGAGCGGTGCGGCATCGCCAATTCGGCCGCTGCGAAACGCATGCGGCTGCTCGAGCGCGACGCTCGTGCGCCGCTGCTCGAGCGCGGGGCGCGCGGGACCGCTCTGCAGCCGGGCGTTTGCATTTTTGCCTCCGTTCGTGTTTGACGATTATTGTTTTATGATGCGCCGACGACGCGCGGCCGATAGACGCAAGCGTCACAAGGGGGATTCGCAATGCCGGGGATGCAACGCTTCGAGGGCGCTGGCGCGGTCATTACCGGCGGCGCATCGGGCATAGGCTTAGGCGTTGCGCGCAGAATCCTCGCCGAGGGCGGCCAGGCGGCGTTGTGGGATGTCGATCAGGACAAGCTCGAAGCGGCCAGGGCGGAATTGGGCGCGCGCGCCCATATCGCTCGCCTCGACATCACCGATGCGAGCGCCGTCGAACGCGCCGCGGCGGACGCCGAGAAGGCGCTCGGGCATATCGACGTTCTCGTTTGCAGCGCCGGCGTCGCCGGCAAGAACGCGCCGGTCGTCGATTATCCCATCGACGAATGGAAGAAAGTCTTCGACATCAACGTCAACGGATTGTTTTATTGCAATCGGTTCGTCGCGCGCTTGATGCAAGCGCGCGGCTACGGCCGCATCGTCAACGTCGCTTCGATCGCCGGCAAGGAAGGCAATCCCACTGCTTCGGCTTACAGCGCTTCGAAGGCGGCGGTGATCGGCCTGACAAAGTCGCTGGGCAAGGAACTCGCGAAGGACGGCGTCCTTGTGAATGCGATCACGCCGGCCGCCGTCGAATCGCCGATGCTCGAGCAGGTTTCGGCGGCTCATCTCGCCTATATGCGCTCGAAAATTCCGATGGACCGTTTCGGCGCCGTCGAAGAAGTGGCGGCGCTCGTTTGCTGGCTGGCGAGCCGAGAATGCTCGTTCAGCACAGGCGCCGTTTTCGATATCTCCGGGGGCCGCGCCACCTATTGACGGCGAGCGCGACCTCTCGCGTCGTGCGCTCGCGTAGCCGCGCGCCAAGGGCGGCTCCCAGCCGAGCGACGCCGTCCTTTGCGCGCCGCGCATTTTCGCCGAGCGCTTCGACGCAGCATGCCGAAGCGGCGCGCCGCTCAGGGCAAAACCGCGAACACATATGTTATTGAAATTGCCTTTTGATTTTCCGGCCCGGAAGCATCGGCGTCTCCCAACTCGCGTTCGAGCGTCTCGTCGATCCGTCGCCATGCGGAGCGCGCATCGGAGTCTCTGGAACATTCGGAGAGCTCCACGACGACCGAGCGGTCGGCGCGAGAATGGGTTGGCGATCCCGCCGCGGAGGTAATTGAGGCGGATCAATGCCCGTTGCTCGCCGCCCGACTAGGTTCCCAAATGTCCGGGAAACGCGAATCCGGCGCCGAGCGGTAGCCCGATGTCGGCGAACCACGCGAGCGGCGCGGGCGCATCGGCATCGAGCCGCAGTTCATCGTATGGGGTGAGCCGCCGACCAGGGCCGGTTTATCGCCTGCCGTGGAGTTGCAATGATGGGCCCGACATTCGGCGAACTTCTGACCGACAACGGCATTTCGCGCCGCGATTTTCTGACATTTTGCGCGTCGATGGCGGCGGTTCTCGGGCTGCCGGACACCGTCATTCCCGCGATCGCCGCCGCCGTGGAAAATGAGCCGAGACCGATCTTGGTCTGGCTCGAATTCCAAGACTGCGCCGGCAATACGGAATCCTTGCTGCGGGCGGCCCATCCGACGGTCGCCGATCTCATTCTCGATTCGATTTCCCTCAACTACCATGAAACTTTGATGGCTGCCGCCGGCAGTCAGGCCGAGGACGCGCTGACGCGAACCGTCCATGACAATGCCGGCAAATATATCGCGCTGGTCGAGGGCTCCATCCCGAGCGGCGCCGACGGCGCCTATTGCACCATCGGCGGAAAGGCCGGCCTCGATATCGCCCGCGAGATCTGCGGAGGCGCCGCCGCGACCATTGCGATCGGGACTTGCGCATCATTCGGGGGCCTTCCCGCGGCGCGTCCGAACCCGACCGGCGCTTTGTCCGTCGCCGACGCCGTCCCCGGCGTCAAAAACCTCATCAACATGTCGGCGTGTCCGGCCAATGCCGAGAACATCACCGCGCTTATCGTTTACTACCTGACCTTGAAACGATGGCCTCCCCTCGATCGGTACCGGCGCCCGCTCTTCGCTTACGGCAAGGCTATCCACGATAATTGCGAGCGGCGCGCGCATTTCGACGCCGGGCAATACGTCGAAGCCTGGGGCGACGAGGCGCATCGCCAAGGCCACTGCCTCTACAAGATGGGATGCAAGGGGCCGGCGACATCGCAGAACTGTCCGACCGTGCGGTGGAACGGAGGCCTCAACTGGCCGATCGGCTGCGGTCATCCCTGCCTCGGTTGCGCCGAGCCGAATTTCTGGGACACGATGACGCCATTCTATGGGCGCCTCCCCAACGTCGCCGGCTTCGATGTCGGCAGCTGGATCGACCCGGTCGGGCTCGGCCTGACCGGCCTCGTGGCGGCAGGCGTGGTGGCGCATGGCGTCGGCGAGATCGTGCGCCTGCGAAGCGCAAGCGCAACTTCACCCAAAGACGGACCGGAGACTGAGTGATGGCGCATGTCGTTGTCGATCCCGTCACGCGGATCGAAGGCCATCTACGCGTCGAGGCGGAAGTCGACGACGGCGCCGTGAAAGAGGCA